>QFXG01000032.1 GCA_003402285.1 Candidatus Nitrotoga sp. SPKER | reverse complement strand
CTCCCCCTACTACCTCTACGTAACTAGAGAACACTTCCTAATGCAGAGGCAAGGGCTCATCCATTTCGTTCCCTGTCTGTTGAGGACAATCCACCGGCCCTTCATAATCGGATTTAGGCAATTCTTTGATTCTGCTATCCACTTCAATGCCAAAGAACTTGAGTTCCGAGCCCATGAACTTTGATAACAGCAGACCCAGGTTCCGGTAATAGGCTTCATTCGCTCTTGCCGCCAGATTCTCTCCAAACACGCCGGTCCATTTGCCAATGTGTTGCTCCAGGAATCTTCTTTCCGCAGACAGGCAGATATCGATATTTTCTTCCATTGCCTGATCCAGGGCATAGGCAATCTTCAATTCCAGAAAGCTCATGAACTCCAGCTCAACGGTTATCTGATCAAATGCAACCGCAGCATTATCATTCATTACAAAACCAAAGGCCTTATAAAAGCCACTGATGTCACCCAGAATATTCGGTTGATTGAAGCTATTTTTCCCATAGGTTGTTTCAGTCGAAGGACAGAACATACGGGTTAAAAACATCTCGGTAAAATCCGGCTGCAACGCGCTCACGTCGACTGTTTCGATCAGACTGGTGAAGGCCAGAAATTCTTCCTTCATGTCATACGGAAGCAGGCTGATTGAGCTATCCAGATCAGCGGCAAGTTCGTGCAAGATGGCGAGTTTATCTTTGTCTGGATAGACAAAGGCCATTGATAAAAACCTGTAAACATCCGCCCTCGCGAGGGCCAACTCTGTTTCCGATTTGGTCGTTAACATTTTATCCCCTTAAATAAAAAGTGGGGCGGCGTTTTAACGCCGCCCCCCTCAGGTACATCAATTACGACTATTCAATTTCAAGCGGTATCCAGCCTCCGTTTGAATAGTTCTTGCGTGGGCCTCTGTTACCACCCGCGCCATTGTTGAGATTTTTTCCATCCCATGCAGCAATCGCCATCATGGTCTTAGACCCAGGCTTCAGAACAGCGTCCTGAACATCTCCGGAGTTTAAAGGACGTTTAATCACAACTGACCAGTAACCAAAACGTCTGACACCATTGGCAGTTGCATTGTTTTGAGCTTGCCGGGTCAGTGTTCCGAAACCAACGGCATTGAGCTCTTCAACTGGTGTTAACCGCTCAGGGTCAACCCGGCTGAGATTTCTGAGCTTCAAGGCAGCAACGTATTGTCTTTGCCCTTCATTATAACGTCTGATAGGGGTGTCAATTGTTTGACCAATTGCCGGGATCACTTCCGGATACATATCATAGTTGTAATTTGGGTAAGCATCTCTGACATCTTGATATCCAAACTCGATATCCCTTTCCCAGGCAGCCTTCCAGTAAACAATGTGAACAGGGTTCTCTTCGTCACCCATCATGAAGGAGGGTTCCGATCCTGCATTCACCGGGAACATGATGGCGATCGCATCAGAGAATTTGTCTTCCATTGTTTCTGTTTCAGACTTGGTTGAGTCATACCACGTTAACAAGAAGGCAATATCCTTGTCATTATGGATAGACTTGATTTTCACCATCGGGACAGAAGCCACAACCAGACCCGGCATTACCAGGTTTTGCGGCCCCATCGGGATTTCAGTGGCCGAGGCATCATTCCAGACCGTGGCCGGGGCTTGCTCCCAGCTTTGGTTGTATTGATTATAAGAGGTTTCCCTGACTGGATCTTCTTGGTGCCAGGTGCGGTTTACCGCGTCCATCGGGATTTCTCCCTTAATTGCCTTGGATTTGATAACGCCCTCATTATAGGTTTCGCCTCCATCCAAACGAACGGGCGGTAGCCGTTTAAAGGAGCCATGGAACGCGTGACCCCCATATTGGCCAGGATTATCAGCAGCAATAATTGGAATCGCCAAATCATGTGCGGGGCCGTGTGCAGCATCACTCCCGAAGGCAGGAGTCGCAACCGGTATCATCAAGAGTGATGCGGCTATTAATAGTTTTTTCATCATCCGCTCCTTATGAGTTATTGGTAAGAAATGCGCCGGTCTTCAAGTTCTTGACCTGCCTGATATATACAGGTTCAGTCAACGGAACCCGGATAATCTCTTTACCTTGTGGATCATAACCAACCGTCTCATTACCTTCAAGTTTGAACGTGTCGCATATCCGTTCGGTCGTTCCAAAGAGTAACAACGCGGCCAGCAGTTCTTTGTCCTTGCCCGCATTCCGGTATTGTTTGATGGAGTTCTCAACACCAGGGCCAAATACTTGGGACAGGAAATCAGGGTTAACATGGACCGGTGGCAGGTACATGTTGCTCGGCTCAGTACCAAACTGTGGATAGATCGGCAGTGCTATCTTTCTCACGTGTACCAGGAAGTCGATCGGGTTGTTTTCCCTGACTTCTTTCTTCATTATCTTGTCGTAATCAGCTGACTTGAAGCCAAAGAGACGGATCTTTCCGATACATTGAGTCACGCATTGTGTCATCAAACCCGCTTCTACTTTCGGATAGCAGGAGATGCACTTTTCACCGGTACGGGTAGTATCGTTGTAGAACGATTTCTTGTACGGGCAGGCAGCAACGCATTCTCTGTAGCCTCTGCAGCGGGACGCATCAATCAATACGATTCCGTCTTCTTGACGCTTGTAGATCGCTTTTCTCGGGCAAGCTGCCAGGCAGCCAGGGAAGGTACAGTGGTTACATATCCGGGGGAAGAAAAAGCCCCAATTCTTATGCGTTGGGCCCTTGATATAGTCGCCTTCTCCATCCAGGATCTTAAGGCACTCATCTTCGCCCAGGTTCGGATGCGCATAGTCCATTTCATCCGGCAGATAGCCCTTGATCCGCTGGTTCATGCCCAGGTCTTCAAAGATCGTCGTGCCGTTGTATTTGTTGCCAGACCACGGTTGGGCTTGTTCTCCCAGCAGAGCCAGAACCTTTACATCCCAGGCCAGTGGATAGAATCCATATGGCTTCGATTCCACGTTGTTCCAGAAGATGGTTTCCTGACCTTTACCAGCCGTCCAGGTGGTTTTGCACGCCATGGTACAAGACTGACAGGCGATACATTTATTCAGGTCGAATAGCATCGATACTTGCCGACCTGGCCTGTTTTCTTCATAGGGGTAGTCCATTTCCCTGCCCAGCTGCCAATTTCTAACTTTTGCCATTGTAGATCTCCATTTACAAAATTATTTCACAATTTCAAGATCGCCGCCCCATTTCAGGGCGGCGGCTGTACGCCCGTTATTATCGGCTGATAAACCCACCTTGGAGATAAGTTCTCATCTGTAGGCTCTCATAGGTCGGACGGTAGCCTTTAGCAGCAATGTGCCAAACACCTCCGTTAACACCGCCCTTCTCAGCCAGCTCGATCTTCACATACGATTCCTTGGGAGAACCATTGGCGCAGTGGACGTCATTCTGCATCCCAATAATAATTTCCTGTCCAAACACCTTCTTGTTGGCCACAGTGTCCGTCGTGTTAGTCGGATTAATCCACGCACGGGTGCAGCTTTGGTGGTTCCCGGACCGGAACATGGCTTGATAGTTGGTCCGCGGGCTCTTCGCCAATCCATCCGCACGGGTCCGCGCACCTTCCATACTGCCATACGTCGCAGCGTAGGCGTTGTAGTACATCCGCATGGAGCCTTGCGACATACCAGGGAAGTATCTGCATCTGACCATGAACCGCGCCAGCGCGTATTCCGGGGTGCCTTCTTTCCAGCCTTTGTAAGGACGGTCACCAGGATCCGCATCCACCCAGATGTAGTCGCCTTCGTCGATACCAAATCGCTTGGCGTCCAGCGGGTTCACGTCCACGAATCCTTCACCCACAGATGGTTGACGCTTGTCGTGACGGTAGATGTCACCAAACGGTCCCCACCACAGGGTCATCAAGTCCGTATCAATCGGGGTGGTGTGGGCACCGTGACGGTACTTCGGTGAGTTGAAGCAGAACTCATAGCCGTGCGGACGGAGCGGATGGGTGGTCGCCATCAGTTCTTTGGTCGTCAGGATGACGTTTCGCCCTTGACGGTTCTCGGCAATCTTAAGGCTGTTGCCCATTCTTTCCAGACCGCGCATTTCCGGTGTTTCCATCAAGGCAAACGCGCGGCTATGACCAACGATAACGTTCGGCTCGTAATGGCTTGAGTCAATCGGGGTACGATAGACGGTGAGGTTCTCGCCGCCATCAATTAGCCGTGGGTCATCCATGTAGAATTCCAACCGACCGCTCTTGGTGTACCAAGGCAAGCCGCCGCCTTCAGCCGTTTGTTCCCAGCCGCTGATTCTCGGGTAGGTTCTGGACATGAAGATGGTCGGAATGCCTCGCTTGGCTTTTTCACGGATTTCAGCAAAGACCATTCCGCGGGTAGCGGAGCCAGCGTTAAGTACACGTTGACCATAAACTTCGGAATCGCGATCTGCCGGGTTACCAGCAGGGTTGGTGCCCACAAATTTGAAGAAGTCGGCAAACCGTTGATCACCGGTCAGCGCGGTAAAGGCTCTAAAGATTCCAGCAGGGACTTCAGCATCGCCTACGGTATCCTGGAACCGTCTTAACGGGGTGATCGGGGAAACAGTGAGGAACGGGTTAGAGCAGGAGCAGGCCATGTCGGTATGCTTGTTTTCCAGCCACGAATCCACACCCCAGACGATGTCGGAATATTCGCACGAAGCGGTCCAGTTCCAGTCACTGTAGAAAATCGCTTCCCATCTCGGCAGGGTATTGACGACCATGTCGTAGTGACCTTTGGCATTGCCCAGTGAGGAGTTGGAGTTCGCTTGCCACAGTACTTTGGTCGGGGCCGGCATATGGCCCGGATCGGTCAGCAACCGCGTTCCGTTTCTTAAGGGGCGGTCACCATAGTTGTAGTAGTGAGCAGATTCGTCATCGGTATAGTGCGCCATTTTGGTGACCATCTTACGGCCATCCAACTCAGGATTGAACGGGTCTTCCAGCAGGTATTGACCAAACCCGCCAAAGACGGATTGTCTGTAGTTACCCACATAGTTACCAAAGGTACATCCGCCAATATGACCCACGTTATCGCTCAGGGCCGATAGCAGCATGAAACCCCTGTCCTTCAGGGTGGAGTTGAAGTAATGGTTCGTGCCCGCTCCCGTACTGATGATGCCTTGACCTCTGTGCTTATGGAACAGGTTGGCCAGGTCAACAATCGCTTCCGACGGAACACCCGTCATGATCGAGGTGTTCTCGGCCGTGTATTCTTCCAGGTATTCTTTTTGCAACTGGAATACCGGTGTCACCTTAATCTTCTTGCCGTCGACCAGGGTCACTTCATATTCGCCCGTCAAGGCCGATTCGACGCCCTTCGCCGCATAGCGCGCGCCGCACTCATCCCGGGTCAGCGGAACTGCTTTGTTGGTCTTCTTATCCCATACAACATTGTCACCCCAGAATTTGCGAACTTCTTCCGAAACAAAGGCTGTCGATTGAAATGCCGGCGGCATCGTCGGGCCTTCACCTGGCTTCATCACCTTCAGATGGTGCGTCAGTTCCGCCAGCTTGTAGTCCGGGATAATGTCCGAGGCCTTCAGGTTTTTCCAGTTATCCGTTCTGATCAACAGCGGCATGTCTGTATTGGCCCGCAGATAATTCTCGTCATAATGATTGTTCTTGATGAGCAGATGGCACACGCCCAGACCCAGCGCCGGATCCGTACCGGGCCGAAGAATGATCACGTCATCCGCCTTGTTCGAGGTCGCATGATAATCGATCGAGATGTCAACGATATGGCAGCCTTTGAGACGCGACTCGCTGACCCAATGCAAATCAGGCATCTTGGTACAGACAAAGTTGTTTCCCCAGAATACGATCAGCTTGGCGTGCTCATAGACCATGAATTCATAATCCAACATCTGGTGACCGGTCACCATCGGACAGCCAGGCGCCAGATCGGTATGCCAGGAATAGCTGTCCAGTACTTTGGCGCCGCTCGCTTCGTCCGCTCCGATATTTCTGACATAGGCGTCCAGCAGGGCCAGCCCTTGCGCAAACCGCTTCAACGAATAGATTCGTAACACGCCCAGGGCAGCCATCCCCGCACGGAATTTCATGGTTTTACAGCCGCAGCCGTGCATCGATGCAATCATCTCCGGGTCATAGCCTTGACGCGTCAACAACGCAGCGCCTTTGTCTCCAGAATAGGTCCGGGCGATGTTCTCCAATGCGCCAGCAGCCAACGCGTAAGCTTCGGTCCAAGGCAGTTTGATGAAGGGTTCTTTGCCGCGTTGCAGGTATTTTTGATCCGGGAAGCCGTTTGCACCCGTCCGCGGATAGCCCGCTTCTGCCCAGGCCTTGAAGCCGGTTCTAACCATCGCGCCTTTAGGCCGTCTGTCAGAGTAGGCCTTTCTGTTCATGACCATGCCCTTGTTACAGATCCGCGGCTCCCAACGGTGGCTGGAGCGGTTTCCGTCCATGTCTTCCGCATCTCCATAGCCGTAAGACGGCGAGATGCGGATAACAACGTCATTCTTTACGTGAGCCTTAAGCAGGCAGTTGTGCGTGTCATTCGGCGCACAGAGAAATATAAATTCGCTGTCAACATGGAACATGTCCCGGTATACCTTCTCCCAGTCCCTATTCGGGTAAGACTTCAGAGGGTTGTCAACGACATACGGCTTCAGAAATGGTGATGCTGCAAAGGCATTATTGGCCATTACAGCGAGTCCGGCGGTGGCAGACAGCTT
>QFXG01000031.1 GCA_003402285.1 Candidatus Nitrotoga sp. SPKER | reverse complement strand
CAAAGAGAGCCGACGTTTCTTCTGACAAAATAGAAGAAAAAACCAAGCGGATACTCATTTGTGAGGATGATCGCCTTATTGCCGCATTGCTGCATTTTATGCTGGAACAGGATGGATTCGTGGCCGATGTCGCCTACGATACCGTACAGGCAAAACACATGCTGGCACAGCATCATTATGCGGCCATGACCTTGGATCTATCACTGCCTGGTCAGGACGGCATCGCCTTTATCCGAGAACTACGCATGGAAGAGAAAACCGTTAAATTACCGATTGTAGTGGTTTCGGCCAGGGCGATTGCGGGTAGTCTGGAATTGAACGGCGAGGCGTACAGCATCATAGACTGGATAACTAAACCGATCGACAAAGAGCAAATGGTGTTGGCGATCAGACGTGCAGTGGGGCGGTTTTCTGGCATCCGTCCCCGGGTATTGCATGTCGAAGACGACCCGGATATCTTTAAAGTGATGCATGGACTCGTAGGTGATATGGCAGACCTCGATCATGCCGGAATGCTTGCCGATGCCAGGCACCTGCTTAAGCAATGCCGTTACGACCTGGTCATTCTTGACCTCACCTTGCCTGACGGCTCGGGCCAAGAGCTACTATCTATATTGAATGGCGCAACGCCGCCGATTCCGGTGATGGTATTTTCAGCCCGTGAAGTTGGGCGAGAAGAAATCCGGAATGTGGCGTCCTTGATGGTGAAATCACGCACCAGCGATGCACAATTGCTGGCAACTATAAAACGATTGATCGGGGTTGAATAGTATGGTGAAATCAGCAAAATATCTGATAATAGTGGCGGATAATGACAGCAGGTGTGTGATATTGAATTATTTTGCGTAGCGAGGATTATCCAGTGATTGATGAAGCATCCAACGGCCAGAATGCAAATGGATAAAGTATCTGAAGCGTTGGACAAAATAGCGATATGTCTCAATAGAAAGGGGTCGTATGGGAGACAAGTTAGTGCGCATTTTGTATGTGGAAGATGAGCCGGATATCCAGATGGTGGCGCGCCTTGCCTTGGAAGCAGTGGGCGGCTACACCATGGAGATATGCAGTTCGGGTGATGAGGCTCTGCAGCGAGCACCTGGGTTTCAACCCCAGCTGTTTTTGCTAGACGTGATGATGCCAGGTATGGATGGGCCAAGTACGCTTAAAATGTTGCGTGCACTGCCTCAATTTGTCAATACACCGGTAATTTTTATGACCGCAAAAGTTCAACCTGGTGAGGTTGCAGGCTACAAGGGACTTGGTGTAATTGATGTCATTCACAAACCTTTCGATCCGATGCTTCTGGCAAGCAGGGTGCAGGAGATATGGGAGCGATCATGACTGATCCAAACGTATTACAATCAAAATTAGAACGTCTATGCGATGCCTACGCCGTACAATTACCTGAAAAACTTAAACATATCGAAGAGATGTGGGAGCAGTTGTCTCAGAATAGTTGGGATGGGGAGGGTTTTCAAATCTTGTATCGCATGGTGCATAGCTTGACCGGGTCAGGAAAAACCTTTGGGTTTGTTTTACTCAGTGATGCGGCACGTAATCTGGAAGAATATTTAAAGCAAGTTATTCAGATAAAAACAGCATTGAGTGAAGAGCAATATCAGCATATACAGAAATTGATGCGTGAGCTACGTCAAGTGGCTATTTACAGAGAAACTTTGTTTAATGACCAAGCTGGTTCGATCGCAATTGCGCCACCCAACTATGATGCTCGCAGTCCTCGTCACATTTTTTTATTGGAGGATGATCCCGAGCAGGCAGAGGAACTGAAAGTTCAACTCGGCTATTTTGGTTATGAAGTTACAGTGTTTTATACGCTGGCCGATTTTCGGGTTGCCATGCAGCGAACTGCTGACGCGGTGATATTGACTGACATTTCTTTTCCCGATAATAGCTTGGGTGGAGTTGAGGTCATAAAGGAAATTCAAGCAGGACGAGATACGCCATTCCCTGTAATTTTTATCACGGTACACGATGAATTTGTGATAAGACTTGAAGCCGCACGTGCGGGTGGCATCGCCTATTTAAGTAAACCAATAAATATTGGCAAACTGATCGATAAGCTCGATGCTTTGACATCGACTTTAACAACTGTGCCATACCGTGTCATGATCATTGATGATTCGGAATCACTTGCCGCCTACTATGCTACGGTACTGGAACAAGCTGGAATGGTGCCAATGGTAGTTCATAACCCGCTTAATTTGATTAAAGTTTTACTTGAGTTTGCTCCCGATTTGATCTTGATCGATCTGTATATGCCGGAATACAATGGAATGGATTTAGCTAAGGTTATTCGACAACTTGATGCCTTTGTCAGCATTCCGATAGTATTTCTTTCGGCCGAAATCGATCTCGACAAGCAGTTGGTTGCTATGAGCTTAGGCGGTGATGATTTTCTTGCCAAACCAATACAACCACAACATCTGATTTCTTCGGTAAATAGCCGTATACAACGCTCCCTTATTCTACGTTCTCTCGTGTTGCGCGATAGTTTGACCGGATTGTTTAATCACACTGCTATAAAGGACGAGTTGGATCGCGAAGTTGTTCGGTCAAAACGGCATGGGATACCTTTGGCTTTTGCGATGATCGACATTGATCACTTCAAGCAGATTAATGATGCCTATGGTCATCCTATTGGGGATCGTATAATTAAAAGCCTTGCGCGGTTGCTTAAACAGCGATTGCGCGCGAGTGACTTGGTCGGACGATATGGAGGGGAAGAATTTGCGGTAGTCTTGGTTAATGTTGATAGAACGGCGGCACTACAAGTCTTGGATACGATACGTAAGAATTTCTCCAATTTGCGTTATCTCGCGGATGGAAAAGAATTTAGCGTTACATTTAGTTGTGGGATCGCTGATATATCTCAGTTTCGGGATGTTACCAAATTAATTGAGGCATCTGACAAGGCTCTTTATAATGCCAAGCATGCCGGACGCAATCAGGTGGTAGTCTCGGATGCGCCTACAGCTGAGGCTGTGGGTTTTATCTAATCAATGTATTCCTATTGTTTTTTTGATAGCGCTCGATAAGCCTTCGAACAGGCTAAATTATTCCCACTCAATTGTAAACTAGACACTCATCAAATTGATTTTACAGGTAATTTTATTTTAGAAACTTGATAATACCATTGCTTGTACCATGTTCGAAAATACTACTTTGCTATGGCTATTTAAGGCCCAGATTACCAACACCTGAACCTAGCTGGTAGGTCATAATTGTATTCGCAAAGCAGTTGCAATCAAACTGTTGTTGGGTACGATATCGTACCGTAGGGACTGGCGTTCTGCTGCCACCCTTTCCAGAGCCCGCCCCCAAAGACGTACTGTAGGCGCTGTGGCCAACAAGATCGGCGCAGTTAGCGATTGGCAAATGCTCTGGGGACGTACTGTGGGTGCTCTGTCGACATGGTGCGGAAATAAACGCTGCAACTCAGTTACTCGGACAAGTAGCATGACCGCGTCCGTCATTATTTCTGGAGCACCTGCCGATCATCGATACCACGTTCGAGCCTTGAAACTCATTGTGAGCACCTGCCAGTTCAACGGAACGCTTGATCAGATCACCAAACGATCCTGGCTTCTGCTCATCCTTCACAAGGCTTGCAATGTCATCCCTGATGTATTCGGGTTGTTGAGCGATGATGTTTGCCATCCGCTCATGGCGTTCCAGCCCCTCCAGTAGTTTGTCCATATTTTTTTCTTCTTGCGTGGTTGGTGCGCCATGCTATCGCAATATCTGGCTGGTTCACAGCATGTTTCTGTGTATTTTTATATGGCTTCGTAGTCAGTGTAAATGCGCGCTGCCGACTTGGTCGCGAAAAGTGCCATTCCTGATAATAAGAGTTATCAGGAATGACACTTTTTGGGTAACGTGATCGGCTATGATGTACTTCGCATCTCTGCCCAATCCATTGCTTACCTATAAGCAACCTCGCGACTAGAAGCGCGGTTATCCCATGCGATCCGTGTTTCGCCTTGATCACCATGGTGATGCTGTTGCGCTGCTGCCAGGCAGTTTCGACATGGTGGTGCTGATCTGGCCGAACCTCGACACGCCGTTCGGCTAACAGGTCGCTCACGCGATGCGCTCCGGACAGGTTATGATTCTCGAAGGCTAAGAGAAAGGCGGCAACACGGCGACCAAGGAGTTTTTCGATGTGCTCAGCGCCGATTTCGAACGCCTCAACGCCTATACGCTGGCACTCAGCGAACATCACCGCACGTTCCCCGGTTTGCACGACCGGTGGCAAATATTGAGGAAAAAATGATTGAGGCACCCATTAGCACCCCACCGCAAGCGTACATGGACATCATCAGTTCGCTGATCGACAAGGCGCGAGGCTTTCTGGAGGCCGGTGAAAAACTTCAGGCATTCGCCTTCGTTGGCAATCTGACCACCAAAGAAGTTATCCCGGTGATGATTCATCCTGAAAGCGTCGTGGACAAAGATCAATCTGCGCGGATGATAAAGTCAGCGGCGTTGGCATTGGATGCTGATTTTGTGTTCGCGATTATGGAAGCATGGACGCTTCGGCCAAACAAAATACCTCAGATGAACGCGATCCTCGACAAGTACGGAAGCATAGGCGCCTCGCCCTACGCGATAGACACGTGCTCGTTTACGCTGGAAACGAGGCGTGGGGTGTGGGCCGCACAACCGCTGATCAAGCCCAAGGGGATTTCCAAAAAGAAACGGACAATTGGGGTAGTCGAGTTCCGCTATTTCAAGGAAGTTGAAGGCCGATTTATGCACCTGCTGCCCAAGAAGGAAAACGACGAGCCGCCGACAATTTTACATTAATGGATGAAGTTGGATTGGGGTTCATCTACGATAACTTCAACTGTGTTTTCGATTTCCTGCCCGGCGATGCTGGAGGTGTATATCCAGCTACCCTGTAAATTGTTCCCTCGATTTTCTTGTCATTCTTAAACCTGATTGAATGGCACGCCACAACTTCACATTTGGCAACAAGTTCTGCTAACTGCAAACGCACGGTGGCAAGTGAGATACCTGTAGCTTCAGCGATGTCCGTGTCCAGCCGTTCCCCATGTTTTATCAGGTACTGTAGGATTTCCTTCATGGTTTCATTGCCACACAGCCCCGAAGCCGACATTCAGAAACGCAACCACCAAGATGCCCCAGCAGTTGCTTGTGGGGTATTTATTTCTTTCCGCCGTTCACAGCAGCCTTGAGAGTAGCGCCGGCCTTGAATGCTGGTGCCTTGGATGCCTTAATCTTCAGTGCCGCGCCTGTTGCTGGGTTGCGACCATTGCGCGCTGCGCGCTTGCGTACCTCGAATGTACCGAAACCGACCAGTGCGATGTTGTCGCCCTTCTTGAGTGTGGTGGTGATGATGTCAATCAGTGCTGCAATGTTGCGGTCAGCGTCAGCCTTGGTGCTGCCTGTCTTTGTTGCCAGGGCGTCGATCAGTTCTTTGCGGTTCATGTGATTTATTCTCCGTAGTTGGCTACTGCACCATGCAGTGATTTGAAGTTTAGCATTAAAGGATAGTGACATTGTCCATCAGATATAAACCAGATTCAGCGAGCTCAGCTGCTCACGCAACAGTTTTGGCAATTTGCGAATAGCGAATTCTTAATTCACCATGCCTAGAATTGACAACCACTCTGACCAATATTTTCTTTATAATTTGTCATGCCCACCGAATCCATCCCCAAATTTAATGATCCCGCAGCCAAGTTGTGGGCAGCCATTCCACCTGACGCACGCAAAAAACTGCTCTCCAGTGTCTGGTGCGGCAAATGTGGCCACGCAGTCACGATCACCAATTTTTCTGGAGTAGTCAAAGCCGGAGACTTGTTGCTGGTCGGCGTTTGTTCAGGTTGCCGTGGAGATATTGCTCGATTGATTGAGCAGAGCTGATTGATAAACATTCGAAAAAAAACCAGCGCACGAATGCGCTGGCTCTCCTTTTTCGTTGCGCCCCACATTAACGTGAAAGACGCAATGCCTCTTGTACCTTGGCTCGCAGGCTGGGTGTTATTTCTTCCCCAGTCGCAAGAGCATGGTACACATCGCAAGCCAAGGAAAAGTTCTTCTTGGCCACCTTGTCAAAAAATTCGCGCATTTCAGCAGATAACGGCATGATGAATCTCCTTTGTGTTGTTGGTGAAGAAGCCAAACAGGGGCTTCACTAAGCCTGCAATGACTTAGTGAAGCCCCCTGATGGCTATTTCCAACAAGGGGGTTCATCGTGTCCCTATCCGCAAACGTCGCGGATGGGACTCGTTGCTAACTACCTACTTCTTCGCGGCCTTACTGCACCGCTTTTGTTTTGCATTCTCATCGTAGCCAAAGCGCTTCCACGCTTCGGGATCGATGGCCAAGGGCGTTACGCGCCCTGACTTGATGTTGACGAATTGGCCGTGATGCGTGAGCCGTCCATAACGAAAAAGCTCCCACAACAAGTTGCAAGCCGCATTCGCCATCGTGTCGTTGATGAACAGCGATTGTTTCTCCAACGCTTCAGCCAAGCTGCAACTGGGCGTATCGTCTGTAGCATCCAGCGACCCGTCGATGATGTCAGGGTAAAGATCGGCGATGTGAGGCAAACGATGTTCCCGTTTGAAGCTCTCACCGAAGATCTCGCCCAGCACCACTTGACCATCATGTTCGCGATTGCCGATGTCCAAGTAGTAGCAGGATGCGCGGTACACGCTGCGCTTGAGCGCTTTGAGTATCGCTGCCCTGCCTTTCCTGTTATCGACGCACCCGATCACAATGTCCGGCTGGGAGTTGAACCGCGAATCGTCAGTGACTTTCGCAATTTCAGCCTGCCATCCCGTTTGCATCAACATATTGCAGCGGTTGACCAGAATTTCGGCCTTTGGCTGCCCAACATCGGATGGCCAGAAATTCTGCCGACCGACGTTGGTTTTAGACACAGTGTCTGGATCTAAAACCAAGACATCCAAACCTTCAGGATGCCCCAGTTCGACCATTGCCAGGTGCATGTTGGACAGCCGTCGTAAGACGTGAGAACCGGTGCCACCAGCACCAACCAACACCACCTTTACCGCCCGCGTGAGCAGGCGTGATTCGATGTTATGGATCATGTGGTTCCTTCCTGCCCTTGCGGACTATCAAATGGAAGTGACACAAACATCCCGTTCGCACAGAGGCGAAATGATGCTGTCACCTCCGGCTTATCAAGATTTCCAATGACTCCGGCTATTTTTGTCGCACCTCGATCATCTTTGTTGTCCGTTCTGGAAAAGAACGCCTCTGTCAGCCCATGCGAATGCAAATCCATGACCATGTGTTCGTCTTCCTCCAGTGTTGGCAGGTTGACGTTGACATGACCAGGCCCGACCGATGTCTCTTCAAGCATCATCAGCCTCCACTCGTTCGTCCGTTGATTCCAGACGACCCAAGCAGCACACTCGTTTGGGCATCTGGCTCTGGCCTGCTCGATAAATTGAGCGACCATCGCCATTGGCAGCTTGCCAAAGCCGAACCGCATTACCTCACTCACTTGCCCGTATGGAACCGGGATGATTGAAGGCTTTGCGACCAGCACGCGCGCATACAACCATGCGCGGCAAACTTCCAGCCAGACACCGTTGGCGGCCATCAAAATGCGATCACCTGCCGTGGCCAGTTCTTTCAGTTCAGAGTAGCGTGGCATCATTACCGTGGGCATCACGCTTTGCAGCGCAACGTCACGACTGTCCATGCTTCACCGTCCTTTCAAATGCCTGACCAAGCGTCTCACCAGCGCGCACCAATGATTCAGTCGGGAATGTCCGGCCTTTCATCAGCGCACGCCACAACGCAAAGATGCCGCCGCGATATTTTGTCAGTGCATCTTTTTCGTGGACGTTCGGATGGGTGAAGTAGCTTCGGAAAAAAGCCTCTTCCCATGCTTCCGTATTGAACTTCAATTTGCCCTTCGGCGTTTCGATGTTGCCAGTACAGATGCTGCCACCTTTCCAAACGTTGAGGTATGGAGCCACATACAGTGGCGTGCTTGATGTTGGACGCTTGCTGCCTTTGACGGCGAACACATACCAATGTCCCTTGCCGGTGATGAACACCAGCCCAGGTTGATGGGTATTTGCGCTTACATCTTGCCCAACTTCATCGTTCTTGAACCACACCTGACGCTTCTGGGGTTTGCAGTACCACCCAAGGTAGTCGCTCCCTTTGGCGAGGATGTGATTCCCTAACAACTCTGCCGGCGCATAATCCTCCGGCACGAGGGTTTGCATCATCTTCACGAGGCCGGTCTTGGAGACCGGTGTACCCGCTGCGATGGTTGCTACGCCATCGTTGCTTGTTTGAATGTCATGCACTGAAGCGAATACTGTCTGCCCGCCGCGTTCGCCATACAACAGGATCGCGTGTGACATTCCGTACAACTTCTGTGCGCCAGACACGCATGCTGCTTGAATTTGCATGATGCCTCCTTTATTGAACATCACCGATGCAGCGCATCAGGCGATCAAGTTGTGTGTAGAGCGCGAAGCCTTTCTCCATTTCGGACTTCCATTTCAGGAAAGCCCTCTTGTTGAATGCGACTTCCGCCACTCCATACATGTCGGTGTACTCACCGCCGTCGCTCGTGCTTTGATAAAAGTCATCAATCACACGACCCAGCATGTCGTCACCTGTCCCCATGTAGCAGGAAAAGAAGACCGGCTCCCCATAAAAGTTATTCAGGTAAGGCAATCTGGCATCCCGTTCGATCAAGTCCATGACGGACAAGATGACCCGCGCCGTTTCACCCACCGTTTCCGTGCTGGTTGCGATACGTTGAATAACATCACGTTCAAGCCCTTCGCCGCTGACGAGGTAGCTTGGAAATGATGCTAAGAACTGGCTTGGCAACAATGTATCTTCGTCAAGCTCGCCCTCATCACCAATTACACCCACCTCTTCTTTGAAATCTTCATCATTGTCCGTCCCACACCAGTACAGGTATGAAGCGTGATGAAGAGCCACTTGCGGTGTGAATACCGTGAACGTCCGATAACCGGCCAATTCCGCGATACTGACTGCGGTACGACCGAGACCCGGATGCACCGCCTCCAACATCTCGACTTTCGCCTTGACGTTGATGTATGGCGTTGTTTGCTGTGATTGAAACCCGATGTACAGAAGTTTCTTTTCTGGCTCACCTTCGTAATCCAGACCGAAAGCATCTCGATCCAGACTTGCGACAAGCTCGAATTTATCCAGCACTTGTATCTCTGCGCAGTGTTTTGAAGCCCACACAGATAATGATTGACCGATGATGTCGCGCGCAGATGTCTTGTCATGGATAACGAGTTCGTCATCCTCAACCAGCTCTGCACACAACTTGGCCGTCTGCAACCATCTCCCATCACCCTCATCAATCACCGAAGTAACCGGTACGTGCTGAGAAATGAAAGGTAGCGTCAGAAAACCAGTGGCAGCGCTCCCGAAGGAGGTAGCAACAGGTCTTCCTTCTGCGTGCTCTTTGACGAGCGCACGAGTTGAACCAATGCTTTGATGCATGATTGCTCCTCTTTGGAAACAAACGGGGCTATCACTAGCCCTGTCTGCTTGGTTGAGGAGTCATCCTTGGATAAGGCTTTAAGCCTTGCCTTCAGTGATGACCCCATGATCAGCCCTTCGTCCCCACGCCCTTTTTGAACGTGTAGACCAAGTTGTCCCCCTTCTTTTCCGGCCCCTCGATGGAGGCCGAGATCAGTTCTGGGTAGGTGGCTGCATAGACATCGCGAACTTCTTCCAGCGACAAACCTTTCCCAGGATCAGGAAGGGTCAAGCCGCTGTACGCAAAGGTGCGATTCAGTATTGTGGTTTGGATAGCCATTTCGTCATCCCCCCCTATTCCCACAAACCCTTGGCTTCTGTCGAAGCCGCAGGTGCGGAAGTTATTGATGTCGGTTCTGTTGAATCCGGTGCAGTGCAGCACGCGCCAGTGTCATCATCACCTTCATTGTCATCATCCGATCCTTCGGGGTTGTCCGTGGTAGTGGGAGATGCCGTTTTTGCTGGCTTGGCGATCGACTTCTTCGCTTTGTCAGTAGCTTCCTTCTGTGCCGCTTCCAGAATCGCTTCTGTAGCAGCCAGTTGGTCGGCCAAGGTTTGACGCTTGGGCACATAGCTATTGAGATGCTCAACGAACCCATCATCGAACTCAGCGGCAGTGCCGGTGAGAGACAATGGAGTGTCGAGAACGTTGCCCGCTTTGCCCCCATACGGTGTAACAGTCACCGTGATGGTGCCATCCGCATTGTTGACCAGCGCGATAGTTAAGCTGGCCAAATTGGCCAGCAATGGTTGAAGTGCTGCGAACATGGTGAATCTCCTTTTTGGTGAAACAAAAAAAGGGACACCATGCCCCAAGGGGAACGATGTCCCCGCTTGGGTGAGCGCTGCTTTGGGTGCTTCATTGACGCTTTCGCATCTTCTGTTTGTTTGGATTGGCCAGCCACCAATATCAACTCGGCGCAATAAGCGCCGGGTGTGAATCAGCTTTGCAAAACACACCTTCCGATGTGCTTTGAAAAGCCCACCCCAGAAGGGGCGGGTGAAGTTCAATCTACTGCATGTTTCAGCACCTTGGGAATTTTGCCTTCGTACACGAAGCCTTCAATCTCCATCAGCGCTTTGATGAACTCGTCCTTCTTACCGCTTTTCGCTTTGGCGTATTTCTCGCCAAGCGCGGCTTTCAGACCTAGCTCTTCCGCAATCACCTCGATCTCGCTCTTGGTGAGCAGATCAAGGAATTCTGCGTTCAACTTCCAGTGTTTTACCAAATCCACTTGCATGAACTTGAGCATTTCCGGCAGATGTGACTTTTCGATACTATCCGTGATTGAAATTACGATCCCGGACAACATCTGCGAGCGCACCTTGTCGTCAACTTCCGCCACCATCACAGCAGCTTCACCGACATTACTGACTGGGGGCTTTTGCGATGTCATCGTTTCAAAACCGGATGCCAGTTTTATAGATGACACATTCGTTCCGCCGCGCGTCATCATTATTCCGATGAGCATGCACAGGTTCTTATGTGGATCTGCGAACAGTTCTTTCTTCAACGCCTTGCGCCAAACACCGATACGATAGTCCACGACACGCTGCGTATCTTGAACAGATGTCACGATAGCCTTGGAAGTGGTAGTGGATTTCTCCGCGCCCTTCTCGGCTACAGGCGTTGAACTGGCAGATTTAGACGCTGTTGGAGCAGTCGCAGGCTTTGCAGCCGCTTTCTTTTCCGCCAACAAGCGTTCACCAACTTTTTTTGTGTGGCATGAGGTATCGAAGCATTGTGACTCATACACGTTACCCACTTTACCGGGTATCGCGCTGATTGCCGCTCCGAACGACTTGCAACTACGACATGCCGCTGCTTGCTCATCACCAACGCCGGTTGCACCTTCTGCGATCAACTTGATGACCGTGTTGTTTTCGCCCTGTCGGACGATGACAACGCGAGGATAGTTCTCTTCCAAGGATTTTTTCTTGGCTTCCAACACATCCTCAGTCTTCTTATTGAAACACTCGCTGTTGGTGCAATGCCCGCCAGAGACGGCTTCGGCGAACAATGCTTGCTGGTTTCCACTGTTGTGATGACAGCTTGTGCAGTCTGCTTTATCGAAGATTGCCAATGCCATAGACCGTGAAATTTCCTCCAATCCTGCTTTGAATTCAGCAACACTTGGAAGTGTTGTTTGAGCCAGCAGGTTCACAATCGCCTTTTCCTGCCTGCCCTTCGGTGCCGCCGCCAGCAATTCAGCATGACCCAATTGGATCTTGCGTTCATTGAGAGCAGTCATCACGGACGGACTACAGTTCATCAGCGCAAGACGCTTATCCAGCGTACTGCGTGACCAACCAAGACGCTTTGCTGCCTCATCTCTGTTGCCTTCACAACGACCGAGAATCTTGGCGGCTGCTGCGGCTTCTTCGGTGGGGCTCATGTTGGCGCGTTGGGTGTTCTCAATCAGCGCCATGTCATCGGCTTCTTCGGCAGAGATCGCTTTGGCGATGACCGGAATTTCATAGTCATCGCCAAATACCTTTCTTGATGCGCGAGCGCGACGTTCACCAGCTACGATTGCGTATCCGCCTTCGACCGGACGAATCAGAATCGGTTGTATCACTTCTTTTGCTGCCAGGATTGATGCTTCCAATTCCGCCATCTCTACCGGATCGAAATAGGTACGCGGATTGTTTCCAGCCAGAAGGCTGCCAACACGGATGTTGGTGATTGTTTGATGTTCCATTTTGTATCCCTCTTTGGTTAGTGCCCTTGAGGGATAGACCAAGCCCCTTGGGGGCTCGATGCATCCCCCTTGGGTGATTGAAAAAAGTGTGATTGGAAAAAGTTGACTACATTTTATTTGCGGAAAGCCTGGAATGAACATCACCGACCGGCCTGGTGAAGTCAATCCAGTTTTCATCGGTCATTTGCTCACCTCATCCGCATTCGCAGACTTGGTGCCGGCTTTGAGTATTTTGTCGGCTGCTGAAAAAACCCGTGACGCGCTCTTTTGGGAGAATTCATCGGATTGCTCCTTTGAACCCAGCCAACCCTGAATGTAGTCACGACTTTCTTCAAGCCCTGGCAATCCAAGTGTTGCGCAACACAGATAGGCCACCGCTTCAGCTTCGACCTCCTTGATGTCTTTCCGCATCAAATCGCCGTCCGCCATCTGCGTCTCTTGTCGGGTAGGAACAGCGCATTACTGCGCCGCTCCCCCCTAAGAACCGGACTTGCGAGTTTCCCCGCATCCGGCTCAAGCCTCTTCAAAGCCCTGTTTGACCAGAGCCGGTAACTAACTTCTTTTCTCGGCTGTGAACCTGCCTATGGCAATTCGGATGTAGCAACTCAAGATTGGTCATCTTGTCTTCTCCGCCTTGAGCTTTTGGAAGGATGTGGTGAAGATTCCACCCCGTTTCCTTCGTTATTTTCTCTCCGCATTTCGGACATAACCCATCCTGTGCATACCACAGGAACAGCAACCTGTTCTTCCCTCTGAAACTTTCCTTCATTGTCAGACCAAGTCTTTCTTCGAAGTACGTCTCAAACTCTGGGTCGTAAGGATTCGCTGCGCCTTTGATTTTGACGTGGCGTTTAATCGACGTGTCGCTGGCTAACACCAACTTCACAACCTTTTTTTCACCTTTATCATCCTCTACCTTTGTGCCGAACACCCCATTCCTCAAACCATCACGCATGAAGTATTTCGACTTCACCCATGCGACTGATTTATTCGGATGCCTTCTGCAAGCCCACTGCCAAAGCTGTTTCCAAATAACGTTGTATACCTTGGAAAAGGTCTCCTTCGCTACTTGGTTCTGATGGTAGTTTGCCCAACCCCTGATAATCGGGTTGAGTTTTCTCACCAGATTTTCTTGCTTCATCGTCTTGGACTCTTTGATTATTCCCCGGACTTTCCGCAAGAACGTTTGCACGTTCTTTTTCGCAGGTTTGATGAGTAACTTTCCATCGTATTTGCGCACGTTCCATCCGAGAAAATCAAAGCCTTCTTCAATATGCACGATTTTGGTTTTCTCTTCCGACAGCGTTAATCCTCTGCCTTTCAAAAATTCCACTATCAATTCCCTCGCTTCTTCCAGCACTTCTTTCGTTGTGCCAGTTATTACGAAGTCATCCGCATACCGAATCAGGTTGACCTTGTTTTTACGGGATTTATGACTGCCTTTGACGCCGTAACGTTCTGTCAGCAGAATTTCCATTCCATCCAAAGCCATGTTCGCTAACGTCGGCGATATAATCCCGCCTTGCGGTGTCCCTGCTTCCGTCGCAAACCACTGTCCATTCCATTTGAAACCAGATTTCAACCACTTCTTTAGTATCACTTTGTCCATAGGGACATTGTTCAACAGCCAATCGTGATTGATGTTGTCGAAGCAACCGGTTATGTCTGCGTCCATGACCCATTCCGCAAAGTGTTTTCTCGACAGAGCCTTGAAACATTGCTCTGCCGCATCTCTGCTTGCTCTCATGGGTCGGAACCCATAAGAATTCGGGTCTGCTTTGGTTTCCGAGACTGGTTCCAAGGCTTGCAGGTGTAACGCTTGCATCGCCCTGTCTTTCATCGTCGGTATCCCTAGCGGACGCATCTTGCCGTTTGCTTTGGGTATAAATACCCTTCTCAAAGGTTGGGGCTGGTAGCCCCTTCTCTTGAGCGACATAACAGCCTCAGCTTTCAACTCCGGGGTATCCCATACAACCTTGTCCACACCCGGCGTTTTTTTGCCTTGATTTTCCGTAACTCGTTTAACAGCTATTGCTCTGCCGCTAAACGAGTGGGTCAGCAGCCACTGCAAGGCTTTCACCTTGCTATATCTGCCTTCCCTAGTTGCCTTTGCAATACGCATTTGCAGCCTCTTTACCGTTTGGTGAATTTTTGCCCAGTCGAGACTGTGCCAATCCACTTCACAGCCAGAGGCCGCACCAACTACAATTTCCGCAGTCGTCATTTGCTTTTCCTCCGTTGTTGAAGTTCTACATACTCTCTTGCAAAGAGAGACCAATCAGAAGTCTGCTTCCTTTCGGACAGGATAATGTTGGCTTGCGCCTCAATCCCTATCCATCCCCTTACAGGACAGCGTTCGCTTTTTCTGACATCCTCTACCCGCGCATCCATCGGCTTCCCTTGCGGTCGGCTTGCCCTATGTGGGCGGATATACGGGCTTACCGTGTTCCATGCAAATAACACTGGAAGGTTAGGTGGTGGCTATTTTCCGGTGAGGCTTTGTTTCCGCTTGATTAACTCGAAAAATCAAGACCGCTCACTTACCATTTTTGGTTACTGCCTGTTAGCATTTTTGGCAGCTTCTGATTCACGGAATTTATCACCACTTCACATATATTCACCTTACTTCCAAGCCTAGTTCCCCACCACGTAATGCTCGCAGTTCCGTTTCCGCCTCGCAGCTTCGACTTCATCCTTTCGGAGTGGGCTACATTGTCAGAGGGGCTTCAGACCCAGCCGTTACCAGCCACGCCTGCCCTCCTAGACTACTGTCGGGAAAACGACAGGTTTATTTAGCGTTTATCACCAAATAAACAATTATTTACACGACATCACGTCGCACTCGAGTGCATCAGGCAGTGAGCCATTTCATGGAAAAGCGTCTTCCACGGCATCAGCGCTACGGGAGACACGGAAAGCTGTTTCTTGTTGGGAATGGAATACCCTTGCGTGTTTCCATCCAGCAACTCAAAACGTTGTTCCGTGATTCCCAGACCGGACAAGGCTTGCACCTTGCTCCACTCTGGAATCGTCACCTCGTTGGCGTAGTCCGCTCCCTCTGTTTGATCCAAAGAAAACCAGATATTTTTCAGCACAAACATCGTGCGTCCTGAACTTCTGACTTCCCTGGTGTTGTCATTGAATCCAGCACCGTTTTCAACCTCATCACTGGACTTGGTTTTGACGGTAACAGGCATGACCAATGCAATTGCCTTCTCGCCTTTTTTCACGCACCGCCCCAATTTCTTCCATTTATTGAAGGAAGCGATTGGGGACAGTGGCAGCCCCTTAACGGTTAATTGCAGAGCGGCGAGGATGGCATTGCCAAGGCTGTAATCGTGAAATACCGAGTACGCCTCAGAAACCTTTCCAGGGCAGGAAAGGGCATCCGAAAACAATTTGCCCCAGTTGGCGCGATTTGATTTTTCTTGCATGGTGTTCTCCTTTTTATGAAAAAAACGGAGACACCATGCCCTTGCGGGGAAGTGTCCCCGCGTGGGTTAAATTCGCCGTATTAACCGACGAATTGCTTATTACTTATTTCAAGATGCGTGGCAGCATTCAATCCGCTTCACGGTCTTGGGAATCATTACAACCTCTTCGACAACCTTGCAACTCCTAATCAGCTCAATGAAATTATCCCGAATTTCGTCACACGCCTGATCGAACCGGCGAACCAGTTCAACGTGATTACGAAGTTCTGACATCGACCATTCAGAAAATTCCTCATTCTGGTCGATGCTCTTTCCGGGATACACCGACAAGCGTTTTGGTGGCAACGTGTAATTGACGCGGCCATATTCTCCTTCAGCGCCGCATGCGCCACACCTGTTGCCAATGGTGTAATCCCTGGCAATCACCGCAGCCGTTATCACGCCTTCTGCCGTAGCGTCAGGCGTATAAACATAACGGTAATTTCTTTGGCCGCAGGTGCGACAGTGCGACTTGTGTCCAGTCAACTCATACTTGCTGTTGTAAAGGACGAGGTAGCCACTGGATCGCCCATTGGTTCCAATCGTGTATCTCCCACTCATTTCTGAGGTGAAGTCTGCAATTGGCTGGTCGATTTCGTCCCAAAAATCCGTTTGCAGCATGTCGTATGCTGCATTCAATTGCTCGGAAGTCAGACCCAGTTTGTGCAACTTTATGTTGTGCGCATAGCTTGTCGAGCGATTCCAACTGTTCATTGTGTTGTACCTGTAATGGCCAGTCACAAAATCAATCATCACTTTTTTGCTACGCTTGTCTAACGTCTTTTCAAAAAACATGGCGCGCTCCTTTATATGGAAAACGGAGACACCATGCCCCTTGCGGGGAAGTGTCCCCGCGTAGGTTAAATTCAAGCTTCTCTGGTTAAATAATCGTCATCCTTCATCACTCCAAGACCAACCAAATGGTTTCTCAGCCCCATAAGGTCATTCTTGTTCCGCATCCAGCCATCTTCAAAAATATCAAAACCCTTGATCTCGAAAATGGTGTTATTGCTTTCATCACGAACATCAGCATAAAACTCGCCGCGTTCGTCAAGATTGATGAAGTACAGATACGTCTTTCTTTCAGGCACACTCATATCAAACCTCGTTCGGCAAAAGACAATGCTTCTTGCTCGCCGATCACAATGTGATCGAGAACTCGAACATCTACCAATCCAAGGGCTTGCTTCAGTGCATCAGTTAGCATGCGGTCGGCGCTGCTTGGCTCTGCCACCCCTGAAGGATGGTTGTGGCTCAGCATTACCGCTGCCGCGTTGTGTATCAGGGCGCGTTTGACAACCTCGCGTGGATACACGCTGGTTTGTGTGAGCGTCCCGTGAAACAGCTCTTCCGAAGCGATAAGACGATGCTGGGCATCGAGAAACAGCACCATGAATACTTCCTGCTGCCGTCCACCCAACACCAGCCTCAAGTAATCCTTGACCACATTGGGTGAATTAAATGAAATCGGATGGATGCTAATGTCCTCTTTGAGTGCCCGCGCAAACAACTCTTTGGCTGCGGAGATGATAGGTGCGGGCACATACTGAGCTTCGTTTTCGCAAATCATTTCCTGACGATTTGCACGCATTCCAAATAAAACGGAAAGTGGAACTTGTGATATCTTTTTAGCCATCCCTTTTCCTACCAGGACGGACAATAAATCAGGTGTGCTGCAATGTTGGATATTCATTTTGTGTCTCCTTGAAATAAAAAAGGGGACACAAGCCCTGTCGGGGATGTATCCCCGATAGGGTAGTTATAACGATTGCTCGCCTTCTGTTTGTTTTGATTGGTCAGCCGCCAATATCAGCTCAAGGCATAGCCTTGAGGATGAATTCACTTTTTATGGCGCACTCATCGAATGCGTCATAAAAAGCCCCGCAAGCGGGGTAAAACAGCCCTGGACAAGCATGCCCATGAAACTGGCTTGCTTACCGTATGGCGGTTTTTTTGGCGAATGCCTGATGCACGTCGCCATTGACCACATCCAGCCAGTCAACAGATTTCATCCCTCGCGGAATATCTGTGTCAGGCAACTTGATGCTGGCCTTTACGCCTTCTTTCCACAGGCGTTTTACCAGTGACTTCGCCGAGCTCAACCCGTGACCTTCCGGATGAATTCTGGAAGGCCGATCTTTGTCGGCATAGATCACCACATCAGCACCTTTTGGCGGCACGAAGTTTTCCAGCAAGTAGGCGTTGCCGGCAGCCCATACAGGCACGTTAAAAGCACCCATGACGGCCAGTGCTGTTTCGATGCCTTCTGTGATTGCCAATACCCTGCTATCACCTTGTGTCGCTATCCTCATCGCACCAAACAAATTATCGGCACAGTGCCGCATCATTTTCTTGGGGGACGGGACTTTGGCTTTCTCGCCATCGTGTGTGATGTATGAGCGATGCACGGTCGAAGGACGACCGTTTGCATCGCACACCATCGCGACAATGGCGGGGTACGTGCCGACCGGCTTTCCCTCTTCGTAATACTCAAGCGAAGGGACAAAACGGATCATCCTGCCATCAACTTTTCGATAGTCGATCTGCCCGATTCCACGGTTCGCAAAATACAACCTTGCTGCCCGCGCTTCGGGTGAGGTCAGAGGAACACTGACTTTCCATACATGATTCAGGGAATCGCGAATGTCCTGCCTGTTTTCCTCTTTTTTGACACACACTTTTTTGGCTGGCAAGGGCGCGTAATACTTCTCGCCGCTGCCCAACAGCATGTCGTGTATGGCGCGGTGGGTAGTTAGAAAATCCCATCCGTTCGCCCACATGAGCAGCGTATATCCATCGTGATGGATGCCGCATGTGTTGCACACACCGCCACCCGTATCTTCAAAATCCCGAAACAGCCTGAATCCATCTGTCCCGCCATGCACGGGGCACGGTACATGATTCGGCGTGCGCTCTACTGCCTGGCCAAGCTGCGGGGCAAGCGATGCAACAATGCTTTCCCAGCGTCCTGCGGCCAACAACTTCAATTCCTTCGCTTCCATGATGCCTCCTTGGTCTATCCCGCATGGGACACGCCAAAGCACCCAGCGGGATGTATTGGTGTGTCCCGTGTGGGCGGGTGGTTGTAAAACCACCGGCAAAGAAGCACCCCATGGGGGATGATTCCCCCGGTGGGTGGTTGATTTTAGAAAGAGCCTTCGTCCAATTTGGGCTTTTGGCCTGCCTTTGTGGTTTTGCCTTTGTTGGCAGCGGGTGCGGGTGCTGCAACGTGGGACTCATCATCCGTCTTGTTGCCGCCGAGCATTTTCATCTCGGAGACAACAATTTTTGTGACGTAACGATCCTCCCCATCTTTCTGATATTTCTCGGTCGTGATCTTGCCTTCGACATAGATTAGCGCGCCCTTCTTGAGGTGCTCACCAACCATTTCTGCCAGGCGGCGATAGAACACGAGGTTGTGCCACTCTGTTTTCTCCTGTTTCTCACCATTCTTGTCTTTCCATGACTCGGAAGTTGCCAGGGAAACATTTGCGACTGCTTCGCTCCCCTGGGTGTAACGAATTTCCGGGTCTTTTCCAAGACGGCCGATTAATTGCACTTTGTTCAACATGGTATTTCTCCTTTGATAAAATATAAAAAGAAGACACCATTCCCCAGAGGGGAACGATGTCCCCGTGAGGGTGGTTAAACCAGGCTGCCTTGTTCAGTGATCGCGTCTTTGCATTTACGATACTCGCGCAGCGCGACATCAAGCTCTGCATCCTCCAGATCCACTTCGGCACGGATATAAATCTCATCCAATGCCTCAACAGTGCTGGCTGATTTCAAAGCCGCGACAACCTTGTCCAGCTTTTCGAGTTTGCTCACTGCCTTTGCCGATTGCGGTTGGCTCTCGGCTTTGGCTGGTGGTTTGTCCTTGATCTCTTCCGCCCCCTCAGCGACATCAACCGGCGCGTAACTGCCGTCGATCACGTCGTTCAGATTCAGGTTTTGACCTTGGCCTGCATGCGCTTTTTCATCCATCGCCAGTGCTGTTGCCAGCTCGGGTGATTTAGGCAAGAACTTGCAGATGCGCCGGATGACCGTTTTCAGCCCCATCGCCACAAAGTCGGTATCCCAGACGGATTCCTTCTTGTATTTTCTGGCTGCCTGGTAGCCGCGACTGCCATCACGGATGCTTTCGACTTCTTTGCGCCCCATTGCGACAAACGTCCTGCTGCCATCCTTGAGGACGCCTACCGCATAGAAGCCAACCACTTCTCCGCGTTCTTCATCAGACGCGGGGAAGCCGCCCGGTGCAGTCAGCGGTTCGTGTTCCAGGCTTCGTTCCATGCCGAGTTTTAGCGCGAACGTGTCGTTCATGCGCACCTCGTGTGCATAGATGTCCTGCACCAATCCACTCTGACGCGCCAGCTTCATCAATCCGGTGTAACCCGGAATGAGCTGGCATTGGTTGCCAAACGGGACAAGGTGAGCTTCGCCCATCAGCCCCACTTCCAGTCCAAGTTGCGAGGACTGGATGACGGCGGCAAACACACTGCGCGGGTCGCACTCCCCCAGCTTCGGGGTCATGCGAAACGCCGTGAGCGCAATGCGTGCCATGCGGTCAGGATTGATGTGCTTGGGCAGCGCGCGGGCGATTTCTCCCTTGAACTGTTCAAGCATTGCCGGGAAGCCCTGCGGTTGCTCGTTATTGGCTGCGGCGGTACGGTTGATGTTTTTGAGTGCTTGTAATGCCATGGTGTTTCTCCTTTTTGTTAAAACAAAAAAACGGAGACACCACGCCCCAGAGGGACAATGGATGTCCCCGTGGGGTTGCTTGAATCGAACCGGTTGCCCGATACGATGCTTGATGCTGTTTTACCTTCCGGCAAGGCCAGCGGCCTCTTCACGTCACTGCATTACGCAGCGACTTGAATTTTCTTCAGGCTATTTCCTCTGTTTCATCAACAGCGGTGTTTTCGCCCTTGCTCAAATCGAGCTCGGCTTCGATTTCTCGTTGCCGTTGTTTTAACCACTCCAGCCGCGCAGCCTTGTCAAACGGCTTTGCGGCTTCGGCCTGAATGTCGGCCATGCGTTTCTCGGTTCTGGCCAAATTCTCCTGCTCTTCCAGGAGCCACTGTTCCATCCTGTTGAGTGAGTTTTCGAGTACACGCACAAAACCTTGCGCTGATTCCGCCTGGCCGCATCGATACTCGACACCTCCCAGGACAACCAGTTGTCCGCCCATTTCCTGTAATGCCGACAACTGCACGGCAACACGGAACCCGGCAATTTGACCCACTATCCGATCACCGCCTGACTTCACTCCATACACAGCGTACAAAAGTGCCTTTCCCGCTTCGGCGCGATCTGTATAGCGTTTCCCCTCTACTTCCATCAGGAATTTGCTACCAGATACGTCTTGCCGGGAAGCCATGTCGGACTCAATGCCGGTAATTCTGGCCTGGACGCGCTCGATGCGACCTGGCAAGGTTGCCAGTTCCTGCTTGTTGCGCCATTGCTGCTGATCCCATTGAGACCTGAGCAACGACAGCTTGGCAAGTTCGGTATCGACCCCCGCTTTTTCCAGCACCAGCGGATTGCCTGACGCCAAGGCTTTCACCTCCGCATAAGACAACGCGGCCAATTCAACATCCTCTGCGCTACGCATCCCGGTATCCCCTTGCATGACTTGTGCGATGAATCTCGCCTTTGTCTCAAGCGTTTGCCAGATGTAGGCATCGAACGAGCCTTCGGTTACATAACGGTAGATGCGCACACGCTCGTTCAGGTTGCCCTGGCGAATGATGCGCCCCTCCCTTTGCTCCACATCAGATGGCCGCCATGGGGCATCCAGATGATGCAGTGCCGCCAACCGGGTCTGGATGTTTGTCCCGACCCCCATCTTCTGCGTGCTGCCCAGAAGGATGCGGATACGCCCATCACGCGCGGCCTTGAAAAGCTCTTCCTTGGCTGCATCGCTCTCGTAGTCGTGAATGAAGGCGATGTCCTCGATTGGAACGCCTCTCTCTACCAGATTTTGACGCAACGCCTGATACACGCTGAACCGACCGTTTTCCACCGGAGTGGACAGGTCGCAGAACACAATTTGTGTTCCACGGAACAGCATGGTTTCCCCCCAGATACCGAATACTTTCTCGGCACAATGGTTCACCTTGCCATTCTCGACCTCGGCGAATAAATCGATCAGACGCATGTCCAACGCGGCCTTGCGGCCATCGTTGGTAACGGCCAGCATGTTGTCCACAGAGGGACTGACGTTGCCGTTCCTTATTGCTTCTGCCCGCTCCACGAGGGTTTGGACGAGTGCTTTCAAGTCATCTGTCGGCTTGATCGTTACAGTTTCCTTGTGCGCATCTGGCACCGGCAATTTCAGCATCTCCGCAGTGCGAATATCCGCCACCTCACCGAACATGGACATCAGTTCTGGAAGATTGACGAACTTCGCGAAACGGGTATGCATCCGGTAGCCTCTACCATCCGGAGCCAGCTCCAGAGCCGTTACCGACTCGCCGAAGTTGCCTGCCCAGGTGTCAAACATCCCCACCTGAAAGGCTTCCATCGTCTTCGGTTGCAGGTATCGCTGCATGACCCACATTTCGGCCATGCTGTTGGACACCGGCGTGCCAGTCGCGAACACCACGCCTGCTCTGCCCTTGTGTTTTGCCATGACGCTGCGAGTCTTGACGAACATGTCGAATGCCCGCTCCGAATTGCTGTTAGGCAATCCGGCAACCCGTGTCATCTTGCTGAACCTCCACAAGTTCTTGAACAGATGCGCTTCATCGACAAACATCCAGTCGATGCCCAATTGCTCGAAGGACAGAATTTCATCCTTCTTGTTTTTACCTGACAGCTTTGCCAGTTTTGCTTCCCATGCTTTTTTCGCACGGGCCAGCTCCTTGATGATGCGGTTACCGCGATCCTGCTTTTCAGCGCGAATGGCATCTTCAATGAGATCGATTTCATTCTGGATATATTCCTCCATGAATCCATCGCTCATCTTGATGCGCTCGAACGAAGCATGCGTAATCAGCACACCATCCCAATCGCCGGTGGCAATACGGGAAAGAAGCTGACGGCGCTTGTCCCCCTGAAGATCGTCTTTCGACGCAATCAGGATGTTGGCGCCGGGATACGCACGCAGGAACTCGGCTGCAAACTGGTGAAGCATGTGGTTTGGCACCACATACATCGGTTTGCTTGCCTTGCCTAGGCGACGAAGCTCCATGCCGGCACAGATGCAAGTCAGCGTCTTGCCAGCCCCAACAACATGGGCAAGCAAGGTGTTTAGCTGACTCGCAACAATACGCCAGATGGCATCCCGCTGATGCTCGTGCAGGCTGACTATCCGGGAATATCCCGGCAACACCAGATGCCGACCATCAAACCTGCGCGGCACAACGCTGTTGAACGTATCGTTGTAAAGCCTTGCCAGTCTTAGTGCTCGTTCCTGATCGGACCACAACCACTCCTGAAATTTCTCCTTGAGCGACTGCTGCTTCTCGCGTGCCGCGATGGTCTCCTTCTGGTTGACCACGCGCTTGTCACGATCCTCGGGATCAGGATCATGCACGGTCGGCACGGTTTGATTCAATGCCTGGTCGAACAGGGTTGCTGCATTTACCCGCTCGGTTCCATACGTCTGCGTAGCTGCTATCGACGATTTGGTACTGTAATGCGTGTCGATATTCCACGCGCCTGCTGCCTGGTTGAACGTCACGGTGTTTCCGTTGCACTCCAGAGTTTCATCAAGGAATGCTTCGTAATCGCTTGTCGGTATCCAGGTGGATCCGATGCGCGCACCGATCTCGCCTGGTGTCAGATCATCGGGAATCACGGCTTCCAATGCTTGCGCATTTCGGCTGAAACGCTCACCCGACACCCTGGCAGCAGATAATTTATTACGGACATTACCGGCAAGATAACTGTCTTTGGTTTCCCAATTGCCGGTTTGCGGATCGAGGAATACCGCGCCCAACGCTTCGAGCTCCTTCATGGCTTCGCTGCCCGGTTTCCCGAGCAATTGGCCAATCCGGTTTTCTACGACGTGGCCACACTCGGTCAGGCTGACCAGCAACGCCTCTTCCGAGGTTTCGCAATGATCGACCTTTTTGAACATCCCCACCGTGCGCTGAAAAAAGATGTCTGCCTTTTCGGCGGTCTGAGTTTCCCCATCCCAGCGTTCCAGCGACATCAGCAACGGCAGATCGGGATCACCTTTGAAAGCGGCCCTGTTTGCCTTGGTGTGGATGCTCCCGCATTTTGCGACGAAGTGGTCGTATTCGATATTCAGTGTCAACCGGTAAGCGGCAAGAATCGCCTCATCCCCGGTTTCAACTTGTGACCGAACAATCTTGCGTGCCGCATCACGGATACCGCACATGCCAGCGATGCGTTCCAGCGTTTTTTGCGGCGCGATGAATTGCGACGCTTCCAACCCGTCATTTGTTTCATACACCTTGCCGTCAATCACCCTGAAACCTGGGCGACCCTGGGCGTTGTACTCCAGACGCAAAACAGCTTTTGTTTTTTCAACTTCCCGAATCGCCGCGTAGATACCTTCCGGCAGCATGGACACCTTTTCGGCCAGTGCGGCTTCAAGGTTGCCCTCGAATATGCAGCCAGTCGATTTCTGGTATCCGTTTTCAGTCAGTGCAAGCTTGCCGATGACCCATTGAGGGTTCTCGGCAAAATACTGGTTGCACGATATTTGTTGATGTCTCCAGTATTCCCTGCTCTCCCCGTAGATCGGGGATGTTTCCGGCAGAACGAGTGTTTCCATCCAGCCTTTTTTACTGCTACGCCCTTCCAGCGGTTTTTGCAGCACCAGTATGTCGGTCGTCACTTCGGTGTTGGCGATTCTCTTGAAAGCGGTATTGGGCAGGCGAACTGCTGCCACCAAATTAGCCTTGCTGCCAAGATATTGCCGCACCTTGTCGTCACACTTGTCCAGCGTCCCGGAGGACGTGATGAACACAACCAACCCGCCCGGCCTGACAACTTCCATCGCTTTCGCAAAGAAGTAATCGTGGATCAGGAAGTTGGCGTAGGGAACGTTGCGCAGTTCCGGCACCTGGTAATTCCCGAACGGAACATTCGAGATAGCCAGATCGTAAAACTCATCCGGCAGCTTTGCCGCCTCAAACCCGCTCTGTATGACGTTTACCCCGAAATCCCCGTAAAGAGCCTTCAGGATGCGCGCCGATAGTTGATCGAGTTCAATTGCTGTGACGGTGCTTTGCTGGGCAATCTCCTGCGGCATCGCGCCAAGAAAATAACCAGCACCGGCTGATGGCTCAAGAATGCGGCCACCCTTGAAACCCAACCGTTCCACCATACTCCACGTCGCCTCGATGACTTCCAGGGCGGTGTAGTGGGCGTTTGGTGTGCTGGCTTCAGCAGATTGGTACTCATCTTCACTCAGCAATGCCTTGAGGCGTTCAGCGCGGGCAACCCACGATTGTTCTTTCTGGTCATCATTGAATGTTTGCGGAATGCCGCCCCAACCGGTGTAACGGTTGAGCACTTCCCGATCTTCCGTGGTCGCTTGCCTCTTCTCGGACTCCAGCTTGCGCAGGCATTCGATTGCGGCAATGTTAGCCTCGAATTTGGTGACGTTGCCGGATAAACCGAAAAACGTGACGGCATCGAGACGCGGCCATACTGCTTTGATTGTTGCGACTTCGGCAGCCAGCGCTTTGGAAAACGGGATGATCTCGGCTTCGCGTTGCGTGACAACCGGCCCTTGCAAAACAATCGGGGCGTTGTCTTCTGGCTCAAAACCGGGCAACCACATGATTGCCGCAGCGATTGCTTTCAATTTCATTTGTGCCTCCTTTTTTGACAGCAATAAAAAAGGGGACACTTCCCTAACGGGGATTGTGTCCCCGGTAGGGTTTTTGAAAAAACTAGATAGTGCTCTGGGCATGAAAAAAATCACTCATGCCCATCGCTCCTGTGTTGTTACACGTTATTACCGCGCACGACCTCAACCAACCATTCCCTGCGCTTTGTTCGACGGATCAAATAAATACCTGTCAGCAGATGTCCGCAACAGTCATGCTCGCACCGACAATGCCAAGTGAAAGCCCCTCGAAGAACGTTGGCAACGTCCGCTTCGGATGCGCCTCTTGGTGCTGCTACGGTATAGATGCGACCTTCCGCCTCTCCGTTGCTTGTGTCAGTGTTGGCGACGCGCCTGATTTTGAGAATTCGGAATTTACCGACGTACTCATGCTCATCGTCGCCCTTCCACCCTTCGTTGAATCTGAAGGTTATGCGCTTGTAGCCATCAAAGGTTTTAGGGGTTGGCATTGCTGCCTCCCTTGGTGGCCTTTGCGATGGCGGCACGGATCTGAACCAACTTGCTGGACATACCTTCTTGCGTTTCGTCCCCATCAAAACCGAGCATAAAGAGTTCGGCCATGATGAGCGCTTCGAGCAAATCAGGTGCGGCAGCGATGAGTCTTGCATTCGCTGCTGTTTCTGATTCTCCATTCGCCCAGACCGTTGCGATGTGATCGCCATTCTGGTTTGGGAAACGCGCCATGATTTCGGTGTTGGCGATGTTATGCCAGGTACCTTGTGTATGCCTCATTGCACACCTCCTTTCGGAGAGAAGTCATAGAGAACTTCACCGGACACCTTGTCGTACACCGATGCCCAGTAGCCATCGCTCGCCCATTGCCTTGCCTGATGCAAGGCAATATCGCGCGACTCGGTGTCATATCCCAGCGTTGAGCCACCCTTCATTCCCTCGTTGGTACGTGGATCACGAACTGTGGCGACCACATGGTAGTGAGCAGAAGATAAAAGGTTAGCCGCCATGTACAACGTTCTGCCATTTGCAACAAAAACGCCTCTCATGGTTTGCGCCTGAAACTTTCCTTTAATGCCGAAGACCTCGCCGATAGGTTCACCTTCTGCGTTTCGTGCCAGCCAACGGCCTTCGGACACTTTTTCGATCTTGCACAGACTGGAATCTTCGCAGCGATACGATTCATAGCTGCGAATCCTGGATCGACAATCAGTGTGATGCGTCCTGATGTCGGCTTCCTTGAGTGCAGCCAGGAAAACTGACAAGTCGCAATCCTCTTCCAGATAGGCCGTATCGCCACGTTGGTAGCTGTATGGCGTGATCTGAGAGGCTATGCCAAAACTATGCAGGTAGTGTTTCTTGACGGCGAGCCAGCCGTGACCGGGGTCGGCGTAGAAATGAAAAATTTTTTTCATGGTGTCTCCTTGCTGTTAATAAGCACGGAGACACCATGCCCCTTGCGGGAACGATGTCCCCGGGTTGGTGGATTCAGAACAGCGTCAACGTGCCGGTTGGCAATGTTGTCGGGCGATTCTTTTTGAGAACTTCCTGCAAAACAGCTTCATCGGACATGCCCGCCTGCAAATGGGTGATGATTTCCGAGAAAAGTGATTTGGCCTGACGCGCCCCTAGTGACGGGTCTGCGCGAAAAGCATCCAGGGCGATCTTGAGAGCTTTGGGTTTGATTTTTTGTTGCATGATGCCTCCATACTCGGATGAGCAGAGACACCATGCCCCTTGCGGGGCATGACATCCCCGCGTGGGTGGTTGGCTAATTAACGCAAGCCGGTGCGTCCGCAGCTTTTGCTCTGCGGATGCGCTTCTTTTTCTTTTCAGCCAGAATGGGAATGGCTATCCCACGCCGGATGAATGTGGGTGTGTCAAGTCCTGCCCAGTTTTGCTCGTTCGGCATTGATGCCGATTTAATCTCGGCCGCAAGCTTTGCCCTGGCGCGTGAATTGATAAACGCCACCACGACCCGAATGCCCCAATAAACTGCCAATGCGATGCCAAACAAGATCAAGATGCCCATTTTGTGTCTCCTTTTTGAAATAAAAAAAAGGGGACACGAGCCCTTGTCGGGGACGTGTCCCCGATAGGGTTGTTGTTACGCTTCGATATCGAAGTTTGCTGCCCAGCGCGGAAGATCAATCGTCTCGATCTCGCCGTTCGGTTGATAGCCGGGGAACTGTTTGTTTTCCTGGCACCATTTCAGCAACTCAAGCGCGCCGCGATACTTTGCACGCCCGACTTCGATCATTTCCTGACTTGCGATGTAACAGGCCGTCGAAAATGGTGCATTCTTTTCCACTGCGATAAAGTGAAAGCTGACCGTTTTTCCAGTCACCGCCTTCATGCCATCCGTGTAAAAAGCGGCCTGCACGTCATAGCCAAGATTGGCTATCGCTTTGGAGAAACTGTCTTTGCTCGCACCGCAGCAGCTTTTAAGGTCTGCCATGCCGTACTCGCACATCCAGTCTGGACGTATCCTGCACGGCAATCCCGTGTAGTCATCAGTCCAGAACAAGGATGTCTCGGCTTCGCCATCGTTAAGCATTCTGGCTGCGCCCGCATGATTGAAAACGCTTACCCGCATTGCGACAAGTGTGTCCATCTGCTCTGCGGTCAAGGGTGTCTTGCCCGCATTTTCAACATCCCACTTTGCGGCTGTTTCCTTGCCTTCCTTGGTGCGTCGGTCAAACTTCGGCGCGAGCACATAACCTTTTGAAAAAGCCTCGGGTTCCAGGATAAAGCTGTGGAATGCCGAACCGAATTCCATTGCTGGCGTTGGCTCGGCTGATCCCGTTTTGTATTGCAGGTAATGTTCGGGAGACTTGAGTAACTGAACAATCCCGCTGTGTGATATTGCCTCACCGGAGTGGTAAACCTGTATAGGCAAATGTCTGACGATGCGTTTCATTTTGTGCCTCCTCTTTGAAAAAAAGGGGGACACAAACCCTTGGCGGGGAGGTGTCCCCGCGTGGGTGATTTAGTTCAACCCCAGCATCCAGACAATTGGACGGCTGAGGGTGTAGCCACTGATGCAGCAAGCGATAATGACAAGTTCCATGGTGTTCTCCTTTTTATGAAAAAAAACGGAGACACCATGACCCTTGCGGGGAACGATATCCCCGCTGGGTGGTTATGACGATTGCTCGTCTTCTGTTTGTTTTGATTGGTCAGCCGCCAATATCAGCTCAAGGCATTAAGCACATGAAGCAAGATGAGGCAGACACTACACCGGTTTTATTCTTTCTTCCATGCGGATAATCCGCAAAATCGCCGACTTTCGATCAGATTTTCCTGAAGCACTGTTTCACTATCAGCCTTTGTATTAGCGCTGTTGTTTTGTTCCTCAACCGCAAAGGAGAGATTCTTGGAAAACGGTAAAGCAGTAAAAGGCGCACCCAGAAAAAAAGCTGATGAATTCAGCAATCCATTCCTGACCCAGGAGGTGAAGATACATTCGTCACCTGCCCAGGCTGTCTTTGAAAATGGTTTCGAGAAATGCGATTCGGCACTGCGTAGCTTGAGCGTTGTTCTGCCAGCCGTCCTCAAAAGCGATAACGAAATAATGACCGTCAATGGCGCGGTCGATCACCTGATCAACAATGCGTTTGTGAATCTGCGCAACGAAAGCGCGCGGCTCAAGAAAATCGCCGAGGACAACGGCATTGAAATTGGCAGGGTGAATTACACCAACGTCACAACTTATCAGGCCAAAATTACCTGCAACAAATCCGGCCAGTATCTGCAAATGATCCGCGAACTCGACAGGTTGATGGAATTGGTGCATTCAACATGGCTTGCCGGATTCATCGCCGACGATGCGAAAGGCGCATTGGAGCGGCAATGGCGCAGGAAAACGCTGGGGGTTTCGGCAGAAATTTCTGCGATCCTGGCGCGCGCGTTCACTGCCGCGCAGAAGCTCAAGCATGATGCTCAGGCAGAATCCGGCCATGCGGCAACGGAAATCCCCGCAGACGAGGTAGTAGAAATACCCAAGAAAAAGTCGCGCAAGACGAAAACCAAGACACCTGACAGCACGGAAACGAGCACGCCATTGATGGGCGAGGATGCCTGTCTGGCGGAACAGGCGACGAAAGACGATGGCCTAATGGCAGCTACTTTATAGTCCTGATCCAGCAAATTCTGCCCCAAGTCATACGCAAAAATCGACACGAAACCAAGATTTTTTGCGTATGACCTAGGAATAGGATTCCTTGAATAATTCATCGGTGACCGATATGTCCATAGTCGCGCCCACTTCTCCCGCGAAGAGGCGTTGATCGTACTAGACCTGAAGCAGGAAGCTCTGGCTTCCGCCATTAACCGGCTGGTAGGGTGGCGAATCACCGCCACGGCTTCTATCTTATCCTGCGTCCCGAAGACCAGATTAGCTGTGCCCCCGACCCCGTGCGATGGATCGATCCCTTGATGAAGTATCCAGGGACACGACTACCGTATCTCGCTGCTGCGCGCAGCGGCCTTCCACGGATCAACGCACCAAGCTGACTATCGATAGTCAACGTTATCGTTAGTCAGGGTTTTTACTGTGGATGGCACCGCCGACAATAATGTGCCACTTCACAGTTGCCAGGCCAGCATGAAGTTAGCCCCGTTTTTTTGTAAGTGCCAAGTGAATAAACTGAGGAAGATCAGTGGGACCATTGGCTCCTGTGAGGTAGGAAATACCTCTATGGAGATGCAATCGAAAGTAATGAGCGAGCGCTTCTTTTTTTTGCGGAACGGCATTTTCCTCAGCACGAATCAACAACAAACCCCAATACACCTCTTCGGCACCCCCCGTAAAGGTTTTCCACGTCATTTCGACAGAACTATCCGAAGGGATTACTTCTTCTGGTGGACGGGTCGGCTGGTTGATAGAAAGGCAGAATGCCCAGCGGCACAGAACATTCCAATTGGCTATGCCGGTGCGACGTTTCATCGTTATCAACTGTATCTTGGCCTTCTCGGAAAGCCTGACGGTTTCAATGGGAGTCATACGCGCATCTCGGAATGTGAGGGAGAGAAGTAACCGTTGACGAACTTCGACGTGTTTGCCGATTCGTCGTGCTCGATCAGGTAATACCGTCCAACGGACGGATGTAAGCGATCCAGATACGTTCCGACCACCTCTTCATCGGTCGAAAGAAGGATGACCTGATGGCTTGCGGTCGGGAAATAGTTTTGAACAAGAGTGCCGCGATGCTTGCTGTCGAGCCTGCTCAGTGGAGTATCGATGACCGCAGGCAGATATCGTCCAGACGCGTGGGCCAATGCCCAAAGGGTTGCCACGGCCAAGAGCTGACGCTCTCCAGCGGACAGACGGTGTGCGGGAACGAGTTGACCCGCCTGATTCGTGACAGATATCTGAAAGGACTCCGCATCTATGGCAATACCATGGACCAGAGTCTTCTTTCTGATGAGCCGTTGGAAGTAATTCAAAATCGAGAATTCCAACCGATGCAGATTGTTTGCCAGAAGCCGTTCCCGAAAGGTCGCTAGCACCTTGCGACCCCTGGATGAATGATCGATCATACGCTTCGATACCTCGTCGCGCGTCAGTCGCTCCCCCAGCTTTTCGGCTTCTCGCTCCGCCTGTGCTTGGAGTCGCTCCATTTTGACTCTTTGGGCCGCAACTTCTTCATCCAACAAACCAATCGTTGCTTCGATTCTGGCTCGCTCCGTTCTGCAGGCGTCCATTTCTTGCTGGATGCGCGACACTTCGGCGCTTGCCGGAACCGCAGCGAGATTCCGCTCAACGACTGACAGATGTTCATCGACATCAGAAAGGGATTTCAATGTATGCGCGGCAACACGGCCCATGGCTTGGGTTGCCTCGTGGCTGAACTGGTTCAGGATTTCCTCGGAAATTGCGCCAGTAGGAACATTTGACCTATAACGCTGCGCCCTATCTGCCTTGAGATGGGAACGCAACTTGGTCAAAACATCACGCCTCAACCCAAGAGTGCCAACGAATTTTTCGATGGAGGCATCCCTCGACTCGGCCTCTACTTTTAGCAAGTCGGCGTTGCCATTGCGTCGGGCCGACAACGCCCTCGAATAGGCAGTTTCGAGCGTCTTCGCTGGAATCATCAGCGGAAGGGCACCCGCAGCCAGCACCCGCAGCTCATCTTCGATTTCGGCCTTCTTCTTCCGGTAATACGCTTGTTCCGAAACCAGGTGGTCACGTTGGACGAGGAGATCGCCGCCCAAACGCCTGAACTCTTCCGCGACCGAAGCCTCCTTCTTCTCGATGCCGTCGACATCGTTTTGAAGGGACGCACGCTTCAACATATTCGCTTCGTGCGCATGCTGGATCTCGTTGCGTTGTGCCTCGATGGCTTGCAGCATGGATTTGTCGCTTTCCGATGCCGTATCGGTCATACGTTTGCGCTCGACTTGCTGGAGGCTGCGCAACAGGCTTTCCACCAGGTCTATCCCGAGCAGCGAATGGATTCCAACTCTGAGCAAGGCGGCGGATCGTAGCGGATCGGCAAGGGCCTCGATTTTCTCGCCATCGAAAAAAAACAGGTCCGCAATCTGCGACGGCATGAAGTCTTCGACGAACTCCACCCACCGCTCCGACGCCACGGCGTCATGTTCCCCGTCGCGGAATACCTCCAGGTTTTCTTTGATGCTTTCCCCACGTTTTTGCCAGGTTCTGGATACGCGAATACGCGCATCCTGTCCATTGGCGCGGGCACGGAAGGTAAACTCGACACCAGCCCCTTGGTGTGGTGGCGCATCGCGATTAATCATGGACTCAAGATATTCAGGATATCCGACCCGATCACGTCCCGAACAACGCGCACTTTTTCCATATAGGGCCAGCTGCATCGCATCCAGAAAGGTCGTCTTACCCGACCCGTTCAACGCACCGATAAGCACTACCGGCTTTTCGGGAGCAACGTCCAGATCGATTCTATGCTCCCCCCGATAGACTCCAAAATTATGCAAAACCACCTGCTCAAAAATCATACTTCCAGTTCCTGTGCTGGTTGTTCTTCCGGTATGTAAGCGAAGACATCGGAGGCATCACGCATCTCGTACATCAGCTCGTTGCCCCCTGCTTTTCGTTGAAGCGCAAAATCCAGCGCCTCATCCTCATTATCAAATGACCGTGTCTCCAGCATATCCTCCAATTCTCCGTGCAGCCCCACTCGCCTGATCGCCCCACGGTAGCTATGCTGTATCCCCAACTGATTACGCAAAACGGTAAATAACAGCTGTTTGGAATCCAGCGGGCCGCTCTGAGGTGAATCGATCGCCATGTCCATGCAAACATCGCGGAGCAGGCGAATATCTTCCGGCCTGAAAGGCGTTGTTTCATCCAGTTCGGGTATCGGATAAGCTTTGCCTGTGGCTCTCAAGAAAATATCGGGAACGGAGTCTTCGAACTCTCGCTTCTGGATCACCCATATCCGGCGAATCTCCTCCAGCTCTTCCGGTGTAATGATGGAAAACTCGGAGATGGATTCGGGCAAATTGTTGCGGATGGTTTCCTGGGCCCGCAGAAGCGCTTCGAGCATGGCCTCCCGATAATTCTGCGTGTAGGGTCCGTGCACCAACGTCGCGATTTTTTCTATCTTATATGTCGTTTCGCGCGTTTCCCCATCACCCTCAACCACGCGCGTTTCCAGAACGAGCACCTTACGATTCGGCATCGGATAGCCTTCTTCGCCATCACTCGTCGAAGTCAACCTCCGCACCACCTTCTCGCTGACGACTTTTCCAGGACGTGAGGGTGCTGTGCGTCCGCCGCTTTTCACGCCCAGAAACTGGAGCTGCAGGCTTCCACCCATTTTGGTGAACTCGCGCAGCCCCCTGTCGCCTTCCGTCTTCAGGTATTCATTCCGGAAACTCAGCAAAGGCATCATCCAGCGCCTATCCTCGTCGTTCTGGATCATGGCCTGCATGGATTTATCTTCCGACACCATCGTGCAAACGAAGCAACCGAACCTGCTATCACCACAACTCGGCGTGCTTTTATCGACGACCAGCGGGCACTCAGCATCCGGCGTGGCCCCCCGATAGATATGGAACAACTCTATATTGTCGTAATTCCACGGGTTCTCATTCTCGATGAGATACTCCCACACATCATCGCTGGTCCATGTCGATACTGGTGTGTAGACCCACACACGGTCCAGATTCGCGTCGGCGTTTCTGCTCAAGAGCTCGCGAGTGCTGTTCTCGTAGCGGGCCAGCACTTTGTCTCGAGCCTGGCTTTCTGCCTTGCGGGACCCAAGAACCAGGATCGCCTCCCCCTGATTGTTTGCAAGTTCGGTAATGAATGTGTTCGATGCGTTGATCTTCAACCGGCTGGTGCACCAGCGAAACAAGGGACGCGGGGCGGGATATCCCCTGCCTATCAAGTTGACCCAAAACCTGTCCTCCAGTTTCGGCGTCAAACGATGGGGGATGATGGGCATTTCCTGTTCCGTCGCCGCCTTCTGCATAGCTATTAGCGAGTTCGTCACCCAAATGGCCACAACGGGGTTTTCCACCAGCGTATCGGTGCTGATGACGTGTATCGGCTTGGAACGTTTATCTACCGGAAGTGCCGCTATCGCCTTCCAAATAAGTTGTAAGGTTGCGGTCGAATCCTTGCCGCCGCTGTATCCTACAACCCAGGGTAGCGTATCGCTCAGGTAAAGGTCTTGGGTGTTGCGTATCGCCGTCTCGATGCGGTCTTCCATCGTTATATTTTCTTTGCTCATGCTCTATTTCGAATTGTTGCGACCACGCTCGAACATCTGCTCGACCCGTTTCTCTTCGGGGCCAAGCTTGAGGCCTAGCCTGTTCTTGATAAGGTTTGCCGTCAGGGTGACGTTGTTGGACGACTTCGAGACCCGCCCGCCGATGAGGGCACGCCCTTCCCATACGTCCGCGCTAGATCTGGACCAGTCGATTTTTCCGATTTCAGCCAAGCGGGTCTTCCAGTTTGTGCGATCACTTTGCACCAGATCACGCCCCACTATTCCAAAGACTTGCAAAGCAATGGCATGAGAGTGGAGGAAGTCTCTCCTTATCTCTCCTGCTGTCATCCTAGAAGACCGCACCAATCCCCATTCTGGTATGTGTTTCGCGATCTCATCCCAAAATTCGATACAAACTTTGGATGCATGTTCGACGTTCGAATATTCAGCCGAGTCGAGCAAGACCGAACACCCCGTATAGATGGCACTGAGTGTGAAAAGTTTGCGCGAGCGCCCAGATAAGGTGCTGCGCTCCATCTCCACCAAGTCCTTGAAGGCCGTAGATTTCAATGCCACCAACTTCGCAATCTTCGAAAGATCGTTTCGATGGTCATACAGAAGACCCAGAGAGCGGCTGGGGCGGACCGCATGCCTATTCAGATCCGAAAACATCTGCTGGCTGCGCTCAAGCCCCCGATCGATGAAAAATACGACGGCTATAGTTTCGTCGCCGAGTTCGGGTGCGTTGTTCAAAGCCTGTTCGATTGCCGCACGTCGATGCTGGCCATCGTTGATGATGAAGCGTGCGGACATATCTACATGTAAGGCACCCAATCGATTTGATTCACCATTTTCCCCCAATGCTTTAAAACGTACCCCGCCGTCTAGTGAGGCTGTTATGGCTGAAAAAACGTAGCTCGTTTGATTGTTCAACACGTATTGTGCAATTTCAGGCACTCGTGCTCGATTTAGAATGCGTTGCGCTCTAAACTCCGGCATGAGTTCTTCTTCGTCGAACAAGAACATCCTTGGGATGACTCGTAGAGGGCACATCGAGACGAAATACTCTCGTCCAGCCTGAATGCCACGGATGGCAGGAAAAATGTATTCAAATGCGGGATCCATAATCCTACCTGTATGTGTGACGAGCCTCATTATAACGTACAGACCGCATTTTAATACATACTTTGCGGATAATTTTACGTAATCGACCGCATTTTTCCCATAGGCGTAAAAATGGGAAGCATCCCGTCTTTATTGGCGTTGCAGCGTGATAGACTCGCGTATTCGGCAACTTTTTGGTCGAAAAAACGCGCACGAAAAAGGATGGGTGTCCTTCTTGCAAAGCAAGTTCTGCGTGGGCCGGTAGAGCGAGATAATCATGGTCACCTTCAGTTCCTGACGGTTTTCCCATTTTGCGCTTCGCCTGCGACTCGACGGCTCCCTCCGCAACAAACAACCGTTTCGCCAGATAACTATGGGATTCAAATGGATCTAACCTTACGAGATGCGCTGTCCGTCCTTTCCAAGGCGTCGCCGTTCTCCGTAAAGACCTTGAGCGAAAAACCGCACGAACCATTGGATGATGCCAAAGAATGGCTCTACATCGAACAAGACATCGAGCGCGACTTCCGAAATGCGCTATCCACCATCGGTTGCGGGAACATCATTTTTCTGTGCGGAAGCAGCGGTGACGGAAAATCGGAAATCCTCGCCAGATGCCAGGAACAATACCGAAGCAGCATCCGGTTCCACCTCGACGGCACCCACAGCTTCTCCCCCTACCAATCGGCCATTGATGCGCTGGACCAGCTTTTCGATGCCAGCCAAACCGATAGCAGAGCATTGGTCGTCGGCATCAATATCGGAATGCTGGCCAATTATGGCAAAGAAGGGGCAGCGCGGCATTCACCAATCAAGGACGCTATCGATAAGTTTCTAAGCGGTGGGGCGGCAAAGTCGAATTACCACTTCTTCGATTTCGAGAATTACCCAAAATTCCAGTTCAACACCGATTCCACCTCCACCCATTCCAAGTTTGCCAAACAGCTTATCCAACGCCTCACCGAACCCAGCAACGAAAATCCGTTCTACGCATTAAGCCTGAAGGATGATGGCGAACGACGCGATCCCGCACTGCTGGCGAACTACAAGCTGTTAGGGTTAGACTGCGTGCAGGATGCCATCATCACCAACCTGTTTAAAGTCCGCCTGATAAAAGACCAGTTCATCACCGCGCGGGCCCTGCTGGATTTCATCTACCAGTTATTGCTCGGAAATGGCTACCTGCCCGACAACCTGTTCGGCGGAAGCGACAACGAGCTGATACAGCGGATGGGAGATTTCGACCCCGCCCTTTTGCATACCCAGGCCCTCGACCAGTTCGTGTTGCGCTACGAGCTGGGACTTCCCAACCCCGAACTTGCCGCCTTCATTGAGAGCCTTCAAGAAAAGGGACTCTACGGCGAGGTTAAAGAAGTGACAGATGGAAGTGCCGCGACCCTGGTCAGGCTGTTCTATCTGCTGCGCGACCTCTCCATCGGCAACGATTTTCACCACCAGTTTCAAGGTGACTTCGAGGAAACCTTGCTCAACGAATATGCCAAGGTCTGGCTGCTCCATGCGCATTACGATGACAGCAACGAAACCAAGCTGGCATTGCGCTCCTTCTACGGTAACGAACTCATCAGTGCCATCTATCGTTACGCGAACCGTAATGCGCCTTGGTTACAGAAGGGGGAGGTTTTTCTCGGAAAATCCGGAACGCTCCAACTGGCAGCACCGATCGACGTGAAGGCCGATTTCGCATCCATCCAGAAAAAGACCAGCCCATCGGTCTCCCGTTTCTGGGCCAGCTTGAAAGTATCAGATAAAGTTCTGGAGCCCATCGCCATCAACCTGAATCTTTTCGAACTCATCTCCAAGCTCAACCGGGGCTATCGGCCCAACAAATATGACAAGAATGCCGTCGTGCTGCTGGACGAGATTATCGAGCAAGTCAGGGAAGTGGCAAAGCAGAGCAACATCCTGCGGTTCTACGAAAACGGCCATTGCTACACCGCCCAGCAGGATGATGACATGATAGAAATCAGCGGGGTGACCTAGAATGTTCCCAATCCCCGAAGACCTCGCCCCGTCCGACAAAAACAAGCTCACCAGCTACCTTCCCATCCGCAACAAGGGAAACGATTTCGAATGGGACATCATCACCGGGATGGTGCTGGGTCATGCGATGAAAAAGCAGATCAAGCAATACGACTTCGACCAATTCCGCGAGGACTGCCGCACACAGTTCCTCGTCAGACTGGACCAGCCATCCTTCTGGGACGTGCTGGACCGCATGTATTTTTCAACGAAGGCCGTATTCAACATATCCCCCATTTTTCTGCTGTTCAAGGCTCAACGCAAGGGCTCGGGCAAGGCCGAATTGGGGGCATCGAACGTGCGCATGGGGGACCTGTTCTTCGGCTTGACGGGGAATGCTGACCCGCTCAACGACGTGAACGATCAGCTCAATTTCGTCGAACGGCAGATGCTCCACGTCCTGCAACAAAAACTGACCGACGACACCGGTCACGACGCGAGCGAAAAGCCGTATCTTCCGTATATTGCCAAAGCATTCCAGGATGACATCAACTTCCTGGCCGCACATCCCAAGTATCTACTCCAGGAACTGACCAACACCCTCAGGCTCTACGCATTCAGCTATTGCTCCCAAATGGCTTTGAATATCGCCGCATGGAAGGATGGGGAGCCCGTCAGCAAACCGCTATATTTCATTCTGGATGTGGAGAAGGCCAGCACCGAACGCATCAACGTTCATCGCGGTTACAGGCTGTTCGCCAACACCAGCGAATGGTTGTTTCCTATGCTTTCCGCCCTGGAAGCCATACAGCGCAAAGAACTCAAACGCCCACTGTGGCAGGTATTCAAGGACTGCGCCGACCATCCCGACCAGGACGGCATCCTAAAGGTCTTGAACGGGTATCTCGACGCTTTCGCAAAAGTCAGGGAGCTTCCAAGCCGCGGAGGGGCGGGAACCGTCGAGGCCGCATTCGACCAGTTGATCGGTCTCGCCATCGAGCAGTTCAAGGTGAACAAGACGACGCGTAGCGAGATCAACGAAAAATACACCAAGGAACTCGAAAAGCAGATCTGCGGAGACTTCATTCAAACCCGTGGAAGGGCTGGACGCGTGCTGGTGCTCAACCAGGACCAGCTTCTGCTTCTCACCAATCTTGCTATAGGTATGAACGAAAAGCTACGCCTTCACGAACTAATGGACGAGTTCCGCCGGAGAGGGTTCTATTTGGACGGCCAGACCCAGCAGGTTCTGGTCGGCTTCTACGAACGCATGGGCAACGTTGAAAGAATGAGTGACAGTGGAGATGCCGTATATGTCCGCAAGACCGTATGAGAACTACCTAGCCGGACGTTTCATCGAATGGGTAACTCCGGACATTCGCTCGGGGTTCCGCTATCAATTCAAATCGCCCGATGCGAACAACGCGCTCCATCTACATCAGGCATTTCTAGCGTTGGCCAATGGACAAACCATCGATATCGGCGGCGTTCATCTGCCCTACGTGCTTTGCAACGAGGTCTATCTCATCCCCGTCCTGCATGGTGAAAAAGGATTCACCGAGAACTACATCTCGTTCCTTCGCGACAAAGTTGCCGGGCGCGGCCAACAGTTCTCTCAAGCCGCCCTGCTCATCATCCACAACAGCCTACTGGATACCCTGATCAACAGCGCTAAGGACGTGGGTACTGCGGGAGCAATTTGGCATCCGAAGCGTCTCGAAAAAGAGCTGGAAATCCTGATAGACCAGCGGATCGAGGGCCGTGAACTATCGATCTGCCTTCTCAAAGACCAGTTGGCCATCATCACTGAAGAAGATGCCACAGTCTTCGGCTTCGCCCCACTATATAAAACCCTGACTGATGGGGTACCAGAATTTGGCGAACTGGGTTTATTCAACGATCCATTCATCCTCAATATGAAGGGCCAAGTAGCCCCCATCCGGAAACGCCTGGAGGAGAACCGCGCCCTCCGACGGAAAATCGAAGTTAACGTTGAGCATTTTTCAGATCAATTAGAAAACGTCCTTAAGGATTACAGCGCAAAATTCATCAGAGAACACTTCATCGAACTCAATGATTGGAGCACCCTGGAGTATCAAACCTATCTTGTTGAGGCCAGTGCCAACCAAGAACAGAAGATGGAACTCGACGAGGTGGATGTTGCTGGATGCACTTTCTATCAACGGGCGAAAAGCCAAACCAAAGCGGGCCAAAAAGAACTGAGCCTGCTGATAGAGGTTCCCGTGGGTCAACTACAGGTGGCCAGCAAATTCATCTTTACCGGCAGCGACCTTGAGGCTAGCCAGATCAAGATCTCACACAACAAGGCACTGGAAAAGTCGGCACAGATCGATGTGAGCCGGGCGGGAGGGAAGCGTTGTCGGGCAACCGTTACACTGCCATTCGATGGGCAGGTGACCTTCTTCAGCGTCGAACTCAAACGCGATAACAGGGCCGAAGACTACAAGTTCCGCTGCCTTATGGTAGAGCAAGGGCATTTCCATCTGGAGGAAATCAAAAATCGGTTCCGGGTCGACCCCCGCCACGAATGGTTGACCCTGTTGATGGAAGAAAACCATCTTCAGATCAAGGCGGATGGAGGCGAGACCATCCATCTCGATGAAGGAGATGAACACGTCGATTGCACGCAATTCGGGTTCGTAGATTTCGAACAGCTGGCCAACCAGACCGAAATGATCCAGTTCTCTTTGCAATCGGGCCAACACAGCCTCTGCCTCAATGTAGAGGGACCGGCAGCCGAAGAAGGTGTGACCATTCCGCTTCTGTTCGATCAGGATCGCTTCGGCAAACTTTTCAGCGACGAATACAACGCCGAGTTCAATAGGGCCAAGAACAAAATCGTCATCGACAACTCGGAAATCAGCGTCGTCGGATCCCGCCAGCAAATGCTCATCGCCGAGGCTAGGCTGGTGGATGAGCAGCTCCTGTTCGTCGGGACCAATACCAGCATCACGCTGGCAGACCTCCAAGTATTCTGCGAACCCCTGCACTTCGCCTACCAGGCCCTATTCAACTACCTCACTCAACATAAAACGCTGCCAAGCCTCGTGGCTTGGGGCAACGGCTACCGGGGACTGGTCCAGAACGTGGTTGACGCATACGAAGCTGCGTTGCAGGCCATACCGCTTCACGAGGTATTGAGCCAGGACCACAAGCGCCTCTTGCGTATCGGCATATATTTTCTCGAAGGCAAAGAACGCATCACGCCGTTGCATCCACTCGTTTTAGCCTATCACCTCGATCTGGTTCGCCACATCGAGGTGGACCTGTCGGGGTCGTTCGGAGAGCTGCCCGTAGTCACCCGCGAGCGGCTGGTCGCATCTGGGTTATTGCCGTTCGTCTACAGCACCGAGACCGATTTTTCCCATGTAGTTCCCGTCCGGGAGAACCCGTTCTGGCTGGAGCTGGTGCCCCAGAAGCAGGCCAGCCACAGCTACGTCCAACGCCTGGTCAAAGATAAACTGGCCGAGTTCACCCAAGCCTATGCCAGGTTATTCAAAACGGCGGCCCGTAGCGCATTGATCGTTAATGCCATCCATCAGGCAGATGCGGCTGAGTTATTTTTGGGTCTGGTCGACCATTTCAAGTTGAACAAGGAACGGGCCAGCGCCATCCACGTCAATTTCTACGACGACACCTTGCTCTACAATGATTTCGACCGCTTTGCCGAAACCGCATCCTACGACGAGCTCAAATCCTGGCTGGGACTAAACTCCGGAGATATCCGCGCGGATGCGGACATGCTGATCGACTTGGTCCGCAGCAGGCTCACCTACAGCAAGTTCACGACACCGAAGGTGGGCGAGCCACTCGCCTACGCCCATCTGGCCTTCTTTTCCAACAATGCCCCCGTCGATTGCCGCCTCGTAAATATCGAAGAAGCCGCGAGCGGCGTTCTGTGTGACGGTCTGATCGCTGGCGAAGCATCGGAGACCAAAGGAAATTCCTACTTCACCGCCTTCGGCTTGCGCGGCGTTCAGATCGACCAGCACCAGCCACTGAGACTGGCCCGTCTCATCGGCACCCTGTTCCAACCCGCAAGGCAGAGCAACGCACACAATCTAGGGATGGGCATAGGACTTGCCGTCGGAACCGAGTTCAAGGAGCTGATGGAGCGCTCCTACGACAGTGCGCTGTGGACGACCATCATCGACCCCAAGGTAACGCTCGACTTTTTCGCCAACCAACAGGATGTAGTTCTTATCCACTACTCGGACCAATACACCAGCGCCGCCGGCTACGACGCCATCACCGTCACCAAGCAGGTGGGTCTTTTCAAGAGCCTGCTCCGCAGCGACAACCTGCTCTCCGAGTTCAATGCGTTCAACGGAGAGTGGCTGCTCAAAATGCTCACTGCCAACCCCAAAGAGCGCAAGGAGAAGAACGGCATCATCGGGGCCTACAAGTTCGTCAGCTCCATCCTGCGCGATTCCGACATCACCTGGATCCCATTGTCGGTGGCGGAGATGATCAGGGTCTCCGGCAACGTCGGTCTCAAAATGAGCGATAGCGAATTCTCGCGCAACGTCCATGGATATCGTAGGGGTGCCATCTCGGATGATGTGCTATTCGTAGGCTTCAAGGGAGAAAGACTCTACCTGCTCCCACTGGAAGTGAAAACGGGCGTCAGGCCAGATTTCAACTACGCGGGGAAACAGGCTACCGAGTTAAAGCGCTATTTAACCGAAGAGGTTCTTGGCCCCCAAACGCTGGCGGCGCGACTCTATCGGGGACTGTTCGTCCGCCAAGTTTTGATGCAAGTCGACAAGTTGCGTCTCTACCAGGTTCTATCCGACAGCAATCTGAACGAGTTGATGTCCCGTCGCGAATGGTGGTTGAGGGGGCAATACGGGTTGGCCGACCTTGATGATTACGCCTCCGGATTCGTCGTGGCGCACGTCGAGAATGACAGCTGTTTCGAACCCCATTACCACTTGACCGATGCCAATATTTTGCAGGTGGAGTTGCCCTTCGGATTGCTCGATTCACTGATCAACGTAAAAAAGACAACAGAGCTGGATTCCCTGGTGGCAACCCTCCACGTCCCAGACCAGCATCGTCTGCGCCCGGCCCATGCCGCATCAATCCCAGCGAAAACCCCTGAAGCCGAGACCGAACCGGCAACTCCAGCAGAGGTCATCACGACCGAAAAGGTCGCGCCCGTAGTTGTCGAGCAAAAGACACCCGTCACTCCGTTAAAAGTGCTGTTCGGCCATGAAGTGCTAAAAAATACCCCACTCTACTGGGAGCCTACTAATACTGCGAAGTTCATGAACACCAATACGGGCATCGTCGGGACGATGGGAACGGGGAAAACCCAGTTCACCAAATCGGTAATCACCCAACTCGTTCGCAACCAATCCTGCAACGTGGGCGGGCTACCGATCGGAATGCTCATATTCGATTACAAGTCGGACTACGTCGATGATGCCTTCATCGACGCCACCGGAGCCAAGAAATATCGACTGCACGGATTGCCCTACAACCCGCTGAGCCTGTACGGTGACATGCCGATGCTGCCCGTTCATACCGCCACCGGATTCGCGGAAACCATGGCACGCGCATTCAATCTTGGGCAAAAGCAGCAGTTGCGTCTTCGCAAGATGATTCTCGACGCCTACGAACTTGCCGGAATCAGCAGGTCCGACGCCTCGACCTGGAGCAGACCCGCGCCGACGATCCAAGACATCTGGGAGCTATTCGTAAACCAAGAGAAGGTGGAAGAAGATTCGCTTTATGCGGCATTGGATAGCCTGACCAGTTACCAGATTTTCGAGAGCGATCCATCGAAGGTGTCAAGCCTATACGATCTCATCGAGAGGGTGACCGTCATCGAGTTGGCGGGATACTCGCCCCAGATCCAGAACCTCGTCGTTGCCCTGACCCTAGATCTATTCTACTCCCAAATGCAGAAGAAAGGGAAACCGGCCGTCCAGGGAGATTTTCGCCAGATCACTAAAATGATATTCGTGGACGAAGCTGACAACTTCATGTCGCAGGATTTTTCATCGTTGCGCAAGATACTCAAAGAGGGACGCGAATACGGTGTCGGCATCATTCTTTCCACCCAAGACATCACCCACTTCAAAACGGGCGAGAATAATTACGCCAGCTACGTTCTGACCTGGGTCATACATCGGGTATCGGAAATAAAGAACGCCGACATCAAATCCATATTCAACACGGACGATAAGTCCGAGCAGGAAACCTTGATGGAGAGCGTCCGCAAACTGGAAAAACACTACAGCATCTTCATCGATGGCAATAAGAAGTTCCAGAAGATTCGCGACTTGGCATTCTGGGAATTACAAGAACGTCATGCCTAAGATAAAGGTTAACGAAAATTTGTTCGGATTTCACCCCTCAACACAAGGTGAATTTTTATTTCAGCACATAGCGAAACAGTTCATTCCATCTGAAGCGAAGAGTCAAGTTTACCAATTAAGTCACTTACAAATAGGCAACCGCCAAGATGATTTGGCCGAATACTACATTGGTGTGTACTGTTTTAATCTTATGGCGCGTCTTATCAAAAAAGCCGTTCATCTAATTGAGGACTACTCCCTCAATCAAGAACAACAACAACCAAAAATGAAACGGTATCTTCAAACTCAAATGGAAATTGCCATTGATCGTCAGAATAAAGAGGCTATCAACAAACTGATTTCTCTATCTCTCTCAGCGGCATTAAGCACCAGGAAGCAGGTCAATCCGAGCACAAAACTATTAGTGACTCCCAAATACAAACCCATTTATTGTTATATTTGCGACCGTAAGCTTGAGCTGTTAACCGAAGATATAACCACCCAGGTTCAGTACGAGCATATCTGGCCCAGAAATTTCGGAGGGGACAGCACTGCAGAGAACCTGTTGCCCGCATGCGCTCTTTGTAACCACGCAAAGGGATCTACCCTTCTATGGCAAGATGCACACGTTCATTCTTTTGTATTGAGTCCATCACCGACCGCTGAGGATTTGAATAAAGGGATTCAGTATAAAATGAAGATTGCCATGCATAGACGGAATATTTTTCGCAGGGCCTGCGATGATCAGATTACTCTAAAAGAAGCTGCGCTCAAAGTTGGGGCTATGGGGAAGTCAATAAAACACAAGCATCCAGATGACGCCGTAGATTTTTTTAATTGCACAATTTAGGCTCTCCAATGAAAAATTATTGTTGTATCAAATTTAAACAACGCAACAGCGAACAATCGCTTGAAACGTGTATTTTTAGCGCGCCCGTTGGCGAGTTGTTGAATTGGGTAACTATCCCTAGTCTTTCTCCTGAAAGGAAAGATGGAATACAGCGAGCTAGAAATGATTTCCGAGTTAGAGGAATCACCAAATTTATGGTGGAGGATGAAAGGAACATTATTCCGACAGCCATTGTTATTGCGTTATCCAATGATGTTTTCAAGATATCTAACGATGTTGTGACTGGGCTTCATACCTTAGAGATCGATGAATCCAAATCTGCTGAAGCTTTGGTCATTGATGGGCAGCATCGATTATATGGAATGAATGCATACAATCCCAACACTGTCGTTCCTGTGGTTGCAATACTCGGGGCCAGCACTGACGAAAAAGCATTCCAGTTCATTGTCATTAACAATAAAGTATCCAAAGTTTCTCCAGATCATATTCGAGCCCTCACCATAAACTGCTCTGATCAGGAGCTTGAAACTCGGCTGCGTTCAGCACGATTAAGCCTGAGTCGACAAGTTAGCTATGTTGGCTGGGCAAATGAGGTTGAAGGAAGTCCATTCAAGGGGCTGTTATCACTGCCTGATATTGCAGAAGAAAATCGATGGATAATACCCGCTTCAATCGAATCATCCATCGCATATATTCAATCCAAGAACATGAGAGCCATTGAGGATGAAGATATGTTATTAGACTTTTTTCTGACCCTCTGGAATGCAATAAAAAAGAACTGGGGGAATGCTTTTTCGAAAGATTGCAAACTGCTGAGCAAGGTCGGTTTGACGTGTATGAACCAATTTGTTGTTGATGCGATTGAATTCATCGTAAATTATTCTGAAGAAGAAATCGATCTGTCAAATGAGGAAGATGTCACCAAATGCGTTGAAAAAGTGCTCAAAACACAACAGGAAGATTTCTGGTTGGCCACATGGACGATTACCATATCTGACACTCGATCCGTTAGAGATCAGATAACCGATGCCATGAAACAGATACAGCAAAATATAAAATACAAATCACAATGGGCGACGGATGTGAATTTAATAGATAAATCAGCTTAGTTTATCAGCAGGCAGCACAAACCAATGACTGAGCACATCGATTCTTGGAAAGTACATGGCGCGAACATCTCGTTCGAGAAACACGTTCGAGGAAATGTAACTATCGATATGGCCACCTTATAGCTAGTTGGCTGGTTCCTTCATTGCTGCTGTTGCGATGGCAGCCAAGTATCGGTCACTATTTCAATCTTGCGCCACATCAGATTTATCTGGTAGATCTTTAACCAATTCTTGATACCTTGTCCAATGCGCTATCAAAGGGAGACCGTATAGAGATTCGTGGCTTCGGCAGCTTCGCTCTCAATTACAGGCCATTACGCACAGGGCGCAATCCAAAGACGGGCAGCAAAGTGTTAGTACCAGCCAAGTATGTGCCGCACTTCAAGGCCGGAAAGGAACTTAGGGAGAGAATGGATTGCAAATGACCATCGAATCCATAGGAATAGGACTCATCGCTATTGGAAACTCTGCCTGGCATCAACCTGTTTGAGCCGCTTCCCAAGCGGCACGTACACGCTGCATCAAACTTGGATGAAGCACACCGAGCTTTGGTGTTTGACCGTTTGGTGCAGCGGGTGGCACCTTGAACCATTCGCTGCTGTATGGCAGTTCAACTGTGTTATGGAAACTGAATTTTGTCGAGTAGCTTAAGCCTGCGAGTTGGTACGCCGCCGTCTCGCGATCAGCGATAAGAAATTCTCCTGAGCGGAGTTGGTCAGTTTTCTGACTGGTGCCATAGGCCACCAATACAATGAAATGGGGCGCTTGGTCGTCAAATACCTTGATGATTAAAGCAGGCCGAGGCTTCGGCCCCGGCTTGATTCCCTTATTTTCCGGGAAGTGACACCATACAATTTCGCCTGCTTCCGGAGCCGGCCACCAATGTTTCCCCATACCTCAGAACAAGCTCGATTTGACCGATTTTGCGCGGCCTTGGGGTACCGCTTTGCGAATTGCGGCCAACTGTGTCGGCGTTAGTTCGCCATCGTCGGCTTCATAGGCTGGCAGCACTTCCTTCGCCAGCTTGCGCAACGCATAGTGAATAACTTGCGTTTCCCCTGTGAAACCGAGATATTCAGCCAATTTTTCCACGGTTGAACGGCTGATGCCGTTCTGCGTGTCGGTTGACCGGAAACGGAGTAATAGTTGATCTGGTTTCGCTGTAGTCGTCATGATATTCTCGAAAAACGGTAAAGATATACTAAATATATCTTTCTCTATTGTCATTGTCAATTGCCCAGAATCTTTGCGGCCTTCCCCAAATCCATCCCCTCGTTCGGCGGCGTGCCGTTTCGACATAGATTCAGTTCGTAATTCAACGCAAAGTCCGTTTTACCGCCCTCTTTGGTTGGCGTGTTAGGCTGAATTAATTTAACCGCAAGGCGGCTACACCCTTCCTGGTTAAATTTCTTGATTGTTGATACCTCCGCTCTGATTGGAACGGACGCGCCGGTTGCAGCGTGAATTGCATCTGCTTCTTTGCCTTCTACAACCCCTTTGGCTGCGCCATTTGGCGCATTCAATGCCTGCATGAGCAACACCTTCACGCTAACGCTTTCCGCTGCGTTTGCCGCAGTTGCCAACAGAGTGATTGTCGCAATGGTGATAAGGCATTTTGTAACGATCATTGACGACCTCGCGTGTAGTAGTTATTCAGCTTGCGCTGCATGGTGGCGGCGCTATCGGTATTGATAATGGTTGCGCTTGGCATTCTTACGTTCGCCATTATCTCGTTGGTGAATTCGGTAAGATCAATTCTCGAAAAATCCAGACTGGAAAACTCGGTTGGGGTGAAGCCTGTGCAGTCCGTGACAGGTTTACCAATTTGCACGCCGCCTGATGTATTGATAATTCTTGCCAAACGGGAATTGAAACAGCAATAACTTTCCGTTGTCTGCAAACATGTGCCAATAATTGGTATCTTTATTGAACAATGGCTCCCTGTGTAACGACAAAGGTTCTGCCCTTTTTTCATGGCGAGCATTTTTTCTGGTTGGTCGCACGATAGAAGTTCCTGAAGAATCATTAGTCCTACTTGGATCGCGAGTGAGGTGGGGTCGAATGCAAAGCTGATCCCACCGAAAGAACCCAGTGCCCCTGGCATTGCTCCCCACGTTGCGGTAAAGCCGTAAAGCGAAAAGGCCGGACTGAATGGCATCGACGACCCACCGGCGAGTGATCCGACCGGGGTTGATGCAAGCACCGAGTCCAATCCTCTCACAATATGAAAGTTGTCAAACAACGTGTCGTACATGTAACTACTGCCATATTTCAGGGTCTGCCCACCGGCATTCACGGCATATCCCATGACGGAAGCATTGTTTAGCGCCGCACCACCTCCACTCGGCTTGCAGCAGTTAACCAATCCAAACAGTGATTTTTTACAACTGGATCCCTGCCCTCCAAATATACGCAGGCTCGCTGCATCCATGTAATTTCCGGCTTGTCGCGTGACTTCCATCATGGCGGCTGTTTGAGCAAAGTCCGTGTCCGGCACATGACCGGTATTGAAACAGTTGCCGCCTGTGCAGTATGTGTTTCCACCGCAATCTGCAACGGTGGAAGACGATCCGGATGCGCTTAGGCAGCGATAGGTTTTTTCGGTAAGGCTGCACTGGTTGTTGAGTGCTGTTGTCAGGCATTGCGATGTGTTGAGCGCGCATCCTCTAGACTGCAATGCGCCGCAGTCCGTTTGCGGCGTCCCCAGACACGAATAGTTGTCTTGCCAGCTCCAGCAGTCTTTGTACACCGGCAATCCGTTAATTATGCGTGTTGCCGCTGGCTCAACGCAGATGTGCGACGCAATCGCGCAGGTCGGGCTGTTTGCGTAAGGTTGGCACTGGGTGTTATTGAGGGTGTCGGTCACAATGGTATAGCTATCAGCTACTCTTAGTGTGTTCGGCGGCGTGGATAACGCCGGGTTGCCACACCGCCATGTGTTATCCCATTGCATGCAACCAGTGCCAAACGTGGTGTCGGTAACCGCACACGTTGAGCTGATTTGCCAACACCCTGAAATTTGCCTGAAGGCTGAACAATAATCGACAGCGTTGGGTTTGATGCAGGTATAGGTGTCCTGATACTCCCAGCAACCGCCAACCTCGGCCAGCGTCACCGTGACACCGGCAATCGTTTTGCTGGCCGTGCTATCGACGCAAGTGGAACTTGCCAGCCGACAATCAGCGGCAATTGCCCGACCGCAGAGCACCATAACGAGAATGATCACTACAGAGCCGACCAATAAATAGTGTGCCGTGCACCCCGAGGTTGTCGAAGAGACAGGTGGTTGGACAAGCTCACCACGAACGGATTTCAATACGGATTTCAATCTGTTTAATGACCGAACCACTAACGCTAGCAACTTCATTACTGTGCTCGCTGTTGCAAGACGACGCACTCGTTGGACGTCCAGGTGCTTACCGTCGAGGCACCTCGCCGACAACTCAGGGATTCGTAGCTTTTTGCTGTCTGGCTGCATTGATAGTTGGCATCGGCATCCACCACAATCGTGCGCCCGACAATACACATGTGACTGGTTGTGCTCAGATACTCGTTACAAACTTCGGTGGTATAGGTTGGCGGCTTGGTGATGGTTTGAGTCGTGCATCCGGTAAAAGCCCCGATTGCGGATGGACTGGCATACCCCAATGATGTTGCTGCCAGTGTTCCGGGATTGGCTTCTATGATTCTCGATCTTGTGACATTCGGATCGCCCGGGGGGAGGGTGAACTGCGGTCGCGTTGTCGGATTGCGCGCCATGTAATTGATGGCTTCGCAGTTTTGCTGGAGGAAGGCGTTTGGGTTGACCGGGCCGGCCTGACAGGCGGTCACTTTCCCCGCCCCTTGTGTAATCGTGTCTCCGCTTCCCCCCATGAAATAGCCAGCCTCTGGCGCGGTACTGCTGTAATTGTAGTAGCTCGAATTGAAGCTGTTGACCGTAGTCGCTATCGTGCCGTTGGTGATGTTTGTCGATGCGCTGGGTGTGGCACTTTGCGCGGTCGCTTGACCATCGATAAACGCCTGCTCCACGGGTGTAACGGCGTGTGACAGCAGCGGGATTGCGCCACTCAGATACAAGACCATGGCAAACTTTCTGCACCCTACTCTCATTGATTACCCATTTTGTCTTTGTCGCCAAAAAAGCGTGCAGTCGCCGCCCATTGCGGTGAAGTGCGCTCGATGTATTCAAGTGCGTAGTCCTGGCTTACGTCGCCCGTAACCTTCACGTACCGATCCGGTTGAGCGCAGCCGCTGTCCAGTTTGTCGCCAGCGTCGGGTTGGGCGAGCACCAGTGCAGGCACTTGATTCACTTTGAACTGAGTAAACGCGGGCGGATGGATGACTGCTTCAACAAGATGATTGCCTAGCAGCGCGCTGATGCGCTTTGACATGTCGGTCATTTTGTCGCCTTTGAAACCACGGAAAATCAGTCGCGCACCGGTTTTTTCCGACTGTTCAACAATGCGCAGCAAACTCTCTCGCGGCATCGAGAACGACACAAAGATCATCATCTCTGGTGTTGCTAGCTTTGTTTGCAAGGGCTGCTGGTGGAATTGCTTTGCCACGTCTTCCGGGTTTGCGGTGGTCGCAGGTTGAGGCAATGCGGTTACATTAGGTGCGGGCGCGCGGTATTGATTAACAACGCGCTCGTTGATCTCCTGGAGAATGCGGTTTGATCTTTCCAGTACCGTTTCCGCGCTGGCTTGCTGCACCAGTAAAACAAGCACACAGGCCAATGTGATACGCGACGTGACGTTCACCATCAGAAAGCTCCCTGGCAACAGTTCCGCTTGCGGAAGATCATGTAGGCAAAGTCTTCGCCAGCGGCCGGAATTTCTTTGCCAGCTCCCCAAATGACAGTTGTGCGGCCTAGTGGCTGGCAACACTTTCCATTGATTTTGTCTTGCGCTACCGGAAAGTGCATCTGGTATTTGTAGTTAGTCTTGTCCATGAGCAGTTGCGGGTAGTATCCACACAGCCCGGAACTCCCTGATGCGGCCCACATCAGCCCTTCGCGATGCATCTTGGCAATGATGCGCGACACCAGCAGGCTCGATGCCTGCACGCCTCCAATATGTGAGGCGACATGTCCGTTCAACGGATACATCGAACCCTGACAACCGGCACACCAGAACAACGTGTTGCTGCCAAATCCAAGGGAGGACGCAACGCAATCCGCGCCACAGGCGAGTCTGGCTACCAGGTTGCCAAACAGGAATGAATCCGGATTGAGGATGCTGGTCATTTCGTCATCATTCCAAAGCGGATCGAGTTCGGTGAGATAGGCCACATCGAACACCTGCTGTTCGAGACACGGACTATCTACAACGGCTTGGAGCAATATCAATATCGGATCAACATACCAATGCACCTGATAGAACGAGCTGGTATCAGAGTTGTCTTTTTTTCTTTGTGTGCCGTGTGGTGCGTCGAATCCGGGGTTCATATCAATACCGCCCAACGATGTCATGCAGAATGGTTTTCGCACCACGTCAACGTGACGCACCGGCTCCCAGAAGCTGATCTTGATGCCGGGATTGACGCCGCACAGGCAAATCGGCGCACCACCGGGATTCGGTGTGTCCTCTTGCCCGAGCGCGACGGGTAGCGACAGTGCGCCCGCACCGAACGTGATTGGGAAAACACAACTCCAACAGATGTCAGTAATCGGATTTGGGAAACGCCCTTGGCACTCAAGAGATGCCATCGCATTCTGTCCACATATCAGCAGGCCGAACGCACAGAGTAATGTTTTAGTAACGTAGTTCATCAATACGCAGCCTCTTCCCTTCTTGTCTGACGATGGCGGGCACTTGGGTGATGGCGAAACGTTTGGTCAGTCTGCCGCCTTGATCGAAATAAACGGGCATTTTCCATTTCCGCATCAGCTCCAGTGGGGCTCCTGCTACCAGCACTAACTTGACCGGCCTGTCGGATGCTGCGGTAATTTTTTTGCTGAATTCCAACTGCTTTGCATCACGCGCATCCACGAACAACAAGTATTTATTCCAGCCGATGTAATCGAGCGGATTAACGCGCGTCCCACGGGGATAAAGGATTTTTCCGGTTGTGTCAGTGACATCCTTGTCAGTGACTATGGAAGGGTCGTAATAGTGTGTATTGGCTGTTTCTGTGGCTTGCATGCCCGGTATCGGCTTGGGATGTTCAATGCCCGACATCACGCGGTTTTTGTATTCAGTCTGTCGTTTTGCCAGCTCGCCGGTTTTCTCCATGTGGCGCAATTTGTCTTTGATGAGCTCAATGAGGTCACGTTCGGCAATGTCATATGTCTTGCCGATAACACCGAGGTCTTCTGCGTGAGCCAAGCCGACCTGAGTTGCGATCACCACAGCGTAAAGCGCAGCAAGATAAAAGTTGTTTCGCATCTCACCGTCCGTTTTGCAAGACTGAATGTATCGAATGCCAGACAATCTCAATCGGCTTCTCGATGCCGTGCATGCTTGCCAGTCCCGGCGCAATATCGGCCAAGGCTTCACGGGCAGCCGCAAACGATTCGCCTTCTGCGGCCAACCAGGGGATGTCTGGAGATAGCGCGAACCACTGCCCGAGCAGATCATGTCCAATGAAAATGTTGATCTGTTTAGTGTTCATGTTTTCAATTCCGGGATGTCTGAAAGCGCGATGCCCCGCATGAGGCGCGCTGCTGCCATGACGCCAACTTTCTGCTGCACCAGCAAATTGATGTCGCGCCTGATGAGTTCTTTGCCATCCCTCTTGGCCGCTTGCAACAATTCATTCAGCCTGGCAATTTGGCTTGGCGGATCAACCGGTGGTAGCGATTGCTCTTTGACTTCGGCAACATGAGTAGCGCCTGGCTTTGGCGCAGGGCGCTTCTTGGGCTTATTGGGTGGTGTGACGATGTTCTGCCGCTCAGGCACATCGCTCGTGGCAAGTTGGCGAACCGTCTTTGTTTCCTGCCGCGCTTCGATTGCGGAATCCGTATTGGCAGGTGCGCATTGCGGCGCGGTTGTTGCGCGCTGTGGAAAAAGATTGCTGATCGATCGGCTAAGCCTGATGGCCTTGGCGATACCGCTGGCGAACTCGGCTTCACCCACCTTGGCAACCTCACTGTCCGCTTCCATCCAGCCGCGCTCGGTAAGACCGTCCAGAATCTGCTTGGGCGTGAACCCGTAACCGGCAAAGGCCTGTGGCCACTTGAGACGCAGGCAGCCGTCTTCGAGACACACGGCAAGGTCGTTCAATACTTTCTTGCCTGTCTGAAAATCATCGATCAGCACCTTGAGCATTTCGCCCACGCTGCCGGTGAGCTGCTCGGCGGTGGCAGGCGTTGCTGGCCCAAGGGTTTCAGACTCAGCTGTACTGAAGACGTGCTGTAGGTGTACTGGGTTTTCTGTGCCGGCGCTGATCACTTGCTCAGACGTGCTGGAGAGGTGCTGGGGACGTTCTGGGTTTTCTGCGTCAACATGGGTTTTGGTGCTGCCAACAGCTTCGTTGCTGCCGATCACGCAACCGGCGACAGGCGCAATCGGCATCGTGCTGATGAGCGCCTGATCGCGAAGCCGTATGGACTTCAGTTTCAGGGTGGGTATTTTTTCAGTGAGTACATCGGGCGCAATGTAGAAATACGGATCACCATCGCCTTCGCGCATACAGGCAATCCCTCTTTCAACCATCATGTCGAGGATGCCATCCGGGGTTTTGGGCAAGCCGGGAATATCTTCATCGTTGGTGCGCCGGGCAATCTCCTCACCCGCCATCGGCCAGACAAGGTAGGTCATGCCGTCGATATTCCATACTCTGGCTGATGGTTCGTTGATTCGCCACACGCCCTCGCGCACCAGACGACGCATGATGTCGGTCAGATAGCGCTCGACTGGCACACCGATCTCGTAGCCTGCCATCGCCACGCCCATGGTTTTCAGGTCACGCTCGACGCTTAACTGGTCGGCTCTGACCACATAGTCATGTATCTGGTTGGTTTGTCCAGGATTGCTGTTGAGCGATTCCGTCAGCCAGATCACCACATCCGTGCTGCCGTCACTGATCCAGTCGAACGACTCTTTGACGATCACCGCATCGATCAGTGTGCTGGATACATTGGTGTGACGTCTTCCCCGCCCCTCTTGCCAGTGCAAAAAATAATTCTCAATGTCGTGCGACAGTGCCCAGTCATAAACACCTTGGTGGTAAGGTCGCCACCTTTGCGCGTTCGCGCGGTCGGTGACAGTCAAGTCGGTCACCACCTTGCCGAGGTCGTGGCAGATGCCAGCCAGGAACACGGCCAGTCGCCAGCGCGGCTCTATCACGCGTCGTTGCTGTGGCGTGGTCACACCGCGTATCAGTTTGCCCTCGGTTTGTTGCAGTGCCCATAATCCGACTTCGAGAGAGTGGCGCAACATGCCGCCCGCACCGCGATGATGATGCGCTTGCGAGGCCGGCAAGAGATGGACAAAAGCGGCAAGGCGCAACATCGCCGGGTTGTAGTGAGTTGCCAGCAGCTCCGCGTCAGCAATCAGCTGGCGAATTCCGCCCGTGAGTTCGTGTTGCGTGGCGAGCAGTTCGGCGGGGGCATACACAGGCAATCCCTCCATGAATGGCGGATAGCGCGGTATCCTTTGCAGGTCTTCAATCCGCTTGGCAAACGCCATCTGGTTGATTTGCACAGCCTCATGCACGCTCGGCAGAAAGCGGAATTTGCGTAACAGTCGGTCGGTTAAAGTATCCATGAATCAGAACAGCTTGAACGCCTTGCCAATGACGTGGCTGGCTGACACCAATCCGACCGCTTCATACCGGGAATCAAGACTCAGCAGGTGATCGGCCATTACATAGTAGTGAGCAGCGGGGATGACGCCATTGAAACCCAGCTCCCGAATCGGTCGCCCGGTGCTGGTCGTTGATTTTGCCTCACCCACGAACGTCCCATTGACATAGTATTTGTGGTCGCGAGATTCAACAGAATCGCCCGCTGTACCCATGACGCGCTTCAAGAATCGTGTGCCTTGTGGGTACAGAAAATTGCTCTGGTAGTTGAAGGCGACATACTCCCCTCGTTTGGGAAGCTCTCCCTTCTCTATGAGGTACAGCGTACCCGGCAGACTTCGGCTTACGTTGACGGCAAACTCAAAGCGCAACGAGAAAGCGAGATAGGTAAGCAGCAGCAAGATGTAGGCTTTGTACTGGCGGCATAGATGCTCGTACAGCACATCCATCTTGCCTGAAAACCAGAATAACGCCTTGAGGGATTGAATGTCTTCCATGCAACAATTGTTGCGCGGGAAGCATAAAAAAATCAGGTGGGTTCTGAGCAATTATGCGCAGAATCTGTGTTGCAATTTATGGGGTGGTGTGAACGGTGATTATTTTGGATAACGTATCCAACACGGCAGTGACACTCATTACAATCACAAACCTACCACCTATAACGATGCAAAATCGGTCACCTAAAATGGTTCAAAAGCGCCACTGGATTTTCGAGGATTTGTGGGAGCAGTTTATGGATATAAAGCGGTCATTGGTTTCAACATGAAGTGGCGGTCAAGTAACAACTTTGAACACGGTCTCATCTCGTTTGCGGCGAGCGGCTACTCTTCGGTGTAAGTTCAACTGTGCGATGCAACACATGCATAAGTGGTATGGTGCGTACTGCTGTTTTCTAGTTCAAATTCAGGATTTCTGGCCAACACAAACCTATGCAATTCAGTACCATTTATTTTGTCTCTCGGAACCCATCAATTGGTATGCATCTGTAATTCTTGGCATACTCTCTACCCTAATATTCTGACGCCACAACATTAAGAGCCATGCAAGTAGATCTTCAGCGCACCTTCTCTATTCCCAAGGATCAGGCCGAGGATAACTTCGACTGGGGACATTACCTTGATCAAGGCAGCGGCAAACTCACTTGGAAAATACTTCACGATAAACACGTGACGGTTGTCGTGGGCGAGGCCGGTATCGGCAAAACAATCGAATTCAAGAACGAGGTTAAAAGACTACAAACAGAAGGTAAAGCTGCGTTCTTCATCGAACTCAATCAACTGGCCGATCTCGAGTCCTGGGGTTTAGCTCTGGGGCAATCAGCATCCGCCTACGCGAAGTGGCAGGCATCATCAAAAGATGGCTACTTCTTTCTGGACGCTGTTGACGAAGCGCGTCTAACCAGCCACGCCGCATTCAAGAAAGCACTTACGGTCGTTCAAGCGAGCCTGCGTCTACATTTCGGCTGTGTGCGAATCGCCATTTCCAGCCGATGGACTGACTGGTCCATCGTCGAAGTGCGAGCCACGGTAGATGAATATCTCGTTTTCCCAATTGAAGCAGCTCGTCGCGCAGCAAGTGTGGTACCGGAAAGCGAATTCAGTGAGGAGATGCCAACCGTTAATGTTGATCAGCCTACCAGCGATATACAACCGGAAGCATTTGTTGTTTCTCTCGACCCACTCTCAAGACCGGAGGCATTCAAACTCGCTGAGGCTTTGAGTGTGGAGAACACACCGGCATTTTGGGCCGCTATTGATGACGGGCAATACGACTATATGGCGACAAGACCACTGGACTTGCGATGGATGGTGAGCCTGTGGAATCAGAAAGGTAGCCTTGGCACTTATCTCGAACTTATCGAAGCCAACGTCGCCAATCGGCTAACTGAAATGAACCCGAGTTACCAAACTACTGGCGCTGTCCTTTCACTGGATCAACTTCGTAGGGGTGCAGAAGAGTTGGCTGCCGCATCCGTATTTTCTGGGCGCGCGTTTGTCGAAGCGGGGTCGACATCGACTCTTCGCCCAGATGAGTTCATGCCACGGGAAATATTAACTGATTGGACTACGGTTGAAGTCACTCGATTACTCGCGTCAGCAATTTTCGACGAGGCGACCTTTGGTCGGGTCAAATTTCACCACCGCTCTGTGCGCGAATATCTTGCCGCTTGTTGGGTAAACCGACAAATCGCAACTGGAATGCCGTTCCATCGAGTGCTATTTTTATTTGCTGCGTCGCCCTTTGAAGAGATGGTTCTGATCAGTCCCCATCGTTGGACGCTGTGCTGGCTTGCAGCCTTTAATGTAAGAATCCGCGAGTGGGTTACGTACCACTTCCCAGAAATGATTCTCTTTGATGGTGACCCCGAGGCATGGGATGTTTTAACTGTGGATCAGGCATTTTTGGGGTATGTGCAACGGCTCAAAAGCGGATTAAAAACAGACTGGTACAACAATGCGAGCGAGTTCAGGCGTGTTGGCAAATGCTTGCCCTCTGGACGAGTCGCCGCACTGCTCGCTGACACGGAACTTCCTTCCCAAGTCAGAATTGCCCTCATGCCCATAATTAAGCACGCCCGACTGACTGATTGTGCTGAAACTGTGTTTGGCATCTACAAGAATGCGTCTGCGCCCCCGCGAGAGTGCCGGTATGCGATTGATGCCCTGCAGACGATTGCGACACACGATCAGCGCCAAGCCTTTTTGGCTGACCTGTTGGCCGGCACACTGACTTCGAACGAGCTTATCGCATCAGTGATTACAATTGTCGACTGGGAGAAGCTCACGGCTGACGAACTTAGCAAGGTATTCGCCAATAGCACCTCTGAAGAGAGCTATGGACCTATGTCACTAGCCATAAAGACTGACATGCTCCCAACCGCATCTGCAGACTCAGCAGTTTTGATTCTTGAGGCTGTTGTTGCCGCATTGCCCACACCAGAAGAAGGTCAGCGATTTGCAAAGTATCCTGATTCAAATCAGCCTGAGCGTGCATGGCTATTGGATGTGCTGCCTGACTGTATTGAACGGCTATTGAACATTTTGCCGACGACACTCGATGAATATCCGGTGGTTTGCCTGAATGCTTCGGAACTCATAGAGATACACCGAGACACAGGCTTTACTAACCCTCAGGAATTAAATCGAATTCACGGCCTGATTGCCAAACATCCGATGTTGCGCTGGCAACTGGGGTTCTCGATTGCGCAATCAAAAGACATCATGCTCTCAACAAGCAGGTTGACATGGGGTACCAATTGTATTGTCAGTTTTTGTGGCACGGACCTGCCTGAACTGATTAGGCGAGCAAACGATATATGCTCTAACTTAGACGAACGCACCGTATGGTTTGCCGTAGCAAAAGAAATTGTATTCCGAAACTTGCGAGGTTCAGCACGCAAAATATCTCTCACATCTCTTGAAGCAGGCCCTGAAGGCGGAGCGCGATGCATAGACATCGCGCAACAGCGTGCGGGGTGCATCAAGGGTGTGCAACAGATGCGCTCATTTAAGGCAGAACAGCGACAACGTAAGCGCGCGAAACTTGCTACGAATAAAGCCAACAAGTCCAAAATCCGCGATGGTATTCAACATATTCGAGACGCGACGTACCCAGATACACTCCATTGGCTTATCCATTACTCTTATAATCATTCAGCCCTTAAGAGCCTTACTTGTGTTGACTACGAAGTGATCGCAAAAGCCTTTGGTCAGGACGTCGCCGATGCCCTAGCTGATGGACTCAAGGTGGTATGGGCGAGTGCCGAAACGCCAAACCCGGCAGACTATCTAAACGGCTCGGTGCCTTGGAAGGCCATCTCAGCATTAGCTGGGCTGCATACACTACTTGCAGAGAGCTTGGACATCGCAGCGCTAACAGAGAAAGACGCTGCCCGGGCTGCGCGACTCTCTGTTTGGGAACTAAATGGTCCACCAAGTTGGTTTGAGAGTTTGACGTCTACCCATGGCTCTGCCGTTTGCGATGCCCTTCACCCGTGGATTTGTAATGGTGCTCTGTCTGTGACAGATGTTTATCGCTTACGTAGTACTCTTGAAATGGTCTTGCGTTGCTCGACAGGAGTGCGTTCGATATTGATTCGACCGCTCGCGGCAATGGTTACGGAGGGCCGTATAACTCGCTCGGAAACGGTCAGGGCCGTTGTTGACGCTCTTCGAGAGGATGCTCTCATTACCCCGAATGCAATTGCGGATCTGTGCCGCTCTATGCTGCTTAAGTCGATTGGCAGCGACGGCTTGATTGGGGAGATGCGCTGGCTTAGCATATGGCTGGAAGAAGATGCACATAGTGCGTGGACTTGGTTTGAGGTGTTTGTTACTGGGCTTGGCACCACCGCAGAAACGCAGGTCAAGGACTTCGCCAAGGCGATGTGCGACTGTAATTGGGAGAGGAAGCAGTTGTGCAGCACATCCGTCGAAGTTCTGTTGCGGATGGATACTTTACTGATGAAACACTCCCCGCCACCAGGAACGCCCGTTGCGGATGAGGATGCTGGAATATTCGGAGGGCACCCGATTGCGCAGTTTCGAGAGGCCATTCCGGGAGTGCTGGTGCAAATTCGAGGCATTATTGCTCACCGAGCTTTGACCGAGCTTGCTACCACAGAAGTTAACCAGCATAGGAAGAGCTGGTTAGGTGCCCGAATATATGAGCACGCAACTCTGGAGGCAAATCTAACTGCACAGATTGATCCAAGCGACCTTAGAGCAATTAGCTCGCCATTCCTCACTGAGCCAAGAAGCGAAGTTCAGCTCTTCCAGCAAGTTATGGCGCGGCTGGAGGAAATTAAAAAGGGCATTGAGGAAGGGCCCTTCAGCGAACGAGACCTTTTCAGTCTGAGCATGCCAGAAAAGCACATACAACGCTGGCTGGCCGCGCGATTCCGAGACACACCCAACCGACGGTTTAGTGTTCACCGGGAGGAGGAGGTGGACGATGACAAAAAGACAGATATTCAACTTGGCTGCCCACTAGGTAATGTCTGCATTGAGATTAAGCCGGTGAATGCGGGGAGAAGCTATTCCGCGAACTCACTCGCCAAAACGCTAAAAACGCAAATCGTTGACCAATACCTGAAGGGCTATAACAGCAGTCATGGCATCTTGGTCCTATGCCGTCTCGATGAGAAAACTTGGGACATCCCAGATGGTTTGAAAAAGCAACCGATCTCAGCTCTCGTGACCTACTTGCAGGAACAAGCCCGCCTCATCAAAGCTGATTTTCCAGGCATTCAGGAATTAATTGTCTTTGCTATCGATTGCACGGCACCAACGACTCAGTAGCACTAGACCCCACAAGTTAACTGAGGGCGGTTCAATGTTTCATTTTGAACAATCGCGCTACATCACCCATGCATAAAATAATGTCGCTATCATTTTCTTCGGCTTAAAACCCCCTGTTCGATGTGCTCAATAACAGACACACGCGACTAGCTGAATCTGACAAACTTTAAGCGGCTGCTGAGGCCGAGAAATGGATGGTCGAAGCGATTCTATTGACGGTTTGTTCCTAGTGTTTTGTAGATGGCCAAATTCCCAGTTTGGCCTTACCCATTCTTTCGCCAACCCAGCCCTGCCCGCCAGACCATGTCGTGCCTGCTGCTCTTTGCTGCGGCCACCAACACCGGCAGCAAAAATTCTCGAAGATCACTGATTACCGTCGCCAGCGGCATCGGATCCAGTGCGTTCTTGCGCAGGAAGGCCTGCCACTGCTTGTTCTTCTGATTATCGTTAATGAATTCGTCGCTCAGCCCAATAGATATTCCTTCTGGAAACCCTGTGCGCCGACGTTCGAAGGTAGCCGCGATTGCCCGTGACAGTAACTCACCATCGAAATCAGAATATTTCGCCAGCACCCAGAGATCGAAAAAATCTTTCATTCGACTGTTTAATATGCCAAGCGATGTCAACGCCTCCAGCTTTTCCGCAACAACCGTGTATCGAGGATAGGCCCGCAGTTGCGGCTCTGGCAAACCGGTCAAAATGATCGGATACCTCACATCTTCAGGACCGGGCACAACGGCATCACCGAACCCGACATCCACCTGTATTGGGCAGCGGGCACTATCCAGCAAGCCCGTCAGCGTGATCCGAACGCCCGCGTAGTTGGCCTCCTTGCGAATTTCGATACCTTTCACGGAATCAGGCTGGAACACGATGCCATCCTCGACTTTAATGCGGCTGATATTACGAAAAACCTCTTCCAGATGAGGAATTTCAGGTGAACCAAAACCGAGCAAATCAGCATCATGGGTCGGACGATGCGGCACATCGAACCACAAATCGAACAGCAACGCCCCCTTGAGCAGGAATTGATCGTACTGTGCCGAGATGCTTAAACGATACAGCATGCGCTCCAGTGCATAACGCGTCAGCAATAGGTTGAAGTCCAGCTTTTCTGTACGCGCCTTATCGAGCAGCCGGTTGCGAATGGATGCGCCCATATTCTGAACGCTCATGCCAGGCTCTCCAGATACGGGCGCATCACGTTGGCCACGCGGCAGACCTTGGCGTAGTACCAAATATCATCACTCGTCATTCGTTTTGCATGCCAAGCCTCTCGCAGTGCTTCAAGTGCGACATCGAGGCCGATCTTGTTGCGGTATTTGAAACAGTCGGCAACAGTCTTTGCAACACCGGTGACGCGGACAGTCACGCCATCCACGACGTGTTCCTCGACCCCCTCGGTAAACGCCGCACCAGAGAAACGCACAATACGCAGCGGCGGGTAATCGAGCTTCGGTTTGACGGCCTTGTTTTCAACCGCCAGCCACACCTCAAAAGGCGCTTGGGTAGACAGGTTGTGAAAACGGAGGGCAGAGAGCAAGCAGACAACCCCTTTGGGAACCTTGCGTGACACTTCCGACAGCGATCCTTGGGTTGACACTACGCGCCCAGGCAACCCATAAAGACCGCGCCCGACACGCTCTAGCTGCCCGCGACGGACAGCGCGCGTCAGCGAAACACGCGGAATACCCAGCGGTGCCAGATCACACGGACGTATCAGTCCTTTGTTTCGAGCCAGGTCGAGCAGATTTTCGGCAAGCTTGTTCATAACCGTCATATTGTTCCATAACATCGGTAGTTGTCAATATATGTCAATATATCGGAACGCATTTACTGCAAGAAGCGCCCACAGCGCACCGTCTGGATTATTCACTTCAGCATTCTTAAACATTCCACCAATGACCAGCCATACATCCCGAATGCCAACAGATACTCGCGCAGATCACCTGTGCATAACCTGAGCGGCGAAACGAACCGCCTTTTGATTGGCCACAACAGCGGTACACCCGAGTTGGTGAGCCAGTCGCCAGCAAGGTGAGACAGGTAGCCGGTTGCAATTCCAATCACCATCGGCACGGCATATCCTTGCTGCCAGTGCGCAGAATTGAACGCCCACCAGATCAATCCAGACATGCCGACAACGGCCAGCAGGCTGTGGGTGATACCGCGATGCCCGAACACTGTTGCAATCGGTATCGAGAGCGGCAGAACACGTTTGCCAAATGCGCTTTGCGGGTGATCGATGTCCGGCATCATGCTGCCAAGGATTCCGCCACCGAGCATAAGTATCGTCTGCGAGGACGACGCGTTGAGCGCGCCTGAGACAAGTAACGACGATGCACAACCCGCTGCAATATGGGTGAATGCCAGCATCCCTAAATCCGTTTCTGCAAATTGCTGACCCACATCCAAGTCGCCCAGCCGATGGATACAATCGCCAGAGGAGCAACCATTGAAGGCAATGGTATCGGTAGCACCAGCCAGATTGCTACGCCAAACATCACGACCGTGGAGATGAGCACGCCTATCCGGTGACGAATGGGCGACTGCGAAGAAAACTGAAAGGTGCGTATCATCCTTGTTGAATATCCGTCTATCGCCACCGCAATGGTGAATGGCATCAGGATGAACCAGAACAGCATAAGCAGATTGACGCGGTACACGATCAACGAACCCCACAACCACGTTACAACAATCCGGTTCTGAATCCACTCTTTGAATGCGCCCGGCGTGTCTTGTGTATCTTTGATTGCATCCGACATACCCTGGATTTGACCCGCGCTTACCGAAATCATTTTGCCAAATATCCACTGATCGGCTTGCTGCCCAGACAGTTCGGTTACAAACGCGCGTTCACCTGCAAGTGATTTCAGCAGGTGTTCCGGGGTAATGAACATCCATGTGCCGATTGCCACGATCAAGGCAAGAACCATCCATAGGGCAGTAAAGCTCCCTTGCTCTTTCTGGTCTTTTGCCATGTCACTCGGCCTTCAAGATGGGCAATCTGCCTTTGATGACCCGCCCGCCTGACATCCTGGCCAGGAAGTGCAGCGGAGGCAGGTTGCCAAGCATTGCAGCGGGAAACAGTTCCACTTCTTCCGCCAACATGGATTCCTGATAGGACGACTGATATTCGTCCTGGATTTTTGCATCAACGCCATGGCCGTACCTGATGCTCAGCGATTGGGCTTTGATCTTGGGCATGCTGTCGGCGATGTATTGTTGCGTCTCCGCGTCAATCACACGCAGCACAATCTGATTGTTGATGTTGGCGAGCACCTGGCGAGCCTTGTTCTCATCGCCGAGCCGCGCAGGAAAATCCGCGAACGTCTGCGCCGCAATCGTCACCCTGAAGAGCGCGCCGCCGCCCTTGTTCATGAGCTGGATGGTGGGCTGGTTGATGACCTCTGCCGCTTCATCGATGAAGAGATTGACCGGCTTGTTTGAGGCGATCCCGTAGTTATAACGGTCACCGGCCACTGCGGTCAGATCGGCCAGCATGATTGAGCCTATGGCACTCCCGACCGTGCCATCAGCCAGGCTATCAAGACCGAGATAAAGCACCTGGTTGTTGTTGATGATCTTCGCCATGTCGGTCGCGTGTTTTTGATCCCCTGTTTTGAATTCCGGCGACAGAAGCTCCGCCAGCGGCTCGGAGGTCAGCATGGACAGAATCGGGATGAGCGATGCGACCATCTTTTGGAAGTGGTCGCGATTATGCTCAAAGGTGGAAATCAGGCCATCCAGGTCCGACGACTGCGCTTCGTGGATGGCGACCTGCCTGTAGAAACCGATAAAGGCTTCCAGTATTCGGTCACGATGTTTTTTCACAAAACTGCTGGAGCGCGTCTCCCATTCCGGCACGGTGTCGATAAAGTGATGGCGCAACGTGTTCAGCAGCAAATTGTCCGCGCCACCCTCGATATAACGCTTCATGTGAACCAGATTGGGGCTCACACCCGTTGCCACCAAACCATTCACAATATCGTTCAGCACTTTCCAGCCAAAGGCCGCAAACGGGTCTGCGCCGGTTTCGGATGGAATCAGAGCGGCGACCCGACTGGCGAGTTCGGTTCGACGATTCCAGTTGCGCATCGGATCGATGGGCGTGGACTTCTCCGGGTGGGCGGGATGAAAGTACACGAAGCGCTCCGGGTGCCCCATCGCCGCACATATCCGTTTGGCGTTTTCCGCCAAGGCATGATCCCCTTTCGGGTCAATGATGATGACGGTTTCGTTGCGAATGATCGCCTGACCAATCAACAGTTCCATCATTCTGGTTTTACCAACCCGCGTCGTTCCAACCAGCAAGGTATGGCCGACCAGATTGGCGATGTCCATGAACCGGTCAGTTTCCTTGTCCAGACCATGTATCCAGTACGCGCCGTCCAAGTGGCGCTCGTTGGTGATCTTGCCGATGGTCTGTGCAACGCCCTGCCCGATCAGCGCGTGCATCTTCTGCGATTCAACATCCGTCCAGTCAAAACCCTTGCCAAGCCACACAGAGTTTTTTTTGGTCGCCGCCGCTGTCTTGTTTATCAGCTCAGGAATGGTGATGAACTCTTTACCGTAATTGTCCAGGCGCGTCAGGTTGGCGTATCGCCGCCAAGCGCCGATACCGCGATACAGTGCCATGCAGGTGCAAACAGTCATCGCAATTGCGCTAAATTTCACAGGGAGCGGGACTGGCATGTATTTGGCCGCAATCAGTGTGAACAACGCAGCACCTGCCCACGATGCAGACATCGTCGCTTCAAAGTTTGGTCGCCACGGTGATTCCCACTCGTAGAATGCTTTCATCGGGGGCTACCATCACTCTTGATAATGTGGTTAAGCTGCCCGATAGCCTTTCCAATGAATGTCGCTTCGCGCCGTATACCGCAAAGATCATGTTCAGTGTCTCGCACCATATCCACTTCCCATGGCTGGGCCAACTTGCGCAGCGCATCCAGGTTGTAGCCATGTTTGTTTTTGGGTTTGCGAATAAGCTTTTTGGTCATCCTGCGAGTTTTGGCGGCCTTTGATCCGTACCAATGAACCTCGTACCACGCAACACCCAAGGTGTTGTCACGCATTCTGGCCTGTGCATACAAGACGCTCCTTTGCTCCCATGCTCTAGCCTTATTTTCTGCCATGACAAAATCAAAGTGTTGCTTGCAAAAATCTGCTGCCTTCGTTTCGAGCGCTTCGAGCCTGACTCGCAACAGGCTAATCGCATCTCCCACTTCCATTTCATCCATAACTTGCTCTCCCATGATTCCCTCTACCAAAAAAACAATAATTTCTCCCCGTGCGGAATCTGTCGTTTCAGCGCAACTTTACATCTAAGCGCATCGCCGATTCCGCGCAGAAAGTGCATTCGATTTACAGCACTCCAAAAAAGCGTTTGCATTTGATTTACAGCGCCTATTACCTTGTTATTCATGCAGATAAGAATGCATTCGTTTTACTGGTAATCCAGAACAGGTGCATTCGCTTTACAGGTAACCCAGAACAGGTGCATTCGATTTACAGATCGCATAATCATTTACGGTAAAAGGTTGCCGTCACTTTTTGCGCGTCCATTTCCACCCGATATTCAGGGATAGAGTTGTCCTTAAGCAGCCCTTGCACGGATATTTTGAAATTGCGAAAAGGCGAGGAACATCCAGTCAGTCGGTGTAATTCATTGAGAGGTACAGCCCACGGCTTCCACACGCCACAATGTATTTTGGCGAGCATGTAGATCAGCCTGTGTAATGGCGTGAGCATGAAGTAGTCCGGGTGCATGGCGCACACATGCGTCCAGTCTGTCGCGAAATGGTAGAGCCGCTCAGGCAATTCAATATTCACCGCATCAATGCATCCATCACGATCCAGTTCTGCCTCGTAACGAATCAAATTGAAGCTGTCGCCGCTTTCCTTGGTTTCTGCTGGCGGGGGAATGTTCGTTGTGATCTTGCTTCCGGCGAGTCTATCGAGTGCCTGAACCAAGCCATCGTATTGAGCCCCACCGTTTCCCCGCTTGCTGAAATCAAGAAATTCGCGTGCAGTAAATCGCAGATTGCGGCTCAAGTCCTCGTGCCGCTCATCAAACATGGCATTGGCCAGCCAGCTCACACAGTAAAGCCAGACATCCTTGTCGCGCATGGTCGGAAGCCCCGTTGCGCTGGGGGTTATCTCGAAGAATTGTCCATCCAGATCAAAGCGTCGAGCCTCTAAATCCCCGGCAGACAAAGAGAAAGGCGTGCAAACGACAGGATTCCTGTTGGCATTGTCTGCGCCAAACACATCAGCAAAGTAAATATGGGTGAAGGGTTCGGGCGATATTTGAACCGGCATAGGTGGTGCCGCGAAATGAATATCCTGTGAGTTTAGTTTGTTCAATTTGGCGCGATAGAGAGATTCTCGGCAAATTTGCCGAGAATCTGCCGAATTATATTTTCTCGCTCATCAATAATTCGCACACGTGCTGTGGACGTGCTGGGGCGCTTGTTGGCTTCGGTGGCTGCGGTGCAGGCGAACTGGAGACGCTCTGGGGTTGTTGTGAAGTTAATTTTAAGGAGAAGGCAATGAACGTGATTGGAATGGATATAGGTTACTCGAATCTAAAGATTGCCTATGGTGACAAAGGTGGCGACCCTGTATTGGTGAACCGCCCAGCAGGCGCGGCTCCGTCTGATCACATCGGGCAAAGAATCATGGGGGATGACGATGCCGTGCGCGTTTTGGTGGATGGTCGCGAGTTCGCCGCAGCGATCAGCCACGACAGAATCGAAAACTGGGCGCGCGAACTGCACAAGGATTACACCGCAACGGATTCCTATCGTGCGTTGTTTTATTCCGGCCTGCTGCTGTCCGGTTTGAGTGAAATTGACAAGGTTGTGACCGGGTTGCCAACCAGCCAATACTTCGATGCAAATCTTCGTACTCGTTTGGTCGAGACCATGAAAGGCGAACATCAGGTTACGCCATGCCGGAAGGTTGTAGTAAAGGATGTAAAGATCGTGCCTCAACCTTTGGGCGGGTTTGTGGACTACTTGCACGGTCTTGGTGATCCGAGCCAGGTTGAGGATGCCAGTATTCTAGTGGTCGATCCAGGCTTCTTCTCGGTTGACTGGGTATTGCTGGTTAATGGCGAATTCAAGCGAGCCTCATCTGGAACAAGCCTGGATGCGGCTTCGGTCATTTTGGATGAGGCTGCGGTGTTAATTTCCAGGGATCATGGCGGCAACCCCGGCAGGGGAAAGCTGGAGAACGCAATCAGATCAGGACGCAACACCGTATCCGTGTTTGGGGCGCGGATAGATATGGCCCCCTATCTGGCAGATGCATCATCCAAAGTTAGCCACATTGTTGGCGCGCAACTTCAAGAATCGCTCAGAAAAGAGGATTCTGATATCGACACGATTGTGTTGGTTGGCGGAGGCGCTCCCTTCTACGAAGCGGCAATCAAAGCTGCTTTTCATCAAGTTCCGGTATCCGTAGCCCATGATTCTATATTCGCTAATGCGAGAGGGTTCTGGCGTGGAGGTGCTACCTAAGATGCGCATCACCATCAATTATTTCGAGGGGTATCCAGAATTGCAGGCCGACCTGTCTGCATTCCCGCTGCGCGCCAGAGCGGAACGGATGAGGATGCTTGCCTCGCTTGGTTTGTCAGTTCTGAATGGCGGAAGGCCAATAAACAAAGCGCCGGCAGTTACCCCTGCTCAAGAAGCGACTCCTGATGCAACTCAGCCAGCCAGTCACGGCAGCCCGTCTGGGATAGTGAAAAGAATATTCGATCAGGTTTGATGCATGGTGGTGCTTGCAGGAACACCAATTAACATCGAGATGGGTCCGGCAATCGCGGTTGAGAGAAAAATCGGACGGCATCACATCGCATTTTTTCGTGAGATCTCCTTGGGTATGGACATGAGTGAAATGTCCGACCGCTATCTTGAATCCGGCATGGATTTGCGCCGCGCAAAAACAACGCTGGTCTGGATTCAGAATACCTACGTCATGCGGCATTGAGGCGCGGTAGGCCAAACGATGCTCACCTAATGCGAATACGTCGTGCGTGTTCATCGCCGTAAAGATAGTTTCCAGCACAGATGAAATGTCTGCACGTCCTCACGGGTCACGTCCATTAAAGTTGAAGTGAACAGATCCATTGCGAATATCGACGTATCTTCCGCAAAAAAACAGAACAACATCCGCGTCATGAAAAGGTTGAGTTCGTGGGTGTGGTCGTTTCCAACCCATTCCGTTTTGGCTTCGAGAATTGCATCATAGAGCTTGGCGAGCCGCGCCGTTGCCTTAATATCGGCAGGGTTTTCCGCCACGCCTTCATAGCGTTCAATGCCAGCGAGCTGGAAGAAAGAAGTCGAAGATATCGTTCAGCTTGTCAAAGCCAATATCGCGGATTTGATCGGCCTTGCTGTCCCGGCAGTAAACTTCCTCACCGTCGGTCGCAAAAAAGATACGCGGAGAATGTTTCTTTGACAGAGGATCGCCCGCCATAACATCCACCGTCGTATCAGCCTGCCCCTTTTCGGCGACACAAAAACAATTTGTTTTTCCAGAGCAGCTCGCCAGGCTCCTTGGCGTGATTGGTCGTGCCTTGCCGATGCTTGGTTACCGTGGCTTTCGGCGCGTCGTAAATCTCTAAAAAACGAAAAATGAACGAGTCTGCGTTAAAAGACGTTTCTACTAGGTCTTTAATCGGCGGATTCAACTTCGGCAATGTTCATATGAGGCGATTATCAAAAGGTGCGATAAATAATGTGTGTAATTGAGATTTCCGTAACGGGTCATCTATTTCAACTTAAATAAGTTCCGTAGCGCCAGGCCGATTAAGAATACTGCCAGCAAAACGCAAATTTTGTGCATAGCTTCCGCAATTGTCGCGAGCAATGGCCACCAGCCAGAGTTACCGAACAGCGTGCTGCGTAACTCTTTGAGCGTTTCATCAAATCCGGGCAATGGAAGCAGATTGATCAGGACAAACTGCACCCATTGTGTAGTGAGTTGCCAATCAATTGGTGCTTTACTAAAAACAGCAAAGCCAGGCGTTGTGCCCGCCCCCCGCATCAGCACACCGTAAACAATCGCAAGCAAACCTGTCAGACACAAACCCCCCGCAAAAGGTCGGATGAGGCTGAAGCCGTAGCCTGCAACTTCCTTATATACGCGATACAACCAACGCTTAGCCCCTGTATCAAGCGCCGCCTCTTCGGCCATTTCCAGCTTGAAGAAGCGTTGTTCTTCACGCACAGCGTGCTGCTGAGCGAACGCCAGCTTCAGTGTACGGTAAGCACGGGCACACATTTCATTGCCGTGCGCCTTCTTCGGAAATATTGCGCCTTGGAAGGTCGTGTCTTGGTGCAGTGTTGAATTGTGAAATGCAGGCGGAATCTCAAAGAATGTCGGTAGACCTGATGGTATGTTTACCTCTGCGATTATCTGAGCCAATACGTTGCCGTGTTCATTAATGCTGCGGTGAACCGCTGACGAAACGCGCGACAAGCCGAAATTAGTTGTTCCTGTAAAGTGTCTATTCGAGAAATCGGAACTGCCCAGAAACTTTGCGCCACCAAAATCGATGCGCCCGAATGCCTGCGGATCAAGACCACGCAAATTAGCCCACGCACGCCGATCATCTAAAAATTCACCGTAGATATATCCAAGGCTCGCCCAGTCAAGTCCTCCAAACAGTGCTAAATCATTAAACGATACGCCACCAAATTGCGTTAAATCGCCAAACTGAGTTCCTTCAAAATTCGCATGGGAGCCAAATTGAGCCCCGGAAAATCTTGCTTTCCCTCCGCATTGAGCGCCCTTAAAAGTGGTCTGATCGTCAAATTTCGCGCCAACGAATCTAGCATCATCGCCAAATTGTGCCCCCAAGAATACCGCAGGACCTTCAAATCGGGTAAAGCCAAAATTTGCCATGTCACCAAATTGTGCGCCAGCAAAAATAGCCGTTTTTCTAAAATGTACACCTTCAAAATCGGCATCGTCTCCAAACAGAAATTCGGCAAAATTCACGTTATCTTGGAATACATGCCCCCTTAGATAGACCTTCGGCCCAACCGTAGTAACTACATTGATTGCCCTGTGTACTCTGCACGGATAGGCGTTGCGCCATGCGTTCCACACATCTTTTCCATGCCGCACCAGAGCAAGCAAGCCTGCCTTTGTCGGTTCGTCAGGCGTGCCATTAGCAACGTCAACAAAAACGGCCTTCCACGGCTCAGGGTCAACGGCAGAATATGGGGGATGATCGGATAAATCGGACATTGCGCAGATTTAATTCCGTGAACAAATAGTCAAGGGTGGGCACGTTTTTGTTCCCACGCTGTGGGCATCAATCATAACCGTACTAGCGCGGCATTGTATGCTGCATTGCACTCACGCTTGCCCACCGACAACACCAGCACTGTGATGGTCTGATCCTGCACCTGATACACCAGCCGAAAACCTGCTGCACGCAGCTTGATCTTGAAGAGATGGCTGCCACCACTGACGTGAGCCGATTCCACGCGAGGATTTTCCAAGCGTTTGCCCAATTTTTTCTTGAATTGCTCCCTGATCGGCTTGGCCAGCTTATTCCTCTCACTCATCGCGCTTGGGTGGAAAACCAATTCATAAGTCATTCAAGTTAACCTTGATCGGCTGCTGGCCGTCGTTCAGACGAGCCTCGGCCTGCTGGCGCAACTCCTCATCCTCCAGTTGGTCATTGTGCGCATAGGTTGCTGGCACTCGCTTAAAATACTTCTTCAAAGCCCAACCCCTGTAATCTTGCTGGCGTAGCCAGTCGTAGTATTCGATCTGAATCCACTTTCCCTGCTCTGCAAGAGGTTTCACAACTTCACGCGGGAAAAGTTTGCTCACAATTAATGATCCATTTTCAGGATCAGATCGCACGATGGTCACTCGCCCAAGAACTACAAAGCGATCATTTGCTCTTTTGACTTCTTTCTCTATTGATTTCTCAACAAGCCTGGACAGTGCTATAAGCTGCTGCTCTTGTTTTTCAAGGAGCTGACGATGAACAGCAAGTTCAGAATCTGTTTTTCCTTGCCACTTGTTCGAGGATAGTTCTTGCAAGTAGGGAATCAGAAAGGTTGCAATAAAGCTTAGCAACGTCAAGAGCTCCATAAACCCTATTCCGTTTTCTTGCTCCGCTGTTTCTTCACCTACTTCTAGCAGCGTACCGTCAGCCCGAATGCCCAAGGCCGCAAGCTGTGTCTCTATGCCCTCTTTACCTAGAAGCCTAGCAAGCGTAGCAGCGGAAGACCAATCGATCACAGGTATTGTGAGCCTGCCAACCGACTCTTGAAGAGCTTTGAGGGCACCAACCGATTCCACAAGTCCTTTGGGTATCTCCCATTGCTTGTTCACAATCTGGAATGACTTCATCATCTGAGAAATCTGGCTAGATGCACTTGTCACTGCGAGAGCTTCGCGCGCGTGACGTAGTGATGCCTGTATGCCTTTTTCCATGGTAGCTAAAGCACTAACCTGGCCCACATCCTTAAATGTACGGGCAAGCTCATCACTCAACCATGCAGGTTTTGTGGCAACGTCTATCATGCGTTGCAAGTTCGGATCAAATGCGTACTGCTTGCGGATGTCAGCAATTGGATCAAGCATCTGCTTAAAATAATCTTGCTGATCCAGCAACTGCTTAGCGTCCTGCAATGCTGCTAATTGCCCGACATATAATGCCGCGTTTGTGGCTTTATTGATCTTGTGAACTTCCTCGGTAATACTGGAGTAGGGCTGAAGATGTTTAAGCCAACCAAGGCGAGCATCTTCCATTCGGCGTAGCTCACTCGCTAACGTGCCACTAATTCCAAGCTGATCCCACTTAGAGCCCGCGCCAGCACTCATATAGCACCTCTGTTATTGATTTATCCAGTCAATCATGGTGGGCACATCTTTATTCCCACGCTGTCAGAAACAAAAATATTCTAACACCGCACTACCCATCGTCCCCAGACCAGCCGTGCATATATGCAGCTATGCAAAGTGTCGGCTGGCTTGGCCTTGGCCAAGTTGCCTTGCAAGCAGACGGAAGTTTTTTGTCTCGTGTCTTACACGGCCAGCAACGATGGCAGGGTGAACACCCAGCTTTTCCGCCAAGGCAACCACATCCGTGGTTAGGTGGCTGGTACGGGCAGCCGATTTTTGCCATGCGGTTTGCGGGATGAGTGCTTCGCCTGCAATGTCATCGGCCTCACGTTCTATGCGATCCAGTTCAACCAGGCTATCCAGATCGTCGGTGAATAACGGATGCGCCTCATCCAGGTGCTTGGCGACGTGAGCCAGCTCGTGCATCAGCACAAACCAGAAATTATCCAGACGGTCATGGCGCAGTGTCATGGCGACAACGGGACGGCCTTCATCAAGCATGGCTGCCCCATCAAGATAAGTACCTTTGAAGTGAGGCTCAATAACCAAGGTGATTCCCGCCATGCCAAGTTGCTCACGCGCCAAACGCGGGCCGTCTTCGAATGCCGAAAGCCGGGCGAGGTCTTTCAGCCATTTCGCTGTGATGACACCTTTTTTATACTCGCGAGGGGCGGGATTGGCACGTGCTTTTTTGATAACGCATAGCCGCCATGCCAGCAGCGCATATCCGTCCGCACCCCGTGTGCCGCGCTGGTGTAGTGGTGCGCGCAAAAATGCCGGTTCGGCTTGTTTGGGTAAGAGCCCATACATGAACTTGAGGGCAAGGTCTTCGGCATAATCTTTAAGCCGCTGCGCATTCCCCTTGAACTCGCCAAAGCATCCGCGCTCAAGCATCTCTTTCAGGGGGAGCTTCGTGTATTCCATCTCTGGCTCTTCGCCTATGGCTGTCTGGTTACTCTCAGCGCCACCGATAAGCACATCTGCCGGGATACCCAGCCCTTTATGCAGGCGGCGGATCATGGAGAGAGAGAGAGGACGCTTGCGTGATAACACCTCCGAGACTTTGGAGATGGAGCCAATATAGGGTTCCAATTCTTTGCGCCCGAGTTTCATTTGATCCATGCGGAACAGAATAGCCTCTACTGGGTCGGGCACGACAGGTGGTACGATTTTGCGTTCGTAGTCTTCAATCACCAGCGCCAAAAGTTCCAGTTCGTTATCTTCCTTCGAACCGTCTTTTGGGTCGAGCGTCATCAGCGCAGTAAATCGCGCCATTGCTTGAGCATAGTCATTATTGGACTTGATAACTTTAATATTCATTCTTTTTCTCCCGGCATACATTTCAATGTATTTTTATCGGCTTAAAATTTCTTCTTGCAATATGCTGCATGGGTTCCAACCCACTCGATTACGACAATCCCGCCCCGGTATCGAACTTGTACAACCAGCCGGTACGAATTACCTTTAATATTGAAGATCACCCGATTGTCAGCCAAGAAATCAGCAGATTTAAATCGCCGTTTTATATCTTGGGACGTTTGCCATGTCTCCCGTTCAACTTCATCGCGCCACGCATCCAACTGTCCGCGAACATCTGCGTGATGTCGTTTGAAATCTTCGAGCAGAGGTAAACTTAATATACGCATTTAACGGGGTGGATTCCCATAGATAGGATACGATAATATTTCCCATTATGGGAAATGTCAACAGGGCAGGCAGGCAGGACGGGCTTTTACTCACCCGTGATAAGGTGCGCTATATATGGCACGATAGCGGTCATCGATTTACACATCGATAACGGTCGCTACCTTTATCCACCTTGCAGGGCTTAATAAACAGCGGCTTTCAAGCCGCGTATTTTCAACCTAAAATGTCGCTTAATGGCACTCAACTGTACGTCGGTTCTTGAATTGACCTCCCATTAAGCAGTCGTTCAAACAGCTCTAAGCTGAATATCTATCTTCGTTCTTGTTGTTGACATTTTACTATCCTTACTTTAATGTAAGGCAAGTTTTTAACAGGAAGATTCATGTCAACTGCAACCATAACCAGCAAGGGGCAGATCACTATTCCCGCCGTCGTGCGAGCCGCGCTTGGTGTAGAGGCCGGTGATCGAGTAGAGTTTGTTCAAGTGGAGCCGGGACGGTTCGAGTTGGTCGCATCTACGCAGTCTGTGAGTGCATTGAAGGGGTTGGTGCGCAAACCGACATCGCCGATATCGATAGCGGCAATGAATCAGGCCATCGCCGTTCGCGGAGCAAAAGCCAGATGATTGGCCTGGATACCAACGTTCTCGTTCGCTATATCGCGCAGGACGATCCAGTGCAGTCGCCCAAAGCTACGCGATTAATTGAGTCGTTAGCTGCGTATGAGCCGGGCTATGTTAGCCTTATTTCAGTGGTGGAATTGGTCTGGGTGTTAACGGGCTGCTACTCATCATCAAAAACTGAGATATGCGTAGTGCTGGAGACGTTGTTGCGCACCAAAGAAATTATCGTGGAGAATGCCGACGTTGCCTGGAAAGCGTTACGACTATTCAAGGCAAGTAATGCTGATTTTGCAGACTGCTTGATCGAGCGTTCGGCCAACGAGACGGGGTGTGGCTATACGGCAACATTTGACCGAGATGCGGTCAAGAATTGCGGGATGAGGTTGATCGGCTAAATTGCTAAAATGTTTTAGATACGGAAGGCAAAAATGGGAATCTTGATTTTGTTGGCTATCGCGGTGGTAGCGATATTTGCACTCTACTGGATGACTGTCGGCGCGTTCCAGTTGCTGCTCCGCCTGCTCGGTCTACCAAAATACCAGGATGTGATCGTGCCGTCCAAATATGACTTCAAAACCGTGGTTGAGTTTGATAACCCGGTTACCCAGTACGTTTACGATTTGATGGCCGGGTTTAAGCATGTAACCGAAGATGGCGGTATCAAGCTTGGATTGAGTTTTGTGTTCTTTGCCACCTTGGGTGCGATGGCGTCTTTTGCGTGGCCGTTACTCATTGCGGTTGTAACCCTGTGGTTTTTGCTTTGGGCATCTCCTGCAGCGATGAGGGCAGCAAGATGGCGTGCCAAGACTTTCAAGGACTGCACAGCTGAAGACTGGCACAAGACTCACCTCTGGGCGATGAAGTCCGAATTGCGTCAGCAGGAAATGGCGAGCGCAATCAGACGGAGCGGAGTGGGCGGTTTTCATCACTGAGGCCAATTGCTTTAATTGTACTAATTCAGACTTAAACTGGCAGTTGTTGTCCGAACAGATTGAAGCGTATGACTCGGTCAAGGACAATAGATGCACGTCGCGAACGACTGCTATTCGGCAACCAATATGGCAGAACGAGCATCCGCAAGGTGTAGAGTAGAGATGTGGCGCGGTGGCTGTAGGTTCGGCTTGTCTGTTGACTGCCCCTTTCGTCTGGCGGTGCCTAAATAACCTTGCCATAACTCCGTTTCCACATCCCCCTCATCGAACCGGACGTGCAGATTTCCCGCATCCGGCTCTCGGACAAGACATCATGCTTTCGCCCACGGAAAGTCGCGTGTGCCAATGATTCTGGTAAATCAGCCGGGCGCGCACCCGCTCCAGCTTTTATGACAACTCCACAACCACCCACGCCGCCCGTTACCGGCCAGCGGAGTTTCTCGAAAACAGGTTCGAGTTCTCCCTTCGCTTCCACATGTTATGCATTTCGCAACTCCTGAAGATTACCGAGTTTCGTAGGGTTGCCCCAATCTCGATTCCCTCGTTGCTTCCTGCATTTGCTTTGAACCAAGGCTCCTTCCCTCCATCGGCATTACCCGACTTCGTCAGTACTACGAGCCTCTCCGCCACCCCATCACGCCCAGCCTGTCCCTCACGGGCGTCCGGTTGGTCAAGCGCTTGACCACGTAACAGGGTTTCCCGTGTTGCCGCGCTTTCCTTGTGTACATGCTGTCGCCAATACCCCGGCACAGCAACTGGGCGTCCTGCTTTGCTCACACATCCCAGTCGTGTCAGCCTTCCCCAGTATGGCAGCTGGGTCGGCCTGTGCATCTTCCTTTTCGAGGATTGCTCAGCGTTCACTCACGTTCCGGCCTGCACACTCGCGCTGTCACCATATTTCGTGACACGCTTTACCCGAAGGCTTCAACTATTTCGTTACCTCCATAGTTGCTCCGGTTGCTTCCGGCTGGAGCGTTTGCCGGGTGGGACTCTCACCCACAGAAAAGCGCCGCCTTGGCACGGCGCACGCCAACTGCGGAACTTCGCGCCTGTCTTCCAATTTGCTCGAAAATAAACCTACCCAATCGGTAATGCGCGCCTTACATCTCAGCCAACACGAACCTGAGGACATTTATAGATAAAACGGGGCAACCATATATTTACCACTTTAACATGCGCTTTCCCAGCCACAAGCCAGCGATACCGAAAACTATCATGGGCAGATAGTGCCACCCGACAACGTGCATGATCGAATCATTTACCTCGTGCAGCCTCAACCACAATGCTCCGACACTGAAGGCGGAAAGCAGCGCGATGCTGCCCGCACAGTGATAATGCGTACTGGCAAATTTGCGCATCTCGAAAAATGTCCAAGCTGCGGGCAAAAGCGACATAAGTGTGATGCCGATGGTGCACTCAAAACTATGTACAGGTAGCGGAGCTGGCGGATTATCAGCCTGCCATGCGAGAAACATCACCAGAACAAATAGCGCAAACATAACAACCGGTGTAAACGCAAGCCGACGCATCTGGTGCAGATCGGGAAAAGCAAGCAGCGCGGCACTGACCGAGGTGGCGATGAAAATGCCGGCAAGCACTGCGATTTCAGCGACAAACCATGGCTGATGCAGTTTTAACATCAGGTCTGGGCGCAGGCCGGAAAGCACGAGCGACAGGAGAAGATAGGTCGCCGCCCATCCCATCCATTTGAGGCTTAGCATGTAAGGGTGCGGGGCAGGCTTCACTGCCGCCGTATCCTGTGCCAATCTGTTGATAAGATCGTCGATGTTTTCCATTATCTTTCCAGTTTATCTCTCAATACCTTGTAGGCGCGATGCGCCGCGACTTTTACCGCAGACTCATTCATACCCAGCTTTTTCGCCACCTCTTTGGCGGTGTAGCCCTCCTGATGCAACAGCCGCAGGATGGTCACCTGCTTTTCTGGAAGTTTTTGGATTTCCCCGCTGATGGATTCGTAGCTAATAGCGGTTTCGGTTACATGCCCAGACAAGCTCTCTTCCAGTTCGTCGAAATCAACGGCATGCCGCAGTTGGTCGGAATAATGCACCCGCAAATAATCCTGCAAACGGAATTTGGCGATGGCGTATACCCATGGCTTATAGGGGCGGTTGCCGTCGTAAGTATGGCGGGCCTTATGAATAGAAATCAGGGTTTCCTGCAACAAGTCATCCACATCGTTAGTGAAGCTGAGGCGTTTCGCAAGGAACGGACGCAGGAAGCGTGAGGTTTCCATCAGCAAGGAAGCATAGGCCAGCTGGTCTCCATCCAGGGACTGCCTCATCAACGCTGCAAAATTATCGTTGTTATCTGTCATCCGAGTTACGCGAATTATTTATGTAACTATTTTTCTGGCAAATCCGAATGTATCAGCACGAGACACTCGTGCTGATCATTTTACGATACCGGGTCATTTGCGATGACGCCATTTATCCATTTAAATAGGAGATTCAAATGAACAAACTTTTTTATACTGTATTTTCTTTTTTTCCGAAAAGGAGCTTAGGCATGAGCAAGATTACTGCAACCATTCTGTCAATCTGCCTTCTTCTGGCAGGAGGCAGTGCCATGGCACAACAAGGAAGCATGTCGGAGCCGGTGGATCGTGCAAAAATCCTGACTGCACCAGGTGTTTTCGGCGCATTCTCCACTTACAAAATCCGCTACGAGTATTACAAACTTTCCTCAGCCGAACGCAAGGGTGCTGCCGACGAGGTCATGGCGGTGGTCGACAAGCACAAGGACAAGGTCATTGTAGATGCTTATCTGACACGGGGCTTCGAAGCCAAGAGTGATTACTTCCTGCGCGTTCATGCCTATGACGCGGCAGCGGCACAAGCCTTCCTGCTCGATTTTCGCGCTACCCGTTTCGGTATGAATTCCGGGGTCACCGAAAGCCTAGTTGGCATCACCAAGGCACTCAACTATATTACCAAGGACAAATCTCCCGACCTCAACAAGGATTTGACAGGCACAACTTATTCTGGCGACGCGCCGCGTTTCGCCTTCATGATTCCTGTGAAGAAGGGTGCGGAGTGGTGGAATCTGACGGACGAGCAGCGCCTGAAAGAAATGGAAACCCATACACTGCCGACACTGGCTTATCTTGGCAATGTTAAGCGCAAGCTATATCACTCCACGGGGCTTGACGATACCGACTTCATCACCTACTTTGAAACCAACGATCTCGGCGCTTTCAACAATCTGGTGCTGTCACTGGCCAAGATACCAGAGAATAAATATAACGTACGCTGGGGCAATCCCGTCGTCATGGGCACGATTCACTCCATCGCTGAAGTCGTCAATACGCTTTCAGTGGGGCAATAAACCATTCAAAGCCAATGTAGGATAAAAGTTTGATGGGCTCGGGGTGATTTGTAGAACCGCGACCACTATGGAGAAACTTGAAGTTCCGTTGCGTGTCGGAGGCTTTATCAAAACGTATTTTGGCGAGGTGCTGATTATGGATAAATGGGTCTTTGATGCTCCTGTGGACGGGATTGGTACTATTATTTGGCGGGCACTTCAGAGAGTTCTCTTGTTTATGTTGTTCGTCACAACCACACAAGCTGTGGGGATTCCAGACGGCACGAAGGAGCGGCCTTTGGATGCCAATGCGCTTAATTTTCAACGCCAGTTGATCGTATTCGAAGCCGCCGACTGCGCGTATTGCAAGCAATTCGAGTCGGAAGTCCTCGGTCACTGGCAAGGCGACATTGTGGTTACCCGCACCTTAAGCACAAGCCCTCCCTCCGATTGGAAACTGGGAAAAATTCTGTTCGCCACGCCGACCATCGTTCTCTTCGAAAAGGGGCGCGAAGTGTCTCGGTTTACCGGTTACAGCGGCGACCAGTTGCGCTTCTGGAAATGGCTGGGCTACCAAGTTGCTGACGCCCGAACAGAAGAAAATTGCGTTTGAAAGCGGCACCGAACGCCCCTTCACCGGCTCGCATCTCGATGAAAAACGTTCTGGCACATTTGTCGACCCGGTCACCGGCGCGGCGTTGTTTCGAAGCGACACAAAGTTCGACAGCGGCACTGGCTGGCCAAGCTTCTTCAATCCGGTCAAGGGGGCGATCACCGAGCATGTCGATGTCGCACACGGCATGCGGCGAGTCGAGGTGAGGAGCGCCAGTTCCGGCATCCATTTGGGACATGTTTTTGACGATGGGCCTCCGCCTACCCACAAGCGTTACTGCATCAACGGCAATGTGCTCAAGTTCGTGCCAGACAATACCAAATGAAGAAATTGATATCCTGTTATCTGGCCTAAGAATACGTAGTTTACCGGCGGATGAATTCGAGGAGCTGTTAAAACGGGGTGATTTACAGAGCCGTGAACGACTGGTTTGGCGCAAGCCGAATAGTTGGTTCGTTAATGCCACTTTGCCAATGGCCGGTATCGGGAAGCGTAAAACAAAGCAAGCTGAGATTTTGGGGTAGCAGCAGAAGTCAATAACCTCGTCATCGTCATACGAGTCCTTTCGATTGAAACTCATTATCGTCGTATGACTTTCTTCACACAAAAATTCTGACAGGCTCGGCAAACTGTGTCAGATAAAGTCTGAGCTAATACACTTTAATCCTTAAATACCTGCTTCGCTTTATCTCCAATCTGATTGCCAATGTCGTTTGCTTTGCTTACCCCTTCTTTGACGGTCTCTATTGCAGATTGCACGCCATCTATTGCGGGCTGTGCAGGAATGACCGGGCCTTCGTGACCTAAGTGATTAACGGTTTGATTGGTTGCGACCGCGCCAACTACCGTTCCCGCCACAGCATGGGTTGCATTTACCTCGGCCTCGCGGTTGACTCCGGCCTTTCTGGCCGATTCTCGCTCAGCCGCTCTTCTTGTGTCCGCTGCTGCATGAGTCTCAATTTTACCCGCTGCCAGGCCGCGCTCTTCTACCTTTGCCGCATTGGCAAGGATTTTGCCTTCTGCGGCTTTACCTGCGGACTCCCCTAGAATTTTTCCAGCGGTGCTTCCAACAAACCTACCGGCTGCCCCTCCCCCAACCGTCAACCCAACATCAAGTGCCGTATCCACAATGGCATCAGTGGTCGAACCCTTGTAACCTTCGGCAACAGGTTTCGCCACACCGGCCTCATCACTGACTAACCCGGCTTTCTTTAGTAGTGACATCGTGCCCGCTGGCATGACGGAGGCTGTGGCATTCTGCGTTGCCAAACTCATGTTGTTTTGCCGGGCTGGGTCGGTGAATTTGGTTGCATCTTGCTCCAAAGGCTTGCCTTCTTCGGTAACGGCACCCCGCCCCGCTTTGATTCTGTCATTAGCCAGTCCGGTCATTCTCTGCACCTGTCCTGCAACGTGGTTGACTGGTGCTGTATTGGGGTCAACCCCTGCGCTTCTTGCTGCGCCCATTACCCGTGCATCGTTCCGATTGTGGGAATGGCTAATGGCCTCAGTTCCCGGCACGGCTGCTTTGTTTTGTTCGTATCCCCCAGCCACGTTGTTTGTCGGCTTTTCGATTGCCTGATCTATCTTGGGCACAAGCTGCTCACTCACAAATCGATCCGCGTATTGCTCCAGCACGCCTTTATCATGCAGTGCCATATCGGTGACATCATCCACTGTGTAGCGATGCCCGGTACGGTCGGATTGCGTTTGCATCCACCCCACGAATTCATTGGTATAGTTTGCATCGAAACTGCCAGCCATCTCTTTGGTGCGCGAAGCCGCCTCTTTGAAGGTGAGTGATTTTTCATGGGCGGCTTGGGCTGATTCATCGTGGGACTTTGCTTGATCGAAGCTGCTTCTGATCCCCTGTGCAGCTTTTGCCGTTTTCTCTTCGCCTTGAGTGAATGTGTCTTGATGAGCGGCGTTCCGCATGGTCGAAATGGCATTCGTGAATCCTTTGTCCTGGGCGAGCTGGTGCGCGACATTTTGCATTTGCGTCGTTCCAGCGCTGCTCTTGCCCTTGGCTGTCGCCCCCGTGCTTACGGTTGCTCCGTTGCCAAGGATGTTGATCCCGCCGCTTGCCTCTGCGCCTGCTGATGCGAGCAACTCTGCCTCTTGCTTTTGGGATAAGCCGTGCCCTGATGCGTAGTTATGGGCGATTTTCTGGGCCTCGTTATAAGACTGAAGGAATGACGCTTGTGAGCTGGTCATGTCCTGTTGTCCGGCAGCTGCACTCTTTCCGTGACCTTTCTCGAACGAGGCTGTTTGACTTAGCGCCGAGGTCATTGCCTCCCGCGCTGCGACAGATTCGGTGAAGGCGGTTCTTTCCGAGTTTTCGGAGGCAGTTTGCAGTGCGCCTGACGCTTTGCTGCCAAGGTTGATCTTTGTCGGCAGGGTATGTACCGCGCCAGACGCATCATTGATCTGCATTGCATTACCGTTCGCGTCTGTACCCGTAAACCGCTTCACGCCATCCTGTGCGGTGCTCTCGAATCCACCTTGTCGTATCGTGGGCCGGGTGTTGTGTTGCAGTCCGCTCATCGTATCGAACGACTGATTGCCCAGTGAGGCGTTGCCCATTTGCAAATTCCCTGAGGACATACCGGAGGCAATTCTTTCCGATTCGCGCGCAGGCGATACCATCCCGGCAATCGCCTGTGCACCCACGTCCCCGCCCTTCACGATTGCCGCCGCGATGGCGGGTATTGCGATCGCCGAGATCATGCCCGCAATGGCTTCATCGCTGATGTAGGCATTGTTCACCAGGCTGTATTGCGACATGGACAAACCAAGTCCGCCGGTCATTGCAGCCAGGTCTTGGGCGTGCATCGTCATCACAAGATGCATGACGGCATACAGCGGTGGCCACAATTGCACCCACACGAGGCTCATCACATAAGCCTTCAACACCAGCCCGCCTTTATGTCCGGCCAGCAATACCAGCAACAGGATGATCGGGAAAACCGAATACTGCACGATCTCAACGATATTCTTGACTTTAGGCATGGTGCTTTCTGCCATCTTTGCCATCATCTTGTAGCTCTCGGAGGTGGAGCGTATGGCTTGCGCCTGACCGAGATTGGCTGAAGCGGATGCGGCATCACCGAGTTGCGCTGGCAGCATGTACTGCGCATCAATCATGAAGTTGCTCATGGCGGCTTGTTTGGTCGCATTCAGAGCCGTTGTGGAAACGCCTAGCATGTAGTTGGTTGATGTCTGGATCGCCCCCTGAACTGCCGCATTGGCTGCGGCTGTCGGTAGTCCCGGATAAAGCCGTCTGCCCAGCGTATTCATCTGCTGGGTGTTGACTGCAACAATTTGCGCGGTCAGATAGGTATAGGCGACATCGCACCCATAAGCGTCTGTGGCAGTTGGAACCGGCACGCCGGGAATAGTGCGGATTGTGACGAGCCTGCCCGGATTGGTCTTGCCGCTGAGGTATGTCCAGATGTCGTTCGATTTTGCCAGGTCTGATGCGACGACAAACCCGGTCGAGTATTCCGGTATGACGCATTCGCGGTAGAACTCCAGCAGATTGCCGGTCAGGATCGAGTTGTCGAACTTGGTGTGCAACACCTCCTGCTGCACACGATGGCCAAAAAGTGTGCCGTTGGTGCGGAACTGAATATCTCCGGGCAGCGAAAAAGTCGTCTCGAATGAACGTGTCAGCCAGTCGCCGATGTGACTGATCGAGTGCGCAAAAGCGGCGAGGCCAATAGGCACGTTGGCAACGGTAACCGATGGCTGAGTGCCGGTTCGGTCGGTTATCACCACGTTGACCTTCGGAACCAGCAACATGGCGTTGAACAGGGCAAGCATGATGACCCAGCGCCCAAAATCCGGCAGCTGACTAAATCCGGCAAGCACAGCCATGGCCATTGCGAGCATCCCGACCAGCGCGAGCGTTCTCAGCAGGCCAAGATAATCGCCGCTACCCACAATTGCGGCCACTGCGTTGAAAACCAGTTCCAGCTCTCTGATATTCCAATATGAAAAAACTTCAAATATCACCGCTCACTCCCAAAGACGGTCATCGAAGTGAATGCTTGTGCCGGGATGCCGGCAACCATTGCCTGGTGCATCAGTTGTATCTGTCTTTGCAGGTTGGCCTCGCCAGATGTTTTATTGTATTCAGCGATGCGCATGGTTTGCACGAGTGCCGACAGATTGCTTAACCTTGTGTGCAATTGAGCAATCGCCGTCTGGACATCCGGTGGGACAGCGCCGCTTTCAGCGTTGGCAAGCGATTGGCTGGCCATCCTGATGAGTCCGTTGAAATAGGAATAGGCGATATCGACAGCGATCAGACGTTTGTACAAGTCGACTATCTGCGGCTGATTGGTCGCTGTGGCGGTAGTGATCAGCTTCCACACCGGCACCGATGAAGCATCCACAATTCTGAAGTCATTGATGTTTTGCGTAGCGCGGGTCGTGATGCCGGTGCGCAGCGCGTCGATGGATGTGCTGACCTTTTTTACAAATGGCGTGATGGAGACCTTGATCGCGGGGACGGTTGGATTGAGACAATCCGTTGTGGTGTCGCACACAAAAACATCTACCCCGGTGGAAGCGGTTGACGGGTCGTCCCCAATAAAATCTTCCACGCGAATACTGGTGGGCTGTGTGTAATGCCATGTTGGCTGACTACCGCCATTGGTACCACCGGGTACAGCCGGTGTAATGATGATCGTACCTGTAATGCTCATGATGAGCCGTTTGTCTTCATCGTCGATACCGCTTACATTTTGCAGGGCTTTCCAGACCACATTGCCTGGTTTGAAGTAATTCGCCTTGGTGGGGTCACTGGCGGCCGCTGCGGCTTTTGCTGCTTCGGCGGCAGTCGCATCGGTCTTGGTTTGTTTCCATGAATCAAACGAATCCGGGAACATGTTCGAGGTTGACCCTGCTACATGGCTGAACATTGCCGACATGTTTTTTGACAAGTCAGCGCCTTGCACAAAAGGAATGCCTTCTGTCATTTTGCAGGCATTGACGTTCATCCCATTCACCTTGTTGGCGACATCCTGCAAATACTCGAACAGGCTTGCCATTTCCGGCATGGAGGATTTGATGGCCAGCAGAAATGCATAGCTGATGGAGGTACCAATGTTTTGGAACAATGCGGTTATCGCGGCTTTATTGATGAAAGAGAATGAGCCCGCGTGCAGATCAATACCCCCGCAGCCGATGTCGAGAGACGGTGGGCTGATTTGTGCCAGTTGATAGGTTCTCACCGGCGTTCTGGCGTAGAAACCACCGGCAGAGTATCCATTCATGGTTTGCCCCTTGTAGGACGATGGGGGTGTCGCATTGGTGTACCCGCCCATACTGTCGAACCAGTTTTGCATTCCCGTCCCCACGTTGGCGTTTGCTGGCGCTGCAATGAGATAGGTCGCGGCAAGAACCGAGATGAATAATTTGCGGTAGCGCATGCTGTATCCTTCTTAGAGATCGCCCGGTGTGGTCTGTGTCAGCACGTAAATCCGCTCCACAAAATCCTGTAACGACAGCACACCAGCACCAAGTATCACCATTTTGTGAGTTTTAACATTGCCGAGAACAAAGAGCGGAACAGCCTCTACCCCCAGTTTGGTGGATAGCCCGTTGTCTTTGACTGAAGGTGGCAATCCCTCAATGGTTGCCCCGTCCAGGCTGATAGGCAGGATCGTCATGTCGTATTGCCGGGTGATCCATTGCAGTGTTGGCACCATGTGCTTGCAATAAGTACAGTCACCACGGAAGAAGAAAAATATCCCCCACTCCCGGGCCAAATCGGTCATGGTTCTGGTTTCCTTGACCTTGCGCTCCCGTGCCGCCACCTTGATGGCGGAGTTGTTCATTGGATTTTTAAGCTCATAGTTCAGCTCGGCGTTTTGCCACAGCACTCTGCGCCAGACATCGGCGAAGAAGCTGGCGCGGTCAATTTCAACCTTCTGCGCCGCCATGTACGCTTTAATATTGCCAGGTGTTGGATGTACCACCGCGAGCGCACGTTTGGCATCAAGGTCTTTGCGTATCTTCTCCAGCTCCTCGACAGCCATCTCCTCCTTGGACTTTTCTGATTGTGTCTGCTTGTCGGATTCTTTGGGCTTCTGGGATGACCGGGCTTTTTCTTCACAATACCAGTTGAATTTCTCTTGGCCATGGCACGACCATACTGACGAGTATTCCATGCCTGGCAGGTAATCTCGCCCCTCCAACGCCGAGGATGCTGTGGGCAGCAGTACGGTCGTCAGGACGAGAACAAGATTTGTCACAGCGCGCATGGTTTACTTGTCACTCAAGGTGAGTTCCCGAACACGCTGGGTGTAATCGTAGGTGGTGCTGGGTGAATCTTTGATAATCGCGGCTGAATTGATGATGGTGCATTTGCACTCGCTCGCCACCTGCGTCAGTGCAACATCAAGATTTTTGCCGAAGCGCGAGGCTGACTCGATGATCTCGGCTTGCGCTTTCTGATCCATGACTGGCTTCATTTGCGCCGCCAGGATTTTTTGTTGCGAGGTGACAATACCGATAATGTCCACCTTCGCCATCATCGGTGCAGGGTGAAAGTGCTGCCATCCGGCCACGACCGCAATAGCGAATGCTGCCGCGACAGCCCCGGTGACGAAATGTGCGAAGGTGGACATATTGATCTCTGATTAAAGTATTTACAGGTCTGGTTGGTTCAGCTTTTTCGTCTGTCCTCGCGCGTTCCTTTGCGCCTCTCATTTTTAATTCTTTCATTAAGCATTACCTCGATAGCTTGTTCGGTCGTCATGCCGTTTTGCTCGCGCATCACTTTTATTCGCTCGAAATCTTCGGCGCGCGTGGAAAACAGCATCATCGAGAACGGATCAAGCAGTAAGCGCCCAATTCCAGAACCCATGGGGCTATGCACAAAGATTTCTGAATAATTACCGTGGTCGGTGGTAATAGACGAGAGCTGGCGTTTCATCCATTCATCGATTACGAGCTTTCCCTCTTTGCCCAGACGATCTATGTTTTCCGGCTTCTGCCGCAGCAAGAACAGCCAGTCCGCATTGTTGATTGACGCTTTGCTGGCCTCGGTCTTGTAGTAGTCATCAACGCTTTGAGTAATAGTGCCGAATGCCCCACCATATTTTCTTGCACGACGATATCCAGCTTCGATGAAATGCCCGCTGCTGCCACTACCCATCAAGTCCCACGCCTCATCAATAATCACGATCTTGCGCCTGGAGCGATCCAGATACATTTCCTGGGTAATCCGATACATGATGATTTGCATTACCACCGCCTGAAGGTCTTTTTTGCTTTTGAGTTCCTCAAGCTCAAGAACGATAAAGTCCTTGGTAAATTCAATCGTTGCCCGTCCCTCAAAGTAACTCGCATATACGCCATATTTTGTGTATGGTTCGAGAGCCACGGCCATATGCATCAGCTCCGACTCTCTATCGGCTGCATCATTTATTTTCCCGGTACGCAGCAGGTCGTAGATGTCCGTGATGGTGGTGTCACCGCCTTTTTCTTCCCATACTTGCTTGATGGCGGACGCGAGCGCGGTATAACAAAAATTGTTTAGCGGCTCGCGCGGACTCGCCATTTCTGCAAGTAGCGGGAGCAACATTTCCATGTCGTTATTGATGTCCCTGACCATCGAGAACGGGTTAAGACACAGCGTGTTTTGGCGCTCGTCAGCAAATTCAATGAATTCGCCATCCATCAGTTCGCACAGGTTTTTGTAACTGCGCCCCACATCAATAATCCAGACTTTGGAACCGGCTGCACGATAGCGATACGCCATTTCATTCACGAATACGGACTTGCCAGACCCGGATAGCGCGGCCACTGCAAAATTGTAGTTGCCCCCCGTGTTGTCAAACAGGTCAAACCCCATGATTTGTCCGCGCCGCCCGAACAGAGTAATCAGCGGGGTCTTTGTGCCTTTCCATTCGGCGATCAACGGCGATGTCATCACCGCGTTGTCGAGGGTCTTGGTATATACCCGGCCAAATGTATTGAGGTCTTGTTGCATCGGCCTGGCTAGCGTCATCGGCAGCGATGAGGCGAATGCCTGATGCTGCAGATAATAGTCGCGCGAAATGTCATATCCTCGCGCACGCCATACTGCCCTGACCGCGTGCTCAGAGCGTGATGCGTCTTCAACAGACGATAGCAGGCAGATTTGGTGGTACATACGCACCGTGCCCTTGCCTTCATCGAAGGTCTTGAGCACAGAATCCCAGTCTCGCTTGCGATCTTGAAGGTCTGGCTGAAATCTTGCCATGTACGAGGATGCGTTCTGCGTAGCTCGAGCCGATTTCATTTGCGCGTAGGTTCTTGCTGATTCGTGGTCTTGCACAATCGCGCCCATCGTGATTAAAAATGTGCATGGCATGGACAAAGCCGTTTGATAAGGATCACCGATCATGCTGCCCATGTGATTTAATCGACTGTACTTCGGGTAGTTTCTGACGGAGAAAAGCTGCATGACCGTTTCTTTTCCGCCGCTCTTGCAAAACCGTATGCCTTCATCACTGATGCATGATGCAATCTCACGGTTAGATAATTGTTCGCGCATTATTCGGTCCGGGTTGTATTTCACAACCAGCTTGTCCCTTACATCAGTAATGGGGGCATCCGCATCGGAATTGAACACCCGCTCGTGATCGAAGAAGTCGCCCACAAAATTCAGCAGGTGATCCGGTGTCCAGTCAAACCCATCCAGGTAGGCCGACCTGAGCGTTGCATGGATGCTCTCGCGCGTCCTGATTGCTTCCTCTACCTCTGTTGGTGCAAACGGCGAAAGCGGCAGGGATACAGAGATGACACATCTGAAATCCCTGAGCAGGTAGGTGTTGCTTGCTAACAGAGACTTGCCTGTGCCGCTCTGGTAGTACCTGTTGCGGCGCTCGGCAATACCAATGAGCTCTTCGTTTTTAATCAACGCCGTCTGGGCTTGCAGCGTTCGACTGATGTCGGGGCTGGCGTAAAGTGATACCTGAATACCCGTTTCTGCCGGGCATGAAATGAACAAGCTGGACAGTATCTTTTCCATCTCGTCCGTCGCACCAGTCTGAGGTGCTATCTCAATAGCAAAACCAATAGAAAACTGTTCAGTTACCCCAAATCCGCCTTGATCCAGGACAAACATGCATTCGTCAGATAGCCAACCGACGTAGGGCAGTATGCCAGTCAGTCGCGGCATGGCAACGAAGCGTTCGATAAGACTACGCGGCAAAGCGTCCGGCCGGCTGTATCGCTCGTGAAAGAATGCGCGCTTGAGTGTGGTGGCGAATGACATGCTAGTTTACGGTTTGTGGTTGCTGGGGTTGAGGCATCTGGTATTGCGGCTGCACTGGCTGCGATTCAGATTGTTGCGTCTGCTTAGCGGCTGGCATCCATACGCGGTATTGCTCGGCGATTTTTTTCTTGCTGTGGGCGGCTTGCCAGTGACCGAGGTCTGCAACAGCGTACAAGAATGACTGATCGTGCAGCACCTTTCTGTTGTCTTCCCACGGGGCAATCCACACGCGCAAGACTGTTGGCACACTCATTACGGGCGTGCCGGTTGTGGGTACTTCACCCAAAACCTTACTTTTCCCTTGATCATTTTTGCCATAAACAGTGACTTGCTTCGTGGTCGAACCCGGCAGATTGTCCGCCACCGCGTTGGCATAGACGCCAGACAGTGAAGAACAGCTAATACCAGGTGGCGCTTTGCAGGAGAACGATTTTTGGGCATCAAGACCAACCATGCTGCATCCGGACAGCCAGATGCAGAACAGCAATAGGGTTGCAATGGGGGAGCGCATCAGTTGCCTCCTTTGCCGACTAGCCATTTTTCAATCTGCTCAATCGGTGCCGCTCCTGGCAGTACGCGACCATCAGCGGCTACCAGTGTGGGCGTGCCGTTGAAATTGAGCTTTTGTCCAAGCTGGACATTACGATCTATCGGGCTGTCGCAGCGCTTGTCGGTCGCTGGCGATTTGTCGTGCAGCATATAGTCGCGCCAAGCTGCCGATTTGTCGGTGGAACACCAGATCAACTTTGCTTTTTTCGACGCATCCGGGTGGAGTCCATCCAGTGGAAACAAGAAGGTGTAAATCGTCACGTTGTCCAGCTTGAGCAATTCTTGCTCCAGCTTCTTGCAATAAGGACAATCTGGATCCGAAAAGATAGCCAGGATTCGACTTCCATCCCCTCGTACAGTCTTGATGGCATCCTTGAGCGGCAACTCCGCGAAATTCACCACGTTTAATTCGTCGAGGCGTTGTGCCGTCAGGTCTTGCTGGGTCTTCATGTCGAAGATGTGGCCAAAAATAAAGAGGCGACCATCGCTGTTTGTGTAGCCAATGTTTTTGCCCATATCTACTTCAAAAAGTCCGCCTATTCCCGTTTTATGCACGTCGGTAATTTGCGTTGTTGGATAGAGTCCATGCAACATTTTTTCCATGGCAATTTCTTCACTGTCAGCGGCATACACGGTCGTGACGCAAATGGCAGCAGCGGCCACACCAATAACTAAACTCTTGAACTTCATGTGCTCTCCTTGTATCAATTGATTATTCAGATGGATCGATGGATTTATTTAGTGCCCTTCTGCCGCGCATCCAGATGTCGGTGTATGTCCCCTCTTGTTCACTATTAAGGCCTTCCCCAAACGCAAAACCTTTGGTGAAAATCACCTCAACCGTTCGCCCGGCATCAATTTCAATCACCGGGAACAATTTTTCTGCGAGATCGATGTAATACTGGCTGAGCCTGTCGAGTGTTTTGCCCACTCCGGAGCTGATCCCATTCTTGAATTGCTGCCCTTGATTGACTGTCGAAATTGAGCCAAGCGGGTTGATGGATTGTGTGGTCGCGCTATTCTGGAACGCTTGCCCAATCCCTGAGCCAATGCCAGCGAGCAATGCGTTGGCCAGTATCTGGCCTTGCTTGCTGATTAACCTACCCCGCATCCCTGCTTTTCCATCTTCGCCAACGACGTAACCCTTGACCGCAATATCTACTGCTTTGCCATCACGACGCACACATGACAAATTCTCAAGTCGGGCAAATGCTCGCTCGGAACTGATGTCGCCATAACTGGATGCCAAGATGAAACATTCCTTGATTTCAAATCGGTAGCGGTTTGGCAAAAATGCATTGTCCTGAGTGCGCATCAGAATTGGGTGGGGGTTGGTTTGCGCTTGTCCGCCCGTTGGTGCGTCGAGACCCCCCAGAAGGGCGACACGCACGAACGATCCGGCTGGCACGTAACCCTTCTTTGTGTCCGATGATGTCGGGTCCTGTTTCGCTTCTTGGTTGCCGCTAACTTCAAAAGAGGCGATCCCTCTATCTTGTTGCGGAACTGGCATGGGCGGCTCAAGCTTGTCTGTTGATGGCGTTAAGCCAGACAACGGTTGCGATGCTGCTGCGGGTGGCATTGGCGGAAGCGGCGGCAGAATTGATTGCTGCTGTTTATCAGTTAATGATACGGCTGATGCCTTTGTCCCCATTTCTGTCATCTGCTGTTTCAAGTCCTTGATGACATCATCCATCTGCTTCATTTGAGCGGTGGATTGCGTCATCCAGACATCTTTGGGGTCAACCGATGATCCGGGTGCCGAGATGTTGGTGGGTTGTTGTTGAATCGTTGGTTTGGGCAGAGCTGCAGGTTGGTTATACCAAAGCATAACGCTACCCGCCACCAATCCCAGGAATACCGTCCCGACCCCGCCGAGCATGATGTACTGGCGAGCTTTGGGTGTCAGGCTTGCGAGCTTCTCTGATAGTTTGGACATTACTTGCCCTCGCTGAGGACGAATACTGCTGTTGAATCACCAGTTTCCAGGACTATTTTTTCGATCGACACGGCCTGTACACCATCGCGGTAAAACTCACGCTCATCCATGACGACTTGCTTGTCTGATGTGTTTGTCAGCTGGTACGCTTCCCCGCGCAACCCTCTTAGATCAAGTGTCCTGACAAGCTCGAATTTAATACCTTTCCACAATGGGATAAGCTCGCTTTTTGGGTCGCCTTCTCCGTCATGGAGCGCCATGATGGTGTTCAAAATTTCTTCATTTCGCGGCTCATTTTTAATACCCATGGATAGCTGGGCATGGCCTTTGCTGTCCCTTATGATGATCGTCTCTGCCGGGATGTCTTCTACCTTCAACAGCAGTTTGTAGTGCTGACCCGTGTCGTCGGTAATAAAAATGCTCATCAGTGGTTTGTCGGTGATTGGTTTTAGCCAAGCCACACCTGTATCTTGCTCTGGCGTTACCGTAAACATGCCCTCTGTCCCATAGACGCGTTTGATCTTGCGACCGTCCACCTTGAGCAGATTGGGCTCGTTGCGAGATACCGTGGCGGTTGTTGATTCGGTGGGCGATCCCTGAAACAAAATCTGTGCCGCCCCAGCCTGAAAACTATTTACCAGCAGTGCCAGTACCAAACATATCCTGTTCGTTTGTTTCCTTGAATTCACTGACATAGAGTCTCCCGTTTAGATACTTGAAACCGACAACAAACACCGTGCGTCTGGCACTTGCACGCTTGTCTCCCACGAAGGTGTCCAAGTCGCCAACAATGGCCACCTTCATCAATTTTTCATCCGTATTCAATGTTTGCGCTGTAAAGAGAGTGGATGTGTTGTTTTTGCTCAAAAAGTCGAGCCGCAATGCCATGTCTGAGGCAATTCGTCCGGTGTCGGATGGCGTTGCGAAATGCAGAAACTGTTGTTTCTGGTACTCCCCTGTGGAAGGGGTTACGTTCAATGCCAATCCCGCGTACCAGTAGGCCATTTGTTCAAGATAGTTTTTGGATACTTCGTTGCCAGATACCCAAAAACTCTTCTCGATTACCGGAGGAACGATTACCGTCTTTTCCATACCCAGTGTTTTTTGCAGAACCATTCCCTCAACAAGAATAATGAGCAATAAAACGCCTACCGCCAGCCTGAGAAAAGTGATCTCGCTGGATTTATTGCTACTCGTGGAAATGTATTTATCTGAAATCACGGATTAGCCCAAAAAATAGCGTTCGTGTGACGGGGGGGTGATGGCAGTTTTGACAAACAGTCTGCTGGGTATCCACCAATAAATTGAGTGGACAGCGAACTTTGCGTGTTTTCCTGCTTTGAGTTTGCCGTACTGCCAAGCTGCCAAACTTCCACTCACAATCCCGCCGACCATCATTCCCAATGACAAACCAATGCCGATAAGCATTACGGCCACGATGAACTGGTCTATATCCCACAACAGGAATTGCTCTTGTTTGTCCAATGTGCGCGGAATATAGCCAGTCTCATTCATCGCATTTTCCTTAGATCGTCGCGGTCAAAATGCCGGTGATGATCGTTGGCGTGTATTGCAAGAAAATCGCAAAGCCGATTCCGACAAGAATGGGAATTGGGTTTGATTTAGCGACAGACATCAGCGCGCCAATGGCAACCGATGCCATTGCGATGGCACGACCAAGGTAACCGGTAACCACCCCGTTGATCCAGGTGTACAGAGCCAGGAATTCTGTCCCCGTTGTACCGGCGAAGGCGAAAGCTGGAATGCCGAGCATCGCGCACAGAAGGGCAATGCGCGAAATGATCAATTTATTTTTCATTCTTAAATCCTTTGGTAAATTGTTGAATAGTTGGTTTGCTACGGTTGTCGATAATCATTTCCTGGTGCGTCCCCCTTTCTCGATTGTCTGCTGCACTTTTGCTTGCACACGGCGCTTTTCCTGCAACGCTGTTTCTGTAGTGTCGTATGGTGCCGGGTGGCAGCATCCCCCTTTTGCTTCAACAGAAATCCTGGCATTCACCCCGTGTGATTTAAGCCAGCGCACCACAAAGTTCATCCGCCTGGATGCCAGCTTGTCGTTGTATTTTTGAGTGCCGATATCGTCTGTTTCGCCGATCAGCTCGATGGCGACTGCTGTTTGTTTGGCTGCTTTGGTCAGCAAGGCGATGGTTTTGTACCCATTACTGGTCGGTATGCTCTTGCCAAACTCGAATTGCACAATAAAAATGTCGGCGTGTTCGTTGGCAGGTATTGCGATACTGACGGGCAGAGTTATTGGTGGTTCGGATTGCTGGATGCTGACCGGTGGAGCTTGCATAACTGCGTAGTCAGCATCATCCAAAACTTTTTCTGTGCGCTTCGGACAATTTTCTCGGCAGATACGGAATTTGCCGTCCAGATACCCGATGCTCGGATCGACATTGACGATTCTGTCCGGATGTTCTCTGGATAAGTTATTACACCCCACCAACAGGGTTGAAGATACTATTGCCAAGATCAAGACCGCTACGCGTCGCTTAATCAATTGATACCTCTTCGTTACGCAGGTTTGCTGCAACTTTTCTGGCGTATGCGGCCGCTTTATCTGGCGAGTTTGCGTTGTATGCACCAACAGCGTTCCATCCATACCCCATACGTTGAAAATTGTTTGCCAATATCCAAGCCCCGACATGGGTGTTGACGCACGAATTTGTTAAGCGATCTTTGGTGATCCCGTATTTGGCAAGAGTCGGCAGCCAGGCAGAGTTGATCTGCATATGTCCAATATCCCAACTTCCATTTGCGTTCCGGTGGAATGCTGCCGGGTTTCCACCAGACTCTACGCGGGAGATTGACCTCAAAATCTGAGCTGAGATGCGATAACGTTTCGCTGCTTGCTCAAAGCAGGCGTTATCTGCCTGTCCATATGCGATCTGGGCAAACATCACACAAACAACGATGGTTGGTAATTTTTTTCTCATTGCTTGCCCGGTCCAATGATTTTTATGTCTCGCTCACCGCAATAAGGGCACTTACTTGTTTCCCTCAGCTCGGTATCGAAGATGTACGTCGCTTTGCATTGCTTGCATCTTCCCCAAGACACCAGTTCGGCCTTTACGTCTCTAATTGCGTACCATGCCGCGTTGATGTCAATCGCCATTCCTCTTTTGGTAAAGAATTTTCTTGATTCCCACGCTTGAATGAACATCTCGGCTTGTGATGCGGCTGGTGGGTTTGCTCTCTTTTCTACGGTTAAATACACAGCCACTAATGTGGACAACAAGAGCGATGTCTGCCCCTGCTTGATGTACGAAAGCGTATTGCCTGGCATCCTTCCCGGTAGCGGCGTGGCGTCGCCGTATGTGTCTTGCCAAATCTTGCGCAAAGATCGCCAAGCGACCCCGGTCATGGCGTGTACAAGCGGAATGCGCATGCCCTCGCGAACCAGCGTGGTAGCGCTGATATGGTTTCTGATGAAGATGTCGTTGGTATTCATCAGACCTGTGACTGCGCGACGAGAATATTTGTCATGTACGCACGTCTGGTGGTTTTTCTTTCAACCAATGCGCGGAATGTCGCATCGTCAAACTTGAACGTGAAGCATGGGGCGATCATGTCTTCTGCAAGTGCGTCAAGCTCGTCAAGCGTTATGCTTTTGATTAGCTCAATCGCGAGCCTTGGAATGCCCGCCAGCAGATTATATTGTTCGTCTGAGGCTAATTGCCTGGCAAGGTAAAGGAATCTCCTGTTCAAGTCTGCGATGTCTTTGCGTGTGGTTTCGTCCATTCCAACTCCCCCTTAACTTTGCGTCATCAGTCTGGTAAGTGATTCGCGAATGCGCTGCGGCAGGCGGTCTAATTGCGCCTGAGACGACTGCCCGTGATCCGGGTGCTTTCTTGCTTGGGTGACTGCCTGTTGCTCATTGGCTTCGCGTCTTTTGCGCTGCTCGACAATCATCGGGGCTCGTTCCGCTGTGAATGAGCCTGCTGACATGCGCTCCACCATCCCTCTGACGTAGCCAATGGGATTCGTGATAGGTTTGGCGAGTTGTGCCCCGTGCAGTTCGTCAATCAGGATCTGCCAGTGACTGGGCGGCACTCCGCTGCTGGACAGCAACGCTCGGATGGCATCGCGCTGACCGGACTGGATGGATGGAGGAAAAATCAAATTCACCACCACGGTGTTTTGACCCTGCAATTCCGGCTCGGCGTTGCGCGCGCTTTGTGGTGGTGGTTTATATGGTGGTTTATATGATGTATTGGGTGCAACAGCTGTTGCACCGTTAAGTGTTCCAGATTGCACCGTTAAATGTTCCGAATTGCACCGTTTCAGTAGCGGTGCAGAATTTTCACCGTTAGCAAAATATCCAGTATTCATAAGGGTTTCGTCTAACGGTGCAGATTTTGCACCCCTATGATTGGTGCCAGATGATGCATTTTTTGCATCGCCACCTTCAAGGCTGCAAGCAAGTGTGTTTTTTCTGCTGTTGATGAAGAATTCAAGATGAATTTTGTATTCGGTGGACTTGTATTTTTTTCCTCTGATACGACCACCCGCGCTGATTTCGGCAACCGAGATAAAGCCGATCTGCTCCATTTTTCGGAGTTGGTACTGCACGCTGCGCTCAGACTGGCGCGTTTTTTTGGCGAGTGCGGGTATGCTTGGGAAAACCTTGCTACCCTCGTCATCGGAAAAGTCAGCTAACGCCAATGCAAGGAGCATTTCGCCGCCGCCTTCTGGATAGTGTTCGAAGACCATGCTCATGACTTTGACGCTCATCGTTAAGCTGTTAAAAGGGGGGCGCACAGCAGTGTTGCTGTCCGGGATACCCCTACCCCTCGCAGAAACTCAGATGAGGTGTGAAGGAGACACCTGAAAAAACAACCCCCACCTGATTTGCGCGCGCCCAATTTGATTGCATGGTTGTTCACTTTTCACCTGTCCCCATAGTGTCGCTGTGCTCTTTTTACCGACACAGGAATAGTTTTAATTGACACACCCATTCACGAAGTATATTTATACTAAACTCGCAAGTCAATTAATTCTTTACTTCGTTTTTATAGAAATGTTGTAAAATTCAAGCCATGGACATAGGAACCAGAATCAGGCAATTGCGCGAGCGCAACACTCTTTCACAGGAGAAATTCGGCGATTTGTGTGGCGTATCCAAAGCATCGGTATCTCAATGGGAAACCGGCAACGCAACGCCGCCAACAGATCGCCTGGTGGCACTCAGAGAGCACTTGGTATTTTCCTTTGATTGGCTTATTGTCGGTGAAGTCGACAGCAACTTTGCGCTTACCAGACCGTCGATACAGAAGCTGATTGCCGTGGCTCAACCACTTCCCGATAGCGCCGTTGCAGCCCTGACGCGTGAAGGGGGTGTATATGCTGAACTCATCTCGCCTGAAAAATTACTCAAAGGTGCAAAATAACATCCTCGTGCTTCAGATTCAGCTCAAGCTTTTTTGAACCGGCGAAATACGAAAGGCCAACGCCTGACAGAGGTTAGCCCCTTGCTGATCACGCTCCCGCCGTACCATTCAGCAAAGACGGCATCACCTTTATCCGCAAGCGCCCACACCTGAACCGCAAGTGTAAATTGGCGTTTTTTATGCCCGAGCATTAAAATTTTCCTCTCCTTATTCGGCATCATTCCCGAAAGCAACATTCATCCCGCACGACAACCATCCGTGCTAATTCCGCTTGCCGTCCGGCACTTGCTATCCTGTCGCAAGCCTTTGATCTCACCATCGCCGCATCCTTGCAAAGTTGCTTGCCTCGCATCCTGCGATCTAAGCAATTATTTCCGCTATCGCTCCACCCTGCCGCTCACTTTAAAACATCTTGTACACGGAAGTTATACGCCAAAGCGCTACTGCAACCCTCGGTTGTTCTGATTGGATTTTGCTATGCGCGAATACGCATAACACCAAAATGATTAGTTACTATTTACACTAAGCCAGCATGAAGTATATTTCTGATTGACTTTTAATGTTTAGTTAAACTATACTTTTCGCCGATCCAGCACAAGGGTTTTTACATGACCGGGAAAAACATGCTTCCAGTTCCACCCAAAATGGCGATATTCAGCCTCACTATCGAAGAGGGTGAGCGGGCCAAGCTGATGGCGTTTATGAGCTCGGATTCATGGGAGCGCGCTGAAAATGTGCGTCATGCAACGATTCAGGAATGTACCAAGAGCCTTGAGCATTGCGTCAGGTGGGCGGAACGCGATTGCGGTAGTTCGCGCGTGTTCGCTCAGTTTCTCGCTTCGCTCTATAACGGCTATCGCATCAAGGCGGATGTGAGCGATATAGGAACACTCGACCCGGAAAATTTTGAGCACCTGATGAATGTATTGCGCCTGTGTTACATGACCCAGCGCGAACCACATACCTTCATAGATAACGGCAGCGAGGTATTTGAGGGGATTATCAGTCTGTGGGGCATGGAGAAGAAATCTAATGATTAGCACGATGACAAGCTCCGCCACCTCCGCCATATTCAGTTTTAACGGCACTCAAATTCACACCGTCACCGATGACAACGGTGAGACGTGGTTTTCTGCCGGTGATATTTGTGCTGTTCTTGGTTATAGCAACGACAGCGAAGCCATCGAAAAATACTGCCGTGAAAAGGGGACCGCGAAACGCGCCCCACATGCTGAAGGTGAGAATCCGGGATTAACCTACATCAACGAAGGCAACCTCTACCGCCTGATCATCAACTCCCGCGAAGAAGATGCGCATGCATTTGAAGCGAAGCTGACGGAGGAAATCCTTCCCGCCATCAGAAAGGCTGGAGGCTGCGCCACACCGCAAGATGCCAGCGCACTCTCCCCCGTCCAACAGAACGCCTTGTGGCAGATCGTTTCCCAGCGTTCGGGGAACTCCGATACGGTTCACGCGGATATCTGGATTCGCTTCAACGATCATTTCGAGATTGGCAGCTACAGTGAGCTGCCCGCAGCGCGTTTTGTTGATGCAGTTTCATTTCTTGCCGCGCTATCCACGAACGATGCGTTGCCCGGTACGAGATACCAGTACCCGCGCGCCATGCTCGATCAGCCGCACTTTGTCGCACCGGACGATGGCAAGGCTTGCCTGTCGCTGTCCATGCTGTCAGACCTGGCGCAGTTCGAGTCGCCGCTTATGTCGCTGCTGAACCAACTGGGCAGCGATGGGCACGACATCAGCGCGCCGCTTGATGAAGCCGTGGCCATGCGCGCGGCCATGCAGCAAACGGACAAGGTGCTGGATGAAATCCGGCTGATTGCCCTCACGGCGAAATCGGGGAGGCTGGGATGATTGTTCCTCAACAGATATTTCATGTTTTTCTAATACGCAACTTTAAGCACGACTGGACAATGAATACAAACGAGGCATGCAGCGAGGGGGCGACAAAATGAACGCACGAGACCTGACATTCGAGGAAATGAAAAAGCCGGGGAAGGCGCTGATTAACCGCAAGCGCCTGCTAACAATCGTGCCTCTTTCTGAAAGAACAATTCTTAATATGGAAAAACGCGGAGAGTTTCCTCAGCGCTTCTCTATCACCACGCGTTTGGTTGCGTGGGACTTGCAAGAAATTGAGGCCTGGATCGAGCAGCGAAAGTCAGCGGCATTGCTTCCGTCAGCCCCAGGACTCAGGAGCGTGTAGCAAACCTGTCTATCATGTCCGCCCATTCCTGCAACATCACGCGCCGCTGTTCTGCATACTCGGCTTTGTTGTAAACGGCCCTCACCCCTTTCTGCTCATGGGCCAGACACTTTTCAATCCAGTCCGTGTTGTATCCGGCCTCATGCAGTAGCGTCGAGGCAGTCCGCCTTAAATCATGCGGCCCAAATTTGTCCAACGTCTTACCATCCTTCTGTGCTGCCATATAAGCCAGCTTGGTGACTTGGTTCAAGGTCGCCTTGCTCATCGGTATGTCTGGATCGTAGCGTGATGGCAAAACGTAACGTGAGCCGCCAGCGCAGGTCTTAAGAGCAACAAAAATATCCAGAGCCTGTCTCGACAGGTAGATGTTGTGCGGATTGCGCCGCTTCATTCGCTCACCTGGGATAGTCCAAATCGCATCAGTGAAATTGATCTCTGTCCATACTGCCTCGACCAGCTCTGACTTGCGCAACATGGTCAACAGTAACAATTTGACCGCAAGCCTGATCGTAGGTGCGGTAGAAACGTACTCCAGATACTGATACATCACCCCGATCTCTTCTGGCGATAGTGACCGATCCTTGGGTTGAAATCTTGCGATAGATGTTGGCCGCACCAAGTCGGCCGGATTGTCATGCTTATGCCCTTTCTCCATCGCATAGCGATATACCAACTGCAACACCTCTCTGGCATGGACCGCCGTGGCCGGTGCGCCTCTGGCTACGATCTTGTCACACAAAGCACGCAAATCCTCATGAGATATTTCACCCATCTTGAGCTTGCCAAACGGCTCTTTGAGATCGCGCTCATAGACTGATCGCCGCATGTCTCGGGTTGAATCGGCCATCTGGTGATTCTTCAACCATAGCTCCGCCCACTCACCAAATGAATCAGCATCCTTGGACTTTTGCTTTTCTCTCGCCTTGGTTCTGGATGGCGACTTGCCGGCAACAAGCTCCTTTTTCGCCAATGAAAGCTTCTCCCTGGCTTCCTTCAGTGTCAGGCCCCCAGCACCATAACGCCCGATCACCAGCGTCTCTTGCCGTCCGTTGATGCTGTAGTTATAGCGGAACGATACCGTACCTGTGGTCAAGACGGTGACATATAGACCATCACGGTCACTGACCTTGTACGCCTTGGCTTCAGGCTTGAGATTCCGTAATTTTGTATCAGTCAGCATGCTTCCTCCGGCGATTTGATACCATGATTATGAAATCCAATAAATACCGCTACAACCCGCATATTTATTGGACTTGTTCATATTTGATACCATTGTCGAACCAAATATTTTGCAATGGTATTACGATGAACGAATGGTATCTGAGAAGATTGTACCATCGATAGAACCATGAAAAAAACTTGCTTGCCGCTACTTGTCATTGCCGGACTTTGCCAGACGAAAAGCATAAAAGCCCTGTAAATACAGGGCTTTTCGTTGATCCACTACCAGTCGTTGCGCTACGCTGCCAGACCCAGAATCATTCCCACTCAATAGTCGCAGGGGGCTTCCCGGAAATATCATAAACCACTCGGTTAATGCCTCGCACTTCGTTGATGATGCGGTTAGATATTTTGGCCAGTAAGGCATGTGGCAATTCTGCCCAATGTGCGGTCATGAAATCTCGTGTTTGCACCGCACGCAGCGCCACTACCCATTCATAAGTGCGGCCATCGCCCATCACGCCCACTGATTTTACCGGTAGAAATACAACAAATGCTTGCGCTGTTTTTTCATACCAGCCAGACGTATGTAGCTCTTCAATGAAAATTGCATCAGCACGGCGGAGCAAGTCAGCGTATTCACGCTTCACTTCACCAAGAATGCGTACGCCTAGCCCCGGTCCCGGGAATGGATGGCGATACACCATGTCGCGTGGCAGGCCGAGCGCCACGCCGAGTTCGCGCACTTCGTCCTTGAACAGTTCACGTAACGGTTCCAGTAGCTTGAGATGCAAGGTGTCGGGTAAACCTCCGACGTTGTGATGCGATTTGATGGCGTGTGCTTTTTTGGTTTTGGCACCAGCAGATTCGATCACATCAGGATAAATGGTGCCTTGCGCCAGCCATTTAGCCTGTGGCAATTTGGCGGCTTCGCGCTGGAATACTTCGACAAATTCGCGTCCGATAATTTTACGTTTTTGTTCTGGATCAGACACGCCTGCCAAATGTTTCATGAATTTTGCGCCTGCATCAACATGGATAACTTTCACGCCCAGATTTTTAGCAAAAGTTTCCATAACCTGCTTGGCTTCATTCAAGCGCAACAGGCCATTGTCCACAAATACGCAGGTGAGCTGCGTGCCGATAGCACGATGCAACAATGCTGCTGCCACGGAAGAATCCACTCCGCCGGACAGGCCGAGGATGACTTCTTCCTGACCGACTTGGGTGCGGATTTTTTCTATCGCCTCCGCGATGTAATCGGGCATGTTCCAGTCCTGTCTGCAGCCGCAGATGTCATGCACAAAGCGGTTGATTATTGCTTTGCCTTGTGACGTGTGAGTGACTTCCGGATGAAATTGTACCGAGTAGAAACGGCGTGCTTCGTCAGCCATACCGGCAATCTGTGTGATGGCATTGGAAGCAATTATTATGAAGCCCGGTGGTAGCGAGGTAACTTTGTCGCCGTGGCTCATCCACACATCCAGCAAGCCGTGGCCTGCCTCGTTGTTACGATCCTGAATATCGCGAAATAATTTTGAATGGCCGCGTGCACGAATTTCCGCATAGCCAAATTCGCGCACCTCGCCGATTTCCACTTTTCCACCCAATTGCGCAGCCATGGTTTGCATACCGTAGCAAATACCCAGCACCGGCACGCCTAGTTCAAATACTACTTGCGGTGCACGCGGGGCATCGCCTTCTGTCACTGAATTAGGGCCGCCCGAAAGAATGATGCCAGCCGGTTTGAAATTGCGAATGAATTCATCATCTACGTCGAAGGGATGCAGCTCGCAGTAAACATGAGATTCGCGCACGCAGCGCGCTATGAGTTGGCTGTATTGCGATCCGAAGTCGAGAATCAGAATTTTTTGATGGGACATAAAATTTCAAGGGTAAGTTATTAATTTATTGTTAGGTGTGGCGATTGTTGCCAGCTCACAGGTAGTTCGATTGACCTCTACCAAATTTTCAGCAGTTAATAACTAATCACTAGAATCGACTAATCAATATGGTAATTCGGTGCTTCCTTGGTAATCTGTACGTCGTGAACATGCGATTCGCGCATACCAGCAGACGTTATTTGTACAAATTCAGCCTTGGTATGCATGGTGGCGACATCCGGGCAGCCCAGATAACCCATGCTGGCACGTAAGCCTCCCATTAGTTGGTGGATGACCGCCAGCACGCTGCCCTTATAAGGCACGCGTCCTTCCACTCCCTCAGGTACCAATTTTTCTTGATTGGCTTCACTATCCTGAAAATAACGATCACTGGAACCCTGCTGCATCGCGCCTAAACTGCCCATGCCGCGATAGGATTTATAGGAACGGCCCTGGAACAGCTCCACCTCACCGGGCGCTTCTTCTGTCCCTGCAAATAGTCCACCTAACATTACGACGTGCGCACCTGCTGCAATTGCCTTAGCGATGTCGCCGGAATAGCGCACTCCACCGTCTGCAATAAGTGCGATACCGGAACCTTGCAAGGCTTCTGCCACATTCTGGATAGCCGATATTTGCGGCACGCCTATACCCGCGACCATGCGTGTCGTGCAAATCGAGCCGGGGCCTATCCCAACTTTAACGCCGTCTGCACCATGATCCACAAGTGCCTTGGCTGCGGCGGCAGTAGCAATATTCCCACCAATCACATCCACGTTCGGGAAATTTTTCTTTACCCATTTAACACGATCCAGCACGCCCTGCGCGTGGCCATGTGCGGTATCGACTATGAGTACATCCACTCCGGCTTCTACCAATAGGGTAGCGCGTTCGTCCGTGCCTTCGCCCACTCCAATCGCAGCGCCAACGCGTAAACGTCCCAGTTCATCTTTGCACGCTAGCGGATGTTCGCTGGACTTGAGAATATCCTTTACAGTAAACAGACCGCACAGCTCAAACGCATCGTTCACCACCAGTACACGTTCAATACGATGTTGATGCATCAGTCCACGCGCCTCGTCACGGCTGGCGTTTTCCTTTACCGTGATCAGCCGTTCTCGCGGCGTCATGATATTTTGGATGGGTTGATCAAGGTTGCTTTCGAAACGTAAATCACGGTTAGTCACAATTCCGACTACCTGCTTACCCTGCACCACCGGCAATCCGGAAATATTATGCTGGCGAATAAGGTTTAACACATCGCGTACTGTCATTCCGGATGTGACGGCGATGGGATCTTTCACCATCCCACTTTCAAAACGCTTAACTTTGGATACCTCAGCAGCCTGCATTTTGGCGTTCATGTTTTTATGAACGATGCCGATACCCCCTTCCTGGGCCAAGGCTATTGCCAGACGCGCTTCGGTAACGGTGTCCATGGCAGCGGATAGTAGAGGAATATTCAAGGTGATATTGCGGGTGAGTTGAGTACGCAAACTGACATCACGTGGCAATACATTGGAGTGTGCCGGAATCAGCAAGACATCGTCAAAAGTTAGCCCTTTTTGGGTGATACGCATAATTGATCAACCTCAACAAAAATTTACCGGTAGATTCGCATTTTATAGGTTTTTACCGGTACCAACTTTAATTTGTGCAAATGCATAATTGCCACTATCTTGGAATTTTGCACATTAGAGATGTCATCACATGGCATATTTTCAGTTCCGCATGGCTAATCGATTTCTACGGCACTATTGATACACCTGATACACCGCGAAAAACTTCCAACTGACAGCATGGCGTGCGGCGAAATTAAAGTCGAGGGCTATCAATCAGTCGTTTCAGGATTACGGAGAAAGGACTCCATGACAGGCAGGAGTACCTGCGGTCGTTCTTCCGCTGGAGAATGGCCGCTATCCTCAATTACAAACAGCCGTGAGTCGGGGATCGCCTGGTGGAGTCGCTCGCCGACGCTGACCGGAATAATTTTGTCCTGCTTACCCCAAACGATGAGAGTCGGTACTCGGAGGCTTGGATACTGTAGAGAAAGGGCTTCCAGGTCCGGCGGCTGGATTTGACGTGCGCTGGTTACGGCGGCATAGCGCCCCTCAGGTATCTTCAAGGCCTTGGCATAGACCTTAACTGCATCCTCAGGCACTGTCGAATTTTTTGCATATACTAATTTCATCACCTGTCGAATTTGAATTTCGGGTGGTATCACTGCCACGGTTAAGGGCCCAAGTACAGGGGTTGCAAGTAAACGAATGAACATGGGCATCTGTTGCGGATAAGCGATACTATCGATTAACACCAGGCCTCTCTGTCGATCTGGAGCTGATTGTTGCAGGTAGAGCGAAGCCACCAGCGCAATACCACCGCCGAGGGAGTGTCCCACAATTGTTACATCGTTTAGATCGTTATCCACTATGTAATCGCGGATCAAACGGGCTTGTTCGTAGACCGAATAACGTTCGTCGGCTGGTTTTGGAGAGTCGCCAAACCCCTTCAGGTCAATTGCGATCACCCGGTTTTGTTGAGCCAGCACAGGAACCAAATGACGCCAAACATAGACGCTGTTACCGAAGCCGTGAACTAGCAATACGGGTTTACCCGAACCTGATGTTTCCACATGTAAATCAATGTGCGGCTCACTTTTCAAGGTTACCGGGTAATCTCGCCAAGCAGGCGTACTCTTGTCAAGGACAGCACAGCCGACGTTAATTGCTAACACAATGGCACCAAATAGCGTCATACACCATCGTGTAGCCGTTAACATAAAGCCTGATCTCATTTCGGCAAGACCCAATCGCCTAACTTAAACATAAAGAGATAGACATCGAAAAACATGCCTACGGCGAACGCGAAGAGCGAGAAGAGCGGCAGCGATGCGGTGATCCAGCTAATTTGACGTACTCTTCGCATAAAATCGGCGTCGCCTGAATTCAGGTAAGTTGGAATGCACACGACCGCGAAGGAAACGATGGCGAGAAACAGACAGAGCCCAAGGGAAAGTGGAAGGAGATTGGAAAAATACAAATCAATCGGCTGGAGTTCTTTCCCGTAGCAACATGACTGGCATTGATCGATTACTTTGGCCGGTGCAGCCACAAAATCTCCTGCTGCATTTGTCAGCTTTCCCGCAAAGGCCTTCTTGCACTCGACGAGCACCATGATTTGATCCCGTTTGGCATTGATCATCTGATAAGACTGCAGAACGATGCTGACAGCTCCCCACAGGGCGCCCAGCAGGATCAGTGGCAACCCTAATATAGGCATATCTTTCATATTTTCTTTACGAGGAGAGTGACACTGATCCGCCGATGCAACTGCCAAGCCAAGATATGGAATAGCCAACGGTCAAGGCGCATCGTAAAGACTCCAACAAAGGTTGCAAGAAGATTAAAAGCGGTATGTTTTAGAGACTGTTAACTTATTAAATTTATGAAATTTTTCCATGTCTCTTTTCAAGCATCTCTTCCGCTTCATGGATATAAAATTGTCTCGCATAGTTATAGCCACGGCTTACATATCTTAAGGAGATACAGCGTTTAGATACAAGCCGTGACTATTGAACGTTTTTATAAGAACCGATTGAGTTTAATTCGAGATGCAATGGTTGTATTCCATAGCCGATATAACTTGATATTTGCTGATCTCAACATTCAGATCTTGCTATCAACTAGAACGTACTAATCTTACGTGATTAGGAACCTCACTGTATTCGCTGAACACTTTACCAACATAGAAACTGACAAACCAGGATAAGGCACCATCAGGCGAAGCTGTAAAGAAAGGGGAGCCTGGCGTTCCCGGGAAGACATCTGTATCAATCGATGGATCTCTGCGGCTCATATCCACGATGCTTGATAGCTCTTCTACTTTAGGTAAGCGCCAAGCTTTGCCCGTTGCCTTTGCTTGGCTTTTGGCCAAAGCTAATGCATCTTCCAAATTATATACGCCAGGAATTCCAGTGTAGCCATCGATACTGGCTGTCATACCTTCAGCGCAACGTCGCCAGATCAGGCCAGTTTTATTGTCTGTAACTTCAGTACCATCCTCAGAAATGATAAATCGCGCTGGCGGCTGGTTGTCAGTTTCATTCTGCATAATTGAGCTTCTTTCTATCAGTTAGTTATCAGTTAACAGGGATTGCCTGCGTTCTTAAAAAATATTAATAATAATTACAATAATTTAACTATGCCGCGATTATATAAATAACGCGTAGTTGTAAAATAATTATAATATCTTGTCAATGCGGGATTCTACTCCAGAGTTGCTTCGTTCCGCACCTTCTTCCAACGCTGCGAATCACTGGCTAGAACGCACTAAGCGTACCTGAAGCTTACCGCCACAGACGTAAGTATTCATAAAACCACCATAAAACATAACATACCAAGCCTTTAACGGATTATTTTCTACAGGCGTGGCCGACCAGAAAGGCGTTGCAGGTGTTCCGGGAAAAGCGTGTGTATCAATCGCCGGATTTCCGAAACTGGCATCTACAATGCTCGAAAGTTCTTTTACATCGGGAAGACGCCATGGCTTACCACTAGTTAACGCTACGTCGTTAGCCAGGGCCAGCGACTGATCCCACGTATAAGCAGCTGCAACTCCGCTACAACCACTACTGCTGACCGTCATACCTTCTGGACAACGTCGCCAGATCAGCCCGGTTTTACTGTCGGCGACTTCGTTGCCATCGACTGATATGGAATATCTGGTCTGAATGGGTGCATCTGAGTTGCCTGGTACGGCTGGTATATCTGCCAACGGCTGGGGAGTGCCGGTTTCCATGATAATGCTCTCCTTAAGTTAATTAAATTTAGCTCGTTATACCTATATCAATGAGTTGAGCTTGTGCATAAAACAGGCAATGTAACCGCAATATTTTATATAATGCTTTATATACTTTAGAGACACAGTTATTAAGAAACATTTTGCTTATGTCCAATTTTTACCGACAGCGTTTCATTCCTATCCTCTAACTGGCATTGTGTATAGGGAACTGATCGTTTTTTTATTTTGATCTCTAATGTGCATAATATACTGAATAGAAATGACAGTATCCTTCTTAGACATTATGCATAATGCAGGACACCGCTAAAACTTATGCAAATCACTCACCTGCTACATGCCACTTTTTTGGTGGCAGATCTGAATAGGGCGCGTATTTTTTATGAAAATATTCTGGAGCTGGTACCTGACAGCAAGCGTCCAGAGATGAGTTTTCCCGGCGTGTGGTATAACGTGGGCATACATCAACAAATTCATCTCATGCAACTGCCAAATCCGGAAGCGAGCCTGCAACGTCCAGCGCACGGCGGACGCGACCGCCATATAGCGCTGTCGGTAAGTAATTTGAATGCATTAATGAAAAAATTGGATTCAGCCACAATAAATTATACGATCAGTATGTCTGGACGCTCCGCCTTATTCTGCCGCGACCCGGATGATAATGCATTGGAATTTATTGAATATCAACCATCTCATTAAAGTATCAGGTTAGCAAAGCCGCTTTTTTAAAATACTATTTGGATTATTGTATATACGCTCTGGGTAAAACCTTGTCACATGAAAACTCCAAAAAGAATTGAGCCGCTTATCCAGGATGGTATCGTTGACAAAGTAGACCGTCAGCTGATGAGCGGCAAAGAAGCTAATGTTTACATTGTGATCTGTGGAGAACATATCCGCTGCGCAAAAGTTTATAAAGAAGCTAACAAGCGCAGTTTTCACCAGGCCGTTCACTACACGGAAGGCCGCAAAGTGAAAAACAGCCGTATGGCTCGTGCCATGGAAAAAGGCACGCGCTATGGGCGTAAAGAGCGGGAAACTGCTTGGCAAAATGCTGAAGTAGACGCTTTGTACAAACTCGCCGCTGCAGGCGTGCGTGTTCCGCATCCCTATGGGTTTTACGAGGGCGTGTTATTAATGGAATTAGTGTCCGACGCAAATGGCGAGCCTGCCCCACGACTCAATGATTTAGTTCTTACTGCCGAGCTCGCGCGACAATATCATCAAATTTTGATCACGGAAGTCGTGCGCATGCTGTGTGCCGGTATTGTTCACGGCGACCTTTCCGAGTACAACATCCTCGTCGACAGCAATGGGCCGGTCATCATCGATTTGCCACAAGCAATCGATGCTGCCGCAAACAACAATGCCTGCAAAATGCTGGAACGAGACGTCGATAATCTGGCAACTTACTTCGGCCAATTCGCCCCCGAACTACGTTCTACTAATTACGGCAAAGAAATATGGTCACTGTATCAAAGCGGTGAATTACACACTGAAATTGAACTAACCGGCAAATTCAAACAGAGCAACAAAAAGGCTGACGTCGGCGCTGTAATGCGTGAAATTGATGCCGCTCGCGATGCGGACACTGCACGGCGACTTTTGCGACAAGCAGCTAAAGCGGATGGCAGATGAAATAGTCCCTCTTGAAAATTGTAAGACTACCCCAACCTATCCCTGTGTCCTGTCTAAAAAATAACGGAGAGAGTAATGACCGATAATGTAACCAGCAATCGTGAAACCATGGGTTTTCAGGCCGAGGTCAAACAACTACTGCAGTTGATGATTCATTCGCTATATTCGAATCGAGAAATTTTTCTGCGTGAATTAATTTCCAATGCGTCCGATGCCTGCGACAAGCTGCGCTTCGAGGGATTGCATAACTCGGCCTTGTTTGAGAATGATTCCGAGCTGACTATCCATGTGAGCTACGATAAAGAAGCGAAAACACTGACCATTAGCGACAATGGTATTGGTATGAGTCGCGACGAAGTCATCAACAATCTCGGCACGATTGCCAAATCCGGTACGCGCGAATTCTTTACTCAGCTTTCTGGAGACCAGCAGAAAGATGCAAATCTTATCGGTCAGTTTGGCGTGGGGTTTTATTCGGCTTTTATCGTTGCCGACAAAGTCAGCGTGTTAACGCGCCGTGCTGGTGAAAACATTGATCAAGGGGTCAGCTGGGAATCTGACGGTGGCGGAGAATTTGCCATTGAGATGGTCGAGCGTGCTACACGGGGTACGTCTATTACCCTGCACCTGCGTGAAGGGCAAGAAGACCTGCTAAATGGAACAAAGTTGCGCACTATTATTCATAAGTATTCTGACCACATCGTTCAGCCTATTTTAATGAAAAAAGAGGAATGGAAAGATAACGCACAGCAGGTGCTTGAGGAAGAAGAGACCATCAATCAAGCTTTTGCGTTGTGGGCACGCCCCAAAACCGAAATCAATGATGATGAGTACAAAGGTTTTTACAAACATGTAGGTCATGACTATGAGGACCCGCTGGCATGGACTCATGCACGCGTAGAGGGACGCCAGGAATACACGTTGTTACTGTACCTACCGGCCAGGGCACCCTTTGATTTGTGGGAGCGCGATGCGAGTCACGGTATTAAGCTATATGTGCGCCGCGTCTTCATTATGGACGATGCCACCCAACTAATGCCACATTACCTGCGTTTTGTACGCGGTGTGGTTGATACCAATGACCTCCCCCTCAACGTATCACGCGAGATTCTGCAAGAATCAAAAGACATCGAAGCAATCCGTTCTGGTTGCACCAAAAAAGTGCTTGGCCTGCTGGAAGATATGGCAGTTAAAGATCCAGAGAAATATACCAAGTTTTGGGATGTATTTGGCCGCGTGCTGAAGGAAGGAGTGGGCGAAGATTTCGCTAATAAAGACAAGATCGCTGGCTTGATGCGCCTCGCCTCTACCCATACTAATTCACCAGGAGAAACCGTATCTCTGGCTGATTACATTAGTCGCATGAAAGAAGGTCAGGACAAGATTTATTACATTACCGCTGATACTTTTAATGCCGCGAAAAATAGCCCGCATTTGGAAGTGTTCCGCAAGAAAGACATAGAAGTGCTTTTATTGACCGATCACGTCGATGAATGGGTAGTGAGTAATTTACCCGCTTTCGAAGGTAAACCATTGGTATCTGTTGCGAAAGGGGGACTTGATCTCGGCAAGCTTGAAGATGAATCAGAAAAGCAAGAACAGGAAAAAGATGCCGGTGCATTCAAGGAGCTGACCGACAAGATTAAAACCAGCCTTAAAGAGCGTGTTAAAGAAGTGCGTGTGACTCACCGCCTGACCGATTCGCCAGCTTGCCTGGTAGCGGACGTTCATGACATCAACTCCAATCTGGCTCGTCTATTGAAGGCATCAGGACAGAAAGCGCCCGTGTCACAGCCTATTCTCGAAATTAATCCCAAGCATCCGGTTGTATTACGCCTGCAAGCCGAAGAGAGCAAGTTTGATGACTGGGCCTCGGTATTATTTGACCAAGCCTTGTTGGCTGAAGGTGGTCAACTTGACGATCCGGCTAGCTTCGTGAAACGTATCAATCAGCTGATGCTGGAAATGAGCAGCAGCTAACTCTGTTGCGGTTGGCAGGGTAGGCTTCACACTATCCTGCCAATCGCACAGCCAAGCATTAAGCATTTGCAAAACTGGGCAACTTGTTGTTGATCTCTTGATGTTATACCAGTTAGATCGGTACCACAGCTGCATTGATATTAAAATAATGCGGCTGTGGTGCCGATTTAATTTGGAACGGATTTTTGCACTTTTGTATGGCACTTTTGTAACTGCGTAGAAATAAATAAATGCGGACTATATTAATACTGTTCATCGTTATCGGGTTAGGGCTGCTATCTGCAATTTATTTAAGTATCGAAAAACAACCGCTTATCACGGGTATTGCCCAATTTACGCCAGCGTATATCGATCGCGCCAAGCAGATACTGTCGCGTAATGATCCGCGTAGAATGAAAGCAGGCGTACTGCGCACCATTACTATTAGCCAGGAAGAGCTCGATCTTGTAGTCAACTATCTTGCCAACAGCTACGGCAAGGGCAGCTCGAACATAGATTTACAGCAAGGCAGGGCCAGAGTACGCGCAACTGTTGAGTTACCGCCCAATCCCATCGGACGCTATCTCAATATCGACGCTAAACTTCGTGAAACCAAAGCCCTCCCACAATTTGAATATCTACACATTGGTAAGTTACCCGTGCCCGCGTTTGCTGCGAACTGGCTACTACAGTCCGGCATTAAGCAGTTACAAGCCAGCAAGGACTACGGGGCAGCTGCCGATATCATCAAAAATGTGAGCACCAGCGATGACATGCTGCGTATCGTCTTCGAATGGAACGATGCGCTGCCCAATCAACTAAAGGCCTTGCTGGTGCCGCCCAAAGAGCAGGAACGGCTGAAGGTATATCACGAGCAACTGGTCGAACTGACCAAAAAAACCAGCTCAAAACGCAGCCTGCGGTTAAATGAGCTGATGCGAGCACTGTTCGAACTCGCCGCGCAACGCACACACAACGGCGGTGATCCGGTAGCGGAAAATCGCGCCGCGATCATCGTTATGACGTTTTATGTAAACGGTAAAGGGCTGAGTGCCATTATTCCGGCTGCCAAAGAATGGTCCAAACCGACTTTGCGTATGGTGACTTTGGCCGGGCGCGGGGACTTCTCTCAGCATTTCACGGTTTCTGCTGCACTTGCCGCTACTGCTGGCAGCCCGCTGTCGGATGTTATCGGTTTATACAAAGAAATCACGGATTCTCATGGTGGCAGCGGCTTCAGCTTTAATGACATCGCCGCTGATCGAGCCGGCACCCGTTTAGGCGAACTTGCTACAACAAATGATAGTGGTGCGCAGAAAGTGCAGCAGCAATTTAATGCGGGCTTGCGCGAATCCGACATCATGCCGGAAGTGAAGGATTTACCGGAATTTATGCAGGAAATCGAATTTAAACGCCGCTATGGCAGCATTGGCAGCCCGGCTTATATAAAAATGAGCAACGAAATCGAGCGACGTATTGCCGCACTGCCTCTATATCACTAACAAAATATGCACGAAGAAATATGAGTTGCGAACTCTGTCAAGCAACAAGCGAAACACTTTTATGGCGCAGCGAGCTTTGTCGCGTGGTGCTGGTTGAGGACATCGATTATCCCGGGTTCTGTCGCGTAATATGGAATCGCCACGTCAAGGAAATGACAGACTTGGATGCGGAAGAACAGTATGCTCTTATGAACGTGGTATTTAACGTGGAAAGGGTGATACGCGAAGTGATGCAGCCCGACAAAATTAACCTTGCCAGCCTCGGCAACCTGACACCGCACTTGCACTGGCACATTATTCCGCGCTATGCCGTCGACAAACATTTTCCCAACCCAATCTGGGGTACACCTCAACGTATAGGCATTCCTATGCCACCGCTAGATTGGCAGGCTCGGCTCGTAAAGAGCATATGCCAACGACTTTAATAAAACGGACTTTTTAGAGCTCCCCTATTAATAAACCACGCTTGCCCAACAGGGCCGCGCCGTAGGCAGATTCAGTGTGTTCCGCTACCGCTACTGGCACGCCTAACAAACGTTCGCGTATGTTTTTCCACACCTTATTTTTTGCGCCGCCGCCAGTGGTGATAATGGATTTTAACGGGCTTGCACCGAGTTCAGCCAGCTTGGCATAACCCGCTGCTTCGATGCGGCTCAAGCCTTGCAACAAGCCATGCAAAAAAAGTATGTCATCTGTAGGACGCGGAGTAAGGCGTGGAGTCAAGGTAGGATCGTTAATCGGAAAGCGTTCGCCAGGTCGTGGCAACGGATAGTAGTAAAGAGGGCTATCAATTGCCGGATCAATGTAATGGCTGAGTTCATCAATCTGCGAATCGCCAAAATATTGCCTGAGCACGCCGCCACCCGCGTTGGATGCGCCACCCGCCAACCATAAATTACCAAAACGATGACTGTATACGCCATATTGCACTGATTCTACACGTTGTTTTGAAAGCAGCTTGAGTACTATAGTCGTGCCGAGCGAAGTGACAGCTGAGCCCGGCTCATGCACGCCTGCGGCAATAAAAGCGGCGATACTGTCAGTGGTACCCGCATGCACTTTGCACGCCGGATTAATCTTGAAATGTTGTGCCACTAATGAACTGATGTGGGTAATGATTGCTCCGGGAGCGACAACTTGCGGCAGCAAATGAGCATGCGGCAAATTCTTAATCCAATTTGGCCAGCATAGGCGCTCTGTGTCATACCCACTCTTGAGCGCATTATGATAATCGCTGACGCCGCCTAGCCCGGTAAGTAACGCAGCGAGCCAATCCGCCTGATGCAGGGAGTATGCTACGTTGGAAAGCTCGGTGTGTTTTGTTAGCCATAGAAATTTGGCTAATCCTGAGCTTGCGCTGCAAACAATATGACCCGTTGGGGCAAGCTGCTGTAGTTGTTCCGATTCTTCTTGTGCGCGGCTATCGAAGTAAAGCAAAGCGGGAGCAGTCGGCTCCAACTCTTTATCACAGAGTAATACTGTGGCAGAAGTAGCAGCAATAGCGATACTTTGTAATTCAGCTGCAATAGGAGCGGGTAGACGTTTAAGTAGTGTATATAGTGCTTCGCGCCAATTCAGATGGATTTGTAAAGCAGCATCAGGATAGAAAATATGATCTTCATGAATAATAACCCCGACTTTGTCCACAACACAAACGCGCGCGCCGGATGTACCAAAGTCCAGACCGAGATAAGATTCCATGTATGGAGTTAAGAAAGCGCAGTTATTGTAAAGTTAAGATGTGTCACACCTTAGGAAAAGACATATTTCACTTTCCTAACTTAGATGGCCGCTTTAAATTGAACTCAATGTCGGCAGTTAGTCACTTAAAGATTTATCTAATTATTTTTTATAACATCCCATTAGAACATCGGTTTTTTTTTAGCTGAGTTATAACGCTTAACCCCACTTAAGATCTCTGCCTTGGCTTCCTTAACCCCGACCCAACCATTTATTTTGACCCATTTACCTATTTCCAGATCTTTATAGTGAGCGAAGAAATGCGAGATTTGTGATAGCACAAGTTCTGGCAGGTCAGTATGTGATTTTATTTTGCGGTAAAGACTGCATAATTTATCAACAGGCACAGCCAGAATCTTGGCATCCTCGCCAGCTTCATCAGTCATCTTCAACATACCCAACGGTCTACAGCGAACCACCACACCACTAATGAGCGGCACAGGTGAAATTACAAGCACATCTACTGGATCCCCGTCTTCCGACAATGTGTGCGGAACATAACCATAGTTACATGGATAATGCATTGCCGTGGACATAAAACGATCCACAAACATGGCGCCAGTTTCTTTATCCACTTCGTATTTAACGGGATCAGCATTCATGGGGATTTCTATGATGACGTTAAAATCATTAGGGAGGTCGCGACCAGAAGTAACTCGATCTAGATTCATTTCTATTCCTAGCTAAAAAACGCGCATTATACGCGTGAGTCTGGGAGATCAACCAGTCCAAACCTTGTTCATTTAGTATGAGCTTGAAGCGGATAAAACCCCGATCAAGATTCTATAAATACTAATTCGGCGAGATTATGACGATGATATGCTTACCTGAAATTCTCTCGTTTACATCATCAGTCAAGCACAGAAATAGTGCATGTACATGGAATGCGCCCCAAAAAAGAGCGCACATTTAAATCCATTTATCCTTATGGATATGGCAAAATGCTCGTTTTAGCGGCGGAATATGAAGTGGAACGCTTCGTGCTTAATTCCCAGGTTTAAGTTTTTTAATGTCTAGTTTGTTTTTTAGTTTAGTCCTTAACGTTTATGGAGAGAATTATTATGTCGAAGTCGGTTGCTGATGTTCTTAAGTTACTTAAAGACAATGAAGTTAAATTCGTTGATCTACGCTTCACCGATACCCGCGGCAAAGAACAGCACGTTTCGATTCCGGCACATGTGGTGTCAGATAGTGATGATTGGTTCGAATCCGGCCACGCTTTTGACGGTTCTTCCATCGCTGGCTGGAAAGGCATACAAGCATCCGACATGCTGCTAATAGCCGATCCTGGATCCGCTTTCCTTGATCCTTTTATGGATGAACCCACATTGGTGATGAGTTGCGACGTCGTAGAGCCATCCGATGGTAAAGGTTATGATCGTGATCCACGCTCTATTGCCAAACGTGCTGAAGCCTATTTGAAATCTACTGGTTTAGGCGATATCTGTTATTTTGGTCCTGAACCCGAGTTTTTTATTTTTGATTCAGTGAATTGGCAGGTGGATATGTCTGGCTGCTTCTGCAAGGTTAATTCCGAAGAAGCGGCCTGGGCCTCAGCAGAAAAATTTGATCACGGTAACACTGGCCATCGACCCACGGTTAAAGGCGGTTATTTCCCCGTACCGCCAGTCGATTCGCTACAAGACATGCGTTCAGCAATGTGCTTAATATTGGAAGAAATCGGCGTTCCTGTCGAAGTACATCACCACGAAGTGGCAACCGCCGGACAATGTGAAATTGGCACCCGCTTTGACAGTTTGGTGCGTCGTGCCGATCAAACCCAGAAGCTTAAATATGTGGTGCACAACGTTGCACATCAATATGGCAAGACTGCAACCTTCATGCCCAAGCCAATTGTCGGTGATAACGGCTCAGGCATGCATGTCCATCAATCCATCTGGAAGGACGGCAAGAATCTGTTTGCAGGTAATGGTTATGCCGGGTTGTCCGAATTTGCCCTGTATTATATTGGGGGAATTATCAAACACGCCCGTGCACTTAACGCTATTACCAACCCCGGCACTAACTCCTACAAGCGTTTGGTTCCTGGCTTCGAAGCTCCCGTAAAACTGGCTTATTCGGCGCGGAACCGTTCCGCCTCGATCCGTATCCCTTTCGTGCAGAGTGATAAGGCGCGCCGTATTGAAGTGCGCTTCCCGGATCCGACTGCCAATTCTTATCTGGCTTTCACCGCTTTGATGATGGCTGGTCTGGATGGTGTACAAAATAAAATTCATCCCGGCGATCCTGCGGATAAAAATCTGTATGACTTGCCTCCAGAAGAGGATGCAAAAATTCCAACCGTATGTTCCAGCCTCGAACAGGCTTTGGAAGCGCTGGATAAGGACCGTGAGTTCCTGACCCGCGGTGGTGTATTTTCTAATGACTTCATTGATGCCTATATTGAATTGAAAATGGAAGAAGTGACCCGCTATCGTATGACAACGCATCCAGTTGAATTCGACATGTATTACAGTCTGTAACCATTAATGTATGTGCAACGGGCTTTCCCCGGGAAAGCTCGTTCACCTGGATACGGATTGTTTATGCATTTGCTACAGAGCAAAGCGCAGATATTGCGTAAATAAACAAAAGCCTTTATATTCCAGCTATGCATTTCTCTCGCCACATCTCGCAATTACATTCTACATCCAGCCTCCTGGCAGCGCTGCTGCTGCGCGTCGCGCGCTAAATATACTTCCCCCTAGTTTTGAAGCAAGTGACATCCAGCCGAATTTTATTCGACATGGATTATGTAAATTAAATAATTGCGATGGAGTTCAGCATGAAAGAAAAATTAATAATATTTGATACTACCTTGCGCGATGGCGAACAAAGCCCAGGCGCGTCCATGACTAAGGAAGAAAAGATACGAATCGCACGGCAATTGGAAAAACTGGGCGTCAATGTTATTGAGGCAGGGTTCGCTGCTGCCAGTCCGGGGGATGCAAATGCAGTCCGCAGTGTTGCGCAAATCATCGAGAGTTCTACCATTTGCTCCTTAGCACGCGCCACTGAAAATGATGTCCGTGCTGCTGGCGAAGCGATCAAGCCAGCCAAGTCGGGTCGCATTCATATCTTTATCGCGACTTCACCCATCCATATGAAAATGAAGCTGCGTATGCAGCCCGACCAAGTAGTGGAAGCGGCGGTGAAGGCGGTGAAGCTCGCATTGGAATATACCGATGATATAGAATTTTCTGCCGAGGATGCGGTGCGCTCGGAAATGGATTTTCTCGTCCGCATTTTTGATGCAGTGATTCAAGCGGGAGCGAAGACCCTGAACGTGCCGGATACGGTTGGTTACAGCATCCCCGTTCTGTGGGGCGAGCGCATCAAACAACTGATCGAACATGTGCCGAATTCTGGGAAAGTGGTGTGGTCCACTCATTGCCACAATGATCTAGGAATGGCGGTAGCCAATTCTCTTGCTGCCGTCATGAACGGTGCGCGTCAGGTGGAATGCACTATCAATGGCTTGGGGGAACGTGCCGGAAACGCCAGCCTGGAAGAAATCGTAATGGCGGTTAAGACACGCCGCGATGTTTTCAGTTGCGATACACGCATTGATACCATGCAGATCGTGCCAACTTCCAAACTGGTATCTAGCATCACAGGTTATCCCGTGCAACCTAACAAGGCAATTGTCGGCGCAAATGCTTTTGCCCATGAATCTGGCATTCATCAGGATGGTGTACTCAAGCACCGCGAGACTTATGAAATTATGCGTGCTGAAGATGTTGGCTGGAGCATGAACAAATTAACCTTGGGCAAACTTTCCGGTCGCAACGCGTTCCGTACTAGGTTGCAGGAGCTTGGCATCGTGCTGGAAAACGAGGAGGTGGTAAATGATGCCTTTGCTCGTTTCAAAGAGTTAGCTGACCGCAAGCGTGAAATTTATGATGAGGACTTACAAGCCTTAATCAGTGAAAGCGTGGTAGCGCAAGTTAGCGAACATTATCGCCTGATATCCTTGCGTGCACATTCGGAAACGAGCCTTTTGCCTTTGGCGCAGGTGCGATTGAATGTGGGCGGAAAGGAATTAGTCGCCGAGGAACAAGGTGGTGGGCCGGTAGATGCGACGTTTAAAGCCATCGAACAGATCGTGCAAAGTGGTACTGAATTGCAACTCTATTCGGTAAATAATATAACTAGTGGGACAGATGCGCAGGGTGAAGTGACCGTGCGCTTATCCAAGGGCGGTCGCATAGTCAATGGACAAGGGGCAGATACTGACATCGTGGTAGCCTCAGCTAAGGCTTACCTGCATGCGTTAAATAAGTTGAACAACGAAGCAGAGCGTGCACATCCACAAGTGTGATGTAGCTAGTTTCGGGCATGAGCGGCACGTCAGGTGGCGTGCCGTTTTCAATTTGCACACGCAACATACAATAAAAAATTTATATTTATAAAGGAGATTGTGTGCAGTCAATTATATCAATTGAAAATCTCACAAAGACCTACGCCTCCGGTTTGATGGCTCTCAAAAGCATCAATCTGGAAATTCAGCGTGGAGAAATCTTTGCCCTACTGGGTCCGAATGGAGCAGGTAAGACAACGCTCATTAATATTATTTGCGGAATTGTTAATCCGAGCCAGGGTAAGGTTCTTGCCGACGGTCATGATATAGTTTTGGATTATCGCGCGGCCAGATCAAAAATTGGCTTAGTGCCGCAAGAGCTTTCTACCGATGCCTTTGAGACTGTTTTTGCTACGGTGAAATTCAGTCGCGGCCTGTTTGGTAAACCGCCAAACCCTGCCTATATCGAAAAAGTGTTGCGCGATCTGTCCCTGTGGGATAAAAAAGATGCAAAAATCAGGACACTGTCGGGTGGCATGAAGCGTCGGGTAATGATTGCCAAGGCTTTGTCTCATGAACCACAGATTTTATTTCTCGATGAGCCTTCAGCTGGCGTTGACGTCGAGCTGCGTCGGGATATGTGGGAAATGGTGCGGGGCTTACGAAAAAGTGGCGTGACCATTATTTTGACTACGCATTATATTGAGGAGGCCGAGGAAATGGCCGACCGCATCGGAATCATTAGCAAAGGTGCAATTATCCTCGTGGAGGATAAGGTCAGTTTGATGGACAAGCTCGGTAAAAAACAGCTCAAGTTGTATCTGCAATCTCCACTGACGCACATTCCCGAGGAGCTTGCCGGGTACCCACTGGAACTGTCGGTTGACGGCAACGAATTGATCTACATTTTTGATGCCCAGGGCAAACAAACAGGAATCGCCGATCTTCTACGACAGCTGGCAAAGCATGGGATCGATTTTAAGGATCTTCAGTCTAGCCAAAGCTCACTGGAAGAAATTTTTGTTAATTTGGTAAGCGGGCGATCATGAATATTTATGCTATTCGCGCAATTTATTTATTTGAACTGGAGCGTACCTGGCGAACGCTGATGCAAAGCATTGCATCGCCAGTTATTTCGACCTCGCTCTACTTTGTTGTGTTTGGCTCAGCGATCGGCTCGCGCATGACCGAGATTAACGGTATCAGTTATGGGGCATTTATTGTCCCTGGTCTGATCATGCTAGCCTTGCTGACGGAAAGTATTTCCAATGCCTCTTTCGGTATTTATATGCCGAAATTCTCGGGTACTATCTACGAGATTCTTTCTGCTCCGATTTCTTATGTGGAGATTGTTATTGGTTATGTTGGGGCTGCAGCCACCAAATCTATCATCCTGGGTTTACTTATTCTTGTCACGGCTCGCTTTTTCGTTCCTTTCGAGATCGCCCATCCCCTGTGGATGATTATTTTCTTGGTACTCACTTCAGTTACTTTCAGCCTTTTTGGTTTTATTATTGGTATTTGGGCGGATGGATTTGAGAAGTTACACATCGTACCCCTGATGATCATTACGCCACTGGCTTTTTTGGGCGGAAGTTTTTATTCGATCAGTATGCTGCCACCCCTGTGGCAAAAAATTACACTGTTCAATCCGGTGGTCTACCTAATCAGTGGTTTCCGATGGAGCTTTTATGACGTTGCTGACGTCAACGTGGCCATCAGCGTTGGTATGACATTGGTATTTCTTGCCATATGCCTAACAGTTGTGTGGTGGATTTTCAAAACGGGATCCCGACTCAAAAGCTGAATAATGTTAAAATTTTACAAATACACAATCAACAATTCATCAAAGTCAGCTTGAATTGCGTAGGCAATCTGCCCAATTATTAGGCGTCTCATAAATACGCACGCGTTCCAGCTGCAGGTTATTTCCGTAGCTATGACGGTAGGCACTGTCGAGCAGCTTGAATGCGAGCATAGCGAGATTTTCTGCGGTAGGCGGTACTTCCAGAACTACAGTTTTGTGATTGGGCAGTGAATTCAAAAAATCTAATACCGCTGTATCACGGCGATACACCAGGAAAGCATGATCCCACGCATCCACTAGTTGTTCCTTGGCTATGCGTTTCACTTCAGTGTAGTCCATTACCATGCCTTGTTCGGATAAGCCATCAGTAGTGATGATTTCGCCAGACAGGGTAATCTCGATAGCGTAGCGATGACCGTGTAAATGTCGGCACTGGCTAGTATGGCTGGGAATGCGATGGCCTGCATCAAACTCTAGCCTTCGGGTAATTTGCATATGTAGATGTAAGCTGTGTAGGTATGCGGATTATAACTTGAATGCAGCAACTGTACGCCGTAAGGCACGTTGCGGTTCTTGTTTTCCCCGGTTTTCTTGCACCTACAAGAGGCTCGCCAGCCTTGTTACTCACGCTAAACATTCCTCCTGAATAAATTTAGTTGCATTTTGCTCATTATTAAGTATCATTCTCATCATTACTCGATAAATCAGTCGTGGAAAAGTTTGACAACCTGTTGCCCAGCATCAATAAATAGTTTATTGATGGACAACATCAAGCCGATCCGCAGTATGATAAAGGCCAGAATATGTATATTTGTATTTGCAAGGGCATAACCGATTCCGCCATTCGTGAAGCCGTCTGTCAAGGCGCATGTCGTATGAGGGATTTAAAAACGTGTCTAGGTGTAGGTACACAATGCGGTAAATGTGCCTGTCATGCAAAGCAGGTTTTGAATGAGGTCCTGGCAGATTTAAGTCATGTTAAAATAATGTTACATCAACCCAACCATCTGGTTGAGGCTATAAATTAAGGAAGCAAATATGAAAGGCAATACAGAAATTATTCAGTTTCTCAATCGTCAACTGAAACACGAATTGACTGCCATTAACCAGTATTTCCTTCATGCCCGCATGTACAAGAATTGGGGTTTCAATAGCTTGGGTAAACACGAGTATGATGAGTCTATTGAGGAAATGAAGCACGCTGATATGTTGTTAGAGCGTGTTTTATTTCTGGAAGGTCTACCTAATTTACAGGAACTTGGCAAGTTGATGATTGGCGAAAAAGCAGAAGAGTGTGTGGCCTGCGATCTCAAGCTAGAACTGGCTGCACGTGAGAATCTGGTCGCTGCAATGTCCGCCTGCGAAAGTGCTAATGATTATGTTTCTCGCGAAATTTTTAAAAAAATTCTAGAAGACACTGAAGGACATATTGATTGGCTGGAAACCCAGTTAGATGTAATGCAAAAAGTCGGCATTCAAAATTGGCTACAAAGTCAAATGTAATTCGTTATTGCCGCTTTCAATAATTGCGGCTAGCAGTTTCTGTAGCGCCAACAGATCGAAATCTTACTCCTGTAAACCCGGGATTGCTCAAATATTCAATCCCGTTCACGATCCATTACATAATGTATCGTTTAATTTTTAAGTCTGCTGGTATTCACAGCTACCAGCGTAAATATATTCCCCAAGTTTACGGATACGGATGAACCGACGCATAGTTTCGCCATCGCGGTTCAAATTGAAATTAACAGCATCCATCACAAAGTGCCTTTTTGAGGCTGACCTCATCATCAAAGCTGCGATCTTGTACATCGGTATTCACCGAGAATAAATTCAACTGATTGCTGCAGAAAGGATTTGCCTCGACCCGGCAATATATTCACTGCTATGTGGTTAGTCGTACAGATGTCTACCGGCACTTCACCCATAATTACTCCACTTAATTTTCAGGAGTCATCATGGCCCTTCCCAATGTAGCAATCGCCGACGAATTAGGACATCTACGCACCCTACCAAATGCAAAATCCGATAACACACGAGAAGATGCAAGTGCAGTGTCCTGGGGAGCTATAGTAGCGGGGGCTGCTGCCGCCGCCGCATTGTCATTGATATTGTTGATATTAGGGACTGGTTTGGGTTTGTCCTCAGTATCACCATGGGCATACAGCGGTATTAGCGCAACAACATTTGGCCTCTCGACCATCCTTTGGGTCACCTTTACGCAACTTGTTGCTTCCGGCATGGGGGGCTATCTCGCGGGTAGATTGCGAACAAAGTGGGTTGCGGTTCATACGGATGAAGTTTATTTTCGCGACACCGCGCATGGATTTTTGGCTTGGGCCGTCGCATCCCTTGTAACCGCAGCGTTGTTGACATCAGTGATTGGATCGATCATTAGCGGTGGGATTCAGGCTAGTGCCTCAGTTGCAGGAGGCGTTACCACCGCGGCAACTGCCGCCACAGTTGGCAGCGCGGCGGTGGTCGGGTCCGAAAAGGTCAAATCTGACAACAATGATAGTGAATCAATTAAATACTTTGTAGATTACTTGTTCCGCAAGGACACGGCTATTCCCGTTTCTTCTGCTACTGGGAACAGCGCTAGATCAGAAGATGTTATAGAGCAAACCACTATCGCGCCAACAGCCGAAGTTGCCAGGATTTTCATGAACACCATTCAAACGGGAACTCTAGCCCCGGAAGATGTTAAGTATGTGGGCCAGATCATTTCGCAGCGCACCGGCCTTACACAGCGGGACGCAGAAAAGCGAGTGAGTGAAACTTATGCGCGCATACAAGCAAAGTTACATGATGCGGAAGTTGCAACGAAAGACGCTGCCAATAAGGCACGTAAAGCCTCTGCTTACGCGGCGCTGTGGATCTTTGTCTCACTGCTTGGAGGCGCATTCGTCGCCAGTTTAGCGGCCACGTTCGGCGGGCGGCGGCGCGATCTCTGACCCTATTCAAACATTACACTTCGGAGGCAATAATGCGTTCAATACTTCTTTACTTACTCGGCATTCCCATTCCTATCATCATTCTGATCGCGTTATTCGTACACTAAACGAGATCCGTCCTCATCCAAATCTAAAAAGGAAAAGACATTATGACAACTGCAATGCAAAAAAAGACGAAGCCAGACAATCCATCCAAGGTTCAGGACGCAATAGCCTTGCTGCGCGCTGACCATAAACTAGTTAGTACCCTCTTCGCCGAATACGAAAAGACACGCTCCAATTCCAAGAAAAAAGCGCTCGTTTCCCAAATATGCATGGAGCTAAACGTACATACCCAAGTGGAAGAAGAAATATTCTATCCCGCTGTCAAACAAGCATTAAAAGACAAAGAGATGATACCTGAAGGACTTGTGGAACACGCAACACTGAAAGAACTCATCAGGCAAGTGGAAGGTATCGAGCCAGATGGCGAGATGTTCGATGCCAAGATCAAAGTGCTATCCGAGTACGTCAAGCATCATGTTAAAGAAGAACATAATGAAATGTTTCCGCAAGCTAAATCGACGAATCTAGATATGATTGAACTCGGCGGCAAAATCGTTGCGCGTAAAAAAACGCTTCTTATAGAGCGGGCATAGCGTGTCTCCACCTAGTGGTCAAGCCTAATACCTTAGGAAATACTGATTAATCCACAATCGTTCCTGCGAAAGAGGGAACCCAGTTAAATCAATAATCTGGATCCCGCTTTCGCGAGGATGACGAATTAATCGGCATTCCCTAAATCTGCCCCGCAAGCGAAAGGGTGCACGCCTCGCACCACGAGTCGAGTCTTACGATGAATCGAAAGATGACGCGGGTGAGGCGATCAGTCGGTCATGGTGGCAACGCTAGAAACCTGCATGGAAGGTGCGCACTGGCAGCGGCGCCTACAAACTCAATTTTGACCTGCATCGCGCTTTCAGCCTGTGGACTTGGGGGTTGTTATTCATTGTGGTTTTTACGGCGTTCTCGCTTAATCTCTACCGCGAGGTGTCCTACCCGATCATGTCGCGCGTTTCGAAAGTCACGCCAGGGCCGTTTGAGACGCGTCAGCAAATCGACAAATACAGCCTGATCATGACCAAAATATTTCGTCGACATTAGGACCAAAGGGCAGACCGATGCAACGGCGCGCGGCTGGCCTGAGCCGGTAGGCAGTGTGTTCTATTCACAGAATTTCGGTGTTTATGGCGTCCAGTTTTATCGGCCAGAAGACGGACATGGCGCGGGGAGTGTGGGTCATAAACGTCTTTACTACGACGGACAGGACGGCCGTTACCTCGGCGATCGTCAGCCGTGGACAGGCACTGCGGCTGATATTTTTGTGCAGGCTCAGTTTCCGTTGCACTCCGGTCGAATTCTTGGTCTACCTGGATGTATTCTTATTTCGATTATGGGCGTAGTAGTGGCGATGCTTAGCGTGACCGGCGTAGTAATCTGGTGGCGTAAACGCAAAGCACGTGTTTTGGCGTTGTCACGATTCGATGTGACTTCGCACAGTACTATTTGTGCACAATCAGGTCCGCTTGCGACTTATAAGCGATAAGGCCTGTGTGAACATGACCAAGATGAGAGTTTCGAGCAGCAAGCTTTTCGGCGATAGCAACGCGTTACTCATTCAGCATGCGGGAGGATGGTATTTGTTGCGCAAAGTCGCGCGTGGAGGACTCTTACTCACCCGCTGGACGGATAATCCGTGTTCGTCAATCTTCAAGACACAATCTCCATCGATCTCTGCCCCCAAGCAAGCGAGGCTCCGTATTGGGTTATTTGGCCGTATCTGGTTAGGCGAATAGACCTATGCGGATATCAGGAAGGAAATGAAGCAATACAGTTCGGATAGGGTTGAATTCCCTGTTTTAAAATCAACATAATTCATTAACCTCGTCATTCTCACACAGGCGGAAATCCAGTAACAAAACATTCCGCGCAGCGGACAATGCAGCCATGAAGTCTGCGTGGATTGCGAGTGCCAAAAGGACTTACGCATCAATTTGCGAATTCACACCACGGCTCTCTAGTGAAACGCTTCGGTCAGATCAAAACCAGGAGGAGCCTGCACTTCGCCTCGGTCATGACACTGACGAGTCACAAGGATGGTGATGACGCATCGACAGGTGCAAGCTATCTGGAGTTAACTAGCGTGCTGATCAATCAAGGCGCGCAGACCAATGCTGATCTTCTGGAGTTGTGTCACGCATCGCTTACGCCTTAGATTTTCTGTATCTTCTGGCGTAATTGAGAGGTCAGCGCGGTAGCCATATTGGTAAATCCTTCCAGCCGGCTGAGCCGATCCTCTAATTGTTTTCTCGTTTCTCCGTCCGGATCTGGCTCCTTCAGCAAGTTGGTTTCGTCAACAATTATGCGAATTACGGGGAACTCAATACCGTCCTCTTCCCCAACCGCTTCAGCGAGCAGAACCCATTCAGCCGATTTGTCCAGCGCGTTTTTTGCCGCCTGACTTAAGCAGTAGCGAATGAGTATTTTTGCCGAGTAATCCAAGCCGTCAATGATCTTTAGCCAGGACTTAGTGTCGCCATCGTCATCTCCCTCTTCGGCAGCACTTCTCACTGTACGGAAGTATCTTGGAGTGTCGTCGTTGGGATCTAGACTTTCAAGCGTCCTTAGAATCGGCTCGAGTGTTTCAAATGGGCGCTTGCCACTTGGCAATTCGTGCCGATGCTTCCAGAGGCTAAGGATAGCCTCGCTACAAGCACGCATCTTCGTTGGTCGCTCTTCAGCGCTGGCATTCTCCGTGTCATTGATCAATTCAGCAATGTAGTGGGCCATCCAACGCCCAAGAGTGTCGACTGACTGATCGAGGTCAAGTTCCTTCGTCAGCATCCTTCCCAGCTCAAGCATCGCCGCACAGCGTGCTGATACTACCGTCGGACCTGAGGAGGAATAATCGTGTGCTTGGTGGCATGAATCTAATGTCTTCATCATTATTGCTTTCCCAACGAGAGTGGCGGTGACGCCGTTCAATTTCTACTTCCACGATTAAATCCATCTTTAGTTCACGTAAGAGCGACACCACGAACACGAATGATGCTTGAAAACGAACCCCGTGTTCATGGTTAGATTCATCATCGTCTTTCTCATGGAAATGCCCCCATGCTTGAGACCACGCGACATTGATACTATCGCCCTCAACAAACCATTGTCGATGCTCTATGTCGGAGTTGAGCTTCATAAGCTCGGTGACGTAAGTGGCCGGGACAGGTGGTGGATATTTGATAGTTCCGGCCCACGGGTCGTATTTATCGGGCCCGCTAACGCGGGATCCATCAACAATCCATCCTTTGAGTTGAAAACCATCAGAGTCAATTTGTAGATCGTCATCTGCATCGGGAATTCGAAAATCATGTGGATTGCTTGTGCTCTGCAAGGCGCGTAGCAACGCCGCTGAACGATCGGATGAAACAAGTGCACTACAAACTCGGATCGATTCTTCCCGATTTCCTGAGATCCTCGTCCAATGGCCCCAAAAGTTCATCCGACCGTCGGGGGATATGAGAATCCGATCAAAGTCATTTCTCGCGATTGACCAACGCCACTCGTCCGTCTCTTTTTCATCTTGCCAGTCCGGCCTCTCAAGTGGCTTGTGATCGCGACGGTCTGCTAGCCAGTTGTTGTCCTGGCGGGAAAGATCATGACGCTTGAGCCAGTTTCTAAAATCGTCTTCAGAATCGTCGGGATCGTGATGCGTGGGCGTTGTAGCGAGTAGCTTGCCAGCCACTACCATCATCGCGTGGTATGAAAGGTAGAAACTCAGGTCATCCGAACGGGGATATGAACCATGCGAGTGATAGGTCTCCCGATCCTGGAAGATTTTTCGCCGATGGCGCTCATCTTCATTCCATCGGTTGCCTCTGGACATCTGCCAGTCATTTCTTATTACTCGCAAAGCCTCGTGTTCGACGACAGCCTGCGACTTGGCAAAGCATCTTCCAAGAGGGGTAAACCAGTAGGGCCCCATATCGATCCCAAAATAGAATCTGTCTTCCTCATTCTCAGCACCAGCATCTTCATGCTCGTAGCGGCGGTAAGATTTTGATTCAACGGCGGGGAAGGGGGAGATGTTGACGGTCGCCAGTCGCGTCCGCAAATCTGTCTTTGTTGTTAGCAATCCGGCATCCAGCAGTGCTAGGAGTGTTCGTTTTGCGAACTCCCGAATAAGGACATGGGGTTCGCCGGTGAATGCGAGATCGATCAAAAAGTCAGCATACGGAGTAACGATATCTGGGCGATTTTTTGCAGCGCGGGATAACCCGATCAGCAGCCATTGGCGTGCGTGCAACTCATAGAAGTACAAACGGGAATCATGAAAGGCGCTGGCTGGTGCTCCGCTCGCCAACGCGACGAGATGGTCAAGGGTTCTTTGGTGTCCAAGCACACACAGAGAACGGACCACATGCGCGGCTTCCCAGCGCAAACTTGCCCTTAGAGCTGCAAGGCAGCCCCAGATATAACCAGCCAATGAGCCATCCATATGAGCAGGTGGCGTGAACTTCAGCGACCACGGCCCATCGCCATCTTCATCCGTTAAGGCAGTGTCAAACAGATCAAGGCCAAATGAGAGAGCTTCCATTGCCTCGTCTTTCGTTAGCTTTGGCGTGAGAAGCCCCACCAGAGTAAACAAGCGGCTTGCCCCGGCGATATCAGCTACTTCGCCAATCGCTGTCAACACTATTTCGGTTATGTCGTCTTCTGAGATTCCAGACAATTCGCATGCTGTCTTGAAAGGGAGTATCTCGTAGTACCTGTTCTTTGTAATTGCCATGCAGAATCGTCGGCAAAACACCTTCAGAGTTTGCGCAAGAGCTGACTTGACGGCGAGTCGGTTTTTCCAGCTCTCCGGAATTCGTTCAAGAAAGTAGCGTAGATGATAAAGATCGAAGTCGATGACGTCCGCGAGAGCGGCGACGAATTCGGCTTCCTTACCTACATTGACATGATGGCAGCTTTCCTCAAAGAAGCGTTCGTGATAGTACGGGGGCTCAAAATCTTTGAACCTTTGATACGCGCGCGAAATGTCGTTGGGTGTACTGAGATCAATGCCCTCGAAGATCGCACTCCAATCTCGCTCGCCCTCGTGCTTTGGTAGGAGGAGGCGATCTACGTTGTGATTGTTCGCCATTGATTTGCTAAATTGCTCTTCGCGCTCACCTAATGTGATCCGTTCATCAACCTCGGGGAGCGATATGCCGTGCTCGGTCAAGACATTCTTGAACTTGTGCCACGTTCCAACACTCTGTTCGTCCAGCTTCATGTAACGGTAGGTGAACTCCGTCATGGCCTCCTTTTCGGCTTTGTTTGCGCAGGCCTCCAGAACCTTCTTCAGCAACAGAGGTTCTTCCCACTGGGCACGAAAACCGATCAGCGCCAGAGCGAGCTTAGGGTTTAGGTCATTGCGTGCGACGAGAAAGGTAATGGCAATCGGTAGTATCCGTTCTGCCCAGCCAAAATTCCGATCTCGCCAACGGCTGAGGATGGAAAGTGAAGAGTTACCGCATAGACCGGCGATAGCCTCGACAGTGGCTTTCCAGTCAAAATGCTTGTCGCGGACGACATAGTCATAGGTTAGTTCCGCGCAACGCGCGAGCCGGTATGCCATCGCCGGATTCGGTCTGCCTTGAGTGGCGGCGCGGTCAGCTAAGTCCAAAAGCGCTCCCCATCGCTCTAAGTTCTCATCGCCGATTTTGCTGGCGACTTCCACGGCTTGGTTGAAATAAGCGGCCGCTTCCGAACGGCTTGCAATCAATACCGCTCTTGCCAGTTTTATAAAACTGTCTGATTTCGACTCTGCGTCTTCGCGCGCATCACGGCTTAGGCTGAAGGCCTTGCTAGCGTAGTCGAGAGCGTGCGCCTCAAGTGCGGATGAGCGAGCCGCCAATCGAGCTAGATGTGTGAGTGTCGTGGTGAACAATGGTCGCGTGAGGTTTGCGATCCATTGATTGAATATATCTACCGACTTGGCGCCAGCGCTTTCCGCAGTTAGCAAGGTATCAAACCAGGTCTGAGCAATCTCATCAGATGTGCTCGACTCCTCACGGTAGCTGTTCCTTTCTGCTTTCGCGGAGGCAGCCTCTGTTTCGACGATAGCGTTTGCGAGGTCGGCAGGGGGCGTAAGGCCAATGAAGGTGCGCGCCCATAACAGGTGCCATGGAAGGAGGGCGCCAATGTCCTCCTTGAACTCCCGAACTCCCTGAGACTCGGAATGAGGTTTGGGGGTCTCAAGCTCCTTGCGTAGCTCATTATGCGCTAGATCAATTAAAGTTAGTGATTGACCGCTGAGTGCCGCCCGGAGGCTGTATGCACGAAGTAAAGGAAACCGCTGTCCACCATAGCGAGACGAGAGGCCATGCGGAGGCGATACGGGCAGGTAGCGTGTCAGCAGTGCGATCAGCACGTCCGTTGTTCCAACCGATAGCTTGTGTGCAGCTTCGACCAGTGCCGTCACTGTTTGAATGGTCTTTTCTTCACTGTCCCAGTGTTTACTGTTTCCCAGCTTGATGCGCGGGCTCAAAGCCAAACGAAGGGCTCGCTCCACAACACTTTTTGGCGGCGTTCTATGGACCTCCCGCAATGCCAGCGTGATGGCGAGTACTAGCCACAAATCATTCCCCGCGGCCAGTGCAAGACTATTGAGATCGTCATAACGGCCGTGTTCAACAAACCGGCTTGCTAGCGTGCGCCCAACGCGGAATGAGATTTCGCGAGGTCGCCATTTACGCAGATCGCTTGCGCAGCTATCGGCACCATAAATGTTGAAAAAGGCGGTCGTCATTTCAAGGATGTCACTATCCGAAACCTCTTCTTTTTGCCGCTCATCCTTTGGAAGCTGACTCCAGTTTCGCAACCATTCGCAGGCCATCCGAAGCCTGGAGCGCGCGTCGCCCAGTAGGTCACGTCGTCCCGATAGCAGTCCGGCTTCATAAGCATGGTGGGAGCCGACCCAACCCGAGCCAAATGTCCGCCGCGAGACGAGTTCCTGAATGCGATCACTGTCCATGAAAACCGCAGCCAAGTCAGTATTTGCTTGAAGGAGTTTGCGCTGTCGTTCATCCCCGGCACTTTCGCCTCCAGCTTTCAGCGCCAGTTTCGTCGCATCGGTATAGCGCTTCGCGCGCAAGCTTGCTTTCAGTGCGAATTGAAGACGTTGCAATTCAACGTCGCGCTTCTCAACGGGGCTTGCTGCTGGTAGCGCTTCAGAGGAAAGGGCGAGCGCTACGAGCTCGGCAATATGTCCTGCTTCCAGCATGAGCTGCGGCAACGCGGAGGCAACATAGGCGCTGCTTGCTGCGAGCGGCTTGAGGCTTGCTATGAAACTCGTCAGATCGCCTGAGGATGGCTTGAATCTCTCTCTGAACCACGTCTCAGCGGGTTCGTCCAAGAATTGGATTGTTTCGCCCGTGACTAGAAGTGGACGCCCGAGATCGAACGCGAGACTCTTGATCACGGCCTTATTGACCCCTGACATTGATGCCAGAACAGACAAAGGGATCAAAGGCCGGAGTGCGGCAAGTCCAGCACAAATTTTGTCTATATGCGTCTTTTCAATGGCTCCCGCGGCGTCGCGTAGTTTCGCAATAGCGGCGTCGAGTAGATGTCCGATCGTGTCCTCTACCGTGGTGGGGTTGGGACCGAGGGCACGAAGAGTTTCGTTCAAGGGAGTTTTACGCGCGAGTCCCAGCGCTTGAACGCGGGGATTCTGGGAACTCAGGCGGTGGAATTCGTCGACATCTTGTTCGGTAGCGTCGATAAAAAATTGCCGTAAGTACGCCGCAGTTTCGCTTCGGCTGAAAGAGTGGAGTTCAAGTCGAAGCGTATCGGGCGACGGGGCGAGATATTCCTGCCTATGTGTTCGACACAAGAAGACCAGACGCACACCGTCCGGCAGAGGTTCACGAATCAAGTCACGCACGAAAGAGCGCGCCTCGCCAATTTCCTCTGCTGCCATCTGCGCATTGTCGGCAGCATCGATAACAATGCAAAGAAGCGCTTGTTTGTTCTTTGTTCGAAGCGACGCGATGCTCTGTTTTAGACGATAGAGGAAGGCTCTCACATAGGCTGACGGCTCAGCGTGAGGGCTTGGAATAAGCGGGTGGCACAGTCCATTGGAGGCCAGCTCATTCGCGATCTGAACTAGAGAGTCTCTGTGCCGATGTCGATAGCCACTGGCACTACGATACTGACCATCGCCGAAACAATCATAGAGTACACTTGATGAACCTGCGGGCAGACCCAACTTAATTCGCGTTGCAAAAACTGACTTGCCCACACCGCCGGCAGCATGAACGATGACTGGAATTCCGCTCGCCTGTACGATCTCTCGGAGAAGCTCTTGTTCCTGCTCACGCGGAACCATGTTCTCGATTTCTTTGATGAGGCATGGCGCGGGAAACAGGCGACTTTCGTCGGTCTTGAGCGCCCGGAGCACATCTATTCTGGTAATTACCGGGTTGTCCGCGCTTACAGAGAGGGCCTTCTTGGTCACCAACTCCTTCAACTGGACGGGGGCGTCAACGTCTGAATCAGCTAGGTAGTAGCTAACGTCGTGGGCCAATACATTCTGCAGATCCCATAGCCCTTCTTGATCGCCTTCGAGTCGAAGCAGTTTGCAGAAGTCAGTGAGTTCTATACCGTTGAGGCTTGTGAACCGCTCAAGCTTCTTGAGATCACCGATGTGCCGTGTGGAAGTGCCTTTGGCTGCGTCATAAATGGTTTCAAGAAAGTCGACGTTGACCGGGCGGTTTGAAACGAACCAGAACTCTAGCTTGCCATTCAGGTCTTCTGAGCGGAGGCACTGTTGAAGTGCCTTATACCTGGCAGCAAATCCCGCCAATGTCTCCTCAAGTCCGCTTGGCGTCCAAGCCGCATCAGCCCTCAATGTTGAGTGCTTGAGTTGGATATACCGGATCCGTGTTGCCCATTCGAGGTTTTCGCTCCCGTAGTATTCAGCGACATCGATCAGTTCTTCGCCGGTTGTAACTCCGTCGGCCGTTGCAGTCTCAGATGGCGAGGGCTCTTCGATTGTCACTGCTTTCAAACTTGCATCGGGCGAAAGGAGAAGTAGACAACGGCGCGCCGCCCACACATAGTGGAATTGATCACCGTCGCGGCTTGGGCGGACTAGGTTGATTTTGGACATCGGGGGTTTACTTGTCCCATGGCGGGTTTTCCTGAAGAATAAACTTGATGCCAACCAAACACACTGGGAGAGCGTAAATAGGTCTGTGAACTGTGTTACAGACCACCCGCTATTAAAAGGTTGTTCTATCTTCTGAAGGCGGTCGGCGGGAGTTTATATTATCGTTCGCTCTTTAATATTTAATTGCCTGTAAATGTTTAAAGTGCAACATTTCTCAAAAATGTTGCACTTGGTTTTTGGGCACGTTCTATATTATTTAACCTTAACTTTTTCGTATTGAAGAATTTAATTTAGCTGGCCACAAGAAGCCGTTGCCAAATAAAATTCTCCAACCATAGATCAAAATTACTTCAAGCGATCCTTAATCTTAGCGATTCCTGTCTCTGCGCATTGCTCATCGAGATGACCACCAGGTGCACCGCCGATGCCAATGGCACCAATTGTTTCGCCTTCCACTTGAATGGGTACTCCGCCACCCAAGGCAATGAAATCATCTATGAAGACAAGATTGGCAGCTGCGGGATTTTTTTGAGTATTTTCCATTAGACGCGTGGTCGAATTTTTGGTCGTAAGCGCCGTGTACGCTTTCTTGCGGCTGCTATCGATTGAATGCGGGCCAGCGTTGTCTGCGCGTTGCAGCGCCTTGAGCTGTCCAGCGCGGTCGACCACAATTCCGGTGACGTTATAGCCTTTGGACGCGCAGTCAGCGACGGCTGCGGCAACGGCTTCAACTGCCAGTGCAGTCGGGATGTCCCTGACGGTGCGAACCTGTGCGTGAGCATTGCTGGCAGTAATGAGCGTTGCGAAAATGAGAGTGCTTGTGACGCGTGAAATCATGGTAGTTCTCCTGGTGGTGGTTGAATTTATTAAGTGCCTCCAAGGAAGTTTCTAGAAAATCCTAAGAGGGTTTAAATATTCGGTTACATCTTCAGTTAATGTTGCGGTTGAGGAAAGCTCAGCTGGTTTAGTCTATCTATTTCTGTAATTTGCCGAGCCAGTGAGATAAAAACCAACATGCCCATTTCAGTAGAATTAATGATGGCTTGGCATATCGATGTCTCTGCTTGAATGATCGGCTTTAAACAAACTTGTTGTCAATAAAATAATTAGTCGACCTGATTCAGAGGGACTCGAATTTGACGTGGTCAGGCATGGCGTGAGTGCTCATGAGCTTAATTGCCCGGTTCAATACTGCGGTGGCGCTATTTTGTATTTGTACTTGGTCATCATAATGCGCCGATATGAATCGAGGATCCGTGCGCGTGTAGCGCGTGTTTCTACTTTAGCGTGAGGGGGCGAGAGCGCTTGGTTTAGATGATTGCGGATTTCCAATGGGTTTGTCGGCCCCATGAGCAGATCAGCCCCGGCCATAAATGCTGCCAGCGCAGCGTCTTTTTCCGAAATTTGCGGTGTGAGGCCACGCATCTCGATGGCATCGGTAACGATGAGTCCATTAAAACCGAGCTCCTGCCGTGCAAGCCCTTGCAGAATGGGTTCAGAAATGCTGGCCACCAAACCGGTAGCGTCTAGTACGGGGTAGGCGACATGCGCAGTCATCAGCCCGCCCGCACCGACTGCAAACGCCGCGCGGAACGGTTGTAAATCGGCCTCGAGTTCGGCGCGCGTGGCTTTGATCACGGCGCCCGTTTCATGGCTGTTGTCTTGCGTGCGCCCATGCCCCGGAAAATGTTTGACGACCGCGATTACACCACGTGTTTGCAGTGCGTTTACAGCGATTGCGACGGCCCGCGAAACGATTTCAGGCTTGGAGGAGAAAGCGCGATCGCCCAAATACGGTCGTGCTGGGTAAAACCCGAGATCAGCAACAGGGGCAAGATCCATGTTTATATTGAGTGCTATCAACTCATTGCCGATGGTGGAGTATGCTTTTTCAATGGCATCCTCACCACGCAACGCAAGATTACGTGCCGACGGAATCATGGCCGTCCCCTCAAGCCCTCGAATCCGTGAAACGCGCCCCCCTTCTTCGTCGATGGCGATGAAGGGGGGAATCCGTAACACCGCGCGAATATCGGCAATTAGCTTGCGCACCTGCTGTGCGGACGAAATATTGGCGCCATAGAGCACCACACCTCCGGGTTGTACTTCAGCAAGCATCGCGCGCGTGGAATCGTCAAGCTCCAACTGCTTGGAGCCATCCTGGTGGTAGCGGATGTGTACGAGTAGCAATTGCCCTATCATTGCCGCATCAGTCGCCACCGGAACCACATAATGAAGGGAGTCATCGATGATGACCTGGGCTGTCGCCAGTTCTACTATGGCCCATAGCGACAGTCCAAACGTGCACATTACTAGTGGCTTGGAGAGTCTTACACAATTAAAAATTGGCATATATAAATTTCATGTGTAGACGTTTCAGGGGGTGGTTTTGTATTTTGGTTTAAATTAAGTAGTGAGGCTTGGGCTGTGCAAGATACCGCGCCTTGCGGTCAGAGAGTGTAGCTGACGTTTTTGTTTATTCGCGGATCGAACTCCTGCTTTTTTATTCCCTGCCACGACTTTGTTGGATTATTCAGAACGAAATAGTTGGTCATGCAGAACTATTTCCAGCCTGGATTTCAAATGCTGGGCTGATTCAATATTGCCTTTTGCGGCCTGAATTTTCTCCAGTATATCCAGGGCGCGAGCGTTGCCCGGGTTAATGTCAATGGACTTTTGCAAACAGTCGGTGGCGAGGTCGAACTTATTCAGTTTAATGGCAAGAATACCGAGACCAAAATAAGCTTCATCATTCGCTATAGGGTGGGCAAGTGACATAACAAGTTGTTCCTCAGCTTCAGAAAAGCGTTTGTTCTCCACCAGAAAATTAAGCAATTGCAACCGAAGTTCCAGACTCTCTGGAACTTGTTCGAGCCCAGTTCTGATACTTCTTTCTGCCCCCGCAGCCTCTCCTAGCATCAAAAAAATAGCGCCTGTGATTCGGGCTATTGCCGGGGAATCAATTTTTGTCTGTTTGGCAAAATGCAAAGCGTGGAGACCAAAATTGCTTGACCTGTTATGTATTAATGCTGTGCGAAGGTGGAAATGTGTTGTAAGTGGCCAAGGATCTCTTTTTAAGGCTGAGAGATATGTCTCTGCGACAGGTCCAATTTGATCAGCTGAAAGCAAGGCATGCGCAAGTCTTGTGAAGACCCAGGAAGACACGTTGGGCTCTGCGGCTATGGCACGCTTCAGCGACTCAATTTCCAGTAGCACGTTGCCTTTAACACACGCATTGCGAGCTTCATCAATCGCTATTCGCGCTATCTCTGAAATCGATAGATGAGGATGGAGAAATCCTATCTCACCTCGTATACCCGCTACGATGTGTTTACTCAAAATCCCGAGAGATGGGTTTCTTACTATCGATTGGTGATCACCGGGAATGTCAATAATTTCAACGCCATTTTTGGAAAGGTACGACCAGCCGCCTGTTTTATCCGAAAGGGGCAAATAGACACTGTCCCTGGCTCTGAAATACCGAAGGGGCCCTTCTATAAGACGCGGCAGGTATAGCTTATTTAGCAAGCGATAGTGTTCAATTACGTAATCGGTGGGTTTCGTAGTGTCAACATTGAAATCGCGATGCATGAGTTGCGCCGTCATGTCGATTATTGACAGCGTCCCCACTGCCTGCCCTGAGGCGAACAATTGCTGTCCCATTTCAAAGGCGATCATTCCACCAAACGAATGCCCTGCAATATGATAGGGACCTTGGGGCTGGACTGTTTGCATTAACGTGCAGCATTCTTGTGCGAGTTCTGGAACGCTGTGAAACCGGAGTGCCCAGTTAGCCGGGGCGGTTATGTGAAATGTCCAAACGGAGAACTCGGGGCCCATTTCAATTGCCAAGTTATGAGCGTAGCCGCTGTTTCCCCACAATCCAGGCGTAATGAATAACCCTTTCCTAGATGTTCCTGTCTGTACCGAAACGATTGACAATCTACCTGAACTGGCGGAGTTCGTTTGCGTTTGAACAAAAGCCAAAACATTTCCAAGGGTAGGCGCGCGGGCGAAGATGGCTGGGGGAAGGCTGATCCCTAATTTCTGTTCCAGGGCAACAGTAAACGTCAATGCGCCCAGAGAGTCGCCGCCAAGTTCGAAAAAGTCGTCTGTCAGGTTAGGGGTCACACCATCAAGTAAACTGGTCATCAGTGCGGCAATCTTGTTTTGGAGTGTTTCAGGTGGCTTGACTTCCAGAGGAGAGGAATGAGATGTGTCAGTCCGTATGAATATCTCAGCCAGTCGGCCGCGCTGCACTTTTCCAGAGCGAGTTCTTGGTAATTCCTCGGGTTCAATGCAGATGCAACGAGCCAGGCCAAATCCGAATCGGTCGACGCAGGTTTTTCTGATTAGCGATTCGGTTGTACTAAAATCGACATTTGTCTTATCCGTTGCATAAACCAATGCTGGGCGCTCGATTTGTTTGCCATCATCATCCCACGGAAAAACATAGGCCAAGGATATTCCCGGAATCGACTGTACGACAGAATCAATTTCGCTACAGGAAAACTTGAGTGCGTTTACCAGGATGACTTCCTTTTCTCTTCCTGTCACGCACAAGCAGCCTCCTCGCAAATAGCCTGTATCACCGGTTCGAAACCAGCTGTCGGCAGTAAAAATCAGCTTATCGAGCTCGGGGTTCCCATAATATCCGGAGGTCATCGTCGGGCCGCACACTTCAATCTGCCCAATCTCGTTTTCTTGGCATAGGCTTCCGTCTTGATCGACAATACGAATGCTATGCCCTTGCGTCGGAGAATCGATAAGGGGTGGTTCATGCCCGTTGTTGTGCAACGCTGGTAGGAATGATCGTTTACCGCCTGCAACAGGTCCGCATTCGGATAGTCCATAACCCAAAATAACCGTTTCGGCAGGGGCACCATTACTCGCAAGGACTTCGATAAATCGGGTACAAACCTTTGCCGAGATCATTTCTGTGCCCACGCCTACACGTTGCAGACTGGAGAGATCCCAGTTGAATAATGAGGCCGTATCTGCGATCAACTTCATGCCAAAATTACTCATTCCGGCATGAGTGATACCGTGGGACTGAATTAGGTCAAGCCAACCCAATGGCTTTTGCACAAACGATTCTGGCGCCAGATGAATTTTTAATTGTCCATTAGGCCCCGCTATCCCCAGTCCCATGACATGATCCAGCGGCATCCAGTTTAGAAATCTGGTCTGATTGGGAGCAGAAGGACCCGCTGGCCACCAACGGTGCATCAATGCCTTGCCGTTGAGGGTAACAAGTTGTGGTAGGCCTGTCGTACCGGAAGTTGAGATAAGAACCGCTGGAGCAGCCCAATCAGTTGAAGTTATTCCCTCAGCAGGCGAGTATTCACCAAGCTGACGAAATGAAATCTGTCTTCTTCCCTTGTGCCAGAACAGGTCTTCGTCATCAGAAAGAATCAAGGGCTGAGCGAGGGTCGCATGGATTTTATCTAGTCTGTCCTTAAACTCACGGTGCGCACGGACATTCCATCGACTGAAGGTGAGCGGTACAGCCACCATGCCTCCCAGCAAGGTGGCCCAAAGCGCTGGGATAAAAGTTGTCGGATTTCCGGCATCAATAATCAGCACATCGCCGAGCTTGCAACCTGATTTTTGCAGTCCTTGGAGCACGCATAGTGCCCTGTTCCAGATATGGGAATAGCTGAATTCCTCGGACGCCAGTGCCCCATTTGAAAAAACAAATGCTCCATTGAAATGGTTGGCGAGTGCTAGCTGTAAAGCGTCCTGTAGGCTCTGGGGCATTGCAAAGTCAATTGCGGCGCCAATCGCCAAGGCTACTTTAGTCTCATTCCCCATAAAGTGTATTCGGCGCTTTCAATTAATGCCTTCCGGCAGCCTGTTTTCTGGAAAGTATCTAGTAATCTTTTCAATCTCGTCACACACATTCCGATGTCCTGTTTCAGTTTCGTACCAGGTTTTACTCGTGTAGTGAACACTTGGATAAGTTGCTATTCCAAATTGGATATCTTTGCCAAACACTTGCTGTGCCGTTAACAATGCGCGACGGCTATGAAAATGGATTGAGACAATATTCACTACAGACCGGGTTATTTCAATGTTGTTGGCTTGAAGAAGTAAAGCTGCAGTGGAGAAGTTTTCAGCAGTATTACTTGAATCTGGATCAACCAGCATATCCGAATTGGGTATTCCTATTGATTTGGCTTTTCGGTACATCTGGAGTGCTTCGATTGCGTCAATTTTTAGATTGTAACCGCCGCACAAGACCAATTTCCCGGCAAGTCCCTGACGGTACAGCTCAATTGCCCTTGCTAATGGGCGCTCCCATAAACTCATCCCCAAAACAATAGTGGCATCCGCTTGCAATACGTTATCAGGAACGAAGATGAACTGCGTTAAGGTGTCCCTCTGGGATGGTATCGATGAATTGTGTAAGAGTCCCTGCAGTGTATTCATGCAATTCTCATGCACTGCCCTGTGGGAAAGGGTTGAGTTGATAGCTCATGTTTTGCGCGGTGAGTAAGCTCAGCGGGGGTGGTAGCCGCTTATCGTTATGTTCTTGCTGCAGGCTGTGGGACATGCCGCTTATCCCAATAATCTCGCAAATTTTGGCGGCTACGTCCAGTTGTGCCGGATTCATTTCATCGTTACGAGGTGCCGAGTAGCGGGTTTCGCCACTCAGGTACATATCAATCTCGTTGGCAAGGGCAATCATTTGCACTTCGGCATCAAAAATAGTGATTCGCCCGACGTCCGCCCCTGTGACCTGATTGTTCGGTGATCTCGCTGCTCTGAGCGTATAACCTCTGACCAGTCGCTCCACTTTGTTGCCCTCGCCACCGAGTTTACTGCAAACCTCGTCACGCGCTGCCTGCTTGCCTTCCAGATGTGCAGGGCAATGGGTATATGCCGCGTGTAGCAATCCAGCCATCACGACTTCAATCCGAAAATCATAGCGCAGGAGCACGCTAGCGGTGCCTGCTAGATGGTTAATGAAAGGCCGACCACATGAGCGGTATCTGCTATTCATGAGTGCTTGTGCAGTGAAATAGGCCTTGCTGAGCAAGGCAAGTTCTGCGGCTTGATAGCCGTGCTCTATGGCCATATCCAGCAAGCCTGAACGGGTTTGCTGCAGTTCCTCTTTGCGCATAGGAGTGTTCCACTTTTGGCGCGGAGGAATATTTGTCCTGAGCGGGTCAATGTGGCCGACATGCTTGCTCAGGAAAACACGTACTTGGCCAAAGGAACGCTGATCGTTGCAAACACCCCATTTTTTTGCAAAATTCAGAATGCTTTGTTCGCCCGCTTCGCGTGACCAGCGCAATCTAAAAATGGGAAGATCCTCCAGCAGAAAATCGGCGAAAGCAAGGTAGTTCACACGTGAGGCAGGCTCCATGTACGTGGGGTAACCCAGCCGCTTCGCTGTCAGTGCAGCATCAATATGTTCGTGGACACAGATGATTCCGTCGTCGAGCAGGCCATGCTCTTGTAGGAGTTGGGTGCGAACCAGCATGCAGTGGTATTCAACATAATCGCATGGTTTTCTGAAAAGCTGTTCCTGCACGTCCTCTGGTCGACGATTAAAGAGCAGATGCTCTTCTTCCATGACCAGTCCATCACGGCTGATGTCTGGGTGAATAATAAGCCTGCCGCCTGCCATGTGAATTTTTGGCGTGGATTTGCCGTCGCCCCAAAGGTACAAAGGTCCCACAATGCCAGCACCGGTCTCATCTGCGCAGGCGACCAACTTCTCCAGCCAGCCTGGTTCAACTTGAATGTCGTTGTCGATGAATACGGTATATTCAGACGATATGCGACCCAGAATTTTTATTCTGGCTTGATTGGGCCAGAGGGGATCTTCGGTGTGCACCAATTCGATCCTGTATTGGTGGGCTAACGCATCAAGTTGTTCACGAATCCAGATTGGCGACTGATAGTCCACGAAAATGAGGCGGAAAATGGGGGACGTATTGGACAGGATAGATTTCAAGGATTGGATTGTCAGGCTGTAACGTTCTCGTATCGTCATAACGATCGTAACGCGCGAGTTTTGGTCGGCCTTAACCATGGCGGGTTCTTGATTTGGCCGGATAGTGCCGCAACATTCTTTAAAGCGACGTCCGCTGCCGCATGGGCATGGTGCCAGCCGCCCGAGTTGTTGAACACCTGCAGCGGTTGGCTGAACAGAAAGTGTTGTTCGGGCGGTGACCGGCAGGCGTCGGGCGAGTGCATCGGCAGTAGCCTGAAATGTTGGATTGATTCCCGCTTGTCGGGCAAATGCAAGTGCTTCTTCGTATTTATGAGATGCCTCTAGAATGAGCGCCATGGTCATGCGAAATTCGTCGACTGACGGATTGATTTCGATTGCTCGTCGAACCAATTTTTTTGCGGTTGCCAGCTGACCGTCGTGAAAATCCAGTCGGCCAAGCCCGTGCAAGGCACTGGGGTCGTCCGGGTACGCTTTGAGCGTTTTATCGAACAAGGTGCGGGAAAGTGCAAAATTACCGTCATGGAAGGCGCGAACTGCCCCCATGCACATCTCAACAAGGCGGCGGGTGTGATAGGACGAGACGTCGGACCATTTTAAGCGCAAAATATTTTCCGAACGTTCGAGGCGAGATATATCCCGAGTTGCGGTGGAACCCGTGCCTGAAGTGCCTAAGTAGGGGTGATAGTTGAATCCCACAACCGGAACGAATACAAAATCGGAGTGCTCTGCAATTTGATTCAGAAAATCGCGATCCTCGCAAATTTCAAGTGTTTCATCAAATCGACAGCCCAATTCAATGACTTTGCGGCGGATAATCGCCGCTTGCCAGTAAAACAATGGTCCGAAGTACATCAAAGCGCGGTTGAATGGGCTACCAAATAATTTGTCGACCTTCCCATTTTCATCAAACACTCGGGTTCGACCGTAAATCAGTAGCGCTTCGGGATGGGCATGGGAGGTGCTCAGCATGGCCGAGAGGAAGTTAAAATCGTAGGTATCGTCGTCGTCCAGAAAGCAGAACCACTCACCATTTACGGCTTGCAATCCTTCATTGGCGGCTTGTGGTCGCGGCAAACGGCGGTGGCCCCCGACGATTCGTATCGAATGACCGGATTGCCAGGCTATAGCAGGTAGCACCGGGTGACTTCCGCCTGTTGCATCGACCACGATGACTTCAATAATTGGATAATCCTGCCGTGCGATCGACTCCAGCGCCAAGCGAAGTTCCGGTCGCCCCATGCTGCGCACGATGACGGATACTAGCGGTAGAGTCGGTAGATTGTCAGGGTACATAGCAAGTATTTTCTATGAAGAACGAGTATGGAGCGTGTTGGGAGATACGAGTGTAATTCGTCGGGTAGTTATAGAGAAAAGCCTAATGACGTAAAGAGGAATCCTATCATTTTGTTTTTGATTTTCTGCATTGTTCTCACTTTGTGAGCGTTATTTATTGCGTTGGATTATATAAATATGGACTTTAATGTATTAAAAATAGAGCAGCGAGCCCAAGGAAAATGAAGAAGCCACCGCTGTCTGTAATGGCGGTAAGCATGACACTAGAACCGATAGCCGGGTCGCGCCCCATACGCTGCATGGACAGCGGTATCAGCATGCCAGCCAATGCGCCAAGGACTAAATTGAGCACCATGGCGCCAGTCAAAATCACGCCAAGTAGTACACTTTTATATAGGAAGTAAGCGAATAATCCAGCTACACCGCCCCAAATCAAGCCGTTCAGGCCGCCGATGGCGAGTTCTTTACCAATTAACCGCCTTGCATTAGCTTGGTTAAGCTGCCCTAGTGCCAGCGAGCGGATGATGATAGTGGCGGTTTGGTTTGCCGAGTTGCCAGCGATACCTGCCACGATAGGCATTAATGCCGCGAGTGCGACTAGTTTTTCGATGGTGTTTTCGAATTCGCCGATCACGCGTGAGGCAAAGAATGCAGTAAATAGATTGAGTGCCAGCCACATCCAGCGATTTTTTACGCTTTTCCAGACCGAAGCAAAGATATCTTCTTCTCCGCGTAAACCGGCCGTATTCAAAATGTCGCTTTCCGATTCCGAACGTATATAGTCCATTACTGTGTTTACGGTCACGCGACCAACCAGTTTGCCATCTTCTTCTACCACGGGGGCTGAAACTAAATCGTAACGCTCAAATGCCTGCGCTGCTTTCTCTGCTTTGTCATCCGAATGCAATTTGATGGTATCGGTCAACATCAGCTTGCTTACGGGTACGTCCGGTTCGTTCACCAATAAACGATTAAGCGGTAAGACACCTTTAAACATATCATCTCTATCCACTACGAATAGTTGGTCAGTATGATCGGGCATCTCGTCGAAACGACGCAGATAACGCGAGACTACTTCTAATGTGACATGTTCACGGATGGTCACCATGTCGAAATCCATCAGTGCGCCTACCGCATCTTCCGGATAGGACATCGCCGCGCGTAATTGCTCACGTTCTTCAGTGGTGAGCGATTTAAATACATCGCGTATCACTGCCTGTGGCAAATCAGGCGCCAGATCGGCAATCTCGTCGGTATCCAGCTGCTCCGCTGCCTCGCGCAGTTCCTCGCGACTCATGGTGGCAATCAATGATTCACGGACCGAATCGGACACTTCGATCAAGATTTCGCCGTCACGATCGGCCTTGACCAAATCCCATACCAGTAAGCGCTGCTCAATGGGTAGCGCCTCCAAGATAAAGGCGATATCGGAGGAATGCAGTTTGCTCAGTTTATCTTGCAGCTCGGCTAGATGCTGCTTGTGCAGAATGTTTCCCAACAATTCGTGACGTTCTTGGCGTGGCATTTCCTGCTTATGCGCCAGCATTTCGACCAGCTCGTGCTTATCCAGCAGGCTTTGCACCTGATGCAGATGCTCTTGCACGTTTTCCGTGTAATGAGGTTCGTGATTTTTGGTCATGATGCGCAATCTGAAGAACTACGACTATTGTAAAGAGGTTGGATGACAAACGTGTGAAATAATGATCAATTGTATTGAGGCGACCAATTTTTCTGATAAGTCGCAGCGGACATTGCCGAATTGATCGCAGTTATGCTTGATATTTTTGATCTGCTCGCATTGTATGCCTCGTATGATTAGTGTGTTGATCCAATCCTTCAGAATCTGGCGTAAGTTCTTGTCCGATTTAGTGTTCTGCAAATGACTCGTATATACTTATCTGGTGTGTATTTTTCACGTATATTTTTGATTTTTCCAGAGGTTAAAGGTGTTTTTGTAATCAATATGTTGGGTTTATCAATTCTCATTGCAGTTTGAATGCACAATTATGGATATTGTGTCTGTCGCGCATCGCGTAATTTGCGCACGAAATAAGGTACGTAATAAACATGAAAATTCACGAATATCAGGCCAAAGAAATCCTCCGTCAGTATGGCGTGCCAACGCCACGCGGAATGGTGTGCTTCAGTGTGGATGAGGCTATTGCCGTCGCACAGCAGTTGGGTGGCCCGGTGTGGGTGGTGAAGGCGCAGATTCATGCCGGTGGGCGTGGCCAGGGTGGCGGGGTTAAAGTGGTAAATTCAGTGCATGATGTTGGTACACGTGCTGGAGAAATTCTTGGTATGCAATTGGTTACACACCAGACTCATGCTGATGGGCAATTGGTGCGACGCCTGCTAATTGAGGAGGGCGTGCAGATTGCAAAAGAATATTACGTCGGTATGGTAATTGATCGAAGCAAGCAGCGTGTTGTGCTGATGGCGAGTAGCGAGGGCGGAATGGAAATTGAGGCAGTCGCTGCGCAGTCACCGGAAAAAATTCACAAGGTCTGGATAAACCCTTTGTCAGGACTGATTGATGCTGAGATAGACGCTGTGGCGCGCCAGATTGGTATTCCGGATGCAGCACTTGCTCAGGCGCGTGCCTGTTTTCAAGGCTTGTACCAGGCTTTTGTGGAAAAAGATGCGATGCTGGCGGAGATCAATCCGCTCGTGCTAACGGTGGATCAAAATTTGTTGGCGCTGGATGCAAAAATTAATTTCGATAGTAATGCGTTATTTCGTCATTCAGAAATTGTGGCGTTGCGTGATCTGGATGAAGAAGACCCTGCTGAAGTTGAAGCTTCACAATTCGGCCTTAGCTATATCTCTTTGAATGGCAATATTGGCTGTTTGGTGAATGGTGCCGGGTTGGCCATGGCGACCATGGATATCATCAAGTTATATGGTGGTATGCCAGCGAATTTTCTTGATGTAGGTGGGGGGGCCAGCAAGGAAAAAGTAACTGAAGCATTTAAATTGATGCTGAGAAATCCGAATTTGCGTGCAATTTTGGTTAATATATTCGGCGGAATCATGAAGTGTGATGTGATTGCTGAAGGAGTGGTGGCAGCGGCGCGTGAAGTGCATTTGAAAGTACCCTTAGTGGTACGTCTGGAAGGCACTAACGTTGATCTTGGGAAAAAAATTCTGGCTGAATCTGGCCTGCCAATTATTTCTGCCGGGGATATGGCAGATGCGGCAGCGAAGGTTGTTACTGCGGCAAAGGGGGCATAATGTCCATTCTTATCAATAAAAATACTAAAGTAATGACGCAAGGCATGACTGGTAAAGTCGGTCAATTTCATACATTACATTGTAAGAATTATGCAAATGGAGCGAATTGTTTTGTTGCTGGAGTGACTCCCGGCAAGGCCGGACAAAGCTATGAGGGTATTCCAATATTCAACAGCGTAAGTGAAGCTAGCGCGCAAACAGGGGCAACGGTCTCAGTGATTTATGTGCCCCCTCCCTTTGCTGCTGCGGCGATTGATGAGGCGGTGGAAGCCGGGCTGGAGCTGGTGATATGCATTACAGAAGGCATACCCGTACATGACATGCTGCGGACGCGTTACAAAATGCAGGGCAAGAAGACGCTACTGATTGGCCCGAATTGTCCAGGGCTGATTACACCGGACGAAATTAAAATTGGCATCATGCCTGGGCATATTCACCGCAAAGGACGTATTGGCGTAGTGTCACGTTCGGGAACGTTGACTTATGAGGCCGTCTGGCAGCTGACTGAGCTGGGCTTTGGACAATCTTCCTGTGTTGGAATAGGCGGCGATCCGATTAATGGCATGAAGCATGTGTCGGTAATGAAATTGTTCAACGATGACCCGGAGACTGATGCTGTGGTGATGGTGGGTGAAATTGGTGGCAGTGATGAAGAGGAATGCGCGCGCTGGATTAAGAGCAATATGCAAAAACCCGTGGTCGGCTTTATTGCTGGAATTACCGCGCCGCTGGGTAAGCGTATGGGACATGCTGGTGCAATTATTTCAGGAGGTCAGGGCGGTGCCGAGGACAAATTGGCAGTGATGGAAGAATGTGGCATACACATTACGCGAAATCCGGCTGAAATGGGCAAAGTGATGAAACATGTTTTAAAAGGATAGTTTAAGTTTTGTCCACTTTGTAATTTTGGCCGTCAAGAAAAAATTATCGCTCCTGATGGATTATTCGTGCACTTGGTAATTCTAATAAGTTACGATAATCACGTCGCTTACCGCACTAACAATCTTAAAAAATTTGCGTTTCAAGCTGAAAGCCGCCTCTGACAAAAAAGGAAGAAGAATGATTTTAGTAACAGGTGGAACCGGTTATATCGGCTCGCATACGGTTGTTGAGCTGATGCTGGCTGGATTCGAGATTTTGATTGTTGATAATTTTTGTAACAGCAAGACGACGGTTCTTGATCGTATTGAGCGTATTGTTGGACGCCGACCAGGATTTGTAGAGGCGGATATTCGTGATCGGCAAGCCATGCAGGCCATTTTTGTCGAGCATCATGTTGATGCAGTAATCCATTTTGCAGGTTTGAAAGCGGTAGGTGAATCTGTGGTTCAACCATTACGCTACTATGATAATAATGTCTATGGTAGTTTGGTATTGTTTGAGATAATGGCCGAGGCGCAGGTAAAAACGCTGGTTTTTTCTTCTTCTGCTACTGTTTACGGAGACTCTGAAACTGTTCCAATTCGGGAGAATTTTCCGCTTAGCGCGACCAATCCCTATGGTAGAAGCAAACTGATGATCGAGGACGTGCTCCGTGATCTTGCGATAGCTGATTCTTCATGGAGCATTGCGTTGCTTCGTTATTTTAATCCGGTAGGCGCGCATGAAAGCGGATTGATTGGGGAGGATCCGACTGATATTCCGAATAATTTGCTTCCTTACATTGCCCAAGTAGCGCACGGTTGGCGTGAGGTGCTGTCGATTTATGGTGATGATTATCCAACCATTGATGGCACGGGTATGAGAGATTATATTCATGTCGTTGATCTTGCTATTGGTCATGTCAAGACTCTGGAAAAGCTGGTGCATCAGACGGGCGTGGTTACTTATAATTTGGGCACGGGGCGGAGTAATAGCGTTTTGGAGATGGTGCGCGCATTCGAGCAAGCCAGTGGGCGGAACATTCCTTACAAAGTAGTTGGGCGTCGCCCAGGAGATATCGCTATTTGTTATGCAGATACTACGCTGGCGGAACGTAATCTGGGTTGGAGAGCGGAGCGAACTATAGCGCAGATGTGTGCTGATGCTTGGAGATGGCAGTCTTTAGGGAACCTGGGCAAACTCTGAGTTGCCATGTCACTTGCGATATTCTTGCTACGTTGAACACCCCCGTTTCATGTCTAACTAAACGTTGGCGTCCATTTTTTAGCTTATTACATCAGCATCGCCGATTACGACGTACAGGTTATTTGGCTACTTGTTTTTCGCGGATTTCATCCAGTGTTTTGCAATCTATGCACAATGTAGCAGTTGGCCGCGCTTCCAAGCGGTTCAGTCCAATTTCTATGCCACAATTTTCACAATATCCATAATCACCACTGTTAATTTTACCCAGCATTTCGTTAATTTTCTTAATCAGCTTGCTCTCACGATCACGATTACGCAGCTCTAAAGTCATGTCTGACTCTTGACTTGCGCGATCATTTGGATCAGCAAACACCGTAGCATCGTCCTGCATGGAGTGCACCGTACGGTCAATGTCTTCACCTAGACCAAGTTTGATGTTGTTTAGAATACTGCGGAAATGATCCAGTTGCTTAGGGTTCATGTAAGTTTCTCCCTTTTTTATTTTGTAAGGGGCAACGGGCTTTGTAGGTTGTACCGACATCGAATATCTCCAAAATATACAAACAAAATTTAAAAATCGCGCTTTAATACCAGAAATGCAACGTCGTCGCAACTAAATTCGTTCATTTCCCTGCATAAAAAACGTCTGAAAGGTAAGTTAAATAATTAATAGTAGTTGGTAAAGTGAGTCAAATTTTGCAAGTTATTGCTATGCAATATCTTAGTAGACTTACCTCATTTAATTTATAAAACTATGTTAATTACAAATATTTATGGAATGCTTTAGCTAAGCCTGAGGACGCAGTGTTGATATGGCATTTGCGCTTATAAAATTAAAACCCCCTGAGCCTTGAGCATGGACACCAAATGAATGAGAGGCAACCCGATTAGAGCGGTTGGGTCGTCGCCCTCCATACGACTGATAAGTGCGATGCCCAAACCTTCTGATTTTGCGCTACCTGCGCAATGATAAGGTTGTTCCTTGTGTAGATAGGATTCAATTTCGTCATCGCTGAAATTGCGAAAGCTGACGCAATTCATTGCCATTTCAGTTTGAATTTCGTCATTGAGCGCATTTAACAAAGTCAGTGCAGTATAGAAAGTTACGCTGTGTCCACGCATCGTACGCAATTGCTGTACAGCATTTTCATGAGTTAAAGGTTTACCCAGATGTTGCTCGCCCAATAATGCAACCTGATCTGAGCCTATAATTAAAGCATTTGGATAATGAATTGCCACTGCGCGTGCTTTTTCACGGGAAAGGCGCCATGAGACTTGTTTCGCGCTTTCGCCAGGTAGCGAGGTTTCGTCTATGTCAGGAGCAGCAATTTGGAATGGGATTTTTAAACGTCCCAAAAGTTCACTGCGGTAAATCGAAGTAGAAGCGAGAATAAGCGGCTGGTAATTCAAAAAAATTCCTTAGCGTAGAGATCGTTTAAAACTGAAAAGCTCCTTCACAAATTTCATAACAACCCCTACAACATGTTATCACTATCTGCTAGTGCGTTGCACGGAGTATCTATACTTGTGTTTAAGAGATGACTTTGGAGCTTTGTAGTCAAAGAGTAGGGGAGGGGTTGCAGAAGTAAAGATTAGTAGGGAGTGGATGTAGATGCTGCTGCAAGTAGGTGTTTGTCAGAAAACTTGCACCAAATTGACATTGATTTTAGGCAAAATAACAGGGGCACGAAAATCGTACCCCTATTATTTTATACGCTCACTAGCAAAAGACAAACAGAAAAGCGTACGTTACTCAAAACTTGTAACAAACTAGAAGTTCATTGCTCCATACACCCAGAATTTATCAGTGTCAATACAGGCGGGACAGTTAACGTGATCGACAGCATTATCTGCCTTAAAGCGTGCATATCTGGAACCTACAGAATAAGTTTTGTTGATCTGTTTAGTTGCAATCAAATCCCACTCTGTTCCATATTTGTTACCGCCATGATCTGCTTTGAAATCATGATAGTCAACTCCGAGAACAACACCCGCAACTGTTGTCCGTGCATTTGCGTAAACATCCCTCAGGCCATTTTTTGGAGTAACCAGGAACACATCAGCCCATCCATTAAATGCAAATAATGTAGCTAAAGGTGTTGAGAGTGATTGCTTACCATTGCCGCTAAGCAATTCATAACCCAATTTAAATTGTGCGACGTCGACATCTACGCCACCTTCCAGCATGGTATAGTGAGCAGTGAAGTTAATCGGATTATCTTTATAATCAGTCTGTCTCGCATACTCTGCTGCATATAGAAGTTTATAGCCACCCATTGGAGCATCGCCTTTGATTTTGCCACCGATTGTTTTCGTTGAATTGGCCAGACCAAACGCTTTAGCAGACGAATCATAATCCAGGAAGTAACCATACCCAACCAATTCAGCAAAGCCCAATCCTTTGTAGTTTACATTAAAGATGGGAGACCTCATGTGATGGTTGCCTAGGAATGCGCCATTGTTCAAGTTATCAATGGAGCCATCACTGAACACACGATTAACATTGGTAATAATACCAGCCGTAATTGTGGTATTTGGGAGTGATTTGTTGACCGCGGTAAAGCCATCATACGTTTGATGGTTTTGGCGCCAAACAACGTTACCGATCCATCGATCGTTGTCTAACCGTATGAGTTGACGACCAAATTTTAATCTGGTCTGAGGTAGGCCACTATAACTTAAATAGGCCTGATTGAGCTCAGTGACATTTGCATCTGCCACAACAGAATAGTTAGTCCTGCCATTTACCTTGCTGTTGTATGAATCGTTGGCCGAAATATGCTCAATTTGAACCAAGCCACTGAACCCCATATATTCTGCTGTCTCATAGCCGAGGCGTAATCGGAGAGTTGCGGCATTAGCCTCTTTAAGCCGAGCACCACTTACTGGATGTGGTTGATCAACATTTTCATAACGAGCCTGCAGATTGGCGGTAACTGTGCCGCCCGTAACAGCTTCAGTAAAGCTGCCTACTGCCTTTGGAGCCAGTGCATATAGCCCACCGACATTGCTACCACCTGCCGCATAATCAGCATAATCCGCTGAATACGCTTCTGTAGCCAATGCAAGTAATGCTAGTGGAGTGACGACTAATGACATTTGCTGAAATAATGTTCTATTTTTGAGCTTCATTCTGCTACCTCCCTAAAAATTTTATGATGGTTTTTAGTTACAAAACCCTTTGAAATGCTACTTTCGCATGTTTTCAGTACATTAAACTCGACTTCACTCATCATTTTAACTGAAACTACCAAAATGGTAATAATTTTGTAACCATTTAAATTTATTGTTGATTTATAAAATTACCAATAAATTAATCGTAGTTTAGTGATGGTCAGTATATAACGTTTAAGGTTATTTGTTCTTAATTTATAAGAATAAATTAAGAAATAGTGAAACTTATAAAGATGAACTAAAGTTTTAATCGCTTAAGGTGTTTTTTGAATAATCTCAAAATCGTGTGTAATGTCTGCCATTTTACCTAGCATAATAGAGGCCGAGCAGTATTTTTCTGCAGAGAGCTGGATTGCGCGCTCAACCTGTTCAGATTTAAGGTCTTTACCTGTCACGATAAAATGAAAATGGATTTTGGTAAATACTTTGGGGTCTTCTGTAGCCCGTTCGGCTTCGATGTTTACCACGCAATTGGTTACATTCTGGCGGCTTTTTTTGAGGATGTGGATAACGTCATACGTGGTGCAGCCACCTGTCCCGAGTAGCACTAACTCCATTGGGCGTGGCCCGAGATTACGCCCGCCTCCATCAGGTGGGCCATCCATCAGGATGGCATGACCGCTTTCGGTTTCGCCTAAGAAAGAAGCCTGCTCTACCCATTTAATATGCGCTTCCATATTGCTGTTACCCCTTTAAATTAAGTTTCCAGTTGTAATGTAATTATTGTCGTCGTGCAGAAATATTACGGGTGTTTTTTATAAAAATGCCATATTCAACCGACACCATAGCAGCCTTCTGCATAATAAAAAACTGATTACATGAAGTTCATTCGTTGGGAGATAAAAACTGGGAGGGTGGTCAGGCGTTCGCAATACTTGTTTGTAATACCTTAGATTAAAGAGCATCTAAATTTCGGTTGTGAAGCAGGGTGATATTTTGGTAGAATCGCGCCCTTAATTTTTTGTTGAAGGGTAGTTTGTTTATGACGACTGTACGTGTTAAGGAAAATGAACCGTTTGAAGTGGCAATGCGCCGTTTTAAACGATCAGTGGAAAAAACGGGTTTGCTAACTGAATTACGCGCTCGCGAATTCTATGAAAAGCCTACCGCAGAACGTAAACGCAAATTGGCTGCTGCCGTAAAACGGCATTACAAACGCCTGCGTAGCCAAGTTCTGCCGCCGAAACTATATTAATCCTCAACAGCTAGCGACTACGCATTGATGCGGAGCCTACCGTTAAGTTTTCCGCGAGATTGAATTCAACATGAATCTGACGCAGCAAATCAGAGAAGACATGAAGATCGCTATGCGCGCTAAGGATTCAGTGCGTCTCGGTGCTATCCGCTTGTTGTTGGCCGCAATCAAGCAACGCGAGGTAGATGAACGCATTGAGTTATCAGATGCCGATGTCATTGCAGTCATTAATAAAATGATCAAGCAACGGCGTGATTCAATTACTCAGTTTGAAGCGGCAGCCCGGCACGAATTGGCCGACATTGAGAAAGTTGAAATCAGCGTATTGCAGACATACATGCCGCAGCCGATGACTGAAGCCGAAGTGGAAATTGCAGTTAATGATGCGATTGCCAGTAGTGGTGTTCAGGGTGCCCAGGAAATGGGCAAGGTGATTGCGCTACTCAAGCCAAAACTGGGGGGGCGGGCAGACATGAGCAAAGTTTCAGCGCTGGTGAAAGCACGTTTATCTCAGTAACATAATCAATAAGCATGTTAAGTATTTCTGATGTATTAAGAAATACGAATATCATGTTGAAGTGTACTATTAAATCGTAGTTCACCACCTAAACATACAGCCATTTTGACTTCACAGAAATTATAGCTGCGGTGAGCATAAATCTGTCACTAATACGTTCAAGCAATAAATAATTATTTCTTAGTGCGCATAACGCATTGGTAAAGCGTGAGGGGGCTAGGATGATTCCAAAAAGCTTCATTCATGATTTGCTCAATCGTCTTGATATTGTGGATGTAATCGAGCGTTACGTTCCGCTTAAAAAAGCAGGCGCTAATTATACTGCCTGCTGTCCTTTCCACAACGAAAAATCCCCCTCTTTTACTGTCAGTCAGAGTAAACAGTTTTATCACTGCTTTGGCTGTGGCGCGCATGGCACGGCTATAGGGTTTGTTATGGAGCATGGTGGATTAGGTTTTGTTGATGCCGTTGAAGAATTAGCGCGCAGCGCTGGCGTGACGGTGCCGCGTGAAGCGCCGATGCCGGAACAAGCGCAGCATAAGGTTACACCTGATCTGTACGAAGTAATGCAGTCAGCAACACGTTATTATCGTGACCAACTAAAGCAGTCAACACACGCTATCGACTATCTCAAGCGGCGCGGCTTGAGTGGCGAGATAGCGTTACGCTTTGGTATCGGCTATGCGCCGGAGGCCTGGCAAAATTTGGGAAACGTCTTTGCAAACTATCAGGACAGCAGTCTCCTGGAGACTGGTCTTGTAATAGAAAATGAGGATGGCAAACGGTACGACCGTTTTCGTGATCGCATCATGTTTCCTATTGTGAATGCGCGCGGCCAAGTGATTGGTTTCGGTGGGCGAGTACTGGACTCGGGCGATCCCAAGTATCTGAATTCGCCGGAGACCATGTTATTTGAAAAAGGACGCGAGTTATACGGCCTGTTCCAGGCGCTAAAAGCGATACGCACCAAACGACAGATTTTGGTGGTGGAAGGCTATATGGATGTGGTAGCACTTGCCCAGCATGGTATTGAATATGCCGTTGCCACATTAGGAACGGCGACTACGCCCTACCATGTGCAGAAGATGCTTCGTTTGACCGATAAAGTGATGTTTTGTTTTGATGGCGATGCAGCTGGGCAACGCGCAGCGTGGCGTGCAATGGAGAATGCACTGCCACAACTGGTAGATGGCAAGCACATTGGTTTCCTGTTTCTGCCTTCGCGGCATGATCCGGATAGCTTTGTTCGGGAGCATGGAGCAGCGGCATTTGAGCAACTACTGCAAGAGGCTTTGCCGCTGTCCAGTTATTTGCTGCGTGAATTATCTGCACAGGTTGATTTACATACCCAGGAAGGACGCACTGCTTTGTTGCAGCGCGCCAAGCCGTTACTAACGGTTATTTCTGCGCCCGCTACTGCGCTGTTGCTGCGTAAAGAAGTGGCGGCGCTGGTGGGGATTACCCAAGCGGAATTGGAAGCGCTGTATGCGATCAAACCGATAGGTGCTTTGCCAAGTCGCGTATTACAAAAAGCGGCGCGTCCTGTAGTATCAAATTTACGCGTATTGTTGCGTTGTTTATTATTTCAGCCTGATCTGGCGCGAGAGTTATCAGAAAATTGGATACCGGTCGGAGCGGAGGCAGCAGCGATTACTGCGCTGATCGAATGGTCGCGCATGCAAGAAGGAGCGATAAGCAGTTCAGCTATGATCCAGAATTTTCAAGGCACAACGCATGAGTCATTATTAGCGGCAGAGCTGGCTGAGATTATGCAGTGGGGTGAAACTTTTAATGTAGTAGCAGAATTTCAAGACGTATTAACCAGATTGCGCAATGAGCAGCGCAAACAGCAATTGCAAGCTTTGCATGTAAAAATGCATGACACAGGGATGAAAGGCTTAAACGAACAAGAACGATCACTCTATTTGCAACTATTACAACGCAGTGAACTCAAATGACGGTATTGCAATAGGTGCGCGGAAAGTTTTTGCAAAATCAGGTATAATCTGCACCCTTTTCAAAAGCATTGCGTTAACACGCAATGCTTTAACTCATTTAATTAAATGGGAATCCACGGAATATGGCAACTCAGCAAGACAAGAAAATACCCATTTCAGCCAAACAGGCATTAACTGGGAAGCAGGTTACTGACTCTGTAGAGTTGTTACAGGATATCGAGGCACGGCGCACGCGCCTGAAGGCTTTGATCATCTTGGGCAAGGAGCGCGGCTATTTGACTTTCGGCGAAATCAACGATCATCTGCCAGAAATGTTGGAAGCCGAGCAGATTGAAGGCGTTGTCAGCATGATCAACGACATGGGCATCACCGTGTGTGATGATGCCCCTGATGCTGAAAATCAAATTATGTCGGATGCACCCCCTGTGGTGGCGGACGAAGATGCGGTGGAAGCTGCTGAAGCGGCGCTTTCTACAGTAGATTCGGAATTTGGCCGTACCACTGACCCGGTACGCATGTATATGCGTGAAATGGGCACAGTTGGGTTGCTCACGCGCGAAGATGAAATTGTCATTGCCAAACGCATTGAGGAAGGCCTGAAGCATATGATTCAGGCGATTTCTGCCTGTCCAACCACCATTGCTGAAATTCTAGCGCTAGTCGATAAAGTCACGCACGACGAATTGCGTATTGACGAAATTGTCGATGGTTTCATTGAGCCTGAGGATGAGACCATAATCGTTGAAGAGGAGTTAAGCGATGAAGCAATGGAGGATGACGAAGATGATGTAGAAGGCGACGAAGAAGATAGTGAAGCTATTGCCGCAGCAAATCTCGCTAAACTCAAGATTGATGCGCTGGAGCGTTTCGCGATTATCCGCGACCTTTTTATCAAAATCGGCAAAGCTTATGAGAAGTATGGTTACCGCAGTGCACAGTATAACAAGCTGCAGGAGCAGATTTCTAACGAGCTTACGCAATTCCGTTTTTCTGCCAAGCAGGTAGATTCACTGTGTGAGACTATGCGTCGTTTGGTGGAAGAAGTACGCAGTCATGAACGTATTATTCAGGAGTTATGCGTTACCAAATCGCGCATGCCGCGCCCACATTTCATCTCGACCTTTCCAGGTAACGAAGAGCGTTTAGATTGGGTTGCGCGCGAAGTGGCTGCCAAAAAACCTTATAGCGAAACACTCTCACGTTTTCAGGCCGCCATCGTCGAGCAACAGCAGAAGCTGCTTGATTTGCAGCAGCGTGTGGGCATTCCCATTCGTGATCTGAAAGAAATCAACAAACAAATGACTAACGGCGAAGCTAAAGCACGTCGTGCCAAGCGCGACATGATTGAAGCTAACTTGCGCCTAGTGATTTCCATTGCTAAAAAATACACCAATCGGGGTTTGCAGTTTCTCGATCTGATTCAGGAAGGCAACATCGGGCTGATGAAAGCGGTAGATAAATTTGAATATCGCCGTGGTTACAAATTTTCGACATACGCCACGTGGTGGATACGCCAAGCCATCACCCGTTCCATTGCAGATCAGGCCCGCACCATACGTATCCCTGTGCACATGATTGAAACCATCAATAAGATGAATCGCATTTCGCGACAAATCTTGCAAGAAACCGGCCTGGAAGCGGATGCGGCAACGATGGCGCTAAAGATGGAAATGCCCGAAGACAAGATTCGCAAGATATTGAAGATTGCCAAGGAGCCGATTTCCATGGAAACGCCCGTAGGCGATGATGACGATTCGCATCTGGGCGATTTTATTGAAGATTCGAATACGTTGGCACCGATTGAAGCAGCGGTATACGACAGCCTGCGCAATGTCACCAAAGACATTCTTGATTCGCTTACACCACGTGAAGCCAAGGTGTTACGCATGCGTTTTGGCATAGAAATGAATACTGATCACACCTTGGAAGAGGTAGGTAAACAATTTGATGTGACACGCGAACGTATCCGTCAGATCGAAGCCAAGGCATTGCGCAAGCTTCGCCATCCGTCTCGCTCAGATAAGTTAAAAAGCTTTCTTGACGGCGAGAGTTAATTATAATGAGTACTTTCAAAGAGTATTCTGAACAGTATTGGGTCGTTAGCTCAGTTGGTTAGAGCAGAGGACTCATAATCCTTTGGTCCGGGGTTCAAGTCCCTGACGACCCACCATATAGAATAAGGCTTACAGCGATGTAGGCCTTTTTTATTTCTTGGAGTTATATCCGCATGTAGGGGCAGTGTAGGATTTTCCGTTAGCTATTGATGAATGCCCAAACTGAAGTTCTCGGCATTTGAATTCCATTTGAAAAGCATTTGCTGATTCTTTTTTCATCAAATAGGCTGTAAGCCTCGCTATTATCTGCTCGTGGCCGATTTAGATAATTTCCATTTGCTGATTTATTTTGTTTCTTTTTGCTTTTAAAAATGCCTGATATTAGGCTGCAAGGCTTGGTATGACGTGGTTCTGGCTTTTTATAATGCCTGCCATTTGCTGAAAACCTTTTTGAAATGGAGAAAAAAATCTGCGCGTGGGTAGACATGCGGTCTAGAGCGGATGAAGTTGCAGAGATTGAATGCCCCCTCCCTATTTCACCCTGATTTGCTCTCCAAAAAAAGTTTTTCAATTCGCGGGTGTGCACAGAAAGGGGGACAATGGTTTCCAGCCAAACCCCTCTAGAGATCAGACCCCCCTCCCTGCCTCATCTTGCCACCGGCCATCCATCCGCACCAATCGTGACCTTTCGCTTGCATTTGTACCCGCGCTCTTTGATTGATTTATCAGAGTGACAATCGGTGCATAGCCCTTGATAGTTAGCCGGATCGTTCGTGCCACCATGATCTAGTGAAACGATATGATCTAGTTCTACCGCTACTGTGACACGTGGCGGCACCTTTGATTGGCACAGCACGCATAGAGGATGCAATCGGAAGTGTTCGGCTCTAATCCTTTGAAGATGTCGACCTCGGATGCGAGCTGTTTTGAGATTCGGCATGACAACCTTTCTTTATTATTAAGGACAATAAAAAACCCAGTATCTCTACTGGGTCAGTGCTTGCCACGATCAGACTATGAAAATCCGCAAGCTGTTAGTGTTTTGACCCACCTCTAACTGGGGCATCAGTTAACTCGAGAACCTCAATTTGAGGTTCTGTATTTTTAAGTAGTCCCGACTAAAACGGCGAACGGACTTTTAACAGTCGTTGAGCCGAGATCATGAACGACGATACTGTGCCGCATAGTGCCCTTGATACCTATTTGATCTTCTGACCAGTACCTCTGATCAGTCATCTGCACGCGCACTTCCCGTCTTGTTCCAATAGTTGCTGCTTGTGCAAGATTACCGAAGCCGATCATCACAGCACCGTTGTAGGTAGCTGAAGCATCGTCAGCCATTACTGGGGTTACCACAATTGGATAACCCAAGAAGGTTGGCTCTACAGCGTTCGCGAGGTTCTGTATACTGTTGCCACCGCCAGCAATCAGGATTGCATTGAACACCAGAGCAAGAGCCGTTGGGCTGCAATACCATGCCGCCCCAGCTTTCGCATAATCAGGGATGGCAGCCATCAGCCGCAGCAGGTCATCGGCGTCAATCTCGTCAAGCTTGTCATGACCGGATGCAGCGGCTACCTTGGCTTTTGAATAAGCGGGTTGTAAAGCCTTGACCAGCACGCCTGTATGGCCACCACTTGCGGCCGTTCCGTCACCCGTGTATCCGACAGTATCTTCCTTGAGGGCGAAGGCATAGGCGATTTCTTGAGCCATTTTATCGCCCAAATTGATGATGGCATCTTCAGACACCTCGCTGCTCATGCGAGTCAGAACAATCAGCTTCTTGGCCACAAATGTTACATTATCCCAGCTTGCGTCTGATTCATCCCCGGCCACCCCCTCACCAACATAAGAGGCAACCAGTCCACCGGTGCGCCTTGGCACAGTTTCAGAATCGCTGCTCATCAGCAAGCCTCCAGCGTTCGCCCTGAATGATCCGTATGTGTCCATCAGCTCAATGATAGTCTTGGACAACACATCGGGAACAAGCGCGCCGCCACTTGTATTAACTCCGCCAGACAGTGCGGCCATAACGTCATACCGAACGCCATGGTTATCACACCAATTCATTGACGGCTGATGTCTCAAAAACGTTGCAGCGAAGAACCGGCCAGTTTCGTGAGCTGCTGCAACACCGCGCGCGGAATTTCTGAAGGCCTTTAATTTGCCAGAATGTGCAAGGACGATCCGGGGCATATTTTCATCAGGGAATACTGGCCTGTTTGAAATGTGAGCTGATGGCTGGACTCGTACGGTTGGGCGCTGACCTTCATCAAGCTTGGCGTTGAGAGCTTTTATTTCTGCCATATCTGCTTCGTATAGGTCTTCCTCGGAGGCCGTCATTGGACGATCTTCGGCGTCCAGGCGATCGAGCATTGCTTCACAGCGGTTGATGATCTTGAGTCGTTCTTGTTTGATTGATGCGGTTGTTACTGGCATATCGCTGTTCCTTTGTTCTATAGGAACTGGAACTGGCGATAGGAAAAGAAAATCCCAAAGGCGCACAGCAACAGTTCCCGGTTAAATGGGTTCGTTTTGCTGATGCTTAACCTTCGGGTTAAGAGATGCGGGCTGCTTTGGCGCTCGTCTTTTGCTGGTTCATCAAACCAGCGATAAACGGAGTATACACCTCTTTTTAAATTGATATAACTTTTAGTTATAAACTGTGTATTTTTATAACTTATGTGAATATATGCTAGTGCTTAACGGAATGATTCGTCTCATCAATGATCAAGCTCTTAATATCGGGTACTATCTCGATGCGCAGTTCACCAGCCAAAACCCCACGCAGAACAGCAGCACGAAAAGTGGTAGCTTCAATCTTTGAAAAGACTTTCCACGGCCTGTTAGATGATTGTGAAGCGCCCGTTAGATTGTGCTTGCAATATACAAAGCGAGTTTGAGTAGGCTTGTGAAATATTCCATGTGTAGCGCACGCAGGGCAAATTCCATCATCTGGTGCAGAGTTTGCTAAATTAACTTTTATAAACTCACGCATGTAAATTTTCCTCGTATTGGTTAGAAAAAACTGGCTGTTCATATTTATTCGACCGCTCGATGCCGCGAAGTTCAGCTAATCGCTTGCGCATTTGGGCAGTTTTATTTGCTCGTATCGCACTTCCTAAGGTCTGGGTCTCTTCTGGTTGCTCCGGTACCGTGTGCGCCTTGCAGAACCGTCCCGAGGTCAGGGTATTGCAATCAGGCTGTTCACAGGCGTGAAATTTTGGTGTTGTCATTTAATAAGTCCTCCAGGATGCACTGTGTTGCGTTTGTTGGTGTCGGGTGTAGGTTGGGTCTCACCCGATAACTGCTTTTCCAACAATTCAATTAAAACAAATGGGTTGTAGGAATGATGAGGTATAGCAAGCTCGAAGGTTGCAGCGTCACGAATAGCCACCGCGCAAACAACTGGGTCTGAAGTATTGTCATCAACATGCAAGGCATAGCGAGTGTCAGGAGCTTCTTGCAGCATTGCCCGCACCTTGCATCGGCGGCTCTCTCTATGAAGTTCTGCCAAGATGGCGCGCCTGTTTTCCCGAAGCGTTGGGAGCCATTGAGCAATCATTTCTGCATTGCCTGAATAATGCAATTTACCCTCAGGGGTAAGCGCTAATTTGACGCCATCAAAATCACAGGACTGGATAATTTCAGCGGGTGTCATAGCACTCCTTCCGTTACTTCATCCATCCCTAAAATCGGCGTTTTTCCGGTTACATGGTTACAAGCCCCGTCCTTGTTTGGTTGTAACTGTGTAACCGGAAAATCGAGGTTTTTTAGGTAGCGTGCGAAAGCATCACCGAATTGGTCAATATCAAAACCTTTTTGCACACCGTCATAACCAAACCGTATTGGCTTTGAACTGATCCCATACTCCTTTAGCCGTTTGGAAACTTGCCGTGGTGTAATCGGCTTGCCGCGGTTGTATGTCGCCCACCCTGCCTCTTCATCATCACAGATTGCCTTTATAAGGTCAGTAAAGCTGATCTTGTTAACTCGCGTATTCTCGAAAGCTTCTTGAATGTCTGCCAGTAGTTCAACGTCTATAGTTTTAATGTCTTCATCCTGACCAGACAGTTTCAACGAAGCCTCGCGCGCTCGTTTCAACCATTCATCACCTGCGACATGAGCTATTTGAAATAGTGGCTCCCAATTATCTTGAGCACGATCGCTCAAGCTGTCTGGTAAAGCTGGCCGGGCAGCTGATACAGGTTTGGCGTAATCGAGTGCGACACGAGCTAGCTTCGATTGAATATTCTTGAAAAAAACTTTAGGCACATCGCGCTGACGCACTACAGTCTCAGTCGATAATTTTCGGCGTAACTGTAAGATGATTCCTCTATCCATAATTGTTGGAGCGAGTCCCCCGATACCTGCCAAGACTTTAGGACCGAACACATTAAACCGTTTTGGGGTGTGATCATCGCCAACACAGCGCCAAACACAGCCTCCACGTTGATGACCTGCGTTAATAATCCTCCTCAAGTCTTCGTCATCTTTTACAAAAGCATCGTACTCATCAACTAGCAATGTTGGGTTCCAGAGATCGAACCCCCGGAATAAAACAGACGCACTCATTCCGTCCGCATCTAATGGTCTCAATACCATTTTTCCAATGAGTCTTTTCAATTCCGATTTGCCGCAACGCATTTCTGGTGCTGAAATAATCGCGAGGGGGGCAATATCGAATACGTCATCAAAATGTGTCATCGCAACCCACAGTGCCACCGCGTGTGCAGTCTGCCGTTCACAAATAATGTGTCGCCTTATCGATTCACTTATTTCATCAAGCAACCATCCCAGGTCTACAGGCTCGTGCCACGCCTCAACGATTTCAAAGGGTGAATCCTTATTTTCGATTAGGGATGCACGTATGCCCTTAACGCAAGCGTCAAGAGTTGATGTACGAATACCGAGTTCTTTGGCGACTTCTTCACGTGCTTGATCGTATTCAACTGGCTTAAGCGATGACAACCACTTTATTTTTCCCTCGTCAGTTAGACCAGGGGGGGGCACTCTTTGTCTGAGGTTGTGGTGATTCCTGAGATTCGCCATTGATGAAATCATCTAGCGTTTCTCTAGCTGTTTCAATGCTCATGCTGCCTCACTTTCTACCGTAGCAAGGGCTGCGGCGCGGATGCGTTTTTCTGCTTGCTCGTGCGCAAAAGCAAGCACTGAAATATCGTTACACATTAAATCGACGAAAGAGCCAGGAATGAGACGAATAGATAGTCCGCTACCGATAATCAGGGTATTAACGGCGTCAAGTGCGTCCTTTATTTTGAATAACGAAACTTTAACGCGACCGACATCTTGCAACTGACAATCAGTCATGAGGCCGCTCAAATCCGGCTCACAGTTGGAGTTGGGTTTATGGTGTGGTAAAGTGTTCGCTCTCATTGTCGCTCCTTGAGATTTAGCCTTACTGCACTACCAACGCTCCGCGCCAACGGAGCGTTTTCTTTTGCCGGTCGGTCTCCGAAGAGCATCTTAAGTTCTCGTAATGATTTTTGAACAGCTTGTGGGTCAATTTTTCGCTTTGGTGTGAATTTCATATCATTGACCTCCATTCAAAAGACGTTTTATTTCTGAAACTGGCCAGGCTAAACGCCCCATTACCCGCACTGGCCTAATTGCACCTTCAGGCTGGGCGCTTGCCCAAACCCGCAAAGTCTGGGGCTTACGATTCAGATAAAAAGCCGCTTCTTCTGTAGAAACGGTTGTACGGGTAACTTGATCAAGCACGGGGAAAAGTAAATTATTAAAGGTCATATCAATATTCCATTTTTTTCTACTTAAGACGGCTTTGCGAGTATCAGTAGCCAGCCGATTATCAGCTATCAACACCCGTCTATTCCGCCCTTTGTAAGAGGTTGTATCGGCGTAGATTTCAATTGTCAGATTACGCAGATAGAATCCAATAGTCCATGCACGAAATAAAAATCTTAAACCTTGCCAAGTCCCGTAAACATTGAGTTTTCTGTGCCTAAATTTTGAATATTCACGAGTAATCTTGAATGTTCTGAAAAAACACCTTATTCCTCCGTTTTTTCTCCTTTTGGCGGAATGAAAATCCACCCCGCTAATAATTTTGTTCTCACGTTTCCTGCGCTTTGCGGACCCTGCCTCCCATGGGTGCTACTATCTTTGGCAAGCTCATCTGCTACCGACTCACAGATACTGCTTGAATTAACCTGCCAAGCTCCGGTATTGGCTATTTGTTCCTCCCCCAATTTCTGGGCTATTTCTTGTGCTTTCCGCTTTAAGCTATCCAAGCTTGATTCTATGGATGGTGATCCCCCTTCCTGAGAGGCGGAACTTCCGACAAGCGTCGAACTTAACAATAATTCACAATCATCCAGTAATACTTTCCGCTCTGAATCCGGCAAAAAAGCCGCATACCGCTCAACTGCTTTTTTAGTAATATTTACTAGCTCTTCCGCCTGACTTTCATCAAGAGGCGGGGCAGGGGTATTGCCTGACGGGGGTGTTTCCTCTCTTTGCCACGTGATAGCTCGATGATTTGATATCGTGGCAAGCAGTTCAGCGGCGGCCCTCTCTCTTGGAGAAAGGTCGTCGCAGCTTTGGTGTAGTGATAGCGCCATCTCAAGTTCGTGTTTAATGGCACCAAGCGAACCTCCCGCAAGTACTACATTTAAATTCCTTGCTGCGTTTGCATTGGGAGTGTCGATATAAACTTGCAGGTCTTGCCAGCAATAAGCCCTAAATTGTTTGTAAGTCCTGAAATCCATATTTCATCCCTTTATTTTTTTAAAAACCGCCAGCATCTCGGCAGCTTCAAACTGGCGGTCTGAAAATTGCTGGCTTAAATTAATTGCGTGTCCCTGAATTTTCGAAGATCGGCCAGCGGAATTCCAAAACGTTCCTGTGTCATTGCCAGCGACGCGTCGCTTGCATTATCACTAATCACGACAAAAGTAGGGCCATCGAATGCTTGGAATGCGTGACCCCCCGTGTCCACAAAGCAGTAAGCGCGCGGGTCATCCTTACGCAAAAGAAATACTCGCGGGTCGCTGAAAGCCCCAGGAATTCCAGAGTGTGACAGGTTGATATATTCAGACGGCCCGCCATTCTTAACCATAATTCGTTTTTTTGCGGTTGGTATGCAAAGTGGGCTGGAATTTCGGCGGCCTTATCCATGATTTGCTCTCTCAATCCGGAAAAATTCGATATCAACGTCTTCGGCCACAATTCTGGCCATTTTTCGAGTTGAGTTAACACACGTATGAGTAAACTTACATCACTTACGTTTATAGGAATTTCACATTGATTGAGTAACGCTAATGCCGCAACTGCTTGAGAATGGACATCATAAATTTGATCGGAGGCAGAAAAATGTAGTTTTTTGTAATCTTCAAGTTGAACGAGGCGGGGGCATTTTGGTGCGGATGATTCTGGGGATGTGGATGTGCTCATGATTACTCCTTAGTAGCGGGTTTAAATTTCCGCTCCCCCCAATGTTGCAGGGAGGGCGGGTACCGTACAGGGGTGAGATGCTGGATCAATGAGCCAGTGAGCCTTTCGGCTCCCTGCACGGCCCGCCCAAAAAGGGTATGGCCATACTACAGACGAAAAAAATGCCGCGTGATGCGGCTATTTCCGCATTGATTCCGGGATCTCACACCCGTATCGCTGATTCCAGCGACAGAAGGAGACTAAACTTTAAAGGTTGGAGTTGTCAAGCGATTTTATGAAAATTACGAGATAAAAAAACGCTCTCAGTCGGGGTAGAAAGAGAGCATAAGTGGAGAACACCAAGGTTCTCCACTAAATGCGTGCCCAAGAGGAGGCCTAGAGCGCTTATAGGGACTTGGTCTATTTACACACTAGAGCAAGTAGCAGAGAACAATTACACAATAAATAATTTGTAGCAGTTGGTCTGTGCGGTGAAGAACGTTTATTAATCAAGATAACAAGTGCCCTAACGCACAGACCAACTTTAATATTCTTTGCTAAATTGTATTCAGAGTTTCCCAATAACTATTCGGATACAACTCTTGATAGCTGCATACCTCAGTGATGTCGATTTAAGAAATTTTCCTTAAAACTTTTAAATGGAGTTACAAAAATGAAAAATAAATTAAAGAGTGTAGTGATTGTTTCTTGCTTTGTTTTTGGTACAACATTAGCCCACGCTGATTCAAAATTAAATACAGATGCCAACGCATATTATAAAACTCACCAATATGACAGTAGCGGAACTGTAAGAAATAAAATGAATGATGATGGAAAAGACCCTAAGAGCATGGAACGCTCCTCTGATATGAGGGATGATAAGGATCACCAAAATGTTAACACTGGTGCAAGTGGTCGCACACATAGTGAAAGCACTAAAAGCGGAACCTCGAATAACCCAGGTAATTATAGTCAGACAGGAAATCCAGGGAAAGATAAGGGAGCATCTGGAAAAGTTTTGAATCAAGAAAGGCTGAAAATTGAAAACCGCGATGATGCTATGGATCCTACCGGCGCTGCTGGGAAATCCAGTACACCATCTGGCAGTTGATTAAACTGCTGGTATACACTTTAACCCGCTTCGGCGGGTTTTTTCTTTAAGATTTCACCACCCGCAACCCAGTTTGCCCCGCCATAAATTCAATACCCGCCTGCTCAAGTATCCACGCTTCAATTTTGACGTGCCACATTCTCAAAAGGTCGAGCGGTCGGCGGATGTAGTGTTTTTCTCGCACCCCTTGCGGCTTGTGTCCCTGAATCTGCGCAGCAATACCAACAGGCATTTCTATCCATTCGCACAAGCTGGCAAAGCTTCGACGCAACCCATGCAGTGTCACATCTAAACCAGCAATCGCACAGGCCTTATCATGAGCAATACGAGGCTCTACTAAATGCCCGCTTGCCGCAGTTAGGCTTGAGAAAACCCACTCATTACGGCGGGGCAGGGTGGACAATATGTGCGCCACATAAGGCGTTAAGGGAATAACTCGCATTCCTTCCACCTTGTCTTTAATAGTCAAGCTGTTCCACTGGAAATCGACATCGATCCAGCGCGTGGTTATCAATTCATTAGGTCTTGCACCGGTCAATAACAGGGCTTGCAAGTAGCTTGAAATAACAAAGTTTCCAATATGCTTTACTGCGGCAAACCATGCGGGCAATTGTTCACGTTGCAGCGCGTCATTTTTTGGCTTGGGTTTTCCGAGGTGCTCTCTGGCTTTGGGACTCTGAGCAGAATTGCTGGTAACGATATCTTTGTAGGTAGGATGCGCAGCACACCAGTTCAGGAACGTGCTCAACAAGGTCCGGGCATTGCGTGCGCGCGCCGGTCGTTTTGCCCCTTCAACCTTTCCCCATTCCGCCATGAGTTCGGGCGTTAAGTCTACTAAGCGAAGTGTTGCCAGTGAAGCAAGCGCGCCAGGCTCAGTTAACTTGTGGCTTCGGGTTCTTTTCTCTCCACCTGTTTGCATGGCCTTTATATGATCATGAAGGTGCAACGCACCCCATTTTGACTGCTTAGCAGAAATATATTCTGGCCACATCATGCCCAAAGTGATGGTTTCGCGAACTTCTTTTGCACTTAAGGCAGCGGCTTCTTTTTTCTTGGCAGCAATCCCGTCCGCTATCACTTGTCGGGGGTCTATACCTTGGTCGGTCATTGCTTTGAGGCGTTTGGCTTCCCTTTGCGCGTTACCAATACCCCAGGTGCGGCTGTCACCAATCGTCATGCGGATGGTTTTACCATTGAGGGCAGTTTCAAATATGAAAGCCTTGGTGCCGGTATAGGTTACGCGAAGCCCTAGCCCCGGTTCTTTTCCATCCCAATAAATGGATTGCTTCTTATCAGGCTGGCATTTGAAGTTTGCCACTCGTTCAGCCGTGAAGTTTTCCCATTTCATACCGTCTACCTTTTCATGTAGGGGCTGTGTAGGAAAATTATATCAATGCGGACGCATATCCATCAACATTAATAGCAACGTCGTGAATAGTATTTATATGATTTTTAATGAAATTGACAAATAACGGAATATTGATCAACACTGATAAATAGGTATTTTCGGGTACTCATAATCCTTTGGTCCGTGGTTCAAGTCCCTGACCACCCACCAATAAACAATGGCTTGCAGCGATGCAAGTCATATTTATTTCCCTTGATTTATGCGCTATGTCATAAATTCACATCAATGTGGCATGTAAACCTACATTAACGTCAGTTTTGCCGAAGTTTTAATTTACATTTTCTAGCAAACTATATTCTCACTCTTTGCTTCACAAGATAGGTGAAGGAGTGAGCTTGTTACATATTGTTTGTACATATTTTTCTTATAAGGTAGGCGAAGGCAAGCTAACTACAAGAAGGGCGTGTTAAAGATCGTTGGATTAGTTAAGAACTCTCTTTAATTATTTTTTAAATTTGTTACGTCTTAAGAAAGAGTCTTAATTAATACATACGATCTGGCAAAGCTTGAACTAGCAGGAGTAAGAATAAGAAATGGAAATCAAAAAAATTGTAACAGTACTAAATGATCTAATTGAAATTTCACGCAATGATGCTGAAGATTTTAAGATCTGTGCAGAGACCATTGAGAGTGAAGAGCTAAAATTTTTTTTTCAGACACGTATGCACGACTGCGAAGCAACCATTCGTGAATTGGAAGCTGCTATGAGTCGGTATGGTGTCTATTCAGATATTAATAGTAGTAGCTACACCTTAAAAGCTTATGACAAAGCGCTTAAGGAAGATATACCAAGTGATCTCAGGCCGCTCATTAATCGGGGTATCCGCAGAATTTTAGTAGGAGAGATGAATATGTGTATTTTTGATCTAGAGGATTCTCCTCAGAAATCCTTTTCTCCCACTACATCATCTTTGAGTTCGTGGGCAAACGAATGAATATGTATAGAGAAATTACAACCCGAGCATTTATCTACGCATTGTAGGAGTGAATGAAGTATCAGAACACTTCATTAGGTGCTAAATAAAATTGCTAATTAGAAATATGAAGTTCTGTGATTGTGCAACTACGGTTATCTTCTTGGGGAAACAATATGGCCACACTAAACAATATCCAGTCAGTACGTATGTGTAATAATTTTTTACTTTCGATGTTGTCGGAAGACGACTACCGAAATTTATTGCCACGTCTGGAGCTTGTACATTTGTCTTTGAGGGATGTACTTGCCCAAAAAAATACACGGATTGGATATATTTACTTTCCATGTACTGCTGTACTTTCGGTTCTTTCCTACATGGCAGATGGTTCTGCGATTGAAATAAGTGCGGTGGGCAATGAAGGTTTTACCGGGATGGAAATTCTCATAAATAGTACGCATTCAGTTGAAACTGTAATTTGCCAGGTTGAAGGTAGCAGCTTGCGCATGCGAGTGAGTGATTTTAAAGCGGCGATTACAGGTAATACGTCTCTGAGGCTTATTACTGAACGTTATGCACATGCTTATATGAATCAGATGGCACAGTCTATTGTTTGTAATCGGCTACATACACTTGAGCAGAGATTTGCCCGTAGATTACTGGTTACGCATGATCGAGTGGACGGAAATGCGTTTTATCTAACGCAGGAATTTCTTGCCGGCATGCTTGGTGTATGTAGGCCAAGTGTGAGTGTTGTAGCGAATGAGTTTCAAGAGCGTGGATTGATTCAATATAGTCGTGGTCATTTAAGAATTTTGGATCGAGCTCGGCTCGAACAGACCGCTTGCGAATGCAGTAACCGTCTTATTCATTCGCGATGTGAATCGGCCTATTATCCCCAGCCGTTGGATCGCGTACAAAATAAGAAGATGGATCTGGTAAGCTAAATGAAAAATAACTTTCGGACGTCGGCACGCGCGTAAAACTAATGAAAAAACATATCTAAATCATTTTTTGAGCCACGCAAGTGTTATTTATATTTTTTATGAGGAAATTCAAAAGGTTTATTGAAAGGTTCTTTTACTTGCTCAGTACTCCAATCTTTAAGGTAAGCAGTAGGTGATTTGCTCATCGCTTGAGTAAACATAGATGTAAAATTGCCAGCACTACTATACCCCAGCATAAAAGCTGTATTAGTTATGCTTTGACCTTTAAGTAGCATTTCTATCCCGCGTAGCAGGCATAGCTGCTGTCGCCAAGTTGAGAATGACATTCCCATTTCGAGCTCAAACAGTCTCGCCAGAGTTCTCGGACTGGCACCTGCGACATTGCTCCAATGATTTAAAGTGTAGTCTATTCGTACATTTTCATGCATGGCGGATGTTACTTTTTTAAGTCTTGAATCGCGGCCTTCGGGTATAAAAAATGGGGTTTCCTCTTCCAAGGAGATTTTTTCAATGAGCAATTGCATTAGTCTTGCCTCATAGCTTTCAAGTCGATAGTCCCAACCAATTTTGATTGCAGTAAGTATTAGCTCTCTAAGCAATGGAGAAAGTTTTATGACACAACATTTTTTGGGAAGGTCAGTAAGCAGGTCAGCACGAATAGAAATTGTTCGAAACTCTGAGGACTGTGAGAAGGTTACCAAATGATTTGCTTCACTGGGAACCCAGCATGCTTGGCCCGGTGGCGTAATCCAAGATCCTTCGTCGGTTATAACGCGCATGTTGCCGGAGATGATACAAAGCAATTGCCCCCGTTCATGAGTGTGATTTTCAATGGTCCAACCTTTGGGTGGACTCACTCTCTTTGTTACTACGGGAAGGTCAGATTGGTCAGGGTCAGGCGTATTTCCGCAAACACCTGGTGCGAGCTGGTGAGGGGAGCTAATAATTACCTCCTAAAAACCTGTGCATGTTGAATTTCCTTATGGGGAATAAAACTGACTAGTATTGTGAAACAAAATATTCATTAATTAAACGACGTGTCTTAATTTTAGTTTCATTATTGAATAGTCGTCCAGCTTAGGCTCCAATAATGCTGCTCCAACATCTTGCTCGAACATTTCTTCCGTTCTTTGGTGTACTGAAGTACATAAAGTACCTATCCTAAATTTCTAGAAGTTCTCACACTTTCATATTTGTATTCTCTTCGGTATTTCTTTCTTTAGTATTTATTCAGTTATAGAAACATTGTGCCTGATTTGAAAGATAACAGCGCGCTATTTTTGTAGCCTGCTTATACAAGGTTAATGAGTCAACATAAATGCAGCTACGTGTCGGGTAAAAGCAATTGCAAATTTCGATCGACATTTTAAAGAGAAAGTGTAGTGATAAGCAATTTCAAATTGTAGCGTGAAAACACTCATATTTTTGCTCACGATACGTCTTTCTTCTTCTAAAGATGATGGTTTATTGGTTAGAAATTTATAGGTGAATATTTGCTAAAAAGGCAATGAAGATAAGCTAGGTATGAGTTATGAAATGAGCACAATATTTATTTTTTTATATGTCAGGAGCTATACATACAAACCCAAATAGCACGCTCATACTGTTTCGGCGTTGGGATTTATCTATAACGTATTTATTGAAATTTGAAGAGATAGCAATTTTATAATTTACGCGATATTTTTTTCAATTTGGAATCTTAATCTAAAGAACTATCTTGACTATGCGGCTCAGCAAAATCGGCAGAACTAAATCAGCCAACTTACTGCATTGAGAATAGGCATTAATCGATGTTGATGAATGCAACCCATTGATCAACAAAAAGTTAAGAAATAATTTAATTTAAATTAACATAGGGGTGACTAAATGATGGAAATCAAGAACAACATAGGCAGGCGCAGCTTTCTAAAGCTGTCTGCCACCGCCGGACTCGCTGTAATGGCCAATAATGCCTTTGCAGCATCACCATTTCTGAAGCCGTATGTCGTTGACAACCCTCTGAAGTCTTACCCGAATAGGGACTGGGAGAAGGTATACCGGGACATGTTCCATGTTGACAGCGAATTTATATTTCTCTGTGCGCCGAATGACACGCACAACTGCCTGCTTAAGGCTCACGTAAAGAATGACGTTGTTATCCGCATCTCGCCGTCTTACGGCTATGGAGATGCGGAAGACATGGACGGAAACCGCTCCAGCCACCGTTGGGAGCCGCGGATCTGTAACAAGGGCATGGTCATGAACAGAAAGGCCTACTCTGACAGACGGCCTAAAGGCGCGATGGTTAGAACCGGCTTCAAGGCCTGGGCAGAAGCGGGCTATCCGCGGACGGGTGCAAACGGCTTCCCGGATCAAAAATACCTGCAACGCGGCAAAGAACCCTTCATCAAACTGCCCTGGACCGAAGCTTACGCGTTGGCTGCTGGTGTATTGGAGAACATCGCCCGGACCTATTCTGGAGACA
>QFXG01000030.1 GCA_003402285.1 Candidatus Nitrotoga sp. SPKER | reverse complement strand
TCCTGCGCCTGATTGGTGAAGTGGGTAAGGCTCGACAGATGGAGTTCCAATTCCAGAGCAACACGCGTCGCTCGCGCCCGGTTCTCTCTGTGATCTCTCTTGCCTTGCAGCTTGTGCAACACGGGATGGCGGCATTCCAGCCACAGGAGTTTAGAGATGCCCTTGCGAGACTGCGTTATGAGCATCATGCGCTGCAACTTTGAGGGGAGACCTCAGGATCAGACAGCATTAGGAGGTCGCGGGTAGATTGTTTGGCGGGTTGTGCAGTCCGATGTTGCATCACGTTTTCGATTACTGGAATGTGTTGATGCCGATGTTAGGCGATGTATTGAAGTAGAGGGGCGCTGGTGAGGCTGTCAAGCCCTGGAGGTATGGGCCAAAGCTGAAGAAGCCCATCAATCGTTCCCGCGTTGAAGTGCATAATGGATCGGCTTTAGTCCATGTGCCTGTTCCAGTCGGAGGTAGAAGAAGGCAGTTTCACGGTGGGGTTTGATCGGGATCAAGTGCAACGGATTGCTGTCTCAACAGCTTTCGGAAACCCTGTGATGTTGAGAGGGTATCAGCGTGATTCTTTAATCATATAAGTAGCTTCATTTCAAGGAGTGTCAATATGTCAGACATACAAAATCTTCTCGTTGCTACTGACTTTTCGGAGCGGGCAGAGAGAGCGGAAAAGCGCGCTGCTATGCTGTGTATGGGACACAAATGCAACACAGCGGAATTAATGACAGTGAAAGAGCTCGTGCAACTCGAGGGGCTTGCGCGACTCATGAATAAGTCACCTGAAGTAGCTAATACAGAGGTTACCCATGCGGTTCTTCGCGAACTGCAGGTCAGGGCCAGCGAGTTATCCGATGAATGCGGCGTCAAATTTACTTGCACAGTGCGATTCGGCCAGCCTGCTATTGAGATATCGGCTCGACGTGAGGAAATTTTTGCAGACTTGATTGTGATTGGTGCGCACGGCAGTAATTTCTTCACCGATATCTTTCTCGGAAATACGGCCGATAAGTTGATCCGACGCTGTAGGCGACCTTTATTGGTCGTGAAAAACGAACCGGCTTTTCCATATCGAAATATCCTTGTTCCTGTAGATTTTTCGGATGATTCGAGGCAGGCAGCACAGTTGGCGCTCCAGATAGAACCACAAGCGGAAATCACGTTTCTTCATGTCTATGACATTATGTTCGCAAGTAAATTGTCTTACGCAGGTGTGTCTCAAGACGCCATTGATCGCTACCGCATAAAGACTCGCCAAGAAGCCTTTCTGGCGTTGAACAAGTTCATTGATGATCTCGATACTCCGCGGCTGCGCATAATGCGCGACGTTGTTCTTGGTCATCCCAGTGCGATCGTGCGTGACTACGCTGAAAAAATGCAAACAGATTTAATCGTTATAGGAAAACATGGGCGCTCACGTATTGAAGAATTGATTGTAGGCAGCGTTACTCGTGACACGATCCACTGGACAAAATGCGACATTATGGTTATACCTCCGCTTGCTGCTTAAGAGCATTAGCATTCAGCGGAAGGCTTCTCAGAGCATTTCAATTCCTGCAATAGCTACATGCCTCTGAAGCTATTAATCGCTTTTATTCCTGCTCGGGAAAACGGTAGATGCCACCAGATTCAACCCCGCTGTCGCGTTTGCGGGCACGTAGGTCACGATACACCGCTGCCCGTATGATGAGCATTGACACGATCGGAGCAGTCATCAAGACAAAGACGGTGATCAGCAATTCATGAAGTACCAATCGCGATTGCAGCACTGTGAAATAAAGCATGGACGCAATTAACACACATCCGGCACCAAGTGTGACGGTAATTGCCGGGCCATGGATGCGCTGATAGAAATCGGGCAGGCGCATTAATCCAAGAGCGCCAATCAGGATGATGCTTCCTCCTAGTATCAATAACGACACAAGCAAGGCCGCGGCCCATAGTGGGATGGTTTCCATTTCGTTCATTCGATGATCTCTCCACGCATCAGAAATTTTGCCAAGGCAATAGTTGACACAAAACCGAGCAGCGCAATGAGCAGCGCCGTTTCGAAATATATTTGACTGCCGAACCGCATGCCGAGAATCAGTGCCAGCAGCATACCGCACATCCATAGCGTATCCAACGCAAGCACACGATCATGTGCCGCCGGTCCGATTAACAGCCGAACGGTACAAAACAACATGGCAATCACGACACAAATTAGCGCGTAGTTTATTGCCAGTACCAGCAGGCTAATCATGGTGGATTTTCCTTATGAACTTCCTCGTGAAAAATGTCGATAATGGGCTTTTCATAACGGGTCTTGATGGTATCAACCCACCACTGTTCACTGTGCAGGTCGAACACGTGCAGCACCAATTCGTGCCGGTTTGGCAAAATTTCTACCCAAACTGTCCCCGGGGTCGAATTGATCAGGCATGACAGTAATGCCAACCCATATGGGTTACGCAAGTCGAGTGGAATTTTAATGAATTGAGAGTTCATCCCATCCGGCTTGGGAAACAGAATCAAGCGGCTCACGGTAATCGCGGAATGCACAATTTCCACCAGCGCCATTCCCAGCAAGCGAATCAGTATGATGGGTTTTGCCAATCGTGGATAGCCGATTGGCTGCATCAGGGTTCGTGCCAGTAACGGGGCGACGACGGCAAGCACTGTGCCCAGCAGCAGATGGGCTGGATCCAGGCTCTGGTTGAGCAGCAGCCAGAGCACAAACAGCATTCCCGACAGCAGTGACGATGGCAGCCAGCGCTTCATTGCGCTTCCTTTTTACCCAGTGGACCTGGGATGACGGGTTCCGACAGTACCTTGTCTATGTAGTGCTGGGGGTGATGCAGATCTGCTGTCGTACGCTCCAGATAAGCAAGAACCGGTCCGGCCTGTATTGTCAGCACGACACACAGCAGCAATAGCAGGGTGATTGGAGCCGCTTCGGTGAATGGCAGGTGAGGCGGCGAAATTTTGCCTACCGCCCAGAAGGTCCTCACGCCGAAGCGCAGCAATGCTATGGTGGCTGCCAGACCTGACAACAGAATCAAAGCCATTAGTGCCCAGGTAGCAGGCGTGGGAATGCTGCCCGCTACGCCGGGATTGAGAAGTGCATGGAACAGGCCGAATTTCGCAACGAAACCGGAAAGTGGCGGCAATCCTGCGATAATAAGTGCGCAGCCGGCAAACGACAGCCCCAGGAATGCGAGCGCGCCCGGGATACTCTCGCCCACCGGCTCGTCAGGGGCTTCCTCGATTGTAAAGACTTCCATTGTCAATGCCAGAACCGCTGCGCCCGGTGAGCGAAGGCGTTCGATCAATTCGAGCAGCAATATGAAAGCCCCCAGTGCAAGAGTTGATCCGAGCAGGTAGTACAAGCCAGCGGTCACCAGCGAAGGTTGTCCATAGCCGATTACCGACAGCAGAATGCCGGACGAAACAATCGCGCCAAAGCCTGCCAAGCGTCCCGGTGCCTCGCTTGCCAGCATGCCAGCCGCGCCGAATACGATGGTAGCCATACCCCCCCAAAGCAGGGCATCAAAGCCGAAACCGGCGGCCGCGCCAGCTTCGCCAGAAAAAATTAAAAGCCACACACGAAGAATCACATACACGCCGACTTTGGTCATCAGCACGAGCATTGCCGCCACTGGGGGTGACGCCGCCGTATAGATGGCCGGCAGCCAGAAACCAAGTGGCCACATTGCGCTTTTGGCGAGAAAAGCAATAGCCAGCACTGTCACGCCAATTTTCAGCAACGCCAGTCCATCCGAGTTGATTGCAGGCAGTCGCATAGCCAGATCAGCCATGTTTAATGTGCCCGTGCTAGCGTAGATCAGCGCAACGCCGATCAGGAACAATAGTGAGGCTGTGAGGTTGATGGCGATGTACTGCATCCCAGCGCGGATACGTGTCACGTTGTAGCCATGCAGCACCAGCCCGTAGGAAGCGGCTAGCATGACTTCAAAGAATACGAACAGGTTAAAAAGATCGTGCGTCAGGAAGGCGCCGTTGATACCCATCAGAAGGAACTGGAACAGCGAATGAAAATGCACGCCAATGCGGCTCCAGCGCTGCATGGAATAGAGCAGCGCAGCCGTCGCCAACACGGCCGTCAGTAGCAGCATTAATGCTGCCAGACGGTCGGCTATCAGCGCGATACCGAATGGTGCCGTCCAGTTTGCCGCCAGGTAAACGCCGATGCCTTGTGGCCAATGGCCGCTATCTGCCATCCACATCAGTCGAGCCGCTACCACGAGCAGACAAATCACCGACCCCAGGTTAATGAAAAACTTGAGATGATGGCGCCGTTCGTTGAGGGCAATCAGCAGCGCGCCGCACAGCAGAGGCAGCAGTACCGGTACCATGATCAGGTGTTGATCCCATGCCAGATTCATTGATCCGGCTCCCGGCCATCTACATGATCGGTGCCGGTCAAGCCGCGCGAGCCGATCATCATTACGAGATAGAGTGCCGTGGTGGCAAAGCCAATCACGATCGCAGTCAACACCAGCGCTTGCGGCAAAGGATCGGCAACCGTTGCCGGATCGGGCAAATGCGCGCCAAGCGTCAAAGGTGGGCGATCAATCCACAGACGTCCCATCGTGAAGATGAACAGGTTGACCGCGTAGGACATCAACAGCAGTCCAGTCAATACCTGGAAGGAACGTGGGCGCAGGATCAGCCAGATACCCGATCCGAACAATATGCCGATGGCGAGCGCCATAACTAGTTCCATCAGATGGTCTCCGGTGCAGAAGCGATCTGAGTGGCGGGAGGCACGCCTTGTGGCAGCCGGTGACTGCGTACCGATTGGTGCGCTAGCGCCACCAGGATCAGCATGGTGGTGCCGACCACCGTTACGAACACCCCTAAATCAAAAAAGAACGCGCTCGGGACATGAATTTCTCCCAAGAGCGGTAAGTGCAACCGTGCTGTGTGACTGGTGAGAAACGGATAGCCGAACAAGAATGCGCCAAGTCCGGTCAGACAGGCAATGACGAGTCCATACGCAATCCAAAGATGCGTTCGAAGGCCAAATCGTGATTCCACCCAAACCGTACCCGCCAGCATGTATTGCACGATGATCGCCACTGCAAAGATCAATCCGGCAACGAAACCGCCGCCCGGCAAATTATGCCCGCGTAGAAAGAAGTACACCGCGACGATGATCATGAATGGCAGCAGGAAGCGCAGATAAACGCCGGAGACCAACAGATATCCGCTATTGGCTTGCTGCGCTGGTGCTTGCCGTGCCACCGGGTCGACGTCATTGACCCGTTGCACAGGAATGGCCATGCTCTCCGGTGCGGGACGGAAGCGGCGCAGCAACGCATATACCGTCAATGCCACAATGGCTAGCACGGTAATCTCTCCCATGGTGTCGAAGCCGCGAAAGTCAACCAGGAGCACGTTGACTACGTTGCTTCCCCCGCCTTCGGACAGCGCGCTTAACAGGAAGAAATCGCCGATACCTTGGGGTGCTGGCCGCGTCAGTATCGCGTAGCTGAGGGCGGCCATGCCTATGCCGCCAACCACGGCAACCAGCATGTCGCGCGAACGGCGAAGCCATACCCGATGCGGCACCTGAATGTTCAATTCACGTGGCGTCAAACGCGGGGGCAACCAGCGTAGGCCAAGAAGGATCAGCACGGTAGTGACGGTCTCCACCATCAATTGTGTCAATGCCAAATCAGGGGCCGACAACCATAGAAAGGTCAGGCTGGTGACGATGCCGGTACCACCCACCAGCATGAGCGCGGCAAGACGATGATATTTGGCTTGCCAGGCGGCAGCCACAGCACACGCGCAGCCTATCAACCACATCAACGCGAATAATGCATCGGATCCGGCAATGACAGGTTTGGCGAATTTAGGTAAGGGCTGGACAAGCAATAATGGTATGCCGACCAGTGCCACCATCAGCAGCAGCATTTGCGGTTGCAGACGTTGGGTGCTGAGCCATTTCACGAGCCAGGACGCTCCCACGCCCAAGCGTAAGATTGTGGTCTCGAAGGCTTGCGCACCGTTGAATCTGCTCAGTAGCGGCGTTTTGTCTCTAGTGGCAAGCGCAAAGTATTTGCGTAGCAAGACATAGAACGTGATTCCGCCCAGTAGCGCTATCACGCTTTTGAGAAGCGGCACGTTAAAACCATGCCATATTTGCAGGCTGAAGGCGGGCGTACGCTCGCCAAGCACGGAGGCAACCGCAAGCTTGAGGGTGGGGTCTACACTAGGGCCGGGTGCGATCCCGACCACCAGGCACAGCACTACCAGTATCTCGATCGGGAATCGCATCCAGCGTGGCGGTTCTTGCGGCATTTTCGGCAAGGTTTGAGTCGGCTTTCCAAAAAAAACACTAATGAAACGCAAGGAATAAGCCACACTGAAAATTCCCATCATCACCGCGACGATCGACATCGACCAATCTTCCGTGCCGCCTACTAGCGCAGTTTCAGCAAAGAACATTTCCTTGGAGAGGAACCCGTTGAGGAGCGGCACGCCGGCCATTGCGGCGCTGGCTACGATGGCCAGCGTGCCGGTGAATGGCATTTGCCGATAAAGCCCGCGCAGTATGCGCATATCGCGGGTTCCGCATTCATGGTCAATGATACCTGCGGCCATAAACAAAGATGCCTTGAAAATGGCGTGATTGAAGGTGTGGAAAACCGCCGCAACCATGGCAAGCGGTGTTCCCAGACCCAGTAATAACGTGATCAGGCCTAAGTGGCTGATAGTCGAGTACGCCAGTAAACCTTTCATGTCATGCTGGAAAATCGCTGTAAAAGAGCCGAGCAGCATGGTACAGATGCCCGCGCCAGCGATGATCCACATCCATTCCTGGCTACCGGACAATGTCGGCCACAGGCGCATTAGCAAAAATATGCCTGCCTTAACCATCGTGGCCGAATGCAGATAGGCTGACACGGGGGTAGGGGCGGCCATCGCATGCGGCAGCCAGAAATGAAAAGGAAATTGGGCACTTTTGGTGAGCGCCCCAAGTGCGATAAAGATAAGCACCGCCAGGTACCACGGATGCGCGCGTACCAAATCACCTGCTGCCAGTACCGCGTCAAGGTCATAACTGCCGACAATGTGACCGAGAATCAGGACGCCTGATAATAAACACAATCCGCCCGTCGCGGTAACTGTGAATGCCATGCGGGCACCGCGGCGGGCATCGATACGATGATGCCAGTAGCCAATCAGTAAAAACGACGTGAGACTGGTCAGCTCCCAGAACACCACCAGCTGTATGAGGTTCCCTGAAAGCACTACCCCCAGCATGGCGCCCATGAAGGCAAGCAAAAAGGAAAAGAACCTTGGAACGGGGTCCTTGGGCGACATATAGTAGCGTGCGTACAGTATCACCAATAGACCGATCACCAAAACCATCATGACAAACACCCAGGCAAGACCGTCCATGCGCAACGCAAAATCCACTCCATAGGCTGACAACCATGTAGCGCGGTAATGTACGACTTCGCCATTGCCTACTTGCAAATAAAGAAGAACCGCCACCAGCAATCCGGACAAGGTCACAACACTTGCCAGTATGGCCTCCCGATTACGTGCATTGGAGGGCATACAGGCTGCAACCGCGCTACCAACAAAGGGCAGCAAAACAAGAATCAACAGTAGCGTAGGCATCCGGCAGTGTCCGTTATTAAGTAGCAGATAAAGTAAAAAAGTTTAATGAGTGGAAAATAATGTTCAGAGTGAAAGGAATGATTAATACAGACTAAGCGATGTAATGAATTAATACACCAGAAATCATACCGCCCATATGATAATTGTTAACAGCTAAATTAAGGCACTCTCGGGCAGATTTTCTGCAAATAAAATACCTACGTACATGCACGGATTTTCCGTGATCCCAATAAATGGGATACTGGTGTCATGAGAGATATGGAAGTAACGGCACAGAAGCCGTGTAAGCAGATTGCTTCCCATCGTCAGGATTGACACCCCAAGGCTACGCGTACGTGAACCGCAGTAAAAGCCACTTTAAAGTGGCGCTGGAAAGATTGAGTATTTAGCCAGATGATATTGTTGAAGCCTGACCAGATCCCTAATGAATCTAATGCTGAAATGTAATATCCTAAACTTTATCATTGACATGATGAACGAATTATCTTTTTGCTATTTATACTCTGAGATTTTTTTCACATACGAGGAAAAGTTTCTTAGCGTGACTTGCATTCAGCCAGCGTCACCAATCCACTTTTGTCATTTAAGTGGCTCCGATATTAACGCAGTTCGCCACCTAAATTTGCTTATATTAAAGTTGCGCTTCAGAGTTGAATCCGCCACAATCAAATTAAAAGTAGATGTAGATAAGGAAAGTACATTGTGAGCGATCTTCCCAATATCACCGTTTCGAGCCTGGATCTGGCGCGGCTCACCCATTTAATAGATGCGCTGCCAGCGGATTCGCAGCCCGAATTGGATAATCTGCGGTACGAATTGGATCGTGCGATAGTAATTACGCCGGAGAATATTCCCGCGACCGTTGTGACCATGAACTCAATCATTCAGTTCATTATTGAGCCGACGGGAAAGACATTCGAATTGACACTATCGTATCCTGAAGATGTGCAGGGGAAGCCCGGTCGGATTTCCGTATTGGCGCCGGTCGGTAGCGCGTTGCTGGGACTAGCAGTAGGTCAGCAGATAGAGTGGCCGGTACCCGGAGGCAATACAATAAAGGTACGGGTGCTTGATGTCAGTTACCAACCAGAAAGGTCCGGTGAATATACAAAGTAATATTCAAGTATATGATATTAGGAGTTTCTGTGTCAGCGTGGTGATACATCACTTCACATTGTCACCTTGGAGTGCCCTGTATACTTTTTACCTTTCCGGAGCGCTTGCTACCTGCTCGATGTCTCCAGCTACCATCACACGATTGCGCCCCATTTTCTTCATGCCAATCCTCCAGAAAATTTTAGTTAGATTGTGAGCTATTATTTACAAGGATGTTCAAAAAGTATAATAAGCAAAATCTTTATTTTTAACATCTCAGTCCGTCGCTTCCAGTATTTACAGAAATTTCGGAGAATTTTTAGAGGCGTCCTTTATGTTGCGGACCGGCCCACCTTGAACTTAGCTCATGCCACGTTACGACAAATCACTTGTTTGGTTTCGCCGCGATTTGCGCTGTGATGACCACGCCGCCTTGCATCACGCGCTTAAAGAGAGTCGCCTGGTGTTCTGTGTTTTTATTTTTGATAAACAAATTCTGGATCCACTTTTAGCTTGTGATGCGCGAGCGGATCGTCGGGTGGAATTTATTCACGCCAGTTTGCAGTCGCTCGATGATGAATTAAAAAGACGTGGCGGTGCCTTGATTGTGCGTCATGCAGATTCGGTTGTCGTTATACCTGAACTTGCGCAGGAACTTGGCATTGATGCGGTGTTTGTTAATCATGACTATGAACCGCAGGCAATCACCCGCGATAGCACGGTAGAAAAAAAGCTCAAGGCCGATGGTCGTGCTTGGCATAGCTATAAGGATCAGGTTATTTTTGAGAAAGACGAAGTGCTGTCGCTGGCGGGCAAACCGTTTTCGGTTTTTACCCCTTATAAAAATGCCTGGTTGAAAAAATTTCAGTTGGTATCTGGATCATTTGATCTGTCCTGCTTGGCACCTTACGACACCGAGTCAGGACAGGGTACATTGATCGTTCCCGCTAAAATCTCACCGATGCCCTCGTTGACAGTTATGGGGTTTAAAGCAACCAATTTGTCCGAGCTGAAGATTACGCCAGGGATGCAAGGCGCGCAGGCATTGCTGGCTGATTTTTTGTCACGCATGAAAAACTATCGCGCTGCGCGTGATTTCCCGGCAGTCAAAGGGCCGTCTTATCTTTCGGTGCATCTGCGTTTTGGTACGATATCGATTCGTGCATTGGCGCGTCATGCGATGCAGACGATCGCTTCGGGCCAAGGTGATGAGGGTGCGATGACCTGGCTATCGGAGCTGGTGTGGCGTGATTTTTACTTTATGATCCTGTATCACCACCCGCATGTCGTGCAGTGTGCGTTTAAGCCGGAATACGACCGTATTCGATGGGAATCCGGCCCTGCGGCGGATGTGGCTTTCAAATCATGGTGTGAGGGACGCACCGGGTTCCCCTTGGTTGATGCGTCAATGCTTCAGCTGAATCAAACGGGTTATATGCACAACCGCTTGCGTATGGTGACGGCGAGTTTTTTGACCAAGGATCTGGGCATCGACTGGCGTCGTGGAGAACAATATTTCGCGTTGAAGCTGAACGATTTTGACTTGGCTGCGAATAATGGTGGCTGGCAGTGGGCCGCTTCCTCTGGGTGTGATGCCCAACCTTATTTTCGAATCTTCAATCCAGTCACACAATCGGAAAAATTTGATGCTGAGGGAAAGTTTATACGGCGCTATCTGCCACAATTGGCAAAGCTTGATGCCAGGCGTATCCATGCACCGTGGCTGCTTTCTGAAACAGAACGGATAAAGGCTGGCATTGTTTTGGGTGAAAATTATCCAGCGCCGATTGTCATGCACGATCTGGCACGCCTGAAAACGTTGGATCGCTATGCGGTGGTCAAAAAATAAGTTGATCTGCAGCGTGTGGGCAAGTGCTGAGTCGTTGCATCCAGACAGCCAGTCGTGGGGTGTCTCATCAAGTGCTATAATTCGCGCTTCTTGTGAAAGTGTTGTGTAATGTTTGCTGTCCTGAATTTCAAATCCCATCTTTCCGAATTATTCGCACAAGCTGTGCGTGTGGTGGCACCTGAAGTGACACAGATCGATATTCTCATCGAGCGACCCAAACAGGTGTTGCATGGCGATTACGCTTGTAATCTGGCGATGCAGCTGGCAAAGCCGCTGCGCAAATCCCCACGTGATATCGCGCAAGCCTTGGTTGCGGCCTTGCCTGCATCTCTGGTAGTGGAAAAGGTGGAGATTGCGGGCGCGGGTTTTATTAATGTATTCATCACCACCGCAGCCAAACAAAATGTGGTGCGTGGCGTGCTGCAGGCAGGGGTGGGTTATGGTCATGCTCATTTGGGCGCGGGGCGCAAGGTGGGGGTGGAATTTGTTTCCGCCAATCCAACGGGGCCCCTGCATGTAGGGCATGGTCGCGGTGCGGCAGTGGGCGATTGTTTGTGCCGCGTATTGCAGACGGCAGGTTGGAATGTGACGCGGGAGTTTTACTATAACGATGCTGGTGCACAGATCGACAATCTCACCCTGTCAGTACAGTTGCGTTGCAAGGGTGTGACACCTGATGATCCATCGTGGCCTGAAAATGGTTATCGCGGTGATTACATTACCGATGTCGCCCGTGCGTATCTGGCGCGAGAAGTGGTAGAGGCCGACGATCAGCACGTGCAAGCATCGGGCGATGTGGATGATGCCACCGCCATCCGTCATTTTGCAGTGGCTTATCTGCGTCGTGAACAAGATCTTGATTTGCGCGCCTTTAAAGTAAATTTCGATGTGTATTCTCTGGAGTCTGCTCTCTACACCGAAGGTAAAGTGGAGGAAGTTGTCAGCAAGCTTATTGCCAGCGGTCATACGTATGAGCAGGACAATGCCCTATGGCTGCGCACGACAGATTTTGGTGATGACAAAGACCGCGTAATGCGCAAGAGCGATGGCGGCTACACCTATTTTGTACCGGATGTGGCCTACCATCTGGAAAAATGGCGACGTGGCTTTACTCGGGTCATCAATGAGCAGGGTGCGGATCATCACAGCACCATCACCCGCGTACGCGCGGGGCTGCAAGCTTTGGATGTTGGCATTCCGCAAGGTTGGCCGGATTATGTGTTGCACCAGATGGTGACGGTACTGCGCAATGGCGAAGAGGTGAAAATATCCAAACGTGCGGGCAGCTACGTTACTTTGCGCGACTTGATTGATGAAGTGGGCTGCGATGCTACGCGCTTCTTCCTCGCGGCGCGCCATCCTGATTCTCAGTTGGTGTTTGATATTGATCTGGCAAAATCCCAGAGCAATGAAAACCCTGTGTACTATATTCAGTATGCCCATGCCCGTATTTGTAGTGTGTTGGGGCAGTGGGGTGGCGATATTACAGCGCTACACCAAGCCGATGTGAGCGCGCTGGAGAGTGACTATGAGCGCGCTTTGTTGCAACGTCTGATTGACTATCCGCAGGTGATCGAAAGCGCTGCGGAAGATTTGGCACCGCACCTGATCGCGTTCTATTTGAAAGATTTGGCCGCTGATTTTCACAGCTATTATAATGCTTCACGCTTCCTGGTTGAGGTGGAAAATATAAAGTTGGCGCGGTTGGCGTTGATTGCTGCGGTGGCACAAGTTATGCGCAACGGCTTGGTATTGTTGGGTGTTTCCGCACCGGAAAAAATGTAGGCTGGGTTCTTTCCATTGTGGGATAAAAGTCCGCGAGGCCGAAACAAAAGGTGAAGTTGCCGAATTTATTGGGTTGTGTGATAAAACTTCACGAGATTGATTGAATGAAATTTTTTAAAGATTTAATGATATGAGCAAAAACAGTAACACGCGATCCGCAGCACCGCGTCGAGGTAGTTCGTTGTTGACGGGTATTTTGGTGGGTATGGTAGTGGGGCTGATTATTGCGGGTGGCGTGGCATGGTACATTTTAAAAACGCCCAGCTCGTTCGTTAATAATGTACCGCATGAAACGAGCAAGCTTGAGGCCGACTCCGAGAAGCAGTCTCCCATATCTGCGGCAAAAACTATTCAGGCTCCAACTCCTGTGGCTGCATCAGGTGTGGATGAAGGCAAACCGCGTTTTGAATTTTATAAAGTGTTAACTGACAAACAAGATGCGACGGTACTGATACAAAAAAGTAGCGACAGTGCAGCAACGATAGAGAATAAAGTTGCACCGGTTCAGTCTGCGGGCAATGCTGCTGCGAAAGAAATGTATTTTTTACAGGCGGGTTCGTTTTCCAATGCGGATGATGCGGATAAATTAAAAGCCAAATTGGCTCTGCTCGGCATAGAAGTAAGTGTGCAAGTCGCGACTATTCCTGATAAAGGAGTGTGGCATCGCGTGCATGTCGGTCCTTATAAAGGTAGAGAAGAAATGAATAATGCATTGGCAATGTTGAAACAAAATGGGGTAAGTGCTACTCCAATGCTTGCGAAATAGGCAAAATGTATACCTACTGGCTAAAAAAGCAGATATTTATTCATTAAGCTACTGGAGTGTTTCATCTAACGTTTAGTCCTAACTTTGTATGGAGATAAATATGAAATTCATCAAGCAGATTTTTGTGGTACTGGCGTTGTTATGTGCCAACCAGGTTTTTGCGGAGCCTGAGCTGGGCAAGGACTATAAAGTGCTCAGTACCGTGCAGCCAACGCGTGCAGGCAGTAAAATTGAGGTATTGGAATTTTTCTTTTACGGTTGTTCACACTGTTTCAAGATGCATCCAGCACTGACTGCGTGGGAGAAAAAAATGGCTAAAGATGTTGAATTAGTTTATGTGCCGACTATTTTCAATAGTTCTTGGGAGCCGATGGCACGTACTTATTACACGTTGGAAATGCTGGGACAGCAAAAGCGGCTACACGACGATCTATTTAATGCCTGGAACGTAAATAATATTGATCTGAGCGACGAGGCCAAGATCGTTGAATTTGTTAGCCAGCGCGGCGTAGATCGCAAGAAATTCAGTGACGCCTATAATTCCTTCGCCATACAAAGCAAGGTAACCCGCAGCAAACAATTGGCGCAGATAAATGGCATTCGCGGCACACCGTCGCTGACGGTGGACGGCAAATATCTGATTAGTGGTCTGGGGCCGGAAGAAAGCATTAAAGTGTTGAACGCCTTAATCGATAAGGCACGCAAGGAGCGCGCAGGCAAACATTAGTGGCTACACAACGCGTCGTTATTAGCGGCGCATCTAGTGGTCTGGGTCTGGCGCTGGCGCATTATTATCTTGAGCAAGGCGCGATGGTCGGAGTGTTCGCCCGTCGCGCTGATTGTTTGCAAGATCTCTCTGAGCAGTTTCCCCAACAAGTTTATTGTTACTCACTCGATGTGCGTGACTCGGCTGCCGTGCAAGCGGCGGCGCAGAGCTTCATTGGGCGCGCAGGTGTGCCGGATATCGTGATTGCCAATGCCGGAATTAGTGTCGGAACGCTCACTGAATATGCCGAGGACATTGATGTTTTTCAGCAGATAATGGATATCAATGTGTTGGGTGTAATAAAAACTTTTCAGCCGTTTCTTGTACCTATGCGTGAGACTGGTCAGGGCTTATTGGTTGGCATTGGCAGTGTGGCAGGATTCCGGGGATTGCCGGGGGCTGGTGCTTATTCCGCATCCAAGGCGGCGCTAATTGCTTATATGGAAAGTTTACGTGTGGAATTGCGTGGTAGCGGGATGCGCGCAGTTACCATCTGTCCTGGCTACATCAAAACGCCAATGACCGCTGTTAACCCTTATGCCATGCCTTTTATTTTGTCAGCCGACGAAGCCGCTTGTCGTATTGCACGAGCGATTGCTTCCGGTAAGTCATTCGCGGTAGTGCCGTGGCAGATGGGGTTGGTCGGGCGTGTGCTTAAGTTGCTGCCTAATTGGTTATATGATTTTGTGTTTTCGCGGGCTCCGCGCAAGCCGCGCAAGTTGCTTTAATGGAATTCTATGGGTTTTTAATCAAGGGCTCGTTACCTGTTCTGAAAGAGTCATATCTTCGCGTACTCGTATGAAGCGGGCGAATCGTGGAATGCCGGTTTTTTCATTTAGCCCGTTATAACGATAAGTTACCCATTCTCCCAGCTGGGGCGGGTGGCGTCGAACTGCGTTAGATAAACCGGTACCCAGACGAAAGCGTAATCCGTTCGCTGACTCTACCTTCAAAGCGCCCAGTGTGCCTGTATACTTACCTTTACCCGGCAGGTAAGCGATTACCTTGGCTTCGGCATCTTCGTAGGGTTTTAGTTTTAACAGGTCGTCGCTACGGACTGCCCGGTAAAGTGAAGTGCCGCGATGCAGCATGAGACCTTCACCGCCTTGCTTGACTACCCGTTTGAGCATTGCTCTCAAAGCGACTTGATCGGCAACTTTAAACTGCTCCACATGATGTACCCATGGTTGTCCGATTTGCGCGATGACAGGCTGTAGGGCCGCATTGCGTTCGGAAAAATTACCTAGATGCGCTGGCAGATCGAATACCATAAACTGCAGTGCGCGCCATTGGGCTTCATCGGGAATTTTTTTCCTGAGAGTGGAAACTGCGCGGGAAAATTGACCGTGACCAACCCATAATTCTCCATCGAGCGGAATTTTGGGCCAGCCGGCGGTGAACCATGCTGGAGCTTCGATATGCTCACCGTTCCGTGTCAATAGTTTTTCACCATTCCAGTAACCGCGCATGCCATCAAATTTCTCACTCACCCAATAATCTGCCAGCGTGATATCGCCTCGAAAGACATTTGCCAGCATGACCGGAGGCGGCATAAGCTCCGCTGCTTGTAGGGGCGGACCACAAAACACAAGTGCTAGCGATAAAGTACAAAGCCGCACCCAATTGGATAGGTTGATTCCTGACCAGCAGGGTATTTTTATCTGAGCAGGCGTGAAATGTGTCATGTATCCATCCGAAAGGTATTGCTCGCGGCAAATTTTCAGGTCTTGTGTTCGAGTCATTTTGACGAGGATGGTTTGCCTGCTATGCCAGAGAAGAGCGAGATTTTCAAGGCTGTTTCCGGCCGGATAATTCATGCAGTAAGGCGTTCAATTTTTTTGTTGAGTTTGAACGCCAGTTTTACGTAAAGAGATTGGCGGCATGAATTTATTCGTGGCTATTACTGACAACCTACCTCAGAAAGTCAGCGGGTTGGGAATATAGTTAATATTGCGTTTAACCCGCCAGTTTGCGCTTTAGAATTTCATTCATTTGGGCAGGATTGGCTTTGCCTTTGCTGGCCTTCATGGCGAGGCCGACAAAAAAACCAAACACTTTTTCCTTGCCGCTGCGATATTCGGCGACTTGTGCTGGGTTGGCGGCGATAATCTCGTCTACCAATGCCTCCATTGCGCCGACATCGGACATTTGTTTTAACCCTTTTATTTCGATGATGGCATCGGGGTTGCCGCCTTCGCTCCAGAGTATCTTGAAAACTTCTTTGGCGGCGACGTTGGAAATGGTCCCATCGGCAATACGCTTAAGCATATTGCCTAGCTGCCCAGGCGAGATCGGGCATTGTGTAATATCGCGATCTTCACGGTTAAGAGCGGCGCTCACATCACCCATCAGCCAATTGGCGCATAGCTTGGCTTCCTTGGGAACTTCGTTTAGCGTTGTTTCGAAGAAATCCGCCATTTCTCGTGATGAGGTCAAAGTGTCGGCGTCGTAGGCAGATAGGCCGAGATCGGCAACATAACGTGCCTGCTTGGATAGTGGCAGTTCGGGGAGCGTGCCGCGCACCTGCTCAATCCACTCATTATCAATCGCTAGCGGTAGCAGGTCAGGATCAGGGAAATAGCGGTAATCGTGCGCGTCTTCTTTGCTGCGCATGGCGCGTGTTACACCCTTGTCGGAATCGAACAGCACCGTTGCCTGTTGGATAGTACCGCCGTTTTCCAGCGTATCGATCTGCCACTGTGCTTCATACTCAATTGCCTGCTGCAGAAAGCGGAACGAGTTGAGGTTTTTGATCTCGCGGCGTGTGCCTAATTCAGCACCCGGGTGACGCACGGAGACATTGGCATCGCAGCGGAACGACCCTTCCTGCATGTTGCCATCGCAGATGTCAATCCAGCGCACCAGGGAGTGCAGCATTTTTGCATAGGCCACTGCCTCGGCGGCAGAGCGCATGTCTGGTTCCGATACAATTTCCAGCAGAGGTGTTCCAGCGCGGTTGAGATCGATTCCGGTCATGCCATGAAAATCTTCGTGCAATGATTTCCCTGCATCTTCTTCAAGATGCGCACGGGTCAGTCGCACTACTTTTTTATAAGGCTGTCCCGCAGTTGTTGTAGGGACTTGAATAGTGAGCGAGCCTTGGCCAATTATGGGTAAATCAAATTGACTGATCTGATACCCTTTGGGCAGGTCAGGATAGAAATAATTTTTACGTGAAAATACGGAGCGTGGCGCAATATGCGCACCAACCGCAAGGCCGAATCTGATAGCACGTTCCACTGCGCCACGGTTCAGCACCGGTAATACACCAGGCAGCGCCAGATCTACTGCGCAGGCTTGGATGTTGGGTTCTGCGCCAAATGCGGTCGAAGCGCCAGAAAAAATTTTGCTGCTAGTCGAAAGTTGAGTATGAACTTCCAGCCCGATAACGATTTCCCATTGCATGGTGCGGTTCCTTACACCTCGATATGTTGCGGAGTGCTGGTGTGCCAGTCGGTCACCTGCTGATATTGATGTGCCACGTTTAGCATGCGCGCTTCGTCGAAATAATTGCCAATAATTTGCAAACCAACGGGCAGGCCGTTGCTACCGAAGCCTGCCGGGATGGACATGCCGGGCAGGCCTGCGAGATTTACCGCGATGGTATAGGTGTCGGAGAGGTACATCTGCACCGGGTCATCATTTTTCTCGGCCAGATTGAAGGCGGTGGTGGGAGTGGTTGGTCCCATGATGACGTCACACTGCTTGAATGCTTCGACAAAATCTTGCGCGATCAGGCGGCGAATTTTCTGTGCCTGCAAATAATAGGCGTCGTAATAACCGTGCGATAGTACATAAGTGCCGATCATGATGCGCCGTTTTACTTCTTCGCCGAAACCTTGCGCACGGGATTTTTCATACATGTCTGCAAGGTTGGTGTATTCCGGCGTACGGTAGCCGTAACGCACACCGTCGTACCGCGACAGATTGCTGGACGCTTCTGCTGGGGCCAGTACGTAATAAACTGGAATGGACAGGTGCGAGTTGGGCAGGCTGATGTCTACCACGCTGGCACCTAATTTTTTATATTCAGCAATGGACGCTTCGATTGCTTGCGCGACATCTGCGCTCAGCCCTGCGGCGAAGAACTCTTTGGGCAGGCCAATGCGTAGACCATTCAGCGGCTTATTTAAATCTCGTGTGTAATCTTCGGTATCACGTTGCAGGCTGGTGGAGTCACGTTCGTCGAAGCCAGCCATTACATTCAGCAGCAATGCCAAGTCTTCTGCGCTGCGCGCCATTGGTCCGGCCTGATCCAGACTGGAGGCAAAGGCGATCATGCCGTAGCGGGATACGACGCCATAAGTAGGTTTTAGGCCTGAGATGCCACATAGAGCGGCGGGTTGGCGGATAGATCCGCCCGTGTCGGTACCGGTGGCTGCCGCACATAAGTGAGCCGACACCGCTGCTGCACTGCCGCCGGAGCTGCCGCCGGGCACGGCGTTGTTGTTCCAGGGGTTTTTTACATGGCCAAAGTAAGAAGTTTCATTGCTGGAACCCATGGCGAACTCGTCCATGTTAGTCTTGCCTAGGTTCACCGCGCCGACACTGTTGAATTGCTCGATCACATGCGCATCGTAGGGGGCGATAAAATTAGACAGCATTTTCGAGCCGCAGGTGGTACGCCAGTCCCGTGCACAGAATATATCCTTCTGGGCAATGGGAATGCCAGTGAGAGCGTGGGTTTTGGATTGCGTCAATTGGACATCAGCTGCACGTGCCTGCACCAAGCTCATTTCCTCATTGACCGTGATGTAGGCATTGAGTTTTGAGTTGAGTGCGGTAATGCGCTGAAGATACAGTTGTGTTAACTCAACGCTGGAAATTTTCTTGCTGCGCAATGCGGCGCCTAGCTGTAGCAAACTGGAATTAAGCATGGTTTTGGAACTGAAAAGTTATTCGATGACTTGTGGTACTAAATACAATCCTTCTTTAACTTGTGGGGCTGCTGCCTGGAATAGTTCACGTTGATTGTGTTCCGTGACCACATCCTCACGCAAGCGTTGGGATATATCCTGAGCGTGCGACATCGGTGCAATCCCATTGGTATCGACTGCCTGCATTTCGGCGATCAAGCCAAAAATATTCAAAAGCTGAGCGTGTGCTGTTTGCGCTTCCTGCTCGGTCATTCCTAGCCTGGCCAGCCGGGCGACCTTGTAGACATCATTAATACTGAGCGACATAAGTTGAATTCTTTATCTTTATTAAAGGTAGCGTAATAGGTTATCATCAATAGCATTGTCAGACCAATTTTTTGCAATATCGGGCACACTTTTTTCTATTCTAGGATTCTTCATGTTTGGATTTTTTGACAACTATTTTGCTAATGATTTAGCGATAGATTTGGGCACTGCTAACACCCTGATCTGGGCGCGCGGCAAAGGTATTGTGCTGGATGAGCCATCGGTGGTGGCAATTCGTCAGGGGAGTGGCCCGAACGATAAGAAGGTGATTCAGCAGGTTGGGCTGGCAGCCAAGCAGATGCTCGGGCGCACGCCCGGTAATATTACTGTTATACGTCCAATGAGGGATGGCGTAATTGCTGATTTTACTGTCACCGAACAAATGCTTAAGCAATTCATTAAGAGAGTGCATAAGTCTGGTATTTTTAGCCCCAGTCCGCGCATCGTGATTTGTGTGCCGTGTGGTTCCACTCAAGTAGAGCGGCGCGCTATCCGTGAATCCGCTTATGGTGCGGGCGCGCGCCGGGTGGAGTTGATTGAAGAACCTATGGCAGCAGCAATAGGTGCTGATCTGCCAGTGGAGGAGCCAAACGGCTCAATGGTGGTGGATATTGGGGGAGGTACTACCGAAGTAGGCGTGATTTCACTGGGCGGAGCGGTGTATTCCGGTTCCATACGTGTCGGTGGTGACAAGTTCGACGAGGCGATCATTAATTATATTCGCCGTAACTATGGCATGTTGATTGGCGAAACGACCGCGGAACAGATCAAGAAAGAAATCGGTTCGGCATTTCCTGGCAGCGAAGTGCGCGAAATGGAGGTGATGGGACGTAATCTGGCGGAAGGTGTGCCGCGTAGTTTTACCATTTCCAGCAATGAAATACTGGAGGCTCTTACTGATCCACTTAATAATATTGTCAGCGCGGTGAAGATCGCGCTAGAGCAGACTCCTCCCGAACTGGGTTCGGATATCGCCAGAAAGGGGATGGTTTTGACTGGTGGCGGCGCATTGCTGCGTGATATTGACCGTTTGTTGATGGAAGAGACGGGTTTGCCCGTGTTAATTGCGGATGATCCGCTTACTTGCGTGGTGCGCGGTTCTGGCAAAGCTCTTGACCGGATGGATAAATACAGTGGAATTTTCACCAGCGATTAAGTATCAGATTTAACGGTGTGTGGATAATTTTAAATTAATATAGTCCAGTAATTTCTTTCTCTTCCGACTTTACGTCCATAAACGGAAGAGAGTAGCGATGATGTTGTAACTGAGAATTGTAAGCAGAAATGGCTGTTGAAACGCCCTAATGGAACAAAATCAGCCCCTTCGCTTCTTCAACCGAGGCCCCTCCCCTGCCGTCCGGCTGGTATTTTTTGCGCTGCTTTCATTGCTGCTATTGTTTGTGGATGTACGCTATCGATATCTGGAATCCATACGTAGCGGTCTTTCCGTCTTGTTGTACCCTCTGCAACGGTTAGTTACGACACCCAGTAAACTATGGCATGAGATTGATGATTTTTTTGTCTCTCATAACAGCTTGATTCGCGACAACTCTGAATTACGTAATCAACACACTTTAGATATTGCCCAGTTGCTGCAACTACAGGTACTGCAGGCGGAGAACCAGCACTTGCGTAACCTTCTTATGGTGCAGCAACGCGCCGATTATCCTATGCAGCTAGCGGAAATCATGTATGTCGAACGAGATATTTTTAATCGCAAAATATTATTGGATAAAGGCGGGCAGGCAAATGTGCTAGCCGGACAGATCGTGATGGATGATAGTGGTATCGTTGGTCAGGTTACACGCGTTTATCCTTGGATGAGCGAGGTCACACTCATTACTGATAAGGATCATTCGGTGCCGGTGCAGGTGCTACGTAATGGTTTGCGCGCAGTAGTGTTTGGTTCAGGTGATACCGGTGAGCTGGCACTGCGCTATATCCCCATCAGCTCGGATATCCAGAATGGAGATGTATTGGTAACGTCCGGTATTGATGGTACTTATCCGCCGGGTTTGCCGGTGGCCAAGGTCATTCAGGTTGAGCGCGACCCTGCGTATCCGTTTGCGCGCATTTTATGTGCACCGATTGCGGGGGTGGATAAGCACCGCCAACTGTTGATTTTGTCTACGCTACTGAAGTTACCTGAGCGTCCAGAAGCGGTTGTAGAAACTGCAACCGACAAGTCCAAAAATGGAAAACGGGGGGGGCGGTGAGAGACCGTATTCTGCAAGATCAGGAATTCCAGTTGCCCGTCAGCCGTATTTTTATCGCAGCTAGCCTGTTCGTTGCGTTGTTGCTTGATTGGCTGCCATGGCAAGGTATGTGGCTGGTGTTCCGCCCAGATTTTGTCGCGCTGGTATTACTCTACTGGTGTACGCACAAACCTTACCATGTCGGTATTAGCATTGCGTGGACGGTAGGCATACTTGCCGATGTGGCGGATGCCAGTCTCTTCGGGCAGCATGCACTGGCATACTCTGTATTAGCTTTCAGCGGGATCGTGTTGCATCGCCGGGTGTTGATGTTCAATTTGCACCAGCAGACTTTGCAAGTTTTTCCGTTGTTATTGCTTGCATATACGGTGTATGCCGCAGTGCACTGGCAATTACGCGGCAGTATTTCATGGGAATACTTCATTGGCAGTGTCGTTTCAACCTTGCTCTGGGCACCCGTGACTATATTGCTACAGGCCTGGCGTCGTCCCCGTGCTGCACCTGATCAGTTATGAAGCGCCACATCGAGTTTAAAGACACTCAGCTAGAAATCCATAATTTTCGGTTGCGTTTGGCGCTCAGTTTAGGGTTTGTGTTACTGCTGCTGTTACTTCTGCTGGCACGTTTTGTTTATTTACAGGCGGTACAACAGAGCCACTATCAAACTTTGGCAGAGAATAATCGCATTTCCATCGTGCCCATTGCGCCTAGTCGCGGCCTGATACTCGATCGCAACGGTGTGGTTCTGGCACATAATTATTCTGCTTATACTTTAGAGATAACCTTAAGCAAGGTGGTTGATCTGAAGACGACAATTGATGAACTTGCAAAGCTAATTGATATTCAGCCCGGAGATCGTAAACGCTTTAAGAGACTACTAGCTGATAACCGTAAATTCGAAAGCTTGCCAATACGCAATCGCTTAACAGATGATGAAGTGGCGCGCTTCTCTACGCAGCGCTATCGCTTTCCCGGCGTGGAAATTAAGGCACGCTTGTTCCGTGAATACCCGTATCACGAGCAGATTTCTCATTTGGTCGGTTACATTGGTCGTATTAATGAGAGTGAAATTGCGCAGCTTGAAGAGAATGAAATAGCCGCCAATTATCGTGGCTCCGATTACATCGGTAAGACTGGCATCGAGCAGAAGTACGAGGGTGAATTGCATGGTAAAACCGGTTTTCAGCAGATGGAAGTGGATGCGGGTGGGCGCGAGGTGCGCGTGCTGTCGCGCACTCCACCCGTATCAGGCAACAATTTGGTACTAACGATAGATGCCAAATTGCAGGGGATTGCCGAGCAGGCATTCGGTAATTATCGAGGTGCGTTAGTGGCTATAGATCCCAGTAATGGCGAGGTATTGGCCTTTGTCAGTAAGCCGGGCTACGATCCAAATCTGTTCATTGATGGTATTGATGAACAGAGCTGGAATGAGCTTAACAATTCACCCGATGTGCCCCTTAATAACCGCGCATTACGTGGACAATATTCGCCGGGTTCTACCATCAAGCCGTTCATGGCATTAGCTGGACTGTATTACAACAAGCGCACACCCGGTCACACTATTAGTGACCCAGGTTATTTCAGCCTGCCTGGCAGTCGTCACCGATATCGTGATTGGAAAAAGGATGGGCATGGCAGTGTAGATTTGTTTAAATCCATCGTGGTGTCTTGTGATACTTATTATTATGGGCTGGCCACTGAGTTGGGCATAGACAATATATATAGTTTTTTTTCGGAGTTTGGCTTCGGTAAGCAAACCGGTATTGATATGGAAGGTGAGGTTACCGGTTTAATGCCGTCACAGGAGTGGAAGCAGAAACGTTATAAGCAAAAATGGTATGTCGGCGATACGGTTTCGGTTGGTATTGGTCAGGGATACAATTTAGTTACGCCGTTGCAATTGGCTTATGCCACTGCGGTACTGGCCAACGATGGCGTAGCCTACCGCCCGCATCTGCTGAAGGAGGTGCAGAGTTCGCGCACTAGCGAAAAACGTACATTGGGGACGAATCTGGCATCTAATCTCAACCTCAATTCGGAGCATCTTGCGTTGGTAAAAAGCGCCATGGTGGCCGTGACGCAACCCGGCGGTACGGCTGCGAAGGCCGGCGCGGGCGCACCTTATTCCTTCGCGGGTAAAACCGGTACGGCGCAGGTAATAGGTATTAAACAGGGCGAAAAATATATCGAGAGCAAGATTCAGGAGCGGCATCGCGACCACGCCTGGTTCATGACTTTTGCACCTTCCGAGCAGCCCAAGATCGCGTTAGCAGTACTTGTTGAGAATGGAGGGCACGGTAGCTCTACCGCTGCGCCGATTGCGCGTAAGGTGTTGGACTATTTCCTGCTTGGTAAAGTGCCGCCCCCCTTACTGCCAGTGGATGAGGCCGAAGGGGTAGAGCATGATTAAGCGGCATCTATGGCAACGTTTTGTTGCACACCTTGATCCTGTTTTGTTAACGCTGCTTGGATTACTTTTGCTGGTTAGCTTGGTTGTGATATATAGCGCCAGTGGCGGTAATTGGTTTCGTGTGTGGGCGCAAGTGACAAATATACTGGTAGCGTGCACTGCACTATGGATAGTGGCCAATATGCCGCTTCATTATCTGATGCGGGCAGCTGTTCCAGCCTATTTGTTAGGAATGGTGTTGTTGATTGCTGTGGCATTTTTCGGCGAAATCACGAATGGCGCTCGGCGCTGGTTAAACATCGGGGTGACGACCATTCAGCCTTCTGAGCTGATGAGGATAGCGGTGCCGTTGATGATGGCTTGGTATTTTGAAAAGCATGAAGCCATGTTGACTTTAAAAAATTATTTTGTTGCAACCTTGCTGTTGCTGTTGCCGGTGGCGTTAATTGCGCGCCAGCCCGATTTGGGCACGGCTATTCTGATTGCTGCCAGTGGATTTTATGTGCTATTCCTTGCCGGTATATCCTGGCGAGTGATACTGACCTTTGTGGTAATTATAACGGCAAGTATGCCACTTGCGTGGTCCACCCTACACGATTATCAGCGCCACCGCATTATGATGTTGTTTGATCCGGCTCAAGATGCACTGGGTCGAGGTTACCATACTATCCAGGCTATCATTGCAGTGGGTTCCGGTGGAATATTTGGTAAGGGGTATCTTAATGGCACTCAGGCTCATCTCGATTTTCTGCCGGAGCGGACTACGGATTTTATTTTTGCGGTGTATTCGGAAGAATTTGGCTTGCTCGGTAATTTTGTGCTGTTGAGCTTGTATTTATTCGTTATTGCGCGTGGTTTCGTTATTACGGCTAATGCTTCAACTTACTTCACACGCCTTATGGCCGGGAGTATTACCCTCACTTTTTTTACCTATGCTTTCGTTAATATGGGTATGGTGAGTGGCATTCTGCCCGTTGTAGGGGTACCGTTACCGCTCATTAGTTACGGCGGCACGTCTATGGTCACATTATTACTTGGTTTTGGCATGCTTATGAGTATTCATACTCATAAAAAACTGGTGCAAACTTGATGAGGTTGGTTGGCAATTGTCGAGTCCGACAGGTTAAACAGCGAGCTGATATTTCATAATATCGTTGCGTGCAAGCAGCAAGTAACAATTAGCCAAGGTGGGTCTGTTTTCGTTGCCGGTTAAAAATCTCGATGCGCTTGGTAATATTCTGCATTGTTCACGTTCGGGTGCGGCATTACCGAAAATGGCCCGCTCATTTCTGAGCGTACCCTAATGCTTTTCACCGGTGTGTTTCAATAATTTTTATGCGGTTCATGAGTAATTATTTACGTAATTTCGGCCCCATTTTTTATGGCTGACCTCAATCTGAGGTTGAATAGATCTGGATAGATTACGATATACTTATATTCAATTTTCTCCTGCATCCAATAGGGATGTTTTTAATAATGGAATTATAAATAGGGATTGTGCAAGTGAATACACAAACTGGATTGATGATTTTTGCAGTAATCATCCTCACCGCATGTAGCAGCACACCGCCACGCAAGGATGAAATGCGCAGTACTCCCGCTCCCGTAATCGAAGCACAAGCTACTCCAGCCGCCCAATCCAAGCGTGGCGGCTATTTGGAAGGTGATAGTCCTGGTACTGATGTGCCCGCTAATCTGGATGCCATCCCGAATGCGGTGCCGCGTGCTGAACCGTTGCATCGTTTTGCTAACAGCCAATATACCGCTTTAGGAAAGACGTACACGCCTTTAACTACGTCTGGTAGATTTAAAGAGCAAGGTATTGCTTCCTGGTATGGTAAGAAATTCCACGGTAAGCGTACTGCCAGCGGTGAAATATATGATATGTATGGTATGACTGCCGCTCATCCTACATTGCCGGTACCCAGTTATGCGCGTGTCACTAACCTGAGTAACAAAAAATCGGTAGTGGTGCGTATCAATGACCGAGGTCCATTTCTGCGTGAGCGCATTATTGATCTTTCCTATGTCGCCGCTTATAAGCTTGGTATTGTAGATAATGGGAGCGCTGAGGTAGTGGTGGAGGTAGAAAGTTTAGCGGCAGACAGCAATGTTCAGGCTATAGAAATAACGGATTCGGTAGTTGTTACCCCCTTGAAGCCAACAACTGCAATGCCGGTTTTAAGCGAACCGGTAACGATGGGTAATGTGTATTTGCAATTGGGTGCCTTTCGGTCACAGCAGGGTGCAGAGAGTTTTCTCGGGCGCATGAATGTTGAATTTGAGGGTGGCGGCAAACGTGTCGAGCTGTATCAGAAGGATGGTGACATGATCCGCGTGCACATGGGCCCTTATTCTACGCAGGATGAGGCACGCGCTATCGCAGAAAGGTTGCAACCGCGCCTGGGATTCAAACCCTTTGTGGTGCTTCATTGAGTTAGGAGTCAAATCTAGGTATTGATTGTGCCAATTAGTAATGATTAATCACATAGATGGTGCCAATTTATAAATAAAGTTTTTACAGCCTGTAATTTAGTAGCGTTATTTGCATGATGATGCCACCTAAAAAACAAATTGGTAGTTTTAGTGCCCCCTTATCGCTCGATTTTGACGGTGGCAAGGTTTCTCCACGAAGACTTGAATTACTGGTTGCGATTGGTCAGGCAAGCTCAATCAATAGTGCCGCAAAGACAGTTGGGATGACGTACAAGGGTGCTTGGGAAGCAGTTGAAGCCATGAATAATCTTGCTGGCGTACCACTTGTAGTGGCTCGGCAAGGAGGCCTTGGTGGTGGCAGGGCAGAGCTAACGGAGGTGGGGCAGCGTTTGGTAGATGAAATGAGCCGTATTGCTGCTTTGCAAACCCAATTTTTTGCGGCGCTGGATGCAGATGTAACGCTAGGCAATAGTTTTCAACTTTTGAAAAGAATAGAAGTGAAAACAAGTGCACGCAATGCTTTCATGGGAATTGTTGAAAGCGTGCAGCAGAGTGTAGTGAATGCGGAGGTGACGCTGAGGCTTGCCAGTGGTGAAGCACTGTACGCCATTGTTACTCAGGATAGTGTACGCTCACTTGATCTTGTACCTGGCAAGGTTGTGTATGCTTTGATTAAGGCGTCATGGGTACTTCTGACCCCCGCGGACGAAAAGATCAAAACATCAGCGCGTAACCGTTTGTGTGGGGTGGTTAGCCATATTGAGGAAGGTTCGGTAAATACTGAGGTGCTGCTTGATCTGGGTAAAGGTGTTACGCTTGCTGCGATTATCACCAATGAATCGCACAAAATGCTTGCGCTTACCGTGGGTAGCAGTGCATGTGCCTTGATCAAGGCGTCGCACATTATTGTTGGTGTGGACTAATAAAAATAACTGTTGTTGTGCCATTTTTTAACTATCGTTATATAGCTTGGTCTATTTTCGTGTTTTATAAACCCTTAGCCCAAGCCTTCGTCATCACCAAACGTGCCAAAGACAGCACACTTGCGCGGCGGTTTGCCGCGTACTTCCAGACCTCCGAAGCGCACAAAATCATGGAACGCTATGGTTTTGTGCTGCCTAAAAAATAACAGATTGGAAAATGGATGTTGAAGTACTGATGTGGGAGTACTGATATTGGAGTACTTAAGACAAAGCTTGAGTTTAAGTGCAGAAGATTGGACGGCGATCTGGCTTACGCTCCGGCTTTGCTTATACACCACCGTCATTTTGATCGTCATTGCCACACCGGTTGCGTGGTGGTTGACGAGCGGACGTTCAGCCAGTCGAACCGCCGTGCAGGCGGTAGTGGCCTTACCACTGGTGTTACCCCCCACTGTACTGGGATTCTATCTCTTGATCACCCTTGGCCCGCGTGGCTTCATCGGCGGAACGCTGGAGAACATGGGGCTCCATCATCTGGCCTTTACGTTCGAGGGCATACTGATCGGCTCGGTATTGTATTCCATGCCCTTTGCCGTACAACCCTTACAGCAAGCCTTCACTAATCTGGGGCGGCGCCCGATTGAGGAAGCCGCCTCACTCGGCGCAGGGCCGATCGATTCTTTCTTTAGCGTCATTTTACCGCT
>QFXG01000029.1 GCA_003402285.1 Candidatus Nitrotoga sp. SPKER | reverse complement strand
CTCTATGCTTTTTTGATTTACCTTCTCAGGCAAATCGATTTCACTCAAAGCGAATCAATATTTTATTTTTTCGACTTCGTGTGAAGTACTGCTTTTATGTCTTGAGTCATGACAATTATGCGAATAAATTCACTTAATCATCAATACCTCAGCGCATGTACCCACACTCGTCGGTTGTCTGTATACTTTTAAAGAACGGGCTGCCGTAGCAACGAGAGGGGCGCATTATACAGAGCAAATAACGATGGTCAAGCATTTTTTTGTTTAGCACCTGAATATACTTTTCCGGCTTGTCACATCGATTGATATTTATCCGGTTAACATAGATACGAGAGGATATTAAAGCGCATCTGGCGACCCATACAGACCCATTGCGTTTCGGTCAAAGCTCTGTTCAACAGAACTAAGTTGCCTGGAAATTCTATTGATTTTGTGCCATTATTTGGCTGCGATTTCCTGAACCGGAAATTAACTCTGTAATGAGCACGGCAATATATGCACGCTTTATGTATCTCATTTAAAAAATTAATGAACCAGAAATTCTGGTTTTTTGAATTAAATTTTAAGAAAAAATTTAAGAATGAAAATTTTACATAGCAAAGATTACATAGCAAATAAGTGTGGCGTATTCACAGAAGTCGCCAATGATATATATTCGACCCCTTTTTGGACGCCTGACTATTGTGCAGGTCTTATTAAAGAGCTAGATTCAAGACCAGAATTATTTTATGCGCACAATCCAGATGGATACTCCGCTTCTGAACTTAACCTTTATAATTTAAGCAGAATATTTTCAATAGATATTTGCAAACAAATTATGGACAAGTGCCTGCCTTCTCTTCTTTATGTGTTTCCACTGCTGAATATTCTAGGATTTACTTCTCCTTATTTTGTACGTTATGGGCCAAATGATGTAAAGAATATGAAGCTACATCATGACGTCTCTATGGTATCCATGCTTGTAAAGCTTAATGATGATTTTACTGGGGGCGATCTTGTTTTTCCTCGACAAGATTACAATAACAAAAACCTTCCCGTTGGACATGCTCTTTTTTGGCCGGGACAGGTTACGCATCCTCATCAAGTACTTGATGTAACATCCGGAACTAAATTTTCATTAACTGTTTGGGCATGGCCTGTTCCGTGGTCTTCTGAATATGGAATTGCAGTTGAAGAGTTGAAATAACGCGAAATTCAATTTCTAAGTTCACCTCTTGCTATTGGCTGTTTTGCATTTCATAAATTCTAATTTAATCTTGTCAGATCCAGTTCAATTCCAGTAAGCGGCACAGTACCTTAACTGGCTTCTCTCAAATTGTCTGTCTACGCTACTTTACCCAGTTACTCGGTTCAGAAGCGGAAACCTCGCACTTACTCCTTGCCTGCCCTTGAGTCGGCTGCCGTCCTAAAGCCGGCATCATGGTCAATTCACGCAGGAAGCAAACACATCTGGACAGGCTTTACTTAACCCGCCCACCGGATCAGTGCGCAATTCAGGCTGGTTCAATATATCGAGCACCTGTGAAAAATACCTCGACTGATCAGCCGGGCGCGACCAGAAAATATAATTTGCTTTCAAACGGTCGCGCGCAAAGTTGTAGAGCTGATCCACGCGAGGCGCTTCATCGGCTGAACCACCATGTCGTACAGCAATGTAGTTGCCTGCCGCAACCATCGGTGCCAAAGGCACCGTACCTGCAAGTTTAGGATAGTAGCTATAAACACCATCGGGGCGATTTAAGCCAGGGTCGTTCAAAAAAACATCCGGGCCACCTAAACCAGTGCCCATTTCTTTGAACCGGCTGGTCAACAAACCCAGTTTATTGATTGGATAATTAGTGAGCTGAATCGTCACGGTGTTAGGGAAACTGGTCCGCAATTGTGCATGCAATTTGAGCAGATTTTCAAAGAACGCATCTTCCTGCTGGGGCGTGATGAATTCTTCAGACTTGCCCATCGCGGTTTCCTGCAACCCCAATGCTTCGAAATTGGGTTGTGCATTAAAACGTTTGCCCAAAGCACTTAATAACGCAGACAAACGCTCGTAGACCTGCGGGTTCCATAACTTCAGATTGCCGCCGCGACGCACACTGCGGCTTTGGCCATTCGAATCTTTCGGCCCTGCAGGAAATTTGAACACAGCACCTTCAAACTGCGGATCATTGAGCACATAGTCAGGCACAATAGACGCTTCATCTGGATAGCCAAAATTTTTGGTTTCCACCAGCAAGATCAACTGCTTGTGGTGCGCGGCCAGTTCGCTCAAATGTTTTTCTACGGCACTAAAATCGTAGCTCCCCTTGGTCGGTTCAAGTTCAGACCAAGAGAAACGAAGCAACACACCACGCAAAGCTGGGTTGGCATTAAGGTCGGCATACAGGCCTTTGAGATACGCCGACTTATCTTTTTGCTTTCTTTCCACCGCTGCATAGTGACCCGGGTGCCATTTGACCGCGCCCGGAGTCAGCGACGATGCGGAGACCGACATCGTCGCCCTTTAAGCTCCCTGCGCTAACGTCGTACCCAGCCCCATACACAGGTTGACACCGAGCACAAAAAATAAGTTACGGCGATAAATATTTTTAATGGCAACCCCTTCAGAGCTAGAGCGGGGTTGGAAGACAACTCGCGTCAAAAGTTCCGCTAGTCTGGTAACTAAGCCATCTCTCGATGCATAGCTTTAGCAGAAATTGCGTGGGTTGTATGCCCGCCATGGCCGGCACTCTCACTTAGGCCAGCACATTCTATGTGATGCCTATGATAGCCAATACGCTACGGCTATCGACTAGCTTTACCAAACATCAGATCTTATGATTTTTAAAGAATGAAACGATTATATTTAAGGTAAAATAAAAAACTCTCTCAAATCACACATACAAATATTATTATTTATAAATAATAGCTTACATTTTTACCGCTATTTAAATATATCAAGAATACCCACATACATTTGCAAATCTCATTTAGCGGTACAAATAAATATTTATCCCAATTAGTTTACATAAAAGAATCTGCTCAACATGACCCTACATGAATCAATAGACGTAATCAAACGTGGTTGCGACGAGCTGCTGTTGGAAACTGAATTAAATCAAAAATTGGTACTAGGTCGCCCTTTGCGTATCAAGGCCGGATTTGACCCAACCGCACCAGATTTGCATCTTGGGCATACTGTATTACTCAACAAAATGCGGCAGTTACAGGAACTTGGTCACCATGCGCTATTTTTGATTGGCGATTTTACCGGCATGATAGGGGATCCGACTGGTAAAAATACCACTCGCCCTCCTCTAACACGCGAACAAGTATTAGAGAATGCAGAAAGTTACCGTGAACAGGTGTTCAAAGTACTGGATCCGGATAAAACTGAAATTGTTTTTAATTCTACTTGGATGGACAAATTTAGTGCGGCTGACTTGATCAAGCTAGCCGCTACCCATACGGTTGCGCGTATGCTGGAGCGTGATGATTTCGGCAAACGCTACCAGAACAATCAAGCAATCGCTATCCATGAATTTATATATCCTCTTATCCAAGGTTACGATTCTGTAGCGCTTAAAGCTGACCTGGAATTAGGAGGTTCCGATCAAAAATTCAACCTGCTTATGGGACGCGAACTGCAAAAACATTATGGCCAGCCCCCACAGTGCGTGCTTACCATGCCATTATTATTAGGGTTGGATGGGGTAAACAAGATGTCCAAATCCCTTGGTAATTATATTGGCATCAACGAATCACCCCAGGAAATGTTTGGCAAATTAATGTCTGTGTCAGATAAATTGATGTGGCGTTATCTGGAGTTGCTGTCATTTGAGTCTATGAGTACCATTACTAAATGGCGTGCAGAAATAGAGCAAGGACGTAATCCACGCGACATTAAAGTGTTGCTAGCGCAAGAAATAGTTACGCGCTTCCATAGCCGAGCCGAATCCGAAAAAGCGCTAGCTGAATTCGAAGCGCGTTTCAAACAAGGCGTACTACCGGAAGATATGCCAGAAGCAACGGTTTCAGCTAGTACAGGGATTATCGGTATTGCTCAATTACTCAAACAGGCTGGGCTGGTAGAAAGCACTTCAGAAGCCCTGCGCATGATTTCGCAGGGAGGAGTAAAGCTGGATGGTGAACGGGTAATCGACAAAGCCCTGCAACTACAAACGGGGGGAGTGGTGGTGGCTCAGGTAGGCAAACGCAAATTTGCGCGAGTAACGATAAACTAAGTAAGTATTTAAATTTAATTTCAGTTTGGTTTAGTCTGCCTGCGTTCGATGCTGATTCCCACCATACGACTGTCACGTATGGCATTTAATTTGGCAACGCTAACTTTGACCCATGACACATTGAAGTCGATCAGCAGAATCTGGGCAATGCGTTCGGCCAGTGCTTCTAGCAGGTTGAAGTGGTGGTTGCTTAACACGGTTTGAATGTGGCGCACAATTTCGGAGTAATCAAGTGCATCATGTATATCGTCACTCTGACAAGCACGAGCATTTGGCAGGGCAATCTCCATATCTAGCTGCAAAGTTTGCGGAACGCGCTTCTCCCATTCGTATACACCAATGAGCGTTTCAACTTTGAGTTCGCGTAGAAAAATAATATCCATGAAAAAGCTATTTGAGTTTGATTGGCGTGGCGTCTGCTTGTTTTAATAAATTTAAAAAAGAATTTGCCACTAGTGTATTTTAAGGTATTTCAAATGAAAATCTTGGGTTTTATTGTTTGTGCTTATTTATTAGGTTCAATTTCTTTCGCGGTAATAATGAGCCGATTATTTGCATTACCCGATCCACGCACTTACGGTTCGCATAATCCAGGTGCAACCAATGTGCTACGTAGCGGCAATAAATGGGCTGCGATATTGACATTGTTGGGTGATGCAGCGAAGGGCTGGCTGGCAGTGTGGGTGGCTCAACACTTTGAGCCACAAGGTGACAATTCACTCCTGATTGCAGCAGTAGCGCTCGCAGTATTTCTTGGTCACCTTTTCCCTATATTTCTGCGCTTCAAAGGCGGCAAGGGCGTGGCTACTGCATTAGGTGTGCTGCTGGCACTTAATATATGGTTGGGATTGGCGGTATTAGCAACCTGGATATTAGTGGCATTGATATTCCGCCTATCTTCACTGGCAGCATTGCTGGCGGCCGTGGGTGCACCTATCTACGCCATGGCATTGGCCTTGCCGTCTGAGTACGTATTCACGGTGCTCGGAATCTCATTATTGTTGTTCTGGCGCCATAAAAGCAACATTCAGAATTTATTAGCCGGTAAGGAAAGCCATATTGGTAAAAAGAAAAATAGTTATTCGGAATAATTCAATTGCTGCAAGTCCCAACGCGGCCTGACATTAAAACGGTAATCACCTTCCATCTCTTGCTCCTGCAGGCGTAGAACTGCGGCAAAGGCGATCATGGCACCGTTATCAGTACAAAATTCAAGATCAGGATAAAACACACGAAAGCCGCTTTTGCTGGCCGCTTCGTTTAGCTGTGCACGAAGATGTTGGTTTGCACCTACTCCGCCGGCGATCACTAATTGACTCAGTCCAGTTTGTTTTAGTGCAGCCAACGACTTGGTGGTCAATACTTCCACGATCGCTTCTTGCGTTGCATAGGCAATGTCGGCACGAGTTTGTTCATCTAGTGTATGTTGACGAGTTAGGGTGAGCACCGCAGTCTTCAGTCCGCTGAAGCTGAAATCCAGATTACCGCTATGTTGCATAGGGCGTGGCAAATGGAATCGGCCGGGCCGACCTTGATTAGCCAGTTTAGCCAGTTCAGGGCCTCCTGGGTAACAAAGACCAAGAAGCTTGGCGCTCTTATCGAAAGCTTCACCAGCGGCATCGTCCAATGTTTCTCCTAATAAAGTATATTTACCCACACCATCCACGCGCATAAGCTGGGTATGTCCACCAGAAACCAATAGCGCGATGAAAGGAAATTTCAATGTGGAATCAGATAACAGGGGAGATAACAAATGTCCTTCCAAATGGTGGATGCCAATGGCCGGAATATTTAGTGAATATGCCAGCGAACAGGCAATACTTGCACCGACTAATAATGCACCCGACAAACCCGGGCCTTGGGTATACGCAATGGCGTTCAAATCCTGCAGGCAGCATCCAGCTTCATCGGCTACCAAGCGTATCAAGGGGAGCATGCGACGGATGTGATCGCGTGACGCCAATTCCGGCACTACACCGCCGTATTCATTATGCATGGCCACTTGTGTATGCAATGCATGCGCTAGCAATCCACGCTCGGCGTGATATATAGCAACACCGGTTTCATCGCACGAGCTTTCAATACCCAAAATCAGTTTCATAGTAGCCATTATTTATAATGAGGACCTATTGTAGCGTTGCATGGCCCAGTAATATCCGCCAGATTGCAAAAGATGTATCAATCCTGGCTGGAACTACCGAATTAATTACCTGAACCTCCCTATTCCGAGATCGCTTCCGAATAGATGGAAGAACCGCTATTATCGTACCTAAAATCCATGCAACATGTTGTTCACTAACTTGATTTTCAATTAAAGATGATGACGGCACCTAAACTATCACTGTCAGTGCAATATGCGGCCGGGGAAGTGGGTATGCCCACACGTCAGCAGTTCCGCCGTTGGATAAAAATAGCATTGCAACGCGATGTGCAAATCGTACTGCGTATCGTCGACGAAATAGAAGGACGTACACTGAATAGAAATTTTCGCGGCAAGGATTACGCTACTAACGTACTTACATTTACCTACGCAGATATCGACCAGCTGCCTAATAATACCGATTTACTATATGGCGATATCGTCATCTGCACGCCCGTAGTAGAACAGGAAGCACGCGAACAACATAAAAATTTACGAGCTCACTACGCTCACCTCGCCATCCATGCTACCTTGCATTTACAAGGATATGACCACGAAAATGAACAGGATGCCGCTGTGATGGAAAAGCTTGAAACCAAATTGCTGGCAAAATTAGGGTTCGTTGACCCTTACAAAAACGTAGAAAACGAGACTTGATTCAAAACAGCTTGAGAAGTAAGTCCTGTTGCGCATACATCCTTAAAGCTGTAACCAGTTTGTTCCCCACCAACGTGATAAAATACGCGCCTTTCCCTTTTCATAGACCTATTGGAAACCCGTCATGTTCTCTAGCAAAAACACTGTTGCTCATACCGATCCCGAATTATGGACAGCGATCCAGGATGAAAATCGCCGACAGGAGGATCATATTGAATTGATCGCTTCAGAAAATTACACCAGCCCGGCAGTAATGGAAGCACAGGGCAGCAAGCTGACTAACAAGTATGCCGAAGGATATCCCGGAAAACGCTACTACGGCGGCTGCGAATACGTGGACGTAGCGGAACAGTTGGCAATTGATCGCGTAAAGGCTCTATTTGGTGCGGAATATGCCAATGTGCAGCCCCATTCCGGCTCGCAAGCCAATCAGGCGGTATATCTGTCAGTGCTCAAACCGGGTGACACCATCCTCGGTATGTCACTGGCGCATGGCGGCCATCTGACTCATGGCGCTTCTGTAAATCTGAGTGGCAAGTTGTACCATGCCGTTGTTTACGGCCTCAACGAAAAAGAAGAGATTGACTACGACGCAGTAGAGAAGCTCGCTCAGGAACATAAGCCCAAGATGATCGTTGCCGGTGCTTCTGCCTATGCACTGGTGATCGACTGGAAACGTTTCCGCGCCATCGCTGACAGCGTGGGGGCCTATTTGTTCGTGGACATGGCTCATTATGCCGGGCTAGTGGCGGCGGGCTATTATCCCAACCCGGTGGGCATCGCTGATTTTGTCACCAGTACCACCCATAAAACTCTACGCGGCCCACGTGGCGGCATTATTCTAGCTAAAGCGGAATTTGAAAAAGTACTTAATTCCGCGATATTTCCTGGCGTACAGGGCGGCCCGTTGATGCATGTAATTGCCGCCAAAGCCGTGGCGTTTAAAGAGGCAATGAGCAAGGAATTCAAGGAATACCAGAAACAGGTGATTGATAACGCCCGGGTGATGGCGAAGGTATTACAGGAACGCGGTCTGCGTATTGTGTCCGGACATACCGACTGCCATATGTTCCTGGTAGATCTACAATCCAAGCAAATCACCGGCAAGGACGCCGAAGCGGCGCTGGGACGTGCACACATCACCGTGAACAAAAACGCTATCCCTAACGACCCACAAAAACCATTTGTTACCAGCGGTATTCGCATCGGTAGTCCGGCGATGACCACGCGTGGCTTTAAAGAATTGGAAGCGGAAAAACTGGCACACCTGATTGCGGATGTACTGAATGCACCGAATGATGATGCGGTAATTAGCCGCGTGACTACAGAAGTCACACAGTTATGCGCGAAATTTCCAGTCTATGGGTCACTATAGCAATAGAAGGAAAGAGGCTTAAGAAAAGCCGAGGTATGATGATTCTTTGTTCGTTTCGTGATACCTCAATTTCCGTTTTTCATTATTGTTTCCCGCTTTTTGTTCATCACTCCTATGAAATGCCCATTTTGTAAAGGCCCCGACACCCAAGTGGTGGACACTCGCGAAAACGAAGAGGGCGATAGTATCCGCCGTCGTCGCCGCTGCCTATCTTGCGAAAAACGCTTCACCACCTATGAAACGGTGGAATTGCGAATGCCACAGGTGGTCAAACAGAACGGTATGCGCACTGAATTCGATGCAGAAAAACTGAGCACAAGTTTTAATCGTGCGTTGCACAAACGCCCGGTTCCTACAGAGCTAGTAGATGCGGCCATCGATCATGTGACACAGAGAATGCTCGCGCTCGGCGAACGTGAGGTCGATTCACGGCAAATCGGTGAGATGGTGATGAAGGAATTGTTGAAGCTGGACAAGGTAGCCTACATTCGCTTCGCTTCAGTGTACAAGAGCTTCCAGGATGTGAAAGATTTTTCTGAGGCGGTTGAGGCGGTGCGCAAAGCGCCTGCAAAATATAAATCGCGAGTAAGTTAAACATGCTGTCCCCGCAAGATAACGTGTGGATGGCTAAGGCATTGCATCTGGCAGAGCGTGGTCTATATACCACCAGCCCCAATCCGAGAGTCGGCTGTGTACTGGTACGCGATGACAAGATTGTGGGAGAAGGTTGGCACCAATATGCGGGCGAACCTCATGCGGAAGTACATGCATTGCGCGCAGCCGGGGAAGCGGCACGCGGTGCAACTGCTTACGTTACGCTGGAACCTTGTAGTCATCAAGGCAGAACGCCCCCTTGCGCCGATGCATTAATTGGTGCAGGTGTGACACGCGTAGTAACGGCAATGCAAGATCCTAATCCGCAGGTGGCAGGACAAGGTATAGAGAAATTACGCGCCGCGGGTATCGAAGTTGAGTGCGGATTAATGGAAATTGCAGCACGTGAATTGAACATTGGATTTTTTTCACGTATGACGTGCGGCTTACCGTGGCTACGCAGCAAGATCGCAATGAGTCTGGATGGGCGCACGGCATTAAATAATGGCAAAAGCCAGTGGATTACTGGCGTAGCAGCACGGCAAGATGTGCAGCACTGGCGCGGGCGCTCATGCGCAACCCTTACTGGCATCGGCACGGTGCTAGCTGATGATCCACAGCTTAACGTACGTGAGCTCGAATTAGGTGCCTCCGAGATAAAAGCTATACGTCAACCATTACGCGCGGTGTTGGATAGCCAGCTGCAATTGCCGCTAACGGCACGTATCCTGTGTGGTGGTAATGTCGTGGTTTACACTGCCGCGCCAGATTTACAAAAAATGGCCGCTCTCGAAAAACTGGGGGTGCGCGTCGTCGTATTACCGGACACGTATGGGCGTGTAGATCTGATTGCAATGCTACGCGATCTCTCTGCACACGGCTGCAACGAAGTGCTAGTGGAAGCCGGTAGTATATTAAATGGCGCACTGCTCCAAGCGGGACTAGTGGATGAATTGGTACTATATATGGCCCCGCAATTGCTGGGGGATAGCGCGCGCGGCATGGCACAACTGGGTGAATTAATTATGCTGGATCAGCGCGTAGAACTGGAATGGCAGGATGTACGGAATGTCGGTAAGGATTTGCGTATCGTGGCACGTGTGAATCATATATAAATGAAGGAAAGCATCCAGTTCATGAACACTCAAAATATATATGCAATGTTTCGAACAAATTTAATTGAATTAATTATGCACGCCAAATATCAACGGCAAAAATTGTTGGCATACTTTAAGTTGCATACATCCAACAAAATTTAGAATACATCATGTTTAGTGGCATCATCGCAGATGTAGGTATTATCGAATGCACAGAAGACCGTGATGGAGGCCTGGATCTCTCCATAATCACTCGTGCGCTCGGCATGGAGGACGTGCGACTTGGCGACAGCATTGCTGTAAACGGCGTGTGTCTGACTGTCGTAAAAATTGAAGGTAATCGTTTCAGCGTCAATGTATCGCGCGCGACATTGAATTGTACAGTCGAGCTGGTACAGGGTATTCGGGTCAATCTGGAAAAAGCGCTGCGCCTGGCTGACCGACTGGACGGACATCTGGTGAGTGGCCATGTGGATGGCATGGGTGAAGTAGTGGAATTCACCGACCTCAACGAAAGCTGGAAGCTTAGCGTGCGCGTGCCACAATTATTGGCGAAATACATTGCGGTAAAGGGTTCCATCACCATCAATGGCGTGAGCCTGACAGTGAATAAAATTGAAGGTGATGTGTTCAGCGTGAATTTAATTCCGTACACATTAGAGGTAACCACGCTGAATGAATTGCGTGCTGGCGATAAGGTCAATGTGGAAATTGACCTTATCGCGCGTTACGTTGAACGTTTTATGCAGGCACGAGGTTAGTAAACATGACAGATATTGCACCAATACAAGACATCATTGCCGAAATCCGCGCCGGACACATGGTTGTGCTCGTGGATGAGGAAGACCGTGAGAACGAAGGCGATCTATTGTTTGCCGCCGAATTTGTTACACCGGAAAAAATAAATTTTATGGCCAAGCATGGGCGCGGATTGATTTGCCTTACATTGACCGATACGCATTGCAAACAACTTAACCTGCCGTTGATGGTGCGCGACAATGGTTCTCCGCTAGGGACCAATTTCACACTTTCCATTGAAGCGGCGAGCGGTGTGACGACGGGGATTTCTGCAACTGATCGTGCGCGTACCGTGCAGGTTTCCGTAAATAAAAATGCCAAGCCTTCAGACATCGTACAACCCGGCCATATTTTTCCACTGATGGCGCAGAAAGGCGGTGTACTGGTGCGCGCTGGTCATACCGAAGCGGGTTGTGATTTAGCGCAATTGGCGGGACTAACTCCGGCCTCGGTTATCTGCGAAATCTTAAAAGATGATGGCGAGATGGCACGCTTGCCCGACCTGATAGCATTTGCGCAACTGCATGGCTTGAAAATCGGCACCATCGCTGATCTAATCGAACATCGTAGCCAGCATGAAAAATTGGTTGAGCGGGTAGCAAAACGGTCCGTGCAAACTGCTTATGGCACATTCGATCTAATCAGCTATGTGGACAAAACGACACAGCGCACCCATCTGGCTTTAGTTAAAGGTGATATCCAGCCGCAAATTGAAACGCTGGTACGCGTGCATGAACCGCTATCAGTGCTGGATTTTCTGGAGCAGGCAAGTTTCACCAACTCAATCAGTGTGCATGATGCCATGCTGAAAATTAGTCGCTCATCCGCCGGAGTACTGGTGTTATTGCATCGCAACGAAACTTCGAGTGACTTGTTAGCGCGTGCTGAAGTAATGCCCGAGGCGCACCATATTCCGCAGTGGGATTTGCGCAGTTACGGTATTGGGGCGCAAATTCTGCGGGATCTGAATGTTGGCAAAATGCGCCTGCTTGCTACCCCGCGCAAGCTGCCAAGCATGACCGGATTTGGTCTGGAAGTTGTTGGTTATGCACAACAGGAATAGATCAGGCGCATCTTCCATTACCCGTCACATTACAAACTCTCCCAACTTTTCCTGACAAAGGTAAATGGGGGCAGGCTACCAGGATAAATTTATGAAAGAAATAGAAAAAAATTTAAATGGCACGGGGATGCGTATTGGCATCGTACAAAGCCGCTTCAATCCTGTTATTTGCGAAGGCCTTCTGGCTGCCTGCCGCGCGCAGCTAGTTCAGCAAGGTGTGAACGATGTGGACATCACACTGGCAAGCGTACCAGGCGCATTGGAAATCCCGTTGGTACTGCAACGCATGGCGCAAAGCGGAAAATTCGACGCGCTTATAGCGCTGGGCGCAGTCATACGCGGGGACACTTACCACTTCGAAATCGTAGCGAATGAATCCGCCCGCGGGGTGAGCGAAGTGCAATTGCGTAACAGCGTGCCCATCGCCAATGCCATTCTTACAACCGATGTCGATGAGCAGGCAGAAGAACGCATGAATACCAAAGGCAAGGAAGCCGCGCTGGTGGCGATTGAAATGGCAAATTTATTGAAAGAATTGGCATGAGCGAGCCCGCCATCAAAGCAAAAGCACCGCCCAAAAGTTCGCGCCGTCGTTCGCGTGAGCTCGCTTTGCAGGGTATCTACCAGTGGCGGTTGACTAACGATGACCGAGAGCAAATCGAAAAACAGATACGCGCTGAAAAGGGAATGGGCCGCTACGATGCGGAGTTTTTTAGTAAGCTGCTACGTGGAGTGCTGACACAACACACCGAACTTGGGACGATTGTTACCATGCATCTTGATCGCACCCTGGATGAACTCAGTCCGGTTGAATTTTCTGTGCTGCTGATCGGCACATATGAATTAATACACCATCCAGAAATTCCTTATCGTGTGGTTATCAATGAAGCGGTGGAACTTGCCAAAACCTTTGGTGGTACAGACGGGCACAAGTTCGTTAACGGTGTGCTAGACAAAGTGGCCGTACAAGTTCGTGCCGTTGAAGTATGCGGGGATAGTGGCAAAATTGTCGCGTGAAAACAATTGCAGGCGTATTAGTTGTGCAAGATCAATTAAGTCAATTCATCATTCAAATCACTGAAACGCCTCCGGCTTATCGCTCCAATTATTGACTTTACATCGATAGCTAAATCGTCTCGCACTGTGTTAAGCACAAAAATAAAGGTAATGTCTCCTACCGGTTGGCCGTTGCCCGAGAAAGCTGTTTATGAACGCTTGGCTTGCCCGAGGCAAGTCCAAATGTCCTCTCTCGGTGCCCCAGATGCATTTATGCTTTAGTGCACTCAAAATTCAACAGTCGTATCAGTACGATTATTTGAAAAATGTTTAACGTTAAAGACGGTATCTACTGGGCTCGTTCGCTTATGTCCAGAGCCCTGATATTTGATCACAGCCTAAAATAATTTACGCACTTGATTCAATACCCACTGAGTCTCGGGATCGCTTTCGTATAAAGGGTGCCAAATGAGATTTAACCGAAAACCTGGGAATCCTTTAGGCGGCTCAAGGAGGCAGAGGGGAAAATGGTTCATTAGCTTTGTCGCGATGCGGAATGGAACACTTAATAGGTAGTCGCTTCCGCTGACAATTTGTGCAGCTACCCAATAATTTCGCGTCGTCACTGCGATGGATCTTTGTAACCCCTGCTCGGCAAGCCAGGTTTCTACAATATTCGTACGCAACCCTAAGGGCGAGGGATAAACATGACGTAATTCCTCGAATTGTTTAAGGTTTAAATGCTGACGACCTGCCAACGGGTGGTTCTGGCTGACCAGACAAACTAGCCGGTCACTGATCCAATTTTCAGAGCGCAATCGCTTGGAAACCTTGCTGTACGTCTCCACACCAATGATGAAACTGAGCTGACCAGTTTCCAGTAAAGGCTCAGGATCTTCCGCTGTTAGCATATGTGCAACAAGCTCAACATTTGGCGCTGACTGGTGTAGGCACGCAGCTAACGCCGGTAGAACGACATTTTCACTGTAGTCATTCATACCAATAATGAATCGCGCCCGCGAGGTGTTTGGCTCGAAGGGCTGCGCGGGCTGTATAGTACGAACCACTTGTTGCAGAATGAAACGCACTGGCGCTTCCAAAGCAAGAGCGCGCGGTGTTGGTTGCATCTCCTTGGCACCGCGCACCAGTATGGGGTCATCAAGCATTTCGCGTAATCGTCTCAGTGCATTACTCATGGCTGACTGACTTAGAAACACACGCTCAGCAGCCCGAGATACATTTTTCTCTTGCATTAACACATCAAAAACCAGCAATAAATTGAGATCAATCCGACGCAGCATCGAGTTGGTATTTATTTCATGAATACTTAAATCATTATTATTCATTTTACAAATTATAGTAGGGCAACTAAACTTTCTCCGTCGAATATTCGATTACATCAAAAGGAAAAGTAAAATGAAAGCAACTCATAAATTTGACGTAAAAAAAAGTGTCCGAACTCTAGCAACTATTACTTTGTTCAGTGTATTTAACTTTGGACATTTTGCCCACGCAGAAGATAAACCTACCACTCCAGCTGTAACGCCTCAACTGACTCTGGAATTGGCTCAAAAAATTGCGATGTCGACTTTACAACAATGTCGTCAGGATGGCCATGCTGTCAGTGTCGCCGTGGTCGATCGTAGTGGATTACTTATTACCCAAGTGCGCAACCCAGCAGCAGGGCCCCATACCATAGGCAGTAGCTTAGGTAAGGCGTTTACATCCGCCAGCATGGGACAAACCACAGCGCGATTGGCTAACGCCATCGCAGAGAACCCCGCGCTTAACGGTATGCGTGACATGGACTCCAGAATGGTGATTCTTGCCGGAGGCTTGCCCATTGTCATTGATGGTCAACGCGTCGGAGGCATTGGCGTAGGTGGCGCACCGGGCGGAAATCTGGATGAAGCCTGCGCGATGCACGGTCTGCAACAGATCGGTGCCAAGTAATGCGCGAGCGACAACTAAAGCAAATGGAGTCTGCCCGTCAGGGCTGGCCCCATAACTTATTGCTCGTCCTCGCGATGAATTGGATTTGTAGTGTGTACGCCAGCAGCGAGCCCATAACGTCCCCATCTGACGTGTTACTTGTCAGCCAATTCAAGGACCATCACTTGGCTTATGTGGATCCTCAAAAAGGTGTCATCGCGCGGGTAAAAGTAGGACGTGCCCCATACGGTGTTGCCATTAGCCAGGATGGACATGCCTATGTTGCCACCGTTGAAGGCGTTGCGGTTGTGGACATCCGTTCGCGTCTGCGTACCGCATTGATACCGTATCAAAGTTCATTGAGCGGCGCGCAATGGGGCGAGTATCGGCAAGGTGGCATGGGCATCGCCGTTTCTTCAGACGGGAAAACGGTGGCCGTGGGCGTCAATCGCGGTAATCGCGCCGGGCAGTTAGAGATCATCTCAACGCAATCGCAAATCGTCACGGCCAGTGTGCCGATAGGTATTCGGCCCTTCCAGGTGTTATTCAGCAACGATGGCCACGAGGTTTATAGCATTGACCACGACTCGTATTCAGTGACCGCTTATAATTTGGACGACCGTTCATTGCGGGTCTTTGACGTGGCACCGCTCGGCTATGGGGGGTTTGCTAAACCCCACTATGCTGCTATTAACGCAAAGGGACATCTCTTGTTGCCGATACAAGGCCGCACTCTAGTTCAGTTGAATCCGAAGACGGGAGAGCAAACACAAATTCCTCTGTCTGCTCAAACCCATCAGCACGGTGTTGTATTGAGCAACGATACTTCTACACTATTTGTTGTGGGTACAGGTCCCGCTGGCGAGGTTAGCGGTGCAGCCGTACTTAGTCGTATTAATCTGCACGATGGACGGGAAACACATATTCCGCTACAGGTAGACCATGAACAAATTGTGCTAAGCGACGATGGCAAAATAGCCTATCTAACTGGCGGAAACAGTTTTACGGGAGGCTGGAATGGTATTAGCGTCATAGATCTTACGCGCAATAAGATTCAATCTATCCAAGTTGACAAGCAGCCTCTTGGGATCGCGTTATGGAAAAAATACGGCATGTAAAATTACGGTTAACCGAGAGTCGGCGCCGCCCGATGGCAAGCGCCATATCGCATCAGTGTTTGGATAGCGCTACCATTGCCAAACAACAAACGAATGCGCAACTTTCACCATTTTTATGGCCGCACGCAACTCATTGATATGTCGAATAAACATATCGGAGCGTCATCCAGTTAGATTAACGGTGAAAAATCTGTGCCTCTTGCTGCATCGGCACGCCGGGAACGCATGTATTCATCCTCCTATAATGTTGGGCTCGAGAAAACTTGATCAACAAAGTGTGAATCAACTCTTCGATTTCATTGCCGCAAGCCAAGCATCATGCAGCACGGTCTCCGCGCCTACTCCGGCTTCCCCTGAAATATCCGAGTTCAGGAACAACGCGCCGAACAGTCCTGGTCCAAATAACGCGACTGAGGTGCTGATGGTCGTATTATTCGCACCCCAGCCACCGTTCTTTTCCACCCATCGATTACCCGCCGAATCCGTCGCTTTATCCCAGCCCATCACCGTTGTCTCCATGTCCTGGATCTGTGCGTCAGTCAGAATGCGGTCATCCTTTTTATTCAGACTGAACAGCACGGCGGCAATATCTTCGATCGCCAGATACCACGCGGCTGCGCCTACAATCAGCGTCCCATCGCCCCAGTCCACACCTTTGCTTGTCCCGGGAAACTTGTAAGAAAACGCATAGCCCGTCGCCTGAGGTCCAGAAGCCGGGGGTTTCGCCAGCATACCGGTCACGCCCACCGGGGCAAAAACGTTCTTCTCCACAATTTTCACGTAGGCATCCGCTAATTTCTGCGGACGATTCGCTACATCATCCGTAAACCCGTCGATCCACGGCAACAGCACGCGGAAGATCGCGAAGTTGTAATTGCTGTAGCAACGTCCCTTATTATTCGGGTTAATCGGATTCGCCGGGTTTACCACCTCAGAACCTTGGCATGACGTGTTCTTAGTCTTATCCACTTTTTGCGTGAAAAATTTCTTCAACTGGGCATAATCCATGCTGACATTCCCATAATCCTTAATGCCGCTGCTCTGCGACAACAGCTGCCGGAATGTGATCGACGAAACACTTGCATCCAGCTTCCAGTCGCTCGGCAAATGCCCGCCAATCGCCGTGTCAAGCCCCACATTGTTTTTTGCCAATACACGGATTGCCGCCACGGCAGTAACAAACTTCGCGACACTCGCCACCGTAATTTTCGTAGAAGGTAGGAACTGCTTTGCAGGCGCATCGGCTGCGGTTCTAGCCCATCCCTGCGAGAAAGTGCTAACCGCACCAGCACCCACCGTGCATGCGTACCCAACCACCTTGCCATCCAATCTTGCTTGAATTTTCTCGTAGATTTCTGCAATTGACGCGCACTTTGTCGCATCACAGACTTTTTCAGCCTTTGTAACTTTTGATGTAATTGACCATCCTTTGCCATCCCCGTCGAACGCGACGATTTTCACCGGGCCATAGACCGAGCTTTGGAACTGCATGATCATGTGTGCTTCTTCGTCAATATTGCGATTGAAAAAACCACCCTTGTCATTGACCACGCTCCAACTGTTGCCCCCTTGTTTTGGGAACGCCACACAAATAACCTTGGCTCCGTTTTTCGACAATTCGCCCATCTGCGTATGGCATTCATCGGGAATGCCACGGTTAAAATACGCGCCCTGATTATTCACGATACTGAAGTGATTGCCACCTGCCGGCGGAAACGCCACGCAGATGATCTTGGCGCCATTTTTTGACAACTCTCCCATCTGCGTGTGACATTCATCCGGAATATTACGATTGAAATATTCACCGTGATCATTGATGATGCTGAAACTATTTCCGCCTGCTGGTGGAAACGCAACACAAACAATCTTCTTACCGTTTTTCGACAACTCACCCATCTGCGTGTGACATTCATCCGGGATGTTGCGATTGAAAAACCCTCCGTTCTTCGCGACAATACTAAAACGGTTGGTACCAGGCGCAAAAGCAACCCAAGCAATACCCTCTCCCGATTTTGCAATAGCTTTCATTTGCTTATGACATTCGTCGGGAATATTGCGGTTGTAGAATCTCACGGCCATAATCGTTTCCTCCTTAAGAATTACTTGTTAAATGCGAATGAGAATTACAAATTGTATCAGCAATGTCCAGTTAAAATTGGCAAAAAACAAAAATCAATGCAGATGCCAGTTTTAAATCTAAACAGGGGCTTTTCAGGTGATTTTTAAGACCCTGCTTTACGTTAGGTTTCACCACTCAAATGTTCCGGGGAACCACATATGAAGAAACTGTTTCTTTTTATGTTCACTGGCATAACAACATTTATATGCATCTCAGCCATTGCAGAAAATACCTATCGTCCCAAATCTAACCATACATACATCACAGGGCCGAGGGGTGGTTGCTACTATGTCAACAGCAATGGACATAAGACCTACGTAGATCGAACGCTATGCAGGCCACAAACAATTGAAATTCAAAAACCTGATAAATTAAACTGAATAAAGTAAAGCCTAATTTACTCGGACTTCTTGCGTATAACATAAATAGACACCCCGTTTTCCAAGCCTTGGATCAATAATTTTGAAAGCAAGTAACGGTTATCCCTAAATTCAACTTTTAATGAGACTGCCAATTTTTAAATTACCCATAATTTCTGCTAGTCTTACCAGCATACGCAATGCAGGAAATTCACCATGATCAACGCCTACACACTCAACAATGGCCGCCTGAGTCAAATACATCTGGACGAGCAAGATGACCTTCGCTCCGATCATCCGATATGGATTGATGTTGTTGCACCCACTAACGAAGAACGTAAATGGATAGAGCAGGCTTATCACTTGATTTTGCCCAGGCCCGAACATTTACGAGATATTGAAGCCAGCGCACGATTCTATGAGGAAAACAATGAGCTGCATTTGCGCTCGGATTTCCTGCTCGGCAAAGAGAGTAGTTCACGCAGTGTGACGGTAGCTTTCGTGCTGTCCGGTAACACGCTTTTCAGCGTGCATGAAGAAGACTTGCCAGTGTTTTACCAAAGGCGTTTGACCAACCACGGACAGCCGGACGATCTGGAGGACTGCAAGGATGTGCTGATTAATCTGTATTCAATGGATGTGGAGTTCTCCGCCGATGCGCTGGAAGGAGTGTATGCCGAGCTGGGGCAAGTGAGCAGCAAGGTACTAAATGCCAAGCTCAGCGACAAGCATGCCTCTTCCGTATTGATCAATATCGCCCATGCTGAGCACCTTAATGGGCGTATCCGCCGCAACGTCATGGATACTCGCAGAGCAATATCCTTTCTGATGCGAAGTAAATTGCTCACACCTACCCAAATGGACGATGTGCGCCAGATCATGCAGGACATCGACTCACTGGACGGACACACCAGTTTCCTGTTCGACAAGATCAACTTCCTGATGGTCGCCACTATCAGCTTTATTAACGTCAACCAGAACAAAATTGTGCGCCTGTTCTCTGTGTCCTCGGTGGCGCTACTGCCGCCGGTGCTTATCGCTTCCATCTATGGCATGAACTTCACGCATATGCCCGAACTCAACTGGAGCCTGGGTTACCCCTTTGCGCTTTTGTTAATGGCGCTGTCGGTGGTGGTGCCATTCTGGATATTTCATCGTAAGGGCTGGTTGAAATAGCCCGGTTGGGTTTCATTTCATTCCGCCCAACCGGGCTACTCTCTAAGAATCAGGTAGTCTGGGTCAGATTCGATTTAATTTGAAGATTAAGTCGAATCTGACCCTGAGGTCTCCCCTCAAAGTTGCAGCGCATGATGCTCATAACGCAGTCTCGCAAGGGCATCTCTAAACTCCTGTGGCTGGAATGCCGCCATCCCGTGTTGCACAAGCTGCAAGGCAAGAGAGATCACAGAGAGAACCGGGCGCGAGCGACGCGTGTTGCTCTGGAATTGGAACTCCATCTGTCGAGCCTTACCCACTTCACCAATCAGGCGCAGGA
>QFXG01000028.1 GCA_003402285.1 Candidatus Nitrotoga sp. SPKER | reverse complement strand
GTCTGATTACACCGCTTATATGTATTTGGGTGATCTGATCGAATTCGGTGATACTAGAACAGTGTTTACTAATCCTAAACGTAAGGAAACAGAGGATTATATTACCGGGAGGTTCGGGTAGGCGTTCGCTAACCAGCTTTTTTTACTATCGGCTAGGTACCAATTTTATGAATTTCCGATGATTTGCAGATCAGATTGACGACCAAACCGCTTTCCGATACATTTAGTTCATATTGAAAAGTGCATTGATTTTCCTTATTCGTCAGCTGATCCCGCCATGAATTGGGTATCCTTCAACTTCAAAGTCAGCTTGATTTGAGTCCTTATACAGCCTCTGCCAGAAAGGTCTCAGCCATGTTTTCTTCTCCCGCACAACGTGCCAACAGACGCAAATTTCTTGTTTTTTCAGGCACGTTTTTGACACTCGCTGCCATCGGCCTGTTTTACAGCTATTCGCGTCCCGCAATCTATCTGGCCAGCACACGGGTTCAGATCAACCCCGGTGCGGTTCAAGTCGAAGCGGCCGTGTCCACCGGCGGCACGCAAGGCGCTAACGCGCCGCGCTCGCTCTTAAACGAGCTGCAAGTGCTGACCAGCCGCCCGCTGGTCAAGGCGGTGCTGGAAAAAATGTCCGGTGCACAACGTGACATCGCTTCCCAATTAGGCGCGGACTCAGTTGCTGCCTTGCAAGCAGGACTACAGGCCAAGGTGGCCGAAGGCACGAACGTGGTCGAGGTGTCATCACGCGGCCCCGATGCTGCACTTGCCGCCATGCTGGTCAATGAATTGGTCGTTGCCTACACCGGCCAATTGAACGATGCCTATGCAAAAACCTCAAACAGCTCATTAACCCAGATCAGTGACGAAGTCGCCCAACTCACTCAAAAAGTTCAAACTCAGCGCCGCCAGATGGAAGACTTTCGCCTGCGTCATAACATCGTCTCCTTTGAGCGCGAAGAAAACGAAGCCTTGGGCCGGATCAAGGGCCAAACCGAAGCACTCAACAAAGCTCAGGAAAAATTGGCGATTGCCGAAGGCAAGCTGCGCGCAATGACCGAATCTACAGCCGCTGGCAGACCCCTTGCAGCGCCGGTACGACCTAATGCCACGCTGGATAATTTGGAGCAGCGTGCATCCCAGGCCCGTGAAGAACTCAGCGAGATGGGCCGTGGCTTCACACCTGCCTATTTGGCGATGGATCCACGCGCACGCGCAGTCAGGAATCGCCTAATCGAACTAGAGCGTCAGATTGTCAACCAGCGCCAAAGCAATGGCCAGGTAGCGCAGTCAGATCAAAGTTCGGCGTTGGCCGATGCGCGTGACGAAGTCAACGCAGCGCGAGATACTGTTGCCCGCATGACGCAGCAGACAGCAGGCAACCGTGGTGCGCTACAGCAATTTGCCACGCACTTCAATGATTTTCGCATCCTGCGTGACGAACTTGCGCCGCTGGAGTCACTGCTGCGCGACGCGACCCAGCGCAAGGCGCGCCAGGAGGCGGGTGAAGCCGCGCGCAGGCCATCGGTGCGAGTGGTGGAACCTGCTTTTATACCACGCGAGCCGTGGCAACCGCAGTACACACGTGATGCGGCCATCGTGTTAGGTGGCGCCTTTTTGCTGGCACTGCTGGCGATGTGGGTGGTTGAACTGTTCAATCGGATTGACACGCCGCCCACTTGGGTCGTGTCTCAGCCATCGCCTTACCCAAACAATCCAAACTACGGCTTAGGATATGAGCCAGGGCAGGACAATGTGGCTGCCTTGGCGCACCGAAGGCCGCTTGCGGTGGAATACGACGGACGCGCGCCAATGCTGCCGCCCATAAATTACCCACGCGAGCTGTTGCAAGAAGAACTGGCAAGCATTCTGACCAATGCCTCACCCACCGTGTTACTGTTTGTCCACCTGCTGCTTAGGGGAGTCAGCCCCGAAGAAGCGATCGCACTGCGCGGCAGTGATGTCAATACGGCAACGCAGACACTACACATCGCAAACAGCCAGGAAGGTGACGATACACGAACGACAGCGCGCGACATTCCGCTGGACAGCACCTTGCATAAAATGATCGTCAACACTTTTAAAGTCACCCCGGCAGGCGATGCCCAACCATTGCTCGGCGATACAAATGCTAAACCGGCTGCGCTTAATGACCTGACAACAGAACTGATTTATGCGGCGCATGACGCGAGCGTCGACCAGCCTGCTGAAGTCACGCCCGAGGCGCTGCGCCACACTTATGCCGCCTTTCTGGCCCGCCAGGGCATTCGCATGGCTGACCTCGCCCGTGCAGTCGGGCAAATGAGTACAGCGCAAGCGACCATCTATAGCGCCATGGCACCCGCCGGAAAGCGGCTAGGTCTGGAGCAGGTAGAACGCTTAATGCCGGCAGTGCGACCAGCCACCTAGATTGACCCGTAGATGCCGGCCACTCCTACTTGAGCAACAAATCATTAAGCGTTTATCAGAATATGTGGCGCAATATCCAAGATGATCTGAAACCTATACAGTTGGCATAACTGCCCAACCCCCAACAAGCCATATCTGACAGGTGATCAAGCCCTCTCAATATGCCGTCAAATAGTTAGAATAAATAAAATAGAATCGCAAACGCCAATCTTGGATCTGGATTGAGTCCATTAACGCCTACCTCTTTAGCCAATGGCGCAGCCCTATCATTACAGGAATGGTCATGGATATCCATGATGCCCCATGCCATATACCGACACCGAGTAACGCCGCAAGCAGACCGAATGTCAGTAGCACGCCCATCAACACAGGAAGCCCCCATATCTGTAATAAGGTTTTCATTTGATATCCTTCAAATCCACGGCATAATCAAAATGCAGCTGTTCCAACTGGCTGATACGCTTATCTGCCGTTTTACGCCTGCTCCACCACAGGTATAGTCCGCTGCCCAAAACCACGAGGGTAAAGATGTCCAGCAAGGTCCAAAGGATCTTCAGCGGTAGCCCGCCATAATCACCGAAATGCAAGGGTTGAGACAACAAAAGTGTCTTCACGTACCAGGGCATCTCTCTGCTATCGGTCAAGTTGCTGGTCTGGGCATCAATCAAAGCGGGCTTGAGCAGACGAGACGTTACCGGGGTGTTGCCTTTCATAAACACGGTGTAATGATGGGGACTTGAAAACAAGCTTCCTGGAAATGCAACAAAACTGACGTGCATGTCTGGTACTGCTTTGCGTGCTGTGACCAGGGATTGCTCCAGCGATCCAAAATTTGAAGGGGCAGGCAGTCCTTTATAGGGGGCAAGCATATCGGCCATTTGGTCTCGCTGCCAAATCCCAATAATGACCTGGCTCAATGTATTGATGGATCCCGTGATCCCTACAACAAGCACCCATACAATCGTGATCACACCTAATAGATTATGCACATCCAACCATTTTATGCGCAGGCTTCGATCCTTCCGTACCGTACCAAAATCCAGCTTCCGCATAAACGGGTAATACAGGACGATCCCGGAAATGATGGCTGCAACAAACAGCAGCCCCATAAATCCGAGGAACAACATCCCAGGCTGACCTGCAAACATATCGACATGCAATTTCAACATGACGTACATAAAGCCTCGATCGGGCAGTGAATCATCTAATACCTTAGCGGTACGTGAATCCACCAATACGGTGCGAGCATCATCAGGAGACGTATCCATACGTTCACCCATGGATACATGGGTGATATTGGGATGCTCTTCTGCATTCCAAAACATAAACCGAATGACATCATTGGGGCGTTTTTTCCTGGCGGCTTCGACAACAAGATCCATGCTAGCAACAGCTGTGTCTGGCGCCATTTCAGGCGCCTCCACCTCACCCGTGAGATGCTCGATCTCCTCATGAAAAATCAGTGGCAACCCTGTCAGACAAAGCATCAAAAGGAATGCGGTACAGATTAGACTGGTCCACTTATGTACCAGGTACCAAAGCTTAATATTCATCGTTATTAACCTTCAGATTACATGAGAGCCCCATTCCCTCACTAATAAGGGAGATGAGGCACACTTCACTAGAAATCTACAGAGGCGGAGAGAAGTAAGGTACGAGGCGCTCCAAGGAACAAGAAGCCGGCATTAGAAGAGCCCCAGTACTTCTTGTCGAACACATTTTCGACATTTGCTCTGAAAGTTACCGGTTTACTTTGTAGCACTGTCTTATAGCGAGCGCCTACGTCGTAGCGGGTCCAGCTCGGCAGTTCAAGTTTATTAGCCTGGTCGACATACTGCGTGCTGGTATAGATCGTTCTGGCAGTGAGTGTCAGGTTCGGCACAAATAATGTATCCCATTCTGCACCGAGATTAGCTTGGGTCTTGGGTACCGCTACAGCATAATTACCATCCAGCAAGCCACCCGCTGTTTTTGTAAGCTTGCCTTCGGTATACGCTAGGCCGCCCAGTAATCTCACATGATCGATGATCTCGCCAAAGACGTTAAATTCAAACCCGCGATTACGCTGCTCCCCGTTCACACTAAAAATATTATTGAATGTCGTGCCAACCGCTCGCTGGATCTCAAACAAACTGACCGTTGTGGCGATTCTGCCCCAGTCCATTTTGACACCCACTTCTTTTTGCTCGGTCTTGAAAGGTGCATAGGTCTTGCCTGGATTAACAGCATCCGTAACGGGAGCCCTGGCGCCCTGACTTAGGCCTTGTATGTAGTTGGCATACAACGAAACGTTATGCCATGGTTTGACCACGACCCCTGCCACCGGAGTGACTGCACTTTCGTTGTAGGCCTTGCCAATCTCCGCCCCCGTTCCGAACTGATAACTGGGCGTCTCTACATTTTGATGACGCGCACCTAACGTTACTTGAATTTGGTCATCCAGAAATGACAAGGTATCGGCTACCGCATAGCTAGTCAATGTAGTGGACGCATACCGGGTTATATTGGCCGTTATGCTATCGGTGCTCGGTGTTGAGCTATAAATGGGATTATAGATATTAGATGCTCGCCCAGGAAATGCGGTGAAAAAGAAAATTGACTGGTCCTGCACTACCCGTGTTGCGCCTATAGAGAGAGTATGGCCAATATTTCCGGTAGTGAATTTTCCTCTGACCCCAGCTTCAAATGAGCGACTGTCAATATTAAATAATTGCCAGGCTGGCGATGCCTCAAAGTTACCATTGACATTGGACAACACCGGATTGCCCGCAACCGCATCCATCCGGCTGCTCCTAGTACCGTAGCCGCCATACACAGTCACATTATCCGTCACATCATATTCACCCCGTATGATCTCGGATGTATCCTTCATATTAGAATAGCCATAACCAGGATAGTTGGTTCGACCGTCCGGTGCACGCGGGATTTCGGCCAAGGTGGCACCGGCACTGAATTGACGGGTCACCCGATCAATATTCTGCTGCTGGTACATGAGATCGACACTTATTCGCAACCTGTCACCCCTGTAATCAAGGGCAAGAGATCCCAAAGATTCCTCTAGCGACTGGAAATCCAAAGTGGTATTTCCATTGCGGTAGGCGCCATTGAATCTGACACCGAATTCTTTGTTCTCACCAAAACGACGACCTATATCAACATGGCCGCCGAATACTGAATCTGATAGATAGCTCGCAGTAACTCTAGTCAATGGATCATTCCCCGCACGCTTAGGGATGAGATTGATGTTGCCACCAATATTCCCGCTAGGCGGCATTCCGTTCAGTAACGCGCTGGGCCCCTTGAGTACTTCGACACGTTCGGCAGACTCTACAGGTGTGCGGAAAAATGGAGCCAATCCATACATCCCGTTTATCGCGACATCCGAGCTTGCCACCGAAAAACCACGGATAGAAAAATCTTCATTGATATTAGTGCGAGCGCTGGATAAACGCACTGAAGGATCGGCTATCAGCAAATCCGACAGGCTCCTTGCCTGAATATCCTCAATCGTCTTTGCCGTATAGTTTGTCTGATTGAACGGCGTATCCATAAATCCTTTATTACCCAATAGACCCATGCTACCTCCCTGGGCCACCTGTCCACCCGCATACCGCTTAGGCAGTTCACCAGAAATAGCCTTGGAGTCTGTCACCACCACCTCGGGTAGTACGCCCCCATTCTTCGAAACCGGTATGCGCTTTATAACGATAATCCCGTCTTCAGTTACAGATTCTAGATCCGTGTTCTTAAGGAGCTGATGCAAACCCTCTTCTGTGGTCATCTCTCCTTTCAAAGCGCCTACCGTTTTGCCTTTAACCAAAACTGGATCAAACGTAAGGGTGACACCAGATTGCCTTGCGAAGAAACTGAGGGAATCGCCCAAGGCACCAGCGGGGACATTGAAAGCCATCACCTTTGCTTCCGCAACCGCCGCAAAAGCAGGAGCAGCTGCACTAATTGCTCCCGTCAAAAACAACGAATTAACCAGCATAGCAAGGTACGCTGTATGCTTTTTATCAATAGAAGAAAACGCCCTATTGGGCCTTACTAGCGAAGTGATCTTGCCGAACTCGAACATAAGATATCCCTATAATAATGTTGGTGATATCTGTTTGCCGAGCACCGCAGAAAAAAACCGCAATTTTTTAAATTATTTTTTTATAATTGTGATGCCGACTGGTGTTTGTTGTACCAATTGGACGGGTAATGTCTTTACCAATGCCATTAAAGCGTGATTTACCGGATCAGGCCGGTTAAGTTGAAAGACTCCCGAAACCCTTAGATCAGCAACGCTTTTATCGCATGTAATCAAAATTGATTCATAACGTGTAAGTTCAGTCACAAAAGCATCAAGGCGCATCTCTCTTGCAACCAGTACTCCATCTACCCATGCAACCGGATCGAAAGTAGCATCCAGGGTTTTGACAGGCTTGGGCTTGTCGTCAAATATCGCGTAGGTTTCATTAGCATATGCATATACAGGCTCGTCACTCGTATGGATGGCTACGGTGCCCTCAGAGACATGCAACCTGGTTCGGGAAGTATCCTGCTCCACGGCGAATCGAGTACCGATGGCCTTCAGTCCCGCATGCGCCGTCTGAACCCAAAAAGGCCGCCGCCCAATAGGAAAAGAACGATCTTGTCCAGTTTCTATATATATCTCGCCTGTATTGAACAGTATCTCTCGCTTCAACCATGAATAATGAACTTCAATTTGAGTATTCGTATTAAGCAGTAAGTTCGTGCCATCAGCCAGTTGTATGCGGATTTTTTTACCAATCCTGGTATCGTACGAGGCAACAAAATTCCAAGACCCGATATTATTAAGTAGGTAGGCCGAAGTGGTGAGGCCAAGTATGCCTAGACTAAGCATCTTGACTGCCTTCCTTCTTCCCAGCCTAGTGGATCTTGCCTGGGTCGCCGCATCCAGCGCCTCCACCGCGACGCTCTTGGCCGATTTTGGCATGGCCACCACGTTCGCTTCCAAAGCCTGTAGCTTTTGCCATGCTGCCTCATTTGCGGGATCAGAGGCTCGCCAGAGTTTGAATTGCTCATAGTCAGATTCTGTCGCGCGCCCGGAACTTAGCTTTACCGACCAGGAAATAACGGCTTTATATTCTTCTACGGCAAGACTGGTTGGCTGAATTTTTTCCACGCAATCCGACAACGATGGAGGAGGGGATTTCAAAATTTTGCTCATGCATTCGCTAATACTATTTAGACTAACCCATTTTCTCAGGCGGTGACAAGAATATGAGTGATTGCTTGAGACATATAGGTCTCAACTGTTCTGAGGGAAACGCCCATCTTTTTAGCGATTTCGACGTGGGTCATGCCTTGAAGTCGAGAATAGAGAAAGACCGTCCGTACGTGGCGATGCTGCCCGTCAAACAAAGCATCTATCCGCATAAGCGCCTGAACGATGATCATTCTTTCTTCATCAGAATCCACTTGCTGGCTTGAAAGATGGGTCAGTGCGTCTATGTAAGCTTTTTCAATGTCACGCCGCCTGACTTGATCCACCATCAAATCATGAGCCACTCTACTCAAAAAAGCCTTAGGCTCATTGATCGCGTAACCACCGGATGTCCTGTCAATCACTTTGAGAAAGGTATCCTGGGCTAAATCCTTCGCGTTATGCACACATCCAATACGCCGCCTTAACCATTCAACCAGCCACTCATGATGCGCCTGATATAGCGTATTAATTTCTTGATGTAGTGGGGGAATCACATGATGAACCAATATTGTTAACTGCCATTAACAAGAATGCTTCTCATTATATATTATTTTAAATTTATGACAACTTTGTCTCTGAAGCTGTTTGAGTGCCAAATCAATAGCTTTATTTTTCGTATCACCAAGTTAAAAAATAAAACACAGGGTAATTCAAGACTTAACTGTGATTAGTTATTGAGCGCGTCAATTTAAAGCCCACCAATATGGAATACTAACGATATACAAAATAAAACCCGCCAAAGCGGGTTTAAGAGATATTGCTGTGCTGCAGCAGCAATGTATAACTGATACTATCGAGACTCATTGCCAGATTTATCACCACCTGAGTCTTGAGGAGTCCATGAGCTATTGGAATGACCGCCGGTCATAGGCTGGTTTCTGGAATTAGCATTATCCCATTGAGAACGTTCCTTACCCTTGGGATACTTTCCGCTATCATCCATTTTATTTCTTACGCTCCCATCACCCTCCATCTTCTTGTGCGCGGCATTTATTTCCTCACCGGTGATTTGACCATCATTATTGGCATCCAATTCTTTGAATTTCTTTGCGCCAAAATTATTAAACTCGTCCCGGGTAACCATTCCGTCAGCGTTGGAATCCATCGTTTTGAACATTTGATCGTGCATATTTCCTTGAGATGAATCAGGATTAGCGTGAGTCAACGTAGTGCTCAAAACGAAACATGATGTAATAGCAAGGTAATTAAAAGATTTATTCATTTGTAACTCCATTTATAAAATTGCGAAAAATTGCTTGATTGATAAGGTTCTATCGTTTAAGAGTTTTATCCGGCTTTATTATTGGATAACTCTGAAATTAAGATTAACAAAGTATTTAGAATCGGGTCTGTGCGATATGGAACATATAACATCAAGACACCAGGCATTGGCGCCGGAATACCTGACATAGACCCGCAGACACTCGGCATAAATTCTGAAATACGTAGAATATCTGGTGAAAACAATATATCTAGCTCATCAGGCGAACCGATTAAATGATGGCCTGTCTCTACAAATCCAACATCAATCATTCACGTACCTAAACGATCCTCAGCTCATTCCCATCTATGATGAATTTAAATGCCCTACCCCTGCTCATACGCTTCTGAAAATATCAAAAGGTGCACTTTATGTTAGGTAGTGCACGGACTGATCATGGAATTTTTGACACTATTTGACTTTGTTGGAGTCATGGTTTGGCTCATATTTAATTCATTGTTGAGGAAAACATTATGAACAGAGATCAAGTTAAGGGTCGTATCAATCAATCCATCGGCCAAATCAAAGAAATGGCCGGTAAGTTTACTGAAGATAAGAAATTAGAAGCACAAGGTAACGTTCAAAAAAATATGGGTAAACGACAAGCGGAATTTGGCGATCTCAATAATGATCTCAAGAAATGGCGCCTAAAACGTACATAAGGCGGATTCAGTTTCGAGCGACTCGAAAACTATCACGGATGTGTAGCATTTGCGCCCGATCAAGGTTCTTCGCTAATGCTACCTGGCGGTTATTACATTCTTCAACGGGCAGGCGGTCTTTATATTTTTCCATAAACTTTGCACTAAATACAGCGTACTTCTCACAATAATTTCCGCGCGATTGATGGGCTATTAAAATATCCTTACAGACTGCCAATTTGAATCCGGCCAAATAGGCAGCGAAGGTAAAGTCGATGTCATAGATATGGAAGCCATCAAAATTTTGTTCATCGAAGCGTACTTCATGGATCACCCGCCGATTCACGGCAAAGAAAAACCCGTCCAAAGCTTGAATCCCCTCAACGACCACCGAATTTACTTTGCCCCACACCGACAAGTCGAAGCGATTGCCAGGCCATACATCAGCTGTCACCGGGTAAGCCACAGTGCCGTGCAGGTAGGGATCTCCCGCGAATCCCCAATTGCTGGCGACTAAATGATTTGTGCCAGCGCAGCCGACCACGTCATAGACTTGAAGATATTGGCATAAAAGAGGATAAAAATCGGGAGAGATTATTTCGATGTCATCATGGCAAAAAATCAGGATGTCGCCTCGGCTTTGATTGATGCCACGATTATAGCCTTCGCACAGTGACTGCGCGTCGTGGATGCCGATTATCTCAAATGGCACACCTTCCAACAGCTCCGTGTAATTTTTTGAGACGAAGGCAAATTTTTCCGGATTGATGCTGCAAATAATGATTGAAATCATATTATTTTGCCTCCTATCAGCGGAGACATGACTACTGGCCGTCGCATGGCACGTTGAATACAGAATGATAAAACGATTCCATTTGACGTAATGACTTTCCCATATTGAAAATGCTATTGCTACTGGTAATGATGCGTTGCACAACTTGCTGGCACCATTTACTGTCTGTGGCAATCTTGATGGCTATCTCGATATAGTCATCCTGGTCTTTAGCTATAAGTTCATCCAGCCCCATACATTTCAACATTCCATAGCTCTGCCGACCGCGCATGAATTCTCCCGGCAAAGTTACAACGGGTAAGCCGCAGGCGAGCGCATCCAGGGTTGTGTTGCCGCCAGACCAATGCAGGGTATCGAGCATCACATCACACAACATATTGACGCGTAAATAATCATCATGTGCCATTGAAGGCAGAATAATACCGCGTCCTTGCGACTCCAGGCCGCGCGCGCTCAGGGCCTGCACTAACCGTGAAAAAAAGGTGTTGGTGATATTGGGGTGACGACCGGCAAACATCACGATGACGCCATCCGGGTCGCGCTCAAGAATGTTCGCCAGCAAGGCATCATTGTCTGGGTGGATTTTGAATAATGATTGCGGACATAAATACAGCGTTTTGCCTTCTGGTAACGCAAAGTCAGCGCGACGTGCGGGTGTAGGTAGCGCAGGCTTGCTGTAATAAGTGCCAAGACCCTCAATCAATATCAATTTTTCTGAATAATGAAGCTTGGCGTTATCTGGCTCCATTGCGGCGCTGGAAAAATAGTAATCGATATTTTTATGGCCACTCGTCACAGGGTGTCCCCAGCCGGCACATTGCACCGGTGCCAGTCGCATGGCAGCCAGCAGGAAACTGGTGTTATCCATACCGAGCTCCGGGTAAACCAGGACATCCAGATCATCCGCCAACACAGTATTGGCAATGCTACCAGACGAAATAATACCCGCGACAAGATGGCGAAAATGGTCGCAAGCGTCGATAATTTCCTGGGTGACTGGGTCTGTTTCCGAACGGGTATGATAGACAAAAATTTCAAATTGCTCACGATCGAGTCTTGTGATCCAACTGCGGAAATACATCCCGACCGTGCAATTTCTGAAAAAACTGGATAAATAACCGATGCGCAAGCGGCGCCCCGCTGTGTCTTTTTTCACGCGCGGATGCATGAATTGCGGCGCGATTTTCTCCAGCATGGCGGCGATGAATTGCGCATAGTCTGTTTGCAAACTCTTATCATCCAGACCTTGGTAGGCCAAATAAAAATTGCTCCAACGCAGTTCGTCCAATAATTTTTCGGGCTGGTTGTGAGAAATAAAATTCGGAATATTTGCGTGCAGGATTTTCAGGCCGTTAGCGAATCGCTGACGTGCTTCCAGTAAATCAATCTGATTGCGATATACGGCGGGCAACGACAGCAAGGCACCAAGAGCCGATTTCAGTTCATGCGGATTCAGCATTTGCGCTTGCCGATAGGCAGCAAGCGTTTGTTCGATGCGGCCTTGCTCCCAGAACACACGGGCAAGTTTGTTGAGTTCCGCGCCATTCTTGCCCGGCTTCATTTGCGCGGCATGGGTAAAACTGGCTTCCGCCTCATCAAGCTTGCCCAGTTGGTGCTGAACAGACCCGAGATAGTTGCAGGCCTGAACGTGATCCGGTTTCAAGCGCAGCGCATGTCTGAAACTGGTTTCCGCCAAATTGAGCTGCCCCATATCCAGGTGAGTGATGCCCTGATTGTAATGGGCCAGCGCGTAATCCGGTTTTAACAGAACGGCCTGTGCAAACTGCTGCTGAGCGCCAGCGAGATCACCCAGCGCTCGAAGCGAGGTGCCCAGGTTGTTATAAGCCTCGGGATAATCCGGCTTGTAATGGATGGCATCGCGGAAATTTGCAGCGGCTTGCGCGAAACGTTTTTGGTCATGCAGGATAATGCCGATATTGTTGCAGGCCTCGGCATAGTCTGGCTTTACGCGAATTGCATTTTGCAGGCTAGCAATAGCCTCGTCTGGCCGGTGCAGATCTTCCAGCGTGAGTCCGCGCAAAAAATGATAACGCGACTCTTGTGGGCTGAGGGCGATGGCTTGATCAAGATAGGCCAGAGCCTGCTCCAAATTACCAGTTTTTCTGGCCAGTGCGGCAGCTTGCTGCAGCGCCTCGGCCAGATTAAGTAAATCGGCGCTATCAGTCATGGCTGCACAGAATATTCATCGTGATATAACGATGCCTTTTTGCAATAACGCCTGTCGATAGGCGTCTTCCAAATGGCGCACATGATCATCCATGTTGACTAGCGGTGAATCGGTCAAACCCCGCCGGATGGCATCCGTAACGCTGGCGTAGAACGCTTGATCATTAGCAAGGCGCTTGGCGATGTCGATAAACTCCTGTTCGTTGCTGGCAATTGTTGTCGTTACGCCGAGATTCGTCAGAATGCTGAAGCCGGTGCGTTCGCCATGCCGTTCCCCGCACAGCGTGACCACCGGCACGCCCATGTCGAGCGCTTCCAGCGTGCCATTGACTCCGCCATACGGCAATGTATCCAGTACCATGTCAACCAGGGTATAGCGCGCCTGATTGTGAGCGTCATCTTTACCGGGCGGGATAAAGACAACACGAGTTGCTGCTATATCAGCCGCCTTGAGTCGTTGCAGGTAGCTGGCTTTAGCTTCAATATTGGGCGGTGAGAACGCGAGAATCGCGCTCGGCAGCTCTTCCAACACCCGGCGCCACAACGCGAGACAGCGCGGACTTAATTTAATCAAGCTGACGAAAGCACCCAGCACAATAGCGTGCTTTCCTATGCCCAGTTTTTTGCGCTGATAGTTGTGCTGGCTAGCTGGCGCAATGTGGCGATAAGGAAATACACAGCCCTGCATCGGCAACAGGCGCTCCAGTAAGTACGCCTGGTTCGCTGTCGTGTCAGCGTAATGATCAGTCAGCTTGAAATCGATGTTTTCCAGCCCCACTGCCCCGGCGCTGGCAATATGGGTGATCTGCAGACGCGCTGGCTTGTACGCCAGAATCGCTGGCAAACTACCCTTGGTGTGGGTGGACAGATCCACCAGAATATCCAGGCTGTCCTCGGCAATACGATTCGCCGCACTGAACGCGTCGAGATTTGCGATGCCAACAAACCGATGGCAGCAGGCACGGAAGCGCTCGGTCCACGCATCTTGCTGCGATGACAGTGAATAGCAGTACACTTCGAATTGCCCGGTATCATGACGGGAAATGGCCTGATATATCATTCTTCCCATCACGTGATCGCGCAGATCGGCTGACAAATAGCCAAGCCGGATCTTACCGCCGCCGGCGCGCGCGGGCAGCGACAATGGGGTGGTATAAACCCGCTTGCTCAGCTTATTGTAGCGCTGATACAGGACAAACAGACGCTCTGGAGGAAAATCAAAAGACAAAAGTAAAAACAGCATTTCCTCCAGCCGGTCGAGTGCATCCGCAACATTGGTTAACGCATATTTATCGTTCAGCAACTCATCCAGATACGCCTGTTGCTGTTCGACCTCACCCAGATATTGGCAGGCTTGCAGGCCATATACCGCGAGCATGACAGAGGGCGGCGCATGCAATCGGAACTGTTTAAAATTTTCCAGCCACGAATTGATTTTGCCGGCATCGAACAATACATCGCCCAGATGGTAATAGGCCGGTGCATGATCCGGCTGAATACCCAGGATTTCTTGATAGCGGGCAGCAGCGCGTTCGGGCATGCCTTGTTGCTGGAACAGTACGCCCAGGTTGAATAATGCCTCGGTATTGTTTGGCTCCAGCGCCAAGGCACGGTGATAAGTGGCCATTGCCGCGTCTGTCATGCCTTGTTTTTGATATGCCACGCCAAGATTGAAATACGCAGCCGACTCCTGTGGCTGATTTTGAATCGCCTGCTGCAAGGTAGTGACGGCTTGCGGCAGATGACCAGCCCCGGTCAGGGCACGGCCCAGCCCGTTCAGCGCTGCAAAATGGCTGGGTTTGACTTGCAGCGCCTTGTTAAAGCCAGCGACCGCATCCTCCACCTGCCCCTGCTTCAAATAAAGGTTGCCAAGTGCCAGATGCGCATCAAGATAGCTTGGGCTAACCGTAATTGCACGTTGAAGTTGCACAATAGCATCGTCTTCCTGGTCGGTTTGTTCCAGTAGTACACCGTATAAATAGAGGGCGGCGGCATGATCAGGCTCATGCAATAGCACCTGCCGGTAATGATCTGCGGCTTCCATCAAATTGTTAGCCTGGTGTTGTCGCACCGCTTTCTGGAACAACGCTTTATTATCGTCGTTTGCGACTGAATCTTTCAGGGGGCACTGGGCGATAGCATGGCGATAAGCGTCTTCCAGATGCCGGGTATAAGCATCCATGTCAACCAGCGGCGAATCAACGAGACCACGCCGGATCTGTTCTACCACAGCGCCGTGCCAGCCAGCGTCACTCCCCAAACGGCAAGCGAGCTCGATATATTCGGCTTCGCTGTGAGCGATTGTTTCAGGCACGCCGAGATTCATCAAAATACTGTAAGACGTGCGTTCGCTATGACGCTGCCCACACAATGTAACCACCGGCACGCCCATATCCAGCGCTGCCAGCGTCGTATCACCCCCGCTGTAAGGGAACGTATCAAGAGCCATATCCAGCAACGCATAACGTGCGCGATTAAATTGCTCATCCTTTGCCGCAGGGATGAACCTCACTCGCACCGGATCGATTCCAGTCGCTGCAATTTGTCGTAAATAGCTGGCTTTTTCATTTTCTTTCAGGGGCGAAAATGCCAGCACGGCATTTTCGTTTTTCGTCAAGATGGCTGCCCAGGCAAGCAGACAACGCGGGCTAAACTTCATTATGTTAGCGAATACGCCCAATACCACTGCATTTTCGGCAATACCTAATTCCGCCCGGCTTAATTGAACATTCGAAGCGGGTTCAACATGGTGGAAGGGGAAAAGACAGCCTTCCATCGGCAACAGCTTTTCGATCAAATATGCCGCATTTTCCGGCACGTCTGCATAATGATCGGTCAATTTGTAATCAACCGTATCCAAGCCCAGGCCACCGTGGGCACCGAGGTGCGTGATCAACACTCGTGCTGGTTTGTAGGCGAGGATCAACGCATTGGAATAAGCGGTGTGATTGCACAGGTCGATCAGTATGTCGAGGTCGTCTTCGGCGATCATCTTGGCGGCTTGCCGCGCGGACAAGGTATGCAGGTCAACGAATTTATCACTGATCGTGGAAAATTGCGTGGTGAGTGCATCTGTCTGGCTCGCCAGGGAATACAGGTGCAATTCAAACTGGCTGCGATCATGGCGCACCAACACTTCATACATCAGCTTGCCCATCACATGTACGCGAAAATCTGCCGACAAATAGCCAATGCGCAATTTTGTGCGCTGCATCCGGTAGGGAGAAACCAACGGGAATTCGGAAAAATGTTGACGTTTCACTGCCTGATTGTAGGCATGGTACAGACGCAGCAACTGCGCTTGTGGCAGATCAAAGTACTGCGCCACCCCTAAAATATTATCGAGCACCCCTATGTCGCCATCTGTGAGTGAGTGTAAAGACAGGGCTTGCAAATAATTTTGTTCGCGAGTGAAATCACCCAGGTAGCGGCAAGCAGAAAGTCCGGCAACAAAAAACCAATCTGTTTTGTTATCCAGGCGCTCATATTTCCTGAATGCATCCAGCCATTCCTCGGTGCGATCGAGGAGCTTTAGTAGTGTACAAAGATTGTCATAAGCTTCCGCATAGTTTGGCGCAATATCTATCGCTGCTTGGAAATGCTCCACCGCCAAACTGAACCGTTTTTGTTTTTTAAGTATCAAGCCTAAATTGAATTGCGCCTGTGGCAATCTGGAATTACTTGCCAAGGCACGGCTGTAGGATTGCCGAGCATCCTCCAGACGCTCCAGATTTTGAAAGATATTGCCCAGATTGTTGTGTGCCTCGGCAAAACCGGGATTGATTTCAATGGCGCGCTGATAGCTGACAATTGCCGCATCGATTTGATTCAGAAATTGCAGCGCCAATGCCAAATTGTAATGACATTGTGGGTGCCTGGGCTGCAACACCAGAACTTGTCGATAGACCATCATGGCGTCCACTAGCCGTCCTGCTTGATGATGCTGCACTGCCTGTTGAAACAAATTACCGGGATTATTCATGAATGATTAATTACAATTGTTATCAGTAGCTGATATGAGTGGTCGTGTATTGCATGCTGTCGCAAAAAATTGCTCCATCTGACGTAATGGCGTCTCCACTGCAAAGATGGCGCCGCTACGAGTGTTTATTTGCTGCACAACTTGCTCATGCCAATCCCTATCGGTGCCGAGTCTGATAGCTATCTCAACATAATCTTTGTGATCGTGTGCAATCAATTCATTCAAGCCCATACACTTCAACATGCCGTAGCTTTGTCGTCCACGCATGAACTCGCCTGGCATCGTTACCACCGGTAAACCACAGGCCAGCGCATCCAGCGTGGTATTACCACCGGACCAATGCAGGGTATCAAGCATGACGTCGCATAGCATATTGACACGCAAATAATTTTCATGGGCCATACGTGGCAAAATTTTAATTTGACCACTTTTCTCAATTCCACTTTCATCCAATACATTTGCAAGCCGCTTCATAAAAGTACGGGTAATTGAAATATCAGTGGCCTGAAAAAATACCAGCACAGCATTTTTATTTCGTGCCAGGATTTCCAACATCAGCCTGTCATTATCGGGATGAATTTTATAGAGCGATTGCGGGCAAAGATAAAGAATACGCTCTTCAGGCAATGAAAAGTCCGAGCGTCTAGCTGAAGAAGGAAGTGCCGGTTTTGAATAATAAGTTCCGATTCCCTCCAGCAATATCAATTGCTCGCTATAGTGAGCCTGCGCATTTTCTGGCTCCATTAATTTACTGGACAAAAAATAATCTATATTGGTATGACCCGTGGTTACCGGATGTCCCCAAGCTGCACACTGCATAGGCGCCAAGCGCATGGCTGCCAATATCAATACTCCTTGATCCATACCAATTTCCGGATAAACCAAAATATCCAGCTGATCTTTCTTGACCTGTCTGCCAACATGATCAACGTCACCAGCAAGATGTTGATAGCGGTCAGACGCATGGGCAAACTCTTGCGTTACCTGATCCTCTATATGCCCAATGTGATAGCAATAAATTTCAAACATTCCCCTGTCAAGAGAAGTAACCCAGCTTTTAAAATAAGACCCTACGGTGCAATCGCGCATAAAACTCGATAAGAAGCCAATGCGCAAACGTCGTTGGCTGGCTGTGGGATCTGGTTTTATGGGCTGCATTAAATCTGGCGTTGCAACCCGAAGAATATCCGCCACAAAATGTGCATATTCCACTTGCAAAAATTTGTCATCTTGACCTTGATAAGCCAAATAAAAATTGGCCCAGCTCAATCCTAACAATAATTCTTTTGGTTCTGCTTCTAAGAAATTTTCGGTGTTATCCCGTAAAGTCTTCAGACCTTCAGTGTAACGTTTGCGTACCTCGAACAATTCTGCGGTATTGGAATAAATCGCAGGTAGCGCTAGGTACGCGCCGATGAATGCCTTCAACCCATTCGGTTTTAATAACAAGGCACGCTGATAAAAGGTTGCCGCTTCGACATGCTTGCACTGTTCCTTTAAAGCATACGCCAGGCTATTCAGCACTTGAATATTACCGGGATCAAGAACGAGCGCTCGACGCAATACTTTTTCGGCCTCTTCCATCTTCCACTGCACGATAAGGGCGTGCCCCAAGCCAAAATGGGCATACATATTATCTGGCTGAAGTTCAATGGATTTACGGTAACAACCCTCAGCCTCTTTTATTTTTGCTTGTGATTGATATATGCCACCCAAGTTATTGTGCGCGAGTATGTAGTCTGGTTTTAACCGTACTGCTTCCAGAAAAGCAACCGTTGCCTCGTCAATTTTTCCCTGTAAATTAAGTACGCTTCCTAGATTATTCCAAGCTTGGGGAAAATCGGGAAAACATTTTAAAGCTTGCCTAAAATTAGCAGCAGCTTCATCAAGCCTCCCTTGCACCTGCGACACTAAACCCAACGCAAGCCAGTAATGTGGCTGCTGTGAGTCAGCCTGTATTGCCTTCTTAAAATAATTTACTGCGTTTTCGAAATTATTCGAATTAAAAGCCTTCAATCCCAACTGGTAAAGAGCCTCTGGATGAATCGACGCGCCAGTCAGAATGGGCTGAATTTTATTTTGCATTTTCGATGCCGTAAGGATTTTCTGGAGATGTGCACATTATCAATGTCTGGATACTCAGTTCTCCGAGTAGCAGTGATTGCGTATATAATTTGCAACGTGTATAAACAAGAGAACGAGAACGAAGTACTCTTTTGCAAGCTAAAACGACGTGTACCTTAGTCACGACTAGAAAAGACATCAAAGCAATACCACATGCCTAGAATAAGCAAGAATAAGGTCGCAGTATAACAAAAATGCTGCCCCATCAGATTCACAGCGAGCTTTGATTTATTTGAGCGCCCCGGAACTTCTACCTGCTTCTGCACAACAAATATACGGCCAATAGGATTATCTCTGCCAGCCATTCAATAAATCCATCTCAAACCGTTTAATTAAACTGATCGAAGAGTCCACATGAATCAACCAAACAACATTGATCCTGCAAAATTAAATGTCCAGCCTATCGCTAATATTTACCAAGAAGGGCAGATCATAAAAGTTCAGATGAACCTTCAGATTCTGGACATATGTGTTTTTGATCCTGTCATGCGCTTATTCATTCGTCGTGAAGGGGCTGACACCTATTTAGTGGCTTCTGATACGCATCAAGGGGGGATATTCCTGCCTTGGTTGCCATGCGGCGAGTTCTGCTTCAACTTTGAATGGCCCGTATCAATTCCACCGGGCAACTATGAACTGGGGGTTTCATGGGGAACGGTAAGCAAGGTTCGTGTTCCGGATTCATTACAATTGTTTTCCATCAGCGGGACTGAGTCAGCACAGCAAATTTTGTTAGGGACATGGAATACCCCTCCTGAAACAGAAGCGCGCTTAAATCAGCTGTCATGGCGACAAGGTATGATCAATTGGTTTCATCGCCATTTTTGTCATGCCGCAAAAGTCATTGGAGAACTTTGTCTTGCCAATTCTGAAAAACTGCATGGCCGCATTCTGGATATCGGTGCGGGCGAAGGAATTACAGACTTAAGTATCGTTCTGCGCTATCAGCCGCAAGAACTCGTCGCCCTGGATATTGTAGATTACATAAAAGAATTGCCTAGAGTCGCACGGGAAAACGGATTGCCTTTACAAACAATCCCCGACAACTTTACTTTTTTACAGCAAAGCTGCGAGGAAATCCCTTATGCCGATGAAAGTTTTGACGTTGTGATCTCTTGGGGCTCACTTGAACACATTGCAGGCGGGTATCACAAAACACTGGATGAAGTTTATCGGGTATTAAAGCCAGGTGGATTATTTTTCATCGCCCCAGGTTTGTATTATTCGGCGATAGGAAGCCATTTAGGTGAATTTGATCCGACACCACACCTGCATCTGCGCATTCCAGAAGCGGATTTAAAAGAAATGGTAATGACCACAAAACCTACAATCATGGATCGTTCAGGTTTTAATGTCACAAACGAAGATTATTGGCGTTTTTATAAAGAACTTAATCCTATTCGTCTGGCTGATTTTGAAAAAGAATTAAGAAGCTATGGATATATTCTAATCCGCGCAGCAATCAGAACTAGCGAAATCGTTGAGTATGATGCAGCATTACAACCCTATAGTATTCTGGATTTGGCTGTGGAAGAGCCCTACATAACGGTTCAAAAACCGGAGAAAAATCTCAATTCTTAAAAAAATGGCATCCTGAAGAGGTCGTTGATTCGAGGATATTGCAAGTCTGTACAAATTAAATCAACGAGGCTCAACAAGCTTAATCACCACATCACTTATCTTGACACCCGCTTTTTGCTGCGCAGCAGGCAACTGCCACTCCAACGTCAAGCGCGATATTTGCCGTTTTTGAGCTGCTGGAAAAAGACAATGTGCCGTGTTCTGCCCAGTTGACTGGAATAAGCAAGACAGTTTTTCGCCATTCTCCAGTAGTAATACGGCCGATGCTCTGACTTGCTGCGGCCAACTCCCGGTTACGACAAGCTCAGTCGGCGCGGTCAAATAGCGCATTTCCCACTGTGGTGAAACCAGACCAACGTGCACACCTTCACCCGTCAGATGCAACTCTCCATAGCTGCTTATCAGATGTGTTCCGGGTGCCGGGACCCAGCCATCATTACTTTTCACCAACTCATTACCAAACGGATAAAACAGGCTGCCACCTGGCCACGCTTGCATTGCGCGTAGCCACCAGACGAATTGATACTCATAGGCCGAACCTTCCATGGCATCGTAGGCCTTGAAGTTGTTGGGGTGCACCATGCGGTCACCTACATAACTTCCCCACATCGGTGACAAAAAATACGCACCACCGTTTATGAGCGCCTGCATGGTGGCATAAGATTCAGCGTGATTCGGCAATTTTTCTGGAAACGCAATCGTGCCGGGATGAAATTCCACCACACCCCATTCAGGATCAACGCGCCGGATGTTGTCGATCAGGCTGCTACCACTACGCGGCTTACCTTCGTTGCGACTGGCTGAGCCATATAAAATCACGCCTAAATGGCCTTGGCGTGGCTTGGCACCTTCAATCGACACGCCCGCCTGGTCGTTCCAGCCATTGGCACGATCAGTGATACTAACTGCAACATCCGTCTGGATAAAGGTTTGGCTGGTATAAATGCGCTCTGGCGGTAAACCTGCTGCTACTGCCCAGGCAGCGAGGTCGTCATAATGACGTGCCACCAGATGACGCCTGAATTGCGTCCATAATTGCTGCCATTGATCGCTGTAGTCTATGGATTGGCGTGGTGGTTCAATAGCGCTCACTTCCTTCCAGGATTGCTTGGCCAGACGGTTTGCGTCGGCCAGCGTCAACCTGGGTTCGTGTCGAGAGAAGGCTAATTCTCCGCCATTTGCGTAAGGGCCGAGATGAAGTAACCATTCTCGGTATTGGCGCAATGTGTCTGGATTGTAGTCATACCACTGGGTCAGGTAGAACCACGGATTGATATACTCATCCGGGTCGAGGTTGATCATCACATGATGGGTGGGATGAGTCTGGTCGAATTTGACAATTTCGCGCACGGCGGCTTGCAAGTTACGCTTTTTATAATCAAGAAAGCGGCGGTTGTAACGATTCAGGCTCATCATGCGTGCCAATTCCGGACTACTGATGGCGCCAGCCAAACCTTTCAGGGCGTTATCTGGCTCCGACTTGCCAAACTGGTTCCATTGCACGGTACGCTCATCTTGTTCCAACCTATCGACAATATCCAAATCCGGCACGGCAAACGAGGAATCGGCCCAGACACCGCCATCTAGTGTGATCATCAACGGTGCGCGAAAACGCAGCGCAGTCTCAAATAACTCACTCAAGGATTCGCCGGTCATCCCCTTGCCATTGCGATTGCGCAGGTGCTCTGGAAAATTGGGGTCAAATATGTAATCGGCCTGCTCGCCTTTGGTGGTACGCATATATTCAACACGCCCGCGGAAACCAATTTCGACACAACCACCTTGTGTCATACCGCGTAATTCCTGCAACTGGTGAAAGTTATTACGAAAATCCACTGCCCCACCCGGATAAAAGACTCGCAATTTCTTGCCAGAACACATTTGTTTTGCGGTTGAATTTTTATCGAGCGCCAGCGGCCCAGGCAATACAGCAATATTGCCCACATTATCTTCCACTCGCACCTGTAATCGCTGCAAACCAGGCGGTATGATGGTAAATGGCACCGTCAGATTGTACAGATCACCCTCCTTGAGTGGCGCATCGCTCGCCTGGTCACGCTTAAAACGAAGGTCTGAAAAAGCCGATAGCAGCTGTTCTTTTTTTGTCAGTGTCATTTTCCCGAGGGGTATACCGCTTTCAGTCTCCACATTTGCAGACCGGATGCCTTGCTCATCGGCCAGCCAGGCGCGCAGCTCTATTGCATCGGGCGACATAATTTTGTCATGCTGCGCCAATATTTTGCCAAACGGCAGATCGTTGATCACCTGTGGCCCGACGATTTCGCTGCTATGTCCTTTGCCATCTTCAAGCAAAATTTTCAGGCGATAACTGCCGCGCGGCAATTTCTGTATTGGCAGCACCCCCTCGAAACCACTGCTTGCTGCCTGTGACCAAGCTGGGAAAACCTTGGCAACGTCATCTCGCTTATTGTTGGCTAACAACATCAACATTTCTTTATCCTGCGCCAATACCCGTATTTTCACAGGCCCCCGCTTTCCCACCGCCCAACCGCTAATCAAATTTTGACCATCAGCTTTGATTGGCTCGGTTATGTCCAACACCCCAAATGGCTTTGAAAAATCAACGAGCACCCGACCGGCGTTAAACACCTTACCAGCGCCGTTTACCGCGTGCACTTCCAACGCTGAGGTATGCGGCGGAATAATCCCACGCGCAAATGCAAAGGTATATCCGGAAACAGGCGGGAATTTGCATTGCGGAAGCGCTGAAGTCACATCTGTTCTGACAACGCTCGGCTTGGCACTGGCAAGCAACTTACCGTTCGCCCGCATCTCGACCCGGCTTATTCCCGCGGTATCGGCTACCCAGCCCTCAATATAAATGCTGGCGTGGCCGGTAGAATCCACTATTTTCGGCGTATCAATCGCTCCCCGTGCTTCGCAGACTGACGGTGCCATTTCCATTTCTATTTGCGGCCAAACAAGACTAGTGACACCTCCGCCAATTACGATAACTGACAAAGTTACAATAACCGTTAGTAGCAATTTTTTATTGTAGCTAGTCATTCTCGCTTTTTTAGGGGGTGGCTTTGAAGGGGCACTGGAACAAATATTCTGTAACCGATATTGAGGAAAGTATATTCCACAAATTAACCGTGAGGGACTGGAATACCCAAGATACAAGTTGCAACTAATCAAATATTACCATTTACGGTTCATAAATGATGTTTGTCCGAAACTTGCTGCAAAGAGTTCGCCCTTGAGTGTCCAGAAGGGCTACCGCATGCACCCCCTCAGAAAACCATATAATTAACGCTTTGACTGAACAGTTTGTGCGGCGTTTACACGTCCGTGAAAGCCACAAGTCTTCTCCAGGATATCCGTTTCAGCTCCACTCACTCCTGCTCTCTTATTAAGATTGGGTTGACGCCACACTTCAAAACCTTACAATCCCCACATGCTCCATTTTCTTATGGTTCAGTCCAACAAAGTTTATCCACCCTCAATTTATGGATACAAAAAACTTTCGAATTTAGTAAAGCCAAGACCGATCTTTTTGTAACAGAAGAGAGGCAAACACCGGCGGCAAATCAGAAGGTTCTATAGCTTCGTGCAAAATAGCTTTCTAATTCGCCCAGTCAACTTGGACGCTGTGTGATAAAGCTGCACACTCCCTGTTGCCAGACATCTCACTCACGCTTGACTTAGCGGCTCACTCAAATGTATTCGTTTTTGCCAATCGCCAGGAAAACCCGGATTTTATGAGCGACCCGCGTAATGGATAGTCAATGTTGCCCGGTGACAAACACCGTATCGCATGCAAATGTTTGGGTAAAAACAATTTCACCAGAACAGCAAACGGATACGTGTTTTAATCTTTTTCATAGCTGTACACAGTCATCAATATCAAGCGCAAATTGGACGCTACTCAGCAGATTAGGATTAATTATTAACCACGAAAATTTCTCTAGATACCTCATCCCATTGTCTTCTTGTGCCATCTGGCTTAAAAACATTAATCCGATACGACGAAAGGTCGGGTAAGCTCATACGTAAATAGGATTGCTGATTGTGCGTAAGCCAATGATTCAATCCAAGTTGACTGCCAAGGCTCTCTTCACGTTGAAGAAATGAAAGCAGACAGTCAGCAGCTGTTCCATAGAGATACGCAACATTGATCCCTTGCTTTTGTGTAAATTCAAGCTCATTGTTAAGGAGAAGATCAGTGCTACGGAAGGTGATTACACAGCCAGTCCGACCTAAGGATTTCACACGTGTATCTAGTTCTGTCAAAAGAGGAGTTACATTACCCTTGCGGTATTCATCCCAATGATGCTTGATCTCGTGAATGTCAACATCGTTTGTTTTGGGAATGTCAATTTCAAGATGAAGCCAATTATGATGATTACTTAGATAACTACCGAATGAGGATTTACCTACTCCGGATGGGCCAAAGATAAATATTACCGAGCAATACTTCGAGTTCATAAATTGATCATCTAAATTCACCAAAATTAATGTAGCTATGCATATAGCCCATCAACAGGCAAGTGACCCAACCGCCGTGAGAACTAATCCTGATAAACAATTAATGTAACGGATAGTCGGCGTCGCACAGTGGTAAGTATTATGTCGCATGAATTGAGCAAAGAACAAAAAAGACCCTCTCGGATCTTTTTGTTTGCTTTTTCCATGGACTGCAATAATAGTTTTTTACTAACTCAGTTCAATTTTCACTTTATTAATACAACCAACAATTGCCACTACACATCAAGATTTTTAACTCCCAGTGCATTCTGTTCAATAAAGGCTCGGCGAGGTTCTACAATATCTCCCATCAACGTTGTAAATGTTTCGTCTGCTGAAATCAAATCTTCAATTTGTACACGTAACAAGATCCGGTTTTTTATATCCATGGTGGTTTCCCAAAGCTGCTCTGGATTCATCTCTCCCAATCCCTTATAGCGCTGAATACTAACTCCACGTTTAGCTTCTTCCAGCAACCATTCGATGGTCTGTTTGAAGTCGGCTACAGGTTTACGTTGTTCTCCTCGCTTGATATAAGCACTTTTACTTAATAATCCATTCAAAGCGAGTGCTGTTTGTTTAATCTGGGTGTAATCACCACTTAGCAAAAAGCTGGGCTCAATGTAGCTTACGGAATAATTACCATGTAAGTGTTTTTCTAAACGTAAACGGTTTTCCTCATTGGCTGGATTAATTTCTGCTTTCACAATTATCTCCGGACCACAAACTTGTTGCAGATTTATCGCACTTTTTTCTGCTTCTTCTGCATTATTTAATTGAATATCTGGTTGCTGAAGCATTGCATGCAAAGCTTCTTTTGCGATAACCCGAGATAAACGATCTATGATAGCTTCAGCAAGAAAATATTCTTTTGCCAGATGTTCAAGTGTTTCAACTTTCAACGCTGATGAATCTTGATCAGTGTGTAGCTCAGCATTTACGAGGGCAGAACGAAGCATAAAAGTTTTCATTTCATGATCGTCTTTTAAATAACGTTCTTCCTTACCTTGTTTAACTTTATATAACGGCGGTTGTGCAATATAAACATGGCCGCGTTCAACTAACTCTGGCATTTGGCGGTAGAAAAACGTTAATAACAAGGTGCGTATGTGTGAGCCATCTACATCAGCGTCTGTCATCACGATGATCCGGTGATAACGTAATTTGTCCGGATTGTACTCATCTCGACCAATACCCGTGCCTAAAACCGTAATCAATGTGGCAATTTCTTGTGATGAAATAATTTTTTCAAAGCGCGCTCTTTCAACATTTAAAATTTTTCCTTTAAGCGGCAAGATCGCTTGAAATTTACGGTCGCGTCCTTGTTTTGCCGAGCCTCCAGCAGAATCTCCCTCAACCAGATATAACTCTGATTGTGCCGGATCTTTTTCCTGGCAATCCGCTAGCTTACCTGGTAACCCCATACCATCCAGTACCCCTTTACGACGTGTTAATTCACGAGCTTTACGTGCAGCTTCTCTGGCACGTGCAGCTTCTACAATTTTTCCAACAATTACTTTTGCGTCATTTGGATTTTCTAGCAAAAATGCCATTAATTGTTGACTGACTACTTCTTCAACAATCGGACGAATTTCAGAAGAAACTAGCTTATCTTTAGTTTGCGAAGAAAATTTAGGGTCAGGAAGTTTTACTGAAAGTACTGCGGTTAACCCTTCACGCATATCATCGCCCGTTGTTTCAACTTTGGCTTTTTTAGCAATTTCTTCAGATTCAATGTATTGATTCAACGTACGAGTCATTGCGGTACGCATAGCTGTTAAATGTGTACCCCCATCACGTTGTGGAATATTATTAGTAAAACATTGCACAGTTTCCTGATAAGAGTCATTCCATTGCATAGCAATTTCAGCTGTTATTCCTTCTTTTTCAATAAGCGTATAAAAAATATTTTTATGAAGTACGCTCTTGTTCCTATTCATATATTCTACGAAGCCTTTTACTCCGCCTGTGAATGCAAAAACCTCTTCTTTACTATTCCGTTTATCTATTAAGGAAACTTTTACGCCATTATTCAAGAAAGATAGCTCGCGAAGGCGTTTTGCTAAAATATCAAAATGAAATTCGACTAACCCGAAAATTTCCTTACTAGGCAGAAAATGTACTTCTGTACCGCGTTTATTTGTATCACCTATTACCTTAAGCGGTGCAACTGGTTCCCCACAATTAAATTCCATAAAATGAATCTTACTATCTCTACAGATTGTCAATCGTAACCATTCTGACAACGCATTTACTACTGAAACTCCCACACCATGTAAACCACCTGAAACCTTATAAGAATTTCCATCAAATTTACCGCCGGCATGTAGCACTGTCATGATTACTTCTGCCGCAGAACGATTTTCTTCTTCATGAATATCTGTTGGAATTCCACGTCCATTATCTGTCACGCTAATTGAATTATCTGGATGAATAATTACTGAAATTTCGTTACAATACCCTGCTAATGCTTCATCCACGGCATTATCAACTGCCTCAAATACCATATGGTGCAAGCCACTGCCATCATTAGTATCCCCAATATACATACCTGGACGTTTTCTAACTGCTTCTAGTCCCTTGAGAACTTTAATACTGGTGGAATTATATTCATTCATTATTTTCTTTCATTTGTTTCACGTGAAACATTGAGAATGTATTAATACATATTACTCATTTAAAATAATACTTTAAATACTCTAAATTTAAGTTATAGAAGGTACTTAAATACGCATGGGCATAATGACGTACTTAAACTCTTCATTACCTGGAATAGTGATTAAAATACTACTATTCGCATCACCAAATGAGAATATGACTGTTTGTGTAGCAGTATTATTTAAGCCATCCATTAAATAATTAACATTGAAACCGACATCAAGTGCAATTCCTTGATAGTCTATTTCCATATCTTCCTGTGCTTCTTCTTGCTCACTATTATTACTTATGATGCGCAGATTTTTTTCTGTTAATACAAAACGTACGCCTCTGAATTTTTCATTAGATAAAATTGCTGCTCGTTGTAATGCTTGTAATATTTCAATTCTATTTAATGTAAGTTGATTACTATAATTAGGAATAACACGTTCATAATCTGGAAATTTTCCATCAATTACTTTAGAAATTAAAATAATATTTGAAAAAGTCATACGAACTTGATTTTCAGCTAATTCAAATGTTATTTTTTCTTCTGTATCAGTTAAAAGTTTAATGAGTTCATTGATTGTTTTTCTAGGCAGAATAATTTCATGTTTAGGATATTCTTGATCTAGCTTAGTTGTAATGTAAGCAAGACGATGTCCATCTGTTGCTATTAATTTTAAAAAATGGCCATCAATTACTAATAGAACACCATTTAAATAATAACGAATATCTTGTTGTGCCATGGCATATTGAACCATACCCAACAATTTTTTAAGTTTATTTTGTTCAATTTGAATTTTTATGGTTTGTTCTAATTGTTCTAAAAACTTTGGAAAATCTTGAGCAGGTAACGTTTGTAAAGTAAATTTACTTTTATTGACTTTTACTAACAGACGATTTTCATGAATGTCTAATGTAACTAGACTTTTTTCAGGTAAAACTTTTAGAATTTCCTGTAACTTCTTAGCAGCTACAGTAATTGCAGTATCTGAGCTTGTTTGATTTACATCAGTCAATTGTGTTGCAATTTGAATTTCAAGATCAGTCGCTACAAAATGTATATTAGAACCTGTTTTTTGAATTAATACATTTGACAGTATAGGGAGAGGTTGCTTACGTTCTACAATTCCAATAATTTTTTGAAGTGGGTTTAATAAATTATCTTTTTCAATCTTTTCAATAAACATTCTTATATATCCTTAATAATAACAATAATAGATATTATATATAGTGAATAACTTGGTATTTTTATTTGTTTTTAACAAATTAGAGTTTATAAAAAGATGTGAATAACTGCATATTTAGGTAATATAATTTTTGTGTATAGTATTTTAAAAAATATTTTTTAAAATACTTACTCACAAAATATAAAATAATATTAACGAAGTTACTTCAAGAATATTAATTTCGTAATGTTTGATTAAGTAAATTAAAATCTGCATTAAGAGGTGTATCGAGATTACGTAAGCTTTCGATGGTTTTACATGCATACATAACTGTTGTATGGTCACGTCCTCCAAAAGCGCTTCCAATTTCCGGTAAACTTAATTGTGTTAATTCTCTTGCTAAACACATTGCGATTTGTCGAGGCCTGGCAATTAAACGTGTACGTTTTTTTGAAAGAAGATCAGTAACCTTAATACGATAAAAATCAGCTACAGTTTTTTGAATATTTTCTATGGAAATTTGTTTATTTTGAGAAGCCAGTAAATCTTTAAGTGCTTCCTTTGTAAGTTCTACAGAGATAGTGCGTTTGTGAAACCGAGAATAAGCATCAATGCGCTTAAGTGCACCCTCTAATTCACGGATATTAGAGCGAATATGTTTAGCAATAAAAAAAGCAACATCTTCACTGATTGGATTATTAGAAGTAGCAGCTTTTTGTAGCAAAATGGCTACTCGCATTTCTAAACCAGGTGGTTCAACAGCTACGGTTAATCCCCAGCTAAATCGAGAAGTAAGTCGAGGTGTCATTCCAGAAATTTCTTTTGGGAAAGTGTCGCAAGTAATTACAACTTGTTTGTGTCCATCAATCAATGAATTGAGCGTATAGAAAAATTCCTGTTGGGTTCCAGTTTTATCAGCGATGAATTGAATATCATCAATTAATAGCAAATCTAATGAGTTGTAAAATTGCTTGAATTCATCAAATTTCTTAGTTTGAAAGGCACGAACAACATCTGAAATATAATTTGTAGCATGAACATAGCAAATTTTTGCCTGTGCATTTTCAAGTTTTATATGATTTCCAATAGCCTGAATTAAATGAGTTTTTCCTAATCCAACTCCACCATAAATAAATAATGGGTTATACGTAGTGCCAGGTGTTTCAGCAACTTGTATTGCTGCTGCATGAGCTAATTGATTTGCCTTACCAGTAACAAAGTTTTCAAAAGATAATAAAGGATTAAGCTTATTTTGATTTTTGTGTTTATTAAGCGTGAGTTGTGATGTAGGTGGGACAATATCGGTTATAGCAACCGGTAATGCTGAAAAAGTTGAGTTGAGAGATTTTTCTCCTATTCGTAACTCAAAACTTGGTGGGCATGAAAGGAATAATTCTGCTTGCTTGGAAATTTCTGGTAAGAATCGTTCTTGTACAAGTTTTAACGTAAAACTATTAGGTGCAGTCAAGGTAATTTGATTACCGTGAATTTCAAAATGCAAAGGTTTAATCCAAGAATTAAATTGTTGTGAGGTAAGCGTACCTTCAAAAAAAAGAAGACAGGAATCCCATAATGTTTTGTCTCGCATAATTTTCAGATGATAATACAAAAAAATCTTCGAACATTCTACTACATGGAAGGTAAACAATTACTCACTGTTAGATAAGCTATTGAGAGAAATTCTGAAATTAGCGATTGCTTATTGTTTGTTGGCTAACTGAATTTTGATAAATGATACGTTAAAAGTATAGGTAATTTATTATGTTTGTTACTTATAATTAAAATAAGCTTGACATGAACCCCCGTAAATAATGTAATAGCGGGTTTTAAAGTATTAATTATTAATTAGGGGTATTAAGAATGAAACGCACATATCAACCGTCCGTTACTAAAAGGAAACGGACTCATGGATTTCTGGTTCGCATGAAAACTAAGGGAGGAAGAGCCGTCATAGCAGCTCGAAGAGCTAAGGGTCGTGCACGCCTTGCAGTTTGATGCCAAACAAACTTTACCTTCATACCGCCGAATAAAGCAACCGATAGAATTTGAGTTGGCGCTTCGCGCCGATTATTTGACTAATAAATGGTTTACCGTTTATATACGAAAGAATGAGAATGGTTATTCTCGTCTTGGGGTAATAGCCAGCAAAAGAAACATGCCCAAGGCAGTATCTAGAAATTTTGCAAAGCGCATGATTCGAAATATATTTAGGCTTAGTTTCTCAGTCGCACATTCGGTTGATGTAGTGGTACGAGCCAAGCGACAATTTAATTCTGAAACTTCGGCTGAAGGACGGTTAGCGTTATTACAGTTATTTCAATCTGTCCGTATGTGATGCGACAACTCTTAATTAAGTTGATTGATTTATATCAATATTTATTGAGTCCGTTGATGCCACCGACCTGTCGTTTTACTCCAAGTTGTTCTCAATATGCTCGTGATGCTATCTCTAAACATGGTGTTTGGTGCGGTACTTGGTTAAGCATAAAGCGAGTGATTCGTTGCAACCCCTGGAATCCAGGTGGTTATGATCCCGCTCCATAGATTTACATAGGCGAAACCATATGGATTTTCACAAGCTGTTTAGGCTGTTCTTTTTTTTGGCTTTCTCAATATCAATTATCTTGTTGTGGGGTAGTTGGCAACGCACTCAACAACCAATAGTACAAACAGTGTCCGCTGTTGTTCCAAAAATTGCTGTGCCAAAAGATAACGCCCCCGCTATAGCAGCTACGGCTAATCCAGAGACTATTGCAGTTGCTGCTCAAGAAAAAAATCAAACTGGACAAAAAATTACTGTAAAAACAGATTATCTAACTGCAGAAATTAATACTGTAGGGGGAGATTTGCGTCGCTTGGAATTTTTACAGCAGCGAGATAGCAAAAACAAGAACAAACCATTCGTTTTATTGCAGGATAAAGGGGCGCACACTTATATCGCCCAAACTGGTTTACTTGGCACGGGATTACCCACGCACAATACGACATTCACAGCCCCGGCTAACGAATATCTATTAACAGAAGGTAAAAATACAATTGAAGTGCGATTACTTGCAACCAACGTTGTGGGTGCAAAGGTAACTAAAGTTTATGTGTTTCATCGAGATGGCTACCTGATAGATGTAGGCTACGAAATTGAAAATATTGGAACCAATCCACTTTCTCCATCTACTTATTTTCAGTTAGTGCGCGACAAATCTACACCTGAAGGTGCATCAATGTTTTTGCCCACTTACACAGGTACTGCAATTTATACAGAAAAGGACAAGTTTCAGAAAGTGGGTTTTCCCGATATTGAAAATGGCAAAGCCAAGCATTCTCAAAGTGCTGACAATGGTTGGGTAGGGATGTTGCAACATTATTTTGTAGCGGCATGGTTGCCGAAGGATAAGATACAGCGAGAGTTCTATACCAGACACTTAGAAAATGAGCTTTATTCGGTAGGGGTAATTTTACCCATAGCAACCATTGCACCAGGCCAGAGTGCGAAAATTAGTGTGCCACTTTATGCTGGACCCGCTCAAACCTCTCTGGATGAAGTCGCCCCCGGGCTGGGGTTAACAGTAGATTATGGTTGGCTAACCATTATTTCTACTCCATTGTTCTGGCTGCTTTCCTACCTGTACGGCTGGGTATCCAACTGGGGTATAGCCATTATCTTGTTGACTGTTTTTATTAAATTATTATTTTTTCCGTTGTCTGCGGCCAGTTATCGTTCCATGGGGAAAATGCGTGTAGTGGCTCCCAAGTTGGAGAAAATTAAACAGCAATATGGCGATGACCGCGAGCGTCTGCATAAAGCGATGATGGAATTGTATAAGACGGAAAAAATTAATCCGTTGGGAGGATGTTTGCCGATGCTGGTTCAGATACCAGTATTTATTGCACTGTATTGGGCTATTCTTGCAAGTGTTGAATTACGTTATGCTCCATTTTTCGGCTGGATTACTGATTTGTCAGTGCCTGATCCCTATTATGTTTTACCGTTAATCATGGGCGCCTCCATGATAGTCCAAAGTAAGTTAAACCCTGTTCCACCCGATCCGTTGCAAGCGAAGCTTATGAAAATGTTGCCTATTGTATTTAGTGTGGTCTTTTTCTTCTTTCCGGCCGGGCTGGTGCTGTATTCCATAGTAAACAATATACTTTCCATCGTTCAACAGTGGTACATCACCCGTGGACTGGAGGCTAATGTCAAAGGCGTTGTTAAAACCTGATGTTATTGCTGCAATCGCTACCCCTCATGGACAAGGCGGTATTGGCGTGGTTAGGTTGTCCGGGCATGACCTTTGCGTATTGACACAAACTCTTTTAGGGAAAATACCCGTGCCGCGGTGCGCGACGTATGCTTCATTTCTGGATGCACAAGGGCAGGTTATGGATCAGGGTATCGCTCTGTTCTTTCCCGCCCCCCACTCTTACACCGGCGAAGATGTTTTAGAATTGCAAGGGCATGGTGGCACAGCCATCCTGCAATTGGTGCTACAGCGCTGTCTTGAAATGGGAGCCCGTCTTGCCCAGCCGGGCGAATTTACACAACGTGCATTTCTAAATGAAAAACTTGATTTGGCACAAGCAGAAAGCGTAGCCGATCTGATAGCTGCGACCACTAGCCAGGCTGCGCGCAGTGCCATGCGGTCGTTACAAGGCGAATTTTCCCGGACGATTCATCATTTAGTGGGCGGGGTAGTTACGTTACGCATGTTGATCGAAGCCATGTTGGATTTTCCGGAAGAAGAGATTGATGCTCTAAATGTCACGCAACGTGATACACGGTTAGTCGTATTGCATTTAGAATTAGAAAAGATTTTGAGTTTGGCCCAACAGGGGAGCCTGCTTCGAGAAGGCGCGCATATTGTGCTAGTCGGTCAGCCTAATGTTGGCAAGTCGAGCCTACTCAACCGATTGAGTGGAGAGGATGTCGCGCTAGTGAGTGAATTCCCAGGTACTACGCGTGATCTTATTAGCCGATCTATTCAGATCGAGGGTGTGCCGTTGCATATTATAGATACGGCGGGCTTACGCGAGGCCAAGGATGCAGTGGAACAGATGGGCATTGCGCGTACATACGAAGCGCTAAAAAAAGCCGATGCTATCTTGGTTTTGTTAGACGCCAGCTATGGCATGACGGACGATGATCAGAAAATTTTAGACGAATTACCGCTTGAAATTCCGCGATTATATGTCTTCAATAAAGTTGACTTGCTTGCTCAGCATGCATATGTAATCGAGCAAAATGATGAATGTCACATTTATCTATCTGCTAAAACAGGCGAAGGGCTTGAGTTCCTGCGTAATAAGTTGTTGTCACTGCTTGGTTGGCATCAAGAGGCAGGCATATTTATGGCGCGTGAACGCCATATCCATGCGTTATCGAACGCACGTGACCATTTGCAGCGAGCCGCAGGGGAAATCAAACGATCAGAACTTTGCGCAGAAGAGCTTCGACTTGCTCACGAAGAACTCAATTCGATTACAGGAGAATTTAGTGCGGATGATCTGCTCGGTGAAATATTCAGCCGATTTTGTATCGGAAAATAAAAATTAAGCTTGTAAGTGTGATTAATCCATCCAGATTAACCATGAGCTCAGTTTTGCTCAGAAAGTTTTGTGGGTCGCTCAGTACGCAGTAATGTTGATTTTAGCTTCGGCATGATTGGCGTATTCACGTTGCCATGCACGTTCCATTATGAGATTCTGAAAAAATTATTCAGCCACCGCCTGTCCCAATAGTTTTCCTTGAGACTCATGCTGCAAACGAACATATGCTGGGGCAGCAAAAAATCAATGGGTGACACTATTTGTTGCGTGTCAAAATCCAAAATGAATATTGGTGGGAGCCTGCGCTTAGGCTTCAGCTCACGTACTTCTGAGGATTGCCTACAATTTTGGTGTCGGATGCGCTGATATCAGCAACCGCAGGCGAACGGACGGTTCACCTCCGACGCACTGAGCGTTGCCTGTACGGTCCTCTCCGACCCCGAGCTTCACCTCTGCTACTAAACAGCCGTTGTCAATCGTGATTTTCTCGATTGAGCTGCGGCCGACCGTGCGTTGATGAAGTACGAGGAAGCTAGTGACAAGCTCATTGTCGGCCCGGCAGTAACGCTCGATTAGCGTCATAACACAGCCTACCGGCGCTTGCGTTATAGGGATGGGGTAGGTGAGTTCCACCTCAAGCTGCTCGTCCAGTGGCCCCTGAAGCTTCATTCGAGCCGCGGCACCAGAAGTTGCATTGGGCCTACTTAACAGTATCGAATCAGAGCTAGCAGGTACTTGAGCGTACGTAGCACCCATCAGCAGCATGGCAATAGCGGTGAAAAAAACAAAGCAATGGCATCTCATGATATCTCCAAAGGGGTCGGACTACTGCCGCGGATTCAGATAGAACCAGTTCAGGAACCTGCGCCACCACTCGCCACGTGCGCGACCCGGGGGTTCGGCCGGGTTCATGGTGCAAATATCGTCACGATCAGCGTCTGTTCCATCTGACTTGAAAGCCACGGCGAATGGATGACGCAAGCATTCAGGGTATGGGTAGCCTGCCAAGTGCGTGGCTAAACTGACGCTGAGCGGGCCCTGAAAGATTCGGAGGAACATAGACTGGCGAAGCTGGTTATCGACAAACAATTGGAAGCCTGGGCGTTCTTGATTGGGACCGTAACCGTAATTGCGCTCAAGCGCATTCTTCGGCCGCGGCTCGGAGCCTATAGCGCTAGGATACGGTAATCCAAACGGCTGCCACTGGTGATTGCCGTCGATAGAGCAGACCATGTTGAACAACAGCGACGTCCGACCTGGTGCCGCGGGCGTTTTGATCGCGTCTGAATCAGCTCCAAGAACCCACGCCAAAGCCTTAACGCCGCGCATGTCCATCAGTGATAGTTTGGACAGTACCAAAGCGTTCTTCAGAGGGGAAAATTTATCGGGGTCAGTTTATCGTTGCGTAGTCCAATGTCATTATCGATGAGGTCAGAAACACGGTCGAAGACAAGTAGCGGCTTGCCAGAATCGGCGGCTGTCGCGAATGCATCATTCATCATGCCTTGTGAAGCATTCCCCGGATGCGCTAACAACTCAATGAACTGACCTGTTGTAGGGTCTGGCGAAACGAGCTTAGCTAAATAGATGCCAGCATCGTTGACCTTATTTTTCAGCTCCTGATTGATCAGGTTGCGCATGTTCAGGTATTCAGCATAGACTTTGTTAAAGGGAGGAGGCAGAATCCGATAAACGATCTTGGCAGCTTCCTCATCAAGTTTTTCATGAAGTTTTCAATTGTGCAAACCGCCTGCCCGTATTGGACTGGAATTGCGACATATGCCTGCCCAGTACATTTCCACCAGTCGAGGTAGGTGGAGGCGAAATTCAAGTTGCTTTCCAGCATCCCCTTGCTAATGCGGTCAGAGGCGCGGATAAATTCCATGCCAGCGATTTCTGTACCGTGCCTCCAATTCTTGGCCACACCCGATAGGATGTCTGAACGCGCGATCAAGTCTTGGAGTGTTTGCTTGATCGAATCCCAGTCAATAAGCTGCTTGCGCAATCGCTCGATCTCTGCCAGTAAGATATCTACAGCGTTTCGAACCTCCTGTGTCGCCTTTAATTCGATGTCCAATCTGGCCTTATGAATGTCGTATGTGGCCTACGCTGCCATCTTTGCTGCATCCAAACCCGCGGTAAGCGCCTCAGCTGAAGCTTTTTCCTGCAGCTTCGCGGCCTCAATTGCAAGATTCGTAGAGACGTCAATGGCCGCTTGAACTGCTCGTGACTGTACGTTCGTAAGTTCTTTGCGGGCATTGGTAAGCTGATCAGTCAATTGAGCCCAAAGTGCATTTACCTCCTGAACCATATTGCATATCCGCTTCACTACGTCCTTGCAGACGCTGCCACAAAGAAAGCAAAACACACTACAGACGTTGCCGACGACAGAGTCCCTGCATATTTCCTTAGTAAGATAGGCGGGAGTATTGGCAAGCCTGTTTTCCAGATCCAAGATCTGATTTTGGAGAGAGGCAGCCTGCTCAACTGCGTCTTTACCAGTCTTTTGCGCCTGCTCTGCAGTAGCCTTGGCGACCCTGGCTTGCTGACCAAGGTTATTGGATCAGATCGAGGTTGTTTTGCAGCAACGCGGCTACATCTTGGAACGCTTTGTTGGCCGTGTCGAATAGAGCCTGCTCGATCTGGAGCCGTAGCTCGTTGGCACTTAGTGTCTCCCGCGCAATCTTCAACTGCGTTTCGCCAGTGGCGAGTTTCGTATTGAACTCAGCGATATCCACGATCAGTCCCGCAAGAAGGCGCGCTGCATCGTCCTCAATGCGGTCCAGTTCCGGGCTACATCACTGACGTTGTGGTACACATCGTGCATCGCCGTTACGTGTAGTGCAATGCCCGAGGCTTTAGCGACGCGCGAGGCATCGGAATTATGGATCAGTTTGTCCCGCAGATACTCGGCTGGGGGTGTAGGATGTCGGGGGAGTAGCTGTAGTTTGGCAGTTTAGAGTCGATGTACTTTTCAAGCAAAAAGTGCCGAAGCTCTACTCTACGCTCGCCCTCAAGTATAAAAATGTCCCCCGCATAGGAGTTGACGTAAGTGTGGGCAAATACATCACTAGCCGCGTGCACTATCCCGCGGCAAACGCCAAGTCCGGGCCGGAGTTTGTTTGTGAGTACATGTGCACCAGTCAATCGCTTGTCTGCCAGTCCCCCTTAATGCCCGGGTGGGCAGTAACCTGACCCGTAATGACGTCGGGATACGCATCGGGACCCAGAACTCCGCTTAAAAAAGCATCCGGGTGGGATTGCAGGCTCTGGCATACTTGAGGGTCGATGCCGATTGGAACACCTATTATATCTACTCGACACAAAGTATGGATTTCCTATAGTAATTGGTGGCCAATCCAGAGATGGGTTTTCAAGCCAAATGCTTGGACGTTGCAGGACGTTACGAGTACCAGTGCGCCGAACCAATATACCAAAGCCGACATTCTCTTTGAAGTTACATGCATGGCTTGTCCTCCGTCTTGCCGGATGTGGTAATCAACAGAAGAATCAACGCGGCAATGCGAGTGTTTAATCGTAGTATTATCATGACCCTACTTTCATTAAAGATACTAGAGAGCTACCAGATGGTAAATTACGGGCAATCTGACACCTTTGTTTAGTTAATGTCTTAAGAAACCTCAATTTACCAGCCAAAGCGGTGGCTGCCTTACTAAGTTCTACAGGACTTTACGAATAAAATTGGAATTTTGCTTCCACACATAACTAAATCAGACTAACTACAACTGCAAGCAACTATATATTCCCAACTGATAAATTAGAATAAGCAAATTCCTTATTTTTTAGCTAAGACGAGTTTAACTTATAGAGTACGACTTTATTTATAACCAAGCCACACATGATGGATTAGCAGCAGACCTGGCAGAGATTTGACGCGAATACTCGTCAATATCGCCACGAGTAACAGTCGCAAAAAACCGGCTTGATGCCCAGACGAGCGATTGTTCTCAACAGCCGGCGAATGGTGCGGGTGCCTTGTTTCCTTGATAAAGCACACTCAAATTAAAGTAAATTATTTCTTCTTGTTCGGCCTTTGCCAGCCCGGCAAGGTAATTTGTTTGACACGTGAGAGAGTTAATTCACCTTCTGGCGCGTCGCGCGTAATAGTGGAACCTGCGCCTATAGTGGCACCACGTCCGATTTTTACCGGTGCTACTAACTGCGTATTTGAGCCGATGAAAACATCATCTTCGATGATCGTGCGATGTTTATTTGCGCCATCATAATTGCAGGTGATCGTGCCTGCGCCTATATTAACGCGGCTACCGACGTTGCTGTCACCAATATAGCTTAAGTGGTTAGCTTTGCTACTCGTGAAAATTTCACTGTTTTTCACTTCGACAAAGTTTCCAATGTGCACTTCGTTATGTAATTTGCTACCGGGGCGCAGGCGGGCATAAGGGCCAATACGGCAGTTCTCGCCGATATTCACTTGATCAATATGGCTATAGGGTTCGATGTGGGTGTGGGCGCCAATATGAGTATTTTTTATTACGCTGTAAGCACCTACGCGAACGCCGTCGCCCAGATAGACATCGCCTTCGAAGATGCAGCCAACATCAATTTCAACATCACGTCCGCATACCAATTTGCCGCGCACATCAAGGCGCGCAGGATCAGCCAAGGTAACACCGTGTACCAATAGTTGGTGCGCTTGTTCATTTTGCCAAGTACGTTCCAGTTCGGCCAGCTGTGCTTTGCTGTTGACTCCGACCACTTCCCATCCATGGGCAGGTTGTACCGTATGTATTGCAATGCCTTGTGCCACGGCCATGGCGACGATGTCGGTCAGATAATATTCACCTTGTACATTGTCATTGCGTAATTTGGATAACCAGGTACGCAGGAGATGAGTGGGAACGGCAATGATGCCGGTATTTACTTCGCGGATGGTGCGCTGCTCTGTTGTGGCATCTTTTTCTTCCACGATGCAGCTTACGTTGCCTGCGTTATCGCGCACGATACGTCCGTAACCGCTGGGGTTGTCAAGGTGAATAGTGAGTAGGGTGAGTGCTTGCTGCGTACCCAACATTTTTTCCAGTGTCCTAGGTTGAATAAGCGGCACATCGCCATACAGTACCAGCGTCAAGCTATTATCATTCAAGTGGGGAAGTGCCTGTTGTACTGCATGGCCAGTGCCGAGTTGCGGTTCCTGCAAAACAAAATCAGCTTTATATTTAGCCATCGCCTGTGGCACTGCTTCGCCTCCATGGCCATACACCACGCAGGTTATCCCGGAAGCAAATTGAACAGCGGTATCGAGTACATGTTGCAATAATGGACGACCAGCTAAGGAATGCAGCACTTTTGGTTTATCTGAGTGCATGCGCTGTCCTTTGCCAGCAGCAAGAATGACGATGTTGAGTGTAGTCATGATGTATGCGATCAAAAAATTTGATAAAGAAGTATAAACAAAAAAAGCGGCCTAAGCCGCTTTCATTTGCGAATCATATTAACCCAGCAGATTTAGTGGGGTTGTTGCTTGCGCATTTTCTGAATGGCTTGCAACTGGGCAAGCGCTTCAGATAGTTCAGCTTGTGCTTTAGCGTAGTCAATATCAGAAGCACGGTTTTTCATGGCTTCTTCTGCTGCATGCTTAGCTTCGAGCGAGCGCGCTTCATCCAAATCTGCACCGCGAATGGCGGTATCCGCTAAAATCGTAACCACGCTGGGTTGGACTTCGAGCATTCCACCAGAAACGTAAATCAGCATAAGTTCGCTTTGATCCGGTAGTTTGAGGCGTACCGAACCTGGTTTAATGCGCGTTAGTAGTGGTGCATGACGCGGATAGATCCCTAATTCGCCCATTTCACCGGGAACGACAACCATTTCTACAAGGCCAGAGAAAATTGATTCTTCTGCGCTTACCACATCAACATGAACAGTCATTGCCATAATTTTCCTTATTACTACAACACTTTGTCCAATTACAGCGTTAAATCTTACTGAAGCGTTTTGGCTTTTTCAATTGCTTCATCAATAGTGCCGACCATATAAAATGCTTGCTCGGGTAAGTGATCATAATCGCCATTGACAATGCCCTTAAAGCCTTTGATGGTCTCTTTCAATGTTACATACTTTCCAGGACTGCCAGTAAATACTTCGGCTACGTGGAAAGGCTGTGACAAGAAACGTTGAATTTTACGCGCACGGGCTACGGCCAGCTTGTCCTCGGGCGCCAGTTCGTCCATGCCCAGAATTGCGATAATGTCGCGTAATTCCTTGTAGCGTTGTAACGTCTGTTGTACGCTTCGAGCAACGTTGTAATGTTCTTCACCTACTATCAAGGGATCAAGCTGACGCGAGGTTGAATCCAACGGATCTACAGCGGGATAAATACCTAACGAAGCGATGTCGCGTGACAGTACCACGGTAGAATCCAGGTGAAGGAAGGTTGTCGCAGGAGACGGGTCAGTCAAGTCATCTGCTGGTACATAAACAGCCTGAATCGAAGTAATCGAACCAGTTTTAGTTGAGGTAATACGTTCTTGCAAGCGTCCCATTTCTTCTGCTAATGTTGGCTGATAACCTACCGCTGAAGGCATACGCCCCAACAGAGCAGAGACTTCGGTACCCGCTAGTGTGAAACGATAAATGTTGTCTACGAAAAACAGGACGTCGCGGCCTTCATCGCGGAAATATTCCGCCATAGTCAGGCCAGACAACGCTACGCGTAGACGATTGCCTGGGGGCTCGTTCATCTGCCCGAACACCATCGCTACTTTGGACTCTGGCAGGTTATCCAATTGAATTACGCCCGCTTCCGACATTTCATGATAGAAGTCATTTCCTTCACGGGTACGTTCACCTACACCGGCGAAAACAGACAAACCGGAATGCTGCTTGGCAATATTATTAATGAGTTCCAGCATATTTACGGTCTTGCCAACGCCTGCGCCACCGAACAGACCCACTTTACCGCCTTTAGCAAAGGGGCACACTAAGTCAATCACCTTAATTCCTGTTTCCAATAAATCGACCGATGGAGAGAGTTCCTCAAATTTGGGAGCCTTTTGGTGAATAGAGCGACGCTCCATGCACTTAATTTCACCCACTTCATCGATAGGCCGTCCCAACACATCCATGATGCGTCCTAAAGTACCATGGCCGACTGGCACAGTAATCTGGTTGCCGGTATTGGCTACGCCCATTCCGCGACGAAGACCGTCGGAGGAACCCATGGCAATGGTGCGCACCACGCCGTCGCCAATCTGCTGCTGTACTTCCAAGGTCAAGCCTTTTTCAGCAACAGAGCTACCATCGTCCTGTACTACCAGCGCATCGTAGACTTTAGGTATGTGATCGCGTGGAAATTCAACGTCTACCACCGCACCAATACACTGAACAATTTTTCCTTGACTCATCTTGAGGTTCCCCACTTTATATTGATTCTGTACTCGTTGTCGCGGACAGTAGAGCACATCTCTAATTCAAATTCGATATGGCTTTGATCAACGAAATTTACAGCTACCGTCATACATTTGTTCTACAGGATAAACGCTATTTTTAGCGCCCTAATATTGATTCACAATTTTTAATTTATAGAGGCACCGATCAATCGCCTGTATTAATTTACTGCTGCTGCGCCACCGACAATTTCTGAAATTTCCTTGGTAATCGCTGCTTGACGTGCTTTATTGTAAATCAACTTAAGTTCGCCGATTACTTCCTTCGCATTATCGGATGCAGCTTTCATCGCCACCATGCGTGCACTTTGTTCGGATGCCTGATTTTCGGTCACTGCGTTATAAACTAATGATTCAATATAGCGTACTAGCAATTCATCCACTACGACCTTGGCATCAGGTTCATAAATGTAATCCCAGGTATGGCCATCAGCAGGTTCCAGATTTTCACTTGAGAGCGGCAGTAACTGTTCCATTCTGGGCTCTTGCTTCATGGTGTTAATGAAACCGTTATAGCTAATATAAACTGCATCAATCTCGCCAGCATTGTAAGCATCCAGCATTACCTTGACCGCTCCAATCAGTTTTTCGATGTGCGGAATGTCCCCTAATCCGATCATATGCGATTTAACTTTTGCACCGATACGGGACATAAAGCTAAATCCTTTATTACCGATAGCACATACGCTGACGCCTTTACTGTCGTCTTCAAATTCCTTCATCCGCGCTACCACCAGGCGCAGGACGTTAGTATTAAGACCGCCGCACAATCCTTTGTCCGAAGTAACAATAATTACAGCGACATTCTTGATGACATCGCGTTTGATCAAAAATGGATGCTTATATTCCGGATTAGCACGCGACAAATGTGCTGCAACCTGACGTATTTTTTCTGCGTAAGGGCGCGCAGCGCGCATACGCTCTTGTGCCTTACGCATCTTGGAAGCCGCCACCATCTCCATCGCGCGCGTGATCTTGCGCGTATTTTCAACGCTCTTGATTTTAGTTCGTATTTCTTTGCTGCCAGCCATTATCTTGACCTCAGCTTAGTAAACTGCAGTGGACTTGAATTTATCAATTGCAGCAATCAAGATTTTCTCGTTCTCGGCAGACAAATCTTTACTGGATTCGATAGCCTCTTCCAAGGTCTTGTATTGGGATTTCACGAACGCATGCAGCCCGATTTCGAATGCCAGAACTTTGTTCATAGGAACATCATCGAAGGAACCCTTGTTTATCGCGAACAGTGTTATTGCCATTTCTGCTACGGATAATGGTGCATATTGCGGTTGCTTCATCAACTCCATTACCAGACGACCGCGTTCCAGCTGTTTGCGAGTGGCTTCATCTAAATCAGAAGCGAATTGCGCGAAGGCAGCCAATTCGCGGTACTGTGCCAATGCCAAACGTACGCCGCCCCCCAGCTTTTTGATTACCTTAGTCTGTGCTGCGCCACCCACGCGTGACACTGAAATACCAGCGTTGATCGCAGGACGAATACCTGCATTGAATAAATCCGTTTCCAGGAAAATCTGACCGTCGGTAATGGAAATTACGTTGGTTGGGACAAAAGCAGATACATCGCCTGCAGCAGTTTCAATTACTGGCAGCGCAGTCAGTGAACCCGTTTTTCCTTTGACTTCGCCATTGGTAAATTTTTCAACATATTCTTCATTTACGCGTGCACCACGCTCAAGTAAACGGGAATGTAAGTAGAACACGTCTCCAGGATAGGCTTCACGACCTGGTGGTCGGCGTAACAGTAATGATATTTGGCGATAAGCCCATGCTTGTTTAGTTAAGTCGTCATAGACAATCAGTGCATCCTGGCCGCGATCGCGATAGTACTCGCCCATCGTGCAACCGGCGTATGGTGCCAGAAATTGCATTGCCGCAGAATCAGAAGCGGTTGCCACAACCACAATGGTGTATTCCATTGCGCCGTGTTCTTCCAGTTTGCGTACTACGTTAGCGACAGTAGACGCTTTTTGACCGATCGCAACGTAGATGCAGGTCATGTTTTGACCCTTTTGGTTAATGATGGCATCTATCGCTACGGCAGTCTTTCCGGTTTGCCGATCACCAATGATCAGTTCGCGCTGGCCACGGCCAACCGGAACCATAGAATCAATGGCTTTTAGGCCGGTCTGCACGGGTTGTGACACGGATTTGCGGTCAATCACACCGGGTGCAACCTTCTCTATCTTATCGGTCATTTTGGCGTTGACCGGACCTTTGCCGTCAATAGGCTGCCCAAGCGCGTTCACTACGCGTCCGATGAGTTCAGGACCGACGGGTACTTCAAGAATTCGGCCAGTGCATTTGACAGTGTCGCCTTCGGTAATATGCTCATAGTCGCCCAGCACCACTGAGCCGACAGAGTCGCGCTCTAGATTAAGAGCCAGACCGAAGGTATTGCCGGGAAATTCGAGCATTTCGCCCTGCATTACGTCTGACAGGCCGTGAATACGTACGATACCATCCGTTACGCTGACCACTGTACCTTCCGTGCGTGCTTGGGAGAGCGCGTCGAAATTTTCGATGCGACTACGAATCAAATTACTAATTTCAGAAGGGTTGAGCTTCATCTGCTGTTCCTTAATTTCAATAAATCTGCCATTAAGCCAAGGCGTTGGCTAACTCGGAAAGGTGGGTGCGCGCAGAACCATCGATCACTTTGTCACCGGCGCGGATAATTATTCCGCCTAATAATTTGCGGTCAGTCTCACAACTCAGTTTGATTTCACGTCCCATGCGTTTTTTTAGCGCAGCAGTAATCTTTTGCTTTTGCGCTTCGCTTAAATCGAAAGCGGAAGTCACTACAACGTCCACGTTTTTTTCTGCTTCAGCTCGCATTGTTTCGAACAGCATTACGATTTCTGGCAACAGAGAAAGACGCTGACTTTCTATAAGCAACTTGATAAAGTTAAGTTGAGTATCGCTTACCTTATCACCACAAAGTGCTAACATCAGCTCGGCTAATTGGCTTTTGACTGCACGTGGACTGGTGATAATTGCACGAATTTCAGGATTAATCACTGCTTGAGCGACTGATTGTAGTATATCCGACCAGCCCTTTAACTCGTTAAGCTTGCGCGCTTCATCGAATGCAGCTTGAGCATAGGGGCGCGCGACAGTAATAGCTTCAGCCATAATAATTAAATTTCTGCTACTAGCTTATCAAGCAAATCGTTATGTGCGGTGGCATCTATTTCGCGGCCCAGAATTTTGCCTGCGCCAGCCAATGCAATTGCGGACACCTGCGTCCGCAATTGCTCTTTGGCGCGAAATACTTCCTGCTCAATTTCAGCCCTAGCTGCCGTAACAATACGCTCGCTTTCTATTTTGGCTTGCGCTTTGGCTTCCTCGACAATTTCACTTGCCCGTTTATCGCCTAGCGCAATGATTTCAGAAACTTTTTCCTTTGCTTCACGGAGAATTTCAGCGGACCGCTTAGCAGCCAGCGCCAAGTCATTTTTACCTCGTTCTGCCGCAGCCAAACCATCTGCAATCCGCTTATTGCGTGCATCCAGCGCTGCCATGATGGGTGGCCACACAAACTTCATGCAAAACCAAACGAACAATGCAAACATGATCGTTTGGCCGATAAGGGTCGCATTAATGTTCATGCAAAAACCTTTCCTTGATTAAATACACGCAGGCTTATTGGCCTGCTACTGCAAACAGAACATACATGGCAATACCGACCGCAATCATCGGAACAGCATCAACCAAGCCCATGACCACGAAGAACTGGGTACGCAGCATTGGAATTAATTCAGGTTGACGAGCAGCGCCTTCAAGGAAGCGGCCACCCAGAATACCAATACCCACTGCGGCACCCAAAGCGCCGAGCCCCATCATGATCGCGCCGGCGATATAAAGCAGTGCTTGTGCCGTATCCATTTGTTTCTTCTCCTATCAGTAAAAGTTAAGTGTTTAAGAAAATAAATTTATAATTTTTTAATGATGTTCCTGATGCGCCATGTCCAAATAAACGATAGTCAGCGTCATGAAAATAAAAGCTTGCAGTGTAACAATCAGGATATGAAAAATCGCCCAGCCCAAAGAAAGTAAAATCTGCGAACTGAACAATAATGTGCTAGTGAAAGAAAAGCTTACCCAAGTTGCACCCATGAGTGCGATCAGGATGAATATCATTTCACCAGCATACATATTCCCGAACAAACGCAATGCCAATGAAACCGGTTTGGCAATCAGGTTAACGCCTTCTAGAAACAGATTGACGGGCAAACCAAATTTACCAAATGGCTGTAGCGTTAATTCACCAATAAAACCACCGAAACCCTTAACCTGGATACTGTAAAAAAGCACCAGCAGAAATACGCCGATAGCCATGCCTATGGTAGCGTTCGGATCCGTTGTAGGAACCAGCTTAAAATGACCGATACCCATTGGCTGGGTAATCAACGAAATATAGTCGATAGGTACCAGATCCATTAGATTCATCAGAAAAATCCAAGCAAAAATGGAGAGCGCCAATGGGGCAACCAATGCACTGCGCCCGTTAAATGAGCCACGCACACTGCTGTCAATAAATTCAACCACCCATTCCACAAAATTCTGTATGCCACTTGGTACATCGGCACTTATGTTTTTTGCTACTTTGCTAAAAGTAAATAAGAATACCAGTCCTAGTACTAATGACACCACCAGGGTGTCCATGTTGAATGCCCAGAACCCCATTGCTTTAGCTTCTTCAGCAGAATGCGCGCAATGGAAATGACCCTCCTGAAAGGAGCAGGTCAAATTTTGAAGATGGTGCTTAATATAAGCGGATGTCGTTAGATCTTCAGTGCTCATATAACTTTACACAAAAATTAGTGCTACCCAATAAACCATCAACGTTGCAATATATGCCACAAACAGCGGCAATACATGCACTTCCTTAAATTGCGTGAAGACCAAAGAGAACAGTAGAATGGTGAATATCAGCTTGTAAGCTTCGGCGCGGTAATGCGCCATAATTATTGTTTTCGGTTCGCTGCCAAGTGGCGCGAACATTTTTTTAGCATAAACCAAACTGGTTATAAAGCCTACCGCTCCTCCGGCAAAAGCCGAAGCTGCGGCAATTACATTCAGGTACATCAGCATCAACAATGCCATCGCTATGGTTACAGCTAGCTGAATCAAAATAATCCGGCGAACCGCACTACCCACAACTGCCCCTAATCCTTCGAAGCCCGGCATTCTACTCAATCTCGCTTGCTGGCGTCAACGATTTATTTTCAGGGGTTTATTTCCAACGTGCGATTAGGTCGGCTAAATGATCATGGCTGGTGTAGTTGATAACTAGCTTGCCTGCCCCTTTTTTACCTAGCTTAATTTGTACATGGGTGCCGAGATGTTGGGCAATATCTTCTTGTAATTGAAGGGTATCGCGATTGGGTTTAACTTTTTTGTGTTGCAGTGCGGGGCTCAGCAAATCTTGTACCAGCTTTTCTGTCTCGCGCACTGACAGTCCGCCCGTTACAATTTTGGTGGCGGCAGTGATCTGCCGTGCGCCATCCAGCGCGAGTAGCGCTCGGGCGTGGCCCATATCGAGGCTGCCCTCCATCAACATGCTCTGCACTGACTGCGGTAGTTTGAGCAGGCGTAACAGGTTGCTGGTTGCACTGCGCGAACGTCCTACTGCGTCGGCAGCGGCTAGGTGTGTCATCTTGAATTCGTCTATCAGGCGTTGGATACCGACTGCCTCTTCTAATGGATTGAGATCTTCACGTTGAATGTTTTCGATTAGCGCCATGGCCAGTGCGGCGTTGTCCGCCACCTTGCGCACCAATACTGGTACTTGGACCAGGCCAGCTAGCTGGGCAGCACGCCAGCGGCGTTCCCCGGCAATAATCTCGTGACTACCATTGGGTAACAAACGTGCCAGAATCGGCTGCATAACACCCTGTGCTTTGATCGAAGCGGCCAGTTCATTGAGTGAGGCTTCATCCATACGGCTACGCGGCTGATACTTGCCAGGTTTGAGTTCATTAATCTTCATTTCACTTAATACGTCGTCCTGCTCTTTGCTGCTACCGGCCAGTAACACATCCAAGCCGCGTCCTAATCCTTTATTTGATTTTGCCAAGACATTTCCTTCTAGGTTAAGCCGGTACTGATTGCGCCGCCTTATTGAGCAGTTCGCCTGCCAGAGCCAGATAGGCTTGTGCACCTTTGGAAGGTTTGTCATGGTGCAGTACCGGCACACCATAGCTGGGCGCTTCCGCCAACCGCACATTACGCGGGATGATAGTACGATAAACTTTCTCGCCAAAATGTTGTTGCAATTGTTCGGAGACCTGCAAAGCCAATGTATTACGTGGATCGAACATGGTACGCAGCAAACCCTCAATTTCAAGATCCGGATTAAGGTTTGCCCGTACCTTTCGGATGGTGTTGACCAAATCGCTAAGCCCTTCCAAGGCATAATATTCGCATTGCACCGGAATCATGACTGACCTTGCTGCACACAGTCCGTTGAGGGTAAGCAAATTTAAAGCGGGAGGGCAATCAATCAATGCGTAATCATATTCATCCATTACGGCTTGCAGAGCTTCCTTAAGCCGAGTTTCACGCTGTGGCAAATCAACCAGTTCAATTTCGGCGCCAGCCAGATCACGGTTCGCCGGCAGTACGTCGTATTTTCCGGCTTCCGAATGAAGACGAGTTTCATGCAGAGTTTTGCTTCCTAGTAATACGTGGTAAACGGTTGCTGACAGATCACGCTTGTTTATACCACTGCCCATAGTGGCATTACCTTGGGGATCAAGATCAATCAGCAATATACGCTGTTTAACGGCCGCCAGACTTGCAGCCAGATTAATTGATGTGGTTGTTTTGCCCACCCCTCCTTTTTGATTAGTGATTGCTAGTATTTTGGCCATATTCAAGTGGGTTTTAATATAATCAGGCAGCGCGCGGCGGTTAGCCCTGGCACTTGTAACGGAATAACTTGCTCTACGCTGACATCGTTTGGCAACCGTTCCAGCTCCTGTTGCGGAATTCCTTTCATGGCGACCCAGCGTCCTTTTTGATCGAGCAAATGACGCGTTAAGGTAACAAATTTTGCAGTCTCTGCAAAAGCCCGGGAAATGATGCCGTCAAATGTTTCGCTCACTTGCCAAGCTTCCACACGTGTGCAGGTAATACTGATGTTGCGTAGCCCCAGTTCGATTTTCACTTGCTGCACAAAACTGGTTTTTTTGCTATTACTATCCAGCAGGACGAATGTCCATTCCGGGCGCATGAGCGCCAGTATTATACCGGGCAGACCTGCACCACACCCCACGTCTAGCCAACGACCAGGCCATAAATGTGGTAACACGGCAAGGCTATCAAGTAAATGTCCGCTAATCATTTGTTCCGGCTGACGAATAGCCGTCAGGTTATAAACCCGGTTCCATTTCTGCAATAACTCGAGATAATTTAACAGTTTATGCTGTATTTCTGGCGCGACATCCAGTCCCAGTTGCGTGATACCCAGCATCAGCTCTTTGGTCTGATTCACGCGCTTTGCTGCACTTTCTTGCCTTCTGGAGGTTCTTTGATATTTGTTGTCATTACATCATTCCGAAAACCGCGCTTCAGATGAACCAATAACAAGGAAACCGCCGCTGGCGTTATTCCAGAAATACGGGCTGCTTCTCCTACTGTCTCTGGCATGTGCTGATTCAGTTTTTGCTGTACCTCAATGGATAGGCCAAGCACTGTGCGATAATCCATTGTTCCAGGTAACCGCATGTTTTCATTGCTTTCATTTCGCGCTATTTCATCGCGTTGCCGCTCGATATAGCCGTGGTATTTGGCTTGAATTTCAACCTGCTCTGCCACTTTTTCATCGATCACTGGTTTGCCTGTACCTGGTAAAGTCATCAAGCTGGCATAGCTTACATCGGGACGGCGTAAAAGTTCATGCAGCGCATATTCGCGCTCGATCCCTTTGCCCAGCACGCGTTCTGCATCCTCCTGGGGTAACAACTTGGGGTTTACCCAAATGGATTTCAGCCGTTCTTGTTCGTGTGTAATTGCAGCACGCTTCAATTCAAATGCCTGCCAACGAGCATCATCTACCACACCCAGATTACGACCGATTTCTGTTAAACGCAGATCTGCGTTATCTTCACGTAGTTGCAGGCGATATTCGGCTCGACTGGTAAACATACGGTAAGGTTCAGACACGCCACGCGTGATCAAGTCATCGACCAATACGCCCAGATAGGCTTCATCTCGACGCGGGCACCAACTTTCTTTGCCAAGCGCACGCAATGCGGCATTAATGCCTGCCAGTAAACCTTGAGCGGCTGCTTCTTCATATCCGGTGGTGCCATTAATTTGGCCGGCAAAGAATAGGTTAGTTATAGCTTTGGTTTCCAATGAATGCTTCAAGCCGCGTGGGTCAAAATAGTCATATTCAATTGCATAGCCAGGGCGCGTGATATGTGCATTCTCCAAGCCTTTTATGGAACGTACGAGTGCCAGCTGTACATCGAAAGGCAGGCTGGTGGAAATTCCGTTTGGATAAATTTCGTGAGTAGTCAATCCTTCCGGTTCCAAAAAAATCTGGTGTGATTCTTTGTCGGCAAAGCGCGTGATTTTGTCCTCGATAGACGGGCAATAACGTGGTCCCACACCCTCGATTACCCCGGTGAACATGGGAGAACGATCTAACCCACCGCGAATAATATCGTGCGTGTGCTGATTGGTATGGGTAATCCAACAAGATAATTGTTGCGGATGTTGTTGCACTTGTCCCATAAATGAGAATACCGGCACCGGCATATCACCAGGTTGCTCGGTCATCACGGAATAATCAATACTGCGCCCATCAAGGCGCGGTGGCGTGCCGGTTTTTAATCGACCCATCGGTAACTTAAGTTCACGCAAACATTGCGCTAAGCTAAAAGACGGTGGATCGCCTGCTCGACCTGCCTGGTAGTTGGTCTGCCCAATGTGAATCAGGCCAGAAAGGAACGTTCCGGTTGTCAGTACAACGGTTTTTGCAGCGAAACGTAAGCCCAGCTGGGTAGAAACGCCACATACCTTACCATTCGCAACTTGTAGATCATCCACCGCCTGCTGAAATAACCAAAGGTTGGGGGTGTTTTCTAAGCGCTTGCGAATTGCCTGTCTATATAGTGTCCTATCTGCTTGAGCGCGCGTGGCGCGTACTGCTGGACCTTTTGAGGAGTTGAGGATGCGAAACTGGATGCCCGACTCATCAGCCGCCGCCGCCATAACGCCACCCAAGGCGTCTATTTCCTTGACTAAATGCCCTTTGCCGATGCCGCCAATAGAAGGATTGCATGACATTATTCCGAGTGTTTCAATATTATGCGTGAGTAACAAAGTGGTGCAACCCATGCGTGCGCTAGCAAGCGCAGCTTCTGTCCCGGCGTGACCGCCACCCACAACAATTACATCGAATTTTTTCGGAAAATCCATTTTTGTGCTCTTGATCGGTTAGTTACAGAAACCGTAATTTGCTTGATGAAACGGAGGGGTGCATCATACATCAAAATGTTACGAAGGCAGAAAACCCGCCAAATAGTTGTTTCACGTGAAACCATTATTGCTCAATTTTTAAGCGGTTTGTTGATTTGCCACCAAGTTCAGCAGGTTTATCGTGAGCCTGTACGTAGGAGATAATTAACGTACCTTAAAGAAGATGCGTGACGCGTATCAATCTGGTCCAGTTTCAAAAGGGGTTGTCAGTAGTGTCGCTCATGGAACGCTACGGAACACAGAAGAAATGCCTCACGGTGGTGATTTTTCTGCGTCGGGGCTGGAGTAGTTCTGTGCGGTCAATATTTTCCTGGGTAACCTGAAGGCCGCCTACTTGGGAGCCTACCATGCTTTCGACTTTGCCAAATATGCTCAGCTTTATCTTGCTGAGGTTTAATGTCGTTTCAATCGCCGGTTTGATTTGTCGTCCATCTTGAAGCGTCTTTTAATCGCAGCCGTGAGTACAATACCTCGCAAAAGTGCTTTCTGAGATCGGCTGCATTTGGTGGTTAATCTGGAATATTTAATGGGAATTCAAATCATACATTAAAAAATGCAACATCAAAATTTCTTCAATGTAGTCGTTGTACCCATTCAATTAGGGCATTTTGTGCCTGCTGCCCTGCTGCGGCATTGGGATGGTTAATTAGAAAAACCAGAATCCATTGCTTTCCACTACGGGAGTGCACATAACCGGCAACAGCTTGCCCGCCTTCCAGCGAACCGGTTTTTAGATGCGCATGGTTGGCAGCTTCGCTGTCAGTGAGGCGTTTTTTAAAGGTGCCATCAACCCCGACGATCGGTAAGGACGCCTCAAATTCCGTTGATAACGGGCTGCGCTGCGCGCTCTCCAACAACATTGCCAGACTGTGCGGACTGATCCGTTCCCGGCGCGAAAGTCCGGCACCGTTTTCCAATATCAGTTCAGGGAAATACAATTTTTTTTTGGTCAGCCAATTACGTACAGTCCGTTCACTGCGAGTGAAATCGGCGGGTAACTCGGCAGTTCCCCCCAAACTGAGAAACAGCTGACGCGCCATGACATTGTTACTGAATTTGTTAATGTCGCGAATCAATTCAGCCAATGGCGCGGAATGATGTGTTGCAAACAGAATCGCACTAGCTGGAACTGCATCCTCACGTAGTTTACCCTGCAGCACGCCCCCCATTTCCTGCCACAGCACACGAAACACGGCATATAAATAGCTTGGGTGGGACAGTAAGCTGATATGTCGCTCACGCTCACCGCACTGAACTGGGAAAATACCTTGCACCCGTAGCGTATCACCTTGCAATTGCATGGACAGCGCATCATTCCAGTCGCTGCAATTTACGGGTACGGTTGCTGCTGTAACGCGGTTGTCCAGCTTGATGCCTGCTAGTTCCGGCATGCTGATAATCTTGATTTTTTCGCCTTCTGGAATAAAACGCAGGTGCACAGAGTTGAAATTAAGCAACAATGCGTCCGGTCCCGTATTGTAGGGACGCATCGGCTCATTATCGAATTCAGCGGGGTCGTGCGGAGCGAGCTGAAATACACTACGATCCAGCACCAGATCGCCACGGATTTCACGCAGACCGCGACTACGCAGTTCATGTAGCCACAGCCATAGTTTTTCCAACGTCAGCTTAGGATCGCCGTAGCCCTTCAGGATCAGGTTACCGTGCAGCACATCTTGTTCCAGCTTGCCGTCTAGATATGCCTCGGTCTTCCAGCTATACGAAGGGCCTAACAATTCCAACCCGGCGTACGTAGTGAGCAGCTTCATGGTGGAGGCCGGACTCATTGATTGCTTCGCATTCACACTAAGAAGCGGTCTGCGCGCATTCACCTCGCGTACTTCCACACCGATACTGTTAAGTGGAATATGCGCTGATTGCAGTGCTTTCACCACTGGTGGCGGCAACGTGGCTGCGTGAGTAATGGGGAGAATACAAAAAATCAATAGTACGGTGTGAAACAGTTTCATGAATATCTCTATATCTCCATCATTTCCACAAAAGTGGAGAGAACAAATTTGAGTTGCTTTACTGTGATTCAATTAGATTATCGCCGCAATAATTGCCAGTGTATTTTCAACCAGCATGTCCATTTCAGTCTCGCTGATGATATAGGGTGGCATGAAATAGATCGTATTACCCATTGGTCTCAGCAGCAATTCTTTCTCCAGCGCAAGGCTGAAACAGCGTTGCGCGAAATCGTTATGTAAGCTATCCACTTCAAATGCCCAGATCATGCCAGTGTTGCGGAAATTTTTTACCTGGGGGTGGTCACGTAAGGGTTGTGCAATGCCGTTAAAATAATCGGTTTTGTTGCGGTTGGTTGCGATAACATCATCTTGTTCAAAGATTTCCAAGGTAGCCAATGCCGCGCGGCAGGCCAACGGATTACCAGTATAGGAATGCGAATGTAAAAAACCACGCGTTACTTGGTCAGCATAGAATGCCTGATAGATCGTATCCGTTGTCATCACCACGGATAGCGGCAAATAGCCACCACTTAGCCCCTTGGATAAACAGAGGAAATCCGGTGAAATTCCTTCTTCTATACTATCCTGAGTAAGAGACTTTTTTGCTTGTTCACAAGCAAACATGGTTCCAGTCCGTCCCATTCCCACTGCAATTTCATCGGCAATAAAATGCACATCGTATTGATCGCATAACTCGCGCGCACGAGTTAAATAAGCCGGGTGATACATAACCATACCGGCAGCCCCCTGCACTAATGGTTCCACAATGAAAGCGGCAATATCGTGATGATACTGCTGCAAATAGATTTCAAGCTGTACAGCACAGCGGACGGCATAGTCTCGTGCACTTTCTCCTGGTTCTGCATTGCGCCAGTCGGGGCTTAATACGGTGGCATTCTGTTTAACCAATTCACTATATGCATCCTTAAATATTCCCACATCGGCCACAGACAGTGCGCCCAGTGTTTCACCGTGATAGCTGTTTTGCAGGCTGATGAAATTGCTTTTGTGAGGCTGACCTCTGTTACGCCAATAATGTACGCTCATTTTTAGCGCAATTTCAATAGCCGATGCGCCGTCTGAGGCATAAAAACAATGACCCAGCCCGGCAGGAGTCAGCTGTGCCAATCGTTCGGAAAGCTGCACCACCGGTTCATGAGTAAAGCCAGCCAGCATCACATGCTCTAGTTGCTCTAACTGAAGGGTAATGGCGGTATTAATGCGCGGGTTGCAATGTCCGAATAAATTCACCCACCACGAACTCACCGCATCCAGATAGCGCGTACCGTCAAAATCATATAGCCATATCCCTTGCCCACGCTGGATGGGGATTAGCGGTAGCGTTTCATGGTGTTTCATCTGGGTGCAGGGGTGCCACACAGAGGAATGAGAACGGGCAAGCAAGTTGATGTTAGGCATGGCAGGTCTCGAAGGTTACTCAACAGGCTTGGTATATCTGGCCGCTATGGGTTTGAATCATCCTGGTTGTGCCCACTAATTCATTGCGTTTTAATATAAAACTATGGTTGTTGGATTTCTGGTTTTTGTGTAATGCGTTGATACAAAAGGAAAGGCTCTGATTTAACGCCCTTGCGGTTACCTTCCCATAGCTTGACCCAAGCTGTTTCGTCTTTCACTAGCTTGGTGGCACGTTCTCCATGTATCAGTAGCAGATCGCAATCGAGCTGTGCTTGAGTGTGCGCGGTGATATTCCCCAAGTATTGCAGCATGGCGCGCTGGGTATCGCCTACATCCAGACTCGCAATGCAACCATGCTGTATGGGTATGGCCTGCTTAAGAGAAGTGACCATGCCACGATAGCTTTTACCGTTGTCCAACCATGGTAGCCATAGTGTCATGGCAAGCACCCATAACAGAGTTACACCGCTGGCCCAATTAAGCACAGCGCGGCGCATAGAGCGTCCAACGCGCCACACCAACAGCACCCATAAAACAGTGAAGGTCAGCGCCACCCAGAATGTTGTCGCATTAAACACTGGTTCAAAACCAGGCTGATAGTCTTTCAGCCACAGCGTGATTTTGGCATGATTATCCCGTAGCAGCCCAGCCCAACCCCACCACATCAAGACGGCGACAAAACCGAAAGTCATGATGCCAAACCAATCTAGCGCATTGGCTGCGCCCCGGCGCAGAGTGGGAAGAGCTGCAGTAGCAAGCAGGACTAACGGCAATAGTATGGGCAACGCGAACACTTCCCTGATATTGGGTACCACACTCAACGTAAACAACATTACAAAAAAACTTATCAGCAACAGTTGGAATTCTGCTTCATGCAAGACTCTTTTCCGCGCTTCCCATACTGCCCAAGCGGCTAATGGCAAAGCAGGCCAGGCAAACCAAGGCAATATCTTTACGTAATATAGCGCCTGTGCATAATCGCCACCTCGAATATAGGCAAACCAGTGACCAATGTTAAGCGTCCAAATCCATGCCATAAATAGATCTGGCGAACGTTGGTACAACAAGAAAGGCCAGACAGTTAACCAGGGTAATGCAAACAATAGTGCGATGCCTACGCTGGACAGAAAGGAGTGTATGCGCCAGGTGCGGAATAGCAACAGCGCGGCAGTGATCAGTACAAACAGCGTGGGAGCGATAAAACCCTTGGACATAAAGCCAATACCGATGCCACTGCCAATGAGCATGCCCGCCAATAAAGTACGACGCAAACTTAAAATGTAGCCATACAACATCATGGCGCAACTTGTGAGCAAAGCCAGATCAGTGATGAGTTCATGTGAGCGTACCAGCATGCCGAGACAGCCAATCAGAATGATCGTCGCAGCCCAACCGCGGCCCTTCCCGAATAATTCGCGTCCGGACAGCCCTATAAATAATAGCGTAAGAGCAGTATAAAAACCGCTTGCTAGGCGCGCGCCATCATGTAGCTCCAGCACAGGAGAGAATAATTTAGCAAACAGTGCGGCTGTGATGTAGAACAGGGGTGGCTTGTCCATGTGGGGCTCGCCAGCCAAGGTGGGAACTAACCAATCACCGCTTTGCAGGATGTGATAAACCAATCCGAAACTATAAGCATCGTCTGGTTGCCACGGGTCATGTCCTACCAACCCTGTGCCTAACCACACCGTACACAGCAGGGCCAGCAACCAGGCTTTAGCGATCGTGATCGGGGGTTCTTGTGTCGGAGGATAGAAAAACATGAACTGGCGCGCTTATTCTAAGACCTGGGTGCGCTGTCCGGGTGTGGGTTGATAGAACATTCGGGTAGCCACTACCCTGCTTGAAATTAAAAACAAAAAAGGCAGCGTCCGCTGCCTTTAAATTGCTGCCTATCGTTCAGTTCCATTATGGTGCAGATTTTGCACCGGGCTTTCCATATTTTTGGCGGAACCGCTCTACTCGACCAGCGGTATCTACTATTTTTTGTGTGCCGGTATAAAAGGGATGACAGTCCGAGCAGACTTCTACATGGAGCGGTTTACCCATAGTCGACTTGGTTTTGAAAGTATTACCACAACTGCAAGTAACTGCAATTTCGTCGTATTGCGGATGAATGTCGGTTTTCATTTTGGCTTCCTTAAGCATGAAAATTGAGGGCTTAAAATTTAAGCAATGCACGCTAACGCCCATATAAGGGCATAGATTATCCTTGAAATGAATCCCCCGCGCAACTTTATGTTAGATCGTTTGCCGACCACTCCCTTATTCCGGTATAGTTCGATCTGCCGTTTAAACCAATGGAAGAACATGCTGCTTGGTAAGTAGTAAATACAAGCGCATTGCCGAAGGCGTAACACCCGTAACCGCTCAGGCTCAAGAACTGTTGGCACAGGCAAATCTGGAGAGTGCTGTTGACACAGCCACCGAAGGGGCACACGGATTTATTCGTAATCTCTCAGGTAAAGAGGACAGATGGGGCGAGGCAGATATTTCTGTCTCGCCTTTTTTATTTTTTGAAAGATTACTCATGACACTCAAACATACTCCTCTAAATGTAGCGCACCGCACAATGGGCGCAAAGATGGTCGATTTCGGCGGCTGGGATATGCCGTTACATTACGGTTCACAACTTGACGAACACCATCAAGTACGCCGCGATGCTGGCATGTTTGATGTTTCGCATATGCGCGTGGTCGATATAACCGGGGCAGGCGTGCGCGACTTCTTGCGCTATCTGTTGGCAAACAATGTGGACAAACTACAATCTTCCGGAAAAGCGCTGTATTCTTGTCTGCTGCGCCCGGATGGTGGTGTGATCGACGATCTCATCGTGTACTTCATGAATGAAATGTGGTTTCGTATCGTCGTGAATGCGGGTACAGCCGATAAAGATATTGCATGGATGATTGAACAGGCTACCGTCCGCGCGCCACAATTGCAGATTACTTCACGCAACGAGCTGGCGATGATCGCCGTACAGGGACCAAATGCAGCGGCAAAACTATGGCTGGCCTTGCCCGAAGCACAAAAATTGGCGGAGGGGCTCAAGCCCTTCAATGCCGTAGAGTGCAATTCGATGTTTATCGCTCGAACTGGCTATACTGGTGAAGATGGCTTTGAGATCATACTACCGGCCAAGGCTGCCCCTTCTTTTTGGCAAACACTGAATGACGTGGGGGTGAAACCTATCGGGCTAGGCGCACGTGACACATTGCGGCTGGAAGCCGGTATGAACCTTTACGGTCATGACATGGACGAAACCATAAACCCACTGGAAGCCGGATTGGCATGGACGGTAGACTTGGTGAGTGAGCGCGACTTCATTGGTAAAACGACGCTCGTCACCAAACCTGGAACTCGTAAGTTAGTTGGCCTTGTCTTACAGGATCGCGGGGTGCTCCGTGATCACCAGGTGGTACACAGCAACCATGGCGATGGCGAAATTACCAGCGGCAGTTTTTCACCCACGCTGAACCAATCAATTGCCTTGGCACGTATACCCTCTGCGGTACAAATAGGCGACACAGTACAGGTGGCGATTCGCGATAAGATGCTGGCGGCAAAGGTAGTAAAATACCCGTTCGTACGTAACGGCAAAGGCTTAATCTAACTTTTACTTTATTTGAAGGATATAACCATGAGCAATTCAAACAATCTGCCAGGTAACCTGAAGTACACCACATCTCACGAGTGGATCAAAAAAGAGAGCGATGGAACGATCACGATCGGTATTACCCAACACGCACAGGAGCTACTGGGCGACATGGTGTTCGTGGAAAGTCCAGCAGTGGGTCGCCAACTGAAAGCCAAGGAAGAATGCGCAGTAGTAGAATCCGTAAAGGCTGCAGCTGACATTTATGCGCCTGTTACAGGTGTAGTGGTTGCGGTTAATTCTGAACTCGGCAATGCGCCAGAAAAAATCAATGAAGATCCTTATTCCGCATGGATGTTCAAAATGAAGCCCGATAATGCCACCGACGTAGACACGTTAATGGATGCTGCAGCGTATCAGACGTTGGTCGATAGTGAAGCACATTGAGACGCTGTAATGGACAAGATAATTCCCGCTTCTAATACCTACTTATACTTCTTTAAAAAATAAAGCCAGCAATGATTACAACCGATAAATTTGTAAACCGTCATAACGGTCCGCGCGAAAATGATGTGAAGGCAATGCTTGATACAATTGGTGCAGGTTCTATAGATGAATTAATTGAGCAGACTATTCCTGCTGCGATCCGATTAAAACAGCCATTGAACTTACCATCTGGGATGACTGAATATCAATACCACAAGCATTTGCGGGGTGTTGCGGCTAAGAATAAAATTTTTAAAACCTATATTGGTTTAGGTTATTACAACACGATAATTCCGCCCGTTATCCAGAGAAATGTTTTAGAAAATCCGGGTTGGTATACCGCTTACACGCCTTATCAGGCAGAAATCTCACAAGGTCGTTTAGAGGCGCTGTTGAATTTCCAAACCATGATTATGGATTTAACAGGGATGGAAATAGCAAATGCATCACTGTTGGATGAATCCACTGCCGCAGCTGAAGCAATGGCAATGTTGTTCAATAATCGCACGCACCAAGCAATTGAAAATGGAGCGAACAGGTTTTTCGTTTCCAGCGAATGTTATCCGCAAACTATCGATTTATTAAAAACTCGTTCAACTCCAATGGGAATTGAATTAGTGATTGGTGACTTTAAAACCGGAACGTTAGATAGCACTATTTATGGTGCATTACTTCAATATCCAACCGCGGATGGCAAAGTATACGATTACGCTGACTTTGTAAAAAAAGCAAAAGCAAACGGAACCACCATTGCTGTAGCAGCCGATATACTAAGTTTAGTATTGCTCACCCCTCCAGGCGAATGGGGAGCGGATGTTGTTGTTGGTTCCACACAACGTTTTGGAGTCCCTATGGGTTATGGTGGCCCACACGCGGCATATTTTGCTTGCCGTGAAGAATATAAACGATCTATTCCTGGCCGTATCATAGGCGTTTCAATTGACGCAGACGAAAATCAAGCATTACGTATGGCATTACAAACGCGCGAGCAACACATACGTAGAGACAAAGCTACCTCCAACATTTGTACTGCACAAGCATTATTAGCCATTATGGCCAGTATGTATGCGGTATATCACGGTCCGGAAGGCCTCAAAGGGATTGCACAACAAGTGCATTTTACTGCGATAGCATTGGCAACCGAGTTAAAAAAACTAGGCTATCTTATTGAAGATGGAATCTATTTTGATACCATCAAAATCAATGGGACAGACAATGCAAAAATTAAACAATTAGCACAAGCAGCACAGATTAATTTCCGTTACACGGATGATGCAATTACTATTTCTGTTGATCAAACGATCGATGCCGATGATTTGAATGCGCTTATTAGTGTATTTGCACAGGCTGTTGGTAAAACTCCTTCTAAAATTACTGAAGAACAGATCTTTAATCAACAATCTTTGATCAAAAATCGTCAATCTTTTATTCTTCAACACCCTGTATTTAATCTTTATCATTCTGAATCTGAGTTGATGCGGTATATCAAGCGATTGGAAAACAAGGATTTATCCTTGACCCATTCCATGATTTCATTAGGGTCTTGTACTATGAAATTAAACGCCGCCTCCGAATTAATGCCAATTACATGGCCCGAATTTGCCCATATTCACCCCTTTGTACCCGTTGAACAAGCGGCGGGTTACCATGAAATAATCGATGACCTGGATAGATCATTAAGTGAGATTACGGGCTTCGAAAAAATGAGTTTTCAGCCCAACAGCGGCGCTCAAGGCGAATATGCCGGATTATTGGTCATTCAGGCATACCATCAATCACGTGGTGATGCGCACCGAAATATTGCGTTGATTCCCACATCGGCACATGGCACCAATCCTGCCAGCGCTGCAATGTGTGGCTTGAAGATAGTCCTGGTGAAGTGTGACAAAGTAGGAAATATTGACGTCAGCGAATTGCGTGAAAAAGCAATTCAGCATAAAGATAATTTGGCATGTTTGATGATTACCTACCCAAGCACGCACGGTGTTTACGAAGAAAGTATCATCGAGATTACTAACATCATTCATGAAAATGGCGGACAAGTTTATATGGATGGCGCCAACATGAATGCACAGGTGGGCTTAACCAGTCCCGGCAATATTGGCGCTGATGTTTGCCACTTAAACTTACATAAAACTTTTGCAATTCCGCACGGTGGCGGCGGCCCAGGCATGGGACCTATTGGGGTTGCAAAACACCTTGCTCCTTTTTTGCCATCACATTCCTTAGTAAAAACTGGAGGAGGGAACGGCATACATGCAGTATCCGCGGCGCCTTACGGCAGTGCGTTAATTTTATTGATATCGTATGGATACATAAAAATGTTAGGTAACGATGGCGTTACGGAAGCAACACGCATCGCAATTTTAAATGCCAATTATATTAAAGAGTCATTAAAAAATCATTTCCCTACTTTATATAGCGGTGCAAATGGACGTTGCGCGCACGAAATGATTCTAGCCTGCGTTGCATTTAAAAAAGATGCTGGAATAGAGGTCGGGGACATTGCAAAACGATTAATGGATTATGGATATCATGCACCGACAGTTTCATTCCCGGTAGCCGATACCTTAATGATTGAACCAACGGAAAGTGAATCAAAAGAAGAATTGGATCGTTTTTGCTCTGCTATGATTTCTATACGTAAAGAAATTGATGAGGTGATGACAGGTAAAGCGGATAAAGAAGATAACGTACTTAAAAATGCACCGCATACAGCGAAATCAGTTCTCACGAGCAATTGGAAACGCAGTTATTCGCGCGAGAAAGCCGTTTATCCATTAAAGTGGGTACAAGACAACAAATTCTGGCCAAGTGTAGCCCGTGTAGACAATGTCCGTGGTGATAAAAATCTGATTTGTGCTTGTCCACCAATACAAGCATATGCCGATGATGCGCTGTAACACACCTTAACAAAAAGAAAGAAATTATGGCTAATGAAACTTCGACTAGCACTGCTGTCACCTTGAACGGCACGCCCATCACATTGTTCGGCACTTTTCCAACTATTGGTCAAATTGCCCCTGAATTCACGCTGGTGGACAAAGACCTGAAAGATGTCGCATTAAAAGACTTTGCTGGCAAACGCAAAGTTCTTAACATTGTGCCTAGTTTAGATACTGCCGTATGCGCCACTTCTACGCGCAAATTTAACGAAGCGGCAGGCAAGCTCGACAACACAGTGGTGCTGGTGATTTCCGCTGACTTACCCTTTGCTATGAGTCGCTTTTGCGTGGCGGAAGGATTGGACAATGTCACTACACTGTCTTTGATGCGCGGACGAGATTTTATGCGGAATTATGGCGTAAAGATTGCTGATTCTATATTACGTGGCGTAACCGCACGCGCTGTGCTGGTACTGGATGAAAATAACCACGTATTGCACGCAGAATTAGTGGATGACATCACGCATGAACCTAACTACCAAGCAGCATTAGATACACTAACGCAGCACTAAATACAACAGGTTGAAATAATCAACCAGGACGGGGAAATATGGTTGTACATGAAATCCCCGCCCTCCCGCTCCCTTCCTGTTTGCCATAATTTGGCCCATGTTCCACTGGACGCGGTGTAAGTGAACAGAATCTGTCCATCTATTGTGCTATGACCGACTTTTTATTTAGTTCGTTCGGCTATATGGACTAAACATTCATTGAAAATGACGCGCTGAAGTATCGGCTGCAATTTCAGTAGAAGTAGTCGTTCGCGACAAGGTTGCCTTCCAACTGCCGGAGAGCGCCGGACAATCGGCCAACGCATGTGCAGCCACAGAGTTATCCTTGCGATGCAGCATGATGCTGTTCGCGATCGCGATAGTCCATTCAGGATAAGGGCGTTCCACCAATACCAGTGCCGCTCCGGCTTGAACGTTTCCTTCGCGCAGAACACGGAAATACCAGCCTGTCTTGCCCGTACGCACGACTCGCGCCACTAAGTCCTGGACCCTCCATCGGCGGGCAAGCTTCCAGCACGGCTGGCGAGGTTGAGAAATCTGTATCAATGCGTCACCAATCTCAAAAATATCGCCGATGCAAATTTCCGTTTCCAGTAATCCTGTCACGGTAAAGTTTTCTCCGAACGCACCATTGGGCAGCTCTTTATAATCAAGGTCGGCGAGCCAAAATGCATAGTGTTCGAAAGGATATGCGTTAATCGCTTTATCGGGTCCACCATGGACGCGAAGATCGGCTTGCCCGTCGCCAGTCAAGTTAGTTTTTCCCGCCCAAATTGGACTAGATACCGATTGCTTGAAAAAGCCGGTCGTCCATTCTTGATCCATCGTATCTGAGGCATTTGGTGTCCCCAGTATTTTAGGCAGGCCAATCTGAAGGGAGAGGAGTTTTGTGCCTGTATTATTCATTGAGAATATCCTTGTATAAAAATTAATAGTCGAACTCGGCTTATCGCAATCATTCAGCGTTATCTCAACCACGTCACCGCCATGGCAAGCACTGCGAATGCCATCACGGTCGTTGCTACCCACCCGGTAATTCGAAGTCCAGGCGTGATCACAAATTGTCCCATGACCTCCGATCTTGCCGCCATTAACATTATCACTACCATGATGGGCACCGCAATAACGCCATTGATGACGGCGCTCCAGAATAGTGCCTTGATAGGATCAATGGGAGTAAAGTTAAGCGCTACGCCCAAGAGAGTCGCAATGATCAAAATCATATAAAACCCTCGTGCCTCCATGGGCTTGCGGCCTAAACCGATGCGCCAATCAAATGATTCTGCTATGGCATACGCAGCTGAACCTGCTAGAACAGGCACAGCGAGCAATCCCGTACCTACAATTCCGGCGGTAAATAATAGAAACGCAAATTCACCCCCTAAAGGGCGCAAAGCCTCCGCTGCCTGTGCAGAAGTTTGAATATCTGTAATGCCGTGCACGTGCAACGTCACCGCTGCCGTCAATATAATAAAAAAAGCGATCAGGTTGGAAAACCCCATTCCGATAAAAGTGTCGATCTTAATACGCTGCAGGTGACTGTTGGCTTGTTCTGGCGCCACTTTAAGCGGTGCCTCCCCTTTAGTTGCTTGTAGTTCCTCAACTTCCTGAGAGGTTTGCCAGAAAAATAAATACGGGCTGATAGTGGTGCCAAATACGGCAACCACCGCCATGGCGTAATCTGCTTTAAATGATATGGACGGCATGATTGTGCGATAAAGCACCTCACCCCACGGTACATTGACGACGAACACCGTGACTACATAAGTAAAGAGCGATAATGTTAGTACTTTGAGGATAGGGGCATAACGTGGGAAAGGTATGAATATTTGCAGCACCAACGATACCATGGCGAAGATTATTGCATACCAGTGAGCAGGTCCACCAATGAGAAGTTTAAGTGCTGCAGCCATTGCACCAATATCTGCAGCGATGTTAATTGTATTTGCAGTCAGAAGCAGCGCAACGAGCACATAAAGCAACGTCGGAGAATAATGTAGCCGAATATTGGCGGCCAGGCCATGCCCAGTCACCCGGCCAATCCGGGCACTTACCATCTGGATGCCAACCATAAGAGGAAAAGTTAAAAATGTCGTCCACAGCATTGCATAGCCGAACCCTGCTCCAGCTTGTGAATAGGTGGCAATGCCGCTGGGGTCATCATCCGCAGCCCCCGTTATTAAACCGGGCCCCAGTTTTTTCCAGAATAAACTGGTTTGCGGCAGGAGGGCTCTATATTTATTCATGGGCGTCTATAATTCAAATGCCAAATATGGACTCTTAATGATGCATCATAAATCAAATCCAGTTTTTCCTGCGATTTGGTCTGTCTGGATTTATCCGCACAAAATACTTATTGAAAAATAAGCGCAACTACCCCAGATACTCTGACACAGTTTACTATCTCGCGGGCTGTCAGAGTTTGACCACCAAGAGTATTTCTGTTAAATTAAAAGGATGAATAGCACTGAATTTAAACAATGGCTTGCTAAGCAAGGCGCTACATTTCAGCCGGGTCAGGGAACTCACTTCAGAGTATTTCTTAATGGCCGTCAATCCGTTCTGCCGATGCATGACACGGAACTGAAAATGGATACTGTTGAGTACATTAAAAAACGGCTAGGGTTGAATTAGGGGATTTGCGATGTTTGAATATCCAGTAGATTTGATACCTGCCAAAGATGGCGGATTTGTCGTAACTTTTCCCGATGTACCGGAAGCTATTACCCAAGGGGACGATAAGGACGAAGTACTACAGTATGCCAGTGAGGCACTAGAAACCGCTCTTGGTTTCTATATAGGGGATCGTCGTCAGCTACCCTTGCCCTCCCTTGCGGCGGGGCGTCCCACTGTTACGCCCGATGCAATAGTAATTGCCAAGATGATTTCAAACTGGCTATCTATGAAGAAATAATCAAGAGTGCACTTAATAAACGGGATAAATCAAATTTAACGCTCCAGCTTCACTATTTTTTGCATGGCATTAGCTCTTCGTTGAATAATCTCTTTTCAACTTCTCACTTAAACTCGATTTAACCTGCCACGCGCAATACCAGTCCCTTGAGATATGCGCCTTCCGGGAAATTCAATAATATCGGATGGTCCGGCGCAGCGTGCAGTTTACGTATAATGTGCGCAGTCACTCCGGCGTCCAAGGCGGCACTGGCAATAATTTTCTGGAACAGGTCATCGTTTATGCCGCTGGAACATGAATAGGTGGCAAGCATCCCTCCCGGTCTAAGCAGCTTGAAGCCTAACAGGTTAATATCCTTGTAGCCACGCGCGGCTTTTTCGGCGAAGGCTGCGGTAGGCGCAAATTTAGGTGGATCAAGAATGATCAGGTCAAATTTGTGATTCTGATCACGCAGCTTGCGCAGTGTCTGGAACGCATCGGCACATTGCCATTCAGCAAGGCTGGCATCCAGTCCATTACGCTTCACATTGCGCTGTGCCAGTTGCAGCGCTTCATTCGAAGAATCAATTGATAGCACTGATTTCGCGCCGCCGCGCAGTGCATACAGGGAAAAACCGCCACTGTAGCAAAAACAATTCAGAACATCCTTGTCTTGCGCCAAGGTTCCAATCAATTCGCGATTGTCACGCTGGTCGAGATAAAAACCTGTCTTCTGCCCGTGTGCTACATCCACGGCAAAGTGCAACTTGTGTTCAACAATGGTTAACGATTCGGATAAGTGGCCACGTAGTACATTATTACGTTCCGGCAAACCTTCTAATGCACGCGAGTCAGAATCAGAACGCTCATAAATGCAAACCGGATTACACATCTCTTGCAATATGTCGGCACAAGTATCGCGCCAGCGCTCCGCTCCCGCACTGCCAATCTGCATAACCAGCACATCGCCATATTGATCTACTACCAGGCCGGGCAGCCCATCCGATTCACCATGAATCAGACGTAGGCCAGTGCTGTGTTGCGCCAATTTAAGATCTTTGCGCAATGTTAGTGCTTGGGTAATTTTCGTGCGAAAAAAATCTGCATTAATGTTTTGTTCTGCGTGCCATGACCATACTCGCGCAGCAATTTGTGAATGTGCGTTGTACGCAGCATGGGCAAGAAAAGTGCTTTGTGTTGAGTATATCTGTACTGTGTCACCATCAGCAGGCGAGCCTTCCACCCGCTTAATCGCCCCCGAGAATATCCAGGGGTGACGACGTAAAAGGGACTTTTCCCTCCCCGCCTTAAGAATAATTGTATTCATAAGGTTTTCTTTTTGGCCCGCGGATGCGCGGCATCGTAAATTTTACTGAGGTATTGAAAATCAAGATGAGTGTATACCTGCGTAGTAGAAATGCTGGTATGACCGAGCATTTCTTGCACTGCCCGTAAATCTCCGCTGGATTGCAGCACGTGTGAGGCGAACGAATGACGCAACAAGTGTGGGTGGACACCGCTGGTGATGCCCTGTTTGATGCCCCAGCCTGACATGCGTAACTGCACCGCACGCGGACCAATGCGGCGACCATTGCGACTAACAAACAATGCCGTTTCATCTTGTTTGGCTAACTGTCCGCGCAGTGCCAGCCAAGCTTGCAACGCAGAGATCGCATAACGGCCCAAAGGTACGATACGGGTCTTGGCGCCTTTACCTATAACGCGTACAGCTGCATCTGTAAAATCAAGCGCAACAGGATCCAGATTAACCAACTCTGCCAAGCGCAGGCCGGAAGAATAAAATAACTCATACATCGCTTTGTCGCGCACTGCCAGAATGTCGTCTTCTGTGGGTAATTCCACCATGCGCACAGCTTCGTCCGGGGAAAGTGCATGCGGCAGATTGCGCGCCGATTTAGGCGCACGCAGCCCGATGCACGGATTAACTTTAAACCGGTGGTCGCGTATTAAATAAAAATAAAAACCTCGCCATGCCGACAACATGCGCGCCAAACTTTTGCCACCCAAACCGCTACCATGTAATTGTGCTACGAAACGGCGAATTTGATGGTTTTTGAGCTCGTTTAATGGCGTATCACCCGCAAGCTTAAACAAACGATAAATATCGCGGGAATAGTTTTCCGCAGTAAGAGGGGAGTAACGGCGCTCGTTACACAGATAATCGAGGAATCCGTGCAGTGCAACTTGGTTGGACGTGGTAGCCTGCGCGGCGCTGTCTATCATCGCTTTATAATGAGGAGCGCAGTGCGTTGCTTACAGTTTCCGCAATACGCCGTAAAAACAAAGTACCCATGCCGGGATAGAAGCGCTGTGCATCTTCGCTTGCTAATACTAATAGACCGATGGATTGCTCATTCACCCGCAGCGGTAAGTAAGCAAACGAATGCAAATGAATCGCGCTTTCGCCAAACCAGGCCAAAGTGTCATGAAGAGCGTGATGAACACAGACGGGTTGTAGTTGCTGATCCACAAAGGCAAGCACTTCCAGACTAGGCGGTAATCCTTTCCAGATGTGCAGTACAACATGTGGTACGGCAAAAATTTCACGCAAATTCTGTGTAATGACATTCTGCAAACTCATCAGGTCATGCATGCCAAATAACGCAAGGGTGAATTGATGTACTTTTTGCTGTAATGAGTCGTTGTTCTGAGCAAACATTATCATTTCGTGCAGTTTTTTTTCCAGGTTTTTGTTTTGTTCACGCAGTGTCACTAACTGCCGCTCACTTAATGAAATGGTGCGTCCGCTGTATGGATGGGGAATAGTGACTTCCGCTAACATATCAGCATGATCTTCAAAGAACTGTGGATTATTTTGTAAATATAGTGCGATGTCTGCGGATTTCATGTCGTCCTCTTATAAAGTTATTTCGCCTTCAAATACCGCAAGCGCGGGGCCAGTCATAAATACCGGTGTATCATTTCCGCCCCAAGTTATGTTCAGCACCCCGCCGCGCGTAGCAACATTTACACGCGCGTCCAACAGACCGCGACGGATGCCGGTTACCGCTGCGGCGCATGCGCCAGTGCCACAAGACAAGGTTTCACCCACGCCACGTTCATACACGCGTAATTTGATGTGCTTATGATCTACTATCTGCATAAAGCCTGCATTCACTCGTTGTGAAAAACGTGGGTGTTGTTCAATAAGCGCTCCCTGTATGACGACTGGCGCATGTTCTACATCAGTTACCACCTGTACTGCATGTGGATTACCCATCGATAGTGTCGTAATCTGTATTGCCTCGCCCGCTACTTCTAACGTTTGGATAACAGCATCATCACTACCAAGAAACGGAATACGCGCAGCCTCAAAAATCGGGGCGCCCATGTTTACTGTAACTTGACCATTGTCCTCAAGGCGCGGGGTAATCAAGCCGTTTTTTGTTTCTACCACGATCTCACGCTTATGTGTCAGTTTATGATCGTGTACAAAGCGCATAAAGCAGCGCGCGCCATTGCCGCATTGTTCCACCTCACCACCATCTGCATTGAAGATACGGTAACGAAAATCTGCATCGGGATGCTGAGCAGTTTCCACTAACAGGATTTGATCACAGCCTACGCCAAAGTGCCGATCGGCTAACAGACGCAGCTGCTCCGATGTAAGCTGAATGCGCTGGCGCAGCCCATTGAGAACTACGAAATCATTGCCCGCTCCGTGCATTTTGGTGAACTTTAGTCTCATCTCGTCGTCTCTGTTAATTCAAAAGCCTAAAACAATCCATCGTCTAAAATACAGGCTACCGTGACAAACTATGTCTAATCCCTGTATCCTGCCGCAGAGATTTTATGTTATGCGCGCCACACCAAGCAATGTAATCAATATCAAACTGGTTGAAAGATGAAAGATAGTTCAATCATTTGTTCAAAATAGCAATCCAGCCAGTCCAGTTTGTGCGTTCTCAAAAACCAAAAATTCCAATCATGACAAACCCGGTACAGTTATCCCAATAGATTTTATTAACAAATGTGTCGCCAGTACCATCATCAACATTGCAAAAAGTTTGCGCAATAGCCCAATCTTCATACGATGTACAGCCTTTGCGCCAAGCGGCGCGGTAATGACACTGGCAAGTACAATCCACAATAACGACGGAAGGTACACAAAGCCCAGGTTAGGAGAAGGTAGTGTATGGGTACTAAAGCCAGTAACAATATAGCCTGCTGTGCCACCTATAGCGACTGGAAAACCGATCGCTGCAGAAGTACCAATTGCACTGCGTATTGGCATATTGCACCAAATTAGAAACGGGACTACAACCGTACCACCGCCGATAGATACTAGGCTGCTGATCCAGCCGGTGAACATACCCGTCAGCGTCATTCCGGTCATACCGGGTAATTGACGCGAGGCTTGCGGACGCAATTCAAACAAAATTTGAATTGCTGCAAAATATACAAATAAAGCAAAAAATATTCCTAGTCCACGCGGCGAAACAGCGGCGGCGCATAGTGCACCCAGCGCTGTTCCGAACAAAATGCCAGGAGTTATGGTACGAACCACGCCCCAGTTCACCGCACCATGTTGGTGGTGTTTGCGCATACTGGCAAGGGACGTAAACAGAATAGTTGCCATAGAGGTACCGAGCGCTAAATGCATAATATAGGAGGCAGGGAAGTGCTGCATCTTGAACAGTATCAGTAATACGGGTACTAGAATGGTTCCGCCGCCAATGCCGAACATTCCACTAAACAGCCCGACCAATGCCCCTAAAGTGAGATAGGCGAAAGCCCATTCCATATTAATCGCGTATCAGATGCTTCAGAATGAACCGCCACTCGGTGGGATCAACCGGGGTGATGGACAATCGATTGCCGCGTTGTAAAACACGCATACTTTCCAATTGTGGATGGCGGCGCAGCTCTGCCAATGAAATGAGTTCAATTTTCTTTACCCATTGCACATCGACATTAAACCATCGCGGCGTTTCCTGCGTAGCCTTGGGATCGAAATATTTACTATTACGCTTGAACTGAGTTGCATCGGGGTAGGCGGTACTGGAAACGCGCGCAATGCCTGCAATACCTGGTACAGCACAATTGGAATGATAGAAAAGCACCGCATCGCCTATGCGCATCTGATCGCGCATGAAGTTACGTGCCTGATAATTACGGACACCGTACCATGCCACGGTCTGGTCGGGCAGATTAGCGAGGTCATCGATGCTAACGTCGCTCGGTTCAGATTTCATTAGCCAATAACGCACGTTATTCCATTATTAAGATTGAAGCTTTGATCGGGCAAAAGATAGATATCCTAGGTAATACGTGTGGTCTTGCTTACACCTGTCGAATCTACGTCGTAGCGTTCTGTCCAGTACATTGAGCTCTACAGACTCCGTCTACTCGCCCTACTACGTCAAATCTATTTGCGTTTTATTCGTCAGGCTCAAAATTTACCTAGGCTCGCTTCAGTTATCCACCTCACATGGGCATCATTGCTGTTTAGCAAGTAACTCCTCTTTCCGACGGTAGAAGATTTTTCATCTTTAAGTGAGAGTGACGAATCCTCCGCAGTCCGTCAAGTTACGTTTACATACAACTCACTAGGCTTGGGCATACTAAGAAAAAATAATGCGGCATAAGCCGCATTTAAAATAAAGACCCCCGCCTGTGCCGTTGACCCAACATCTTGAACCTGAGTTCAAGAGAGCCGATTCCCAGTTACATCAGGTACATCCGCAAGGGATGCGCACAACAGTAACATTAAGGGTCACGACCTAAGCAAAGCTTATTGGTCCAAAGAATTATGAGCCTGACAAACACCGCAGGGGAAACTTAAAACAATTCATCTTGTTCGGTCAATGCCGCGTCGATAGTTGCTTCTATGCGTCTCATTCTACCCTTAAATTCACCCATGTCAAAACCCGAGCCGAGACGTGTGGTCAGTAATTCATGAGCAATATTCAAAGCAGACATGATTGCAATACGCTCAATCGTAACAACCTTACCAATATCGCGAATCTCATGCATTTTTTTATCAAGATAAGCGACCGCATCGAGCAGTTCAGGGCGTTCTGCTTCTGAGCAGACAACACGAAACTCCCGATCGAGGATTGTGACATCAAGCGTTTTTGCACTTTCGCTGCTCATGTTTATTCTTCAGGTAATTGTGCCAGCAGTCGCTCTAAACGCGACTTAACAGTGTCAATTTTATCGTGACATTGACGGCCTTGGCTTAGCGCCTGAGCCAATTCTTTACGCAGGTGATGGTTTTCTTCGCGCAAACGTATAGTCAATTGCACCAATTGAGCCAACTTGCTTTCCAATACGTCTAATTCTGCTTGCATGAAGCGAACTATAGTTTAAAAAAACCTGACCAGTCAAATGAATAGCCAACAATAGTTTTAAATTGCTCTGCCAACAGCTGGTTTAAGGTATGCGCTCTATGGAAGCAATACAAGATATAAGTCAGTTTGGGGGGTTATGCGTTAAGTTACAGAGTTGAATCAGAAAAAATTTACACAAATTTTATCGCACCTTTTAACCCGCAGTTTCCATCATCCGTGATAGCTGCAAGTGTAACGGTCCTTCGCGCAACCTATTATTATTCTCCCCACCGCCTCACTAACTTGTGCTCCACGTCCAAGTGATCAAGTATCTTTGCCACCACAAAATCTACCAAATCTTGCACGCTTTGCGGGTGATAGTAAAAACCCGGATTGGGCGGCAGAATGACCGTGCCGGCGTGACTAAGTTTAAGCATGTTTTCCAGATGGATGGCGGAAAACGGGGTTTCGCGCGGCACTAAAATCAACGGACGCTTTTCCTTCAGCATAACATCGGCTGCACGGGTGATGAGGTCGTCGCTTAACCCCGCCGCTACCGCTGCCAGCGTACCCATAGTACAGGGGCAAATTACCATTGCGTCGCCAGGATTAGAGCCGGAGGCCATGGGTGCAAACCAGTCATCACGCCCAAATACGCGCAGTTTGCCGCTAACCTCACCGAGCCGTTCTGCCAAGATTTCTTCCGCATCTTGTGGGCGGTTGGGCAACACAAAATTCAACTCTTGTTTAGCGACTATTTGTGCCGCTTGGGAATAAACTAGGTGCACACGCTGACCACTTTGGAGTAGGCACTCAAGCAATCGCATGGCATAGGGTAAGCCGGATGCACCGGTTAGAGCGAGTATGATAGTTTTCATGTGCTTTTCACTCAGTTATTTTGGGTGCTTCGAGCTCAATCTTTAATTCGTTCAGAGAATGTGTTGCGATTAAACCGAGCACAGAAATAATTTTGTTACGCGGTAGCAGCACTTTACTTAGCATTTTGCTACTGCGTGTGTAAGTTAATGGGTGCCAATAGCAAAATGATTATTGAATATCGTGAATAGCAATGCGAAGCAACATTCCATCATCCCGCACCAAAATACATTCAAAAGGGTTTAAATCAAAGTACTCTGAGAAGCCTCTGGATTTGCTGCTATACAGAACTGACCGTTACAGTAATGTAACTAGTCATAAAATTATACAAAATCAATAAGTGCTACCTAATTCGCGGTGACGCAACAGTACTTGCTGTTGCAATTTAAAATAACGAGCAAGCTTTTCCACCAAGTAAACCGAACGATGTTGACCGCCTGTGCATCCAATGGCGACGGTGAGATAGCTGCGGTTATCCGCAATGAAACAAGGTAGCCAATTTTCGACAAAACTGCGGATATCTTCACACATTTTTTGTACGTTTTGGTTGCGTTCGAGAAATTCAATTACTGCCGCATCACGTCCGGTTAGTGGCCGCAGTACGGGATCGTAATGCGGATTAGGTAGGCAGCGTACGTCGAACACCAAATCAGCATCGAGCGGAATACCATTCTTAAAACCAAACGATTGGAACAGTAACGTAATGCGTGCACGGTCAACACTCTTAAAATCTTTGACCCATGCACGCAAGGCATTGGCGCCGAGTTCGCTGGTATCAATGCGATGACCGATGTTACTGATCTCGGCCAGCATTTCGCGCTCGAGTTGTACGCATTCCGGCAAGGTAAGCCCTTCATTGGTTTGTGCCGCAGGTAAAGCATTACGCAGCGGATGACGGCGACGCGTTTCGGAAAAGCGTTTCACCAACGTGTCGGTCTGCGCGTCAAGGAAGAGCAAGTGCACATCTATACCCTGTTGCTTCAGCCGTTCAATATAATGTGGTAGTTGCTTTACACTGTCGCCACTGCGAACGTCTATGCTGACAGCAATGCGTGTATTACCCGTCTGATGCAAATTTTCCACGAGGACGGGCAACAATGCAGCGGGCAAATTGTCCACACAATAGTATCCACTATCTTCCAGCGCTTTAAGCGCTACGCTTTTTCCTGAACCGGAGAGGCCGCTGATCAGAAATAATTGCATGATTTATTGATCCTGCATTTGCTGCTCGTGACGACTGATAAATTCTTGCATACTGTCAATACCACGTTGCTGAAGCACAAAATTACGTGCTGCTGCTTCTACCAGTACCGCAAGGTTGCGCCCGGCCATGACCGGAATGCTTACCGTACTAATTTTCACTCCCAGAATTTCCTGATAGCTAGCCACTAGCGGCAAACGTTCCAAATGAGAAAGATCACCGCGTAGAGGGCGATGTAAATGCACAATAAGTTTTAAACTTTTTTTGCGCCGCACCGCAGTTTCACCAAACATGGTGCGAATATTAAGTACACCCAACCCCCGCACTTCAAGGAAATCACGTAACAATTCCGGGCAGCGCCCTTCCAGTGTTTCCGGAGAAATACGATACAGTTCGGTAATATCGTCCGCTACTAAGCCATTGCCGCGTGTAATAAGCTCCAGTCCCAGTTCACTCTTGCCTATGCCGCTATCACCTGTGACCAGTACTCCCACGCCCAATACATCAAGAAATACACCGTGGCGCGTGGTCGATTCCGCCAGCGCTTTGACAATGTAATGACGCACCAGCCACATCAAATGTACGCTGGGCAGAGGGGAACGGAATAGCGGTGTATGTGTGCGATTAGCGTAAATGATCAACTCTTGCGGAATTTTATCCGTGCCAGCCATAATCAGGCATAACGTACCGCAACGTTCAAGTTGCATTAGCGCTTCTGCGAACGCAGTGGGCGAAAGCCCTTGGAGATGGTCGACTTCAATTTCACTTAATACTTGCACCCAATTCGGATGGATCAAATTAAGGTGGCCAATCAAACCATTGTTAGATGCACTGACTAAATCACTATCAATTATCTTCGCAGCACCATTCGCTCCGGCGACCCAGCTCAATGCCAGCTGTTCCTGCTTGTCCTCGAACAACTGCTGAATATTGACCTGTGCCATTATTTTCACATCGCCCAGTGAGTAAACAATTGATGAATTACCCCTACATCATTGCTATCCCGTATTTGTTCGCGGAAGGTTTTATCGCTGAACATTTGCGCCAGCTCTCCAAGCAGTTGCAAGTGCAGATCGGTAGCCCGTTCCGGCACTAACAACACAAAAATCAGATTTACCGGTTGACTATCTGGTGCGTCGAACGGAATCAATGCTTGTGTCTTGACAAAAGCAGCAATCGCATCACGCAGGCCTTTGATGCGACCATGCGGAATAGCCACGCTATGCCCCAAGCCTGTCGAGCCAAGCTTCTCGCGCGCAAACAGGCTATCGAATACTTGGCTACGTGCAATTTTTTGAGTGTTTTCAAATAATACCCCCACTCTTTCAAAAACCCGTTTTTTACTGGTGGAATCGGCGTCCAGTATGACGTTCTCAAGGGGCAGGACTTTACTGATCAGGTTCATAATTAAAGCACTTCAAAAATAAGGAAGGGGCGGTCGTAAGCCGCCTTGCTATCATTCTTGTCCCACTGCCGGAGGGTTACCAGAGTCATCATGACGACGAGCGGCATGTTTTTCTTTATGCTTGATAATTTGACGATCCAGTTTTTCGATCAGATTATCAATCGCAACATATAAGTTTGTATCATCCGATTCCACAAAAATCGTCTTGCCGCTCAAATGAACGTTGGCTTCGGCCTTTTGTTTTAATTTTTCCACTGAAAGAATAACATTGACATCAATCATATTGTCGAAGTGACGTTCGATTTTGCCGAGTTTACTTACCACGTGCTCGCGAATGGCGGGGGTAATTTCCAAATGGTGTCCGCTGAGATTGAGGTTCATGGTCTGCTCCTTATGGTTAGAGTGATTTACGAAGATTAACTGGGAGGATATTCAGCAATTCCCGGTATTTTGCCACGGTACGCCGGGCAACCAATATGCCCTGTTGTGCCAGAATTTCAGACATGCGGCTGTCGGTTAGGGGCTGACGTGCATCTTCCTGGTTGACTAGCTGCTTGATAAGTGCGCGGATCGCCGTGGAAGAACACGTACCGCCACTTTCGGTCGCGATTCCGCTGCAGAAAAAATACTTGAGTTCATAAATGCCACGCGGAGTGAGCATGAATTTCTGCGTAGTCACACGGGAAATGGTGGATTCATGCAGATCAAGCTGTTCTGCGATTTCGCGCAGTACCAGTGGGCACATAGCTGTATCACCGTGCTCTAAAAAATTGCGCTGGCGATCAACGATTGTCTGTGATACACGCAAAATAGTATCGAAACGCTGTTGCAAATTTTTGATAAACCAGCGCGCTTCCTGCAATTGGCCGGCCAACTGCTGTACGTTTTTTTCATTGCCCTGTTGCAAGATATTGGCATACATTTGATTAACGCGCAGGCGCGGCATAGCGCCCTGATTTAGCCGTACATGCCAGTTACCGTGGCGGAATTCTACCACCACATCGGGCACAACATAGTCTGCAGCTCGTTGTTCAAATTCAGCGCCAGGTCTTGGTTGCAGATGGGTGATGAGTGATTGTGCTGTGCGCAATGCGTCATCGTCACAGCGAAGGACTTTTTTCAGCTTGGTAAAATCGTGTGCGCCCAGCAGGTTGAGGTATTGCGACACCAAGCGCAGTGCCAGATCGCGGCACGGCGTATCTTCTGGGAGCGCTTTGAGTTGTAGCGTAAGGCATTCACTTAAGGTACGTGCGGCTATGCCTGGCTGATCCAAGTGCTGTAATTGCACCAGTGCAGTTTCTAAGTCATCCAAAGTAATATCGAGTTGTTCTGGTAGCATTTCGACAATTTCTTCCAGCGGCTGCGCCAGATAACCGTTGCCGTCCAATGCGTCGATCAGCAAACCGATAATTTTTCGGTCGCGCACATCATGCTGACTCATATTTAGTTGCCAGATGAGATGCTCTCGCAGGCTTGGAGTATCTGCCGCGACTTCGGCACGTGTTTCTTTCTCATCATCCGGCCCGCTGGCTGCGGAAAAAGAAGATTCATTCCAGTCTTCTTTTACCCAGTCTTCATCGGCCTGTTGCGGCATTTCATCTTTTACTTCGGTATTATCTACAACAGCGCTAGCGGCAGCATCTCCATGTGCATAGGGCTGCATCGCATCTTCATCTTCACGTTCTAACAATGGATTGTCGTCCAGTAAGCGTGCTACTTCCTGGTTCACTTCCAGAGTGGATAGCTGCAACAAGCGTATGGCTTGCTGTAACTGGGGGGTAAGCGTCAGTTGCTGGGATTGCCTAAGCTGTAATGTGGGTTTCATTACGAAATTTTACGGACAAGAGCGGCGCATAGTGTGCATTTATAGCTTGAAATGCTCGCCTAGATATACTTTTCTCACGCCTTCATTATAAATGATTTCGTCGGGTTTGCCTTCCGCCATTACCGACCCGGCGTTAATAATATAGGCGCGGTCGCAGATTCCTAATGTTTCGCGCACATTGTGGTCAGTAATCAACACGCCAATGTCCCGCTCTTTAAGAAACCGAATGATTTTCTGAATGTCCAGCACGGCAATCGGATCCACCCCTGCAAACGGTTCATCCAGCAGAATGAAGCGTGGATTGGTGGCCAACGCGCGGGCGATTTCAACACGTCGTCGTTCGCCTCCGGACAGACTGACGGCTGGATTGTTTCGTATATGAGTGATATGCAATTCCTCCATCAACTCGTCCTGCCGTGCTTGAATTTCATCGTTATCGTAATCTTGTAATTCCAGTACAGCCTGAATATTTTGTGCGACCGTTAGGCGGCGAAAAATAGATGCTTCCTGTGGCAGATAACCTAACCCCAAACGTGCGCGGCGATGAATGGGAAGATGGGTAATGTTCTGTCCATTGATGAAAATATCGCCTCCATCCGCTGCCACCAGTCCAACAATCATGTAGAAACAGGTGGTCTTTCCAGCACCGTTAGGGCCAAGCAGCCCAACCACCTCTCCGCTCTGTACCGACAGGGAAACATCATGCACGACGGTACGGGATCGATAGCGCTTTTTCAGTGCAACGGCGCGTAGCTCGCTCATTGATGTTCGTTAGGCTTGGTTAGTATTGTTGTCGGCCTGATTGACAGCGGTTCGCCAACTGAAGAGCGCTTATTTTTAGGTTGGATGATAGCGCGCACGCGCCCCTTGTTGGAGATACCGTTTACCTGAAATACCTCAGTTTTGGAGTTATAGGTAATATGTTCACCACGCACTTCATCCTGATCCTGCTTCACACGCGCCTGACCGAAAAAATCTATGATTGCAGTTTTGGTGGCATATTCAATACGCTCACCATATCCTTCCACATATCCGTCAATATTATCGCGCTTCTGGCGAAAGCTGGCAGGTTGTCCGGTTGCCGTACCGTGCTTGAATCCTTCCTTGTCCTGTACTACGACAACTTTATCGGCGTTAATAAGCATCGTACCCTGAGTGAGCTGCACTTTGCCTTCAAAGACACTAATTTGTTTGACATCGTCAATACTGAGCTGATTTGCTTCTAAATGCATCGGCTTATCACGGTCGGCAAGCTCCGCCTGGCTGATCGGCACATGACAGATAAGCTCTATGCAGAGTAGAGCGATATATTTAATTTTTGTCGGGCACATATTCACTTTTAACTTGCGCAAGCAGTTTTACTATGCGCGCTTTATTATCAAATTTCATTCCTACTGCGTGCACAATATTACGTCCATCGACCATAGTGACAGGCTGGTCTGTTTCGGCCAAGCCGCGATCAGGAATCACATGCAGATAAGTAGTGGTGAATATCATGTCTCTTTGTTTGGTATTGTTACTGCGCACGATTTTTACATTATCGCGTAAAAATATTTCGTCACCCTTGCCTGATACCATTCCATTATTTGCAGAGGTATGCGTGGGAGGCTGATCTAAATCAAAGCTGGTAAGTACAGGCGCTTCCAGGTACGTGCTATCGTTATCTGGGTAATGTAACATTGTTTTTGCAGCCATCACGAAACGCGGCTTACCCTGTTCATTCAGCGTGGTTGCAACAAATTTACTAACAATAAAATCTGGGTCGTGGCGCTTGCTGCTGTCGGGTACGGGTGGCAGCGGCTGTACCTGCTGATCCAGCCAATACGCTGCGGCCAGTAGCAGCAATAGCAACGGCAAACCGGTGAACCAAGCGCGCAAACGGTCAATAACGACTGAATAATTCATGCCAAATAAGGCGCAAATTGCGCATCTAGCGTGTCTTGCGCCGACATCAGCAATTCGCATACTTCACGTACCGCGCCATGCCCGCCGTCACGGCCGGTAATATAGTGAGCGCGATCGCGCACTATTTGTGGTGCACTCGGCACACTGATAGCCAAACCGACACGAAGCATTACCGGTAGATCTATTACATCATCACCCATAAAAGCGACGACATCCAAGGACAGCTTAAGTTGAGCAAGCATTTTTTGCATGCTAGCAAACTTGTCATGAACACCTTGATACAGGTGCGAGATGCCGAGGTGGTGCGCGCGTAGCTCTACACAGCGGGAGGTCCGACCGGTAATGATGGCCAGTTCCACACCGGATGCTTTGAGCATTTTTAAGCCCTGTCCGTCAAGCGAATTGAAGCGCTTAAATTCTTCACCGGAGTCGGTTAAATAAAGGCCGCCATCCGTCATAATGCCGTCCACATCAAAGGCAATGAGGCGAATGGACTGTGCTTGATTTAACGACATCAAATCACTTTCGCACGCAGCAGATCATGCATATTCAGAGCCCCCACCAGCTTATTGTTGGAATCTATCACCAGCATCTGGCTAATATTATATTGTTCCATGATCTGCACCGCTTCGGCTGCCAGTGCATCCGGCTTAATACTGCGCGGATTGCGCGACATAACGGAGCTGACTGCAGTAGTGGCGAAATCAACACGCTTTTCCAGCGTACGGCGTAAATCTCCATCCGTATAGATGCCCAGCACCTGCCGAGCATCGTCTACAATGGCAGTCATGCCCAACCCTTTACTAGAGATTTCAAGCACCGCCTCGGCCAGTGTTGCATTTTGATTCACAACAGGCACCCCCTTGCCGGCATGCATAATGTCGCGCACATGGGTCAGCAAACGGCGACCCAAGCTGCCGCCAGGATGCGAGCGCGCAAAATCTTCCTCTCCGAACCCTTTGGCATCCAGCAGCGCCACGGCCAGTGCATCACCCAATGCCAGCGCTGCCGTTGTGCTGGCGGTAGGCGCAAGCCCTAGCGGGCAAGCTTCCTTGTCCACCGCAGCATCAAGGTGCGCGTCTGCCGCCTCTGCCAGGCTGGATCGCGGATTGCCGGTCAGGCTAATCAACCGTGCTCCCTGACGTTTGATGACTGGCACGATAGTAAGTAATTCCTGACTTTCTCCAGAATACGATAACGCAATAAATACGTCTTTAGCGGTAATCATGCCTAAATCGCCGTGGCTCGCTTCGGCGGGATGTACAAAATACGCTGGCGTACCCGTGCTGGAAAGTGTAGCGGCGATCTTGCGTGCAATATGACCAGACTTACCCATACCACTCACAATCACACGGCCTTCGCAGGCTAAAATAATATTTAATGCCTGCAGAAAATTTTCATCTATACGTTGTGTAAGAGCCAACACAGCTGCGGCTTCAATGTGTAATACCTCGCGCGCTAAATCAAGTGCGCGTGGGGTAGCAAAGATGGCTTTGTTCATGGTGATGAATTATAACAGTGCCATTCGGGTGTAGTGCAATTTTGAAAAACAGTGCGGTGCGAACAATCTCAAATGAGACGTCTTACTCTCAACGAGTTCACGAGCCTATTCGTAAGCGGGCGGACTGCGCATGCGCATGCAAGCCCTCTCCCAGCGCCAGCACTTCTGCAATTTCGCCCAGCATCCCTGCACCCTGCGCGGATACTTGAATCAAACTGCTGCGTTTTTGAAAATCATACACGCCCAATGGGGAAGAAAAACGAGCCGTGCCAGAGGTCGGCAGGACGTGGTTAGGGCCAGCGCAATAATCACCAAGCGACTCAGAGGTGTAACAGCCCAAGAAAATTGCCCCAGCATGCTTGATTTTTGGCAGCCATTGCTGGGGATCAGCCACTGAAAGTTCAAGATGCTCCGGTGCTATACGGTTGCTGATAGCACAAGCCTCATCCAAATCAGCTACATCAATCAAAGCACCGCGGTTCTCTAATGCAGTGCGTATGATGTCACGGCGCGGCATCTGCGCCAGTAGACGATCTGAACTTTGCGCCACGGCTGTAGCGAAAGCCGCATCCGGTGTCAGCAGGATGGCCTGCGCTAATTCATCGTGCTCTGCTTGAGAAAATAGATCCATCGCAATCCAGTCCGGATCGGTTTGGCCATCACAGATCACCAGAATCTCTGATGGCCCTGCCACCATATCAATACCAACTACCCCAAATACGCGGCGCTTGGCAGCGGCCACATAAGCGTTGCCGGGGCCAACGATTTTATCCACGCGCGGCACCGTTGCTGTACCATAAGCCAACGCCGCAATCGCTTGGGCCCCGCCAATAGTGAACACCCGATCCACCCCAGCCAGATAGGCTGCTGCCAACACCAGCGCGTTTCGCACTCCGTCGGGAGTCGGTACGACCATAATAAGTTCGCCCACTCCAGCCACTTTTGCCGGTAGTGCATTCATTAACACTGAAGAGGGATAGGCAGCCTTGCCGCCCGGCACATACAGACCAACCCGATCCAATGGTGTAATCTGCTGACCAAGCAGCGTGCCATCCGCTTCAGTATAGCTCCATGAAGCTTGTAACTGCTTTTGATGGTACGTGGTAACGCGCTGTGCGGCTTGCTCCAGAGCGGTGCGCTGTGCGGCGGGCAATCCCTCAAAAGCAGTACGCAAGGCAGCAGGAGGTAGCTCCAGTGCTGCACTATCATGCACCTCCATACGATCAAAGCGTCGAGTGTATTCGAGTAAGGCCACATCCCCGCGTGTGCGCACATCCGTCAGAATAGCCGCCACAGTCGCGTCCAGCTGATGATCCTGGGTTGCCTCGAAAGCCAGCAGCCTATCCAGTTGCAAATTGAAATCTGGCTGCCGAGTGGAAAGTCGTCTGATGTTCATTGAACGACCGCCAGGGAAAATGCATCCAACATAGGTTGAATAGCCGCATGTTTGAGTTTAAGTGAGGCCTGATTCACCACTAGGCGCGAAGAAATCGCAGAAATCTCTTCTACCGCTTTGAGATGATTGGCCTTCAGTGTGTTACCGCTACTGACCAAATCCACGATGGCATCTGACAATCCAACTAGTGGCGCCAGCTCCATCGAACCATATAATTTAATCAAATCCACATGCACGCCTTTAGCCGCAAAATGCTCCCGTGCGGTCTGTAGGTATTTAGTCGCCACACGCAGGCGCGCGCCCTGACGCACCGCAGAGTCATAATCAAAATCGTTTCTTACTGCCACCATCATCCGGCAACGCGCAATATTTAAATCCAGTGGCTGATACAAGCCGATGCCGCCATGCTCATCAAGGACATCCTTGCCCGCGATCCCTAAATCAGCAGCGCCGTATTGCACATAGGTCGGCACATCGGAAGCGCGCACGATAATAAGACGTACGTCGGCACGATTGGTGGATAAAATCAACTTGCGTGTAGGTTCTGGGGCTTCCAGTGGCGTAATGCCTGCTGCTTGCAGCAAAGGCAGGGTCTCTTCAAAGATGCGCCCTTTGGATAAGGCGATGGTAATCATGCGGTATCTTTCATTTATTGATGCGAAATATGTTCGCTCCTAGTTGCGAAAGTTTTATCTCTATGTGTTCATAACCACGATCCAGATGGTAAATACGATCAACCACGGTCTCGCCCTGCGCCACCAATCCGGCAATAACCAGGCAAGCAGATGCACGCAAATCCGTTGCCATCACCGTTGCGCCTTCCAGATGATCAACCCCATGAACCAAAGCGGTATTACCTTCCACATCTATCTTTGCACCCAGACGGCGCAACTCTTGCACATGCATAAAACGATTTTCAAAAATCGTTTCCACTACCATCGCGCTGCCCTCTGCAATAACATTCAACGCCATAAATTGTGCTTGCATATCAGTAGGAAATGCGGGATACGGCGCCGTACGTACGTTCACCGATCTGGGTCGACCCGTCATGTCCAAGTGGATGCTCTCACTATCGCTACGGATACATGCACCCGCTTCAGTCAGTTTTTCCAGCACTGAATCGAGAATATCCGCTTGCGTATCGCGTAACACGATGCTCCCGCCTGTTGCCGCTGCCGCCACTAGAAAAGTCCCACTCTCGATACGATCCGGCATGATGCGATGGGTTGCACCGTGCAATCTTTCCACACCGGTTATGACAATCGTGTGGCTGCCTGCCCCCTCTATTTTCGCACCCATTGCAATCAGGCAATGTGCCAAATCCACTACCTCCGGTTCGCGCGCCGCATTTTCCAGCACCGTCACCCCTTCTGCTAAAGCAGCAGCCATCATCAGGTTTTCAGTGCTGGTCACGCTGACGATGTCAAATAAAATACGTGCGCCTTTAAGGCGTTTTGCCTGCGCATGAATGTAGCCATGCTCAATGAAAATTTGAGCACCCATCGCCTGCAAGCCCTTGATGTGAATATCGACGGGACGCGATCCGATGGCGCAACCCCCGGGCATCGAGACGCGCGCCTCGCCGAAGCGCGCCACCAAAGGGCCTAACACTAACACGGCGGCACGCATGGTTTTTACCATGTCATAAGGCGCTTCTAGTTTATCCACATGCGCACCCTGCAAAGTCATCTCATCACCTTGCACGGCAGCTTTCACGCCCATCTGCTCCAGCAATTTACGCATGGTTGCGATATCGTGCAAATCCGGCATGTTACCTAACTGCAAGACATCACTCGTCAACAGACTGGAACACATTATCGGCAATGCCGCGTTCTTGGCACCGGAAATACGCACTTCGCCGCGCAATGGAATACCACCTTGTATTACTAATTTTTGCATGCTGGCATCTTTAAAAATCTTAATTTCATCTTAATGTATTCTTGTCATATTTTCGTTATGTCAGTACCGCAATTTATATCCGGACTTTAACAGCGCCAAAGATAACAGCGTCAAACCTAGCATGCACCCACTCGTCACCATTAAACTCACCCAAGGAGAAATGTCCGATACACCGAAAAATCCATAACGAAAACCATCTATCACATAAAAAAACGGGTTGAAGCGCGACAGCTCCTGCCAGAATGGCGGCAGCGAGTGTATGGAATAAAATACACCGGATAAAAAAGTCAACGGCATGATAATGAAATTTTGGAATCCTGCGAGTTGATCAAATTTTTCTGCCCACATCCCTGCCACCACGCCCAGTGAGCCAAGCATTGCACTTCCCAGAACGGCGAACACTATAATCCAGATTGGAAACTGCAACGGTGGTTGGGCAAACCACAACGCGGCTAAATATACACCTATGCCAACGACTAAACCGCGCAGCATGGAAGCGAGCACATATGCCGCAAAGAATTCCCAATAGGCAATCGGCGCCAGCAGCACAAAAACGATATTGCCAGTGATCTTGGACTGAATCAGGCTGGAAGAACTGTTAGCAAAAGCGTTCTGCAACATTGCCATCATCATCAGTCCTGGGATCAGGAAAGCCGTGTAATGCACCCCCGGATACACTTCGACATGCTGTGCGAGTACATGCGAAAAAATCAACAGATAGAGCAATGCGGTCAACACGGGAGCCAGCACGGTTTGGAAGCCCACCTTCCACACCCGGAATACCTCCTTGTAGAGCAGACTGTAAAAACTCAACATGCCCGCCTCACTGCACGGTCCGCCCCACCAACCGTAGAAAGACTTCTTCCAGATCGGACTGCTGCAAGGTCATCTCCTGCACCGCAACCCCAGCCATACGCAATTCCGCCAGCACTGACTCCAATGCTTGATAAGTTGGCAAAGCTAGCAGGTAATCGCTGTTTGTCTGTTCGACCACGTGCGGCAGTAATGCAACAGGTAGACAACCCGCTAGTTTGAGTCTGACGCGACAACCGGCCAAATTACTAAGTAAGTTTTGTGTGCTGTCCAGCGCTACAATCCGGCCATGCTTGAGCATGGCAATCCGTGTGCATAAAGCTTCCGCTTCTTCCAGATAATGGGTCGTTAACAGAATGGTATGCCCCTCGCGGTTAAGCTGCTGGATGAAGCGCCATAACGATTGGCGTAGCTCCACGTCTACCCCGGCAGTTGGTTCATCTAACACAATAACGGGGGGCTTATGCACCAAGGCTTGCGCCACCAACACACGGCGCTTCATACCGCCGGAGAGGCGGCGCATATTGGTATCGGCCTTACCGGTCAAATCCAAGTGGCGCATGACCTCATTGATCCAGGCATCGTTACGACGCAATCCAAAAAAACCAGACTGCAAGCGTAACGTTTCGCGCACTGTAAAAAAAGGATCAAAGGCCAACTCTTGCGGCACCACACCCAACACACGACGGCTGGCACGATATTGCTTGACTACATTATGCCCCAGTATGGAGAGCTGCCCATCATCTGGCAATGCAAGCCCGGCCAGCAGGTTAATCAGCGTGGTTTTGCCCGCACCATTGGGGCCAAGTAAACCGACGAACTCACCCTGCTCAATACGCAAATCCACGCCGTCCAATGCTTGCAATTGACCATAGCGCTTGCGTGCTTGGCGTACATCAATAGCAGGTGGCATCAAATTGAATGGATCACGACGGCTGTGCGAAATCATTACCGCATAGCGGCAGCATGTCCGCAACGCCATATAAACGAGCCAAACTTAATAAATTCTCTGGAATATGAGCAAAACTCAGCTTCACACTACTCCGTTGTGCCTCGCGTAGCCAAGCTAGCAACAAACTGACCGCAGCAGAATCCACTATTTCTACCTGAGTCAAGTCAACCACCAGCGGTGTTTCTCCAGAGATTTGTAAACCACTTTTGAACAGGGAGGTAACCGTTTCAATGGTCAGATGACTCGTTACTTGCATACGGCTATTGTCACTCACTTGGATGCCGCCTTAGGCGACATTGTGCCGGTTTGCGCCTGATTTTTTTCCACTAACATTTTAATTAATCCATCAACGCCACTTTTCTGAATTTTCTCAGCGAAGGTACCGCGATAGTTGGTTACCAAACTTACACCTTCAATCGATAGGTCATACACCTTCCAACCATGAGCGGTTTTTTCCATATCATAATTGACGGGTAGAGGGGGTTTGCCTTTATTAATAATAAAAGTTTTTACAGTCGCTTCAGTGGCATCATTTGCCATTTTGAGCGGTTTCACTTCAACCTCCTGATTCTGGTAAGTAGTGAATGCCGTTGTATACGTACGAACCAGCAAATTGCGAAACTCGATTTCCAAGACTTTCTTCTGTTCCGGCGTAGCACTACTCCAGTTTTTGCCTACGGCAAGCTTGGTCATGCGAGTAAAATTAAAATGTGGCAGCACCTTTGCATCCACCAATTCAATAGCTTTCTTCGTATTACCCGTCTGAATATCCTTATCCCGTTTAACGATGGCTAACACTTCATCTACGGTATTCCTGATCAGCGCTTCCGGTTCCGGCGTATCCGCACGCACACCCAGCGACACACACGCCAGCAACACTCCTATCCACAATGCAATTATTTTATTCATATCTACCTTTAGTAATTTATTAAGTTATTTGGAATCTTCAGCTTTGCTGTATAAGAACCTGCTGATTAAATCCTCCAAGACTACAGCCGACTGTGTTTTCTTGATTTCGTCACCTGCCTTCAGAAATTCTTCATCACCACCCGGAATCAAGCCGATATACTGCTCACCTAACAATCCTGAAGTCAAAATATTAGCGAATGTATCTTTTGGAAACTGATAGCGCTTGTCTATAGTCATAGTCACTTTAGCTTCATAACGCTTGGAATCTAGCGTGATCTCGCCTACTCGTCCGATGAGTACGCCTGAACTTTTGATGGATGCCTGAGATTTAAGGCCGCCAATATTAGAAAAATGAGCCTGCAACTGGTATGTGTCGGACATATTGTACGTACTTAGGTTCCCCACCTTTAGTGCTAGCACTGCCAGTGCCGCTAAGCCAGCCACGACAAATAAGCCGACCCATAAATCTAGCGTGGTGCGTTTCATACTACCCCCCTTGAAACATGAATGCGGTCAAAATAAAATCCAAGAATAAAATTGTCAGAGACGACTCAACGACTGTACGTGTTGTTGCACCGGACACCCCTTCTGCAGTAGGTGGTGCATCATAGCCTTCGAACAATGCTATGGCCGTGACCGCTACTCCAAACACGAAGCTCTTAAGCATCCCGTTCACTATGTCGTGCTGAAAATCGACCCCAGCCTGCATTTGTGACCAGAATGAACCTTGATCAACACCGATCAGCACCACCCCCACCACATATCCACCAAATACGCCCATGGCGGAAAATAACGCCGATAGCAGCGGCATAGAGATGACTCCCGCCCAAAAACGAGGTGCTACCACGCGCGCTATCGGGTTGATTGCCATCATCTCCATCGCGGAAATCTGTTCAGTGGCTTTCATCAAACCAATCTCCGCAGTCATCGCTGAACCTGCGCGACTTGCAAACAGCAGGGCAGCCAACACTGGCCCCAATTCGCGCACCAAACTTAGCGCTACGAGTGATCCCAGTGCAGATTCAGAGCCGTAACGTTTGAGAGTCTCATAACCCTGCAACCCCAACACCATACCGACAAATGTGCCTGCCACCAAAATTATAATCAGCGACATCACCCCACTTGAAAATAATTCCTTGATGGTCAAGTGGAAGCGTCGAAAGCTAGTCCCGGAATAAAAAAGGATCATCATGAAAAAGCGAGAGGCATATCCAATACGCCATACCGCATTCACAATACGATGTCCTAAAAATCTCAGATTTTCAACGATAGTCATCGCCTCGGCTGCAAATTCAAATCTTGCCCGTAATCACTGGAGGGATAATGGAATGGAACGGGGCCATCCATTTCGCCATGCACAAATTGATGCACGAACGGTTTATCGGAAATACTGATTTCAGCCGGCGTCCCTTCTGCAACTACTACCCCATTGGCAATAAAATAAATATAGTCGACAAGTTTGAGCGATTCCTGCACGTCATGTGTGACTACGACCGAAGTCGCACCCAACGCATCGTTCAGGCGACGAATGAGATTACCCACTACGGTAAGCGAGATGGGATCCAGTCCGGCAAACGGCTCATCGTACATAATTAACATCGGATCCAAGGCCACCGTACGAGCCAGCGCAACGCGTCGTGCCATGCCGCCCGAAAGCTCAGCAGGCATTAGATGATGCGTGCCGCGCAAACCCACCGCATGCAGCTTCATCAGCACTAAATCCCGGATGATTTCTTCCGGCAAATCAGTATGCTCGCGCATCTGAAACGCCACATTGTCATACACGGACATATCCGTGAATAACGCACCGAATTGAAAGAGCATGCCCATCCTGCGACGCATGCGATACAAACCTTTATGATCAAGCTCATGTATTACTTGTCCATCAACTTTCACATAGCCGCTGCTTGGTTTGAGCGCACCGCCTATAAGCTGTAGCAATGTAGTTTTGCCACAGCCACTACCGCCCATGACTGCAATTACTTTGCCTTTGGGGAAAGTGAGATTGACACCTTTTAGTATGGGGCGGCTGTCATAGGCAAAATTGACGTCGCGAATTTCGACCAGCGCTTGAGATGACACGTATCAACACCTTGATTGTCCGGTAGACGGGCATTCTAAACCATGCTATTGCTTAATCGCAACATTAGCCATGATAGGTGTAGCGTCAAAAACTAATTGCAATGAAGCTAGCAATGCAGAGGGAATAAGTATCCTTACATATTATTGCTAATAAGTGCATCAATTTTACTGCGCAAATCTATGAGGTTAAATGGTTTTGACATGTAATCATCCATTCCAGCGCTAAGACAGCGCTCTTTTTCTCCTGCCATTGCATGAGCAGTAACTCCAATAATAGGCAATCTTCTTTTCCCCCCATTCTTTTCTTCGTTTCGGAATAATTGCGTCGTCTCATACCCATTTAAACCGGGCATTTGCACATCCATAAGCGCTACATCATATTGTAGAACTTTGATTTTTTTCAGTGCCTCTGTTCCATTTCTTGCAACGTCATAGTCATACCCTAAGCTATCTAGAAATGCGCTAGCCACCATAATATTGGCCTCATGATCTTCTATGATAAGGATGTACGGCTTTTTATTTTGGATAGGCTCATACAAGGTTGGCATTAAAATAGTATTTCGGCCAGAAAGATCTTCTTGAGTGGCGAGACGAAGTTGCAGGCTAGCAGTAAACACTGAGCCATCATTCACCTTACTCATCACCGAAATCGTGCCTCCCATAGTAGTAACGAGGCTTTTCGTAATAGATAAACCGAGCCCCGTGCCTCCATATCGACGATTTATGGACGGATCGGCTTGAACGAATTTTTCAAAGATAAGATCCAGTTTTTCCTCAGCGATACCGATACCCGTATCTGAAACAATAATGGAAATTTTAGCCAACCCTAGGTCATCTCCCTCTTCATTTAAAATCTGTAAGGATACCTGCCCATATTCAGTGAATTTGACGGCGTTACTACATAGATTATTTAGTATTTGGCGTAGCCTCGTCGGATCACCACGGAAAATCAGGGTGTTTACGCTTTCAATATCAGCGGTAAAAATGAGTCCCTTTTCTTTCGCTTGCACTGAGGACATGTGGACAATTTCTTCCACGAGTTTATGTAGTGAAAATGGAGTGTCTTCGAGTTCCACAGTTCGTGCCTCGATCTTGGAAAGATCGAGCAAGTCATTTATCAATATAAGTAATGCATTCGATGAGGACTGAAGCGTTTTTATAAAGTCCGTTTGTTTTACCGTTAGAGGTGAGCTCATCAAGAGAATATTGGACAGACCTACAATAGCATTCATCGGTGTTCTGATCTCATGGCTCATTGTAGTTAAAAAATCTGTTTTCGCCCTATTGGCTTCTTCCGCTTTCTTCTTCCCAAGCTTTACCTGGTCATATAACCGTGCGTTATCAATACCCACGGCCATTAAAGCTGCAATACCTTCCACTACTCGTAGATCACGATCCGCGAAAGCGGCTCTATCAGGATGCCCAAAGGAAAGACCCCCGATCACTTCCCCGCTTCGCGATATAACGGGAACAGCCAGGAAACTTTTCACTGGCAAATGTTCGGTGAGCATTTCTGCATTAGGTTTTATCTGATCGTAGTGTGGATCGACTGTTATATCATCAGATAATAGAGTACCTTCCCCCTGTAAAGTGAGACCGAATACTGCCGTGGCTTGCGGCATCCCAAGACGGGCAAAAGCTTCTTTGGGTGCACCGGAAAGGGTATAGAGTAAGAAGGCTTTTCCATCATCATTAATGACATGATAAAAAAAAGCCCCGAAAGCAGCGCCGATAATTTTTGTGGTTTCATCTGTTACATGCTGAATCAGCGATTTCAGGTCTAAAATCGAAGTTAGAACCGGCGCCAAGCGATTAAGCGTTTCCAGTGTTTCCCGCTCTTCAGTCAATTCTTTTTCAACAGTCTTACGGGCTGTAATGTCGCGGGCAATTTTAGAAGCCCCGATAATATTCCCTTGTGTATCTTTTATAGGAGATACAGTAATTGAAAGTTCAACTAAACTTCCATCTTTTCGGCGGCGTATGGTCTCAAAGTGGGATATTCGTTGTCCTGATTTTATATTTCCCATTATTTCATGCTCTTCAGCAAGCCGGTCGGATGGAATCACAAGGCTAATATGCTTACCAACAGCCTCGGCTTGTGAATATCCAAAAATCCGCTCTGCCGCCAAATTCCATGACTTTATGATCCCATTCAAATTTTTACTTATGATAATGTCATCAGACGATTCAACAATGGCCGCAAGCAATGCAGCCGCGGTGCTTTCCCGCGCCGTCTCAGATTCCCCCACAGCAATCTGCAGGGGCTCTTCAGAGTGCGTGAATTCCTTTATTTGAATTGTCGGTATTTCTTCCTCACCACTCCCGGCAACGACAATGCTTTTAGTATTCTTAAGCATCGAGGCGCCTAATTGCTCATCCTCATCATTTAACACTAAGTACCTCCGATAATTTCACTCACCAACAATTTACCACGGATACTAACAAAGCCTATCGAACATTCTCAGTGCGATAGGGAATGTATTAGATGATGGTTACTCTACAGGTTTCTCCAATAAAAATATGCGATTAAATGCTTATACTGTGTTGGGGCAGCTCACTAGGGAGATGCTGATTTATTCCTTAACACTGGGAATTCATCAATCTGCAAGAATGTCCCTGAAACGACTTCAAGGTGGGCAAGTAATGCAAACACGACGAAGTGCAATTGCTGACTCGCTGCAACTCATACCAAAACAAGTTAATTCTCGCCCAAACATCTTTGGCAGGGTGAATGATTCAGTGCTTCTTTAATTCAAATTTAGAGAATATAACAATTAATCTCAAAGATTTTCTCGGCTGCGAAAAAACTTTAACTGCGTGGAACAGTGAAAGCAACGAACCAAACCAGATCTGAAGCCTGTTGCATCTAGGGTAATCTAATGAGGGTGACGAACAATGAAGCATCACCACAATTACGGTTTAGTTCAACGAAATCTTGGAGAGTTAAGCGAATTTATAAACGTTCGAGTTGATGAGCCAAGAGAACAAGCTATAATAACTTTCTCTTACAGTATCTAACGACGATAAACTCATGCCAACTGACGACAAACTCACACCTAGTACCGACCAGCCTATACCTGTTACCGGCAAGGCGTCTAAAAAAGACATCCCCATGATTCCGATGAGTGACTGGGACATTGATGACAATCCTCCCATGGTTCCCGCTTATCCCGATGTTCCCAAGGCGCTCAACGAGAACCCCAATCTGGTCGCTGATCCCAGAAATTATCCAAAGAAAAAACCCGTCAAACGTGAATCCAGCCCTTCCGGATGGACAGATATGTCACATATTCTACCCCCGGAAATACACCCCTTGTATCGAAAAGGATGGCTCGGCGCGCTTGAGCTGAATAACCGAGTGATTATGGCGCCAATGACCCGCAGCCGTGCTGGGCTAGGCAACGTGCCTAATGCAATGAATGCATTGTACTATTCTCAACGCTGTTGTGCTGGCTTGATCATTTCCGAACCCACTCAAGTGTCTGCTCAAGGAATTGGCTATCCAGGTACACCAGGCATAACTACTCGCGAACAGATAGACGGCTGGAAAATGGTGACTGCCCACGTTTCCAGAACAGGAGGCAAGATTTTTATGAATCTGTCACATGTTGGACGGATCTCGCATCCCTCGCTGCAGCCATTCCAAAGTTTGCCGGTCGCGCCCTCTGCTATTCAGCCGGCAGGAGAGGTTTTTACACCGCAAGGAATGGCGCCCTTCGTGGCGCCCCGTGCGCTTGAAGTTGCTGAGATGGCAGGTATCGTCGAGCAATATAGGCAAGCTGCGCTTAATGCCGAAGAAGCATGGCTGGACGGCATAGAAATCGATGCCGCGAATGGATATCTGCTCGATCAATTTTTGCGCGATAGCACAAATCAACGGACAGACGAATACGGTGGCCCAATTGAGAACCGCAGTCGCTTGCTGTTTGAAGTAATTCAGGCGGTCTGTAGTGTGTATCCATCGCAAAAAGTCGGCGTTCGTTTGTCCCCTGTCAATCCGTTAAACGACATTTTTGACTCGACTCCGCAAGAAACCTTCGAATATGTCGTCGGACAATTGAATCGTTTCGATCTGGCTTATATACATGTAGTTGAAGAACATCCTTCGACATTCGATTTTAAGCGTTTACGAAGCTTATTCAGGGGTAAATACATAGCCAATGGTGGTTACGATGCGGCACGTGCCGAGGCGGCGATTGTTGAGAAGACCGCTGATTTTGTATCATTCGGTGCACTCTTTATTGCCAACCCGGATTTACTATTGCGGTTGCGGGAACGCAGAGATTACAACACACCTGATGTAGCAACGTTCTATGGCGGTGATACAGCTGGCTATATCGATTATCCAACGTTGCCATTTTAGTGTCGCAGTAAAGGGAGTTGTGTGTAGGCCAGGTAAGTAATTACTCAACATCAAACAAGATATTTTAAATGTTGAGTTTTTATGCATTAAGCATCTCAGACGAGCTGGGAGCAATTGAATAAATAGAGATTTTAGCTCCCGCTTACCTGCTAATCTAACAATTTCGCAAGTTTATGAATTCGATGATGACAAAAGCAAACCTGATTAAAAATATTGTCATTGTGGCGGCAATATTATTCGTTCTCTGCGCTCTTTATCTGTGGTTTGCTTTTACCTGGAGTTATTCAACGGGTGAACGAGCTGGATATGTTCAAAAGTTTTCAAAAACAGGATGGGTATGTAAAACATGGGAAGGTGAATTAAGTATGATGTCTCTTCCTGGTCAAGTCCCTGAAAAATTCCACTTTACAGTAAGAAATAATACCGTTGCTGAAAAGATCAATCAAAGTCTCGGTAAAAAAATAGCGCTCGATTACGATCAATACAAAGGGCTTCCAACAAGTTGTTTCGGTAATACGGAGTTTTTTGTCTCCAATGTTAAAAATTTAGAATAATATTTTTGATCATCCTTAAACCTACGTTTAACGAAGCCCTTCTTATCAGCTTTCAGAGATTTATAGCCCAGCCTCAGCTCGCAGGGCAGACGCCTTGTCTGTTGCTTCCCAAGTAAACCCTGGTTCTTCGCGACCAAAATGACCATAGGCAGCAGTACCGGTATAAATCGGGCGCAATAGATCGAGCATTTGCACAATACCTTTTGGCCGCAGGTCAAAATGTTTCTTTACCAACTCCGCAATCTTTTCGTCAGAAATTTTTCCAGTGCCATAACTGGTTACCCACACACTGGTGGGCAGAGCCACGCCAATCGCGTAGGAAATCTGGATCAGGCATTTACTGGCCAGACCAGCAGCGACAATGTTTTTGGCGATATAACGACCAGCGTAGGCTGCAGAACGATCTACTTTGGATGGATCCTTGCCGGAAAATGCCCCCCCACCGTGCGGAGCGGAGCCCCCATAGGTATCCACAATAATCTTGCGGCCTGTCAAGCCGCAATCACCTTGAGGGCCACCGATCACAAAACGGCCAGTAGGATTTACCAAATACTTAATGTCGCCTTTGATTAGTTCCTGTGGTAGCACGGGCTTGATAATATCTTCAATTACCGCTTCACGAATGGTTTCTAACGACATCTCGGGGGCGTGTTGAGTAGATAACAATACCGTATCAATGGCGTGTGGCTTGCCATCCTCATAACGGATCGTAACTTGTGCTTTAGCATCCGGACGCAACCAATTAAGACGGCCATCGCGACGAAGTTGCGATTGACGCTCGACCACGCGGTGTGCCAGATAGATCGGCAGCGGCATCAACGTTGGCGTTTCATCGCAAGCGTAACCGAACATCAGACCTTGATCGCCTGCACCCTGATCCATGTACTCATGAGATGCGCGATCAACGCCTTGAGCGATGTCCGAACTTTGTTTGTCATACGCAACAAGTACAGCACACCCTTTGTAGTCTATGCCATATTCGGTATTATCATAGCCAATGCGCTTTATGCAATCGCGCGCCACGTTGATATAGTCCACATTAGCGCTGGTGGTTATTTCCCCGGCAAGCACTACGAGACCTGTGTTAACTAATGTTTCAGCAGCTACTCGCGCATAAGGGTCTTGCGCTAGAATAGCATCCAGAATGGAATCGGAAATTTGATCCGCAACTTTATCGGGGTGACCTTCAGATACTGATTCGGATGTAAACAGAAATTTACTCATAGCGCTCCGTGATCGGGTTGGTTGAGAAAGTAATTCATTATAGCAATAACTCGGTTGTAATTACCTCCCATGATATCTTCCCTTGTAGCCTTGTTATTCAATTTGGTAGCGCGTTTGCCGCTGAGTGTGTTACACCGCCTAGGAGCTGTGCTGGGCAGATTGATTTATCGTTTATCCGATAAATATGCCGAACGGATGCGCGAAAATCTCGGTCATGCATGGAAAGGGCGTCCACAAGCCGATTTTCGCAAAGTGTTAAACGCCAGCATAGTTGAAACGGGCAAGGGGGCCGCAGAGTTGCTGTGGATTTGGTGCCGACCGTTGGCAGAGGTGACCGCCAGCGTCAAAGCATGTTACGGCTGGGAGCATATCGAGGCGGCTCGTGCACGGGGCAAGGGGATAATTTTTTTAACGCCGCACTTGGGATGCTTCGATGTATCAGCCCTTTATGTCTCTGAACACATGCCACTCACCGTACTGTATCGCCCACCTAAGTTAATTTGGCTAGAGAAGGTAATGCGTAGTGGTCGCGAACGAGCCCAACTGCGGCTAGCGCGTACCGATGTGGGTGGGGTGCGCCAGTTATATAAAGCACTCAAGCGGGCTGAAGCAATCGGGCTTTTGCCCGATCAGGTACCCGGCAATGGGGAGGGCGAATGGGCAGATTTTTTTGGGCGACCAGCCTACACCATGACGTTGATTGGGCGCTTGGTGAAATCCAGCGGCGCTTCGGTAGTAATGACATCCGCCGAACGATTGACGCATGAGTCGGGATATATCCTACGCTTCACGCCGCTGGATTTCGTTGCTGATTTACCCATAAGCAGACAGGTTAATGCGGCACTGGAAGAATTGGTGCTCATGAATCCTGCACAATATTTGTGGAGCTACAATCGTTACAAGATTCCTGCAGGCATTAAGCCCGCCAGCACGCAAGACGTAAATCCAATATGATGGTACGTTTTGGTGTTTTTTTGCTGTGGCTACTGCATTTTCTTCCATATCGACTGCAAGCTTGGATTGGTAATATCCTGGGAACGCTGCTTTATCTGTTTTCAGCAAGGCGGCGGCGCGTGGCAAGCATTAATTTGCGTTTATGTTTCCCTGAATTGAACCAAGCACAGCGGTCACAGTTGGTACGGAAAAATTTTAACGCCTTCGGTCGCAGTATTGTGGAGCGAGGTATTTTATGGTGGAGCAGCCGCGAGCGCATCCAGAAGTTGATACGGGTTGAAGGAGCGGAGCATTTTCAAAAAGCACTCGGCAATCCACTGATATTGCTTACCGCACATTTTGCCGCTCTGGATGTAGGCGGAGCCTGGATTACCCAGTCTACGGATGGGGTTAGTGTGTACTCCAAACAAAAAAATGCTTACATGCAAAACCTGGTGTTGCAGAAGCGCGCGCGTTTTGGTAAGCAACTGTTATATGCGCGACAAGCGGGGATGCGCCCAGTAGTAAAGTCATTACGCGAATGTAGGCCCTTTTATTATTTTACGGACCAAGATTGGACTACCAAGGATGGTGTGTTTGTTCCATTCTTCGGCATACCTGCAGCTACGTTGGCGACTTTGCCTCGCCTGGTATTAATGGCTAACGCAAAGGTGGTACCTTGCATCACGCGTATATTGCCGGATTACAAGGGTTATGAAGTACGCTTTTATCCCGCATGGGAAAACTATCCTACCCAAGATGTAGTAGCTGACACTCGCCGCATCAACGAATTCATCGAACAGCGAGTGCGGGAAATGCCGGAACAATATTTCTGGCTACATAGACGATTTAAAACTCGGCCCGAGGGCGAAGAAAGTTTTTACAAATGAAATATCGTGACCTGCGCGATTTTATCTTGCAACTAGAAAAACTGGGTGAACTCAAGCGCGTGATTACGTCAGTTTCACCTCATTTGGAGATGACGGAAATCTGTGACCGTGTGTTGCATGTACAAGGTCCTGCTGTGCTGTTTGAGAATCCTGCAGGACACAACAATATGCCGGTGTTGGCGAATTTGTTCGGCACACCACACCGCGTGGCCTTGGGTATGGGCGAGGAAAGCGTAACGGCGTTGCGCGAAGTGGGTAAATTGCTGGCTTACCTGAAAGAACCCGAGCCGCCTAAAGGTTTGAAGGATGCCTGGGACAAATGGCCGATCTTGAAGCAGGTATTGAATATGTCGCCCAAGATTGTTTCGAGCGCTGCCTGTCAGGAAGTTATATGGGAAGGCAGCGAAATAGACTTAAGCAAACTGCCTATACAAAAGTGCTGGCCAGGAGATGTCGCACCGCTGATTAGCTGGGGGCTGGTGGTTACCCGCGGCCCCAACAAACCGCGCCAGAATCTGGGTATTTACCGCCAGCAGGTGATCGCATCCAATAAAGTCATTATGCGCTGGCTGGCGCATCGTGGAGGCGCGCTGGATTTCCAGGAGTGGTGCAAAACGTATCCAGGCCAGCCGTTTCCATTGACAGTGGTGATCGGTGCCGACCCGGCCACAATTTTGGGTGCGGTCACGCCGGTGCCGGATAGCTTGTCTGAATATCAATTTTCCGGCTTGTTACGTGGATCAAAAACCGAACTGGTTAAATGTATTGGTAACGATTTGCAAGTACCCGCCAGCGCCGAGATCGTGCTGGAAGGAATAATTCACCCTCATGAAATTGCATTGGAAGGCCCGTTTGGTGACCATACTGGTTATTACAATGAGCAGGAAAAATTTCCGGTATTCACTATTGAACGCATCACCATGCGTCGCAATCCCATTTATCACTCCACCTATACCGGCAAACCGCCAGATGAACCGGCCATTTTGGGCGTGGCATTGAATGAAGTGTTCGTGCCACTTCTACAGAAGCAGTTTCCCGAGATTTCGGATTTCTATCTACCGCCAGAAGGCTGTTCTTATCGTTTGGCAATTGTATCCATGAAGAAGCAGTATCCGGGACATGCCATGCGTGTGATGTTCGGTATCTGGTCCTATCTGCGCCAGTTCATGTATACCAAGTTCATCATCGTGGTGGACGACGACATTGATATCCGTCAGTGGAAGGAAGTAATCTGGGCGATTACCACCCGCGTCGATCCTACACGCGATACACTGCTGGTGGATCACACGCCCATTGATTATCTCGATTTCGCCAGCCCGGTATCTGGTCTGGGCAGCAAGATGGGTCTGGATGCGACCAACAAATGGCCGGGTGAAACGCAACGAGAGTGGGGCACGCCAATTGCGATGGACGAAGTGACCAAACGCCGTGTAGATGCAATGTGGGGAGAGCTTGGCTTGTAGTTGTCCGTGTTAATCCATCGCCAGCCCGCCGAGCTTACCTGCGACTGCGGTATGGATGAGGATTGTTTGGTTGGCTCGTAGATTGACACGTTTAATTAATGCTTCCCACACTGTGATTAGTACCAGTGGTAGCGCAGCGCTTTCATGCAGGCTAAGGTTGGCTGGTTTAAAAGCACAGTAATCTTCATGCACATTGGCCTACTCAGCATAGCAACCGGGTTCGTTGTCGATGCCACCGTTACAGAAGTAGACCGCGTTACCGACCGTAAAACGTGTTACAGCCGTGCCCATGGCATTGATGATTTCGGCACCATCACAACACAAAATCGCGGGAAGTTTGTTGGGGTAGTAGACTGGCTCGATGCGCAACTTGGTGTTTAGCGGATTGATGCCCACTGGTGGCCAGTTTGACCCGTACATGGTGTTCTGAGGGAAGTTCAGGTAGGGGAATTTCACGCGGTTGTAGCACATCGGGGTTGCCCGCTGCGGTCATTAAAATTACTTTCATTTGTATAACCAGGAATGGATGGTTGGGGGTGGTATGTTAAACTTGCCTTATCAATTTAGCGAGCTTAGTCATGTCAGGAAATACATTTGGTACTTTATTTTGCGTGACATCTTTCGGCGAATCGCATGGAGCTGCAATCGGTTGCCTGGTAGATGGTTGTCCGCCGGGGATGGCATTAAGCACAGCAGACATCCAATGCGAGCTGGATCGACGTAAGCCGGGCACTTCGCGTCACGTCACCCAAAGGCGCGAGACAGATACCGTAGAAATTTTATCCGGCATCTTTGAAGGCAAGACTACTGGCACACCGATTGCCTTATTGATCCGCAATGAAGACCAACGTAGCAAAGACTACGGCAACATTGCCGAAAGTTTTCGTCCCGGCCATGCCGATTATACGTACTGGCAGAAATACGGTATTCGTGACCATCGTGGCGGCGGGCGGGCGTCTGCGCGCGAGACCGCGGTGCGGGTAGCAGCTGGAGCGATTGCAAAAAAATGGCTGAATGAGCGTTATGGTGTCGTGATACGCGGTTATTTATCACAATTGGGTGAAATAGTCGTGCCATTCAAGAATTGGGATGACGTCAACAGCAATCCCTTCTTTGTCGCCGATGACAATTATGTTGAACAACTGGAAGCGTACATGGATGCGCTACGTAAATCCGGCGATTCCATTGGTGCAAAGCTTACGGTCGTGGCTGAACATATGCCGGTAGGCTGGGGCGAGCCGGTGTATGACCGTCTCGATGCCGAAATTGGCTATGCCATGATGAGCATTAATGCTGTAAAAGGGGTAGAGATTGGTGCCGGCTTCGCTTCCGTAACGCAGAGAGGCAGTGAACATAGTGACGAAATCACTCCGCAAGGTTTTTTATCCAACCATGCTGGCGGTATATTGGGCGGCATTTCCACCGGCCAGGATATTGTGGCGCATATCGCCATAAAACCTACTTCCAGCATCCGCCTGCCGCGCCGCTCCATCAATAAAGCGGGTGAATCAACGCTCGTGGAAACCCATGGTCGACACGACCCGTGCGTAGGTATTCGCGCGACGCCCATTGCGGAGGCCATGTTGGCCTTGGTACTAATCGATCATGCTCTGCGTCACCGAGCTCAGAACGCAGACGTGGTATGCGCCACGCCGAAAGTTCCGAGCAGGATCGACTAGCATTTGAAATTGCAAATTATGCAACTACTTCGACCATTTGTCCGGCGGCGTTATTGCTGACTTGATAAGCTGCATAGCGCGGTAACGAAAAACGTTCCAAATACCAGCCGGATGGCATGACGTGACGTAATTTTTGTTCGGTATCTTCACTGATCAGAATGCGCTCACTGGCAGTACGTGCCTGGTCACAAAGATGTGCAGCCAAATTAACGGGTGCACCCATGATTGTAAAGATACTGGTACCACTGTAACCCATGCGGCGTCCGTAAACCGGCCCGCTCGCAATGCCTATCCGATGATCCAGCAAATCCAGCGTGTAATTTAAACGTTGCCATTCCTGTTTGATCTCATAAAACTCTCGCTGCATTTCGAGCGCTGCTCGCAGTGCCTTTGGGGCATTTTCAGCACCTGCTGTTTCAAAACTCAGCATCATGCCATCGCCCAGATATTTATCGATGCGTGCACCATGCTGTACACCAATTGCACCTAAACGTTCCAGATATTCATCCACCAACGCGGTCGCATCAGCCACGGCTAATTGTTGAAACAGCAAGTCGGAATTGGTGATATCAGTAAACAGAATCGTAGCTTGATTGATGTGTGGATCAAGTACGACACCCAAATGCACCAGATTGCTCGGATCAGCAATGATGTTTGAAACCGCGAATGCCAATTTGACACAGATCGATTCGATTTTTTTCTCATCCTCCACCGTAAATGGCGTAGTGCGATCTTCATTGAGAAACTGCACCACACCAACCAGCTCGCTGCCAAATTTCAATAAAGGCTTGGTAAGAATATTATTTGATTGAAAACCAGATTTGGTATCCAGCCGTTTTTCATGTGTCTTATTCGCCATCGCAGGCGAATAAATTGAAGTTTTGCGTGACAGGTATACTTCCCCCGCCTGACTGCCGTGTAAATCAATTTGCATTTTGACTACACTCTGCGCGGCTGGGCCATGTGCAATCAAAAACACCAAAGCTTGATCAGAATAGGGATTGCGAATAATAATAGAATCAGCTACTGCACGAATCTGGCTGCGCGCATCAGCCAGCAATGTGTCGAGTTGTTCCTTGTACTGTTGCATTTCCAGCAAGCCTTGATGCAATAACTCGTTTGAGAGTTTCTGCTGTTCCAGCGCCGCTTCCAGTTTCACCACTTTTGTTTTTTCAATTTCCACGGTTTCTTCCAACCGTTCTTGCTCTCGAAAGAATTTCCAGCACGCAAAAGCAATTGCAAATACTGGCGCCAGCCAAGCTGTCGAAATTTGTGTCGGAATCAGTTTTAGAAAATTATCAAACATCGCTTGCCCCTATCAATCATGATGCTTAATGGATTATGCGCCGTGACGCTTAAGATTTCCATGCCCTGTAATTTTGCTATATCTGGTGATATTGCTTGGCCCCCTTAAAGTCGCTCCTGATTAGTCACCAAGTTCAGTTGACCTCAGCAAGATAATGTTGAACATAGTTGGCAAAGTTGAAAGCATGGTAAGTTCCCGAGTAGGCGGGCTTCAGATCGGGCAGACAAATCTGTTAAGCCAGCACAGAGAGATCACCGCAGCGTGGCTTTTCTGTGTTCCGTAGCGTTCGATGAATGACGTCATCGACAACCTCTTTTGAAGCTGAACCGGGTTGATATTCATCACGCATCTCCTTTACCCAAGATATTTGAGGTGTCGAGATGGTTAAATCAGGAAGGGCTGTGAGGGCTATGTCAAATTGATATTATGCGGGCTGTTATAATCTACGTCCCCATTATTCAACTTACGCGATCACTATGCATACGCTCATCTGCGGCTCCTTAGCTTACGACACTATTATGGTGTTTAACGATCAGTTCAAAAAACACATCTTGCCTGAGCAGATACACATCTTGAATGTTTCCTTTCTGGTGCCGGAGATGCGTCGGGAGTTTGGCGGCTGCGCAGGGAACATTGCCTATAATTTGAAACTACTCGGCGGTAAGCCGCTGATCATGGCGACGGTAGGTGATGATTTTGGTCCTTATACTTCACGCCTGGAAAAATTAGGCTTATCGCAACAATATATTCGTCTTGTACCGGACAGTTTCACTGGTCAGGCTTTTATCACAACCGATCTGGATGATAATCAAATTACCGCCTTCCATCCTGGTGCGATGGGCTTTTCTGAACAGAACCATGTATTTGATGCTAAGGATGTCTCGCTCGGCATCGTATCACCAGACGGGCGAGCAGGTATGCTGCAGCATGCGCAGGAATTTCATGCGGCGGGCATTCCCTTCGTGTTCGATCCGGGTCAAGGTATGCCGATGTTTAGTAGTGATGAATTATTGAACTTCGTCAAGCAGGCGGATTACGTGACAGTGAATGATTACGAGGCTAAGTTATTGCAGGATAAAACTGGAAAAAAAATTGAAGAACTTAGTAAGCTGACACAGGCGTTCATTATTACTCTCGGTGCAGAAGGATCGCTCATTTATGCAAATGGCAAGGAAGTGCGCATCCCAACGCCTATGGCTGAGACATTGCTGGACCCCACTGGTTGCGGTGATGCTTATCGTGCAGGTTTACTGTACGGTATTCAGCAAGGCTGGGATTGGGATACCACCGGACGCCTTGCTTCTTTGCTAGGTTCGCTGAAAATCGCCAGCCGCGGCGGGCAAAACCACAAGCCAACGCGCGACGAGCTTGTTTTGTTGTTTCAGAAAAATTTTGGCTATCACATTAGCTTGTAATTTTTCCTGAGCGACCTTACCTTTTTTGCCGCTTGCGGAAGAGCAAGCAGCAAGGTTGACTGAGAGATATGAATTTTTTAAGTTGATGGCCGCGTCAATGGTGCGTCGACTATTCTATTTGCCCGGCGGTACATAGCCGGAAGGCATTTCCGCACCATCTCCAAAGAAATGATTTTCCATTTGTTGGGCTAAGTACTTGCGTGCATGCGCTTCTGCAAGATTTAGACGGTTTTCGTTGACCAGCATGGTCTGGTGTTTGAGCCACGCGGCCCAAGCGTCTTTCGAAACCTGTTCGAAAATGCGTTGCCCCAATGCGCCAGGGTATGGCGCGCGCTCCAATCCTTCTGCTTCGTGGCCTAATTTGATGCACTGTACCATTCTTGTCATTATTAAGTTCTCCGATATTTAGTTTAGCGTTTTAATTTTGACATTAATCATGAACGTCGCAAAGATCCAATTTCATTCCATACACAATTTGATCATAGATTTTTCAGAAATACTTTGGAGCGGCGCTGATAGTTGTAAAGCATTTTTTTCTGCGTAGGTAATTGTCCAACGTCTGTTTCTTTGAATCCCCGTTCAATAAACCAGTGAGCAGTACGCGTAGTCAGCACAAATAATTTGTGTAAACCTTGGGCTTGTGCTTGAGCCAGGACGTGCTTAAGCAGAATGTCGCCGTAACCTTGTTTGCGGTAATTGGTTTGCACGGCGAGACAGGCAAGCTCGGCGGCTTGTTCTTCGACAAATGGATACAATGCGGCACAGCCGATGATACGGTGGTCATGTTCCAGCACTACGAAACGCCCGATTTCACGTTCCAGTCGCTCGCGGCCACGTCGTACCAGTACGCCTTCAGCTTCCAATGGTTGCAGTAGTTGCAAAATGCCACCTACATCATTAATAGTGGCATCACGTAAAATGTTGAGTGTGCTTTCCACCACCATACTGCCGATACCGATATCACTAAACAATTCTTGTAAAATAGCACCATCAATATGGCGGCTGATAAGGTGCGTACGTGCTACGCCTGCCTCGCAGGCATGCACAGCGCATGGTAGGAACAGTGATACATCTTCGGGCACTTTGTTTTTTGCGGATAAGATGGTATTGGCATCGGCAACGGTTAATTCACGCAGTAAATTGTCGTGTTTATCCTGCACACCGTCCATTTCCATCAGGAAAATCAGTTTATCTGCGTCGAGTGCGATAGCAGTACGTGTTGCCACCTCTTCCAGAGTAAGGTTGAACACCTCGCCAGTAGGCGAATAACCAAGCGGGGAAAGTAAAACGACTTCATTGTGCTCAAGCCGGTCTTTGATCGCTACAACATCTACTTTACGCACGCTGCCAGTATGCAGTAAATCCACACCATGTATTACGCCCATTGGCTGGGCAGTAATAAAGTTGCCGCCCGCAACGCGAATATCAGCGTTAGCCATGGGAGAATTTGCCAAGCCCATCGACAGTAGAGCTTCGATTTCTACTCGCACGCGACCTACCGCTTCTTTTACGCATTGCATGGTTTCTGAATTGGTTAGGCGGATACCATGATGATAGTGATCTTCAAGATTGTTGCGCGATAAATGATGTTCGATTTGTGGGCGAGCGCCATGTACTAATATGAGTCGTACTCCTAGGCTGGAAAGTAGGTTAAAGTCGTGAGTCAGCTCAACGAATTTACCATCCGCTACGACTTCACCGCCGAACGCGATCACGAAAGTACGACCACGAAAGGCGTTGATGTAAGGCGCAACTGAACGAAACCAGGCAACGAATTCAGTAGGAGGCACGGGGCTGTATGGCATGGATTTTTTCGCTAGTGGATTGAGATGGCATGCATTCAGTCGTTTTACGAATGATCCCAAAGTCGATGGGGTATGGTATAGCTTTATTGATAGTTATATTTATGTTGGGCTGTTCATGATATCGTTGATGTGCTGCATAAATGGATCGCGGCCTATTAAGTTGAGTCGGTGCATTTATTGATTTTTAAGAAGTATCATGGGTTTTAAGTTATCTAATTGGATTTCGTCCTATTTTTGATTTTAAGACGGCTTTCCGTCTGCTAATGACGGCTGTTGTGTCTTGTACTAGCAGCGGTGTCACATGGGTTGCTAGAGATTGCGTTGCTATAGAATTAGTCCAAAACGGTCATAATTTCGACCACTGGTGCGCCCGGCGGGAGTCGAACCCACGACCCTTGGCTTCGGAAACCAATACTCTATCCAGCTGAGCTACGGGCGCTTTCCAAGAACAGTAGTATAACGTACCCATGCTTATCATGCACGCTGTAGCAACGGCTGAGGCCCACTAAGCTTGGGGATGAAGATGTGTTTCGATCTGGAGCGATCTTGAGAGTCGGAATTGTTAAAGAACTTGCGTAATATAAATTGGCAGTGATAAAATCTGTTAGTCTAGAAAGACCATGAGCACAATAAGTTTTTTAATCAAAGTACTATTTTAGAGAAAAGGAGAGGTTATGTTTGATAATGTGACTACTGGCCAAGTTCTTTTGATGTATGTGTGTATTTTTGGATTTATTTTTGGCATGGCCGCAATCTTATTTAAGAAGAATTCTTAAATAAAGCAAGGCTAAATAATACTGTGGATAAAGGAAATATGGTTTTTGGATGTCTTCCGAAAACACGGTGCGTCTTTAAAGTGATGGCGATTGTAAAGACCGGCAACTTGTAAAGTTGTTAGGGAAGATTAAATTGAAGAATTTCAAGAAATAAGGGGGGGAAATGCGCAAATCTACATCCATGTTGTCGTCATGGCTTGCAACAATAGCTATCACTGTACTAGTATCAGGAACGGCCGCTTCTGCGGAAGCTGGAAAAGTTAGCGCGAATCCTGCTAACGGTAAAATAATCTTTACCCAAGGAAAAGGGGATGTTCCTGCTTGCCTGTCCTGTCATGGTGAAAATGCATTGGGTAATGATGCTATGGGTGCGCCTCGTTTAGCCAATATTGGTTATGTTTATATAGTTAAACAGCTTACTAATTTTGCCGCTGATAAGCGGGTTCCCTCTGGATTAGGCGCGGTAATGAACGGATTTGCTAAGGCATTAAGCGAGCAAGACCGTCGTGATGTGGCTGCATTTGTAGATAGTTTGCCGAGAAAATATGAGCCATCTGATTTGAAAGCCCTAAAAGCAGAAGGGCAGCAGGTTGGTAAGCCGTATTTAGGAAAGCTTCTGGTTCATAGTGGGGTAAAGGGTAAGGTGGCTTCTTGTTATTCGTGCCATGGATTTAATGGTCGCGGTGCTGACCCTATGTTTCCGGCAATTGGCAATCAGAAGTATGTGTATTTGGTTAATCAGTTAAAAAGTTGGCGTGATGGCACAAGGAATAATGATCCTGTAGTTGGAGGAGTTTCAATGATGCAAGCGGTGGCGAAAACCCTCACAGATGATGACATTTATAATGTCGCTGCATATCTTACTAGTGCTCCGCCAGTTAATGTAAGGGATGGTCTTGTTATTGATAATCAGACTGTTCTGGAGCAGGTTTTACATCGGTAGCAGTTCTTAGCTATTGGATAGCTTCTGTTTGTAAATTCCCCGCGTCGATATTCCAGACGCGGGGAATTTGTTTATTGGAAAAGCATATTAAGTAGTCGGGGGTAATTTAGCATGGCAATTAGCAATATGAAACTTGGAGAAAAATTGCTATTTGGAGGTTTTGCGCTGATTTTCATTATGGCTTTTATCAGTTGGTTAGTGCTAGAGGTTGTCAGGTCCCGCTTAGATAAGCCGATGTACCCAGTTCTTCAGTATGATTTTTCCACAGAAGGCTTGCGCGGGTCAGAATTATTTCGTACAGCGGGATGTACCGTCTGTCACCGGGCAATGCGCAATGGTACAAATATGGGGCTGGTTCTCGATGGTATTGGTTCCAAACGAACTCTTGAGTATCTTAATAAATTTTTAACAGATCCAGAAGCGACTTACCCTGGAACGACGATGGATCACGGTTCTTCTAAGGGGGCTGCTTTTGTAGCGAAATTGCCACAAGCGGACTTGCGAGCGATTGCTCAGTTTCTTGCTGAGTTGCGAGCCAACCCAGGGTCTAATGCGTCGCGACTTCCCCCAGTAGGCGGAGAATCTAAGTTTATTGATGAGATGGTTAGGATGTGGGCGCCAGACAGCTGGAAATCGGATTATAAGGATGTACGTGAAGAAGTGAAATTAAAAGTGAGAGAGAATCAGCATGATGCAGGAACTAAATGAGCCTTGGGCTCAGGATAAAGAATATACCAAATATACACTGTGGTTTATTTATGCGTGCATTATTTACAGCATAATCGGTTTTTCTTGGGGAGCCCTAATGGGTGGAGTTCCCACCTTTAGGCATTTTGTTAATAGTGGAATACCCGGCCACAGGATCGTTTTAGGACATACCCATATTAATTTGTTGGGATGGGTGGAAATGGCTATTTTTGGCGCGGTGTATTATCTTATTCCAAGGCTGGTGCGTCGTTCCATCTACAGTCTGCGTTTGGTCAAGATCCATTTCTGGATGCATAACCTTGGCTTGCTGGGAGTCGTGGTTTTCTTCAGCTCTGCGGGGTTGATTGGTATTTTTATTGAGGACGATGCAGAGTCGGTGGCATCACGTTTTATGTCACTCGCAGGCATGTTTGGTAGCGTGGTTTTGCTGGCTAATATTATCTGGGGATATAATATATATCGTACTTGTAATGGATGGAACCGGCCTAGGTGAATATAAAAATATTATGGTTGCTCATTGTCTCCTGCCTTGTTTGCGGCTGCGGTGAACAATTTTCTTCATGGGGCATAGGGGGAGCTTCAATGGGAGTGTTGCAGCAGGGTATGCTTGCGCCTAGTTTGCCCACCAAAACATTGGCAGATGTTGGTGGAGACATGAGTAAAATGACGACATATCGTCAACCAGATGCGCGCATGTACCAATACTCATTAGATAAAGCGCTGGCGCTCGGTAAGCCTATAGTCTTGGAATTTGCCACGCCTGGTCATTGCACTGTATGCGATGGTCAGTTGCAGATAATGAAAGCTTTGATGGAAAAATATCAAACCCAGGTACTTTTTTTGCATATGGATCAATATCAAAATCCGCAAGCATTCAAGGCATATCGTGTGATGGGTGATCCCTGGACTTTCTTTATCGATGATAAAGGTATTGTTAGTGGTGTTCAACCGGGCCGTATGTTGCATGGTGAAATGGAGGCGGGAATCACAAAAATCCTGAAGGTAGGAATAGAAAGTCGCGCGGGTTGATCATAAAAATATGAGCGATACACGTTTCAGTTTAGTGCAAGACCGCAAAGGGATGGTGTGGGATTTGATGTTGTATGTTCCTACAGTCGTAGCTTTACTGTCAATGGTAGTTAAATTTTGGTATGGCGGGGATGTCAGTTTGGCATATTTGTTTTCGTTTCTGGCCAGTTTCTTTTTTATCGCTGGTGCCAATCGTATATTGAAAACCCGGTTAATGTTATTGCCTACCGCGCCTATTGCAATTGAGATAGATAAGCAGGTAACTCGAATTATTATGCGCAATGGGGAGCACGTGGGCTTGGTGCAAGATTTGCGAATTTATTCAGACTATTCAGGTCGTTCGTTTGGTCTGGCAGGGCTGGATAAATTAGGCCAGCGTTTGCAATTTGTATTTCATAAAGGACAATTTTCTAGCATAAAAGAATATCAAGCGGTTCAGGAAAATCTTAGAACTAGCTAGAAATCAATTTATAAAAATTACTTAAATGCAATTTGATTTAACAGTATCTAAAAATGTAGATTTGTTCGATGAGCTAAGGTTTAAGTTTCCTGTATCTATCTAGATATATTTAAATTAGACTAAAGCGAAGTGAATAAATGGTTGCGGAATTAACGAGTAGTTAAAGTTGTTTAGAAGGGCTATTAGGAGAATAATAAGGTGCGGGACAGAACATAATATGTTAACAGCAGGTACAGTCTGGATTGCACTGGTAACCTATGTGTTAATGTTGGCTGCGTTTCGATACGCTAAGCAACGCATATTTCATGTTCTGATAATGGTTTCTGTAATATTGTTTGATTTGGGGATGCCGATTTATCTGTACCTTTATAAGGATTGGCATCGGCGTTTGATTGTGGAAAGTGAATTGACCTCATTTCTAGTGTGGATACATTTTATGATGCTTGTGATGATGTATGCGTTATATGTAATGCAAGTTAAGACTGCCTTGCGTTTGCTTCGTTGTGATAATAGCATGCGTACTGATCATCATGCTCAAGGCCGAGCTGTGTTACTGGTGCGAGCTTTGGTTATTTTTACAGGTGCCCTACTTGTAGAATCCTAGTGTTTTAGTAGTATAAGGGGTCACTATTTATTAATACCTTTGCGTCGTTGCGTTACATCCCAAACCATGAATCCTATAGCCATTACACCAATCAGACAAGTTACTGCAATTAGCAAATGTTCAGTTTCTTTGCTAACCAAGCCACCAACTAGCATGTGTACAGCATAGCTCATAATGAACAGAGAGCTGAGAGCTACAACCAAATAAATTATAATTTCCTGTATAAGTTTATTCATATATTTAAAGTAAATTTCTTGCTAATAGTGGCATGAAGCAAATAAATCAGGTTAACCTTTATTAAGAATTGCCGGAAAATTATTTTCGGAAGGTCACATCGTTCACCTATAACTCACTCACTTAGTACGCGTCGGATTGACTGGTGCCTTTGCGTTTTTGAAATGTAAAAGCACCCCACCCGGTTGTAATGCGATGGTTTCAATAATCTCTCCACCAAGAATAGATAGATTCCGGGCGAGCGCTGCATTGCTGGCTTGCCGTGGATTGAATAATAAGTGGGAAATGCTGCGCAGCATAGTAAGCTGAGTCTGTGGGTCCTGTGCTGCGGGGGGTAACGGCAAGGTATCGCATTTACATGCAATCATAGTACGGCTTGGCCATTGGCTGGCTACACGTAATAAAACAGGATTTTTTCCACTTTTGTCTTCTTCTGCGATTTTGCGGGCATTCTCAGCTTCTTCAGCAAGAATATAAATTAATTGATCTTCGTCAGATAAAAAGCCGGATTGCCGAATTTCGTAGTAACTTTTATCTGCTCGCATAAATACTGTGGAAAGAATAATAATAAATAACATCATTAAGCCACGTTGCTGAATAAACCCCTTGCCTGCGCGGATATGATGCAATTGTAGTAACAAGGGAATTCCAAAATACAAAATAAGACTTAACGCAATTATTCCCCACGCCGAATCACTGGTTGTAACTCCCAGTGTCAAGCCAATAAGAAAAGTGCGTCCCGTAAAATCTGACCATAGATTGCGGTACTGTTTGAATACGACAATTATAAGCCCTGTAAGCATGAGCCCTCCTACTACCCAGCTGACAGCCGATAATTCACTGCCCAAAGATGGTCCGAGTATAGTAATTGAGAGACTTTTAATTGGGTTTTGAAACCATGCTACGTAACTCCAGCCTCCTAACATGAACAAGGTAAAGAGAACAACAAAACTGATGCCGGTAAAAAAGTATTTTTGTTGTGTTTGGTCCAGTGGTTCTTTATACCATGACCAAAGTAGGGCTAATGGGTATGCCAGACCAATGGGGTGCAAGCTTACGCTAAACGCGCTGATCAGTAACTGGGCAAAATACCAGCCGCCACCTGGACGAGGATTTAAGCGGTATTCCACATTTAACCAAGCGCCAAATGCAAATGCCGGCAACAGGTAAATGCCGGAAGAAAGTGTATCAATTTGATTTAGTATTAACGGGGATATGATCAGCAGTCCACTAGCAATTAAAGCATTTTCGGCATTGACGTTATGTCGATTCCACAAGTAAAGTAACCAAATAGCAAGGGCTAGCAAAAGTGCAGTGAAAACTTTAGCAGCAAAAACATTGCCCGTCCAAAGAAATGCCACAGGTAAAAACAACAATGCACGTAAATCGGGCGCGCCAAAAGTTACAACTGAAGCTGCTACCTGATCAGCTACTGACCATACCAATAAAAGCGACTTGGCAGAACCTTCGTCTAAATTGTAAGGGTCCGGGCGTAATAAAAAAAGGATCGCCACACCCCATAATGACAACGAAAGATATCCCCAATAACGAAGAGGGATACGCGACAAGAAAGTATTAATGTTCATAATCAGCATTATTGTTTAGTTTAGGCGCACTATGCCTTGACAAGGTTAAGCGTAGGGTTTTATTATATCACTGCATTTTTATATCACTGAATTTTAGTAATTGCTAAGTATCTAGAATTGTCTTTTACTAAAAAGTTTGGTTGCAAAAGTAAACTTGTTTGAAAATATCCGAGTTCCGCTTAAAAAATTAGTAAAAATATCTGAATTTTTTAGATAAAAAACCGGGGGAAATACATAATGCAAAGGCAGTCAATACCATCTAGATCTTTTTGGATTATTATAATTGCGGGATTTGTAACGGGTATGGGTAATGGCAGCGTGTTCGGAGCTGCTCTTATGTGTTGGATGGGGCGCGGAGGATTCGAAGATTGGGGTGGTATAGGTGCTGCTTCATATATACCTACAACTTTTAATGGTTTTATGAGTTTTTGGATGCTTGCATTTGGCTTTGTGTTTTGTTTAATGCTGGCGCTTGGTTTAAAACGTCATGATGCGATCGAAAATGCACGTCATGTATAGTTGGCCTGTTTAAAAAATTTCTTTAAAATCTGACGACCTAAATTAAGGAGGGAAAACATGCTTGCGATAATAGCAGGGACGTTCTGTATGCTTTTGGCGTTTTCTAGTATGTGGCTGTCGTGGTATGTGTTAATGCCGCACAAGCGTATTCATTTGGCGGATGGTACGGATGCTTTAGGTGAAGTGGTGGGCGGCACGATGGGCGATATAATTCAAGAAGAGATAGGTTCGATAGCGCCGCATAAGACCTCGAAAAAATAACCCTTTAAAATTATATATAGTGGAATTAACGCAAATTGCGGCAGCCATTAAGTCTGCCTAGAGCTAAAAAAGGAGATGCAGCATGATTCTTAAGTATTTGTTTGCTAAAAATGAGGCTATCCCGGTCGGTTCGGCGGCGATTTTCTTCGGTTTTTCTGCGATTGTTTGGTTTATGATCGGGACTGGGTTGGGGTCATTTAATGCGGCCAAGCTTGCTTTCCCCGATTTTGTAACGGGGACGGAGATGTTCGCCTTCGGTCATATGCGTCAGGTACACGTGCTGGCAGTAATCTTTGGTTGGATTTCGATGGCGTTTGCAATGGCTATGATGTATATCACCCCGATATTAGGGAACACAAGGCTGTGGTCAGAGAAGCTTGGTTTGTGGAATTGTATGATGTGGAATATCTGTCTGGCTTTAGGGTTGAGTCTAATGTGGATGGGGGTGACATCCGGACGCGAGTATTCTGACTTCCCATGGCCACTGGATCTTGCTGTGGCAGCATTTATATCTATTCCTTTGGCGGTTAATGTATGGATGACCATAATAAAACGCCGCACCCAAGGTATCTATACGACTAACTGGTTTTTTGCAGCGTCAACTTTTATGTTGATTATTGTATTTTTGGTTGGAAATTTACCGGAGTATTTTCATCTTACCGGTCTAACTGAGGCCTATATGACGTGGTGGTTTGCGCATAATGTTTTGGGATTGTGGATAACTCCCGTTGCTGCAGCCATTGCATATTATGTTATTCCAAAGGTGACTGGTAATCCATTGTATTCTCACCGTATAGGCCATTTACACTTCTGGTCGATTGTTGTGTTTTATTCAACTCCTGCCGCACATCATTTGATGTCAGCTCCCTTGCCTGAGTGGCTAAAATCCTTCGCTTCAGTTGAAGGTGTTTTAATTCTGGTGCCAGCGATCGCATTTGTGTCAAATATACTTTTGACTATGCAGGGTAAATGGAACATGTTTGTTGAGAATCTTGAGATACGTTTTACTGTGGTCGGTGTGTTGCTGGCTATTCCACTCAACATGCAAGGTGGTTTTCAGCAAACGCGCTCGATTAATTGGTATATTCACGGTACAGGTTGGATGGTGGCGCACGCACATCTTGCTTTGCTAGGGTTCTCGACATTTCTTGAGGCCGCGGCCGTATATCTTGGTTTGCAAACATTGATGAAGCGCAAGCTATATTCGTTGACGTTAGGAAACCTTCATTTTTGGTTGTTACTAATTGGATTCAGTACTTACTGGATATCAATGACGATTGCCGGGTTAATTCAGGGCGCTGGTAAAATCTATGAGGTGCCATACATTGATGTCGTGATCGCCGAGCATCCCTATATGATTGCTCGTTGGCTGGGCGGTACTATGGTATTTTCTTCAACCATTCTTTGGTTATACAACATGTGGATGACTGCGCGTGAAGGTACCGTTATCCCGGCCGGACGTATGCCACATGAATTAGCCTACGAACGTTAAACTGAAAATTTAAACCAGAATCTGGGGAGAAAATAATGAATTTTAGAGAGTATAAGGTTGGTTCCAGAGCGTTTGGATTAGCATTTGGGTTGTCGATGAGTATTACCTTGTTTTTTCCAAGTTTTGATCTCGCGGCTTCAATTAGTTCTGAGGTTGGTTTAGATAAGCAATTGACTTCAGGGTGGGATTCAGGGTGGCAAATTGCAGATCCATTTCTGAACGGCCTGAATAAGCCATTGAAAGTGCTAGTCAGAAAAGATCCGAAAAGCGGCGAGCCGATGGAGCCAGTGTATGCCTATGTATATCCTGCGGGTACGTCATTGCCGAACGGGGTGACGCATACTGCAAATTTGGGCAAGGGGGTTGAGGAATTAAGCGTCAAGCAGGGCCGTATAACCGAAGCAAAAAAAGAAAATGGTGCTGTATTTTTGATTAAAAAAAGTGACCAATTGCTGACTTTTGAGGATAAACCGCTTTCATATGTGGAAAATGCGACGGCCACGAAAGGCTGGACGCCAGATGAGGTTTTAAAGCAGGCTGCAGATTCAGATATACTACACGCTGGCTCTGGAAAAACCATGTTTGTACGAGAGGGTTGTTGGTGGTGTCATACATTACTGCCGGAACAAACGCAAGATTGGCAAGTGTTTGGCGCTCCTCCTATGCTAGGTGATTTTAATGGAGAGTCTCCAACAGCCTTTGGATCTGACCGCAAAGGACCAGATTTATTGCATGTGGGGTCACGTAATGCGTCGAGGGAGTGGATGATGTTACATTTCTTTAATCCACGCTTAGTGCAACCTCATTCCATCATGCCGCGTTTTGATTATTTATGGGGTGAAGTTGACGCTGATGGCAAAAAAATTGATTTCAAAAAATGGCGTTCTGAATACGATGAATATCGGGAAGGTAAAATCACTACTCCTCCAGACGTGCCCATGTACGCTAAAGATAGCGAAATTAGGAACTTAATTGATTTTGTTGTAAATCTGAAATAATTTAAGGGGAACGATATGCCTTGGGTATTTAATGAACCGCTAGTAACTTTGACACACGCGGATACTGTAGCTCGGTCCAAGCAGCTTTGGGAAGCTGAGGATCTTGGTGGAATGACAGAGGATAATAATCGTTTACCTGTACCTGTTGTTATTCTTGTTTTATTAACAGTTGCAACGGCATTTTTGACAACTATTCCTCTATGGGGTCAGCGTCCAACAGCCGCTATTTATGTTGATTATATTAAAGCTATGGATACCCCTGAAATTTTGTCAATACAAGAAACCCAGGGTGATGATGCAGCAATGAAGCGTATTGTTGAAATTAATAAAAATAGTCCGTTCAATGGTCAGCAAGGCCGTCATCCGGTTACTATGGATGATCTACGTGTTATCAAACCTCAAATTGAGGAGATCATGAAGCTTCCAGATGTGGATCTTAAAGATTATACCGTTGTGGGTCCAGAGGTAAAAATTGCTAATTTTGAGGGTAATTACCGTTCTAATGGTAAGCGAGAGCGTCAGCAGCCTTGGTGGGACAAGGGATACACGATTGACTTATTTTATCTTACGATGTTTTTTGTTGGTGTAACAATTACTGTGAAACGGTTACCTCCCTATCAATGGCAGCCTCGTCATCATGATAGTGATCCTCGTCACGGTGATAGACGACATAACGTTTAATTTTTAATTATATTCAGGAGGCATCAAATGATAGATTTTGATTATGGCCCCCCCCTATTTGCGGGAGTGGTGGCAATTGGGTTTTTTGCTCCATTTATTTATAGCTTTTTTGTTGACCATTATGATAAGAAAACCCCTCAAATAAGGTCAAAAAATAACTAGTATTGTTGTTGCAGGCTAAATAAACAATGTATGCCGCCGCCTATGGCGGCATACTCTTTTTTGCAAAGATTCATTTGGAATGAATGGAGATAATTATTTATTCATTTCTTGAAGGATTAAATGTAGGCAATGTTTTAAATGTGCTAACTAACGCAACGTACTCACCAAAATTAGATTTAAGCATAGAAGGAATGCGCAGTCAGCAATTTAGCACGGGTGTGTTTTTTTTCATGCTGCTGGGAGTATTGGTGTTTTCTGGCATCGTATATATGGTGATGTTTGGAGATCATGCGCCAAAGAAAATGAGGTCTGGCGAAAAAATGATGTTTGGCTTGATAATTATAGGCATCATTGTTGCAGTCACTTTCGGCGGATTGCAAATGCTGGGCGGTAATCTTTTCTAGAATCTCCGCTAGGATGGTAACCTAACGATCAACTGAGGAAAATATGGAAAGTTACTTGCAATCGTTGGATGACGGATGGTCTATTTATCTTTGGCTTATGGTTGGTGGACTTATTATTATTGCTGTCATCTATTGGATTAGATGGGGAGTGAAGAATGAACAATTCGATGAAGACATCAAATATCTAGTATTTGATGAAGGTGATAGAGAAAAAATGTCACCTCAAGAATATGCAAAAAGTCGTGAAGTGAATGCCGCACAGATGTTGAATCGGGAGCGTGTATTGAAGCGTCAGGAAAAAGAAAAGCAACAGGGCCAATGAAACTAGGTGAAAAAATTGTTTTTGTAGTAATTGCTATTGTGGTTGTAGGCTTTATGGGGCGTAATCTATGGCGTCTCAATACTATTCAGGAAGTCGACAAAGGCATTCCTTATTACAGTACTGCTTCAGCTACTCTGGAGCGTGCTGCTATGGACATTTATCGCCAGCAAAATTGTAAAAGTTGTCATTCATTGTGGACGGTGCGTGATCTTATGAAAGCCGTCCCTGCCCCAATATTGGACGGTATGGGTTCTTTGCGAAGTGAAGATTGGTTTTACCTGTATTTTTCAGCGATAAATCCTCAGGCAATATTGCCATCCCGCTTAAAGAAAGAATATCAAATGCCATCTTATGCGCGCCTGCCGGAAAGTGAACGGCGATTGTTGGCACGCTATATGGCAAGTCTGAAGGTGCAAGATTGGTACCTCGAAGAAACACGTAAATCTGAGCATGAAATACTTACAGGCCAAAAATCCCACCCATGAGTAGCTTGTTACCCTTGATCGGAACCCGATTTACCAGCGGGGTAGTGGCAGTTATCATGGGCTGTGCGCTGAATTACTTCGGTGACCGTTTACTTGGAGTAAAAATCGAGTTATTTCGCGGTATTCTTAACTTCAATAGTCTATGGATCATAGATATGTTGGTGTTACCTTTTTTTGTCGGAGTATTGGTTGCTGTTATTTTTGGACTGGGCGGTAAATGGTTATGTTATTTCCCACCGTTAATAGTAAAATCAATTAGTTACTTAGATAGTATTTATTTAAGTGGAATTCCGGAAGATGCATCGTTAATGCCATTTGGTATGTGGGCTTTGCTTGTGACTGTAGTTATGACTTCGGCAGCTTTTGGTGGAGTCATGGGTGAAATCATGGTGAAAGGAACTTACGGAAGAAGTCCGCGAGATCTTTTATATAAGCAACGCTCTGACAACAGAGAAAGTGATATTTAGATGGCGGTTACTTCTGCGAACAGAAAAACTGCGCTTCCTGCTGCAGATTATGTCCGTCGTAAACGTTACTTATCGGCTACATTTGTAATTTGTTTTGTTTTGTTAGCAATTGGGATTACCTTGTATGTGGTGAATCAGGGATTCGATCGTATGGGTGAAATGCGCACGCGTGCAACTTATGAGTTGAAAGATGAGTTATCGCACATACGCGCTGCTGGTGAAGATTTAGTATTGCATAGCGTGCATGAGGCCGAAAAAAATCATACGGTAGGATACAGCGCTGCGGAAATTGAAAATTTGCTCTCCAGAGAGGAGTGGCTTGAAATAAATAGCATGGTATTGATTCCTGCGGGGGCTTTTTCAATGGGTACAGACTTAGAACGTGCAGATATACAAAATCGTCCTCAGCATACTGTTAAATTACCTGCTTTCTCGATAGACAAATATCCTGTAACTAATGCGCAATACGCCAAATTTGTATTCGCTACTTCACACCGTCCGCCACTGAACTGGAAACAAGGAAAAATTCCTCAAGGCGAGGCGTTGCGCCCCGTTACTATGGTGTCTTGGTATGATGCAACAGCTTATGCCAAGTGGGCAGGTAAGCGACTGCCTTCTGAAGCAGAATGGGAAAAATCTGGCCGCGGAACAGATGGTAGACGCTGGCCGTGGGGCAACAAGATGGAGCCGGAGCGATTGAATGCTTATTATAATGTGGGTTCTACAACCAACGTGAATGCTTATCCAAATGGTGTTAGTCCATTTGGAGTAATGGATATGGCGGGTAACGTGAATGAATGGACGGCGGATGAGTTTACGCCTTATCCAGGATCTGACGCGCCCTCAGATTTGTTCAAAGGAAAAATCGTGCGGGCGACAAATGGAAAAGAAATTGACATTGTGCCGACTGGGGGAAGCTACAAGGTGTTGCGTGGTGGCTCATGGAAGGGGGATCCATTCTCGTCCGCAGTGTTTCATCGAAATTTTGCTTTTGCAAATTATGCTTCCGATTTTTTTGGATTCCGTTGTGCAAGTAATCTCGGGGTAAAGGACAAAAGAGAGTAAATATGCTCAAAATTTTGTGGCACTTGGGAGTCGTACTTGGTCTCGCATTGACTTCTGCAAAAATTTGCTATGCAGTGGATAGCTACCGTTTTCTTCATGTGCATATTGATACGCTCTGGTATATATTTTTATTTCTGCTGGGTGTTCTTTTTGTTCCTTTTATTTTAATAGCGGTGTTGACATGGCATTACGCGGAAAGCAAAGTCGATCCGAAAGATCAGCAGGCAATTTCAGTCGAGAGTGAGAAATGATGGCGAGTGCGAGAGATAGTTCCTATCCAAATCTGATAGTGTGCTGGCTGATCACAGTAGTGTTATTTTTATTTTGTGTTGTACCACCAACTGCACGAGCTGATGATGTTGTACCACCAACTGCACGAGCTGATGATAATGTTCAAAAGGGCGATAGCGCTAAGATAATGGAGGCGTTTGAACAGCAAGCCAGTCAGATTAAAGTAGACAGGCCCTCAACCATACAAAAAAAACAGCTGACAATGTTTTTATTGGGTGTGCCGTTGTTAATTTTGCTTCTAATTACCGGGGGGCTAGGCATCGCTATGGGAATATACGGTAAGCAAGTATTTGTGTGGCATATGATTTCTGCTGGATTGACTATCACGCTGGCCTTTGTACACGCTATTGTGGGTGTTATTTGGTTTTATCCTTTTTAATTCAATTCTAGTACGATCTGGTTTTTATTTCCCTCTACACGTAGTCCTGCATTTTCTGCTAACGGCATGTTTCCACATTATTTAGTTCGTTCTGAGCGCTTCTGCGTATTAAATGATGCTCCTGTTCCGCTTCTCCTGCTGGCCTAGGTGATTCTTCGATGAATCTGCTGTGATATATAGATGGATTCTTGCTTGGCTTAAATGGAGAAAGTTGTTTTTTATAGAGTCTGCTTTATAGACGCAGTGCTGAAGCGTTGATATTTCGTTCCTTGTATGAGATAGACTTTATGTCCAATCGGAGTTGGCGTATCAAAGAGTATTCATCGGGTTTAGACTGGTGTTAAGAATAACGCGCATACTGCGCCTGCAATTGCATAGCATATTCAATTGCGCTCGCCATTACATATGTAATGCGGCTGCAAACTTCTTTAATTTTATTCGGCTTTATTTAACAAATTTTATTTTTACATTCTTACGCTGATATCAGCATTTGTTCTAATTATATTGTTACCCATTTTAAGGTTAGTTCATGCTGGAAGAAGAGACACAATCAATAATTTCAAAGCGTAGTTATTGGCCGCTGGCGGTATTGTATGGACTATTCGGTCTGACTAGCGTGGCGTACGAGGTATTGTGGGCGCGCATACTTTCTTTGCAATTCGGTGTGAGTATTTTTGCGGTGGTGCTGACCGTTGCTGCATTTATGGGGGGGTTGGGAGCGGGAAGTTTGTTTGCGGCACGTCGGGCTTCCCAAATTAAAAGGCCTTTGCTGTTGCTTGCTGCACTGGAAGGCAGTATTGCTGTTTACGCTTTACTTTTGCCGCTGATTCTGCAAATGACCTCAGCGGGCATGGAATATGCGGCGGCGCAGCTCTCGTTATTTCAATGGTATGGCCTTATTGCGAGTGTTGCATTGTGTTTGTTGCTGGTTCCAGCCTTCATCATGGGAGCAGGGTTTCCGTTGATTTTAGCAGCCTTGGGAAATAAGCCGGAACGACTGGGTAGGATTTATGGTTTAAATACGCTAGGTGCTGCTTGTGGCGCACTGTTGCCACTTTGGCTGCTGCCAGCATTGGGTTGGGTCTGGGCAGTCAGAGTAGTGGCCGCGATTGGCTGTTTCGGAGTTGTTGCGCTGTTGCTGCTTTCATCGTGGTATACCACAGCGCAGGTTACTGAGAAAAGCATTACGGCGAGCCGACCTCGTTTAGTTTTTTTGTTCGCCTATGCCGGGATCGGTGCGGCAAGTCTGATCTTGCAAATAGCTTGGACGCGCTTGTTCGGGATGGTGATGCTACGTACCGAGTATGTACTGACAGTGATTCTGGCGTCATTTCTGTTGGGTATCGGTATCGGCAGCTTGATCGCGCCGCGCCAACACAGGCAGACGTGGTTTGTCATTTTACCCATTGCTGCTGGAGGATTCACCATATTAAGTTTATGGCTGCTTCCAGCGCTTTCGGCATGGGTGGAGCGAGCTGAGTTTGCTTCTTTATTTGCAGCATTGGGAATGCAAGGGTTGCTAGTCGCGCTGGTAACTTTGCCAGTTACGTTGGCACTTGGAGCTTGGTTGCCTTTGTTAAATAGCCGCTCGAATGGTGGTGGGGTATGGTTATATGGAGCAAATTCGTTGGGCGCGGCGTTTGGTGCGATCGTTGCGGGGGTAGTGTTGATTCCGGTTTGGGGCAGCGCTGCTACGGTGGCGGTGGCAGCTTCAGTGTTGCTGATTTTGGGGTTAACTTGGGCACAGTCGCGTACTGCATGGCTGGCTGTACTGTTTTTTTTAATGGCAGCGTGGCCAGTTGTAAAGTTACCGCCAGTTAATATGCTATTGCCTTTGGCGCAAGCGGGAAGCAAAGATTTATATTTTTACGAAGATGCCATTTCGATGACCCATGTGGTGGAGCAACAAGACGGTCAGCGTGTGTTATTAACCGATTTGCAGAGAATGGATGCTTCAACTGATCCTACAGCGGTGTTCGTGCAGTCTAATCAAGCGCGTCTTCCATTGCTCTTGCATGAACAGCCTCGCTCGGTACTATTTCTCGGATTGGGCACTGGAATTTCCGTGGCTGGTTCTCTAGCGTTTCCTGATTTAGAGCGTAGTGCTGTTGAATTGTCACAGGGCGCGATTAATTCTGCAGCGAGCTGGTTTGCCCCATTAAATCGCAATGTGCTGCGGCAAACCAAAGTGGAACGAGATGACGTGCGGCATTTTGTAAGCGCCAGTCGGGATCAATATGACGTCATAATCGGCGACGTATTTCATCCGGATTTGGCGGGTTCAAGTTCATTGCTATCAGTGCAGCAATTTCAGCGCGTGCGTAATCGGCTAAGCGAAAATGGATTATTTGTTCAGTGGTTGGCACTCAATCAATTTGACAATAAATCGTTAAACGTGATTTTTAACAGTTTTCGGCTGGCTTTTCCAGATGCGCAAATATTTCTCGATGGAATGCATTTAGCTTTGGTCGGTCCACGGCAGAAGTTTATGGGAGCGCAGGGATTGCTGCATAATTTACAGCGTATGTCCGGGAAGCAACAGGATGAGGCGACGGCAGGCGAAGGAGGGTGGACGTGGCTTGGGCGCTACTGGGGACCATTGCCGGGTACTCGGCAACAGGTGCAAGACGAGTGGTCGCCAGTGATTGAATTTAGTCTGCCGCACGCGCGTTACGCGGGTGAATTAGATGTGGCAAAACTATTACAGATTTTGCTGAAAACCAGGCCGAAAATGGAGGTTGCTGTAAATTTGCTGGGCATTCGTGACAATGATAAAGATGCTTTCGAACGTGCTTATGTAGGGAGCGAGTTGATGACGCGTAGCTGGCTTGCGGCTGCACGTGGCGCAACGCAACAGGCTAACCAATTGACGCACTTGGCTTATAAGGCGAATGCAAAAGATCGCTGGATTGCTTATGCGTTGGCTGATAATATGTTTTCGTCTTTAGCACAGGCGCGCGAGTATGGTTTGAACGAGAAAGAGGCGTTGCAAAAAATTTTGCGTCTAAATCCATATCACGTAGAAACAGTGCGTGCGTTGTGGCGCATTGAGCGTAAAGCTGGCGATGCACACGCGGAATTGAGTCGTGCGCACTTATTGGAGCTTAGCCCGCTTGACCGTGAAGCAAATACGACAGGAAATTAACTTAATCATGGCCAGTGGCGTAAAGTATAAATCTATTTCCAGTATTCCAGTTAAGGTTATCGGCACGGTCGTAGGTTCTAAGCCAGTTTATTCTGAATTCCGTTGGAAGCGGCGGTTGTTGCAGATGCTGGTTCTGATTCTTGTTGTATTAATTCCGGCTAGCGGCCTATTTCGTATTGATCCAGGTGCGGCGGCTTTTGTTGTGCTGGATCGGCAGATATGGCTGGCTGATTTTTCTTTGGTAACCGGAGCATGGCTTTTTTTAGCGAGTAGTTTGGTGTTACTGTACTCGACTGCAGGTACTGTGTTTTGCGGTTGGGCCTGTCCTCAAAATACTATGGCCGAGTGGGCTAACAATCTTACACACAAGTTATTAGGTAAGCATGCCGAAGTCAGCTTAACCGGCGAAGCACCGCGTGTGGCGGGTGCCAAGAATAAGATTATGAATTGGATGCTGCTTGGAGTGGCATTTTTGGGGGCGGCTATGTTTTTTGCGCTAATCCCATTATTTTATTTCTATCAGCCAAGTGTGGTGTGGTCTTTCGTTATACTGCAAGAAAATGCTAAGTTGGCTGCATCGTTGCATTGGATTTATGCGGTATGTGTCGTGATCATTTTCATAGACATTGCGTTAATAAGACATTTCTGGTGCCGCTACGCTTGCATTTATAGGGTTTGGATGCATTCGTTTAAGACCAAGCAGACTTTGCATATAGCATATGATACAAGTCGTAGTGACGAATGCGCTAAATGTAATTATTGTGTCACTTCTTGCTTTATCGATCTGGACCCGCGCAAAACTGATATTTACGACAGCTGCATCAATTGTGGTGATTGTGTTGATGCTTGCAATCGTTTGCATAATAAACAAGGAGTTCCTGGGTTATTGCGTTTTGATATGCTAAAGCGCACAAATAAAAGCGTAAATAAATTTCGTGGCGTCGCAATTTCTTTGTTTACCCGGATGGGCTGGACGTCCCCCTTCGTGGTATTGGGTGCGGTGATGTTTATTTGGGGATTATGGTCATACCAACCTTATCATGTAGCAGTAGGTAATGCGGATATCCAGCAAGGTCGTACGGTTCAAGAATATCGCATTGCGCTTACCAATAAACTGTATCACTCAGCGGAGCTACATGTGCGAGTGTTAGGTTTACCACCGGGGAGTTATCAGCTTAGCGCTGAAGACGTTAAATTATCGCCGATCGGGCGAGAGTCGCTTATTCTTTCTATTGCGCAGAATTTGCCACGAGGCTTATATTCTGTTGTAGTCGAAGTTTCAGCAGGTGATACCTGGATGAGGCGATTCCCTGTTCAACATTTTGCCGAACAAAGGAGCAAACTATGATCGCCAGTGATATTGGTGAGAAAACTCAAAGTTTATCGAAAGTAGATGAGCCGCGCTGGGGAGAGAAGCCGGATGATCATTTTGGTTATGCTTCTGATGAAGAACGTATGGCGAAACGTGGACTTGAAGATTGGGAATTGGTAGAAACCATACCTGAATCGCAAAAAAAGATACCGTATTGGTTTATAGGCGTGACAGTTGCGGTGTTACTGGTTGCGGTGGGTTTAAGCTTTCCGTTTTGGGGTCTCCGTCCGGGTGATACGCGTCCTTGGGTGGATTGGGGATTCATCATCGCTTTATTTTATGTTGCTGCCGGAAGCGCTTTTGTTCGTTTCATGGTTAATTTATATGGATCGTCGATTGGTGGCATGCTGGATTCAGATAAAAATAATAAAGAGCAATCCCATGAGCTCAATACAGAAAAATAATTTGTATACCTCAGTTAACTTATTGCGGAGCAAAAATATAAAATATATTAAACTATTTTTTTTGGTGCTGTTATCAGCATGTGGCGGAGACCAAGTTGCCGATACACAACCGCAAAAATGGCAGGATGCGGAGGTACGAGTCGAATCCAGGCCCAGTCCGCCGCGTCCTGGAGTAAACGAGTTCTTGGTGATAGTGACTGGTCAGCGTGGGCCGGTTCATGACATTATGGTTTCGGTGCGCACTGATGATCAAGACCAATGGATACAGGCAATACAAGATGGGGAGGTGGGTGTCTATCGCAGAGCGGCGAAAGTTGCTCCAGGCACTCGATCCGTGTTACAGGTACAAATAAAACGCAACGGTGCTGAAGGAGTCCTACGTTTTCCGTTGAATTTGTCGCCTTAGGAATAAAAGCTTCTAAAGATTCTGGTCTTTATTTTTAAGGGTGAGTAAGACGTTAGCAAGATAGATGCAAAAACCTGTCGCCATGACCATTCCTGAGCTGGCTACGATGGGTCCATAAAAGCGGTGTACTTGTGCCATTCCTTGCAGGTTATTGTCTAGTAATAAATTTCCTTCCAGAATGCCAAAAACTACTTGTGTAACGTAAAAATAAAACACCCCGATAGTTGTCCACCAAAACGAATGGTTTATCAAACGCAAAGAGTAAATTGCCTTTCCGCTAATAATGGGTAACAAATAATACATGGTTCCCATTGCCAGTATTACTAGTCCTCCAATTAAGTTTATGTGTGCATGTGCCAAAGGATCTATCATGTGCCCAGGTCCCCCGTAAGGGCTGCCGATAGAATCCAGCCAGGCTCGTATGGATGGAACCACTTGCAACATGCCATGCATTGCACCGAAAAAAAAAGAAATTGTGGAAACTAACAAGAACTTAATTAAGTGGGGAAACTTAGTGTTGTTTAAACGCATGGGAAATGTCAGTGTGATGCTTCAATAACGAAAGCACGGCCATATATGGCCGTGCTTAAGCGAATAACAGGATAACGATTGCTATCGTTTTTAGAATTTGTAATAGAAACTAAGTAATATTTACTTATTACTTTTTTGACTCTCTATAACCCGCTCAATACCTAAGCCAGCCAAGGTTGTGGCGATAATAATGCCTATGCCGAAAATTATTATGGGAACGAATACTTCCATGACATTACTCCTTAAATTATTATTTAAAATAACCATTGTTGCCTAATAGTTAAGTGTATCTAAAAGATATTCGGCACGCAAGTATTTCTCACAATCAAGCATTGCATGCCTGATACAGAAACAATATAATATTTATATGAATTATTATGACTAGTCTAATTCTGGTCAGTGTATTTCTCTCTTGGTGATACTTTGTCGCGGTTGCGTCTCTAAGTGAGGTGTTATGCAACTAAATGTGTAAAATATCAATCACTACTCCTACCGTAAGAAAAAAATGTCAAACGAAAAACAATTAAGACCAATAGCTTCAGTTCGTACATACCCTACCGATTCAAACAATGTAATTTGTCTTGCACTAACAGATACTAATGGTGCTGAAACGGAATTCATTATTAATCCAGAAGGATTGAATGCTCTTATGTACCCAGTTCTTGGACTTGCTTCAAAATGGGCAAAAGAACCGGATTTAAAAGTACAAACTTGGTCTGGCCCAAAAAATGCACTTCCCGCACAGCATATTGAATTAGCGGTTGGCCGAACTGCTGCTGAATGCGCTTTACGGGTATTTATGGGTGAGGTTGAACTAACATTTATTCTGCCTCTCGACGATGTGCTTAAAGCTGCTGCAAAGTTTATGCAACATATTGATAAAGATTCTGGAAGCTCAATACATTGAGTTGTGTAACTCTTGATCTTTTATGTTGAGCGTGGGTTTATTTTGCGCTAGAGATGCGCTTAAGCTCCTCTCATCAGAAAATATATTTGTTCGATACTAGGCTGGATGCGCTTCAGATTGCGCAACCCTCATCTCAGAATGTCGATTTAATTATTTATTGCTAATTAAAAATAAATATGAAATTTTTATGGTTGTTCATGGACCGTTAATCTTAAACAAAAATGCCCCAACCTATCAAAATATAGCGCTCCAATAAAAACAACACAACAAATATCAACAGCATGAAAATCACGAAGCGTACTATCTGCCAAGCTAGATTTAGATAGCGGCGATTGCGGGTAATTATGTATGCTCCACCAGAAAATACAATGAAAAGAGCGGCCAAGACGAGTAGTAGACGCAAAATCAGCAAAGTATTTATCCTTTACAGTTGATTCGGTGAATTTAACTTTCGCTAATTCTTACTTCGCTTGTCGGTGATGAATTGAGGGGGCTGATGAAAAATCAGACAGTCTGTAATTGTAAGCGCAGGAATGCTGGTGCTTCTTCAGTCTTGTTGAAAGTCACGAACTCCCACGCCTGTTCATCAGCAAGCAAGCTCCGTAACAGGGCATTGTTCAGGGCATGGCCGGATTTATAACCAGAGAAAGCACCGATCAACGGGTGCCCGAGCAAATATAGATCACCAATGGCATCCAGAATTTTGTGCTTGACGAACTCGTCTTCAAAGCGCAACCCATCTGGGTTGATGACTCGATATTCATCCATCACGATGGCGTTGTCCAAATTGCCACCCAGTGCTAATCCTTGAGCTCGCATATTTTCAACGTCATGCATGAATCCAAAGGTGCGTGCGCGGCTTACTTCTTTGATGTAAGAGTGTTCTCCCAGATCTACTGTTACATGCTGTTTGGTAGAGGCAAATACAGGATGGGAAAAATTAATAGTAAAGTTAAGTTTATAGCCGTTGAATGGCTCGAAGCGCACCCATTTATCACCATCCTTGATCTCTATCATTTTTTTTATACGGATGAATTTCTTTGCCGCAGATTGTTCGATGATGCCTGCAGATTGCAAAAGAAAAATAAATGTCCCAGCGCTTCCATCCATAATGGGTACTTCTGCGCTAGTCAAATCAACAAAAGCATTGTCCACGCCAAGTCCGGCAAAAGCGGACATCAGGTGTTCTATAGTGGCTATACGCATGCCGTTTACTTCCAGGCAGGTGGACAAGCGGGTGTCTTGCACCACATGGGCTTCAGCGCGTATCACCACCATTGGCACAACATCCACCCGGCGGAATACGATGCCGCTGTTTGCAGGTGCAGGGGACAAGGTAAGATTAACTCGCTCACCCGTATGCAGCCCTACCCCAGTAGCTTGCACCGAATTTTTTAATGTGCGTTGGTTAACCATGTTGCTTTAAAAGGTTTATAAATAATTTTAAATTTTAACATAGTTCATTCTGGCACCGGTTTATACCGATGTTATACAAGAACTTTTAAATAGATTGCGTTCATCTTGCAGTCTGTCAATCCGATATGTAGATCAATCAAACGCAGGGAAATGACCATAAAGTGATTTCCCATTTTTTGAAGCAAATCTCCAACTCATTATTCTGCTTTTGCGTCTATTGATCATAATGCCCAAATTAAAGAAAGGATATTCGCACTCCTGGAACAGTATTAATCTGCTTGCTTGCGCAGAAACGATGGAATATCCAGTGTATCAACGCCAGATTGCTTCATCGCCTCGACTGCCTCGCGGTGACGGCCATTACGTATTACCGCTGGCATTTCAAGTTCTTTATAATTGCCCGCGAAGATTGGTTCGTTATGCGTACCTGTGCGTAGTCCATAAACAAGTTCCGGTTTGGTTTGCTTGCGTTCTAGTGGCGAACCCAGGCCAGTTGCTACAATGGTTACTCGTAGTTCGTCACCCATGCTTTCATCGAAGACAGAGCCAACTATTACCGTGGCTTCTTCAATGGCAAATTGTACGCTGTTGGTAATTTCTCTGAATTCTCTCAGGGTAAGTTTGCTACTGGAGCTGATATTTATCAGTACACCGCGCGCGCCTGCCAAATTAACGTCCTCTAACAAAGGACTAGACATGGCGCGTTCTGCCGCAACTTTAGCGCGATCTGATCCTGAAGCTGTAGCCGATCCCATCATTGCCATCCCGTTTTCAGACATAAGGGTGCGCACATCGGCAAAGTCCACATTCATCAGGCCAGGTACATTAATTACCTCGGCAATGCCCGCTACTGCGCCCTGCAACACACTATTGGAGGCACTGAATGCATCCAGTAAGCTCGTATCTTCGCCCAGCACAGTCATTAGCTTTTCATTTGGCACGATGATGAGCGAGTCCACAGACTCGCACAATGCTTCGATGCCCGCTTGTGCCAAACGCATGCGTTTGCCTTCGTGAAGAAAGGGCTTGGTCACCACGGCCACGGTGAGAATATCCATTTCCTTGGCTATCTGGGCTACTACGGGTGCCGCGCCGGTGCCCGTGCCGCCCCCCATTCCTGCGGTAATAAATATCATATTGGCACCCTGGATCAAATCAGCAATGCGCTCACGATCCTCCTCAGCAGCGGCTCGTCCAACATCTGGAATGGCCCCTGCACCTAACCCCTTGGTAATCGTGGCACCAATTTGTAATTGGGTGCGGGCTTTGTTGCGATTGAGTGCTTGGGCATCAGTATTAATAACGATGAACTCTACACCCTGCACGCCTTTTTGAATCATGTGATCTACTGCATTACCGCCGCAGCCGCCTACGCCGATAACCTTAATTACTGCGTCTTGAAGTTGTACATTTTCGAGTTCAAACATTGTTTTCTCCTTATTGTTTACGATATAAATTTAAATGCTTAATAATTCACTTGATTATGTTTAGCTAGAAATTATTCCATTAAAAATTTCCTTTGAACCATGCTTTCATACTCTCCAGTATTTCGCTGAAAGAATTCAAACGTTGACGCGCAGTCTGATTGTGTTGGTGCTGCTCCAAGCCATAGAGTAGCAAGCCAACACCGGTGGAAAAACGGGGTGTTTTCACCACATCAGATAGTCCTCCTATATAGCGCGGTAGTCCTAGACGCACCGGCATATGGAATATTTCCTCACCCAGTTCGACCATGCCTTGCATTGCGCTGCTGCCGCCAGTAATGACGATGCCCGAGGACAGTAAATTTTCGAATCCACTGCGGCGTAATTCAGCTTGCACCAGCATATACAGCTCCTCTACGCGTGGCTCAATGACCTCTGCTAAGGTTTGCCGCGACAACATACGGATACCTCGTTCACCCACTCCAGGGACGCCGATCGGGCCATCGTCAGCGAGCTGGCGCAGAGCGCAGCCATATTTAATTTTGATGTCTTCCGCATCGGTAGTCGGAGTGCGCAAAGCCATTGCGACATCATTCGTAATCTGGTCACCTGCAATCGGAATGACGGCGGTATGGCGAATCGCGCCACCCGTAAAAATCGCCACATCGGTCGTACCGCCGCCAATGTCCACTAAGCAAACGCCTAAATCTCTCTCATCGTCCGACAGAACCGCTTTGCTGGATGCTAAAGGTTGCAGGATCATTTCTCGCACCTCCAGCCCGCAGCGGTGTACGCACTTCATGATGTTCTGTGCCGCTGCGACCGCACCCGTAACGATATGTACCTCAACCTCAAGGCGCATACCGCTCATACCCAGCGGCTTTTTGATATTCCCTTGCCCATCGATGCTGAATTCTTGTTCCAGAATGTGTAATATTTGCTGGTCACCAGGCAAGCTTAACGAGCTCGCGGTTTCAACTGCTCGGTCGATATCAGCCTGCGCAACTTCTCGATCTTTAATCTTGACCATTCCATTGGCATTGGAACTTTTAATATGGCTGCCCGCGATGCCCGTGTAAACTTCACGAATCTTGCAATCAGCCATTAGTTCGGCATCACCCAGTGCTCGTTGAATTGCCGCCACTGTTGCATCAATATTGACGACCATTCCCTTCTTCATGCCGGAGGACTCATACATTCCTACGCCAATGACTTCCATCGTTCCTTCTGATTTGACCTCGGCGACGATAGTGACAATCTTGGAAGTACCAATATCCAGCCCTATGATCAAATTCTTGTTTTCCCTGCTATTACTCATTGCATTTCTCCACTGCCTAAACTTTTTTTGCGTTGTATGAACGATGTCTGTACTGAAATAGGTGTTTCATCATGAGAAAAATTATTTGTGGCATTTTTAGCTTCGTCCTACACCATTTTTTTTCTCGTTCACGCCCAGACCGTTTGCTGTACTCGACAGGTAAGCGGCGAAGCCATTGCGATAACGTAAATCCACATATTCTGTTCTGCGTGGTAGTCCATTTTTATGCGGAGTTTTTTCCGCGTGAACAAATTCGTAATTTTGTTGCATCGGCATTATGCTGTACGGATAGACCGCTACAAAACGCGCTAAGCGCTGCTTGGATTGTTCGCGCCCCAATTCCAGCAGCATGCCGTTGTTCAGGCGCAACCGCCATGAACGGCGTGGAGACAGGCTGATTTCTGTAATTTCCTGTTTAAGCGGGGCAAGCTGTTCAGTAAATGCGGCATACATCTCGGTTACTTCGGCTGCGCTATCGGGTTGCCCGATGAATTTGGGCAATAGCGTGTCTGTCTCAGCCGAGAACACTTCGCCGTGGGTACTCACCAACCCTGCCTCGTTCCAATGCGCCAGCGCTACATGCTCTTCCAAATTAATTTCCAGCCCCCATGGGAAATGGCGCCGCATACTTACTTTACGCACCCAGGGGATGTTCTCAAAAGCCCGTCGTGTTTGTTCTAAATCTATAGTGAAAAAATTACCGTGCAATTCATTGCGCACCATAGCCTCAATGTGAGCGGGAACCACTTGGTGCGGTGCTGTGCTAATAGATACGCTGCGTAGCGCAAATACTGGCAAATGCAATGCATAGTGCAACGCGCCATATAAAATCAGTACGAAGCAAATGCCGAACAGCGTGTTGGAAAGCATGTTTAGTGACTCCGGTTTATCCCACATGGGTCAACTCCAGTATGGTCAATACCAGTTGCTCGAAATTCATTCCGGCTTGACGTGCCGCCATCGGCACCAAGCTATGGTCGGTCATGCCGGGTACGGTATTGATTTCCAGCAAATAAGGTTGTCCAGCCTCATCCATCAAAAAATCCACTCGTCCCCAGCCCGCGCCTCCTATCAGGGCAAAGCCTTGTAGTGCCAGGCGTTGCATCTCAGCTTCTTTTTCTTGCGACAAACCTGCGGGGCATAGATAGCGTGTATCGTTGCGTAAATACTTTGCTTCATAGTCATAAAATTCATTCGCTGGTTCTATCTTGATTACAGGCAGTGCATGCTCACCAAGGATAGCGACCGTGTATTCACCCCCGCTAATGAATGTCTCCGCAATTACCAGCTTGTCGTGTTTTGCCGCTTCTGCATATGCAGCTTGCAGTTCACTGGCCTGTTTCACTTTATTGATGCCTACACTGGAGCCTTCATTGGCTGGCTTGATGAATAGCGGTAAGCCTAGTTGTTTCACTATTACAACCAAATCGCTGGCTGCATCGAGCATTTCATAAGCCGGAATAGGCAGTCCTGCAGCCTGCCACACCAATTTGCTGCGCCACTTGTCCATGGCTAGCGCTGAAGCCAATACTCCGCTACCGGTATAAGGGATGTTCATTAACTCCAGTGCACCTTGCATTGTGCCGTCTTCGCCCAAGCGTCCGTGTAGCGCAATGAAGGCGCGTTGAAAACCACCCTCCAGCAGTTTATGTAAATCTTGTTCGGCAGGATCAAATGCTTCGGCATCAACCCCACTTTTTAGTAGCGCAGTCAGTACTGCGGCACCACTTTTGAGCGAGATTTCGCGTTCGGCGGAGCGCCCGCCACACAAGACCGCAACTTTTCCATGCTGTGTGGAGGACAGAGAGTTTGGGGAAAGGTATTGGTTATTCATGAATGCTTCTGTACTCGCCTATGATTCGCACTTCCGGATGCAGATGAATTCCGGTTTTATGCTGCACATTTATTTGTACTTCGTTAATCAGATTTTCAATGTCTGTCGCTGTGGCTCCGCCCACGTTTACGATAAAGTTGCCATGTTTTTCTGATACGCGTGCGCCGCCGATCTGCAAGCCTTTTAACCCGCATTGCTCAATCAGACGTGCCGCATAATCACTTGGTGGATTGCGGAACACTGATCCGGCATTGGGTAAACTTAAGGGCTGAGAGGCAATGCGCTTGGATAGCAGCGACTTAATTTCGCGGCGAGCGATGTCGCCGTCACCGGCTGGCAAGCGCAGTCTCGCACCGACGAAAAATTCCTTTTGGAGAAAAGGCGAGAAATTAGCGATGCAAGCGTCGTCTTGTTCAAGATATTTATCCTTATTTCGCAACACAACATGCCGATAGCCAATTTCATAATCATCTGGTTTACGTTCCAATAGTTTCCCGCTACGCATTAGCGTCTGTACATTTGCTACCACATTCCAGATTTCACTACCGTAGCAGCCAGCGTTCATTGCCAACATTCCACCTAGTGTGCCGGGTATTCCGGCGAAAAATTCCGCACCTTTTAGGTTATGCTTCGCAGCGAAGCGGGCTAGCTTGGCACCAGATACACCAGCCTGCACATAGATCGATCCATCTGCTTCGATACGCATTTCTGTGAGCGCCGCATGTAATAGCAGCACCGTGCCGCGTAGACCGCCATCACGTACCAATAAGTTGCTACCTAATCCCACCGCGACTACCGGTTCATCTGCTGGTAAGGTACGCAGAAAAACGATCAAGTCGGCCAGATCAGCGGGTTGGTAGACTCGTTCAGCATAGCCACCAGCACGCCAACTAGTGTGGCGGCTCATAGCGACGTTACTGCGTAACGTTCCGCGCAACGCTTCTGTAACAAATTGGGTTGGTTCGATCATGTTCATTTAGGAGATAGGCCAATATTTGTGGCTATATTTTTTAGCATGCTCGCTACACCACCGATCGAACCTGCTCCCATGGTTACGACCACATCACCGGCTTGTGCCCTATCCAGAATAGCCCGCGGCATATCTTGAATTTGTTCCACGAACAGCACTTTGTTTTGCCCGGCCACACGTAACGCGTGTGTTAGGGCTCGCCCGTCTGCTGCTACGATGGGTGTCTCACCTGCGGCATATACTTCGGCTAGCAGCAGCACATCTACTCCGTTTAATACCTTGACGAAATCTTCAAATAAATCACGCGTACGCGTGTAGCGATGGGGCTGAAATGCCACTAATAAACGCCGTCCTGGAAATGCCCCGCGCACAGCATTAATTGTCGCCAGTATTTCGATGGGATGATGGCCATAATCATCGATCAGGGTAAAGGTGCCACTGTTGGCTAGTGGAATTTCGCCGTAGCGTTGAAAACGCCGACCAACGCCCTCGAATTCACCTAGTGCGCTAACGATGGCATCATCTGCTACGCCGACTTCCAGCCCCACGGCGATTGCTGCCAGCGCATTTTGTACGTTATGCTGCCCGGGCAGATTGAGTATGATATCCAGATCACGTGGCTGCCCGTTTTGTCGGCAAAGCGCGGTAAATCGCATCTTGCCATCTTGGTGGCGTACATTCACTGCACGGATCTGCGCGCTTTCGGCAAAACCGTAAGTGGTAACGGGCTTGCTAATACTGGGCAGGATGTCGCGTATGTTGGCATCATCCACGCACACCATGACCATGCCATAGAATGGCAAATGTTCGACGAAATCCACGAATGCCTGCTTCAGTTTTGAGAAATCATGCTCGTAGGTTTCCATGTGATCAGCATCTATGTTGGTAATCACAGCCAGGATGGGTTGCAGGTACAAAAATGAAGCATCCGATTCATCGGCTTCTACTACGATAAACTCGCCCGTTCCCAGCTTGGCGTTGGTGCCGCTACTGTTAAGCTTTCCGCCGATGACAAAGGTTGGGTCAAAACCCCCTTTAGCTAACACGCTCGCGGTCAGGCTGGTAGTGGTGGTCTTACCATGTGTGCCGGCCACGGCGATTCCTTGGCGTAAGCGCATCAATTCTGCCAGCATCATTGCGCGCGGCACCACTGGAATATTGTGCGCACGTGCGGCCACGATCTCTGGGTTGTCTGGGGTTACTGCGGAAGACACCACCACTGCATTGGCATTTGCCGAATGATTACTGGCATGTCCTAGATACAACGTCGCGCCGAGTTGTTTCAGACGCTGTGTGATTGCATTGTCAGCCAGATCAGAGCCACTCACCTGATAACCCAAATTGAGTAAGACTTCTGCGATTCCGCTCATGCCGGAGCCGCCGATGCCAACGAAGTGGATGTGTTTAACTTTATGCTTCATCTCGCCAACTCCATACATACCTGTGCAACACATTGTGTTGCTTCCGGTTTGGCCAGTTTGCGTGCACTTTGCGCCATGTTCAGCGCATGTTCACGGGTTATTTTCTGTAATAAATTTGCCAAGGGTTGTGGTTTCAATTCGGTCTGTGGTAGTAGGGTGGCCGCGCCTTGTTCACTGAGAAAGCGTGCATTGCTGGTCTGATGGTCATCCACCGCGAAGGGGAATGGCACCAGTATGCTGGCCACGCCAGCTGCGGCCAGTTCGGCGATAGTCAATGCTCCAGCACGACAAATTACAACGTCCGCCCAGGCATAGTGCTGCGCCATATCATCTAAAAATGCTTGAGACTCGGCGTTTACTGCCGCCAGCTGATAGGCGGTACGCACCGTTTCCAAATGCTGCTTGCCAGTTTGGTGTAACACATTGTGGCGTGTAGCCTGTGGCAATAATGCCAATGCCTGTGGCACACATTCATTGACTGCTTTTGCACCCAAACTACCGCCCAGCACTAATAGATTAAGTACTCCGCTGCGTGCGGCGTAGCGTAGGTGTGGCTCGGGTAGTTGGGTGATACTGTCGCGTACTGGATTGCCACACCATTCAGCCGCTGGCAGTACGTGCGGAAAACCGCTTAACACTCTTGCGGCTAATCGCGCCAGAACTTTGTTGCTCAGCCCGGCAATAGAGTTTTGTTCGTGAATTAACAACGGACGGCGCATCAATGCAGCCATGATACCGCCAGGAAAGGTGATGTAACCTCCCATGCCCAGCACCACGTCGGGACGATGACGAAACAATGCCGCACTGCTCTGCCCCAATGCCAGCAGCAGATTTAGTGGGAGCATCAATTTGCGTAACAGCCCCTTTCCGCGCAGGCCGGAGAAACGCACACTAGCCATTTCATAGCCATGTTGGGGTATCAACTGTGCCTCCATGCTTCCGGGCGCGCCCAGCCAAATAATGCACCAGTCTTTTGAGCGTAGGTAATCAGCCACAGCCAAAGCTGGGAAGATATGACCACCCGTTCCGCCCGCCATGATCAAGATTTTACGAGTCATATTGGCAGACCTCTCAATATTCGTCTGTTTTCCCAATCGATGCGCAGTAGCAGCGCTGCCGCAATGCAACTCACTACTACGCTGCTACCTCCAAAACTAAGAAAGGGTAGAGTTAATCCCTTGGTGGGCAATACGCCCGTGTTTACGCCAATATTGATCATTGCTTGCACGCCCAGCCACACGGCAATACCCTGTGCCACCAAGGCGGCAAACTGACGATCAAGATTGGCGGCTTGGCGGCCAATGGCAAAAGCGCGAATAATCAGCCCAGCAAATAACAGGATCACTATGCATACACCAACGAAGCCCAGTTCTTCAGCAATGACTGCGAGTAAAAAATCGGTATGGGCTTCTGGTAAGTAAAATAATTTTTGTAAACTGCCGCCCAATCCCACTCCGAACCATTCGCCGCGACCAAACGCGATCAGCGCATGGCTTAACTGGTAACCTTTGCCGTAAGGGTCAGACCATGGATCCATAAAACCGACCACGCGCTGCATGCGATAGGGTGATGAAAAAATCAGAGCTGCAAATGCGATAGGCAGGGCAACCACCAATCCGGCGAACACTTTGATATTAAAACCGCCAAGAAACAGAATAGAGATCGCGACAATACAAATCACCACGAAAGAACCCATATCCGGCTCGAGTAATAACAGGCCTCCGACCAGTGCCATCACCGCGAACATTGGCAGAAATGCTTGACCCCAGTGATTTTTGACTAAGCCTTTGCGCACGGTGTAATCGGCGGCATACAGTACGGCAAATAATTTTATGAGCTCAGAGGGTTGGAGATTAATGACGAACAGTGAAAGCCAGCGGCGGCTGCCGTTCACTGCGCGTCCGATGCCGGGAAGAAGTACTAGAATGAGTAGTGCTACGCCAAGCAAAAACAGGTAGGGCGCCAGCTTCTGCCAATTGTCTAGCGACACTTGGAACGCCATTAATCCGAGCACGATACCTACGAGAATATACAGGCCATGCCGTATCAAATAATAGGTAGGCTGAAAGTCAGTGAACTTACTCGCTTCGGCAGTGGCAATAGAAGCCGAATACACCATTACTAGCCCGAACGCCAGCAATGCGATGGTTATCCACGACAATATCTCGTCGTATTCCACTAATGCAGGGTGGCGGCTGGTCAGGCTTGCGGCAAGCATGACGCATCCCCCCGCAAAGCATGCACTGCGGCGACAAATACTTCTGCACGATGGCTGTAATTACGGAACATGTCAAAGCTGGCGCAGGCTGGCGATAGCAGGACTGCGTCGCCTGGTTGTGCCAGAGCGGCACTCTGAAGTACTGCATCGATCATGGTCTGTGCATGAACCACAGGCACACCGCAACTTTGTAGCGTCACTGCAATTTTGTCAGCATCGCGTCCGATAAGCACTACTGCACGCGCATACTGCATCACTACCGCGGAGAGCGGTGCAAAATCCTGTCCTTTGCCCTCTCCACCGGCAATTAATACGGTAGGCCGACTTAAACCCTGTAGCGCCGCTATGGTAGCGCCGACATTCGTTCCTTTGGAGTCGTCGTAATAAACGATGTCGTTGATTTCTGCGATGGGCTGCACGCGATGAGGCAAACCTTCGAACGCTCGTAATGCATTCAGTAACGGTGTCAGCGGCAAACCGATGCCATGGCACAAGGCCAGAGCAGCCAGTGCATTCGCTACATTATGTAGCCCCGCCACTTGCAACTCGTTGGCATTCATCACACGTCGTTGACCATGCATTAACCATACACCCTCGTTGCTGCTGTCTATACCCCAGTCATTATCGGTGGGAGGTGGTGTATTCAAACCAAATGAATTTTGTATACGCCCTGATAACGCCATGCCAGTACTATTTTCGTCATCGCGATTGAGCACTTGCACGCTTTTCTGGCCATTGTTACGGAAGATGCGCGCCTTGGCGGCTATATATTCGTTTATGTCGGAATAACGATCGAGATGGTCTTCGCTGATGTTGAGTACTGTTGCAGCATCCGCACTGAGCGAGGATGTGGTTTCTAATTGAAAGCTGGAAAGTTCAAGCACCCAAACATCCGGTTGCAGTCCTTGGCGTTGTAATAGCACATCCAGCACTGCGGGCGAAATATTGCCAGCCACTTCCGTATCCAAACCTGCGGCACGGCACATTGCACCGACCATGCTGGTTACCGTGGATTTACCATTGGCACCGGTGATGGCAATAATTTTCGGGCATCGATCTTGTGGCAATGATTGAGCAAATAATTCAATATCGCCCATGACGGGAATACCACGTGTCACTGCCTGTACTACCAATGGATTGCTCAATGGCATACCTGGACTAATGGCGATCAAATCGATACCGTTGAGCAATTCGCTGCGAAATACACCGCAGTGCAGCTCTGTCTCAGGCAATTGTGTTCGTAATGTATCCAGATATGGGGGGAGATCACGACTGTCGGCAGCGCGCACCCGCGCACCTTGCGCACTAAGCCAGCGCACAAGCGATAATCCGGTCTCGCCGAGACCCAGCACCAGTACTAATTTATTTGTTAATGGCATCATCGTAATTTCAGTGTAGTCAATCCGATTAATACCAACATCATTGAAATAATCCAAAACCGAACAACCACTTGATTCTCTTTCCAGCCCTTTAATTCATAATGATGATGGAGCGGTGCCATGCGAAAGATACGCTTGCCAGTAAGCTTGAAAGAAGCCACCTGGATGACCACCGACAATGTTTCCAGTACGAATACTCCGCCCATGATAAGCAGGACAATTTCCTGGCGCACGATCACCGCTACTGTGCCGAGTGCAGCGCCCAGTGCCAGCGCACCGACATCGCCCATGAACACCTCAGCCGGATAAGCGTTAAACCACAAGAAAGCTAACCCCGCGCCCGCAATTGCGCCACAGAACACCGCCAACTCGCTCGCACCCGGGACATGCGGCATACCAAGATATTTGGCGAATACTGCATGGCCCGCCACATAAGCGAAGATCGCCAGCGCACTGCTTATCATCACCGTAGGCATGATCGCCAAGCCGTCCAGACCATCGGTCAAATTGACTGCGTTACTGGTGCCAACGATAACCAGACTGGCCAGCAGAATGAATGTGAATGCCGCCAGCGGAAATACCAGATGCTTGAAGAAGGGCACGATCAGTTCAGTATGCGCAGGCAGGCTGGCGTGTTGCCACAAGTACGCCGCCACGATTACTGCAATGATGGATTGCCACAACATCTTGGCTTTGGCAGATAATCCCTTAGGGTTGCGATGAACGACTTTGCGATAGTCATCGACCCAGCCGATCGCGCCGAAACCTAAGGTGGTGAGTAATACCACCCATACATATCTGTTGTTCAGATCGGCCCACAATAATGTGGTGATGGCGATCGAGGTGAGAATTAATGCGCCCCCCATGGTTGGCGTGCCCGCTTTTATCAGATGTGTCTGGGGACCGTCATCTCGCACCGCTTGGCCTATCTTATAGGCAGTTAGCTTGCGTATCATCATCGGTCCAACCAGAAAAGAAATAGACAACGCAGTTATTGCAGCCAGCACGGCGCGTAGTGTGATGTAATTGAATACGCTGAATACACTGACATATTGTGATAACCATTGCGCGAATTTAAGTAACATTTTTGTTTCTTTCGTCCGGGCAGTTAAGAGGTAAGGGTTAAGGAAGGGGGGTGAAGCTTTTGCAGGGATTCTTCCTTGTTTCTTTCCGTTTTTACCGTGTTTGTTCCAGTGCAGTGCTGCACTACTCGCTCCATGCGCATGAAGCGCGAGCCCTTCACGAGTACCGTGCTCTCGCTATCTAAATTTTTATCCAGCACGGCGAATAAATCTTCAATGCGTTCAAAGTGACGAGCGCCTGTGCCAAATTCATGTACTGCATGAGGCGTCAATGTGCCCAGCGCCAATAACTGGTTCACCCGAAAACGGCGGGCCTCTGCGCCAATTTTGCTATGTAGGCGTACGGCGTCTTCTCCTAACTCTCCCATGTCGCCCAGGACCAAAATCTTTTTACCGGTGCTCTGCGCCAATACTTCAAGCGCGGCGTGTAGTGAGGCAGGATTGGCGTTATAGCTGTCATCTATCAGCATCGCACCATGCAGGGCAGTTTTACGCTGCAAACGAGCGGCCACGCCAGAAAATCGTTCCAGCCCTGCTGCAATTGTTGGCAAGGGCACATGCAAGGCCAGCGCTGCCGCAGTAGCGGCCAGCGCGTTGCGTACGTTATGCCCTCCCGGTACTTGCAACTGAGCACTGAAGCTACCCTGCGGCGTATTCACTTCGATATGTGCGCCATAATCCCTTACTTGCCATTGTGCATGCACCGCCCCATTTTTTTCCAGACCGAATTCAATCATCGTATGACCGTCTGCTAGCTCGCGCCATAGTGGCGCATAAGCATCATCGGTATTAATGACCGCAATGCCTTGAGGCGGCAACCCTGTGAAAATTTCTCCTTTAGCGCGTGCCACTGCGTTCACCGAACCCAGTCCGGCCAAGTGTGCGCTGCCCGCGTTGTTGACAATGGCAACATCTGGCCTTGCTAACTGGGTCAGATATTCAATTTCTCCCTGATGGTTCATACCCATCTCGATCACCGCATAGTGATGAACAGCCTGCAGCTTAAGCAAAGTAAGTGGCACACCAATGTCATTATTGAGATTTCCAAGCGTTGCTAGCACTGCCTTATCATCGCCCGTTGCCGTGCGCAATATGCTTGCCAGCATTTCTTTCACCGTGGTCTTGCCGTTGCTGCCGGTCACTGCTATTACGGGGATCTTGAACTGCATCCGCCAGTGAGCTGCCAGACGACCTAATGCTAGACGCGTGTCTTCGACCAGTAGCAATGGACAAGGTGACTCAGCGCCTCGATAGCTTGTCGTTTTTACCAATGCAGCGACTGCGCCACTTTGCGTTGCACTGGCAATAAATGCAGTGCCGTCGTAATTTTCTCCCTGCAACGCTACAAACAGATCGCCTGCATTGATTGTTCGACTATCGCTAGACACCGAAGTAAACAATACATCGTGGCCGATAAGCTCGCAGCCCAATACTTTTGCGGCCTGCGATAGCAGCATCATGCTCGCACCTCATCGCGCCAAGCCAACAATGCGCGCTGGGCGACCTCAGCGTCGCTGAACGGATATTTCACTCCCTTGATTTCTTGATATGACTCGTGCCCTTTACCGGCGATCAGTACGATATCCCTTGCATGTGCGCCGAGCACTGCTTGTGCGATGGCTGAGGCGCGATCTTCGATGATTTGGTAGGTGCCGTTCGGCTCCCTTCTTTCAGAGGTAATGCCGGATACAATAGCTGCGATAATGTCGAGCGGCGCTTCACTGCGCGGGTTGTCGCTGGTAATAATAGAGACATCTGCCAATTTGGCAGCGATAGCTCCCATAATTGGGCGTTTGCCGCGGTCGCGATCGCCACCACAGCCGAACACACAAATCACTTTGCCCTTATCAGTCTTGACTATTTCATGCCCGACGACTTCACGTACGGCCTGTAGCACTTTTTCCAGTGCATCCGGGGTATGTGCATAATCCACTACCACAGTGGGGCGACCGCTCTCACCAAAAGTCTCCATGCGTCCGGGCACCGCGCTGATATTTGATAATGCGAGCAGCGCATTGCTTAACGTTACGCCGCTCACCAGCAACACCGCCATTACGCCCAACAGATTGGTAACATTAAAGCGTCCGATCAGTGCGTTATGCAGCTCACCACCGCCCCAGCTGGAATGTATTTTCAGGCTGCATCCCTGTCTATCCATACGTAATGTACTACCGTAAACCATGCGTAAACCGAGGCGCTCTGCCAGGGCTAGGGCGGCATCGTTTAGACCGTAGCCCACCACTTCTACTCCTTTGTCCTGTAGTTGTTCGGCAATTTCGGTGCCGAAAGCATCATCCAGATTGAGTACAACGTATTTAAGTTGGTGCCAATCGAATAAGCGGCGTTTGGCCGCCGCATAATTATGCATGTCGCCGTGATAATCGAGATGGTCGCGGCTGAGGTTGGTAAGCAGCGCTACATCGAATTGCACCCCATTCACCCGCCCCTGTTCCAAAGCATGAGAGGACACTTCCATTGCTACTGCCTGTGCGTCCTGTGCGAGATAATCGGCTAATAATTCATGCAGGCGGATGGCATCGGGTGTGGTGTTCAAGGTGGGTTGCAAAGCAGAGGGAAAGCCGTTGCCCAAGGTTCCGATTAGCGCAGTTTTTTTGCCTAGCGCGCACAATGATTGAGTAATCCAGTGGCAGCATGATGTTTTACCATTGGTGCCGGTGATACCAATTACCCACATTTTTTGTGAGGGGCCGCCATAAACATGGTCAGCAATCTCTCCGGCATGATGGCGCAGATCGGCGACTGCCAAATTGGGAATTTGCCATGCTTCGTTCCAGCTAAATCCATATGCTTCCCAGATCACCGCATTGGCACCATTTGCGATAGCTTGCTTAATGAACTGACGTCCATCTGCCTTGCTGCCGGGATAGGCCATGAATGTATCACCTGACGTAACTGCGCGGCTATCCGTCACTAACCGTGTGATCTTTACGCCGAGGGAGGTAATGAGATCGGGGTGGAAGCTCACACTTCCTCCTTTACAATATCGACAGGTAGCGGCATTAATATATTTCCGAGTTGGGTATCATTCGGCACGTTGAGTAGACGCAACGTAGCGCCCATCACATTACTAAATACGGGGGCTGCAACCAGGCCGCCGTAATACTGACCGTTGTTAGGCTCGTTGATCATCACTGCTGCGATCAGACGTGGGTTAGATGCGGGTGCCAATCCAACAAAAGAAGAAATATAACGATTGATGTAGCGCCCCCCCTCCAGCTTGTGCGCAGTGCCAGTTTTACCCGCTACTCGGTAGCCATTGATTTGTGCCAGCGGTGCGGTGCCGCCTGGCAGAACTGCCAGTTCCAGCATAGCGAGTATTTCGCGCGCGGTGGCATTTGAATATACTTTCTTGCCGTTTGCAGGTGCATCCAGCTTAAGCCATGACACGGGTCTTAATTCACCATTATTTGCAAAGATAGTATAGGCACGTGCCAGTTGTAACAGGCTGACGGAAATGCCATGACCATAAGAAAGGGTGGCTTGTTCAATGGGTCGCCATTTCTTGTAATCGTGTAATTTACCTGCTGCTTCACCGGGAAAACCACTGCCGGCTTGCATACCGAAACCACTTTCATTGAGGCTTTGCCAGATTTTTTCTGGCGGTAACGATAATGCAATTTTAGCCGCGCCTACGTTACTGGATTTCTGAATTACTTGCGCCACGGTGAGGGATTCTTCGGGATGCGTGTCATGAATCTTGTGTTTACCGACTAGCATTGTCCCATTTTCGGTATTGATAATGGTTTGTGGCGTCACATTACCCGTTTCCAGCGCTGCCGCCACGGTGAATGGTTTGAGCGTGGAACCCGGTTCGAATAAGTCGGTCACCGCATGATTGCGTAATACCTGAAGATTGGACTTGGCACGATTATTAGGGTTGTAACTTGGCCAATTGGCTAGCGCCAACACTTCGCCGGTTTTAGCATCCAACACTACAATAGAGCCGGCTTTGGCATGATGTTGCTCGACCGCCAGCTTTATTTCTCGGTAAGCCAAATATTGGATTTTGCTGTCTATACTTAGTGCTAGATTGCTACCTGGCTTGGGCGCACGAATGCTGGCGACGTCATCAACAATATGGCCCTTGCGATCCTTGATTACGCGTTGGCTGCCTACTTTGCCACCGAGCTGATTTTGGAGTGCCAGTTCTAGTCCTTCCTGACCGTTATCGTCTACGTCAGTGAAACCGAGTAGGTGTGCTGTGATGTCTCCACTTGGGTAATAGCGGCGGTACTCACGCCGTAGCGACACACCGGGCATACCCAGCTTTACGATTTTTTCTGCCTGTTCGGGTGGTAATTGACGCTGGAGATAGACGAAATCACGTGTAGTGTCGAATAAACGATTCTTCACTTCGGTGATATTCATGCCCATGATTCGCGCTAATTGATTGACTTGTTGTGGTGTCGCTTCTACATCTTGTGGGCTAACCCAAAGCGATTCGACAGGCGTACTGATAGCGAGCGGCTCTCCATTGCGGTCGGTAATCATGCCGCGGTGCGCACTAATGTCGACAACACGGTTGGAACGTGCATTCCCTTTTTGCTGCAAGAAATTATTGTTGATGCTTTGCAAATAGACTGCCCGCACGATCAATGCACCCATGCCAAATAGCAATAAGACAAATAACAGCCGAGAACGCCACGGCGGTAATGCCGCAAGCTTTGCGGCCTGCATATTGCTGGGATAATTCATGGTTGTGTTCAAGGTTTATTCAGCGCTTCAGCACGAATAAATTGGATTTGCTGGCTTTTCGGGAGCTGCATTTGCAGCTTGTCGACAGCGATTTTCTCTACCCGCGCTGGCATCGCCCAAGTACTTTGTTCAAGCCGTAATTGCCCCCATTCCACTTCCATTTGCTGTGCGCGATCCTTTTCTTTTTGTAGTTCTGCAAATAATTTGCGCGCCTTGTTTTGTGAGGTCACAACACTCAGCGCGCAAACGATCACTATCAGTAATAGTAATAAATGCACCCTAGTCATCGGCTATGCCCATTCTTTCTGCTACGCGCATCACCGCACTGCGTGCTCGTGGGTTAGTTGCCACTTCTTGCGAGGTGGCGTGAATTGCTTTGCCAATTAGACGTAGTTTTCCTTTTGGTATCTCTGCCGCGCGTATGGGTAAATTACGCGGTAACTTATCGCCCTGTGCCATGTTGCGCAGAAAATGTTTTACCATTCGGTCTTCCAGCGAATGAAAACTGATGACCACGATACGTCCTCCTGGTTTTAGGCAGTCCACACATTGCGGGAGAACCCGCGAAATTTCTTCGAGTTCCTGGTTGAGATAAATCCGTATAGCTTGAAAGGTACGTGTCGCCGGATTTTTCCCGGGCTCACGGGTACGCACGGTCTGAGCAACAATCTCGCTGAGCTGACGCGTAGTGGAAATAGTTTTCTCTTGGCGCGCAGTAACAAGCGCTCTTGCAATCTGTGTAGCAAACCGTTCCTCGCCATAGTCACGTATTACCTCTCCAAGCAAACTTTCATTTACGGTGGCCAGCCATTCTGCTGCGGTTTGTCCGCCGCTGGTATCCATACGCATGTCCAGCGGCGCGTCGAAACGGAAGCTGAAGCCGCGTTGCTCATCATCCAGTTGGGGCGAAGACACCCCTAAATCGAGCAATACCCCATCTATTTCTTTAACCGCTAGTCTGTCCAACAACTTAGTCAGATGTGCGAATCCGCTGTGCACCATGACAAAACGCGGATCAGTAATCGTCTGTGCTGCAGCTACTGCCGCAGGATCTTTGTCCAACGCAATTAAACGACCCGTTGCATCTAATTTTTGCAGTATCAGCTGACTGTGCCCACCTCGTCCGAACGTGCCGTCCACGTAGACACCATTCGGTTTAATCTGCAATGCTTCAATGGCTTCGTGCAATAAAACTGTTTCATGCAGCAATATGGGTGTGTGAGATAAGCAACCACTCACAACGTGAATCCCTCCAGTTCCGGGGGAAGCTCCCCATGGGAGAACGACAGCGCTATTTCCTGCTGCGCTGTCCATTTTGTCTCATCCCATAATTCGAGTTTATTGCCTTGGCCAATTAGCATTACGCGCTTATCCAGCATCGCATAGCTACGCAAGGCAGGAGAAATGAGCACGCGTCCTGCCGCATCCATTTCGACATCTTCGGCGTAACCAATCAGGCGACGCTGTAGCGCACGTATGCGCGGATTTAGAGAGGAGAGTTTAAGCAGTTTGTCGCGTATCGGCTGCCATTCAGGCTGTGGATAACAAAGTAAGCAGCCATCCGCATCAGCAGTTAGCACTAACTGACCAGCGAAATGCGCCAGCAAGATATCACGATGCCGAGCTGGTATCGCGAGCCTGCCTTTGTTGTCCAGACTGAGTTGTGTTGCTCCCTGAAACATTATCGCAACCCTGTACTTGATTACCCACAAAAACCCACTTTCCCCCACTATGTTTCACTATATTGAAAAAAGTAGCCTGGGTCAAGTAATAAAATTAGATTTTTCTTTGCGCGACAAGCAGTTAGAGCTAAAAGTTGATGTTACATTAATATCTTTAATAAATAATGGATTGCGCAAAAAGGCTAAAGCTTTTTATGACGCTTGTTAGGTCTGTGAGGGACAGAGCGGATGTAATTAGGCCTGCGGAATTGAAAGAGGTATTTGAAGGTTCTTTTGTTACAGGCCAATGAAAACAACAGCTTGTTAGAGCCTGCTTTTTTGGCAGTGATATTTTTTATGCGGGCCTATATTTAAAGCCGTTGTTGCTCGAAGACTATTCTTGGATATGAATTGAAATTAAGTGAAGCTAGCCGATAAGCCGGGTTCTGTCGTGGACAGTCATTCCTCTAGGCGTTTCGTTACCTGACGCTCAAGCGACCTACCCGCAAGCGACGCGAGCCGCGTCATTACCTGCCTATTTGGTCTTGCTCCAGATGGAGTTTACCGTGCCGTCCGTGTTACCACGTCCGCGGTGGGCTCTTACCCCGCCGTTTCACCCTCGCCGTTTCCTTGCAGAACTTAGGCAGACTATTCTCTGTGGCACTTTTCATCACCTCACGGTGTCCGGCCATTAACCGGCATCTTGCTCTATGGAGCCCGGACTTTCCTCCCCGCCCTTACTGGTGGACGCGGCGACTGTCTAGCCAGCTTCGCAATTATTTTACCACGGCATAGAAATACGTCTCGAAAATAGATCAGGTGAGACTGTTTGCGGAATTGATGCGTGCTTCACAGTAACGACGAATTAACACGAACTTTTTATGCAATAATTTGAATGCCGCCATACGCTCGGCAAGTAAAATATTGGTTCGCTTCCACTTTGATTTGACCTTTTCCAGTGCTTTGTCGTACTTGTGTTTGTGGAGCCTTCAATACGTGATTTGATCCAGTATCCGAGTACTGCATTGATTGCGGCGACTACTGCACCGATCATTAAAAAATCTATGATGCTCATAAAAATTCCGTAGAGTCCGGCAATTTTGACAAGTAAATTAATAACATATTAATATTTAAGGGGAAATAGTATCTTTAGGGGTGTCACCGATTTGAGCGAGAATTTTTTGGGAAAATGGGATTTTCTCCCCGAAGTTTCCCATCATGTATTCAGGTAAGCTGGTGTTCGCGCAACGCTAACTTGGCGTAAACTGGTCAACCTAGCTAAGCCAAAATGTATGAAGGCCAAGGCCGTTATCACCGGTGCAAACAGGTTTAAAATAGGTATGAACTGCAATAATCCGGTCAATAATCCCAACTCCCACCAGGATGACTGATAGGTGGAAAACATGTTCTTCATCTCCTCTTTACTAGCGTGTTCTGCCACCGCATCGAAGCGAAACAAACGCTGATTAAGATAGGTAGCCGCGATGAAGGGCACGATTACGCCAATGCCGATTAACCACAACGGCAAACTTATTATCCAGATCGCGATAAATACGCCAATAGCAAGTACTGCGTTCAGCAGGTTGCCGACATTGCTGCCGCCATGTTCACGTTTTAGCTGCGGATAATCACGATCTGCTACCAAACGAATCAGTGCCGGCGTGGCAAAAAAAGCCGTGATCAGCAGCGCAGTAGTAAACACGAGAGGTACGAACAGAATTAGGTGCACTATAGTCTGAATAGCGTTAGCGATCCAGCGTGGTTCGAGTACTTTAAGCCAATCTTGGACGCCTAAAACAGTGAGGCCACTCGCGATCCACCCTGAAAAGGTACTCCAGAAGGCCACGCCCAGAACCATCCACAATAAAGCCGCCACCAACATCGGCCAGATAACGATCCACAGCACCTTAAACTGGAACAGGTCGCGAATGGCGCAGACGATTGCATCAAGTATTTGTGTCATGGTGATCTCCTTATAAATGACTATTTTTGTCTAATCTTTTGTTGTGGAGTGATATTTTGGCGTCAATTGCACTGCCGGATAGCTTCTCCAAGGCCGTTTTTATTTGGCGCAATTGCGGTGAAGGCTGGTGATTTTTTGATGAATTCAAATAAAAATATAATATAAAATGTACATCAAGCTAAAATCCCGTCTTGGGCTGTTTATACCACAATGTTTTTACTGCTATTACAAAGTTATTTGGTGATTCACAAATTAAGACATTAAATAAAATTGGGATTATAAAAGGTAAAAAATGAAACGTATTAAACTGCAAATTAGGCAGTTTTTTTGCGCGAAATAAAGAATTTATATTGCACCATTTAGGAGAAGCTATGAACTCAGTAAGCTTTTATGTCAACGCTTGGTTTGCCCAAGGCGTATCCTGCGACAATCTTAAACAATACGAGGAGGCAGTTGAGGCATATCGGCAAGTACTGCGTCTTCAACCGGAGTATGCCGATGCTTGGTATAACTTGGGTATTACCTATGGCAATCTTAAAAAATATGGATTGGCGAGTCTGGCGTATGAGGAGGCGGTGCGTATTGAGCCAGAGAAGGCCAGTGCGTGGTTTAACTTGGGCGTGTCTTATTATTTTCAAGATAAACGGGAAAAGGTGCGTGAAATTTACCAGACCTTGCGCAAGCTTGATTTAGCTATGGCGGACGAGTATTCCAACGCTGTATTTACTGAGTTTAAGATAAACCCTGGTGCACACTACAGTCCCCCGCCTGACATTTGAATGTGCTGCACCAACACAAATACTAACTACCCAGATAGGCGCGATGTACCACAGCGCTACCCAGAAGATTGGCGGCGCTGTCGGATAATGTAATCAGGCCGCTTTCCATCACATAACCGCGTTGTGCCACTTCGAGGGCAAGCTTGGCATTCTGCTCAACCAGCAGAATTGAAACGCCTTGAGCAGAAATGTCGCGGATGGTTTCAAAAATTTTGGTTACCATCATCGGTGCCAGTCCCATGCTGGGTTCATCCAACATCAATAGTTTGGGGCGGCTCATTAACGCGCGCCCCAGGGCCATCATTTGCTGTTCTCCGCCGGACAGCGTGCCGGCCAGTTGCATATGGCGCTCAGCCAGGCGCGGAAACAACTCGTAGATATGCTGCATATCCTGCGCAATGGAAGATTTGTCGTTGCGGCAATAGGCACCCATCTGCAAATTTTCTTCTACCGTTAGCCGTGCGAATACGCCACGTCCTTCAGGCACTAATACTAGTCCTTGCTGTATAAGCTGATGTGCCGCGCGGTTTTGTAGAGATATGCCGCGGTAATGTATTTCTCCTGCAGAGGGTGGTAGCAAGCCAGCTAACGCCTTAAGCGTTGTAGTTTTACCGGCACCATTGCTGCCGATAAGTGTGACCAGCTCGCCCGGCGCTACCTCGAGATCGATGCCTTTTAGTGCCTGAATGCCGCCGTAAGCTACTTTTAGATCGCGTACCTGCAACAATGGGCTTAATGTAGACGAAGTCATGGTTTTGTTATGCTAACAATATGAAGCATCTATTTTTTATGATTGAATTCCTGCCTGCGTGGGAATAATGGGTTCTGTTCCCAAATAAGCCGTGATCACTGCCGGATCGCATCGAATTTGTTCCGGTACGCCCTCGGCAATTTTTTTGCCGTAATCAAGAACGGCTACGCGGTCGCACAGGCCGAGGATAAACTTTACATCATGTTCGATGAGCAGCACTGTAATGCCACGGGTGCGTATGGATAGTAATAACTCTTTCAGGTTTTCAGTTTCGGTGGCATTCATGCCCGCCGCTGGTTCATCTAGTGCAAGTAATTGTGGATCGGTAGCCAGCGCACGGGCAATTTCCAGTCTGCGTTGTTCGCCATAAGATAGATTTTTGGCCAAAGTTTGGTGTGGGCGATCTATGCCTACATAGTTCAGTAAGGTGTGTGCATGCTGCACGATTTCATATTCTTCGACGCGTGCTTTAGCGTTGCGGGTCAATGCGCCCCAAATGCCGCTACTGGTGCGCAGGTGACGACCGACCATGACATTTTCTAGTGCAGTCATATTCGCGAACAAGCGGATGTTCTGAAAGGTGCGCGCAATGCCTGCTTGCGCTAACACATGTGGTTTGCAGCGGCCGCTATACTCTGTGTTATTAAATGTAAAACGCCCATTATCCGCCTGATATAGCCCAGTCAAAATGTTAAAGAGCGTCGTTTTACCCGCCCCATTGGGGCCGATCAAGCCATAAATTTCTCCACGCCGAATGTGCAGTGAAATATCGCTTAGTACAGATAGACCACCGAAGCGTTTGGCTACACCGGACAATTCGAGTAAATTGATATCAAATTTAAGGGGTGTTTCCATGCTCAGATATCCTAATTAACGCTGAGCTGCATCATTTTCGGCAACCAGTTCGCGTCGGCGTTGATTTGAGGGCCACAATCCGGCAGGTCGCCATAACATGACCGTGATCAGCGCCAGTCCGAATAACAACATGCGCAGGCTTTCCGGGTCGATAAGCGTTTTGCCAAACAATAGTTGTTGTGCCGGCCCTGAGCCGTGGCGTAAAGCTTCGGGTAATACTACTAGCAGCATGCTGCCTAACAGCACGCCGCTGATGTTGCCCATACCACCTAGTACTACCATGCATAACACTGTGATGGATTCAGTTAGACCAAAGCTTTCCGGGCTGACGAAACCTTGAAAACCGGCAAACAAGCCACCCGCTAAACCGCCGAAAGTTGCCCCCATGGCAAATGCCAGTAGTTTGATATTTCGGGTATTGATGCCCATTGCTTTCGCTGCCACTTCGTCTTCGCGAATTGCCATCCAGGCACGTCCAATGCGCGAATCTTCCAGGCGTAGTGAAATAAAAATTACCAGCAATGTGAAGAACAGGAAGAGATAGTAATGCAGATGTACAGAAGGAAAAGTGAGGCCAAACAATTCGTGCGTGTTACCTAATGAAAATTCACCAAAACGGATAGGATCTATCATGCTGATCCCTTGTGGGCCATTGGTGATGTTAATCGGTGTGTTAAGGTTATTGAGGAAGATGCGAATTATTTCACCAAATCCTAAGGTGACGATGGCGAGGTAATCACCGCGTAGGCGCAAGGTTGGCGCACCTAGTAGCAAGCCGAATACACAGGCCAGCAGTGCGCCCAGCGGCAGGACTATCCAAAATGGCAAATGTAAGCCCAATTGAGGCGAGCTGAGCAAAGCATAGCAATATGCACCCACCGCAAAAAAAGCGATGTAACCAAGGTCGAGCAAGCCAGCGTAACCGACTACGATGTTCAATCCCAACGCCAGCATGATGTATAGCAATGTGAAATTGATGATGCGTACCCAACCGCGTCCGAACAGTTCATCGGTAAAGAAGGGTAATATGAGCAGCACAATGGCGAGCACGACAAACGCCAGCCACGCGCTGCGTCTATTCATCGATAACAGATGTTTAAGCACGTTCCGCAACACGCTCCCCTAACAAGCCGGATGGACGAAAGACCAGCACGGAAATCAGCACAAAGAAGGCAAATACATCTTGATAATGACTACCGAGAAAGCCACCGCTGAGATCACCAATATAGCCTGCTCCTAAACTTTCAATTAACCCCAGTAGCAGACCACCTACCATGGCCCCGCGCATGTTGCCGATACCGCCTAATACAGCGGCAGTGAATGCTTTAAGCCCCAGAATGGAACCCATGTAATAGTGTACGATGCCGTAGTTTGCACTGATCATAATGCCTGCCACTGCGGCCAGCGCGGAACCCAGCATGAACGTAACAGCAATTACACCGTTGATATTCACCCCCATTAGAACGGCAGCGCTGGGATTTTCCGCTACTGCGCGCATTGCGCGGCCCAGACGGGTGCGATACATTAATAGTAGCAGGCCACCCATCATTCCCAACGCTACTAATACAATAAAAATTTGCACTTCCGTAATGATTGCGCCTGACAGCATATGCGAGTTATTCGGCAGTAAAGTCTGAAAAGCATGGTATTCGCGTCCCCAGAACATCATCGCCAGATTTTGCAGCACAATTGATACGCCAATTGCAGTGATTAATGGGGCCAGACGTGGGGCATTACGTAATGGACGGTAGGCAATACGCTCGATGCCATAACCTAACGTTATGCATACCGCAATCGAAATTATCAGGCTGATCAGTAAGATTAGCAGCGGCGGCAAGCCAGAATTCATGAGTAACTGGATCACTGACATCGCCACCATTGCCCCTATCATCACCACTTCGCCATGTGCAAAATTAATAAGACCAAGAATGCCGTACACCATGGTGTAGCCCAAAGCAACCATGGCATACACGCTGCCTTGCACGAAACCGTTGACGATTTGTTGTAGTAGTGTGTCCAAAGGTTATTCACAAACAAAAAACGACACACAAGGTGTCGCTTTGTTTTTTAATTTAATTCCTATCAATGTGCGGATATCGCGGTGTTTCCGCTCATGGTTTGTAACGGTTGCCATTTGCCTTGCTGCACTTGGTACAGTGTTACAGCGCCGCCCTTAAGGTCGCCTCTTTCATCGAAGGCGATGTTCGCTGTCACGCCACTATGGGTAATTTTGGCGAGCTCGGGCAGGTATTTCGCTGGATCGGCTGAAGCGGCTTTCTGCATCGTGGCGATCATCACATTCACCGCATCATAACAATAGGGTGCATACAGCTGGATGGGTTGTTTATATTTTGCTTCATAGCGCTGGGAGAAGTCTTTGCCGCCGGGCATTTGTTCCAGTGGCACGCCGGGTAATGAAGCATAAACTCCGTTGGCGGCATCGCCAGCCAGATCCAGTAATTTTGGCGTGTAACCGCCGTCACCCATGACAAACTTAACATTTAAACCAAGTGTTTTGAGTTGTTTGGCCATCGGTACGCCCTGTGGATCCATGCCACCAAAAAATAACAAATCGGGGTGCTTGCCCTTAATGGAGGTAAGTACTGCAGTAAAGTCTACCGCTTTGTCAGTAGTGTATTCACGCGCTACGATTTGTACCCCGTTGGCTTGTACAGATTTGATGAATTCGTCGGCCAGTCCTTGGCCATAGGCAGAGCGATCATCTATAACTGCAATTTTTTTAGCATTCAAGGTCTTTGCTGCGAATTCGCCTAGTGCCTTGCCTTGTTGCCCGTCATTAGACATCACGCGGAAGGCGGTCTTAAGGCCTTGGGATGTGTAACTTACCGCTGTTGCGGAAGGGGAAATCTGGGGGATGCCGTTATCGCTATAGATTCTAGAAGCCGGAATAGAGGTACCGGAATTGAGATGGCCGATTACGCCATTCACTTTTGCATCTACCAGTTTTTGTGCCACGATAGTCGCAGTTTTCGGATCCGCTTGGTCATCTTCACTGATTAGTTCAAAACGTACCTTACGTCCGCCAATTATTACTCCCTTGGTATTAGCGTCCTCGATTGCCATGCGCGTACCGTTTTCATTGTCCTTGCCAATATGAGCCTGCGGCCCGGTGAGTGGAGCAGCGGCACCAATCTTTACCACTAGTTCATCCATGCTGCTGTTAACGGTTTTTTTTGATTCGCCGCAAGCCGAAAGAATTGCAATGAAGCTCAAGATGAGCAGCAGAAATGGCTGGTTATGCGGCATGATAGATTTAGAGGGCAATCAAATTATTGAATGGATTATGTTTAGTATGTCATATTCTTGTCAGTCGAACATATTTTGAACAAGGCCTGATGTAATAATCTAACCAGTTCATATACTTTCGGGAGGCGTTCGTCCGTGTGTAAATTATTTTTTGCTAATTGGGTTAGTCATAAAATTAAGAACACTATTTGGTAACAACAGTAGCCAACTAGTAATCAATGCTTGTAGTCTCAGGCCTGCTAAGATCAAGCAGGTTGGCAAGTAATTAGGCCTAAAAATTATTGCTGCTAGTACCAACGCATCATGTGGAGTAGGGGCGCAAAATATTAAAAAATGTTACTATATTCAAAATCTTACGTGATATGTGCTGCATAGTGATCAGTGTCAATTTGTTAGATGTTTAAAATTGCAACTGAAATGTCAATCAATTAATACCAGCGCAAGCCAGTCGTACAGTTTGCTTTGCTTGTGCACGTAGTATTATTTAAGTAGTTAATTGAATTGTCATACAGAAAGCAGAAATCGGCTAATGCCGATTTCTGCTAAGAGAAATTAACCCCTTGATTACTTCGCTAGATCCAGTACGAAATGAACCAGTGTCTTGATGTCCGCATCGCTTACTTTAGGAGAGTTAGCAGTCATTGGTACGCTACCCCAGTTGCCAGTACCACCCTTAGATACTTTCATAATCAGACCCTCTTCCAATGACATTTTCTTGGCACCAGCAGTAGCACTGCCAGTTGGTGAATATGCATACTCTTTAACGCCTTTATACTTCTTGGAAACATCCATCCAAGCGGGCCCAACTAATTTCGAATCAATTTTGTGGCAAGCAGTACAACCGCTTTTTTTGGCCAGTTCCGGCATCTCGGTTGTTGCTAAAACGCTACCTGCTGCCATTAGGCCTGCTGTTGCAACCATGCTAACGATGATAGATTTCATTTTCTTAAGCTCCATAAATTAAGTTTTCTTACAATTAAATTATAATTAGACATTGCTGCCCATGCCATTTTAACTAACTCCATTGTGTTTGCAAACTGTAAGACACTAGGCAGTGTAGACAATAACGCATATCTCTAACTTGTAGTTGACAAATCTTGCTTCAAGCGTAGCAACTTCTATTTGCTACGTATCAGAATTTAAGAGTGATATCTAAATCACGTATAATATTGATCTTAAAAATCATCATTTAGATATTCGCTCAGTATGCTCATCCATCCTCAGTTTGATCCTGTGGCCATACATCTTGGTCCTCTTGCAGTGCACTGGTACGGATTGATGTATTTGCTTGCCTTCATGCTCTTCTTATGGCTGGGGAAATTACGCATACGCATACTCAATCGTCCTGGATGGGATGACAAAATGATGGATGATCTACTGTTTTATGGGATTCTCGGTGTTGTGCTGGGTGGGCGGTTGGGCGAGGTGCTGTTTTACAACCCTGGTTACTATGTATCTCGTCCGCTTGAAATTCTCGCGGTGTGGCAGGGAGGGATGTCATTCCATGGTGGTTTTCTAGGCGTATTAGTGGCGATGGCGCTTTTTGCTCGTCAACGCAAACTTCCCTGGCTGCAATTGATGGACTTTATAGCTCCGTTGGTGCCGCTTGGGTTGGGCGCAGGACGTATTGGCAACTTTGTTAATGCTGAATTATGGGGGCGGCCTACAGGTGTGGCTTGGGGGATGGTGTTTCCTAATGTAGATGATCTGCCGCGTCACCCTTCCCAGCTTTATGAATTTATACTGGAAGGTTTGGTTCTGTTTGCGCTTATGTGGCTATATTCGCGCAAGCCGCGTCCAGTAGGGGCTGTATCTGGTTTGTTCCTTTTTGGCTATGGCAGCTTTCGCTTTCTTGTGGAATATACACGTAACCCAGATGATGGCATATTTGGTTTAATGAGTTTTGGTATTAGCATGGGTCAGTGGCTCAGTCTACCAATGGTGGTTGGGGGGATAGTATTAATGCTGCGGGGACAACGAAAATCGATTACGGCTAAATAATTTCGTGTATTTTGCTTGAATTTATTGATACCTGTCGATCTTTGGATTTGAACTTGATGCCAGTTTGATGGATTGATTTTGAGATATACCAGCGTAAGCGAAGATGGGGTTGTGTTTTGTTAGAAGTGCGACATGCGTAAAAGTTATTCTGTACGCAAAAAACTATAAATATAAAAATTTAGTACTATGTTTATATGTAATTTTCTTGTAAATTTGTGTGCAAAAATTAGCGCGCTATACTTTGCACTGTTGACTTTATTTTCCAAACTGGACATTATGCCGTCGTTTTATCGCATCTATCCCTTGCGGAGGGGGTATGTGCCAGTTAAGTTGTAAATACTTAAGCGATATTGCACCGTTTTAAATTACCTGTTGTAAATGTGATATGCATGCCGACGTTTTTTCTGGTCGGCAGTCTAATTTGTTTGTTGGGGGAGCTACTTACGATGTATTGTTTTTTACGTTTGTCCGTTCTGCTTGTTGGATTGATTTTTTCCGCTAGCAGCTATGCCGCTAATGCGGTGCAGCCCCTCACTACAGCTGATGACTTGGGTCCTAAAGTCGAGCAGCCAATTGAGTTTCCCCATGATCGTCACGCTGGTGATGCTGCAAAAGGCGGTATGCAGATAAATTGCATGTACTGTCATACCTATGCGCGCCGTAGCATTGTGGCAGGTATTCCGCCGTTACAGAAATGTATCGGTTGCCATCAAAGTATTGAGTCGGTAAGGGAAACTCCACGTATCAAGAAATTGTTCGAATATTGGGAGGCTAAGAAAGCAGTACCTTGGAAAAAGGTGCACGATCTTCCTGATTTCGTGCGCTTTAACCATGAGCGTCACATTCAGCGTTTTGTTTTCGCGCAAAACAAACCGGTGCAGGAGGCTTGTGGTTATTGTCACGGCGATGTAAAAACAATGACGGTCGCACGTCGCCAAAAGCCACTCTCTATGGGTTGGTGTGTAAGCTGTCATCAGAAAGATCATCCAGTAGATGCAACATCCACAAAGACGACTCACGGCCCGAACGACTGCTGGCAGTGTCATAAATAATCGGCGCGTTTACAAGATAAAGATTTCCAAGAGGTATCAGCAATGATTGAAAACAGTTTTAATCGGCGAGCTTTTCTGAAGGTGCTGGGGTGGGGTGGTGCGACGGTCGCGTTAAGCGGATGTGGCAATACTTCAGTTGAGGATGGGAAGGAATTTGTAACTTCCTATGTTCAGACGGCGGACTATATTATTCCTAGTATTGGCACATACTTTAACTCGACTTGTGCGCAGTGTGATGCTGGGTGCGGCATTATGGGGCGAGTGCGAGAAGGTCGCGTGCTTAAATTGGAAGGCAATCCAAAATCATCCATTAATAACGGCAAAATGTGCGGATTGGGGCAGGCCGGAGTGCAAGCGCATTATAACCCTGATCGCATCCGCGAGCCGCTTTTGCGTAATGGTGATAAAGGCGAAGCGATAACATGGGAAAAAGCACTGGGGTTAATCAACGAAAAAGTTGGCGGTGTGGGAGCAGAGAATATCGCTTTCCTGACAGGTGGTGTTAGTGGACATGTCAAAGTATTATTGAAAAATTATTTAGATGCGCTTGGTTCTGGTCATCATTACGTTTATGAGGCAGTTGCACCGTCAATTATGCGTGCAGCTAATAAAAGAGCTTATGGTGTTGAAATGCCGCGCTTACGCTTGGACAAGGCTAAGGTTATCCTTTCCTTCGGGGCAGATTTCCTTGGTTCGTGGATTTCACCGGTACATTTCTCCCAGCAGTATGCTCGCTTCCGTAAGGCCGATAATGGTGAGCGTGGGGTGCTAGTGCAAGTTGAATCCAAAATGACATTAACTGGTGCGAATGCAGATCGTTGGTTGGCTATACGCCCTGGTACCGAAGGTATTCTTGCGCTGGGATTGATCAATGCGCTAGCTGCAGCAGGATTGTCTGTGCCTGGAGATGTTGCTGCTGTTGTAAAGGAATACACTACAGATCGGGTAAGCAAAGATACCGGGGTGTCTGTTGAGCATATAGGCAAGCTTGCAGCGTTACTGAAGGGGCGTAGTCCTAGCTTAATAATTGCCGGTAGCGCTGCCGAAGGTTATGCGCACGGTTCGCAGAATGCCGCTGCTATTGCTTTGTTGAATCAAGTATTAGGCAACGTTGGTAAGACGGTAGAAGGGTCATTTAGTATGCCATTTCCGCAGATGACGCCGAGTGCTGGAAGTCGCCAAGCGTTACAGGTACTCAATGATAATATGCTACAAGACAAGGTTAAAGTGTTATTTAGCTATGGTGCCAATCCAGTGTTCACTGCACCTGCATCCATGAAATTGAAAGAAAGCTTAAAGAAAGTGCCTTTCAAGGTGGCGTTTGCTCATTACATGGATGAAACTGCAGTAGAGGCCGATTTGGTGCTGCCGTTGAATTCTGCGCTAGAGGACTGGGGAACGGTCATGCCCGAATATATTGCCGAAGGTGCGCAGCTAAATATTCGGCAACCGTTAATGGAAAAATTGCACCCCGGCACACTTGGTATGGGTGATATGTTGCTTGCCTTGCTCAAACAACGTAGGCCAGATGAATACAAGGGTTATGAAGATTTTTATTCATACTTGCGAAATGCAATGGTGTCGAACAAGGGTGCGTTGGGTGGTGCGAATGCGGACGACGATACATTTTGGGAAGCAGCTCTAAGCCATGGTATGGTGAAATTGGCGGGTTCACCTGTCAATATATCCAGCCATATATCCGCCAATGGTTTGGTGGTGCCAGCCCCGTTTGTGGAAGATAGTGCATATCCGTTGCACCTGATTCCTGCAGTGAGCGCCAGTTTACGTGATGGTCGTAATGCCAATGAACCTTGGCTACAAGAATCACCAGATCCTTTAACTACGATCGTGTGGGATAGTTGGGTGGAGATGCATCCTAAGACCGCTGCCAAGCTGGGTATTGTGGAAGGCGACATTGTCGAAGTGGCTTCAAAAAGTGGCTCTATTAAGGCGCAGGTCTATGTGTTTACCGGTATTCATCCCGATGTAATTTCAGTGCCGCTAGGTTATGGTCATGAGGCGATGGGGCGTTATGCAAAAGGTGTCGGTGTTAATGCCTTCAAAATTCTTGATCCAGTTTTTGATAAGGAAACCGGAGAGTTGGCTATGCATGAAACGCGCGTTAAAGTCAGCAAAGCTGGGCAGCGTGTGATCATAGTTAAAGATGAAGGCCCTGCCGGTGGCAATCAGATGGGCAGAAAAATAGCGGTGAGAATGTCATCTGATAAAGTGAATCTTTCGAAGGAGGTGTAGAAGGTGTCCATTACTAACTTATTAGAAAACTGGTCTGATTTTCGCCAACAGCATCCGTCGGATGATAGGCCGCACCGGGAATACAAATGGGCGATGAGCATAGACTTGGATGCATGCACGGGTTGCAACGCCTGTAGCGTGGCGTGTTATGCAGAGAACAACTTGCCCGTGGTTGGCAAGGAGAAATTTGCACATGGACATTCCCACCATTGGATACGCATCGAACGTTATTGGGATAATGATGGTCGCGAATTTGCCGATCAGGGGGCGCAGTTTTTGCCTATGTTATGCCAGCATTGTGAGTCTGCACCGTGCGAAACGGTTTGCCCTGTAGGTGCTACCAACCACACGGCGGATGGTCTGAACTCGCAGGTTTATAACCGCTGCGTCGGCTCACGCTACTGTAACGCAAACTGTCCTTATAAGGCTCGTTACTTCAACTGGTATGATTATCCGACTACTGATAATGTGTGGCCGGAGCCGATGGAGCAGCAGCTTAATCCGGATGTGACAGTGCGTGGTAAGGGTGTGATGGAAAAATGTACGTTCTGTGTGCAGAGATTGACTGTCGCCAAGAGCAATGCACGTAGCGAAGGACGAAGTGTGTTAGATGGTGAAGTGCTGACTGCCTGTCAGCAAGTTTGTCCGACGGGAGCTATATCGTTTGGAAATCTGGTTGACCCATTGGCAAAAGTTGGTAAACAGTGGATGACACAGCAGGTTGAGCTGAATAAAGATAAACAAGCAAAGAACGCAGCAGAGGAGGCTGCCAAAGTGCGTGGCTATCGCATTTTGGAAGAGCTGCGCACTTATCCGTCGGTAATGTATCTGGAGCAGTTGCGTGAAAGCGCTATTTAAGCAGCGCAATGGGAATGCCGCGTGGGAAGCGGTATTGAAGCTACTTTCACGCAAGCACAAGGGGAGGAAATAGAGCAATGGGAAAAGATATACGCGAAGATATAGCTTGGGCACAGATTAATAAAGATGTGCTCAAAAGCATAGAGAGTCCAAAAAGGATGTACTGGGTAATCTTATTGATCGCACTTGCAATGATCGGTGTGGCGGTGGGATGTGAGATCTATCAGTATACGACTGGTATGGGTGTTTCCAATAAAAATAACTCACATGTTTGGAGCTTATACATTGCCACCTTCATTTTTTGGATAGGAATGAGCCATTCGGGAACATTGCTGTCGGCGATTTTGCATTTAATGCATGCCGATTGGCGTAAACCTATTTACCGTTTTGCCGAGGCGATGACAACCTTCTCGTTGATGACGGCAGGCTTATTTGTTATGGTGCACTTAGGCCGTTTATGGCAGGTTTATTATGTGATGCCTTACCCTAACGAGCGCTGGGTCTGGCCAAATTTTCAATCGCCATTAGTATGGGATATGTTTGCGATTGCCACCTATTTAAGCTCTTCTGTCCTTTTCCTTTATGTTGGTATGATCCCTGATCTGGCAATCTGTCGTGACAATATCCACGCGGGCTGGCGTAAGAAGCTTTACACCGTGATGTCACTTGGCTGGGAAGGAACTGATCGCCAGTGGCGCAATTTCCGCATCACATATTTAACGATAGCTTGTTTCCTGATTCCGCTGGCAGTTTCCGTTCACTCCATCGTGGCTTCTGACTTTGCTATGTCGAATATGCCAGGTTGGCACGTTACATCGTTCCCGCCATACTTTGTTGCGGGCGCTTTGTATTCCGGTTGTGCGGCGATCATCACGCTATTTATTATTTTGCGTTATGTGTTCAGGTTTGAAGAGTACATGACGTTGCCTATAATGAAGAAGCTAGTACGCCTGACTTTCGCTATTGCAATGGTGTGGACTTACCTCAATCTGATCGAGTTTGCTTCAGTCTGGTATGGGCATGACCAGACTGCTAAGGATCAATTAATTTTTAAGGCTACTGGTCCTTATGCCCCGTTCTTTTGGGCAATGATCTTCTTTGGGTCCATTTTACCTTTGATGCTAGCATTTAAACGTTTCCAGACTCATCTCCCGATATTGTTCGTAGTGTCGATATTGCTCAACGTGGGTATGTGGTTGGAGCGTTGGATGATCATCTCCCCGAGTTTTGCGCACGGTCACTATCCTTGGACTTGGGATCATGATCAATGGCCAAGCTTAGTGCAGTGGGGTATCGTGTTTGGTAGTTTTGGTTGGTTTACTCTATTGTTTATGGTCTTCTGCAAGGTATTCCCATCCGTTTCTATGTATGAAGTCAAAGAAATGGTATATCACCGCAGTCTAGCACTGAAGCACAAACCTGCTGTGAAGGGAGAATACTAAATGAGCAAGCGTCATTTACTGGCACTGTTTAACGATTTTGATGAGGCCGTGGCTGCAATTTCCGAATTACGCGCGGCCAATATCAAGGGGTTTAACATGGATGACTTGATACTCAAGTCACCTATTGAGCACCCTGAAGTTGAAAAAGTATTGGGCGACAAACCAGTCCATGTGCAATGGTTTACTTTAATTGGAGCTTGTACCGGTGCCTTGTTAGCATTTTTTCTTGTCTCGGGGGCGCAAGCAAACTTCTTTTCTCAAATTAAGGGTGGCAAACCAATTGTGCCATTGCCACCTGATTTCGTGCTGACTTATGAAATGTTCATTCTTGGCGGTGTATTCATCACCATCCTTGGGTTCTTAATTTGTGCAGGTTTGCCAGCTAAGCGGTCATCGTTATATAGCGCCAAAGTATCGGAAGACCAAATTGGTATTTTGGTGAAAGGGGATGAATCGGCAGTGGCTATTTTTAAGACGATTTTTACCAAGCATAAGGCACTTGAGATTCAGGAAGAGGCGGGAAAATGATGAAAATATCCTTGGCAATTGCATTACTGTTGGTGCCTACGTTTGCGCAAGCGTGGCCATGGTCGCACGACATGGCCAACCAGATTAGTATTAAACCACAGGAAAGCGTAGATTTGAAAAATCCTGGAATGAAGCCATTTCCAAAACATTCAATACCTATTCCTGGTGCTACATCTCTGGTGAAGGATATGAGTGCGTCTGAAAAGCAGATGAATCCGATTCCAGCAGACGACAAATCAGTGGCGCTTGGCGGGAAGCTGTTTCAAATTTATTGTACTCCTTGTCACGGATATGCTGGAAAGGGCGATGGATTAGTTGGAGCGAAATTATTGTTAAAGCCGTTTGATTTGACAGCTGATCAAACTAAAGAGCGGTCTGATGGTTTCATCTGGGGCTATATGACGTTCGGTGGTGCGGTCATGCCATCGTATGCGAATGATCTGTCAGTTACGGAACGCTGGAATGTAATCAACTATGTGCGCAAGGTGCTGCAAAATGGGCAATCTGCCGTGGCAGTAACGCCTACAGCCAAATAAGGGAGTGCAGCAAATGATTTCGTATAGCAATTGGTCAGTTTTGACAGTGAGTTTTTTGGTGGTACTTTATCTTGCGCTGGGGGGGGTGACATTGAGTGCAGTGTTGCACTTGGTAGGTGCCCAATGGCGCTATGAAATTCGCCGATTAGCAGTATCTTTGTTTGCACTTTTCCCGTTAGCGTTTGTATTGTTGATCATACTATTAGTTGGCGGCGAAAAAACTTTCCCATGGTTGAGTACGGCTACTGAGCATGGGCATCATCTTCCCGCTTGGCATAACTACACATTTTTGGTGATACGCCAAGTACTTGGTATGTTGGCAGTAATGACCATTTTTTGGGTGTTTATCAAGCGGCAGGAGGTAAGTGATCGCAGCAAGGAAGATCAGCAACGCTTCCACAATATTGCAAATTGGATTCCCTATACGTTTGTATTATACGGCACGATGATAGCGTGGGATTTCGAGATGACGTTGGTGCCATCTTGGCATAGTGCGATTTATGGCATGCAGCATTTTATTAGTAATTTCAACATGTTCATGGCTTTTTTTGTGACGTGGATTTATGTATTGAATACGAGTGGCAAATTGATGCGCCCCGTTGAAGATTACGTTTACAATTACTTCGCGCAGATGATGTTCGCCTTCACCTTACTATTTATATATACTTTCTTTGCACAATATTTAGTCATCTGGTATCCCAATCTCCCCAACGAAGTGGATCGCGTGATGGGAATGCAGAATGGCGACTATAGCGTGATATGGTGGTCAATGATAACTCTTAAATTTATTATTCCATTTACAGTGCTGGCTATGCGTCGGTCACGGCACTCACCGCCTATTATCTTAACAGTGGCTGCTAGTATTATTATTGGAACGTTGTTTGAAAGGTATGTTTGGATTTCTGGTGTGAATGGCACCGGCACTATACCCGTGTTTGCTGTTCTTGTTCTTGTCCCAGTATTGGCTGTTATTGGGTTCTTGCTGGTGCGTCGTATGATGGCCCGTAGCCAACTGATAAAAGTGTGAGCCGTGCTATGATGACGCTTTACTCGGGAACAACAGACCCGTTCAGTCAGCGCTGCCGTATTGTGTTGTATGAAAAAGGGATGGATTTTCAGATCATTGATGTTGACGTGTTTAATAAACCCGAAGATCTCATGGTAATGAATCCCTATAATATGGTACCAGTGTTGGTAGAGCGGGACTTGGTTCTGTATGAATCTAATATCATTAACGAATATATTGATGAACGATTTCCGCATCCGCAATTGATGCCTGCCGATCCTGTAATGCGTGCGCGTGCCAGATTATTTTTACATCGCTTTGAGAGTGAGATGTTCTGTCACATTGGTGCACTGGAAAGTGGGGTGCAAAAAACTGCAGATAAAGCTCGCTTATCAGTACGCGATAGTTTGACTCAGATTGCCCCGATTTTTGCTAAACAAAAATTTATGTTGAATGATGAATATTCCATGCTGGACGTGGCAATCGCCCCCTTATTATGGCGATTGGATTATTATGATATTCAACTTGGCAAGGAGGCAGCGCCATTGATGAAATATGCTGAACGATTGTTTTCACGTCCGGCTTATATTGAAGCGATGACGGCAGCCGAAAAAGCGATGCGGAAGTGAAGGAGTTTTCTACAAAACCATATTTGATACGTGCGATTTACGACTGGTGTTCCGACAGTGCTTTAACCCCTTATTTGGCAGTGAAAGTGAATGGACAGACGCGAGTCCCAAAAGCTTATGTTAAGGATGGCGAAATCGTAATTAACCTTAGCATGGATGCAGTACGTAATCTGCATATTGGTAATGAGGAGATTACCTGCGGTGGGCGCTTTGGAGGGGTGTCGCATGGACTAGTTGTGCCGATAGATGCGGTGATTGGTATTTTTGCTAAGGAAACTGGGCAGGGGCTAGTTTTTCAGGGAAAGGACTCCATACCGACACTACCAACGGATAGTGGTAGTTCTCCTTTGCCGGATAACCCTCCACCTTCTGGTAAACCGCGACTTAGGGTAGTGAAATAAAATTCTCATAGAAATATTGCACGGTTTGTTTTGCCAAGTAAATTTATCTGAGCAAGTTTAATACCTTGGCCTTTGAGGCAAATTTTGGCTTGAAATTTGTGAATTGTAAGAGCACCGTAATATGACATCACTGTTTTTCCGGTTTGACAGAACGTGATAGAAATATTGTTTAGCCTGTGGTAATAAGTTTGAGTTTCGCGCATATGATATTATTCAAGCGCGATTACTCCCCGTTACCATCTTGTATTCAAATAGACGACATTCAATTGCGCCGTTGAATAGTAGAGTACGGCGTGAAACGGACAAGCGGATGAACTTTGGCATGCGTAAATCGGAAGTGAACAGATAGGCATTCCAGCCGCTAAATTTTTTCTTCAACATGTCGCCCAGCTTTGGGTATAACGCTTGTAGTTCTTCCAGGTCACCCATGCGCTCGCCATAAGGCAGATTTGCTACCAGCACACCATGGTCAGCTGGAGCGGAAATTTCCAGCACGTTCGCTTGATTGAGCGACACCGCTTCCCGCAGTCCTGAATTTTCCAAATTAAGGTGTGCGGCTTTAAGTTCGTCACCATATAAATCACTGCCAAAAATCGACAATGCGCTAACCGGCTTTTGTGCCGCTTGCGCTTGGTTGCGCATCTCCCTCCACGCGGCGGTGTCGAAATTTTTCAGTTTCTCGAAAGCAAAGCTGCGTCTAATGCCGGGGGCGATGTTAAACGACATCAGTGCCGCTTCAATCAGGAAGGTGCCACTGCCGCACATTGGGTCAAGCAGCGGCATACCGGGTTGCCAACCCGCCAGCAGTAAAATCCCTGCAGCTAGATTCTCGCGCAGAGGTGCAATATTGGTGTACTGGCGTACACCACGCTTGAACAGCGCATCGCCGGACGTGTCAATATACAGCGTCATGCGGCTGGACTCAAGGAAAGCATGGATGCGGATATCCGGTGTATGTGTATCCACGCTGGGACGGTCCCCGGTGAGCGCACGGAATTTATCGCAAGCAGCATCCTTGATTTTCAGTGTGGCGAAATCCAGACTTTTCAAAGGGCATTTAATTGCCGTCATGTTGACGCGGATGGTGTGTGAGGTATCGAACCAATCGTTCCATGGCAGCGCATAGGCCGTATCGAAAATGTCCTGCTCGTTGCGATAATGTGCTATCGCAACGCGCCACAGCACGCGACTGGCAATGCGGCTGTGCAGATTGACGCGGTAGCTTAACAAAAAAGGGCCGATGAAATGCACGCCACCATCGGTGATACGTACATCTTGCGCACCAAAAGTATTCAATTCATTGACCAGCATTGTTTCCAAGCCGCGCGGACAGGGTGTAAAAAAGTTTTCAAGCATTTATTTATACAGGTTTGACGATTACAAGAATGATGATGGCAATCATAAGCAGCACTGGAAATTCATTGAACCAGCGGTAGAATACGTGACTGCGCGTGTTGCGATCGGTTTTGAAGTCGTGCAGTAGTTTGCCGCAATAGACGTGGTAGGCGATCAAGAATAACACCAGCGTGAATTTGATGTGCATCCATCCGCCCGTTACACCAAACCCAATCCACAGCCATAATCCAAAAATGACAGTCAGCAGGCCACCCGGCGTCATAATGCCGTAGAACAATTTACGCTCCATGATTTTGAATCGCTCTATGCTGGTATTATCATTGCTCATGGCGTGATACACGAACAGGCGCGGCAGGTAGAATAAGCCAGCGAACCAGGTAACCATAAAAATGACATGCAATGCTTTAATCCATAACATAATTTATTTATTTTAGAATGCAGGTATAAATTAAAAACTTTAAACGAAACAAATAGTAAGCAGACAAGCGCGGATTACAAAACAATTTTAACGGGCGGTATATGTTTTATAAGCAAGCGATAAAATTTATTGAACAGTGCTTTAGTCATACTGCTTGTCCTAAGAAGTTTTGACGCACAATCTCTTTCAATTGATCTAAACGACCATGGAAAAAATGCACTGCTCCTGGTAATACTACGATAGGTAAGCCTTGCGGGCGAGCCCACTGCATAACGTCTGTTAACGAGATCACTTCATCCAGCTCACCATGGATCAGTAGCGTGTTGTGTGGCACGGGCGGCATCGCATAACGCGTCAATGCCGGTGCGATCAGTACCAGTTGACACGGGGATAATTGCTGTGCCGCACGCGCCTGCACATAACCACCGAAGGAGAAACCGGATAGGATCAGCGGTAGGTCGCCATATTTACTCAAGGCATAGTGCGTTACTGTGAGTGCATCATCTACTTCACCATTACCATTATCAAACTCGCCGCTACTGGCACCGACGCCTCGAAAATTAAAGCGCAACGCGGCGTATCCTAGTTCGGCAAAAGTTTTGGCTAGTGTCGTTACGATCTTGTTTTCCATCGTTCCGCCCACAGTAGGCAGTGGATGCGCTATCACCGCGATAGCACGCGGTATAACATCCGGTATATGTACCACAACCTCCAGCTTACCTGTTGGACCTGGGATAGAAATCTTTTCTAATATGGGCATTAAATTTTCAGGCGTTCCACCACACGTCCATTCTGCAGGTGTTCAACGATGATTTCGTCGAGGTCGCTTTCATCCATATATGTGTACCACACCCCCTCGGGATAAACCACTAACACAGGTCCTTCATCACAACGATTCATACAGCCTGCCGAGTTGATGCGAATACGATTTGTTTCATTAGATAATCCAAGTGCTTGGACTTTATCTTTAACATAATCGCGCATCCATTGCGCACCAATATTATTACAGCATTCCGCGCCTTCTTCGCGTTGGTTAGTGCAAAAGAAAACATGCTTTTGATAGTAGCTCATACAAGACCTCACAAAAATAAACTTTAATTATACAGCTTCGTTACGATGTATTTTTAACGCGCCAAAGGTAGCCAAGCATTAAAAATGGAAACACTAATGCAATAGTTTGCGATAAACCATTGTAATTGAGCAGATGGCCGTAATTCCATTGGTACAGGCGCATGGCTACAGAAGGCTCACCGCCATCCACTATCCAGTGCGCCAACACCCAATAACCTAGCGCAACTAGAGCCGCACATTTTAACAGCTGCGTGCGGGATAGTCGGCTGGCAGCAATTACTAACAGCACACCCGTAAAAATACCCACCATGGCCTCACCGTTTAGCCATAACAACAATGCCCATGATTTGAGTAGTATGGCTGCGGCGGTGAATTTGGCTACTGCCACAGCACACAATACCAGTAACAGCGTACTTGCCGCTTGGCGGCGTATGCGCAGCAAGGATAACAGCAACATTCCCAGCATCAGCATATTGAACAGTACCACCATGCTTTCCATCCAACTAAATGGTTCAGGCTGAATCACCACGAAAGGTGCTCGTGCCACTTCGCTAATGAACACGTTGCCCAGCATGGGCAGTGAAGGATTGACCTGCGCGAACATCCACAGTGCGACTAACGCTAAACCGAAATCCACGCCTCCTCCGCCATGAAATAAACGTATACGCCAATGCGTCAGGTGCAGAGCAAACCATTCACGTGGCGCAATGCTAACGGCCAACAACGCACCCGCCAGCGTGCCGCTACTGTTGGCGAACAAATCGAGATTGGAACTAATACGTACAGGCAAATACATTTGTGCGTATTCCATCATGGCGGAAAGCGCTACTCCGCCTAAGGTGGCAAGTAGCACCGTCCAGCTTACGCTGAAGCGCGCACGTAATGCCAGTCCAAGTAATAGTCCAAACGGCAGATAACCGAGCAGATTAGCGGCGGCATCGAACCAAGTGTATTGCAGGAATAACGGCAAAGCCAATACAGCAGAAAATTTCAACCCCTGTTCCTGCCAGCCCGAAAACGGCGATAAGCTGGCATACATGATAAACAGTGCATAACCTGCGGCAAGGTATGTCCGTAGACGCGCGCGCGAAGAGGCGAGGATGATTTCTTTCATAATCGGATAAGTTTATCCGATTATTCTATTTTGCTCATTTACGGAGTGTAATATTTTACCGAAGTGGGAGCGCAATGATGCAAGTTGCGGCGGAACGTGATTAGAGTTTTTCTAATTTTTAGGGGGATTCTTATGCAATTCAATCAAGCGAAACCAGCCGTTTGTAAGCGCAGGTTCCTCGGCCAAACTCGTAAGTTCAATCCTGTACCGGCACCATTAAGCAGTACCCGTGTTACACCTTGTTTCGGCAGCTTCGCCAGACTGTGCTGGCGTGCGCTACGAGTGGCGAGATCAAGGAAAACATCATAAAACGGTCGCTGGTTTTTAGTGACATTGCTTTAGTGCAGCACGCGCGGAACACTCAATACGAATTGAGGAATAGGAGCATCAAATTTAGTACCGTCCTCCGTGACCATCTGGTAGCTGCCAGACATCGTACCCACCTGCGTGGCAAGCACTGTACCGCTAGTATATTCAAAGCTTTGGTTTGGCTGAAGAACCGGTTGCTCCCCCACGACCCCTTGACCACGCACTTCCTGCATATACTGATTGGCATCGGTAATAATCCAATGGCGACTGATTAGCTTGGCAGTGGTATTGCCTTCATTCGTTATGGTGATGGTATAAGCGAAAACGAAGCGATTATCGGCCTCATCGGATTGTTCGGCCAAGTAATTTACCTCGGTGGTGATTTTTATTCTGGATATATTGTCTTTTTCCATCATGGTATTCCACATTATTTTCTTTAGTTATGACAAGGCTAACCGAGATTTGAACTTTAAAAGCAAAGCAAGTCCTAATGCTTAGGCTAGTATTAGCCATTATCAGTTTAATTTAGCAAGGTTATAAAGGCAGATCAAGGAACTGACAATAGGGTGTTTCTCTATATGTATCGAAGTATTATTTTCCATGCATTTTGCATTATTTATGTATAACAAATCACTTCTTTACTGCACTACAAAAGTTATGAAATTTTTAATAATTGCGATTCATGCTCGCATAATTGTAATTATTTCATAATTTCTGAATTTCATTTGGTTTTAGTTGGCTGGTATTGAGGGTAGCTAGCAACTATAATTACGCCCTTGTTTAATTTTTGGTCTTTTCGGGACTATGCAATTATTCGCCTTCGGCATTAACCATCAGACTGCGCCACTTGTAGTGCGTGAGCAGATTGCGTTTAATGTCGATGCAATGGAGCCAGCTTTGCGTGACTTGGTCGGGCAGGGCGCAGCCAAGGAAGCGACTATACTTTCCACCTGTAACCGCACCGAGGTGTATTGCAGTACACACAAGCCGGTGCAGATCATTAACTGGCTAGCCAGTTATCATGAACTACAGCCGCGTGAAATTGAGCCTTATCTCTATACGCTGCCACATGAGCAGGCGGTGAAGCATGCTTTTCGCGTCGCCAGCGGGTTAGACTCGATGGTATTGGGTGAACCGCAAATTCTGGGCCAAATGAAGCAGGCAGTACGTTATGCGGAACAAGCTGGCACGTTGGGTTTTTTACTCAATAAGCTATTTCAGCGCACTTTCTCGGTGGCGAAGGATGTGCGTACTCAGACCGAAATTGGATCAAATTTAATTTCCATGGCGGCGGCGGCGGTCAAGCTGGCCGAGCGTATTTTCCCCAGCATTGCGGAGCAGCGTATATTGTTCATTGGCGCGGGGGAGATGATCGAATTGAATGCCGTGCATTTCGCGGCTAAATTGCCTAAGCATGTTACCGTTGCAAATCGTACCTTGGAGCGTGCCCAAGTGTTGGCGCGGCGTATTAGCGGGCATGCCATCACGTTGAGTGAATTGCCGGAACAACTGGCGCAGCACGATATTATCATAACCAGTACCGCCAGCCCGTTGCCGATACTGGGTAAGGGTATGGTTGAGCGCGCGCTTAAGGCACGAAAGCATCGTCCTCTTTTCATCGTCGATCTCGCCGTTCCGCGGGATGTTGAAGCCGAAGTAGCCGAGCTGGATGATGTGTTTCTGTATACCGTTGATGATTTGGCTGAAGTTGTGCGCGATGGCCTGGATGCACGTCAGGGTGCGGTGAAAGAAGCCGAAGTGATTATAAATTCCGGTGTGGTGGATTTTATTCACTGGATGGAATCACGTGAGGTCGTGCCCACTATCCGAGCGTTGCGCGATCATGCTGAACGCCAACGTCGGCATGAGATGGAAAAAGCCTTGCGTCTGTTGACCAAAGGTGAAGAGCCGGAAAAAGTACTGGAATCTTTGAGCAATGCGCTTACCAATAAATTTTTACATGCGCCAACCCATGCGTTGAACCATGTTGAAGCCGAAGAACGCGAAGTTTTCCTTGATATGGTGCATCGTATTTACCATATGCGTCCCTCCGAATGAAACCTAGCATTGCCACTAAACTCGCCCAATTGGGCGAGCGTCTGGACGAGGTTCGCCGTCTGTTAAGCAGCGAAAATGCCACTCGCGATATGGAAAGCTACCTCAAGCTCAATCGCGAACGTGCGGAGCTGGATCCCGTAGTGGAGCTGTACCATGCCTATCAAGCCTGCGCTGATGATATTGCAACCGCACTGGAAATGGCGGATGACCCGGAAATGCGCGAATTTGCCGCAGCTGAGGTGAAGCAAGGGCGCGAGCGACTGGAGCAGATCGAAGTGGATTTGCAGAAACAGTTGCTGCCTAAGGATCCCAATGATGATCGTAACGTATTTCTGGAAATTCGTGCCGGTACGGGCGGCGATGAAGCGGCATTATTTTCCGGCGATTTGTTTCGCATGTATGCGCGGTTTGCCGAACGTAACCGCTGGCCGGTTGAAATCATTTCCGAAAGTTGTGGCGAAAAAGGCGGCTTTAAGGAAATCATCGCACGTATAGTTGGCCGGGGCGCATATTCGGTATTGAAGTTTGAATCTGGCGCACATAGAGTACAGCGTGTGCCTACTACTGAAACGCAAGGTCGAATTCATACGTCGGCGTGTACCGTGGCAGTGCTGCCGGAAGCGGATGAAGTGAGCGATGTGGTGTTGAATCCTGCTGACTTGCGCATCGACACCTTTCGCGCTTCGGGTGCGGGCGGTCAGCATATTAATAAAACCGATTCTGCTGTACGCATAACGCACCTACCTACAGGTACCGTGGTGGAATGCCAGGATGGCCGTTCGCAGCACAAAAATAAGGCCCAAGCGCTGGCAGTTTTAGCCGCTCGGATCAAGGATAAAGAAGAGCGTACCGCTCACGCTAAGCAAGCCGCCGAGCGTAAGTCGCTGGTAGGGAGCGGTGATCGTTCGGAACGGATACGCACTTACAATTTCCCGCAAGGCCGTGTCACCGACCATCGCATTAACCTCACGCTGTACAAGATGGATCACATTATGGATGGTGATATTAGCGAGATGTGCAACGCATTAATGGCCGAATATCAGGCAGAGCAACTTGCCGCGCTAGCGAATGAAGGTAGCAGCTAAACTTGCTGCGTACCATACAAGAAATTCTGTTTCAGGATGCAGCACGTCTGACCGAGGCGTTAGCGATAATTCCTAGCAGCGCACGTATCGAAATACAGTGTCTGTTGCAACAAGTGTTAAATGTCCCGCGTGCCTGGTTGCTGGCGCATCCCGAGCACTATCCGAACGAGACAGAGCAAACGCATTACCAAGAATTGTTGCAGCGTCGCCTTCGTGGAGAGCCTGTTGCTTATCTGCTGGGTGAACGCGAATTTTTCGGTTTAATGTTCAAGGTGACGCCCGCTACACTCATTCCCCGTCCAGAAACTGAATTATTGGTTGAACTGGCTTTGTCGCGTATCTCACAGCAGGATTTTTGCCGTGTGCTCGACCTGGGCACAGGTAGTGGTGCAATTGCTCTGGCGCTCGCCCATGCACGTCCAGATGCTAAAGTGCTTGGCTGCGATGCTTCCACTACGGCACTGGCAGTTGCTCAGGTAAACGCACGGCAACTGGCCATCGTTAATGCAGCTTTCATACACAGCGACTGGTTCGATGCATTCACGGCACGAAAATTCAACATTATTGTATCCAATCCGCCTTACATTGCAGCAGGCGACCCTCATTTGGCGCGGGGCGATGTGCGCTTTGAGCCAATGTCCGCACTTGTATCCGGTAGCGATGGCCTGCACGATATCCGTCATATTGTGGTTCAGGCTCCAGACTATCTTGAAACCGGTGGCTGGTTACTCCTTGAGCATGGCTACGACCAAGCGGCACAGGTTCGTGAACTGTTGCAGCAGGCAGGGTTTGACGTAGTATTCTCGGCGTGTGATCTGGCGGGGATAGAGCGGGCCAGCGGCGGACGCATCGCTTAAGGATAGGTTCGCAAACCGGTCAATGTAGTTGTACTGAAATTATTGTTTAATAGCTAGCAGCAAAATCTATACCCAATTTTTGGGTACTAAAAATTTTTCGTATAACTCCGCTTCATGCGAGCCTTTCTCCGGGTGCCAGTCATAGCGCCATTTCACCAGGGGTGGCATGGATAGCAGAATAGATTCGATACGCCCATTGCTTTGTAGCCCGAAGATCGTGCCACGGTCTATTACTAGATTGAATTCGACATAACGTCCTCGTCGATAAAGCTGGAAGTCACGTTCACGCTCACCGTAAGGTGTGTCCTTGCGGCGTTCAAGGATAGGCACATAGGCGGAAATCAAGTGATTCCCGACGCTTTGTTGAATGGCAAAAGCAGTCGCAAAATCCGGTTCGCTCAAGTCGTCGAAGAAGATACCGCCTATGCCACGCGGTTCATTGCGATGCTTGATAAAGAAATACTCATCGCACCACTTTTTATATTTTGGAAAGAGATGATCGCCAAATGGTGCCAGCGCGTTTTGGCAAGTCTGATGGAAGTGCACGGCATCTTCCTCAAAACCATAATAGGGGGTCAAATCCATTCCGCCGCCAAACCAGAATGCGATTCCACCATCATTTTTTTTCGCCATAAACATGCGTACATTCATATGCACCGTAGGTGCATAGGGGTTGCGTGGGTGGAATACTAATGACACGCCCATTGCCTCCCATGTGCACCCTGCTAACTCCGGACGATGTGCCGTAGCAGAAGGCGGCATCTTGTCGCCCGTTACATGAGAGAAAGCAACTCCGCCGCGTTCCAGGACATTTCCTTCTTCAAGGATACAGCTTCGGCCCCCGCCCCCTGCCGGGCGCTCCCAACTGTCACGCCGAAATTTATTGCCGTCCACCTGTTCTAAGCGAGTCACAATTGTGTCTTGCAACTCGAACAAGAATTTTTTGACTGCGGCACTATCCATGCTTTCTCCAGTTGGTTTTGTATTTATTTGCGGATGAATGATTGCTTAGCCGTATACGCATTTCTTGAGTCGGCACAGATGCTGTATTACGCGTTTGTAAGTTATACCGATATTCTACGGAATTGAAGCAGTTGTTTACTGAAGCGGTCATTATTTCCTGGGCAAGGTAGCACGATGGCCAATATCGTGGCGCATTTGACAGCCCTCAAAATGAATATTTTCGGCCACCTGATATGCACGACGTTGCGCAATTTTTACGCTCTCACCCAATGTAGTAACACATAACACACGTCCACCGTTGGTGACGATTTTACTATCCTGTATGAGGGTGCCGGCATGAAACACATGTGCGTCTTCCTGTGCTTTGGGCAGGCCGGTAATAACATCGCCTTTTCGTGGTGTGTCGGGATAGTTGGCGGCGGCCAGTACCACGCCGAGGGCAGCACGTCTGTCCCATTCCGCTTCTGTCTTATTTAAGGTGCCGTTGACTGCATGCTCCAGTAGCACCAGCAGATCACTCTTCAGGCGCAACATAATTGGCTGGGTTTCTGGATCACCCATACGGCAATTAAACTCTAGCACTTTATAATTATTTTGAGGGTCTATCATCAGACCGGCATATAAAAAACCAGTGTAAGTGATTCCTTCTTTTTCCATGCCCTGCACGACTGGCAGTATCACTTCGCGCAACACGCGCGAATGCAGTTTCGGTGTTACCACCGGTGCCGGAGAGTATGCACCCATGCCCCCGGTGTTAGGGCCATGATCGCCATCCAGTAGCTGTTTATGATCTTGGCTAGTCGCTAGTGGCAGCACATTCTTGCCGTCTACCATGACGATGAAACTGGCTTCTTCGCCAACCAGAAATTCTTCGATTATCACGCGCGCGCCAGCATCCCCTAATTTATTGTCTGACAGCATCATGGTTATGGCTTCATGGGCTTCCTGCATTGTCATTGCTACGACCACGCCCTTGCCTGCGGCCAAACCATCAGCCTTGATTACAATGGGTGCACCCTGTTTTTCCACGTAAGCGCACGCATCCGCTATCTCGCTGAAAGTCTGGTAGAACGCAGTGGGAATATGGTGGTGCACCATGAATTTTTTAGCGAAATCTTTGGAGCTTTCCAATTGCGCCGCCGCTTTGGTAGGGCCGAAAATTTTCAAGCCAGCGGCACGAAAGTCATCCACAATGCCAATTGCCAACGGTGCTTCCGGGCCGACTACAGTAAGGTGAATTTGTTCGCGTTGTGCGAATGCGATGAGATCGGGAATAGCTGTGATAGCAATATTCTCCACGCCGCTTTCAAGCGCGGTACCGGCATTGCCTGGCGCGACGTATACTTTTTGTACCTTGGTGGATTGTGCCAGACGCCATGCTAGCGCATGTTCTCGACCACCGCTCCCAATAACCAGAATTTTCATAACATAACCCCAAATTTGTCACGGAGGTCAGACTGACCAAAAGCATAGAGCAAGTAAGGCGGGCTCCTGTCTCTGAGGTTTAAGCGTTTAATGTCTAAAATGTCGATAACCTGTAAATACCATCACCAGTCCATGTTCATCCGCTGCGGCAATAACTTCCTCATCACGCATGCTGCCACCGGGCTGGATGACCGCTTTCGCGCCCGCTTCGGCCAGCACGTCCACGCCATCACGAAACGGGAAAAAGGCGTCTGATGCGACGACTGAATCAACTAAACTACACGTCGCATTTTGTGCCTTGATTGTGGCGATACGGGTGCTATCTACCCGGCTCATTTGCCCGGCGCCTACGCCTAAAGTGCGCCCATTTTTGCAGAATACGATGGCATTTGATTTCACATACTTCGCCACGCGCCAGGCGAACAGCAGATCCTGTAATTGTTCAGCACTCGGTTGTGCTTTGGTAACCACGCGTAATTGTTTGGCTTGTACGTCCAAAGTATCAGGTGATTGCACCAGTAAGCCGCCATTCACTCGCTTAAAATCATATTGATTGTGCGATTTGGACAGTGGCACGGTGAGGAGACGCACATTTTGTTTTGCTGTAATGATTTGTTGTGCTGCTTCGGTTACTGAAGGCGCAATAATCACTTCAACAAATTGATTGGTTGTAATAGTGGTTGCGGTATCTGCATCCAGTTCGCGGTTAAAGGCGATGATGCCGCCAAATGCGGAGGTGGGATCCGTTGTATAAGCGAACTTGTAGGCATTGAGTGGTGCATTGGCAATCGCCACGCCGCACGGATTGGCGTGCTTGACGATGACGCAGGCAGGTTGCTCAAATGTTTTAACACATTCCCACGCTGCATCGGCATCGCCGATATTGTTATAGGACAGTTCCTTGCCCTGTAATTGAGTGTAATCGGCAATACCGCCTGGTACTGCATTTAGATCACGGTAGAAGGCTGCATTTTGATGAGGATTCTCGCCGTAGCGCATGTCCTGCATTTTGGCGAAGTTGAAATTGATTTGTGTGGGGTACTCGCTGTGTGTGCCGTCGGAGTTAATTGCAGTCAGGTAATTGCTGATCGCGCTGTCATATGCGGCAGTGTGCGAAAAAGCTTTTTTCGCCAGATCGAACCGCTTGGCGTTGGAAATCGAGCCGCTATTAGCCTGCATTTCGGTCAGAATGGTGCTGTAGTCTGTCGAGTCAGTGACGATGGCTACATGTTGATAATTCTTCGCTGCGGCACGTACCATGGTAGGTCCGCCAATGTCGATGTTCTCGATGGCATCTGCCAGCGTGCACTCGGGTTTTGCAACGGTAGCGCCGAACGGATACAGATTTACCACTACCAGATCAATGGTCGGAATGCTGTACTTCTCTAGCGTGGCCACATGTTCTGGCAGATCCCGTCGCGCCAGAATGCCGGCATGGACTTTGGGTTGCAATGTTTTCACGCGTCCATCCAGCATTTCAGGGAAGCCAGTGTAATCGGCTACTTCCGTGACTGGAATGCCGTTGTCGGCGAGTATCTTGGCCGTGCCGCCAGTGGACAGGATGGTAACGCCTAGTTGGTGCAAACCCTTGGCGAATTCCAGCACGCCGGTTTTGTCCGACACACTGATGAGGGCTTGTTTGATTGCTGCCATAGTTAATTTTTCTTTTCGTTCGTTTTAGCCAGTTGAGACCTTTGAACAGCTCTTCGTTCGGGTCGGGTATTGGGCCGCAAGTTCGAAGTTTCGCTTGGAGTACTGTGTTGCTGAATTTTCTTGCGTAATGTATTGCGGTTAAGGCCTAATAATTCGGCTGCTCGCGTCTGGTTGCCGCCCGCATGTTGTAGGACGGCTTCGATTAATGGCTTCTCAACACAATTCATCACCATGTCATACATTGCACATGAAGGATTTTCGCCATCGAGATCTTTGAAATAATCGTCTACTGCCTTGCGTACATATTTTGCAACGTCGTTTTCGCCTAATAAACAATCATCTTCGTGTGTCATGCAGCCAGCTCCTCAACGTACTGTAGGCGCTCGCCGCCCTGTAATTGCCCATCAAAAAAATCATTTACCGCCATTAATTGTTCCGCGCTGCTTTCCAGTTGGTTCATGTGATGGCGAAAGTGTGCAGAACCAATCAGTCCTTTTGTGTACCAGGAGATATGTTTGCGCGCCACGCGCAAACCTGTGTGTTCACCATAGAACGCGTAAAGTTCATATACATGTTTAAGCAGCACGCGGTGTACTTCGTCTACTTGTGGTGCGGGTAGATGTGTGCCGGTCTTGATGAAATGCTCGATCTCACGAAAGAGCCACGGACGCCCTTGTGCGGCGCGTCCTATCATCACGGCATCTGCACCAGTCTGTTGTAATACGTAGCGGGCTTTTTCGGGGGTGGTGATATCGCCGTTAGCGATAATCGGAATGTTGACGTTGGCCTTTACTGCGGTGATGGTGTCGTATTCCGCATCGCCGGTGTAAGCGCAAGCACGAGTTCGACCATGAATGGCGAGTGCCTGAATGCCGCTTGCCTCGGCGATTTGGGCGATACGAATTGCATTACGGTTTTGCTTATCCCAACCGGTACGTATTTTAAGCGTTACGGGCACGGCTACCGCGCTTACCACCGTTTCTAATATGCGCGCTACCAGCGCTTCATTTTGCAACAGCGCGGAACCGGCCATCACGTTGCAAATTTTCTTCGCGGGACAGCCCATGTTTATGTCGATGATCTGTGCGCCCTCATCTACATTGTATTGTGCGGCTCGCGCCAGCATTTTGGGATCGGCACCGACAATCTGCACCGAGATGGGATCGACTTCGCCCTCGTGATTTGCGCGCCGCTTGGTCTTTTCAGATCCGTAGAGCAGAGAATTGGAAGACACCATCTCGCTCACTGCCATGCCTGCGCCCATATTTTTACACAACATGCGAAATGGGCGATCAGTTACTCCCGCCATGGGGGCAACGATCAGGTTGTTTTTGAGGTGATAGGGACCGATGCGCATGACGTTTTCCGAAAGGTGGCGGATTATAAATTAATCAAACGTCCCGTGCTATCATCACTCGTCCAGAAGTGAAAAAATATTTTAGCGATGACATTTGACGTCCTGATTATAGGTGGTGGTCTGGTTGGTGCCAGTCTGGCTGCGGCGCTTAAATCCAGTGGATTGAACATGGCTCTGGTGGAAACCCAACCTTCCGTTTTTTCCGACGAGGGCTGGGATAACCGGATGTATGCTATCAGTCCCGGCGGAGCTGCTTTTCTTAGGCAATGCGATGCTTGGCAACAGCTGGATATGAATCGTGTGCAGTTAGTCGAAACCATGCGTGTATTTGGCGATGAGGACATGGAACTTGATTTCAGTGCTTATCAACTGGGCGTGCCGGAGTTAGCGTTCATTCTGGAAAATCGTCTGCTACAGCAAGTGCTATGGCACGGATTACAAGAGCAGGACAATTTAACCCTGTTTCACCCGGCGCACTGTTCCAGCCTGATTTGGCATGATGATGCCGCGCACCTGCAACTGGAAGACGGGCGGACGCTCAAGGCAAAACTGGTGGTCGGTGCAGATGGGGGGAATTCCTGGGTGCGGCAACAAGCCGGTATCGTTGCGCCGCCCACACTTTATAATCAGCATGGCGTAGTAGCAAATTTCATCGTCGAAAAATCACACCGCGCCACGGCCTTTCAATGGTTTCAGCCGGACGGCATTCTCGCCTTGCTGCCATTGCCGCAGCAGATGGTTTCAATGGTGTGGTCGGTAAGCCCGGAGAAATCAGAGGCCTTGCTGCAACTCCCGCATGAAGAATTGTGTGCACAAGTTGCTGCTGCCTCGCACCATACCTTGGGCGCACTGCAACTGGTCACCCCTCCCGCCGCCTTCCCATTACGTTTGTTGAACTTGCCACAAATCATTAAGCCACGTCTGGCGCTGGTGGGTGATGCCGCGCACAATATACATCCTCTTGCCGGGCAGGGTGTCAACCTGGGCTTCCGTGATGCCCGCCAGCTGGCGCAAGTGCTGCTACAACGTGGCGCACAACAAGATTGCGGTAATATGCACTTGTTACGTCGTTATGAACGTGCACGTAAGGAAGATGTCTTATCCATGGTGCTTACGACTGATGTGCTAAAAAAATTGTTTAATAATAGTAACCCGCTACTGCGCGCTGCGCGCAACGTTGGTCTTGCGGCTACCAACCGTATTGCACCGTTGAAAAAAATGTTGGCGCGCCATGCACTCAATTAACTTCTTCAGGAATTCATCATGATTAAACTGTTTCTGGTACTGCTTACCTTGTTTTCTTTTTCTTATGCTCATGCCGATGCAGCCAAGGTGAAAGACATTCTGCAAAAGAATTATCCGCAGCTTGGCAAGATTGACAAAACCAACAAGGCCAATATTCTGGGCCTGTATGAAGTGGTGGCGCAAGGTCAGCTATTTTATACCGATGAGAAAGCACAGTACCTCATTAGCGGCAACATCATTGACCTGAAGACAATGCGCAACCTGACAGAGGAGCGCTCACAAAAGTTATTCGCTATTGATTTCAACAGTCTTCCATTCGATCTTGCAATCAAAAAAGTTAAAGGTAATGGTCAGCGGAAGATGGCTTATTTTAGCGATCCAAATTGCAGTTTCTGCCAAAAGCTGGAAAGTGAATTGAAAAATGTGGATAACGTCACACTTTATTTATTTATGCTATCCATATTCCCTGGCTCCGACAAAAAAGTACAGGGTGTTTGGTGTAGCAAAGATCAAGTCAAAGCGTGGGACAGTCTGATGCTGAACCATATACAACCGCCTGCAGGAACATGCGACACTCCTGCCGCGAAATTAATGGAACTAAGCCACAAATTAAATATAAATGGTACTCCGGCATTGATCTTTGCGGATGGTGTTCTGGTTCCTGGATTTAGACCTGCTGCAGAATTGGAAAAGTCATTAAATAGCACTTCGAGTCGTTAATTATTTTGCATTGTGGTACAGCTTATGGTTGGCGGATTCAAGATAATGCAGGTGCAGACCTGTATCGTTGGTATTAAACTTTCCCCACAGCGGCAGTGAGCTATTCGCGTAGTTTTTGGTGATCATCGAACAACAATAAAAAGGCCGCACTTGTGCGGCTTTTTTATTGTGTTGTTGTAAAAGGCTTATGCAGGACGTTTTCGGCGTGTCAGCGCAAACGCGAAAAATCCGATCCCCAGAAGTGCAGCTTGACCAGGTTCCGGTACCGCTGCAATTGCCGTGGTATTAATCGAATACCCGCTTTGTCCTGCTTCCAGCAGATTGGTAGATAGCCTGTTCGTCCAGTTAATTGTACCGTTTCCGATAGCTGCTACGGCTGCCCAGCTGTAAACATTAAAAGAGGACGTGCTATCGAAAATGCCGTCAAGCTCGAACTCGACTTTGGCGCTGCCGCTATCGATGCTCGAACGGTCGCTGGTATTGCCGAGATAAAGATCGATGAACATTAAATTTTGTGCAGTCTCGGGATCGTTGATGTTCTGGCCTGAATAGAATGGTAATGACCAAGTACCCAAGGCACCCGGTCCTGGCTTGGCGTTTTGTGGACCATATTTAAAATCCCCCGCCGTGAATACTTCGTTGACAGCGCCGGATACATACGTTGGGTTGACGGGTGCCGATCCGGTTGCTGCCCATTGATAGCCACTTGATTTAATTTTAAGACTGAAGTCGTCGCTGATCGGGCCGGTCATGGAAAACATCAGGATAAGGGAGTCGTTGAATCCGCGGCCACCTGTTGTCGTAACGTAAAAGCTTCCCGATGTGGAAGAAGTGTCGATATTTTTTGTAGTGACCTGACCGAAAAGACCGGCGATCGTGCCATCGGTTGAAATGTGCAATTGGTTGAGCCCGCCGCCGGGCGCGTCGATGTAATAAGTGTCATTCGGCCCTGAGCCATTTTGTGCGCCATTGTTGTTCGATACTGCAATATCAATTTGGCGGTTGTTTGCCAACGGCACTGCTGCGGCAACGGATAAACCTGCCATATAATGCAATGCTAAGCAGACGATGCTTAGCGCCATTCTTTTTTTCATATTAGCCCCCTCAAGATTTCGCTGTACCGGACGATATAGCGATAGGCCCGTAATATATAATTATATATAGCGATTCGTCAAGGCTACATTTGGTCATGCGCGACCTGACAAAACGCCTAATCATTTGTCTGTTATGTCTGCTTCACTTTCAAGGAAATACAGCTCCACAATTGCCTGAACAAATTTACTAAAGGCGCAGTGTGTTCTGTCCATATTTATCTGCATATCCTATATTTTTATGGAGAGGATTCCATTTAAATGATAAAGCCCTAAAGTAACGTAATATTGTGTATCTCATGATGTATCTCCTGCTTTAAGTCTTAGATTTTAATAAGGAATGTAAGTTATTGTTGGTTATGTAAATAATATACGTACAATATAATATTCCCTTAAAACAGAATTAAGGACATTTAATAAAAATGCGATATATTTCTCTATTTAGTTTGCTAGTTTCTCCTTTCATGGCTTTTGGTCAAGACCATGAAAGGAAAAATGAAGAGTTGTATTTTCCACAAGCTGCTTCTTACTTAAAGGTCATTGAAAATAACAACAATGCTTATGCGTCGGCAACTTTTGGAAATGGAGTTGCGTATGGCAAAGACCTCACTGGCGATAAATCCATGCAATGGAAGCCCTTTGAATTGAGGTTTGGCAAAGAAATTGATACCCCGATTTCTATGTCCGACAAGCTTTTTCTAAAGAATGCAAAATTTCGTTTCGACTTTATTCATTACAACGAAGGGCACCCTCATAATAATCATCGAGATGGATTTGGGGCTCAGATGGTTTACAGGAGTCAGTTGAATCGTAAATTAAATTTAGAGCTCGGACTTGGTCCCTACTTTAGTATGAATACCACAAGAATCAAGGGAGTCGAAATCAATGATGCAAAATTAGGGGCTTTGTTTTCGGCTGCGGCTTTGGTAGATCTTGAACGATTTTCTCCAGGGTTGCATATGCGATATGCCCTAAATCAGGTCACCATGCCAGGAGCACATTCCTCAATTGCGTTGCTTGTGGGGGTCGGAAAATACTTTGACCAGGTTCCTGCAAGCAAGTATTTAGAGTCTTCTGCGAATCCGATTTGGCTTGGGCTGAGCGCAGGTATTGCCCAAACCAATCATGGAGGATCAGAGGGCGCCCCGGGATTTTCCGTAGAAGCAAAAAAATATTATGGTAGTCAGTGGGGAGCTTCGATAGCGGGAATTATGGAAGGTGACGACGAGGTTCGAGTGGATCGTAATGGCGTAGCCATTCAAGGATGGTTCGTTCAACCCTTGAATGCAAATTGGTCTGCCAGTGCGGGTATTGGACCCTATGTAGCAATTAATCAACGAGGATCGGATGATGTTCAATTGCACGGGTTAATTACACTTCAGGTCGAGCGTTTTATTACCAATAAATGGAAAGGTCTTGTCAGTTTTAGTCGAGTCGCCACTTTTACGGAAGAAAACGATCGAGACCTCTTTAGAATCGGGATTATGAGACAGTTTGGTACATAGTAGCCACTTTCAGGTTCATTTTATGTTCGGAGAAATTTAGATTTATTTTGAGGATGGTTTGCAACATTAAATCTGCGTATTGGTCAACGGTCATTGAAGACATGCGTTTTTATTAATAAATATTCAAAATTTTTAAAATTGTCACGAAATAACTTGGAACTGCATTCAATGGGTATTGTCTTTAACAGTAGGCTATGTGTTTTATAGGAATCGGAGTGGAATCACTTCTTAAACGTATTAGGTTGCAATTTTGAAAATCAAATTGTTACGTATGCTGAATATAGGAACATAGACAAAATGAAGACATCCAAAATCATCCTATCATTAACCGGAATCACAATGTCGTTAGTTGGAACATTGATGAGCGAGATGTCGTTTGCGGCAGGTTCATGGAGTGGTGGCGGACACGCAACTGGAGGACGTGGCGGTTCTGGATTTAGTGGCGGTGGACACGCAGGCGGAAGTCGCGTGGGAGGTTCCGGTTTTAGTGGTGGCCGCGTAGGGGTAGGTCGTCCTGGCTTTAGTGGCGGCAGATACGTAGGCAGTGGCTGGAATCGTAGTAGAAGCGTAGGCATCTACTTGGGTGCACCGATGGGTTTTCGTTACGGATCTTATCCGTACTCATACTACGGAGCTCCATATTATGGGTCATCCTATTATTATTCTCCCGCGCCCGCTTATTACCCGTTGGTGCAACCTGCGCCAGTGACTTACATCGAACGAAGCGACGAACAACAGATCGCAACACAAGAAGCATCAACTGATTTGTCGCAAGATGTGCAAGAGTCATGGTGGTATTACTGCGTTGATGCTAAAGCGTACTATCCCTATGTTAACCAATGTCCAGGAGGATGGTTGCGGGTTGCACCTCAGCCTGCAACTGATCCAGACCCAGACGGCCAGCCTGCGTCAGATTAATGCACCTGCTTTATGATGCTATATAGCGGCTCTTGCTCGTTCTCTACTGCTGATTTTATGTACTTCCTGGTTGATGTTTCGCCACTTTCATTCGTTTGATGCTTTCTTGTTACCATCGCCATCAAGCGATTCGTCTGTTCCCTCATCTCATTAACGGTACGGTCATTTTCACATTTGAAATACTCTAAAGTATTGTTATAGCTTGACGAAAAACAGTATGGATGGGTTTAAATGCAGATAAGATTTTTCTTACCATCCAGATGCCGCTGGATTATTCATTTAAGTGATTGTAGATATAGTCCGCAAAACTAAATAACTTTATATTCCCTGTACAAATGGGGTCACATCTATTGTTGGCGAGACGAAAATGAAGCTTAACTTAATTGGAATAACAATAATCTCTCTGTTGATCAGCGTAATTTCTGCCCATGCCGAGAACGACGAAGATGTCTTTTCAAAGGCACAGCACTACACAGTACAAATCAGGAAAGCCGTTACGATTCCATTTGGAAACGATAAAAAAGGGACTGCGTTTGGAGCCGGATTCGTGGTGGATACAAAGCGTGGCTGGATTATGACCAACGCCCACGTGGTATCACGCTCACCAGCACGGTTGGAAGTTGCATTTTTTGGCAGAAAATTCGTACCAGCCAAAAAAGTTTATGTCGATCCTTTCCTTGATCTGGCTATTATTAGTATTGATGAAGAAATGCAAAAGGCTACCGCAGCCTTGCCCGAGTTGGAGTGCACAAACCTGCCTGGCGTTGGCCGTACGGTGGGTACTTTCGGTCATCCCAACGGCCTGAAATTTACTGGGACGCGCGGCATCATATCGGGACATACCGCTAAGTATGAATCGGAAATGTTACAAACCGATGCCCCAATCAACCCTGGAAATTCGGGGGGACCGTTGATCAGCCTATCTTCGGGTCGTATTGTTGGGATCAATACTTCCAGTATGAACGATTCTCAAAATAGTAACTTTGCTGTGCCCATGCAATATGCTTGCCGCGTTCTAGAGCTCTTGCGTGAAGGGAAAGATCCTTCGCCCCCTGATTTGCCATTGGCTTTTTTTAAGGCTCCCAACGAGCAAATGCAGCTCAAAATTGCCCGTAGCCTGATTGATCCTGCCAAATTTGATATTCGGACGGGTGATGAAATTATTGGTGTGCCCGGTGTGATGGAGTCTGTCGAAAATGAAACCCAACTTATTCATGCCCTTCGTGGAAGGCTGGGCAATGTTGCTTTACGAATCAAGCGAGAGGGGCAAGAAGTTGTAATTAATGGCAAACTGGAACCTGTAAAAAAAGTTAACGACAAAATTTGCATCATGTTTTCTGGCTTACTACTTTGCGAGACTCCGCCCTATATGGGACGAGATGATTTCAATCCGGGCAAGATTGCCGTTTATTTTGTCGAAGCAGGCTCATTAGGGGATTTCAATGAAATTGAAAAAATGGATATGTTGAATTCCGTTAATGGAAAGACGATAGAGACGCTAGACGCCTTCTATTCAGTACTCAAAACATCGCAGGAAGAGAAAAAGCCAATTAACTTTGTTTTTAGGGATACTGGGGGAAAAGGGAAGCCTTCCTATTTTACCTATTCCGAGCGTACACTTCCTGTCGAAAACCTTACCTGGGTAAGCAATGAAAAAAATGGAAGCTGATTCATTTTTTTGTGGCGAGATTTCTTTCAAATTCGACTTCCGCACGTAAGCATTCCAGATCCCGGTGAACGGTAGCCACTGCCAATTTTTTGGTACCGTGGCGATATGTGATCGTGCAGTTTTGCGTATCAGCGTCAAGCTGCCCATCGATCTCGGCTTTGTCCCATTGCTCAGCATGGCCGACATAAGCGAGGCCGAAATTGTATTGCTCGGTCCAGAAGAATGGAACAGCGTCAAAACGTTCCTGACGTCCAAGCATATTGCGCGCCGCAGTCTGCCCCTGACGCTCGGCAACAACCCAATGTTCAACGCGGATGTGCTCACCGGTAAGCATATCCGGCCAGCGTGCGATATCGCCAGCGGCAAATATACCCGGAACACTTGTTTCAAGGTATTCGTTCACTGTGACACCACGATCCGTGGTTAATCCTGCCTCTTCTGCAAGTGCGATTGATGGGCGTACACCAATGCCAACCACGATAAAATCGGCTTGAATTATTTCTCCATTCTGCAATGTGATGTTATGTGCGTCGATCGAGGTAGCAGTCGTATCGAGATGGAACGTTACGCCATGGTCTTCATGGAGTTTGCGGATGAACTTTCCGACATCCGCTCCCAGAATTTTCTCCATCGGATTGGTCTCCCGCCCTACCACATGTACTTCGATACCACGAGTTCTAAGTGATGCCGCAACCTCCAGTCCAATGAAGCTTGCACCGATTATTACAGCTCGTTGTGAAGTCAGGGCCTTGGCGACAAGCGTGCGACTATCGGCCAGTGTGCGCAAATAATATACATGAGGGAGATCCCCACCCGGTACTTCAAGTCGAACAGGCTCGGCGCCAGTGGCGAGTAGCAAGGCAGCATAGGTAAAGCGATTACCATTCTCGATCTGTACATACTGATTCACTGTGTCGATCGTGGTTGCTCGAGCGCCCAATTTCAAATCGATATCGTGTTCTCTATAAAATTCGGGTGATCGGAGGAAATTGAATTCTTCAGGTGTCGTGCCTGCAAGATAACCTTTCGAAAGATTGGGACGGTCACAGGGTTCAGATTCATCAGCGCTCAGCATGGTGATGCGACCGACATAACCCTCTTGGCGGAGCATTTCCGCAGCAGCATTGCCAGCAGCGCCTCCGCCTAAAATAATAATCGGCCCTTGCAAGTTAGTCTCGATTAAAGAGGATTGCTGCTCTGGAATTTCGAGCTTCTCACGAACATATACCATGCCATCTAATTGTTCGATGCGCCAGCAGGAAATCGGATTCAGCGCTGGCGCACGCAACGCCTCTCCGGTACGCAGACTAAAGCAGGCATGATGCCAAGGACAACGCAAAGTATCGCCTACCAGTAATCCTTCATTCAGCGGTGCCCCATAATGTGTGCAGAAAGCACCAATGGCGAACAGTTCGTTGCCGGATCGCGTGAGCAAGACCGGTTCACCATGTGCATGTCCCAGCAACATTTCGCCTTCTGCCACGACTGAGTGTGCAACACCTGTTGCGAAATTCGGTCCGTCCAGGTTTGTTTTGTCTATGTTCATTTTGTTTGATCGAAGTGCATAGCACTTCTCCTTTTATTTAAGAATAAAATTTGAACAATGACTTAAAAGAATTGATGCTTTACTGTCATTGTCGCTGTACTTTTTGAAGTGCTATGTGCGACAACATATAGAAATATCAATGTTTTTATTTTGGCTGTCGCTAAAGCAATGGAATATGCGATATGCCAAATATTTGTTCGTTATCCCGGTTCTGACTTTAAAAATAAGCAATTTTTTGGGCTTCTGAAGCCATAGCCTCGAATCATGAGGGCATCTCTAGGGTGGGTAATTTATAGTCATGCCGTCTACCTTGGCAAAAGAAGTGAGTGCATGCGGCTGAAGTCGCGTTTTGCTGATAATTTCCTCGACAGGGGTACCGTGTACTAACAATGCATCCGCAATTAATGAGCGATGGCAACGCCACGGAACCGCCTCAGCACACATCAATGCCACCCGCTCATGCGTCGCCAGTTCCAGCAGAATCGCCAGATTTTCTGCAAATTCGGTAGTCTGCATATAGTCCGCAAAACCGCGGAATGAAGCATTTCGCCAACCCATATTCGGTGATTCTGGCTCCGCGCGACGAAAGCCCCCTAAGCCAGTAGCGTGCGTATAGCGAATGCTGGCAAGTTCAAGTGCGACGGGCAAGGTGTCACCATTGAATTGTGGATTGTGACGAGATCTCGGCACACTACGTACATCGATAAGACTTGTAATTGAGTGAGTTTTAAGCAGATCGATAAACTCTTCCAGAGACAGTGTGGAATGCCCCATGGTTAAGACGCCAGGTTGAGAACTTTGATTAACCATTTTTTGCCGATCATGTAGTACGAAATATTGGAGGGTGTTCTGTTAGCGTGTAGTGTTTTGATCCTTGTGTTCAGTATGAGATATTGCTTTATCGGCATTGTTTGCTTGAGTTTTAGTGACGCTTAATGTTTTCCAGTTTTGTGCTGTATTCAAGCCTATTGCAGATAATTTGCTATGTAGAATTTTCCCCCATGAATCTTCAATGGTGTTGCCTGTAAAAATCACCGTTGCCTCACGATGTGAGTTGTTTCCAAAGGTATTGATATACCGGGGTAATATGGAATTATCCGCGCGGTAAAATCGGTGGATGATCGAATTGCCGATACTGTCCCACGGTATAGATACCTGCCAACCGAATACGTTAGCGGGCTGATGCGCGCCATTGCTTGCCTGATTGGACTGCCTCCATTGATGCCACCGGCATATAGCTCGACTCGCATGGCGTTTGCGTCGAGGTCATCGAGGTAGACCTGTACTTTAAATATATGTTGTTGCTCGTTAGCCGCTACCTTGATTTCGCCGAACCGGAGCGCGACCCAATGTTGATCCAGATTGTGCCGCCAATTAACGATCTGCACGCCTACTGCACCTTTATCAACCATGCGCTCACGATAGCGCTGAGACAGCGGGGAGGTAATATTGTTCCGTATATTCACGCACAGTTTTGTTTGTAGAAAAGTGCGGTGTTAAGCGCACCATACTTTCTCGCATCCGCGCTACCACCGCGGTAGGAATTCCCCTTGGTTGCGGGTATAAAATTCCGGGAAAACTGCATGTTCAAGCAGATCATAAAGTGCTTTCGCTTCAGCAGCGTCCCAAGCTGGATCATCGCCGTGTTCTTCACCAAACATTTGTCCAAAGTGGAGATTGCGGATAGGTTTGCTGAAACCAAGCGGGGGCGTGTGCAGAAGCTCGTCTGGCTTGCACCAAATCATCAATACGATTACAGAAAGTGGGGTCGGCTAATTCGCATTGAAATTTTTCACGCTGAATTGTTTGCAAGACAGCCCAAGGGTTGTGAGTCAAATCCCAAAGCTCGGGATTAAGCTGTCTCCATATTGAGTCGACACCGTGAGTCCCTGAGGAGTGCATGGCTAATGCAAGTTCAGCCAGTGCATCAAATCCTTCTAAATTCTCGTGTGGATGGTTTTCAATCGAATGGGTGGCATCTGTCTGTTCTTTCATGGACTTTTCTCCAGGTGCAACGGACATGTCGTGCTGATGAGCATGAGGATTTTTGTCCCATTCAAATTATATTTATCGCAACTCGTAGAGCTATTTAGCGGGACGCGCTAGTAAACCAGATATTGGCGGGGGTGGCTCCGTCTGTCATTTGACTTTAATATTGTGGTTTATTATGAAGTTCAGATGGCTCGGAAAATAGCTGGCCGATTTCCGTTTCAGCTTCATACCAATCATTTTCGGGATCGCCTCCGACGAAGCTGCGCTTCTGGGCTCGCCAGTATGCCGCTTCAGAGATCATTTGGTGGCGTTGCTCAGGGGTGATGCCTAGATTGCTATTGTCAGTGGTGGTTTCCAGCTTGGATTCTTTGGTATTAGCATCAGGCGCAGAGTGTTTTTGCGAATGCAATATATTTTTCATGTCGTTACCTTTCATTAGAATAAATAGCAATTGAGAATAAAGAATGAATCTTAAGCCGGTAACTAAAAACGTTCAGTGTGGTATCGAACAGATTAGATTTTCGTTGCATTTTTATTATTTATAATCATAGCTATATATTTTTAATGAACTATTAATCCGTTCCCAGAGTATCGTTGATGAGGGTTTGTGCTTCCGTCAGAATGCGGTGTAAATGATCGACTCCATGAAAGCTTTCGGCATAAATTTTGTAGATGTTTTCTGTGCCGGACGGACGCGCCGCAAACCATCCTTGTTCTGTAATTACTTTTAATCCACCAATGGATGCGCCGTTACCTGGCGCGTGCGTCAGGATAGCCTGAATTTTTTCGCCGACCAGATCGGTGGAGCGGATCTGCTGGGGCGAGAGTTTCGTCAGCATTTCTTTTTGCGCGGGAGTGGCCGATGCATCAACACGTTGGTAAACAGGTTCGCCGAATTCATGCTCTAAATCACGGTATATTTCGCCTGGATCATGTTTCATATGCGCAGTAATTTCCGCCGATAGCAAAGCCAAAATGATGCCATCCTTATCGGTTGTCCATACAGATCCATCGGTTCGAAGAAAAGATGCACCTGCACTTTCTTCCCCGCCAAAACCAAGTGAGCCTCGAAACAATCCATCCACAAACCATTTAAAACCGACCGGCACCTCGTAGAGCTTGCGACCAAGTTTTGTGGTAATACGGTCTATTATCTGGCTACTGACTACGGTCTTGCCTACTGCCGCGGACTTATTCCAATTTGGCCGGTGCTGGAAAAGATAGTTGATCGCGACAGTAAGATAATGATTCGGTGATAGCAGCCCTGAGCTTCGAGTAACGATTCCGTGTCGATCATGGTCAGTGTCGCAAGCAAAAGCAATGTCGAAGCGGTTTTTAAGACCGATTAGTCCTTGCATGGCGTAAGGAGAGGAGGGATCCATACGGACTTGCCCATCCCAATCGGTGGTCATGAAGCGGAATGTCGGATCGATGACTTTGTTCACTACCGTTAAATCCAGACTGTAGCGATGGGCAATCGCAGACCAGTAATGCACGCCAGCACCGCCGAGCGGATCCACTCCCATCTTAATGTTCGCATCGCGAATGGCATCCATATTGATTACGCTATCAAGATCGTTTACATAAGCGTTTAGATAGTCATATCGATGGGTCGTGGAAGCATGCAGGGCCTGTTGGAAAGAAATTCTTTTCACGCCTTTGAGGTTATCTTTGAGAATCTCATTGGCTCGGGTTTCAATCCAGGCCGTGATAGCGTTTTCTGCGGGTCCGCCATGAGGTGGGTTGTACTTGAAACCGCCGTCCTGGGGTGGATTGTGTGAAGGGGTGATGACTATGCCATCTGCCAGTCCTTTTTCGCGTCCGCGGTTGTAAACGAGTATCGCGTAAGAAATTACCGGCGTGGGGGTATATTCGTCGTTTTCTGCAATCATCACTTCAACACGATTGGCTGCCAGCACTTCCAGTGCGCTGGCAAACGCTGGCATGGATAGCGCATGGGTGTCAATGCCAAGGAATAGCGGACCATTGATGCCCTGCTGCTCGCGGTATTGGCAAATGGCCTGACAAATAGCAAGGACATGCCATTCGTTGAAGCTCGTTGCTAAGGCTGAGCCACGATGTCCTGAGGTGCCGAACGTGACCTTTTGTGCCGGCACAGATGGATCGGGTTTTTCCGTGAAATAGGCGGTAACAAGTTTGGGGATGTCCACCAGTGCCGATAATCCAACAGGCTTACCTGCCAGGGGATTTATTTTCATCGTGGTATTGTTCAAGGTGCTCATTTCATGTCTCCTGCACTGGATGAGTTCCTCTAACGCGACAGCTCAACGGGATCCATGCTTATTTCTTCAAAGCGTTGCGCGTAATTTGTGCCTTGGCAGCGGCCACAACGTGAGCAGATTCAAAGCCGAAGTGCTGTTCGACGACCTTAGTCGGCGCAGACAGCCCAAAAGTGCGCAGACCAAGAATGGCGCCATCGAAGCCGGTATAGCGTTCCCAACCGAATGTGGAGGCCTCTTCAACTACGACGCGCGCCGTGATCTCGGGTGGCAGCACACTGTCACGGTATTCCCGGCTTTGGTTTTCGAACAGCGCCCATGACGGCATACTGATTACGCGTGCCTTAATTCCTTCAGATTTCAGCTGCTCATAAGCAGTAACGCAGAGAGAGATTTCGCTACCGGTAGCCAGCAGCAGTACATCGGGCTTGTGATCCGCAGCATCGGCAAGAATATAAGCACCGCGCGATACGCCACTTGCATGAGCATACTTAGTGCGATCCAGGGTGGTTATGGCTTGTCGTGTTAGCACGAGGCACACCGGACGATCCTTGAGCTGCATAATGACACGCCACGCTTCGACGACTTCATTGGCATCTGCCGGCCGCAATACAACCATGCCGGGCATCGCACGCAATGAAGCAAGATGCTCGATGGGCTGATGCGTCGGCCCGTCTTCTCCCAAGCTAATAGAATCATGGGTCCAGATATAAATGACCGGAATTTGCATCATTGCGCTCAGCCGAATCGCCGCGCGGCAATAGTCCGTAAAAATGAAAAAACTTGCGGCGTAAGGACGCAATTTTGACAAGCTCATTCCACTGGCAATGGCGCACATGGCATGTTCGCGCACGCCGAAATGAAAATTGCGTCCGCCGTAATTGCCGCCTTCGTTGTCATCCTGTCGGGGTGCCTGAAAATTGCCGTAAAACGTATCTTTTAATTCTGTTTTGGTCGAAGGTGCAAGATCTGCTGCGCCGCCAAGCAACCACGGCATTTGTGCGGCAATTGCATTTAGCACTTTGACCGATGAATCGCGCGTTGCGATACCCTTCTGATCTGTTGGAAACGTTGGTAGCGCGCTATCCCAGTTCTCTGGCAGGCCACGCAATTGCATGGAGTCGATCTGTTCGGCCAGATCGGGAAACTGGTTGCGATAGGCAGCAAATAATTGTTCCCAAGCGGCACGCTTGGTTGCGCCGCGATTGCCAAGCTGCGCCTTGAAATGTGCCGGAACATCCTCTGGCACATAAAATTGCGAGTCAGGATCCCAGCCGAAAAACTCTTTTGCCAGTCGCACTTCTTCGGAGCCGAGCGCCTCGCCGTGTGCTTCTCGCCGATCCTGCTTGTGCGGTGCTCCATAGCCGATGTGAGACCGCACAATGATCAGCGTGGGACAGTCATGCGTATCCAGGAAAGTTTCATAGGCATGCGCGAGCAATGTCAGGTCATTCCCATCATCGACGCGCACCACATGCCAACCGTAAGCCGCAAATCGGGTTGCTACATCTTCGGTAAAGGTAATGTCGGTTGATCCTTCGATCGAGATCTTATTGTTGTCGTAGATCCAGCACAGATTGGCCAGTTTAAGATGGCCGGCCAGCGACGCTGCCTCGCTGCTGATTCCCTCCATCATGTCGCCGTCGCTGCATAATGCGTAGACGTTATGGTCGAACAGTTCGTAACTGGGCCGGTTATAAGTAGCCGCAAGCCAGCGTTCGGCAATCGCCATGCCGACGCTGACCGCGACACCCTGCCCGAGTGGTCCCGTGGTAGTTTCCACGCCGGAAGTCCATCCATACTCGGGATGTCCGGTGCAACGGCTTCCGGCTTGACGAAAATTCTTGAGGTCATCAAGTGTCACGGCAAGCCGATCCGCTTGCTCGTAACTTGGACTGGTCGCCTTGACCCCGGATAAGTGCAGCAGGCTATAGAGTAATGCCGAAGCGTGGCCAGCGGAAAGAACGAAGCGATCGCGATTTGGCCATTCAGGATCCTCGGGATCATAATGCAGGAAGCGCTGCCATAGACAATAGACCGTTGGGGCTGCACCCATCGGTGTACCCGGATGTCCAGATTGCGCTTTTTCAACAGCGTCAATGGAAAGTGTACGAATAGTGTTGATGCAAAGCTGGTCGAGCTGAGTTTGATCGGTCATGGCTTGCTCCCATTGTTCCTTTCAGGGTTAGGTGCAATGAGCAAAATTCCAATATTGAGTGACAGCTCGTTTTTGGTAATGCTCTTTGTGTATTACCCCGCAGGGTAATGTGCAGGTATGCTTAATTACCTTTGACCAATGTGTCACTCTTCGATTTGATGCAAGCCATCAGATCGATCCATGATTTGGTAAACGCTTCGGTACCTTCACGTTGAAGATCAGCAGCCCGTGTTTCATCGTTAATACCTTCTTCCGCGAATTCGGCGAGTACGCTTTCGGCATAGCCACCATCCACGGGCAGGGCGCGATTCACTTCGCCATGATCGGCGAAAGCGAGCAAGGTTTTCTCGGGCATGGTATTGATGGTGTCGGGTGCCATGAGTGCTTCGATGTAAAGGATGTCTGAGGCGCCAGGATCCTTGGTACCTGTGCTGGCCCAGAGTAGACGTTGCTGCCGGGCTCCTAAATTGGCCAGCTTCTGCCAACGTGGTGATGCGAGCAGGTCGCGATATGCTTTGTAAGTGCGCATGGCGATTGCAATGCCTAAACGATTGTTTAGACCAGCTTGAATTTTTTCTTTGATAGCCGCATCCCAGCGGCTGACAAAAATCGATGCTACGGAATGAACAACAGGATCAAGACCGCTGGCAATGCGTCGTTCGATGCCGCGCATATACGCTTCGGCTGCTGCGAGGTAATGCTCGCGTGAGAAAAGTAATGTGACATTCACCGGCACGCCTGCAAAAATCGCCTCTTCAATTGCAGGAATTCCCGCGCGAGTGCCGGGAATCTTGATGAAAAGATTGGGACGATTTGCCTGAGCATGAAGTTGTATCGCCGCTTTGATGGTGCCAGCCGTATCGTCCGCTAGCAAAGGCGATACTTCCAGCGATACCCAACCATCAACTCCGCCAGTGGCCTCATGAACCGGACGAAAAAGGTCGGCCGCCTGGGTTAAATCTTCCAAAGCCAGCTCGAAGAACAGTGCTTCGCCAGATTGACCCGCTAGTGTTTTTTGACGGATGGACTCGTCATAGAACGCGCCCTTATTAAGGGCGTTATCAAAAATCGTGGGGTTAGAAGTAAGCCCCGTTATAGAAAGTTCATCAATGTAGCGGCGTAATGTGCCGCTGGTCAAAAGCTCGCGAGTGATGTTGTCGAGCCAGAGTCTCTGACCGAGATTATGTAGTTGTTGTGTGGACTTCATAATTTCTCCTGTAAGGTGGGTTTGATAGTACCGAGTAAAAAGAAAATACTTCGTGTGCAGAGGTCATGTTGCTGCCTGCTCCAGTATGGGATTAAACCAATCTCCGTGTGTTGCGATCAGTGCATCAGCCTTTTTAGGCCCCCAGCTGCCAGGTTGGTAGGGCAGTACAGGGTGATGGGTTTTAAGAACGGGTTCAACCACTGCCCAAGCGGCTTCAATCGCATCCTCACGAGTAAACAGCGTGCCGTTACCGGCCATTACATCTGTCAGTAGCCGCGCATAAGGTATTTCTTCTTGTGATTGTTTATAAAACAAATCGAGCTCTTGTTGATCGCCGATGAATTCCTGACCTACCCGCTTAACGCGAGCAGCAAGGGCTATTACAAAATCGGGAGAAAGCCGGAAGCGCAGATAGTTGGCTCGATCATTCGCCGGGGCGGAATCGTCGAACAATCTTTGCGGCGGTGGTTTCAGCTGAATCAGCACTTCTGCCGCCGTGGTAGCCAAAAATTTACCGGAACGCAGATACCACGGTACACCCGCCCAACGCCATGAATCAATGTGCAGCCGTAGGGCGCAGAAAGTTTCAACATCGGAGTTCTTTGCCACGTGTGGCTCCTTCCGGTAACCAGCATACTGGCCGCGCACCAAGTCGTCCGGTTGCAGAGGACGCATAGCTTTAAAGACTTTTGCTTTCTCGATATGTACGGCTTCATAACCTTGATAGGCCGGTGGCTCCATGGCAAGCAGTGCGACGACCTGAAACAGGTGGTTCTGAATGACATCACGTAAACAGCCGGCACTTTCGTAAAATTCACCGCGCCCCTCCACACCGAAATTTTCGGCTAAAGTGATTTGGACACTTGCCACACAATTACGGTTCCAGATCGGCTCCAGAAAAGAATTAGCGAAGCGAAAATAAAGAATATTCATGATCGCCTCCTTTCCAAGGTAGTGGTCGATACGAAAGATGGCGTTTTCCGGGAAGACCGATTTTGCAATCAAGTTAAGCTCCCGTGCGGATGCCAGATCACGCCCAAAAGGTTTTTCCACGATAACGCGAGCATTCTCAGCCAAGCCAGTTGCACCGAGTCCTTTTATGACTATCGCGAATAGCGAGGGCGGGATGGCCAGATAATGTGCTGGACGTTGGGCATCCCCGAGCGTTTTCTTAATTGCTGTGTAGGTAGCCGGATTACTGTAGTCACCCACCACGTAGCGAAGCAGGGACAGAAGATGACGCAGCGTCTGCTTGTCATCGATTTTGCCGGATTTTTTAATACCCTCTGTCGCCCGTTTTCGAAGTTGTGCCACGTTCCAGGGCGAGGATGCAACGCCGACTACGGGTATATTAAGGTCGCCGCGCTTCGCCATCGCGTAGAGCGCCGGGAAGATTTTTTTGTAAACAAGATCCCCCGTTGCACCGAATAATACCAATGCATCAGATGGAGCGGCGTCGCCGTTAGTTCCATCCAATTTAATTTTATCTTTTCTTTTTGCCATAACCACTTAGCTACTTTCTTATCGTGGAAGAGAGGCTGGGCTACCATTCTGATTGTCATTACTTTCGGCAATCAGAACAGCTTAAGAGCGCAGCGCGAATTATTTGATTTGAATAGATGAGGTTGCCGACTTTGTTGCTTTTTTGCATGTGTCCTTGCTTTGTGAATAAGCATGTAGTCGACAGGATTTTAAGTCTGTACGCTATCGAACATAGCGCTATTGAACACGAGCAAACATGGATTAGGTCATGGTTACGCCTGTGGCTATATGTTTAGGCTGTGATCGTAGGGCATTCGAGGTACTGGCAGTAAGTCATTCAGTGCGGTAGTTTGAAGAAGATCGAAATAAAATGTATCAACGTTTGTTCTTGAGGTTTTATCTGAAAAATTAGGGTGTACTATAATTTTTTACTTAAAATAGAAATAAAGTAACGCAAGATTGGTGCCGAACTAGAACTAAGGTGGCTTTTCAGGTGTTTTTAAGGTGTCTACTCTACGTTAGCCGTTATGAACTGGCAGCATCTTGATTCTCAAATGAAGGTCTTCGCCGCTCGTCTTACGAGCGAGGTTAAGCTTACGCCAGAAATGGCGGAAAAGCTTGCCACCACTATCGCTGCTGATGTTCGATTTCTTTCTTCTGAGCAGAAGGCGGAAATACGTACAGCATCTCCGGTTCCACTTCAAGATCGCCTCGCTGAGCTTCAGGCATTCCAAGGATGGATGGACCAAGCTCACACTGTTCGCAACAACCCTTTTGTCACCCGCGCCCAAGTTCTGTCACAAAACTACATTTGTTTTGTCTATTTACCGGGGGCGTGCTTTAGTGTTCTTTTAAAGATTTGCCCGAGTGGCTCTGCCGCGAAGAAGTGCGCCCAATTTTTGAGCAATAATCCAGTGCGCGCATTTCGCAATGCAGTTGCTCACGCAAATTGGATTTACCGGGCAGATTTTGGAGCCATCATCTATTGGGCGCGCAAGGGCAGTGATCCAAACGAACCTCTCCAACAGTTTGAAGTTGAGCAAAACGATCTTTTGTTTTGGCAAGCCGTCAGCAGGTGTGTCGCGTATGCCGCTTATTCCAACATATAAAACGGCTGATTCAGCGCTCAACCTCGCTCCCTTTTGCCGCGGGACGTTGCGTAATAAAGCCGTGCATCGGTTATCTTTACGCTATACGCCTAACATTTCACCAACTTAAAGACATTAAAATGGATGTTCAAATTGTCGATTTCCCAGAAACCAAAGTTGCGGTCTTAGAGCATCTGGTTCCCCAGCGCTGGAGCACGAATTTGTCCGGAAATTCTGCGAGATTTCCCGATCTTTTTTCATTACGTAAATGTCGGCCACAAGGGCAAGGAGATAAGATGATTACGGACGTATATCTCCCGTTGCTATGAAGTCTTAAATACAAGCAGTTGTCATGTCCTCAATGAGAGAAGAACCATTTTATGAAACCACGCATCACAGTTATTACCCTCTGCGTTGATGATTTGGAACGGGCGGTACATTTCTATCGAGACGGTCTCGGCCTGCCAACACAAGGTATCGCTGGTAAAGAATTTGAGTATGGAGCAGTAGCTTTTTTCGATTTACAGCCTGGTTTAAAATTAGCAATTTGGCCACGCGAGAGCCTTGCTCATGATGCAAGAATTCCTATGGGAATTCCCAATCCCATCGAATTTTCTATCGGACATAACGTTGCATCTATAGCTGAAGTTGATGTTGTTATGGAGCAGGCAAAAAATGCAGGTGCTGTTATCGTCAAGCCAGCGCAGAAGACTTTTTGGGGGGGTTACGGCGGTTATTTTCAAGACCCTGATCATCATCTCTGGGAGGTCGTGTGGAACCCACAGTTGTTGCCCGAAGAGTGAACCGAGTCCGGAAGTCGACAGCGACCTTCAACCCGCAACAGGTGTATTGATACATTCCGCATAGCCAGCAATTCGGATTTTGAGGTATTAGCGCGTCTTGTTAACGCGGCATATCATTCGAATCCAGCAAAGCGACTATATCGCAACAAGGGTGATTGGAATCGTGTAGGGATATAGTTTAAATGATTCAAAAAACATGAAGTCTTACGCCAAGGCTATTAATCAGGGAGGTTTATGCAATACGTTTTAATTATTCATGAAGTCGAGTCTTACCCAGCATGGAAAGTGGTATTTGACCAAGCAGTGTCTATTAGAAAGCAGGCGGGAGAAATCAGCTATCAGTTGCTGCGTTATGATAACGATGCAAATAACATTGTCCACTTTTCAGAGTGGTCATCACTGGACAATGCCCGGCGTTTTTTTGAATCTGCAGAATTGGTGAAAATCAGGAAAAAAGCAGGTGTAAAAGCACCGGATTTTATTTACCTTCACGAGATTGAACGAGGCGTGCTATAGCCTTATCACTATGTTTAAGCGGGATGCAAAATATATAGCAAGCGATGACTATGCCTTCTTTGTGACTGTTAAATCTGCGTGGCATCGTTCTATGGGTGGGGTGAATGTCAGTAGAAAATACTAACCAGCATTTGCTTGATCCTTGACCCGGCAATGAACGTGCTGCTAATATACCCAGTGAATCACTCAACTAATTTTTAGAGGCTATAATCATGGACGTACAAACGCTCATCAAAGAACAGGTAACCAGTAATCCTGTGGTGTTATATATGAAAGGTACACCACAATCTCCACAATGTGGATTTTCTGCCAATGTAGTACAAACGCTTAATGCATGTGGCGTGACAGGGATTTTTGCCGTTAATGTGCTTGCTGATCCGGAAATTCGCCAAGGTATTAAAGACTACTCTGATTGGCCAACGGTTCCTCAGCTCTATGTTCACGGCAAATTTGTCGGTGGTTCCGATATCGTGAGTGAGATGTATAACAATGGAGAGCTACAGACGCTGCTTCGTTCATAAAGAAATTTATTAGGTATTGATTTTTAGGCGACCGTGAGGTCGCCTTTTTAATGTTTAATTTGGCCCTGCGAGATGTTTACGTGCGCGTGCGATAGCAGCTTCAACCTGTTGAGGCGCAGTGCCACCAATGTGATTGCGGCCTGCCAATGAACCTTCCAGTGTGAGTACAGAGTAGATGTCGTCTGCAATGAGTGTCGAGAATTGTTGTAATTCCTCCAGCTTTAGATCGCTCAGGTCGCAATTGCGCTGCTCGGCAAAGCGCACCACCCGTGCGACGGCTTCGTGTGCATCACGAAACGGCAACCCCTTCTTTACCAAATAATCAGCCAAGTCTGTGGCCGTGGCATAACCTTGCAACGCAGCTTCGCGCATGGCTGCGGGTTTGACAGTGATGCCACCGACCATGTCGGCGTAGATGCGTAATGTTTGAGTGAGTGTATCTACTGTATCGAATAGGGGTTCTTTATCTTCCTGGTTGTCTTTATTGTAGGCCAGGGGCTGGCCTTTCATCAGTGTCAATAATGTGACTAGATTGCCGTTCACGCGGCCGGTTTTGCCACGTACCAGTTCCGGTACGTCTGGGTTTTTTTTCTGCGGCATGATGGAAGATCCCGTGCAGAAACGATCGGCAATGTCGATGAAGCCGAAGCGTGGATTCATCCACAGGATCAATTCTTCTGACAAGCGCGATAAATGTGTCATGGTAAGTGCTGCGCAAGCGGTAAATTCGATGGCGAAATCGCGATCGGATACGGCATCCAGAGAGTTTTCACACACGCCGTCGAAACCAAGGAGTTCTGCCACCATCTCGCGTTTAACTGGGTAACTGGTGCCAGCCAATGCAGCTGCACCAAGTGGCAGGCGATTGACACGCTTTCGACAATCGATAATGCGTTCCGCATCGCGCTTAAGCATCTCAAAATACGCCATCAGGTGATGCGCGAAACTCACCGGCTGCGCTACCTGTAAATGGGTATAGCCGGGCATGATGGTGTTTGTATGCTGTATGGCAAGATCAATGATTGCAGATTGCAAACCGCGTATAAGTTCATGTAGTTCGTTGATGGCGTGGCGTAAATACAGGCGCACATCGGTTGCCACTTGGTCGTTGCGCGAACGCCCGGTATGCAAACGCTTACCAGCGTCACCCACAAGCGTGGTCAGGCGTTTTTCGATATTGAGATGCACATCCTCTAAATCGAGTGACCAAACGAATGTGTTATTGAGAATCTCATCTTCGATTTGTGTCATGCCACGGCGGATATCAGTTAAATCCTGCGTCGTGATGATGCCGCATGCTTCCAGCATTTGTGCATGCGCCAGCGATGCATGAATATCGAACGGTGCCAGTCGTTTATCAAACTCTACCGAAGCTGTATAACGCTTTACCAGTTCGGCAACTGGTTCGGTAAATCGTCCGGACCAGGTTTTTTTGTCTTGCATCGTCATCGTCTATTGTCCAGAATGTGCGGTATATACAGAGGTATATCTGTCATGCCAAATGTGCAAAGTATAAATCAAAACACGCTGTCCGATGCGTTACCCGATTTTCGTAACTGGGGTGTTATATTGCGTAGCTTGGTGTTAGTCAATGGTATGGTAGTGTTGGTTGCCATTGCACAAGCATCATCCTGGCACGATATTCTGAAGCGCCTAATAGACATTTCTATGCTGCTTCTGCCGGTGTTATTGTTGAGTTTATTACTGTTGTTCATGTTTAATTCCTGGTTAGTACGGCTGTCCTACAAGCGGGGCGCCACGGTAGTAATACTATTGGCAGTGTCCGTCACACTGATGATTTATCATTTGGGAAGCAGGCTGTACATTTCCACTGGTGATTATGGACATTTTCATTATTGGCGTAACGCCTTGCTCAGTAGTGTTATTGCGAGCCTTTTGTTAGCCTATTTTCAATTTCGTGCCCATGCATTTTCCCCTGCCCTGGATAAGGCGCGTTTGCAAGCCTTGCAGGCTCGTATCCGTCCGCACTTCCTTTTTAACAGTATCAATGCAGTGTTGGGTATTGTTCGCGCCAACCCCAAGCGTGCTGAAACCGCATTGGAAGATATGGCTGATCTGTTTCGTATGGCAATGGCACACGAGGGCGCTTTAGTAACTGTGCGACAAGAAGTGGCGCTTGCGCGTCAATATCTTGCGTTGGAACAATTACGCTTGGGTGAACGCCTCAAGGTAAATTGGTATGCCGACAATATGCCGGGTGATGCGTTACTGCCACCGCTGATATTGCAGCCATTACTTGAAAATGCCGTATATCACGGCATTGAGCCGCTGGCCGAGGGTGGGATTGTCGAGATCAAGCTATATTGCAACGGCAATGAAATGCACCTTGAAATATATAATCCGCGTCAGGCGCAAGGTAGCCATCATGTAGGCAACAAAATAGCATTGAGCAATATACGTGAACGTTTGGCGCTGCAATTCGATGTTGAAGCAAGTTATAAAGTTGAAATTGGTAAGGATTTTTATCGCGTGCATATCAAGCTGCCCTATGTTAAGGAACTTTCCCAGTCACTTCCTGTCTCTTGACAAAATAAGGGTAAAACTTTTGCGTGGGAAAAAAGTCTACATTGCTTTGATTAAACTTTAAGGAGAGTTCAATGAACGATGTTGAAATCCCCCTCACTGTTTTTATAGTGGATGACGAGCCGCCTGCACGCAATCGCCTTAAGGATCTGCTTACCGATTGTGCTGAGCAACTGCCGCTGAAACTGGTAGGTGAAGCAGGCAATGGACACGAGGCGCTGGATAAATTATCTGAAGTACAAGTGGATGTGGTACTGGTAGATATCCGGATGCCGAGAATGGATGGAGTCGAGCTGGCACAGCATCTCAACAAGCTGCCTAAGCCGCCAGCAGTTATTTTTACTACAGCTTATGATGTTTATGCCATTCAGGCGTTTGAGTTGCATGCCGTTGACTATTTACTTAAACCTATCCGACTTGGGCGTTTATCTGAGGCCCTCATTCGTGCCCGTTCTGCCATGCCTTTAGCGATTGCAAAATTGCAGGAGCTTGCTCCTGAGCCGCGTAAAAACCTTGCTATTCACGAACGTGGCAAGATCCATCTTCTTCCTATTGAGCAAGTGCTGTATCTGCGTGCCGAGCTGAAATACATTACTGTGCGTACAGTCGAACGTGAGTACCTGATTGAAGAATCGCTTGCCGCGCTGGAAAAGGAATTTACTGCACGTTTCATTCGTATCCATCGCAATTGCTTGGTGGCGAAAAACGAGATTGTCGGTTTTGAAAAAGTTGTCGATGAAAAAAGCGGCGAATCACATTGGACAGTCAATCTCAAGCACTTGAATGAGATGTTATTGATTAGTCGCAGGCAGCAGTTTATTGTAAAAGAGTTTGGTTAGTCCGTCTGATCACGCTTCATTCATTTTGCCGAACCAACCAAAACTAAAGTTTATTGCAAACAGAGTGCATGTAAAAATCAGTAAACATGCTTTCGTGTATTAAAAATCCTCCCAAAATTTACTTAAAAAATGAAGGGCAATAATTTTGCCTTCAACTATCCGCTATTCCGCAATCCCGCCGCAATTCCGTTAATGGTCAGGTGTATTGCACGTTTCACCAGATGGTGGGTATCGCCCGAGCGATGACGGTGTAATAGCCCAACTTGCAGGTGGTTAAGCGGGTCGATGTAGGGAGTACGTGTGGTAAGACTGCGTGCCAAGGTTGGGTTGCTTTCCAGCAAAGTGGTTGCACCGGTAATTGCTAATAGCATATCGACAGTGCGTTGCCATTCTGTTTCTATCATGAGGAAGACGGTATGACGCAAGTTTTCGTCCGGCACCAGCTCGGCATAGCGTGAGGCGATGCCCATATCAGTTTTGGATAGAACCATGTCCATATTGGAGAGTAGACCGCGAAAAAATGCCCAATTTGTATACATGGCCTGTAGTTGTTGCAGTCCGGCCTCGCCTTCACGTTCGATAAATTGTTGTATTGCGCTGCCAAAGCCGTACCAGCCGGGCAATAGTACGCGGTTCAAACTCCAACTGAATACCCACGGAATAGCGCGTAAATCTTCGATGTTGTTGGATGCCTTGCGTGAAGAAGGGCGACTGCCGATGTTGAGCTCAGCAATTTCTCGGATGGGTGTGGCAGCGAAAAAATAATCGGTAAAACCGGGAGTTTCATAAACCAGTTTGCGGTAGGCGGCGAAGGCATCCAGACTGAGCGCTTCCCCAATGCGGAGGTATTCTGGCATGGTGCTGCCATTATCATCGCCGTGGTGATGTAATAGTGTGGCTTCCATGGTGGCGGCGATAAGCGTCTCCAAATTGCGTCGTCCAATTTCCGGATCGGAATATTTGCTGGCGATAACTTCGCCTTGTTCAGTGATGCGAATTTGAGCGTTTACGCTGCCTGGAGGCTGCGCCAGAATGGCCTCGTAGCTTGGACCGCCCCCGCGCCCTACCGTACCGCCACGGCCATGAAAGAGGCGCAATTCAATGCCATGCTTCTTGAACACTTTAACCAGTTCGAGTTCAGCCTTATAGAGTTCCCAATTGGCGGTAAGGTAACCGCCATCTTTGTTACTGTCTGAATAGCCCAGCATGACTTCTTGTGTGTCATCGCGGCTCTTGAGCAGTTCGCGGTAGAACGGAATAGAAAATAACTCGTTCATGATTACGCCGCAATTGCGCAAGTCAGTGATGGTCTCAAATAGCGGAATGATGTTGACGTGCAGCTCATGACCGTTATTCAGCAAGCCCATCTGTTGTAGCATGAGTGCCACTTCGAGCAGGTCACTTACTGAATCAGTCTTGGAAATGATGTAATTGGGCAGTGCTACGTGACCGAAGCGATGGTGAATTTCGGCAGCCACTTGCATTAGTTGCAGCTCGCCTTGTACGGTATCGGAGAACAGCTCTAGATCGTTGGCTAATACCGTGCCTGTCTGCAATGCCATAATTAAAGCACTGTCACGGCCTGCCTCATCCAGCTGGAGGTAATTAATGGTACCTGCCTTGGCGAGTAACTCACTCACTACTTGTTCATGCACACCGCTGTGCTGACGCATATCCAGCGGTGCGAGATGGAAGCCAAATACTTCGACGGCACGTCGCAGATAAGCCACTCGTCCGTGTGCCAGGTACAACGCGCCGTGTTGTTCCAGCGAGTGAATAATAATGTCAAGGTCGGCTATGTATTCTTGTGCATTAGCGTAAGGTTTGGCATTTTGGCCAACGGCACGCAGATGTTTAACGTGATGTCCAAGTTGTTCTGTTGTAGCCACCAGACGCGAGTAGATGGCGATCAGCACGCGGCGATACGGTTCATCTTCTCGACTGACCGCTTTGTCCGGTGATTGTGCGGCAAACGCCTCTAACTCCTGGCTGACTTTTACCAGCCGGGTAGACAGACTCAGTCGTGTACCAAGCAGATGGGTTTCCTCCAGATAATATTCCAGTACGGTAGCTGAATGCCGCATTGCCGCATCTAGCATGACCTGGTGTGTGACGAATGGATTGCCGTCGCGATCGCCGCCGATCCAGCTACCGATGCGAAGAAATGGCGGAATGCGCAGGCGCTTGTCGAAGCGCGCTTCTATCTGCTTTTCCAGGCTGGCATAAATCTTGGGAATTTCACTGAGAAAGGTATAGCGATAATAGGCTAGTCCATTCTTTATTTCATCTGGCACTGTTAATTTGGAGGTACGTAACATGCGTGTGTGCCACAGAATTAGCACGAAGCGGCGCAGTGCTTCTTCATTATCGGCAAGCTCGTCCGGCGTCATGTCGATTCGATCACGGTCTGATAGCAGGCTCGCGATGATTAGCTGGCAGTCGAGAATGCTTTTGCGCTGCACCTCAGTAGGATGAGCGGTCAGCACCGGTGAGATCAGTGCCTTGTTGAGAAAAGTCTGTATCGCCTCGGCAGAAATATTTTTGTCCTGTATACGATCGAGAGCAAGTTGCACACTTCCTTCTTGTGGCGGTGAGCCAGCATTGAGATGTGCACGGCGACGACGGTTGTGGTGCAGGTCTTCGGCAATGTTGGATAGTTGCGAGAAGTAACTGAAAGCACGCACTACGGACAACGTGTCGCGCGGTGACAACGCGTCCAGAATTTGTTCCAGTTGGTGGCGATCGCGCTCATCTTGTGTTTTGCGGAAAAGCACTGCACAGCGTCGCACGTTCTCGACTAAGTCGAAAGTTTTATCGCCCTCCTGTTCGCGCAGGGTGTCCCCCAGGATACGTCCGAGCAGGCGAATGTCTTCACGTAGTGGTATGTCTTTAAATGATATGTCAGCAGGCGTGGCAAGCAAGTTCATGGCGTTTATCTTCATAAAACAGGGGTTCTACAGCATACGGTGTAACGCGCGCGCAATAGGCTCATGTTAGAATGCGGCGCAATCGAATTTACAACTAAAGATTCAGGAAAAACAATGAATCAGGTACCTCAGGCGCAAATTGTCCCCGCAAAACTGGTCATCGTATCGCGTGAAAGCGCGTTGGCAATGTGGCAGGCAGAATTTATCCGTGATCGGCTGCGCGCATTATACCAACAAACTGAAATCAGCATATTGGGCATGACCACGCAAGGTGATCAAATTCTTGATGTAACGCTGTCTAAAATTGGTGGTAAGGGTTTATTTGTAAAAGAGCTTGAGACTGCGCTGGAAGATGGACGTGCTGATATTGCGGTGCACTCGCTGAAGGATATGCCCATGCATTTGCCACAGGGGTTTATGTTGGCCTGTATTGGCGAGCGTGAAGATGCACGTGATGCTTTTGTGTCTAATTACCATGCTAATCTCGAAGCGTTACCGCCGGGCAGTGTGGTCGGCACTTCCAGCTTACGCCGCGAAAGTCAGTTACGCGCACGTTTCCCGCACCTGAAAATTGAATCATTGCGAGGTAATGTGCAGACCCGTTTGCGCAAACTGGATGAAGGCAAATACGCCGCCATTATCCTCGCCGCTGCGGGTTTGAAGCGTTTGGGCTTGGGCGATCGTATTCGCGATTTAATTTCTCCTGAGAATAGTCTGCCGGCAGTTGGTCAGGGTGCACTAGGCATTGAATGTCTTATTTCTCGCCCTGATCTGGAAGTACTATTGCGACCACTGCACCATGCGGGCACTGCTGCTTGCGTGCAAGCGGAACGTGCCTTGAGCCGTGCGCTGGCGGGTAGTTGTCAAGTGCCGCTAGGTGGCTTTGCAGAAATAGTTGGTAATGAGCTACGTTTGCGAGGTTTCGTCGGCAGCCCGGATGGCAAGCGCATGGCGCATGCTGAACTATGTGGTACAACCGCCGATCCTGAGGCATTAGGTAATGCCGTGGCGCAAGCTTTACGCGCACAGGGCGCAGATGAAATTCTTGCTACCCTATGAAATTTAACACAACAATTCACTACAGAGACAGCAAGATCAAAAGAATACAATTTGTTTTGGTAAATATATTTTATTGCCAATGACTGTAACAAAACAAAATTTGTTTTTAGCATGATGCAACAGCAGCCACTAGCCGGATTAAACATCGTGGTGACCCGTCCGCGCGAGCAGGCAAAACAATTGACAGAACGCATAACACAGGCTGGCGGGCAAGCCATCTTGTTCCCTCTGCTGGAAGTTAGTCCGGTGCTTGACTCGCAGTCCTTGCGCGCGCTGATCATCCGTCTGCATGAATTTGATCTTGCTGTTTTTATTAGCCCCAATGCAGTGCGTTATGGCATGGAAGCGATTAATGCTGCAAACGAACCCCTCTCCCTTAATCAGCTTGATTTTCCTCGCTCCTCTCCTCTTGAAAATGGAGCAGATGCGAGTAATCATACGGGTGAGGGTTACGTTGGTGTTTCAATCAAACAATATAATGCGTTGCCAACAACCTTAAAAGTTGCGACGGTAGGGCAAGGCAGTGTTCGCGCACTATGCGATTATGGTGTAAAAAATGTTATCGCGCCGCAGGATCGTTTTGATAGCGAAGCATTGCTGGCGTTACCGGAATTAAAACAAATCGCAGGCTGGCGTGTGGTGATTTTTCGTGGTAATGGGGGACGTGAATTATTGGGCGATACCCTTAAAGCGCGTGGCGCCAAGGTTGAGTACGCCACTTGTTACCAACGTTTCCAGCCGCTTCAGAATGCCACCATGTTACTTGCTGCCAATCCAGATGCCATTACAGTAACCAGCAGTGAGGCTTTAGGTTATCTGTGGGCCATGCTGGATAGCATGGCGAAAAAACGGCTTGCCACTGTGCCATTATTTGTGACGCATGCACGCATTGCGGAAACTGCATATCAGTTGGGTTGGAGCGAGGTGGTGCCGACTGAAGTAGGGGATGACGGGTTGATATCGGGTTTGATAGCATGGGCACAGAAAAATGCTTCAAACAGAATTGGAAATAAGCTATGACCAAGCAAGCGCCGCCCGTCGAAGAAATTAATTCTGCCTTGCCGGAGACTGGGGTAGCGCCTGCCGCTTCGGCTCATAATTCAGTGGAAAATATCATTACCCGTATGAGTATTATGAAGGTGGTACTGGCGGTGGTACTGATAGTGTTTTTATGGCAGTGGTTTGACACGCACCTTCAGATTAATAATATGCAGCAAGAATTGGCGCGCCGTTTGACTGAAATGGATGGTAACAACAAGGCCAACCAAGTGTTAGTGACGCAAGTAAAAGAGTCCATGCGCGAGCTGTCTGTAAAAGTCGGTGTGCTGGAAGCCCATTCTGCTCAAGCACAAAATCAGCGTGCTGCACTGGAGTCACTGTATCAGGATTTATCCGGCAGTCGCGACGAGACAGTGCTGGCTGAAGTGGAGCAGATGCTGTTGATTGCTGGACAGCAATTGCAACTTTCTGCCAATGTGAAAGCGGCGTTAATTGCCATGCAGCAGGCCGATGATCGCCTTAAGCGCATGGATCGTGCCGCCTTAAATGGATTGCGTAAGGCGATCAGTCGCGATATCGACAAGTTGCGTACCTTGCCAGATGTGGATGTGCCGGGTATCAATTTCCGCCTTGATAATCTTATCGCCGAAGTAGATACCTTGCCACTGGTACAGGACATTGCTCATGTGCCACAGGAAAAAAAGTTCATTACGACCACGGCGGTACGTGAGGAGGGCGCATGGCAAACGTTAATGCGAGAAATTTGGGAAGACATGAAGCGCTTGGTACGCATTGAAAATATGCAGAAGCGTGAGTTGCCGCTATTGTCTCCTACACAAACGTTCTTTTTGCGTGAGAACTTGAAATTACGCCTATTGTCAGCAAGGCTTGGCTTGTTGTCGCGCGATGAAAAGAGCTTTAAACATGATCTGCAGTCGGCGCAAGAATGGATAGTGCGCTATTTTGATGTCAAATCCCCCTTGGGTGTGCAGGCTGTAACGACCTTGCAGAAGTTGCGGGAATCCAGCATAAATATTGAAATGCCGGATGTCAGTGCGAGCCTGGAATCCGCGCGTAACTATCGTTCTTCGTTAGGCAAGGGGTTACGATGAAATTCCTGGTGTGGTTACTGGGGTTATTCTCGCTAGCCGTGGCACTGAAGTTGGCAGCACACAATCCCGGTTATGTGTTGTTAGTGTATCCACCCTATCGTATTGAAGTGTCACTCACCTTGTTTTTGCTAATGATGTTAGCCCTGTTGGTGCTGGGATATTTCACCGTGCGTTTGGCGCTCTCTGCTATCCGCCTTCCCGCTTACGTGCGCCAGTTCCGCATTGAACGTGCTCACAGTAAAGGTCGGTTAGCCATGATGGAAGCGCTTGGTGCGTTTTTCGAGGGACGTTTTGCGGTAGCGGAAAAGGCTGCGGTACGTGCGATGGAATTAGGCGAAAATTCTGGCCTCAACCCTGTTATTGCAGCACGTGCAGCACATGAACTGCGTGAATTCGAGAGGCGAGATGATTACCTGGTTAAAGTCGATAATGAGGCGGCAGGTGTATCAACCATGCGTTTGATGGCGCAAGCCAAATTTAATCTCGATCAACACCAACCTCAAGCCGCACTTCAATCGCTGAAAGAGTTGCGCGAAAGTGGGGTAAAAGGCCATGTTGGCGCGCTTCATCTTGAGCTTAGGGCACAGCAACAGGCGCGAAATTGGGACGCGATACTGGATGTTGTAGATCAATTGGAAAAACGCAGTGCAATGGACAGCGTCGCTGTTGCGCAGGTACGCCAGCAAGCTTGGCTGGAAAAAATCCGCGCACACACGCTGGATGCCTCAGCGTTGCTGTCCATCTGGAAAAGTACCCCTAGTGAGTTCAAAAGGCGCCCTAAAGTTGTAGCGGCGGCTGCGCGTGCTTTCATCCATCAAGGGGATTGTCGTAACGCAAGGCAGATTATCACTGACAGATTGAATGCGTCATGGGATAGCGATCTGGTCATGCTCTATGGAGAATGCCTGAGTGGCGAAGCAGGAAGCCAAATCGAACAGGCAGAGCGTTGGCTCAAGCAGCATCCTGAGGATGCCGGATTATTGCTGGTGTTGGGGAAACTGTGTTTGCATCAAGAATTGTGGAGTAAAGCTCAAAATTATCTGGATGCCAGCAATAGCATTCTACCCAGTAGTGCTGCATATACTGCACTCGGCCACTTGTCTGAAAAATTGCAGCAATCAGGCGAGGCATTTAAATATTTTCAGAAAGCAATGGCGCTGGCGCAAGGTCATAAGTAGGCATAATCTGATGGAGTCAAATCCAAGAATCAAATGTATTGAGCTACACATACCTCTGGAAGTTTTTGATGGGTGGCTACATGTTTCTAATTCTTATTATTTTCGAATCGACTTGAATTAAATAACGCGGACAATTTTTTTGCGGTTAACGTAATGTCTTTCGCAGCAAATAAAGCCGAAATCACCGCCAGTGCATCTGCACCGGCATGTACTAACGCTGCGGCATTGTTCAGAGTGATACCACCTATTGCTACCAGCGGTACGGGCAGTGTGGCGCGCGCTTGCTGCAATAGTTCAATATCTGCCACTGCAGCGTTGGGTTTGGTGGTGGAGGGAAAAAATGCTCCGAAGGCCACATAATCCGCGCCTGCATGAATTGCATCTTGAGCCAGTGACAGGCGGTTATAGCAAGAAATGCCGATGATTTTATGCCTGCCCAGTATGGCACGCGCCGCATCAACGCTTCCATCCGCTATACCTAAATGCACGCCATCTGCATCTACCTGTGCTGCCAGTTGTGCATCGTCATTTACAATAAATGGTATGGCAAATTCACGCGTCAGTTTGCGTAAGGCGTGAGCCTGCTTTAGTCGTTGCGTGGCGTTTGCTGATTTATTGCGATACTGCAGAATTTGTACTTCGCCTGCCACTGCTAGCCGTACGTGATGCAGCAAATTTATGGTGTCTGCATAGTCTGGCGTAATGGCGTAAACGCCTTTAATGGCGTACGCTGGATTCATCCTCTTCGTCCTCACGGGCCCAAAATAAACGATCTGGAATATGCTGTCCCATGCCGGGGCGGAAGGCAAATTGCAATGTTTGCCAAGTGAACTCCTGAGCTTCTTTTACCGCTTCATTGATGGGCAGTCCGTTTGCCAGCAAAGAGGCAATGGCCGAGGCCAGTGTGCAGCCGGAGCCATGATAAATGCCGGGCAGACGCTTCCAGCTATCGCTACGTACTAACAAACCATTTTCGCCGTAAAGCGTGTTAATTACTTTGGGCGTATGCTCGTGTGTGCCAGTCACAAGCACATATTCACAACCAAGCTGCACGATACGTTTGGCACACTCGGCCAGATCGGGATTGTCTTCGTCATTATCCTCATCTTGAATGAGGCGGCGTGCCTCGATGCTATTTGGTGTCAGAATAGTGGTCTGCGGTAATAACAGTTCACGTAGTGCGTCCAACATGTCCTCATCGGCCAATTCATCACCGCGACCGGATGCCAGCACTGGGTCAAATATCAATGGAATTTCGGGATAATCTGAGATCACTTCAGCAATCGCCGCAATATTCTCTACGCTGCCCAGTAGGCCGATTTTGAATGCCGCCACGGGCATGTCTTCCAGCACTGCACGTGCCTGATCAGATACCCATTCAGCATCAATTGGCAATATGTCATCTACCCCCCTGGTGTCCTGTACCGTGACTGCCGTTACAACGGACAAGGGATGACAGCCCATACTGGCAATAGTCAGAATATCGGCCTGCAAACCTGCCCCCCCGCTGGGATCAGTGGCACCAAAAGTAAGGACAATAGGTGGGATGTCAGACATGGCAGTGAGTGTCATTGTAAAATACAAAATAAAAATGCAATTTTAACTGAAATTACTCGCCATGACCCTGAACCCTGAATATAAAACCTTTATGTGCCTTATTTGTGGCTGGTTGTACGATGAAGCCACTGGCTCTCCTGAAGATGGTATCTTGCCCGGCACGCGTTGGGAAGATGTGCCTATCAACTGGACTTGCCCGGAATGCGGGGCGCGTAAGGAAGATTTTGATATGGTTGAATTTTAATACCAGTTAAAATAGCTTGTATTTGCGTGCAGTTGAGCGTATAAAAGTAAGCGGTAAGACTGGGTAAGATTAGAACGTAAACCATTCGGGAGACGCTTATCGAGACTGCAATAAATACAATTTGAAGAGAGCACCGCCGGTGTCAAACCGGTTAAGTCGGTAACCCATATATCGACATATAACGCCGCACAATGCGGCGTTATGATCTCTTAAGTCGATCTTCGATAAAGTAAGCTATAACCTCATGGCAATGTTCTGGCAACACGGAAGCCTGTGTAAGAGTTACGGCTCGACTGATCACTCATGAAGCGAACAGCAGAGCGCGCGTCCCTTGGATCAATGATCCATGAACCGCCGCGTAGTACGCGCCATTCCTGATTGCTGAGGGTGCTTATTGCACCGCCGGACGACCAAGCCTTGCCATCTGCCGGAGCCCCATGGTAGGTGTCATGCCATGTATCTTCTACCCATTCCCATACATTTCCCAGCATGTCGTGCAATCCAAATGCGTTAGGCGCAAAACTACCGACTGGTGAGGCACGCTTACAACTCCATTCGCTTTTGCTGTCTTGGCAGTTGCAGTTGTTTTTGCCAAGCTCATCACCCCAGTAATATTCCGTCACCGATCCGCCACGGCACGCGTATTCCCATTCAGCCTCTGTCAATAAGCGGTAGGTCTTGCCCGTCTTTGTCGATAGCCAGCGCACATAGGCTTGCACATGAATAAAATTGACATTGGTCACGGGCAGATTGTCTCCTGCCCAGCCGTTATCTGCAGGAGAGTAGGTCGTTTCGCCGGATACAACGAAACGCTTCCATTCCGCTACTGTGACCGGGTATTTTCCTACCGCAAAAGGGCGAGTAATGGTAACTTTATGTTTCCTAGATACTTCGCCCATACGATAACTACCTGCGGGTATCACTACCATCTCGGGAGTATCTGGTGTATCACGGAAAAATTTGGTAAATCCAACTTCGCTTGCGGCCGTTATTTGTTCCAGTTGAATTTGTTCTACCGACCAACACTCTATGCCTAGCGGTTCCTTCAGTTCTTCCTTTTGTTCCTTAAACTTTGCGTGGGCCTGTGCATGTTCCTCCGCCAGATAGATGAGATGGGCAACCTCTTTATCATTAAAGGCTTGCACCCATTCTTTTTCCACTAGACCATCTTGTGTGATGACATTAATAAGGTGGCTACCCGCAGATAGAAAAAAGCGTCGGGGTGTGTTTTTATCTAGTTGGTCCTGATCGTCGCCATTTATAGTGAGATAGCAATCCATATCAGATTCAAGTAGCAAAGCTGCGGTAGTTTTAACAGGAGAATCGCCAGCGGAATCTGAGTTTTTGAGAGGGTCTTCGTGTTGTTCATTACTCATGAATGCTATTCCGTGAAAAATTGAAGAGAAAATAGTAAAGGTTGAAGGTCGCTCTAAAAATTAGAACTCATTTAAATCCAAGACGCGAGAAAAATTTACCAAAGCTTGGTATGCAGGTGCTTGCAAATTTTAGATATTTTTTAAAAATATACTTTAAATATCGCTACTGTTTATGGTAGCGTCCTGGCGAGACGAAGGCCAAAATTAAAATTTCTGATGGCCGGTACACTCCCATGGCGATGAGCACAGCGCGCGTACCTTGGAAAGCTACTCCAGGAACCGCCGCGCATTACACGACCCAGCTGATTACCTTCAGACGACCAAGGTGTTCCATCGGATGGAGCGCCTTCGTAATTATCATGCCATATGTCTTCCAGCCATTCCCATATGTTTCCCAGCATGTCGTGCAGCCCAAAAACGTTGGGAGGAAAGCTACCTACTGGTGAGGCACGTTTACGACTCCATTCACTACCGCTGTCTTGACAGTTGCAGTTGTTATGTCCTATCTCGTCACCCCAGTAATATTCAGTGACTGACCCTGCACGGCAAGCGTATTCCCATTCTGCTTCGGACAATAAACGATAGGTCTGACCTGTCTGGGTTGATAGCCAGCTTGCGTAGTTCTGTGCGTCAAACCAACTAACATTGGTCACTGGCAAGTTATCGCCTTCCCAATCGTTATCTGAGGGGGAATAGGATATCTTGCCCTTTTCGACATAACACTTCCATTCTGCTACCGTAATTGGATATTTACCTATTGCAAAAGGGCGGGTAATGGTAACTTTGTATTTATTAAATGCTTCCCCGCGGCGATAGCTGCCTGCCGGTATTACCACCATTTCTGGAGCATCCGGCCCATCGCGGAATACTTTGGTAAGCCCAATTTCGGTTGCCGTCGCCATTTGCTTTTGTTGTATCTGATCCACCGACCAACATTCGATGCCCAGAGGCTTGCCTACTTCTTCTTCGCGTTTTGCTTGTAGTTGGGCATACTCTTCTGCCAGTTGAATCAAGTAGACAACCTGCTTTTCATTATTTAAATCCTGCGTCCATTCTTTCTCCAGCAGACCATCTTGCGTGATGACGTTAATAAGATGACTGCCTAGGGGTAGCGTGATGCTGAGAGGAGTATTTTTCTGTAGTGCGCCATGGTTATCGCTGTTCACCATCAGACGGCAGTTCATGTCGGTTTTGAGTAGCAAAATAGCTTCACGACTGCGCTCAGCTTTCTGCGGTTTTTGTTCTTCTGAGCTAGTCATACAATCACCTCTTGTCGCATCCCATTAATTTTTTATGACTGAACTGAGTCAGTTCTTGCTTGTGATGCAACCGCTGAGACGATACAAAAACCAAAGACCAATTATCTCACCAAGATTAAACGGAGACTGCCCCAGTATTAATCGTCACTTAAGTGACGATTAATATTGAAATGGTCTAAAATGGTTAGAAACATGAGGGAATCAGTTAATCAGTCGACTCATCCAATGTGCTGGCAACACGAAACCCAAAATCGTCGTATCGGCTTGATGTTACGGCTCGGGCGCGGCTGGCGGAGCGCGCAAGTTTTGGACTACAATCCCAAGAGCCACCACGTACCACCCGTCCTTGCTGGTTACCTCCATACGTCCAAGCTGTCTCGTCTGGCGGAGCGCCCTCGTAATTATTATGCCAATGATCTTCCACCCACTCCCATACATTTCCCAGCATGTCGTGCACACCAAAAAGGTTAGGCGCGAAACTGCCTACTCGCGAAGCACGTTTACAACTCCATTTGCTCCCGCTATCCTGGCAATTACAGTTGTTATCGCCTATTTCATCGCCCCAGTAATATTCAGTCACAGAGCCTGCACGACAGACGTACTCCCATTCCGCTTCAGTCAGCAAACGGTAAGTCTGGCCAGTCTGGGCTGTTAGCCAACGCACATAATCCTGCGCATCAAACCAACTGACGTTAGTGACCGGCAGGGTGGTTCCTACCCATCCATTATCAGAAGGACAATGAGGGGGGTCTTCCGGCTCGACGTAAGGCTTAATTTCACTGCCGTCACCTGGTGCGCCAAAGTAAACACTCATTGGTTCCTTGACAACTACGCTCTTCGCATCAACGTATCTACGCCATTCTTCTACCGTCACTGGATATTTGCTTACTGCAAACGAGCGAGTAATGGTGACCTTATGTTTATCAGATACTTCACCCATTCGATAGCTGCCAGCCGGGATTACTACCATTTCTGGATTATCCGGCCCATCTCGGAACACGGGGGCAAGCCCAGCTTTTTTTGCTGCTTCCAGTTGTTCTTGTTGTATCTGCTCTATCGATAAACACTCTATGCCCAGTGGTTGCCGCATTTCCTCTTCAAGTTTTAAGCGTGCCTGAGTGTGTTCATCTGCCAGATAAATGAAATGTACGACCTCTTCTTCCCGATAGAGTGGCTGCACCCATTCTTTTCCCATCAGGCCGTCTTGCGTAGCAGCATGAATAAGAGGGTATCCCAATGGCAAATGGAAGCTACGGGGATAATCTCTTTCCAACTTACCTTGATCTTCACCATCGATCGTGAGGAAACAGTCCATATCCGTTTCCAGTAGCAAAGTGGCTACCTGACTGTGTCCGGTTTCCTGATGTTTGTGCTCTTCCTGATCAATCACCTAATTATCTCCCATTCAGATTTCTTATTTTAATAGCGATTACCAGATCACCTTCTAAGACAAGCTTAAGACAAGATAATGTACTGGGCGCGATAAACCAGAGTAGGTATTTCCGCCCAGATTAAATTTTTTCGGACGGTTCCATGTTTTACGTTATTACTTGGTGCAATTTAATGTCAAAAAGTGGAGGACAAGTGCAGATTTAAGGTTGAATGAGCAGGCCGCTTTTATTACAGCGTCCTGGCAATACGGAAACCAATACCGTAGTTCCGGATTGAAGGTTCAATCCACAAACGAAGGGGAGCGCGCGCGTCCCGCGGGTCGCTATCCCAACAGCCTCCACGTAACACACGCCATTGTCGGTTGCCTTCAGACATCCAAGCCGTTCCGTCGTCTGGCGCCCCTTCGTAATTTTCATGCCACGGGTCTTCCACCCATTCCCATGCATTTCCCAGCATGTCATATAGGCCAAAAGCATTCGGTTTAAAACTGCCCACGGGTGAGGCACTTCGACAGCTCCATTCGCTCTCACTGTCCTGGCAATTACAATTGTTATGACCTATTTCATCACCCCAGTAATATTCGGTTACCGTCCCTGCACGGCAGGCGTATTCCCATTCTGCTTCGGTCAGTAAGCGGTATGTGTGGCCTGTTTGAGTTGATAGCCAACGCACATAATCCTGTGCGTCAAACCAATTGATATTGGTGACCGGAAAATCGCTGTTAGTTTCTTTAACGTAACTCAAAACTTCGTGATGCAATTCAGTTGCCTTCGTAGGGGATTTGAGTAAAGTCTTGTTATGTCCGCGAACTGTTCCTGTACCGGCTAAATACCCTGCGCCCACACCGGGTAATACCTCATCTTCAGGCCGTAATCTTTCGACGAAACGCTTCCACTCTTCCACCGTAACCAGGTATTTTCCTACTGCAAAGGGACGAGCAAAAGTAACTTTGTGCTTTTCGAATAATTCACCCATGCCATAACTTCCCGCCGGTAGCACCACCATTTCAGGGGTGTCCGATCTATCGCGAAATGTTATTTCTTCGAGCCCTGCTTCTTTTGCAGCTGCTATTTGTGCCTGTTGTATTTGTTCTGCCGACCAGCACTCTATACCTACAGACTGGTTCAACTCTTCAATTTTTGGATCATTTTTCATAATATCTCCGTGGCTTAATGTGGATAATTGCACGGGCTGACAGTCCTGCAAATAATCGGCCAGGAGCCACAACACGGGGAAATTTTCTCTCTTTCAGGGAACATTCTAGTAGCCATGCCATATGAAACTTTCAGTGGTATTTAAGCAGCCCTACTCATATTTCAGAATAGCCTAAAGCAGCCCTTGCAGTCAACCGAGTCCAGTGTTTAGCCGAGTTAAGCCTGGCTCTAGTAAGGTGTCGCAATTATGGGGTAACAAATTGATTATATTTCATTATTTAAAATGAACGCAGCAATCTGTAAATAAACTAAATGTAATTACTGTTGACAGTATGTATCATGAAAACGCGAGACTAGTGTTGGTAGCTCGCACCAATAAATAATGTTCGTCCCGGTAATGGATAGGCGTTATATCTTCCGGGAATAAACTGGCTGCTGACTGCATAATTAAAATATTTCCGGTCAAACAAATTATTCACGGACGTGCTTAACTGCCAAGGGCCTGTTTTATGTATCAGTTTAATATCAGCAATCGTATAGGCTGGAATTTTTGTTCCCAAAGAGTTCGCTTCATCATTATCCATGAACTGTGAGTCAACGTAGGTTGCAGATGAATTCAAGAGTGTTTGTTCATTTATTGTCCATGCGGCGCTCAAATTAAACTTGTGACGAGGTACCAACGGTACTCTCTTATCTGCAAGATTTATGTTGGTTTGCGTAAATGCTCCACCGGCCAATATACCGCTTAAAAATTTTGCGTCTATATAAGTGTAGGCGGCATTTAATACGAGCTGGGGTAATGCCTGCCATTTTCCATCCAATTCAAACCCTCTGCGTTGTGTCGGCGGTAAGTTGGTATTGCCAATACCCGTAGTGAATGGATCAAGGTGGATTTCATCGCGTACCTTGTTATTGAACAATGCCGCGCGCCAGTTCCCACCATGGAAGCGTTGTTCCACACCGACCTCCATGTTATTCGACGTCTGGGGACGTAAAAACTGAAATTGATTGGTGAAGGCGGGTGATGTTTCGTAGATTTCATCTACATTTGCGAAGCGGAAGCTACGCCCAACTTTTCCATTTAATGCCAGCCCATTACCAAGTTGATGGCGCAGACCGAGTTCGTAGGCATTTTTTGATGCCTTAAAAGCACCCGGTGTAGCAGCAGAGCCAAATGCCGCACCAGGAGCAGCCGCGTTGTAAGTATCATGCGTGTCTATTGATATCCGTTCTTTACGTACCCCAGCCAGCAGGGATGTTGCTCTTGATAGATGTGTCGTATTCTGTAGATACCAAGCATTATTTTGCTGGGCCATGGATATTTGGTTAATGGGCTGTCCGATATTTGCCGCAGCGTTTGATGTGTTTAAATCATAATTCCAGCGATACACATCAATACCCGCTACCAGAGTGCTATCTCCACCGAATGAATGGGGTAGCTTGATACGAGGTGTAAGCGAAGTCACATTCAAGTCGCTATCGCGGTAGTTTGGGAAACCGTTAAAATCAAAATAGGATTTTTGATTCTTGGTGCGGCGTGCTACGCCTACATTAATATCCGCATCAGAAAATCGTTGTTGCCATTCAAGTGCAACTTGATTGCCATCGCGGCTGGCATAATCCAGTGGGGTGGCAGTGCCACGCGGATCAGTCGCCACCAGATTAATGCCAGCACTTGGTTGTACCAGGCGTGCGCCAGGTAAGCGAATGTCCTGTCGATCGATCCCAATTTTCAGCGCTACCTCACCTACGCCCAGTTTCCACCGTGTATTTGCCTGCACATTGGTTTGTTCGTTGCGATTATTTGCACGATATCCATCAGAAACTAATTGACTCGCTGTAAAGTCAATTCCGGCCGTACCAGAAAAATAATTGGCATTTGCCTGTACCTCAGCCACGCCATAGCTACCTGCCTTTACGCTGACTTGCCCCGCTTTGCCTATCTGTGTAGGTGATTTAGTGATGATATTGATCACGCCGTTAGTTGCGCCGTCACCGTACAACACAGCCCCACTGCCGCGCATAATCTCAATACGCTCAATCGAAGCAAAGGGAATCGCCGACCACTGCACCCCTGAAAGATCCGCGTTAGTGATGCGCCGCCCATCCAGCAGGATTAGTGTATTTTGTCCGGCAGCTGCGCCAAAACCGCGCATATCAACCGTGGCTAATGCAGCATTGTTGCCAAATAGATCTCGCGCTGAAATACCCGCTTGTTGCGAAAGTAATTCCGGTATCGTGCGGGCGCTACTTTTATTGATGGCTTCGCGCGTGGTAATGGAAACATTAAGTGGCTTGTCAGCGTATGTCTCTTCGAATCGTGTTCCGGTGACAATGAGAGTTTCGAGCGTGGGGTCTTCTGTTATTGCGTAAGTTAATGGCGTAACCGCGCATAAAATAGCGGCGACAAGTTTTTGGTGTTTCATTAAGATTTTCCTGAGCGAATTCCAAGGTTCCCCGTTGGAATGTTCAAACACAGGAAATGCGCAAGCAAAGGAAAGAGGTGCTGACTAACCGATGCGGTTTGTCACCCCGCCGTCCATGCGCCACCCGCAGCATTTCCCGACCTAAAGAATCTCTGGTGAGATTCTTGTACTCAAGGCCGGTATCCGGGCTTGCAGGACTAGACGTATCGCCTTCCCATGATCGCTCACAGTGGCTTAACCCAAGTTTTCCATAATTTACGCGTCTTGCGAATTAATGAAACATCCAGGTTACCAACACATCCACACCTGCTTACCGTTGCGGGGGCAGCACAGGCCTAAGGAATTAAATTCCCGCACCTGTTTCCCGTTTAACCAGACGCATTCCTGTGTCTGGCACCTTAAGCGGCGCGAAGTATATCAGACGTGAAAGATTGAATGGTTTTGAGCCAGAACATGTTTCCGTGACGCAGGTGTTCCAAGAAACGCTATCAAATAATAGAGAGCTGAGATAAGCGGTGAAACTTCATCTTATAAAGCACATCTTAAGAACAATGGTAAAATTATTATTTATGCAAGATTCAAATTAGGACTCTGTATCATGAGCTCACGCAATGAATATTTATTTGAACAATCGCAACAAGTCATCCCTGGTGGGGTCAACTCGCCTGTACGTGCATTTAAGTCGGTGGGCGGTACACCGCTGTTTTTTAAACGCGGGCAGGGCGCATATGTATGGGATGCCGACGACAAGCGTTACATCGATTATGTCGGTTCGTGGGGACCAATGATTGTTGGCCACTGCCATCCTGCCGTGGTCACGGCAGTGCAGGATGCTGCCGCACAAGGTCTGGGTTTTGGTGCGCCCACTGCGACCGAACTGGAAATGGCCGAGTTGTTGTGCAAGCTGCTTCCCAGTATAGAAATGGTGCGATTGGTGAGTTCTGGTACCGAAGCTACCATGACTGCAATCCGTTTAGCCCGCGGTTTTACTGGTCGAAGCCGAATTATAAAATTTGAAGGCTGTTATCACGGCCATTCTGATGGCTTGTTAGTCAAAGCGGGTTCCGGCGCACTGACTTTCGGTCAGCCGAGCTCTTCCGGCGTGCCAGCGCAAATCGCAGCGCTGACTACCGTGCTTGACTACAACGATGTGGCTGGGCTGGAGCGTACTTTTGCCGCAATAGGCAACGAGATTGCTGCGGTGATTCTTGAGCCAGTCGCGGGCAACATGAATTTAATTATCCCCAAGCGCGAATTTCTGGATGCATTACGTGCACTGTGTACTAAACATGGTGCAGTGCTTATTCTGGACGAGGTGATGACGGGTTTCCGCGTCAGCCTGCAAGGCGCACACGGCCATTACGGCATTAAGCCGGATCTGGTCACGTTGGGTAAGGTGATGGGTGGCGGCTTGCCTGCTGCAGCCTTTGGGGGGCGGCGTGACATAATGCAATGCCTGGCGCCGCTCGGTGCGGTGTATCAAGCGGGCACTCTGTCCGGCAATCCGGTGGCAGTAGCGGCGGGGTTGGCTACACTTGAATTGATACAGCAGCCGAATTTCTACGAGCATTTAAGCATGTTAGCGCGTCAACTAACCGAAGGCTTGGAACAGGCTGCCAAGCAGCATGGCGTGGACTTTTCCGCTCAATCCATTGGCGGCATGTTCGGTTTGTATTTCCGTGCCACTCCGCCGACCTCTTATGCCGAAGTGATGACCTGCGACAAGGAGGCATTCAATCGCTTTTTCCATGCCATGTTGGACGAAGGTGTATACCTGGCGCCATCGGCATTTGAGGCGGGTTTCGTATCGTCAGCGCATACAAACGTGGACATTGCGCAGACTATTGCGGCTGCCAGCAAAATTTTTGCAGCCTGGTAGCATGGGATTATTTTCGCGAGCTACATTTTTTACTACGGTTAATCATTTGCGCGATTTGCCGCTGCATGGCGGTAGAGAAGTTGCTTTCGCTGGACGCTCTAACGCGGGTAAATCAAGTGCCATTAATACGCTGGCCAACCATGTTCGTTTGGCTTATACCAGCAAAACACCGGGGCGAACCCAGCATCTAAACTATTTTGATTTGGGCGAGAATTGTTTTCTGGTGGACTTGCCAGGGTATGGATATGCCAAAGTTCCACCAGAAATACGGGCGCATTGGGAAGCGCTGCTGAGCGGATATATACAGACACGGGAAGCATTATGTGGCCTGGTTATCATAATGGATGTGCGACATCCGCTCACCCCGTTGGATGAACAGATGCTGGACTGGTTTGCACCCACGGGCAAGCCAGTGCATGTGTTACTCACCAAGTCAGATAAACTCAGTCGTCAGCAGGCAAATATGACGCTGAGTCGTGTTAAATTGCACCTTGAAGAATATTTTCCATTTTGTTCGGTGCAATTATTTTCCAGTCTGAAAAAGATCGGTATGGATGAGGCCGAGGCGGTGATTGCTAGCTGGTTTTCTGCTGAATAGCAGGCAAAAAAATGCCCTTGGCTATAAGGAACCAAGGGCAAAGATGCCTCGACTTTTTTGGGTCAAGACAACCCGCTCAGGGAGGAGAAGCGGGAGATGACGTCTTACCATCTACTGAGTCAGATTAGATAATGCTAAAAGAGTTCCAAATATCAAGTAAAAATTTTAGGATTTAAGTTATGCACACACTCGGACAATATCCACATAAACGGATGCGGCGCATGCGCCACGATAAATTTTCCCGTGCCTTAATGCGTGAAAACGTGCTGACTACAGCAGATTTTATTTACCCGGTATTCGTACTGGAAGGATCTAATCGCGAGGAGGCTGTGGCGTCCATGCCCGGGGTAAAGCGCCAGACACTGGATAAACTGCTAGTGCAAGCAGAGGAGTGTGTCAAATTAGGCATACCCATGCTTGCCTTGTTTCCGGTTATAGATACGTTACTCAAATCAGAAGATGCGCGCGAGGCGCTCAATCCAGATGGCCTTGTGCCGCATGCAGTAGCCACCCTCAAAAAACACTTCCCCGAGCTTGGCGTGATGACTGATATTGCCCTTGACCCCTATACCAGTCACGGACAGGATGGACTGATCGATGCCCACGGCTATGTCATGAACGACGAGACCGTCACTGTCCTGGCACAGCAAGCACAAGTTCACGCACAGGCCGGAGCTGACGTGGTAGCTCCATCCGACATGATGGATGGTCGCATTGCTGCCGTACGGCTTGCCCTTGACCGCAAGGGATGTAATCACACCCGCATCATGGCCTATTCAGCCAAATATGCTTCCAGTTTTTATGGCCCATTCCGCGATGCAGTTGGATCCAGCGCTAATCTGGGCACAGGCGACAAGTACACGTATCAAATGGATCCCGCCAATTCCGATGAAGCGCTATGGGAAGTCGGTCTGGATTTGCAGGAAAGTGCCGACATGGTAATGGTCAAGCCAGGCATGCCTTATCTGGACATCGTTCGACGTATCAAAGATGAATTTAAGGCACCCACTTTCGTCTATCAGGTCAGTGGTGAATACGCCATGCTTAAAGCAGCCTCGCAAAATGGCTGGCTGAACGAACAAGCTTGCGTACTGGAATCTTTGTTGTCATTCAAGCGTGCTGGCGCGGACGGTATCCTGACTTACTTTGCGTTAGATGCGGCACGGTGGTTGAAGCAGGGGTAACTGCGCCAATTATTTTCGACCCATAATTCCCGGAACATTCTGTCAGCTATTTTATTTAATAGTTTGGCCAATTCTAAATTAGTTAAGGAGCGAATATGGACATTCACGTCTATGACACTTATGTAAAAGCTAAAGATGGCCACACAATGCACTTCGATGTATTCACTGCGGTGAAGGATGATCAAAAAGCGATTGAATACGCTAAAGAATGGTTGACCTTAATTGGTGAAGGGGGAGCACTTGTCACGAGCAAAGAATGCAGTTTTTGCCACATTCAAAGCGCGTCCGATCACGTTATTGAAGCAATCAACAAGGACGGGTACTTTATCTACAAGATGGAAGGTTGTAAGTAGCAGTCTGATGCTTCCAAAAGAAGGTTGGGGAAACCATTCGTAACAAATGAGCTACAACATACAGGAGCCAGTAATGTCTAATAAAAAAGTGATTCAAACCCTGGACGCACCAGCCGCTATTGGCATTTATTCGCAGGCTGTTCGCGTAGATAACACCGTGTATCTTTCCGGTCAGATCGGACTGGATCCTAACACCATGCAAATGGCAGAAGGAATCGAGGCGCAGATTCATCGCGTATTTCAGAACCTGCGCGCGGTGGCCAGTGCTGCTGACAGCAGCTTGAATGATGTGGTGAAGCTCAATATTTTTCTGACTGACATGGGAAACTTCGCCAAAGTGAACGAAATCATGACGTCGTACTTTCATCAGCCGTACCCTGCGCGTGCGGTGGTAGGGGTGGCGGCCTTGCCGCGAGGCGCGCTGGTGGAGATGGATGGCATATTGTGCTTACAGGACTAGACTGCTCCTTCTGTGCAGCCCCTGTGTTTTAGTATTTCAAGCATGTTTCCCTCCAGTATTTCTGAAGCTACCTTAACCAAGCTCGCAAAACTGGGTATTCATAACCGCTTCGACCTGGTGCTGCATTTACCACTACGTTACGAGGATGAAACCCGGGTGACGCAAATTGCCGAGCTTGTACATGGTGTAAGTACACAAGTGGAAGGTGAGATCATCCACAATGAAATTATGTTTCGCCCACGTCGCAGCCTGATTTGTCAGTTGCAGGACAATAGTGGTGTGCTGTATCTAAGGTTTTTGAATTTCTACCCAAGTCAGCAAAAGCAGCTCGAAGTAGGAAAGAAAATCCGTGCCTTGGGTGAAGTGCGCATGAGCTATTTCGGCATGGAGATGGTGCATCCAAAATGTCGCGTCGCGAGTGAACGTACACCGCTAAAACAAGCACTGACACCTGTGTACCCCACTACCGCAGGCCTGCCACAAGCTACGCTGAGCAAGCATATTCAGGCTGCCTTGAACGAGCTTGAACTGCCGGATACGCTGCCAGCAGATTTGCTCGCACGTTTGAAGCTTTCCAGTTTCGCCGATAGCGTAAGGCTGTTGCACAATCCCCCGTCCGACATTGATGAAGATGCGCTGCTTAAACGCACCCATCACGCCTGGTTGCGTATCAAGTTCGATGAATTGTTGGCGCAGCAACTTTCCATGCGCATACATTATCGCAAGCGGCGCAGTCGCAATGCACCGTGCCTGCGCGCACTCGGTCATTACACGGAGCGACTGTTGCAGACCTTAACCTTTAGTCTCACCACTGCACAACAAAAAACCTTGTGCGAAATCAGTCGTGATCTTGAACAAACGTACCCGATGCAGCGCCTGCTGCAAGGCGATGTGGGCAGTGGTAAAACCATTGTCGCGCTAATGGCTGCCTTGCAGGCGATAGAAAATGGCTATCAGGTGGCATTAATGTCGCCCACCGAAATACTTGCCGAACAGCACTATCACAAATTACGGGATTGGCTGACACCGCTTGGTATCAATCCCGTATGGCTTTCTGGCAGCCTGAAGAAAAAAGATAAGCAAGCCGCTATCGAACGTATCGCACAAGGCGAAACACAGTTGGCCATCGGTACGCATGCGCTGTTTCAGGATCAAGTTACATTCCCCAAGCTGGGATTGGTTATCGTGGACGAGCAGCATAAATTCGGCGTGCAGCAACGTTTAGCGCTGCGCGGCAAGGGCGACGAACCACACCAGTTGATGATGAGTGCTACCCCCATCCCGCGTACCTTGGCGATGAGTTATTACGCTGATCTTGACGTGTCAGTAATCGACGAATTGCCACCCGGGCGCACACCTGTCATCACTAAACTTGTTAGCGACAGCAGGCGCGAAGAGGTGCTTGCCCGTGTTCGCCAAGCCTGCCTTACAGGGCAGCAAGCTTATTGGATATGCCCGCTGATTGATGAATCGGATACGCTGGAATTGCAGACTGCACTGGAAACACACCAAAGACTGGCACAAGCACTGCCTGATCTGCGAGTAGGTCTGGTGCATGGCAAACTGAATGCTGCTGAGAAAGCATGCGCGATGGCCGCCTTCAAAACGGGGGAAACCCATCTCTTGGTGGCGACCACGGTGGTCGAGGTCGGCGTGGATGTACCCAATGCTGCCATGATGGTAATTGAGCACGCCGAACGCATGGGACTGGCTCAGCTGCACCAGTTGCGTGGACGCGTCGGGCGCGGTGCTGCGCAGAGTTTGTGTATTTTGCTATTTCAACAACCGTTCTCTGAATTAGCGCGCGCGCGCCTGAAAATCATTTACGAAAATACGGATGGTTTTGAAATCGCTCAGCAGGATTTGAACCTGCGCGGCCCGGGCGAGCTGTTGGGCGCACGCCAAAGCGGCCTTCCCATGCTGCGTTTTGCTGATGTCACCGAAGACGCTGCTTTGCTCAATTGCGCGCAAGCTGTTGCTGACGAAATGTTGTGCGATTTTCAGCAGGAAGCACGCACACACTTGCAGCGATGGATGGCGAATAAACAAGATTATCTTCATGTCTGATACTTATTTGACACGCTCGCGTACTTTACCTGATGAGCAGAGCGAAGCGGGGCGGAAGCCGATTTGCGGAGTAGAATCCTGGCGCACTTTCCTGCCTGATATCGAAGCGGGCTATGCGCCCTGGCTGCGTACCGATGGCTCACTTACATTGCGTATTCAGCAACGTTGCGAAAATTTCAGCGTATGTAATGTGCATAACCATCTGGCAACTGCCGTTTATGATGAGGTGGCGCTACTTGGCTTGCCCGCCCGGCAAAAAATTTATACGCGCGAGGTGTTCTTGCATGCTGATGGTAAACCCGTGGTATTTGCGCACAGTGTGGTTGCGGCGCAGCATTTGTGCGGTGCATGGCACGCACTACGAAATTTAGGCAACCGTCCCTTAGGCGCACTGTTGTTTGCCCATCCGCTGGTGCGTCGCTCGGTGCTGCATTTTCACGCAATTAAACCCAATCATCCGCTCTATCGACGCGCTGCCGTTGCGCTCGATACGCCACCACCAAAACTGTGGGCACGGCGTTCGTTATTCATCCTGCGCAACGCTCCTCTGTTAGTGACGGAAATTTTTTTACCGGATATTCTTGCGCTGAAAAAATGAATTTCAACGAGCGAATAAATCTTTATATCAAGCTAACGAGGCTCAACCGCCCCATTGGTATCTTGCTGTTGCTGTGGCCAACATTGTGGGGTTTGTGGATCGCGGGCAACGGCCAACCGGCATGGAACATCGTCGCTATTTTCGTACTCGGCACCATGTTGATGCGTTCTGCAGGCTGCGCTATCAATGACTATGCTGACCGTGATTTCGATAAGCAAGTAAAGCGTACCCAGGACCGTCCTATCACCAGTGGAAAACTTGCACCGAAAGAGGCAGTGTTGCTGGCGGCTGGGCTGTCGCTCCTCGCCTTTCTGCTGATTTTGCCGCTCAATGGATTGACTCTATTATTGTCTATCCCCGCGCTGTTTTTTGCCGCCAGCTACCCCTATACCAAACGTTTCTTTGCCATCCCCCAAGCCTACCTCGGCATCGCGTTCGGCTTTGGTATTCCGATGACATTCGCAGCACAACTCGGCAACGTTCCCGCCATAGCGTGGTGGCTGTTAATCGCCAATGTATTTTGGGCGATTGCTTACGACACCGAATACGCGATGGTGGACCGGGACGATGACATACACATCGGCATCCACTCCTCCGCACTATTCTTTGGTAAATACGATATCGCTGCGGTGATGATCTGTTATGGCATTACGCTGGCCATACTCGCCGCAGTCGGCAGTACGCTCGGGCTAGGCATGGTCTACTACATCGGTTTATTGTGCGCGGCAGGCATCGCTATCTACCACCACACGTTGATTCGAAACCGTCAGCGCGAAGCTTGCTTCAAGGCTTTCCTGCACAACAACTGGTTTGGTGCTGCGGTGTTCGTGGGTATTGCGCTGGATTATCTGCTGCGCTAGTCGAGAGCTTCGAATTTCGGCACGTACCGATCGAGTAATTTGGGAGAATCCAGAGAAACAGCTTGAGCTTCCATCCGCAGAATTTTAGGATGTACTATATAAAGGTTTAATCAAATGAATGGCTAAGATAATGAAAAATATTGGGGAGTTGGTGATGTTTGATAATGCTTGCCGATATAGGCAGCATTGCTGCCGTATGAAAATGTTTTCTATATTACTACAAGGGCTTCCCCAATTTAGCAAGCGGTTCTGATTTTCTATCTCATTGTCATTCTCCGCTCCGTTTCGTGTCGCGCTGCTTGCATCGTGCGAGAAGGTGAAGGACTGCTAAACTACAACCGGTCATGTTGGGCTATTGCCCGGACCCTGATGAAAGACGCGCGCCGGGGCCTCATTCGTTAGTCGGGTTCTATTGCTTCCCCTGTAAATAGATCAGGCTCTCCCGGCGCGGGTCCAACTCGCTTCACATCAACGCTGGCAGTACATCGGTGATTCTTTAGTTGCCGCCCGGCGGCGCGTATATTCCTTTCAAAACTCTTCCCTCTGGCAGACGGTTTTGATTTTCAGTCTTTGATCAACTCCAGTTTAAAATCTTCCCCGTACTTCAACACCGCCCACGCCAGCCGTGCATTTTTTGCCGCGATGGCGACCACCGCGCGCCAGTAGCCGCGCCGCTCCTGCAATGCTCGCGCCCAGCGACTAAATCTATCCTGTTTGTTACCGATGCTGTTGAGCACCGCACGCGCGCCCATGACCAGCAAACTGCGCAGGTAGTTATCTCCGGCCTTGGTGATGCGCCCGAGCCGCGCCTTGCCGCCGCTACTGTATTGGCCCGGCACAAGGCCGATCCATGCTGCCACCTGGCGTCCGTTATCGAAGTCATGACCACCGCCTATACTGGCCAGCATAGCGCTGGCGGTGACGGGGCCGATGCCGGGGAGTTTCATCAGGCGTTTGCTGCGTTCATCGTCACGCGCGGCCTGAGCGATGGCGCGGTCGTATTCGGCGATTTTTGCGTCGAGCTCTGATGTATGCGCCAAGAGATCGCCGACGCACAAGGTTGGCATAACCCGGCAGGTCTTCCAGATGCACGCCGATTTCGCGGCGCAGACAGGTCACTTTCTGTGGCAGCACGATACCGAACTCTGCGATCAATCCGCGCAGGCGGTTGTAGCAGGCGGTGCGCTCTTCGACGAATCCTTGTCGTGTGCGGTGCAGGCACAGGATGATTTGCTGATGTTCTTCCTTGACCGGGACGAAAAGCATGGCCGGGCGGGTGACAGCTTCGCAGATCGCGGCGGCGTCTGCCGCGTCGTTCTTGCCGCGCTTGCCGGTCATGCGGTAGGGCGCGACGAACTTTGGCGCCATCAGCTTGACGGTGTGACCGTACTGGCGAAATTGTCGCGCCCAGTGGTGTGCGCCGGAACACGCTTCCATGCCAATCAAGCACGGCGGCAGTTGTGCGATCAGCGGCAGCAAATCCGCGCGTGAAACTTTCGGCTTGACCAGCGCGGGCTTGCCGATATCATCTACTCCGTGCACGGCAAAAACGTTCTTGGCGAGATCGATTCCTACGGTGATAATGCTCATGGACTTCCCCTTTCATGGTTTTGATGAAATGTCAGAAATTCCATCATGGCACTTGTTGCTGTTTGCGGAAACTTCTCCACAGCCTTGGGACGGGGAAGTCCCTTTCATTCGTTAGGTGCTGCCAAGTACGATTCTTTGCTTTCGTTGCCTGCATGGGCGTCGCATTTCTAGTCGCGGGATGTAACCCGTTCTACTCGGTAGAGCAATCGAATATAGAAAGAGGTTACCGGTTAATTGAGCACGATCAATACGATCAGGCGATCTCAACATTCGAGCAGGCACGAATGTACTTGTTTTTTCAATCGCCGCGAAAACCCGGTTTTATGTGCCTCTCGCTGCATCGGCACACCGGTAACGTATATGTTCATCCACCGCTTATGATGTTGGCTTCATTTCATTCAGCTCAATCTTCCGAGCTTCAGCAATATTGGGCTACTTGATCTTGCAGTACGGTAGGTTTTACTCATCGAACTGTCGTGTACGTGATTCATATGCATGGTAGTGTGAGACGAATCGGTCATGAGGCTTCTTCCTATTCCGATTGGGCACCGGAAGTTGCTTGCCACAGAGCATAGAGTGATAATCGCACCTCTCATGTGATTTTGGAAGTTAGCTATGAAAGTCTATTCAGCGATAATTGAGCGATGCACGCAAACCGGCTTGTTTGTTGGCTTTGTTCCTGGCTTTCCTGGTGCCCATTCCCAAGGGGAGACGTTGGATGAAGTCAATCGCAACCTGCAAGAGGTTATTGAAATGATTGTGGAAGATGGCAATCCCGTTCTAGAGTCCGAGTTTGTCGGGGTTCAAAACGTCGTTGTCGCTTGAGTTGTGGCCACTTCCCTGTCCTCAAACCGAGCGAAGTTATTGCCATCCTTATCAAGCTTGGTTTTACTGAAGTTCGCCAACGCGGTTCACACAAACAATTCCGTGATGCCACAGGGCGCTGCACAACGGTGCCATTCTATAAAGGTCAAGATATTTCCCCAGTTTTACTTCGACAAATCGCTAAAGATATCGGGGTGGAACTTGATGAGTTTCTTAAACACAGATAGCACGATGCAGCTTCATTTTTGCGTCAGTTGCCTTACCTTAACCATCTTGAGCTAATCTCTTGTAGTAATTTTGCCCGGACAAATCATGTGTTTCAAATCCGGACAGCCTATTTACTCAATGCAGTAAATTTAAACGTTGGTTTACGTGTATTGAGTACAAGCGCGATATAGCGTTCGGCTGGTATCATTACGGTGTTGAGCTAATGTCGTCTCTATGGCAATTTATTGCTGTGGCTTCGGAGTTTTGTCTGAAAATAAACATGAGGAGAATAACATTAAGATATTGATAATATTTGGTATGTTGAGCATATTGGCACTGCTGATCGCAAGCCAGTTGGCACGAGCGGGCGAATTGCCGAAAGTTGGAGAAGCCGCACCTTATTTCAATTTACCTGATCAAAATGGAAAAAATTATACGTTGGCGGATTTTCACGGCAAGTGGCTAGTGCTGTATTTTTACCCCAAGGACGATACGCCAGGCTGCACGGAGCAGGCATGCAACTTTCGTGACGATCTGAATCAATTAACTGCACTTGGTGCTCAGGTGGTCGGTATCAGCGTGGACGATAGTAAGAGCCATGCCGATTTTGCCAAGAAATATTCTCTTCCCTTTCCGTTGCTGGCCGACAAGAACGCTGAGGTGACCACGCGTTATGCTGTGTTGCGGAATCTTGGGATATTCAAGTTGGCGCGGCGATATACTTTTTTGATTGACCCGCAAGGTAAAATTAGCAAGGTGTATGACAAGGTAGAAACGTCGCGTCATTCGAAAGAAATTATTGAGGATTTGAATAAATTATTGGCAGCTGGAAAAGGATGAGAAATCCTGTCGGCAATATTTTGGTTGTAATGTTATTCGTTTCTGTCGTAATGCTCTAACGGTTGCCTAATCTCGTTATGCGCTAAGATTTTTTCTATTGCGTTGTGGTCGATGTGTTTTTCGCTTATCCATCAATTTGTTCTTGTTAATTAAAAATATAATACCCGATGCCATACATTACTCTTGATAAGGCCGCGCTTGCTTACGGCCATGTACCATTGCTTGATCATGTTAATTTTCAACTAGACGAAGGCGAGCGTGTCGGGCTAATCGGGCGCAACGGCGGCGGTAAATCCAGTATGTTAAAAGTGCTGGCCGGACAGGCCGTGTTAGACGATGGGCTGGTATGGCGCGCACCCGGAGTGCGCATCTGTTATGTGAGCCAGGAACCAGAGTTAAATGTTAAAGCGACTGTGTTTGACGAAGTTGCGCGCGGGCTGGGTGAGCTACAACAGATTATTACCGATTACCATCACTTGTCGCATCAACTTGCCGAACCGGATGCCGATTACGACAGTTTGCTGGAGGCGATGCAACCGCTGCAAACCAAACTTGAAGCGCAAAATGGTTGGGCGGTGCAGGCGCGTATTGAGACCGCCATCCAACGTTTGGAGCTGAATGCCGACAGTCGTGTGGGTGATCTCTCCGGTGGCGTGCGTAAGCGCGTGGCACTGGCGCAGGCGTTGGTAGCTGAGCCGGATGTGTTGATTCTGGATGAGCCTACCAACCATCTCGATTTTTCATCTATTGAATGGTTGGAAGGCTTGCTTAACAATTTTCGCGGTAGTGTGTTGTTCGTGACCCATGATCGACGTTTTTTGGATAATGTGACAACTCGTATAGTTGAGTTAGATCGCGGTAATCTTGCAAGCTTCCCCGGAAATTTTGCGGCTTACCTGCGTTTTAAAGAGCAAATGCTGCAGGATGAAACAGTGCTCAACGCCAAGTTTGACAAGGTGCTGGCGCAGGAAGAGGTATGGATACGTCAGGGCATCAAGGCGCGGGGCGTGCGCAATGAAGGGCGCGTGCGGCGGTTGGAACAGTTGCGGCGCGAGCGTAGTGCGCGGCGTGAGCGTGTGGGTAAAGTTGAAATGAATCTGGAGGCGGGTGACCGATCCGGAAAGCTGGTGGCGGAACTGTCGCACATCAGTAAATCATTCGGTGACAGGAAAATCATTAAAGATTTTTCTTGTCGTATCCAGCGCGGCGACAAGATTGGTTTGTTAGGGCCCAACGGCTCTGGCAAGAGCACGCTGCTCAAAATTATCTTGGGTGAATTAGCCCCAGATAGCGGCAAGGTGCATCTCGGCACCAAGCTGGCAGTGGCGTATTTCGATCAATTGCGTACGCAGCTGAATGAAGAGGCTACGCTGGCGGATACCATCAGTCAGGGTGCCGATTTTATTGAAATTGGCGGTGTACGCAAGCACATCATTAGCTATCTTGGTGATTTTTTATTTGCACCGGAACGTGCCCGCTCACCGGTAAAAAGTTTGTCTGGCGGTGAACGTAACCGCTTGTTGCTGGCACGCTTGTTCAGCCGGCCGGCTAATGTGCTGGTGCTGGACGAGCCAACCAATGACCTCGATATCGAAACAATGGAGCTGCTGGAAGATCTGCTCGCCGATTACGATGGCACTTTGTTTCTGGTCAGCCACGATCGTGCTTTCCTCGACAATGTGGTGACTCAGGTCATCGCCTTCGAGGGCGATGGCAAATTGATGGAATACGTCGGCGGCTATGAAGATTGGGTACGCGTCAAGAAACAGCAGGCCGTGCAGCAAGCGCCCGTAACTGTAACCGCGCCTGCTAAGCCATCGTTACAGACTCAGGTTCAATCCAAACCTGCCACCAAGTTAAGCTTTAAAGAAGCGCGTGAGTTAGAGCAGATTCCGCAGCGAATTGCGTCTTTGGAACAAGAGCAAGAGGAACTCGCAGCCACTTTAGGTGCGGGCAATCTTTATCGTGACAATCCCACCCACGCCAAACAGTTACAGGAACGCACCGCAATTATCGAGGATGAGTTGTTGCAACTGATGGCGCGCTGGGAAGTGTTGGAGAGCCGATAAAGTTTATCGGCAATATCGCCTGTTCAAATTTACTATCCGAAGAATTCCTTAACCTTGTTCATCCAGGATTTCGCACGTGGGCTATGACGTGCGCTATCTTCTTCGTTTATCTGTTCGAATTCGCGTAGCAATTCCTTTTGCCGATCAGTGAGATTGGCCGGGGTTTCAACCATGACGTGGCAGTGCAGGTCGCCAAAGGTTGAACTGCGTACCCCTTTGATTCCCTTGCCGCGCAGACGGAAGACTTTGCCGGATTGTGATTCAGCTGGAATTTTGATGCGTGCTGAACCATCCAGTGTGGGGATTTCGATTTCGCCACCCAGCGCTGCAACAACAAAGCTGATCGGCATTTCGCAATGCAGGTCGTTGTGGTCGCGTTGGAAGACCGAGTGCGGCGTGATGCGAATGACGACATACAAGTCACCGGGCGGACCTCCGTTGCTGCCGAGCTCTCCTTCACCGGACAGCCGGATGCGATCATCGTTGTCAACTCCAACCGGAATTTTTATAGACAGGGTCTTATGCTGCTTGATGCGACCTGTGCCGTGGCAAGAGCCACACGGCGATATGATGGATTTGCCGCTGCCATGGCAGCGCGGACAGGTTTGCTGGATAGAGAAGAATCCTCCCTGTTGCATGCGTACTTGCCCATGCCCACCGCAAGTAGTACAGGTTGTCGTGCTCGTACCTGGCTTGGCACCGCTGCCGTGACAGGTGTCGCACTTGGTCATGGTGGGTATGCGAATTTGCGTTTCGGTACCGCGTGCTGCCTGCTCCAGCGTGATTTCTAAATTGTAGCTCAGGTCGGCGCCACGGTGCATTTGGTTGCTTCCGCGTGAGCCTGCTCCGCTCATTCCAGCACCAAAAATATCACCAAAAATATCGCCGAAATGGGAACTGGCGTGCCCCCCACTGAATCCTCCTGAACCCATACCGGCATCGGCAGCGGCGTGTCCAAACTGATCATAACCCGCGCGTTTCTGCGGGTCGGATAGTATCTCGTAAGCTTCTTTAGCTTCTTTGAAGTGCTCTTCAGCTTTGGGATTGTCCGGATTACGGTCAGGATGATGCTTCATTGCCAGCTTGCGATAAGATTTTTTTATGTCATCTTCTGACGCGTCGCGGTTGATGCCTAATATTTCGTAATAGTCACGTTTTTTCATTTTTGCATGAAGCGAAAAGGGGTTAAGAAGTTAATAATTTAAGGTTTACGTAATCGGTCTCTATATTGAGATAGCTAGCTTAATGACAAATCCAGAAATAGCATTTCCAGCAAGAGAACCAATAACAGCGATAACCAAAATTAGGTATCGCTGTATCGGATCAAATCAATTATATTTTAAGAACGGAAATAAAGAGATGTCCCTGGATAATTTTTATTTGCATATTCAAAAATGTTAATTAACTAGTTTCGAAGTCACGGTGATTGCGCTTCGGACATCCCTTATCCTATTTCATATTTACTTCTTTTCGTCTTTTACTTTTTCATCTTTTACTTCGGTGAACTCAGCATCTACGACATCGCCATCATCTTTTTTGTTGTCGGCTTGTGCGCTAGATTCACCAGACTGGTGGGTTTGGGCTTCCGCAGCGTGCATTTTTTCTGACAGTTTTTGCGCAGCGGTGGAGAGTGCTGCAGCTTTGGCGTCTATAACGTCCTTGTCGTCGCCTTTCACTACATCTTGCGCTTCTTTCAAAGCCGACTCTACCGCATTTTTTTCATCTTCACTCAGTTGCTCGCCATATTCTTTCATCGATTTTTGCGTGGAGTGAATTAAGCCATCCAGCTGATTACGTGAGGTAACCAATTCGATTGCTTTACGGTCGTCGTCGGCATATGTTTCTGCATCCTGGACCATTTTTTGAATTTCAGCTTCGGATAAACCGGAATTGGCCTTGATGGTAATCTTGGATTCTTTACCGGTTGCTTTGTCTTTTGCACCTACATGCAGGATTCCGTTGGCGTCAATGTCGAATGTCACTTCGATCTGTGGCATGCCTCGTGGTGAGGGTGGAATATCGGAGAGGTTAAACTGCCCCAAGCTCTTATTTCCAGAAACAACTTCGCGCTCACCTTGCAACACGTGGATAGTCACGGCGCTCTGATTGTCATCAGCGGTAGAGAATATTTGTGAGGCCTTGGTTGGGATGGTGGTGTTTTTCTTGATGAGTTTGGTCATCACGCCGCCCAAGGTTTCAATACCCAAGCTGAGTGGAGTCACATCCAGTAGCAGAACATCTTTAACCTCACCCTGTAGCACACCACCCTGAATAGCCGCGCCTACTGCCACTGCTTCATCTGGGTTAACGTCACGACGCGCTTCCTTGCCGAAGAATTCCTTGACTTTTTCCTGCACCATCGGCATCCGCGTTTGTCCACCCACCAGAATCACATCGGAGATGTCGGTATTGGAAACGCCCGCGTCTTTCATGGCAATCTTGCAGGGAGCAATGGTGCGCGCGACCAATTCTTCCACCAGGCTTTCAAGCTTGGCACGGGTAATTTTGATGGCCAGATGTTTCGGGCCGCTGGCATCTGCTGTGATGTAAGGCAGGTTTACTTCAGTTTGTTGTGCGGAAGACAGTTCGATTTTGGCTTTTTCAGCTGCATCTTTCAGGCGTTGCAGAGCCAGCATATCTTTTTTCAGGTCGATGCCGCTTTCTTTCTTGAATTCTTCTACTAGGAATTCAATGACGCGCATGTCGAAATCTTCACCGCCGAGGAATGTGTCACCGTTAGTGGAGAGCACTTCGAACTGGTGTTCACCGTCAATTTCAGCGATATCGATAATGGAAATATCAAAAGTACCACCGCCCAGGTCATAAACCGCGATCTTGCGGTCGCCTTCCTGCTTATCCATACCAAATGCCAGCGCAGCCGCAGTTGGCTCATTAATAATGCGCTTTACTTCCAATCCAGCAATGCGGCCTGCGTCTTTGGTAGCCTGGCGTTGGCTATCGTTGAAGTAGGCAGGCACGGTGATGACAGCCTCAGTGACCGACTCACCTAGATAATCTTCGGCGGTCTTTTTCATTTTCATGAGCACTTGTGCGGAAATTTCCGGAATGGAAATATCTTTGTCACGAACTTTAACCCATGCATCACCATTTTTAGCCTTAACGATGCCATACGGCACCATGCCCATGTCTTTCTGCACCATGGGCTCTTCAAAACGGCGTCCAATCAGCCGCTTTACACCATAGAGTGTATTTTTTGGGTTGGTGACTGCTTGCCGTTTGGCCGGTGCGCCCACCAGTACTTCGCCGTCTTCCATGTAAGCGATGATGGATGGCGTGGTACGTGTACCTTCGGCGTTCTCAATCACCTTGGGTTTGCCGTTTTCCATAACAGCAATACACGAGTTCGTGGTGCCCAAGTCAATACCAATAATTTTGCCCATAACGTTTCCTTTTCGTTGTAATGTTGAAAGTCTTTGCTGCCTATGTTGCATTAATCTGTGGGCAGCAGATGTGTATTTCAAGTGTTACGATAATTTTTTGCAAAACTTCGCGATCATGCAATTTATTTAAGTAGCGGACTGCTGCTTGATGAGGGAGTTGTTACTCCTTCGCCTTGGCCACCATCACTAATGCAGGACGTAAGACCCGGTCGTGCAGTTGATAGCCTTTCTGCATAACGCTCACTACCGTGTTGGCTTCTTGATCACTGTCTACCATGCTGATGGCTTGATGCCTGTGGGCGTCGAATTTTTCGCCGAGCGGATCAATTTCTTTGATGTTAAATTTTGTGAATACAGCAGTGAGCTGCTTAAGAGTGAGTTCCATGCCGCTTTTGAAACTTTCTACAGTGGCGATTTCAACAGCTAATCCGGCTTCCAGGCTATCTTTCACCATCAACATTTCATTAGAAAAATGCTCAACGGCCAATTTTTTGGCTTTGCTAACATCTTCTTGTGCGCGACGACGAATATTTTCGCCTTCTGCCTTGGCGTACATCCAGGCGTCATAGTGTTCTTGTCCCTTGCGCTCGGCTTGCTGCAGCATCTCCTCGATGCTTGGCATAACCTCTGGGTTAAGCGTATCTTCAGCTTGGGCAGCCTGTTCAGATTGTTGAGATGAGGATTCGGTGGGTTCCATCTGCTTCTCCAAAAAATGATTTCTTTAAAAATACGTAGCGTAAAAATGGGGCCGACTTTTTTTATTTCAAGAGCATTGCGCAATATTATTTTATTCACGTGAGATAATACGTTTTTCCGGGCGTTACCTCCCAAGTTTGCATCCACTTTTATTGCTGTGACCCTCCATAAAAACTATCACTGGCGTATCGCTGGTTTTTATTTCTTTTACTTTGCTTTTGTGGGCATGTTTGCGCCTTACTGGAGTTTGTATCTGCAATCCATCCATTTCGATGCAATGCAAATTGCCGTTTTAATGTCAGTACAGCCCGTGATGCGGATGTTGTCTCCGGCATTATGGGGCTGGCTGGCCGATCATACTGGACAGCGTTTGTTGGTGGTGCAACTGGCGGCGCTGTGCAGTATTCTCAGTTATTTGGGGGTTTTCTTCACGACTGGATTCGTCGGCTTGTTGCTGGTCATGATGGCGATGAGCTTTTTCTGGAGTGCTTCCATGCCTCTGGTGGAGGCGACTACGCTGACCTATTTGGGTAAGCACACTGCGCGCTATGGCCGTATTCGTTCCTGGGGTTCGGTTGGTTTTATTGTGGCGGTATTGGGGCTGGGTTATGCGTTTGACTACATTGCTATCGCATGGATATTGTGGGTAGGTGTGGCGATCAAATTAGGCGTTTTATTGTTCGCCCGTCAAATTCCACCCACAGAAGTGTTGGCGCACCACACTGACAGTCAGCCTATCCTGCGTTTGGTATTGCAGCCACAAGTGTTGATATTGTTTGGTGCATGCTTCCTGATGGCTCTGGCGCATGGGCCTTATTACACTTTTTATTCGATTTATCTGGTGGAGAATAACTATTCGAAAAGCGCGGTTGGTTGGCTGTGGGCGTTGGGTGTAATCTGCGAAATTGCAGTATTTTTCGCTATGCCGTGGCTAATGTCACGTTTCACTTTGTCGAAAATTATGATTGCAAGTTTTGTTGGTGCAGTGCTACGTTTTTTATTGATTGGTTGGGGAGTGGACTTGCTGTCGTTGATGCTTTTTGCGCAAGTATTACATGCCGCTACTTTTGGGTCCTTTCATGCGGTGGCTATGGCGCTGGTACATCAGTTTTTTCGAGGGCGACATCAGTCCAAGGGTCAGGCGTTGTTTGGTAGTATTACTTACGGCGCGGGTGGCATGATGGGTGGATTATTGAGCGGCCCGCTATGGGAGCACTGGGGTGCCAGCGTGATGTACTCTTTTAGCGCCGTAGCGGCGTTACTTGGATTATTGTTGATATTATGGAAATTGAGGATAGTGGTATTGCCTAAGAGTCAGTCGGATGCCATTTTTTAATTTGTGTTAAATGTGGTATCGACTCCCTTCAGAGAACGCTTAACTTGACGTTAAAGTTTGTAGTCATGCTTCGTTTATGTAGGTTTCTATTTTATTTATAAGCTATTAATTAATAAAAGTATATGTTTTGGCTATGCCTTTTTTGAAAGACGGATGGACATCAAATGCATTTGATATATTAAGAGTCTTTCTCTTTGATTTATTGTGATATTGCGGTATGCTTCGCTTCAGAAGTTTCCTCTGATGGAGAAGGTATGTGCAAAAAACTCATAATGCTGGTGCTGCTGTTAGCGCCAGCACTGGTAGTACAGGCGGCACCGAATAAGGTAATTACTCAAAAACAGGTTGACGATCTGACTTCGACGGTGTTGAAGTACACTTCTTCGCCCAAATTAAGTTCATCGATTGCACTGATCTACGACGAACAGGAACAACGTCCTCTGTATAGCAAAAATGCGAATGCCGTCGTACCTATTGCGTCTATTACCAAATTGATGACTGCAATGGTGGTGCTGGACGCAGAGTTACCATTGGAAGAAAAAATTACCATTAGCGTATTTGATTTTGATATTCTCAAAGGTACTCATTCGCGTATGCGCATAGGCATGACACTGACGCGTGGTGAGTTGCTCAATCTGGCGCTAATGTCTTCTGAGAATCGTGCAGCGGCTGCATTAGCACGCACTTATCCGGGCGGCACCAGTGCCGCTGTGGCAATGATGAATGCAAAGGCGCTCGAACTGGGCATGATAAAAACCCGTTTTTATGATGCGACTGGTTTAAATAGTGGCAATACCTCCACTGCGCAGGATTTGGTAAAAATGTTGATTGCAGCACAACACTATAAGCTCATTCATAAATACAGTACGACGGCGTCACATTTGGTTGCGGTACCCGGATTTCCCCCACTGCGTTTTGGAAATACCAATCCGTTAGTAAAAAATGCATCCTGGGATATCGGTGTAAGTAAAACTGGCTACATCAATGAAGCAGGGCGCTGTCTAGTAATGCACACTCATATTATGCGCCGTCCGGTTATCATCGTGCTCCTGGATTCACAAGGGAAGAATACCCGCGTTGGCGATGCCAACCGCGTAAAGAAATGGATGGAGAGCGCTGCCACTACTCGTGGGCGAAATACGCGGCGTGGTTAACTTGGGTGTGTAAAAAGAGTTTGTAAAATCTTACGGTTACATAGGTAAGGCTGTCAGGTAGCACGCATAGCATTGCTATGCGGTTATGGTGCTGTCGTCGCGCAGGCGTAGTGCCTCTTCAATATCTACAGTCACCACATGTGATACTCCACGTTCCTGCATGGTTACGCCGACCAGTTGTTGTGCCAGTTCCATAGTGATCTTGTTGTGGCTGATGAAAATGAATTGGGTTTGTAGTGCCATTTTCTGGATCAATTTGCATAATCGTTCGGTGTTAGTGTCATCTAGTGGGGCATCGACTTCGTCCAACAGGCAGAAAGGTGCGGGGTTAAGCTGGAACATTGAGAATACCAGCGCAATCGCAGTTAACGCTTTTTCGCCGCCTGATAACAAGTGAATTGAGGCATTTTTTTTGCCTGGTGGTTGGGCCATCACCTGCACCCCGCTATCCAGTATTTCATCGCCAGTTAGCACCAGGCGCGCTTCGCCACCGCCAAACAGCACGGGGAACATTTCTGCTAAATGGCGATTGACTTCATTGTAAGTGGTCATCAATAAGTCACGCGATTCCTTATCAATGCGGCGGATTGCTCCTTTCAGTGTGTCCATCGCCTCGGTTAAATCTTTAGCTTGAGCATCCAGATAGGTTTTACGTTCCTGTGCCGTATTTAATTCTTCAAGCGCCGCTAGATTGACTGCACCCAGACCAGTGATGTCGCTGTTCAGACGATTTAATTCATTTTGTAACGCATTCAGTTTGATATTGCCGCTTTTTAAGAGCGAGAGCAGTGTTGTTTCATCCATCTCTTGCAATTGCGCTGCCCATTGTTCATATTGCAGACGTGCTTCCTGTTCCTTGAGTGACAATTCATTGAGTTTTTCACGCAGAGGATGTAATTTTTGTTCACAGGACAAACGTTCTTGCTCCAACCTGCTCAGATTACCGGTAGTGTGTTCCAGGTTGTTGCGCATTTCGGCCAGTGCTTGCTCACGCACTTGGCGCTGTTGTAATGCTTCCTGTAATTGTTGCTTGCTAGTACCATCTTCGATCTGATCTAACTCCGCGTGGTTTTGTATCAAAGTTTCTTCTAACTGTGCCAACGTCAACTCGATTCGTTTTAAACTGTGTTTTAGATCCGCGATTTTTTCGGTACAGGTTTTGGCAAAAAAACGAGCTTCCTGCAATTCATGCTGCGCTTTTTGTAAGCGTTCGCGCTGCTGACGCAACGTAGATTCCTGAGCGGTAGTTTGCAGCCTCACTTGCTCCCCTTCTATCTGCTGTGTCGCAATGTTTACACACAGAATTTCCATGCGCTCAGCGATTTCCTGATGCTGGTATTGTTCTTCAGCAGACTGTTCGGCCAGTTCTTGTAATTCCCGCGCAATTTGGGCAGCGCGCTCGTGGCTGCGTTCGTTGGACTGAGTTAATTTTAGAATCTGAACCTGTATTCCATGTTGACGTTGCTGTAATTCGCTGTTTGCCGCACGTAAGTGCGTAATGCGGCTTTCGATAGCGTGATAGGTTTCTTCGGCTAGTGCTGCCTGATGTTTGCCGTGATCCAATGACGTTGCCTGTTGTCGTGCTGTTTCCTGCAAACGCTCAATTTCACGTTGCCGTGCCAGCACGCCATGCACCTGGCTGCCCGGTGCATGGAACAGCACGCTATGCGCGCCAACCAGGTGTCCCTGCGGAGTCACGAACCAGGTACTGGCAGGCAATTGTTCACGCAGATTTAATCCTAGTGCCAGCGTTTCCGTGACGTATACACCAGACAGCCAGCCTGTCACCACGGGCGCAACCTGTGGATTATGGTAGGTGACGAACTGCCTTAGTGGAGTGAGTCCAATATCTTGTTGGGGTTCGAAATGATGCGCTCCGTCCGTTGCGAATATAGCCAGCCTGGCCGGTGGTGCATCACTCCAACCCGCAGCATCGTTCAGGTGGGGTAGGGCGAGCGCATTGAGTCGTTCGCGCAAAACGGCTTCCAGCGCATCTTCCCAGCCTGCTTCAATACCAATGGATTGCCATAGGCGCGGCAGTGGGTCTAATTGATGTTTGATTAACCACTGTTTCAGATTCTGGTCGTTATCGACCTGATTTTGAAGCTGTTGCAACGCGGCAAGTTTGGCTTCCATCTGTGACAGTTGCCGTTCCAGTTCCTGCATTGCAGTGCGCTGATTGCGCCGTGTTGTATCAGCGCCCGGTAATTGTGCTTGAAGCTGTGTCAGTTGCTGCTGTTGTGCGTTGTGTTCCATCTCCATCTCGGCAAATAGAGACTGCATCTCTGTCAGCGCTTCGCTATCCACTTGCGGGAGATTGTCTTGTTCCAGCAGTAAACGTGAGCGGCGCGTTTCTAGTTGTTGCAAATTGCGCTGGATATGGCCGCGTTGTGTATCGGCCAACTGTAGTTGTTGCTGCAAGATCAGCTGTTCGCGTTGCATCGTGTTGTGGCGCTCCAGTTCGGTGCGCGCTGCTTCTTCTGCTTGCGGTAGATGCTGTGCTTCGATGTTCGCACGGCTTTCCCAACTTTCAACCTGGATGTCTGCTTCTTGTTGTTGTTGTTGCCAATGTGCCACTAAAGATTCCACACCTTGCAACTGAATGCGCTGCTGTTCGACCTGTAGCTTGCTATTGGCCGTCTGCTGGGTCAAGCGCGTGCGTTGATCGTTGAGATGGGCAATCTGCTGTTCTAGTCGCGCAATCTCAGCATTAGCTGCATACAGCTCGCCTTGCTTTGCATGTAGCGCATCAGCCTGAGCGTAATGTTCATTGCGCGTGTGTTCCAGTTTGCTTTCCATTTCACGCAGGCGTGCAGTTTCAGCTTCCAGTTCGTTTTTGGTTACTTCAATTCCTTGGGTAAAACGCACTCGGCGTGTTTCGGCTTCCTGTTTATTCACCAGCCACAACAATTGTTGCGTTGTATCACGCTTCGATTCTAATTCACGGTAGTGCCTGGCTACCGCTGCTTGTTCGGTTAGATGGGTAAGTTGCTTGGTCAGCTCTAGCAGGATGTCATCAACACGTAGCAGGTTGTCTTGCGTATCAGCAATGCGCAGTTCAGTTTCGCGGCGGCGATCACGGTATTTAGATACCCCCGCAGCCTCTTCCAGAAATATGCGTAATTCTTCCGGTTTAGCCTCAATGATGCGCGAAATCATGCCTTGTTCGATAATGGCGTAAGCTCGTGCGCCTAGACCAGTGCCCAGAAAAATGTCGGTTATATCCTTGCGTCGCACATGCTGATTATTGATGTGGTAACTGGAATCGCCGTCGCGCAGCAGCACGCGTTTAATAGCAATTTCGGCGTAGCTTGACCATTGACCAGCAGCTTTGCCCAAACTGTTATCGAAAATCAGCTCGACGCTGGCGCGCGCGACTGATTTGCGTTTACCGGAACCGTTGAAAATGACATCTTGCATGGATTCGCCGCGTAGCGCTGAGGCGCGAGATTCGCCCAGCACCCAACGTAGCGCGTCAATGATGTTCGATTTGCCACAGCCATTAGGCCCGACAATGCCGACGATCTGCCCGGGTAGAGCAATATGGGTGGGATCAACGAAAGATTTGAATCCAGCGATCTTGATGTGAGAAAGACGCAATTTCAATCAGTTGGACATTATAATGCGTTGTATTCTAACCGACCCACAAGGCATATCAAAATGAGCGCTCTGCCCAGCAATACCGTGGCCAGCAAACTTCTGGAAACATTCGCTAACCCCAATCTCCAGCGCGATTACCACATTCACATGGAAATCCCTGAGTTTACTTGTCTGTGCCCTAAAACCGGCCAACCTGATTTTGCTACGCTAATTCTCGATTACATTGCGGATACGACTTGCGTTGAACTGAAAAGTCTTAAGCTCTATATTTGGTCCTTCCGTAATGAAGGACATTTTCACGAAGATGTAACCAATCGAATTCTGGATGATTTGGTGGCCGCCATCCAGCCGCGTTTCATGCGTCTGACCGCTAAATTTTACGTTCGCGGTGGCATTTTTACTAATATTGTGGCGGAACATCGCAAGCCAGGTTGGCAAGCGCAGCCTTTAGTGGATTTGATGCAATTTGAGACACAATCGAATACGCGAGGCTAGCTGGTGATACTTGGATTCGTTGGATCGGGCAACGAGTTGATTGTTTTCTGTTAGTTTTGAGAATGGGCGCCGCAGTATTGATCAATTTAACTTAGAGGTAAGCGATGGCGGGTCAACCTGAAATTACCAACATGGCTTTGTTTTGCGATTTTGAGAACATTGCATTAGGGGTACGTGATGCCAAGTATGCACAGTTCGACATCAAAAAGGTGCTTGAACGCTTACTACTCAAGGGCAGCATTGTTGTAAAAAAATCTTATTGTGACTGGGATCGTTACAAGGAATTCAAGGCAACGATGCATGAAGCGGCTTTTGAATTGATCGAGATCCCACATGTGCGCCAATCAGGTAAAAATTCTGCCGATATCCGCATGGTCGTTGATGCGTTGGATCTTTGCTATACCAAATCCCATGTTGATGCCTTCGTCATTATCAGTGGTGACTCAGACTTTTCTCCATTGGTTTCAAAGCTGCGAGAAAACAACAAATATGTGATCGGGATTGGGGTTAAGGATTCGACTTCTGATTTGCTCAGCGCTAATTGCGATGAATTTATTTTTTATGATGATCTGGTACGCGAGCAGGAAGCACAGAAAAAACGCGCTGAAAAAAAATCTCCGGCAAAAACACCTGCCGGTGGTACGACGAAAAAATCAATATTAAAGCCTGAAGATGATAAGCGGCAGGAAGCCCTCGATTTTATTGTCGAAACTATTGAAGCATTGATTGCGGAACGGGGAGAGGAGAAAATCTGGTATTCCATGGTTAAGCCCACCATGCAACGGCGTAAGCCGGGTTTTGCTGAATCAGCTTACGGTTATCGTTCGTTCAAAGAATTGGTGGAGGACGCGCAGAAACATAATCTGCTCATGATGGTGCGTGATGATAAAACAGGTCAATACACCATACGTTTACCCGTTGCGACGGAATAGCAACCCCATAAGTAATCGTTACACAACGCAGCTAAATTGAGAGGTATTTTTAAAGCAGCAATGGCAACTCTTTCTGTGGTGAATTAACGGTTGTTTGTGAAGAATCAGCAAGAGAAAGCGCGCTAACACGCACTCCGAGCAATCTCAGTTTCTTCTCTAAGGCCACCCGTCGTAAACATTCTCCAGCCGCTCGACGAATGACAACGGGATCGGCAGTAGGGATAGCAATGGTAGAGTCTCTGGTTACCGTATGAAAATCTTCGAATCGCAGTTTAATGCCAATGGTACGACCAGCATAACCTTTGCGCTGGAGATCTGCTGCTACGCGTGTACATAATGCAGTGAATGCGGCTGACAGGGCGGGGCGATCATGGCGCGGATGCAAGTCTTGTTCAAAGGTGGTTTCCCGGCTGACAGATTTTGGTTCGGTGTGAGTGATGACGGGGCGATTATCGATACCATGCGATGCTTCATGCAGCCAGTTGGCATAGCTGGCACTAAAGTGGTTACGCAAAAAATTCACTGTTGTTTGCGCCAGTTCGGCAATGGAGGTAATGCCCAGTGATGCGAGTTTATTGGTAGCTTTCGGCCCAATGCCATTAATTTTACGCACGGACAGTGGCCAAATTCGATCAGGAATGTCGGACATGGTAAGAATGGTTATGCCATTGGGTTTATCAAGGTCTGAGCTAATTTTGGAGAGAAGCTTGTTTGGCGCGATACCGATAGAGCAAGTGAGTCCGGTGGCGTCGTATACGGCTTGTTGGATACGTTGCGCGAGGACTAATGTGTCGCCGGATAAATCAGTAAAGTCGATGTAGATTTCATCAATGCCCGTACTTTCAATCTTGGGTGCAATGCTGGCAACGGCAGTTTTGAATAACCGCGAATAATGGCGGTAGCTGTCAAAGTCCGTGGGTAGCAGAATGGCATGCGGAGCCAGTTGTGCGGCTTTCATCATGCCCATGGCTGAAAAGACACCCAAGGCACGCGCCTCATAAGTAGAGGTGGTGATTACACCCCGGCCGACGTATTCTCGCAGTTTATAAAAATGTCTACTGCCATCTGCTTGTGTCGTGGGTTGGTGCATCGTTCGCCCACCGATTACAACCGGTAAACCACGTAATTCCGGGTAACGTAACAGCTCCACTGACGCATAGAATGCGTCCATGTCAAGGTGGGCAATACGGCGGGAGTTAGTACTCATGGGATTAGAACACGACTACCAACTACCACCTCTCGCGCTGACAAATGTATCCTGCCAGCTCCTAGAGCTCGCCTCGCCGTGAAATATATAATATTCACCATTTCATGGTTCTTTCTTGCTTTTACCTTTTGAAGTCAGCGCAATGTATGTCTGTGTTTCACCAGGGTCGATCAGCCATCCGCGACTTCGTTGCTTATCCCCATGTTGAAAGACCGTGGAAGAACACCGTATTGATCGCGATATCGCGTGCATCGAGGTAACCAACTCTTCTGTAAGGCTCCGATCTATGGTGAAGTCAGATTATGAATCTCTTCTAGCGATATTGACGAACTGATCAATTACACCGTAAAGGTGAATTCAAGTTCGAAGTGCAACAGCTAATGCCGGCTCGGTGTAGCGCATCTTCATTTCCAATAATACTTCATGCGGTAGCCTGAAACCCAGCACTTTGCGTGGCCGGTCGTTGAGTTGTTCTGTAGCTTGTTACGCCTGCCTTGGTTGCCAGCTGCTTTGACCTTTGTTTCGCAAAATCTCTTGAATTCGTCGATTTGTCTACGTCCATCTTTTGGGAAATCCGAGTTTGATTTAAACCGCCTTGTTTCAACGTAAATCTGATATCGTTACCAGTTGATGAATTGCTTATGTTTCTTCATCTGTGCTTCTACGATTGATCGTTTAAGTGCTTCGATATTAATATAGCTCAGCACTTAAATTCTTTTAAAAAGTTGCACTTCAGAGTAAGTTCCCCTTATAACGCCATGCTCTTGTGCGAAATCTGACAAATCGTCGTAGTGGCGCGTCAATTATGATGAGTGAATGAATAGGTGTACGGACGATAGGGTACGAGGTGCTACTATTTTTGTTCTCTATTTTTAAGCGAGAGAACATTCAGTTACGGATGAGTTAATGAAGTCACTTGTTTCTTTTTCAACACCGTCGCCAGTGAATCTGCGACGCGTGCTGGTACTCAAAAATATTGCTGTGATCGGTCTGACGCTGGCGGTGTTGGTGGTTGCCAAAGGGATGGGGATGCCTTTGCCATTCTCGGTGATTGGCACCGTGTTACTGGTTCTTAATATACTTACCTGGATCCGATTCAAACTGCCATGGCCCGTGCAAGAAATTGAGGTGTTTGGACAGTTGGTGCTGGATGTGCTGTTGTTAAGTGCATTGCTTTATCTGGCTGGGGGTACCACCAATCCGTTTGTGCTACTGTTATTGCTGCCACTCACTATAGCTGCTGCTACGTTGTTGGCTATTTATGCCTGGTTGTTGGCCGCAATAATTGTGGCCTGTTATACGTTCTTGATGTTTGTTTATATTCCGTTGCCGCATTTTCATATTGACCACGTTGCCCGTCTTGATTCAAGTGCCTGGCTCATGTGGTTCGGTTTTGTTCTAGGTGTAGGGTTGGTTGGTTATTATGTGGTGAAGATGGGTAACACCTTGCGTGAGCGTGAGCGCATGCTGGCGGAAGTGCGTGAAAACGCGCTGCGTGATGAACATCTGGTAGCGCTCGGCGCATTGGCAGTGGGTGCGGCACATGAGTTAGGTACGCCACTGGGTACGATGGCTGTTGTGCTTAAAGAGCTTGAACATCAATATGCGACGCAACCAGAATTGGTACAAGAATTACACTTGTTGCGCGATCAAGTTACGCGTTGTAAAAATACGCTTTCCCAGATGCTGTCGTCCACAGAACAAGCGCGTGCGGAAAGTGGTTACAGCATCGCACTTGATAGTTATTTTGAAGATTTGTTGGCGCAATGGCGCAGTATGCGTCCCTCGGTGCAGGTAAGGTATCGATGGACAGGTTTATCTCCCGCGCCGCAGATTGTGGCGGAACAAGTTTTGGGACAAGTGATCACTAATATTTTAAATAATGCTGCGGATGCCTCGGAGCATAGTGTTGAGGTGGAGGTTAGTTGCAATTTAGCACAATTGAAAATTGAAGTTTCCGACCGTGGTGCAGGGTTAACGCCAACTGCGGAAACTCATGCCGGAGAGTTATTTTTTACCACCAAAGAAAGTGGGCAAGGGCTTGGGTTGTTTCTGGTTAATGCCGCATTACGCCGGTTTGGCGGTACGCTTTCACTATCAAATCGGGATGGCGGAGGGGTATGTACTTGCGTGATATTGCCCTTGGCCCGTTTACGTGTGACGAATTCAATATGAACTTATCTATTCTGGAAAATGCGTTACCGCGCAAGTTGCTGTTGGTGGACGATGACGTTACTTATTGCAGGGTGTTGGCGCAGGCTCTTACCCGGCGTGATTTTGCAGTAAGTGTGGCAAATAATGTAAATGAAGCCATGCAAATAATCGCGCAAAATCTTCCCACTTACGCAGTGATTGATTTAAAGATGCCCGGGCCGTCAGGATTGACACTGGTAGTCCATCTAAAGGAGCGAAAATTCGATGCGCGCATCGTAGTGCTCACCGGCTATTCGAGCATTGCAACCGCCGTAGAAGCAGTGAAGCTGGGTGCGACATATTATCTGGCCAAACCTGCGGATGCGGATGAAATTGTTGCGGCTTTTGATCATCAGCCAGGCATTGCTGAAGCCGCGATTGTAACCAAACCCATGTCGGTGGATCGTCTGGAATGGGAGCATCTGCAAAAGGTGCTTGCTGACTGTGGTGGTAATATTTCCGCTGCCGCTCGTATACTTAATATGCATCGGCGCACGTTACAGCGCAAGTTGCAAAAACATCCCAATCCTGAGCGAGGTGACTAATTTAGAAGGAACAGCAGTAATTTAGATATGATTGCTTTGTATCAAGACTGGAAAGCGGCTCTGAACCGGTTTAATATTCAATTTAGATGCAGTGCTCTAAGCGCCTGACTTTCGTGCTGTATAGCTGTAAATTTTACGAAATATCCCCTAAGTTTTAATAGAGTTAAATAATTCATGGCTAATATTGTTATTGCTGCGCTATATAAATTTGCCCAACTACCTGACTATCGTGAGATACAAAATGGTCTGCTCGATTTTTGCCTGGCACAAGGACTTAATGGAACAATTTTGCTGGCTACGGAAGGTATTAACGGAACGGTCGCCGGTACGCGTGCCGGGATAGATGCATTGATTAATTTCCTCGGCGCTGACGCGCGATTAACCGGTATCGAACACAAAGAGTCTTATGCTGATGAAATGCCTTTTGACAGAATGAAGGTGCGTCTAAAAAAAGAGATTGTCACGCTTGGCGTACCAGGCGTGGATCCGAACGAAAGGGTCGGAACCTACGTGGACGCAAAAGACTGGAATGCTCTGATTTCCGATCCCGAGGTCGTGCTAATTGATACGCGAAATGGCTATGAATACGATATAGGAACTTTTCGAGGTGCAATTGACCCGCACACCACTACATTTCGAGAATTTCCTGCGTACATCAGCAAAAATCTTGATCCCGCCAAGCATAAAAAAATTGCCATGTTTTGTACGGGTGGAATTCGGTGTGAGAAAGCAACTTCTTATATGCTGGAGCAAGGTTTCAAGGAGGTTTACCACCTACAGGGTGGAATCCTCAAGTATCTGGAAAATATTCCCGCTGAAAAGAGCATGTGGGAGGGCGAATGCTTTGTATTTGACCAGCGAATTTCTGTTGGACAGGGCCTGAAAGTAGGGACGCATGATCAATGTTATGCCTGTCGTCACCCCGTGTCACAAGAAGAAAAGGCGTTATCCAGCTATCAGGCGGGCATATCTTGCCTGCATTGTTTTGATACCCTGCCGGAAAAAACACGTGCCCGTGCTATTGAGCGGCAAAAACAGAATGCACTAGCGCTTAAACGAGGTGATTCGCACATTGGGGTGACGCAAAAAAAACAAACAGAAACCCAAAGTGAGAGCTAATGTCGTAGATTGCTATTTATATTTTAGTCAGAAACAGAGTCAATTACGGGATAGGAGATTGCTACTTCCTGCCTAAAGAAAAACAGATATATTCTCGACATCGGCGCGTAATTGATGACATCATTCGCAGATGCCAGTCATTGTGTAATCAATGATTCTGACTTATAAACTTATTCCTACAGCGTTAATTAGATTTGCCGCTAGACATGATTAAAATAACGGAGAGAAATGTATGAAGCCATCAACACCTGCAGGGGCGGTTACTAAAGATTTTGAGGAAGGTGAAAAGCTTATAGCCAGTAAAGACTATGCTAAGGCAATGAAATCATTTAAGAAAGCCGCAGAGCAAGGACATGCACTCGCCCAAAATTATATGGGATTGATTTACGCAAAAGGCTTGGGAGTTAATCAGGATTTTCAGAAAGCAGAATTTTGGTTTCGCAAGTCAGCAGAGCAGGGGGAGGCATTGGCCCAAAATAATCTTGGACTTATGTATGCGAGAGGTGAAGGCGTTGCACAGAGCTACCAGCAGTCTGAGTTCTGGTTGCTCAAAGCCGCAGAGCAGGGAAATTCAGAGGCCCAATATAATTTGGGATTTATGTATGCAAAAGGCCAAGGCGTTGAACAGAACGACCAGCAAGCTGTGTTTTGGTTTCGTAAAGCCGCGGAGCAGGGCGATGAAGTGGCTCAATACAATCTGGCCTTTATGTATGAAAAAGGCATAGGCGTTGAACAGGATTACCAGCAGGCTGTGTTTTTGTATAGCATGGCTGCAGGGCAGGGAAGTGCAGATGCCCAATTAAATCTGGGCGGTATGTATGACACGGGTGAAGGGGTAGAGCAGGATCAAAAACAAGCTGTGACCTGGTGGAGTAAGGCCGCAGAAAGGGGACACCCGGTTGCCCAAAATAATTTGGGACTCATGTATGCACAAGGCCATGGTGTGACACAGGACTACGTCGAAGCACATAAATGGTTCAGTCTTGCCAGTGCGGCAGGTGATGAAAGTGCAAAAAATGGACTGAAAGTTGCGGAATCATTTATGACGACATCTCAAATTACCGAAGCGAAGGAACTGGTAAAAGATTGGAAAGAATCTCACCAATAGGCTTGCTGAACAAATTCCTCCGTTTGGGCTGAGCCTGTCGAAGCCATGGGCAATTTATTGAGTTGCAAGAAATGCGTTTCGACATGCTCAACGCGAACGGGTTTGATCAGCGTAACCTAACTGATCAAGAGCCTGCCCAAGATGAGTGAAGCATACCAATAGCAATCAAACCATTTGCATTTGTCTACCGGCAAAGGCATGTTTTGACAGGTTCTTCTTGTTTAACTTGGGAGCTATTCAAGACGATTTACTTCGCTGCAAAAACTTTCTTGCATCCAACCTCTTTAAAAAGTGGTCTTATTTAGAAATTTCAATTTTTGACCGCGCCAATTTTTCCTGTTTGTCTTCAAATATTAAGGTAGCTATGGCGAAAGCAAAAATAATATATAGCTGCACTGAATGTGGCGGGCAGGTTTCAAAATGGCAAGGGCAGTGCCCGCATTGCACCGCTTGGAATACGCTGGTAGAAAGTGTGGCGGAATTGGCAAATAGCGGAAAAAATCGTTACAGCTCACTGGCGACGACGAGCATGATGCAGACCCTGGCTGAAGTAAGGGCGGAAGAAGTGCCGCGCACGCCAACCGGTATTGCCGAGTTTGATCGTGTGTTGGGTGGCGGATTAGTGAGTGGTGGTGTGGTTTTGATCGGGGGTGATCCTGGAATAGGTAAATCCACCCTGCTGTTGCAAGCACTGGCGCATCTTGCCACACACAAAAAAGTTTTATATGTTAGTGGCGAGGAATCGGCGCAGCAAATTGCCTTGCGTGCGAAGCGATTATCGCTGGATGCGCGAGGAATGTACCTGTTGGCGGAAATTCAGCTGGAAAAAATCCAGTCTGTCATCCAGCAGGAAAAACCAGATGTGGTGGTGATAGATTCTATTCAGACCATGTATTCTGAACACCTGACATCAGCTCCCGGCTCGGTAGCGCAGGTGCGAGAATCGGCCGCGCAACTCACGCGCATGGCAAAAAGCACAGCGGTGACCATGATTCTGGTGGGTCACGTCACCAAAGATGGGACGTTGGCCGGTCCGCGTGTGTTGGAACATATCGTAGATACCGTGCTGTATTTTGAGGGTGATACCCATTCCAGCTTTCGTATGATACGTGCGTTTAAAAATCGTTTTGGTGCAGTAAACGAACTTGGCGTGTTCGCCATGACCGAAAAAGGCTTGCGCGAGGTGAGCAACCCTTCTGCGTTGTTTCTGTCGCAGCATGGCGCGCAAGTGGCAGGTTCATGCGTGATGGTGACGCAGGAAGGCACGCGTCCGTTATTGGTCGAAATTCAGGCACTGCTGGATGAGGCGCACTCGCCTAATCCGCGTCGTCTTTCATTGGGTCTGGAGCAAAATCGTTTGGCTATGTTGCTGGCTGTATTGCATCGCCATGCGGGCATTGCCTGCTTTGATCAAGATGTGTTTATTAACGCGGTGGGCGGCGTGAAAATTACCGAGCCAGGCGCCGACTTACCCGTATTGCTGGCCATCGTTTCTTCACTGCGCAATAAACCGCTGCCAGAAAAACTGGTGGTGTTTGGAGAAGTCGGCCTGGCGGGCGAAATACGCCCGGTGCAGCGTGGTCAGGAACGCTTGCGAGAGGCTGCCAAGCTAGGCTTTACTCTGGCCATTATTCCCAAGGCTAATAAGCCGAAACACGAAATAGCAGGTATGGAAATTATTGCAGTGGAGCGGGTGGAAGATGCAGTGGCAAAAATGCGCTAAATGCTTAACGCAAAGCAAGGGAGATGGTAATGATTAAAACAGAAAATTTTGTTGGAATCGGTATAGTGCTGGGAGCCGGTATCGGCGTGTTGTCTGGTAACGTCGCAGTGGGGGTGGCGTTGGGGATCGTTTTCGGCGCTGCGCTCAGTACGGCGAAAACTAAGCGGAATGCGCCACCTCAAAATTTAAATTGAGATCCTAGCAAGTGATGCCATTAATGCGAGTTTGCAAAAATGGATAGGAATTTCCAAGTATCTTTCAATATTTGCGAATTGAAAATGAGCTTTATCGATCCCAGCAGTCAAGACATTCCTATGGTCGTATCGGTATTTCAAAATAACGAAGCGGGGCTTAGTGCGCTGCACACATCACGACACCTTCATTGATCCAACCGCGTGCCACTACTTCCTGAATCGCTGCCTGATTGTCGGTTATCCGGTGATTACTATCTATACTTTTACTAAATCCATTGTTATAGGCGCGATATATCGGCGTGGTATTAATGGGGCATGTGCCATTTAGGGGTAATGTCGTCAGGAAATCGAAACCCTCGAAATTCCAGCGTTTTTGTGTTGCAGGCGTTGTCGCCTGTAATTGCTTAAGTTGCGTGCATTCATCTGCGTCAGCTGTGTAAAAGTGAGAATTTGGACCGGGTGAAACGCTTCCGTAAAATCGGCAGACAGGTACATTCCCGCCGGACATGAATGTAGTGCCCGTGCGTTGCCAGCGTCCAACTACTCCACTGTCAACAAAAGTCTGTTCGTCAGAGCCGGCCGTAATAAAGTAATGATCCAGATCGGGATTGTAATATTCGACGATTGTGCCAGCAGGCAAAATAGGAGAGAAGGTTGCGGTTACACTTTTAGGGGAATTCATGGTAACGGTGCAGGTAGTACTGGTGCCACTGCATGCACCGCCCCAACCGGAAAAAATAGAATCCGAAACAGGTGTAGCGGTAAGTATTACATTGGCTCCCTGGATAAAGGGCGCACTGCATTTCGTTCCGCAATTGATCCCATTGAGGGATGACATTACGGTGCCGTTACCGTTGTTAAGCTTATTGATAGTTAGTAAAAATGTCGGGACTGCTTGCAACCATTGATAAAGTGCGGCGCTGTATGCGATATCAAAGCGGCCATATTCATCCGACCCACTTCCAAAGCAGCTTGGATTGCCTCCCCTCAATTGACCAATCAAATAATGGGCGTTATTAATGGTCTCGAATAAGCCGGCGCCACTACTGCCACCTTCGGTAATCCCGGAAGTATAGACAACATTAAGAAACTTCCCGTTGTCTTTATTTGCAAATGTGCATTGATAGGTGTCCGTGATCGGATCTGTAGCGGTACAGTCCTGAAAAGATTGAAATCTGCCTGAACTTAATTTCTGCAGATCGCCTTGTGGATGATGAATGCTTGCTACGTAAGTATTTAGTTCAGGTGTAACTGAGGACCACCCAGCATATACAGCGCCAGCAGGTGGCTGGTTGTTTAGTTGCATGAAAGAAGTGTCGGTTGTCTGGTTGCCATAGAGCAATGTGGCACCACCGATACGCGTCTGGAATCCTGAATTAAGTGAGCCACTGTTGCAGGCCGTAGAGCGATAAAACCAGAAAGTTTGTAGGGTCGATGCAATCGTTTGAGTGGTGATGCAGTGATTAGCGCTAAGAAAATAGGGTGTCCCACTTGACGATGCGTCATTGAGCAGGGTTCCAGTGCATATATAACTCGTGCCAGAATCGACAAAAGTTATTTTTGCTGTGGCTTTGCTTTCAGGACTCCATTCGCTAAAACACGACACATCAGCTTGACAGCTTGCTGCTTGACCAATCTTAGAAGTTTTTTCTCCCGAAACAGTTAGGAGGGGGCTAAAAAAAAAATGTGAGAGGCTGGGAATTGCGATTTCAACTGTATTTGGGTTAATACTGGCCGGTAATTCTATTTCCAGGGTTATTTCTTCGCCCTCAATATGGGGTGACCAGTAAGTATGGGCCGCGTCGCTATTATCGCCAGCATCTATATTACGCTGGATAGATTCCATGATTTCTTTTCCGCTTACTTCATAGGCAACTTCTGTCCCTTGTGAGTAGAAGCGGAATGTAGCTGACACCGGTAGTCGATGCACCAGAATTCCTAAGCGAATGCCTGTGGCCTGGGGTGAGTTAATACTGATCGCTCCAATCTTTCCACCTTGGGTCGTGTTTTGCCACGTTAATTGGGTCGTGGTATCGGCAATATTTTTTAGTTGGGAAATCTCCCGACTGAAACCGATTTTGCGAGGTGTACCGGGGAGCCAATCGGCATCAATTTCGGTAGATTTTTTTTCTTTAGAGAGCGCGCCAATCGAGATTGAATGAGGTGAGGGGGAGATGTTAGCGCGACGGGGTTTTAAGGGCGAGACGTCATCGTTAGCGGGTTGGGTGAAAGATTCGACCCGGCCAGTAATGGACTCAGATGGCTGTGCGAGGGATGGGATTGAGATGATCGTCAGTAATAGCCACAAGACAGCTGTAACACGGGAGTTTAAGTTACTTGGCATGATTTATTTACGTTTTTGTATCGTTGGATTTTACAACATACTACACCTCTACGGATCAGGAGCTGGCTCAATTTTGGAGCGTAGAGCAGCCAAGAGCAGCAAGGGCAAGTTATCTGGCAACTTCATAATAGCTTTTCGGGCGGCGTCGAATATAGCAGAACACGCCCCAAAAAAAGCCCCCGAACCTTATAGGAACGGAGGCACATGTCTTAACTGATTGGGGATCGGTTAAGACTTCACGTTCAAGGAGGAAAAACGTGGTATAGCTTGCGCTTTACAAAGGGTATAGATAGGGATATCTCGAAATAGTTCCACTATAATTGCAGAGAGATAATTTATTTATAGAGGGTAACCAGATAAGCAACGGATAGGATCTGTAAGAATTTCAATTTTAGAGAGAGGTATCTTATGTCTGTGACGCTGATTAACTTATTTGCAGTTCCGAATGATAAAGAAGATGAATTTATTAAGCTTTGGGAAGCTATAAAAGTAGATATTACCAAGCAGCCTGGATTTATTAGTGGAAAGTTTCACAAGAGCCTCAAGCCGGATAGTCGATTTAATTTCATCAATATGGCTTTGTGGGAAAACGAAGAAACATATTGGAAGGCCTTTGAAAAAAGCGCAGCGCCCATGAAAGAGAAGTTGCAACAGATGGGTGTGGAAATGATTCCGGCTCTTTATAACGTTATATTCGAATATTAAGTCAAGATATCCCTGCTGCTTGCGGCGGGGCGCTTTATTTAATTAGTTGGAGACACCTATGCGAATTCTTCATACCATGCTCAGAGTGGGTAACCTGGATCGTTCAATTGCTTTTTATACAGAAGTGCTAGGAATGAAATTGCTGCGTCGAAATGATTATCCTGACGGAAAATTTACACTGGCATTTGTTGGGTACCAGGATGAAAAAGACGGGGCTGTTTTAGAGCTCACTTACAATTGGGGTGTTGAACAATATGACCTGGGATCAGGTTATGGCCATGTTGCCATTGAAGTTGATAATGCTGGCGAGGCATGCGAACTCGTCAAGCAAAAAGGGGGAAGCGTCATCAGGGAAGCTGGACCAATGAAGCATGGCACAACTGTTATTGCTTTCGTATCCGATCCGGACGGGTACAAAATCGAGTTTATCCAAAAGAAGACCTGATTTCGCAGGTATTTTTTAGCCGGGATAACGTTCTATATAAATCGCATAACCAACCTCCCGTTCGGGAGTAATCAAACGGGATTTTTTCAATTAACTAAGTTAGTCACACATGCTCCCATCTATTGAACAACGTCTCACAGTAGAAATTGCTGCAAAACCCGCACAAATTGCATTGGCCATTGCCTTGTTGGATGAAGGGGCAACCGTTCCTTTCATCGCCCGCTACCGTAAGGAGGTCACTGGTGGACTGGACGACATCCAGTTGCGGCTGCTGGAGGAACGCCTGCGTTATCTGCGTGAACTGGAAGAACGTCGCGCTACGATCATTACCTCGATTACCGAACAGGGCAAAATGACCCCCGTGCTGTTGAATGCAATCACGCATGCCGAGGACAAGACGCACCTGGAAGATTTGTATCTACCCTACAAGCCCAAACGGCGCACCAAGGCGCAAATTGCGCTGGAGGCGGGGCTGGCACCGCTTGCCGATGCCTTGCTGGCTAATCCGATGTTGCAACCGGAAGAAGAAGCAGCCCAATACCTGAAACCACCCTTTACCGTTGAGCAAGGCGACAACCCCGGCGTGCCAGACATCAAGGCTGCACTGGATGGCGCACGCCAAATCTTGTTGGAACGCTTCGCGGAAGACGCCACCTTGCTGCAATCCCTGCGCGAATATGTGCAAGAACATGGCATCGTGGAATCTAAAGTGATTGAAGGCAAGGAAGAGCTTGCAGCGAAATACGCTGACTATTTCGATTACGCCGAATCGATCAAGACCATCCCTTCACACCGTACCTTGGCCATATTGCGGGGCCGTCGCGAGGAAATGCTGAATGTGCGATTGCGCCTCGACAGCGAGGCAGATAAAACAAATTGGAGTGCACCGCACAATCCTTGCGAAATACGTATTGCCAATCGTTTTGGCATTTCTCAACAACAACGGCCTGCCGACAATTGGCTGATGGATACCGTGCGCTGGACATGGCGCGTGAAAAGTTTTGTGCATTTGGAATCCGAGTTAATGGGCGCATTGCGTACCCGCGCGGAAACAGAAGCCATCAATGTATTCGCGCGTAATTTGAAAGATTTGTTGCTGGCGGCTCCAGCAGGTCCACGTGTCACGATGGGACTTGATCCGGGGATACGCACCGGGGTCAAGGTGGCGGTGGTGGATGAGACGGGGAAAGCAGTGGATACCGCCGTCATCTACCCGCATCAGCCAAAAAATGACTGGGATGGTTCTTTGCACACTTTGGCAAAATTGGCAGAAAAACATCGTGTAGCAGTCATCGCTATCGGCAATGGCACGGCCTCGCGGGAGACAGACAAATTAGCGCTGGAGCTGATCAAGCGCCATCCAGAGCTGAAACTGACCCATGTCGTGGTATCCGAGGCCGGTGCATCGGTTTATTCGGCATCCGAAATTGCCTCGCGTGAACTGCCTGATATGGATGTATCACTACGGGGTGCGGTATCGATTGCCCGACGTTTGCAAGACCCGTTGGCCGAACTGGTGAAAATCGACCCGAAATCGATCGGGGTCGGACAATACCAGCACGATGTCGGCCAATCCCAATTGGCGCGGTCACTCGATGCCGTAGTGGAAGACTGTGTTAATGCCGTTGGCGTCGATGTGAATACCGCCTCCGTTCCCTTGCTGGCGCGCGTTTCCGGATTGAGCAGCAGCGTGGCGCAGGGGATTGTGGCTTACCGCGATATTAAGGGCATGTTCACCTCTCGTACCCAATTACGCGAGGTGCCGCGCCTGGGCGAAAAAACCTTTGAGCAGGCAGCGGGTTTTCTGCGCATCATGGGAGGCGACAATCCGCTTGATGCCTCTGCCGTCCATCCTGAATCTTACCCGCTGGTGCAACGTATCCTCGCGGAGATCAAGCAGGATATTAAATCCGTTATTGGTAATAGCTCGCTACTGAATGCGCTCAGTCCTGCCAAATATGTGAACGAGCAATTCGGCCTTCCGACGATTTCCGACATACTGAAAGAGCTAGAGAAGCCGGGGCGCGATCCACGTCCTGAATTTACCACCGCTACTTTCAGGGAAGGCATCGAACAATTGTCTGACTTAAAGCCGGACATGATCCTTGAAGGGGTCGTTACCAATGTTGCTGCCTTTGGTGCGTTTGTGGATATTGGCGTGCATCAGGATGGATTGGTACATATTTCAGCCTTATCGAATAGTTTCGTAAAAGATCCGCACACGATCGTTAAAACTGGACAAGTGGTGAAGGTGAAAGTGCTGGAAGTGGACGAAAAACGTAAGCGTATCGCGCTTACCATGCGTTTGACTGACGCTGCGCCGCAACTAAACGGTAAGCCTGAACAAAGAAATACACAGAGACAACAGGATAGCGGGAATTATAAAAAGAGCGTAGTGGGAGATAAGCAACGAGAGCCTGCTCGAACCGTACCAAGTGCTATGGCAGCCGCTTTTTCGAAAATTAAAACGTAAAGAACTGGTCGAAAATGCAACCGCCTTGTTCTTATTCGGCAACCAAAATAGAGTGCACTAAAAATTTAATTTACTGTTGTCAATCGCCGTGATTATCTGAAAACTAAACTACCACCTACTTTTAGTAGGTGGTAGTTTAGTAATAATAATTTACATTAGACTTAGTAGAAAAAGTACGTGGAGCCATGGCAACCAATAAGAACCAACACTTCGTTCCGCGATGTCATTTACGTCCGTTCACGCTGGAAGCTGAAGGCGCAGCAATCAGTCTGTTCAACCTCGAGCGTCGAAAATTAATCCCTAATGCACCAGTTAAGAACCAATGCTCTAAGGACTACTTCTACGGAACAGACGAAAAACTTGAAAAGGCAATTCAGCTGATCGAATCAGGATATAGCCAGGCTCTGCGTGATCTCATGCATAACAGCAACTCTCTTACGGATGGTAACAAAACAGTCTTCAAAACATTTTGGCTTTTTCAGTATCTCCGTACAGAGGCTGTAGCCATGAACGCAGTAAAAATGGTTGAATCAACCAGAAATCTTGTAGACCTTCTCCCAGAAGAATTTTCTCTCGGTATTAAGGAGGCCGTTCAAATGGCATGCAGAGTCTTTGCTGACTCTACGCATGAAATCGACGATCTCAAGTTTTGCATCATCAAAAACAAAACTGGCGTTCCCTTCATCACATCGGACAACCCAGCGGTGCTAACAAATAAATGGTGGCTTGAAAAAAACCAATCACCAGAACTTTCCTTTGGCATGGGGTCAGCAGGAATGCTAGCCCTTCTACCTCTTACCCCCAGACTTCTCTTTCTTGGCTATGATGGAGATGTATATAGTGTTCCGCACAACAGAGGGATTGTCGAAATAAAAAGTACACGTGATGCAATTGCACTCAATCGGCATCAGTTTCTTCAGTGTGTCTCTAATGTCTATGTTCACGATGCAGCCGAGGAAAATGTTCTGCTTAAACAATTTACAGACATTGAATCTGCTCGACCCAAGGTTCGGCATGTGGTTCACTATGCTCAGATTGACCGCACAGTAGGTGACCACACCCGCTACGTAGTCATCCCACCAGAAGAGCGTGACAAAACGAAGGAAGCATTGATGCATGCCGAAGTTATTCATCCTCATCCTGGAATTTGGCCGAGTCAAATTCAAATTAGATCAAATGGATCTGTCTACACCAATGGCACCGGCATGGGGTACGTCCGGTTTCTTCGAACATTTGCCGCATCAAGGCAAGCATTTTGGAGAGAGCGTGCCTAAGCCATGTAGGGTGGGCACGTTTTTGTGCCCACGCGGATTCTGGTTCAAGCTATTTCTTTACGGTGGTCGCTTACCGGTGGCAGTCGATTCTATGTGACGAAGCGATTCGTAACGCATTGCGCGCCTCAATCGAAACGGTACGCGTGGCGCGTCCTTTCGTCATTGATGCATGGGTATTGTTGCCTGACCATTTACATTGCGTGTGGACATTACCTGACGGTGATGCCGATTTTTCCACCCGTTGGATGATGATCAAGCGAGCGGTTTCTTTGGCCTGCAGAGAAGATTATCGTCGTGCCAACTGGGTGACTGCATCAAAACTCAAACATCGCGAATCGACTTTCTGGCAACGGCAATTCTGGGAACACAAAATTCGTGATGAAAATGATTTTGCCCGCCATCTCGTTTACATTCATTTCAACTCGATTAAACACGGGCATGCACAACGTGCGGTTGATTGACCTCATTCGACATTTCACCGCTATGTGCGTGCTGGGGTATGATTGACGCTGCCCGTGTGGGCGCACCCTCCGGGTGCGAGAACCTCTACGCAGCAAAGACGTGCCCACCCTTGACTATCCCAATGGGGAAATGACATGACGACACCCGCAAAGAATAGGATTTGCCTTTGGTACAATGGCGGCGCTGAAGAGGCGGCACGATTTTACGCCGATACATTTCCAGACTCCTTCATTGGCGCCGTGTACCATGCGCCGGGAGACTTTCCGTCAGGAAAAGAAAGGGACGTGTTGACCGTGGAATTCACTGTAATGGGTATCCCATGCCTCGGACTTAACGGTGGGCTTGCATTCACGCAAAGCGAAGCGTTTTCGTTCCAGGTGGCAACCACTGACCAAGCTGAAACGAACCGTTATTGGACGCGATCGTTGGTAATGGTGGCCAGGAAAGCGCTTGCGGCTGGTGTAAAGACAAATGGGGGGTGTCATGGCAAATAATACCGACTGCTCTGATGGACGCCATTACTAACCCCGATCCGGCTGCCGCCAGGCGCGCATTCGATGCGATGATGGAAATGGCAAAAATCGATATCAGTGCAATTGAAGCAGCGCTTCGCGGCTGATCGACGGCTAATGATCCTCTGCAGCCATGTAGGCCGGGTGCAAGGATCCCCACGGGGCAAAATGTGCCCCCTCTGCTTAATTTTTTGTTATTGATGTAGCATGATGAAGTATCAATTTCCGTTGGGCCTGAGCCTATCTAAGGCTTTGAATCAATTAACATTTATACAGGCTCAATGCAAATGGACTTTATATATAATCAGGCCGCATCAATAGGAACCTCTATGAAGCCAAATTTTGATACAGCTCTACAAAAACATTTCGCGGCCATTTCCAACAGAGATATAGAGGCATTTAAAGCACATCTCACAAAAAATGACACTCTTTATACGATTGTTCAAAATGGTCACGCTTTCACCACCCCGTCTGAAACAATTGAACTTCACAAGCAATGGTTTCAAGATCCAAACTGGATTTGGGAAGGGACAGTTGTCCATAAAGTGGTGGGTGAGGACATGGCTATGGCTCTCATCAAATACCAATATCGGGCCAAAGCAGATGATGCTCCCTTCACCACTTGGCTTACTTATGTATTTCAGTTGCAAGAAGGTCAATGGCGAATTGTGCATGACCAAAATACAGCATTAGATTACGCTGCTTTTGCCCGTGCGGCAGGAATAGAAATTAAGTGAGCTGGCCTAATTCTTCAATCAATCGAACATCCTCAAAGCGATGCTCGTTGTGGTGTTGATTGCAATCATCCGAAAAACCATACTTCTGGAGCCGAATGAGTTACCCGGAAGAATGGGCATTGGCGTCGTGGTGCTTGCGCTCACTTTGAGCTACTACCTGGTACGGTGCAGCCACTGGAAAAAACGCGATTCAAATTTGGAGCGCACGAAATGATGATCGAATCCATTGGCACCCCAGCGCTCTATCTCGGCTTCACACTGCTCGTCGTCGTCTTGCTGGCGGTCGATTTTGTCATGCTCAAGACCCAAGGCAGCCACCGAGTGAATGTGAAGGAAGCGGCCGCGTGGTCGGTGGTGTGGATCGCGATCTCGCTTACTTTCTGTGCTTGGTTCTGGTGGTATCTCGATGGGCTTTTTGGGCGGGAGGTAGCCAACGAAAAGGCGTTGGAATACCTCACCGGGTACCTGATCGAAAAATCGCTCGCGGTGGACAACGTCTTCGTGTGGATCACCCTGTTCAGCTTCTTCGCCGTGCCCGCCGCATTACAAAAGCGAGTGCTGCTCTATGGCGTGCTTGGCGCCATTGTTATGCGCGCCGGGCTCATCTACATCGGCGCGCTGCTGCTCGCCCAGTTTCACTGGATTCTCTACGTCTTTGGCCTTTTTCTGTTGCTGACGGGCGTCAAAATGCTGGTGTTCTCTGCGCACGAGCCCGACCTGGAGAAAAACCCGATTCTCCGCTGGATGCGCGGCCACATGAAGATCACCAACGAGTATCACGGGGAGAGCTTTTTCGTGTTCAAGGAGGGAGTGCGTTACGCCACGCCGATGTTCGTGGTGCTGGTATTGGTTGAGGCAACCGATCTTATCTTCGCGGTGGATTCAATCCCCGCGATCTTTGCCGTGACCGGCGACCCATTCATTGTTTTTACGTCTAACATCTTCGCCATTCTGGGGCTGCGGGCGATGTATTTTCTGCTCGCCGATATGGCGGAGCGATTTCATCTTCTCAAGTATGGGCTGGCGATAATCCTGATGTTCATCGGGGCGAAAATGCTGCTGCTCGACGTCTACAAAATTCCTACTGGGATTGCCTTGGGGATCGTCGGATTGATCTTGTTGTTGTCGGTGGCAGCAAGTTTTGTTATATCCCGCCGTTCCGCTCCAAAGGCAGAGGATAGGCACTGATTAACACGGTACGTGTGGCGCGTCCTTTCGTCATCGATGCATGGGTATTGTCCTGACCATTCACTGCTATGTATGTGATGGGGTTTATACGCATGACTGGGCTATTGCGACGGAAAGTGCGGTGCTGGGATATGATTGACGCATACCGCGTGGGCACAACACCTTCCGGGTGCGAGAACCTCTACGAGGAAAAAACGTGCCCACCGACTTGACTAGATGCCACCTCAACGAAGTGCAGAACACGTAGCGGTTAAGGTTTAGTAAAATAAAATGCTCGCGTCCCCTTTGTTCAGATATATACGCCCTATTTCAAAATGGGCAATGAACTGTGGGAGCGGGTGAGTAAATAATATAGCAAGATGTCTTGGGAGATTTGCACATGAATGAAGCCCCACGATTTACATTGAACAGATCAGCCATGCAGCTTATATGCAAGCAGCCATACCTGGACTGGGTAAACAGCCTGGATCCAACCCAGTCCGGGAGTTGGACGTTGGAACAACTCAATGAGGACAACGATACATTTATGATTCCACAATTTGTTGATCCACGTGATTCAATAAAATGGGTGGAGGAGCGTTGGTATGTTTTCTTCGACAACATGTTGTTTAATTGGGATGCTGACGAAGCCGTGTGGCCGGAGGGTAAAACGCTCAAGATGTTCCACGAGTGGTTTGATGTTCAAATTCACTCGTTGGTTTGGGATATGGCCAATGAGCCGCTTGCTGTTGAAGATTGGAGCAGTGAAGGTGGTGTTGATGAAGACGAACCGAACGGAATGCTCCACTAACGAATTGATGCAACGCAAAATAATCAAAGGATCAGCCAGCAGAGCCGTGCGACAATTTGAAAGGGGATAGTTGAGAGCTATTAAGGTTATGTATGAATGTTAGGGCGGATACCTGATGCTCGATGCATTAATTGATTTCTCAAAGCTGTCCTTTTTTCTTTTTACGGTACTAATCATTTTGTTACATAGATTAATTCGTCATTTCTGCGAAATTTTGATCTATCTTATTGATTTTAAGTTGGTTCCCGTTTTCGCGGGAACGACGATTGTGTATTAATCAGGGTTTCCTTAGCCAGATCTAGCCGAACAAGCATTGGAACAAGTGGTTAAGGTAAAAGTGCTGTGAGTAGATGAAAAAAACGTAAACGCATCGCGCTTACCATGCGATTGACCGACGCTGTGCCACAACCAAGGCGGTATTTCTGTTAGATTGCGGGTTGGTGTATTTGTAGTTCCGGCCGCCTGAACGGGAATACGTATTTTCAGGGAAGTCATTTTTTTGAAAATGAAAGAGTAAAAGATGAAATTAAATTTTTTATTTTTAGCAGGTTTTGGATTGGTTTGCGCATCAGGTCAGGTTGTCGCGCAAACCTATAATTGTAAAAGCCAATCCGGACAAATTTCTTATTCAAATTCTCCATGCACTGGTAACAGTATCACGGTAAAAATCATGGAACCATTTCCTGCAGATCAAACGGTATCTGTACAAACATCGGGTAATGCTCAATCTTCACCTTATTCGCGGCATTTAGACGCGAAGGTAGATGAAGCAATTGGCACCAAAGATTATCGTCTAGCCAAGCAACTTGCATTGACATCAGATCATTGGAGAAAAATAAACGAAGCTGAAAAAAATGATGCGGCAGTCAATTTTGGAAAAACACCTACAGATCTCCTATTCGAAAAATCCAAAACTGAAGAGTGTGTGAATGCAAGACGGAGCCATGAGTTAGCAGCGGGTTCAAGCAGGGATAGTAACGACGCTTTTGTCGAAGCTAAAAGAATATCTATGTATTCTGCATGTGGGATGCCTGAACCATCCAGGTCGAATAAACGCACCAATCGGACGAATATAAATCAATATAGAATTAACAGGTAAGCGGATACGAGGTTGTCAATAAATGACGCCGTCAAAATTATGCCTATTACTTAAAAAATAATTTATGTCTGACTTGCATGTAACCCCGAAATATCTCCAGAAAAAGTCAGACGATGACTCACTCAGCATTTCCACCTCTCGTTTTCCCATACTGGCTTTTACCATTGCCTATACGCTGTTTGTGATCTACGGTAGCCTTGTGCCATTGAATTTCAAGTCTCATCCATTGCCGGAGGCTTTCGAGGCATTCAGCAATATTCGTTACCTTGATTTGAAAATCGGTAACCGCGCAGACTGGGTGGCAAATATTCTGTTATTCATTCCGCTGGCCTTTTTTTGGAATGGTGTGCTGTGGCCAGCGCGTGGTTTGGTCATTCGCGTGTTGATTGCAGTGTGGGTATTGATTGCTTGTTTTGCATTAAGTGTTGCAATTGAGTTTGTTCAGTTGTATTTCCCACCTCGCACAGTGTCGCTGAATGATATTTTTGCAGAGAGTATTGGTGCTGTTGCGGGTGTAATTGCTTGGTGCATTTTCGGGCGGCGCTTGTCAGAATGGCTGGCGGGATGGCGCAGCGCGAGTGGATCACTCGCCTTATCCAGTCGGCTATTGTATCTGTATGTATTTGTGTTATTTACCTATAATTTGCTGCCGCTTGATCTTACCATTAGCCCGGTCGAAATTTTTCATAAATGGCGCGAAGGCCGGGTGATATTAATACCGTTCTCTTTTGTTTTTACAAACCCGGCTGAAGCGTGGTATGGACTATTAACCGATGCATTGATTTGGACACCGGTTGCATTTTTGTGGCGTTTATCGCCTCCAACTGTACGTTTGACGCCGTTGTTCGCTGTTATATTAATCGCAACACTTCTTGAGTTTCTCCAATTGTTCGTCTACTCACGCGTAAGTGATATTACGGATATTATTACTGCGGCAATCGGTGCAAGGATGGGTACATGGTTGAGTGGACGCTGGGCAGGGCAAGTTCAGCAGGTGATGCAAAGGGATACCACGTCACGATCCCAGGCTTGGTTGGGGTTAAGTTTGGCGTTGGTGTGGATGGGTTTGCTAGTGGTGATTTTTTGGTATCCATTTGATTTTCAAACCGGACGCGCATTTCTGGCGGAGCGTTTACAAAGCTTGGATAGAGTGCCGTTTGAAACGTATTACTATGGAACGGAATATCGGGCGGTGACAGAGGTGCTGCACAAAGCTGGCTTCTTTATACCGTTGGGTTTGCTATTAGCGTTAGGGGTGACTCAAATAAAACATTATTTCTTGCGACAAATCGCTGGGTGGGGCGCTTTGATCGTGATTGGGCTGGTTGCATTCGGGATTGAACTTGGCCAGTTATTTTTGCCGGGTAAGTTTGCAGATATTACGGACTGGATACTGGAGACCCTTGGCGGCCTCTTTGGATATTGTCTTTTTAAAATAATTTATAGCCGGTTAACTCTTAGTTATCCAGTCCAACGCGATCCACGTCACAGGTATAAAACAACTCAACATTGAGGCTGGTTATAAAATGAGTGGCAATTCTGTTGTAACTGTGTCATCAAACTTTTCTATGTTGATCTATTTAAACCGCTTCGAGCTGATGCTTAAAGTTTGATGCCGCGTTACAGTAAACAATAGAACAAGACCCACAAGAAGTAATAAAGGGGTAGATGGCTCGGGTACGGTAATTTGTGGCGGAGTTGAATTGCCGTTGATAGTGAGAGTATAACCGTACGGGCCTATGCCACGACTGCCACCGACTCGGTTACCGGCTGCATCAAGTATTTGGGCACCGCCGATCGCGATCGTATAGAACCCAGTTGTAGTAAAGGCTGAATACCAACTATGCGTTGGATCGAAATTGTCAAGTAAGCTTGGGGATGAAGAGGCGACTGCGGGGGCGAGTAGGGGATCTCCACTAGGCGAACGATAGTTGGGTGAACTCGGATCGGAACTGTCAATTTCATCGTCTCGAGTCGCCAGACGGGTCATTCCGCCCCATGAGTTGGCGTTATAGACAAATGCACTTGTGCTGTCTACGCTTGTGGTACCTAAGTAAAGGTTAAAGATAAGATCAACATCGGGGTTTAACCGATCAGCGCGGATCGTTATTGTGCGTCCCGCCTCGCCATAGAAACTCCAGAAATCTATTTCGGATGACCGACCAAGGTCAAGAAAGCCACCGCCGGATATTGAGTTAAAGCGGCTGACTGTAGCATTAGGTGCAAGCATCCCTTCATAAACAATAGGCGTCGCGTGTACAGATGCGGCAATCAACATTCCCCAAAGTATTACTACTGCGATTATTCTCATCAATTTTATATTTCCCCGTAGCATGCAGCTAACTGATAAATTTTGTTTTATCTAAATAGTTAAGCAATAAACATGCCATATTCAAATACGACTCGCTTTTGGTTTATTTATGCTGCACATTATGAATGCGTTGTAAATTTTTCCGACACACTGGCACACATAGCGCAACGGCCCAGCCAATCAAAATGTAGCTAAAGATCAGGTCATGTCGACTAATAAAAATTCCGCCAATTAGATATCCCGCGAGTGCAGTTTGAATAGCAATACCCGTAGATCGGCGCCATGGTTCTTTAGTAACGCGGATGGTTCTTTGCAGCATTGCAATGGTTCCTAGAAATAAGACACAGTAGATTGCTAGTCCTGGAAACCCAGTTTCTGCGGCAATCTGGATAAAGCTATTGTGGGTAACCATTCCTTGGTATAGGCGGGGAAGATAGAATACAACGGTATTCGGATAGTTACCGACGCCGACTCCTACCCAAGGTTTATCCTTGGCCATTTGCCACCCGGCATTCCATAGTAGCAGGCGTTCGTCAACCGTTGCTCGGTCCAATGCCGCGGTCTCATGATGAGCCTCGCGATCCCACAACACTTTAAAGCGATCAAGGTAACTTTGTGGTGCAACCAAGGTAAAAGTAGCAATAAGGAATGGGAGACCAATAGCAAGAATGCGCCATCTCTGATGCAGGTGCCACCATGCCACGATGAGAGCGGCAGCAAGCCCTGCAGCTGCCGCACGATTTTGTGCCATTAACATGATATAGAGCAGGCCCATAGTGATAATAAAATGGCCGATTCGCATCGGCCAATTTGGTGAGATCCAAATACCCAGCGCAACCAAGGGAAGGGCAATGACGCTCAGAAAAGATATATCACCTTCTAAATACACACCTTTTCCTTGTATTAGCGCGTTAATAGCCACTGCTAGTGCCGCTAGCAAAGGTAATTGCCACGATGTACTACGCCACTTCAGCGTGCTTGCGGCGATCCATGCAAGAATCAGAGCATGCAAAAATACGGTGGGATTGTGTTCCGCGAGGGGTTGCCAAGGAAAACCAGCGCGAAGTGCAAACAAAGCGCTCAGAAACACCCATCCAACAAAAGCAAGCATGACAAATAGCAGCCAGTTGCCACATTTATTATCCATTTTTGTTCGAACACGCCACGCGAGCCAGCTGGTAAGCGATAACGCTACCGACCAGTCCAGGATATGGAGCGAGAGAAGCGCTTCGTGTTGTGGCCCATAGCGCGGCGTGCCATAAGCCAGCAATATGTATACACCCAGTGTGACAATTGGTTTCCATGGTGCAGCGACCAGCATGAGCAATGCCGTCGTCCACCCAATTGCCCAGCCATGGGCGAGATTAAATGTGTTCGCTAAATAGCCAAGCCAGATTGAAACAGCCAAAGTTGCAACAGTAGGCAGTCCCCACAGTAGCGTTGCACGCCATTTAAGCGTTTTTACGGCTAGTTCATTTCCATCTAGAAACATAAAAATTAGATTTTTATAGGGATTGATTGCTTTGGTGGAATAGTCTAATGAGAATAGGACGCTACAAACTCAACAAGTTAATGATTAAAAATATATAGCCATTGGTTAGATTCAGAAGGCGTGCGAAATGTACATATCAAGCGAGTATATACGAGACACTTGCAAAATATGGACAAAAATTGAAGACAATTTTTGAGTAGCTAAGTTGGTATAGTGAAGTATTGCTGTTCTGTATTTTTTAATCCTTCCGATAATTTACGAGTATTAAATAGCGGTTTTTTATATTTTACCTCTTAAGGAAGTTCATCTTCTACCGGAGCCGGTTGCTGGCTGGAGTTAACAGCCTCATCAACTCCTTTTTCTTTTGGTGATCTAGGTTTGAGGATTGATTTCGATAATGTTTGTTCGGGTAAAGGTTGAGCCTTGTCAGTGAGCGGTTTTAAAGTGGGCAAGAGGTATTTCAAAATTTGTGTAGAGAGTGCTGAAGTAAACTGATAGTTGGCCGCGTCTGCGCCTGGCACAAATGCGGTCAGCGTTCCGAAAAATCGATCTCCAATAAAGAACACAAAAGTGGCAGAGCGGTTTACCGCATGGGATTCCTTGATAACACCGGCTGAGGAAAAAGTGACATAACGATGATCGCCGGTTCCAGTTTTGCCGCCTATTGGAATCCAGGTGCCATTTTCTTTTACTATGGCGTGGGCGAGTCGCGATGCTGTGCCTTTTTCTACTACTCCGGTTAATGCGTCACGTACCACAGCGGCCACGTCGGGTGAAAACATTTTTTCGCCTTTATCAGGGATACGTTCGACAATGGTTTCAAAGGGCGTGCCCGCTGCAAAGTGCAGACGTTCGATAAGCATCGTGGGGATACGAACGCCATTATTCAAGATAATGCCCATCAGTTCGGCGAGTGCGGCAGGGCGGTCAGCCGAACTGCCTATCGCTGTGGCGAGTGAGGGAACAAGGGCATCAAAAGAATAGCCGAGGCGTTTCCAGCTGCGGTGAATCTCCAGAAAGGCTTCCAGTTCTAGCAGGCTGCGGATTCGGATGTCTTGTGCATTTTTGTGGATAGTCTTGAACAGCCAGCGATAGACTGCTACACGCTCTTCGCTGCTGGCTTTGATCACGTCCTTATATTTCGCGCTTGGGTAATTGTTTAAATAGTGCACAAGCCATAGTTCCAAGGGGTGTACCGTTACGATATACCCCTGATCAGCCAGCGAATATTTGCCTGGCGCATAGCGTTGATACTGGTCACGGAGAACACGCTCACCCGATCCCTGGAGACCAGGCAAGTGTGATGTCATGAATTTATTGAACTGAGCGAGTGTGGCTTCAGGATGGATATAACGGTAAGCGGCGGCAAGTCGGCGCGGTGTGTGCCGGAAGCTAGAAAAAAATATTTCATCAATCTCGTTTGCCGTTTTACCCTTGTATTTAAGATAAAAACGATTGATGAATTCCGTGCCTTCCTTGTCCGCAAATCGCTTGAGATATATCTCGCGATCAGGATGGTCAGCATCTTTGAGTATCTTGGCAGACGAACCCTGGATATGAAGCATATGGTAGCGCACGATATCGCGCATAAGGCGGATATAAACCAGATTGACGGAATTGAGTGTCGCTTCGCGCACACTCAATATCCTGCTGTCGTCTTCATGTTTGAAATTTTGAAAATAATGCGCTCCGCCCCCGGTAAAAAACTGTTCATCCGGGTTAGCAGAATATTTGCGTTCCAGAGCAGCTTCCAGCATGGTTGCCAAGCTTTTGTCCGGGCTTTGTAGTAGATATTCGACTGCCCAGCGACTGAGAACGTCATTAGGGTCGTGCTCTTCTTTATGTAATACCTCTGATTCGAGTGCAGCATATTTACGATGCAGCGCTTCGACAATTTCAAGATAAGTTACCAGCGTTCTTAGTTTTGCTGTGGATCCCAAGTCCAGTTTAGTGCCTTTATTGATATCTAAGGGCTGATCGAAGTTGTCAGCCTGAATTCGGAATTTTGCACCCTGGGGCGTCAGTTCAGAAAGCGTGAAGCTGTAAATGATTTTGCCCGGATCCGCTTCACCCAGCAGGCGATTGCCATAGAGTCCCGCGGTGCGCGCATATTCCGGGTTTTTGAGTTGACGCAAAATATCGGTGGTCTTTTTTTGTAACTCACCGTCTAGCGTGCTTTGTACTGATAGATCCAGACGATCCAGCTCATATAGACGTTGTAACCCAAGTTGAGAAGCAAGACGTCCTCGTACTGCATTGGCAGCCTTTGAAGCAGAGAAATTCCTGGTTTCTTCTGGTACAGGGCCGTAGCGGAAGCGAAGCGGCACGTTTATCGCAGCCTCGCTGAGTTTTTGCGATATTACGCCGGCCTGTGCCAGCAGGCGCAAGTGGCTATTGGTAAGTTCATTGAGTGCTTTGCGTTCGCCAATCAAGTAACTGGAAGGTCTACGCTGGGCGATCATCAGACTCAGCACGTGTTTATAGTAACGTGCCGTTTCGGCAAGATCTGTACCGTCTGCAGACCAGGTTTTCAGGATGCGATTGGTTCGTTCGAAATCCAGGCCATACCATGCCCATAAACCGTCTCCCAGCCCGTTGGCTTCTCCGAAGCCCGCAGCAGCGGCAAGTGGAACTGTATTAAGATAATCTACTACGATACGCTTGCGGGCAGGCATTGTTTCTTCCCCATCCAAATAAGCGCGCACAGAGGCAGATGCGATCTGTTGTATCTTGTCATTGGGGCTGAGGGTCATCCCGTGAGGAGAATGCCGGTATTTCTCAATTTGAGTTGCAAGCGTGCTACCGCCCGGTACGTCGTGCTCGGGGCGAACGAACTGAATTGTTTTGTCTAGCACTGCCTTCCCAAGCCGTGTCCACTCGATGGCCGGATTTTTTCTGGGTTGAGTCGGATCCAGCAGTTCACGATTTTCGATAAATAGCAGGCTGTTTGTTACCAATGGAGGAACTGATTCAAAATTTTCATAAATGCGAGTTGGGAAAACAGTACTGTAAAGTGGCTGACCGTTGCCATCGATAATTTTGAGACCAGTCTGTGATTTTTCCCGGTAGGGGACGAATAAGCCTTGCTCAACCAGTTCCTTCATGCGCGGAGAAATTCTTGCCTGAGCATGCACATGGAAGCCACGACTGGTCAGATTTTGAAGAAACTCCGGTAATCGACTATATCCAAGGCGCATATCATACGGCCCTGCCTGGGGCAAATGTAAAGCACCATTGGGACCACTTTTCACCTCCCAGCGAAGATCATTGGCCAGTTTTGCTAGATGGCGCGCCTGGTATGCAGAGGTTTCTGCTTCTCGATAAATAAAGAAGGCGATAAGGGCCAGTGCAATAAGAAGCAAGATAAGAACAGCAAGGGCAAAAAGTTTGAGCGTGCGCTTTATGATTGAGCTACCAGTATGATTGAGAAGTACATTCAAATGTACATTGAAAAGTAAATGTTGAGTTCTTCTTGAAAAAACAGATGGCTGGATTCAAACGAAAATTACACCAAATAATTTAGACGAATCTAAATCTAGTGAATCCCTTTGAAAATTCAGAGTTTGTCAGAAGGTAAGTCATGGGAATAATTTCAAGGTGTTGCATTGATCTGACTATATAAACAAGATGTTGTTAACTCAATATTGGGCGAGAACCGGATTCTAGTGGTGCCTGAGTAGCGTAGATATCACTTTTTTTAAGTATAGCTGATTCAACAAAATATCGTGAAGTGTTCGAATATGTTTACGTTAAAAAAATGCTTTTCGCGGGGGACATCCTGAATTTTTATATGCGTAATTGTTAATGTCCTGACATTCACTTCTTTGAACGGGATCCTTTCTAAAGTAGAGAATGTACGCATCCCGTAGAGATGGTGACGGTAATGTTGTATAACGATAAGCTTGGCGTCAAGCAAGCATCAGTGCTGACATGATCGAAGTATTTTTTATTGAGCCGAATATGCCTAACCGTCTTGCGCAAGAGACCAGCCCTTATTTGCAGCAGCATGCCGACAATCCAGTTGACTGGTTTCCATGGGGCAAGGAAGCTTTGATGCGTGCTCGTGAACTGAATAAACCGATCTTGCTATCCATTGGTTATTCAGCCTGCCACTGGTGTCATGTCATGGCACACGAGTCGTTTGAGGATGCAGACGTCGCTGAAGTGATGAATCAACATTTCATCAATATCAAGGTGGATCGTGAAGAGCGCCCCGACCTGGATCATATTTATCAGGCTGCTCATAATATGCTTACCCAGCGTAATGGTGGCTGGCCACTCACCTTATTTTTAATGCCCGATCAAGTACCGTTTTTTGGCGGTACCTATTTTCCCAAAGAGGCGCGTTACAACCTGCCTGGTTTTGTGTCGCTGCTCGAACGCGTGGCTGATCTTTACCACACACGTCAAGATGGCATTGCCAAACAAAGTGCATCGCTGTTGACAATGTTCGGCACCCCCCAGCCGGATCCAGAAAGCCAGGTTAGTTTCAATAAATCTTCATTGGAAGAGGCATTCAGTGGACTGCAACAGTCTTTTGATCCCATACACGGCGGTTTCGGCGGTGCGCCCAAATTTCCACTCCCGACCGAAATGGAATTTTTGTTAAGGTATGCGACGTGCGGCGGTAACTCCGAGGCGTATCGCATGGTGCTCCATACTTTGCGCAAAATGGCAGATGGGGGGATCTATGATCAGTTGGGTGGCGGTTTTTGTCGCTACAGTGTGGATGAGCGCTGGGAAATTCCTCATTTTGAAAAAATGCTCTATGACAATGGCCCATTGCTGGCACTTTATACCGATGCGTATGTACTGTCAGGCGAGGCATCGTTCAAGCGTGTAGTGCAAGGTATTTCGGGTTGGGTCATGCGTGAGATGCAGTCGCCGCAAGGAGGTTATTATTCCAGTCTGGATGCCGATTCCGAACACGAAGAAGGTAAATTTTATGTGTGGACGCCGGAGCAGGCCGCAAGCTTGTTGAACGTGGAAGAATATGCCATCGTAGCCGCTCATTATGGTTTGGATCATCCGCCTAATTTCGAAAATAGGCATTGGAATTTGATCGTTGCCCAGCCGTTAGCTACCATAGCAGAAGCGCGCCAACTACCTCTTGAACAAATCGCGCAGCAACTTACCAGCGCACAAAAAAAATTGTTTGCCGCGCGCGCAAATCGGGTGCGTCCGGGACGTGACGAAAAAATATTGGTCAGCTGGAACGCTCTTATGATTAAAGGCATGGCGCGTGCTGGCAGGAAGCTGGGCGAGTCAGAGTGGATATTGTCGGCACAGCGTGCGGTAGATTTTATTCATGCCACGATGTGGCAAAACGGTCGACTGTTTGCTACCAGTAAGGACGGCAAAGCGCATCTGAATGCTTATCTTGATGATTATGCATTCATGCTGGACGCATTGCTGGAATTGCTGCAAACGCAATTCCGTGTGGCTGATCTGGAATTTGCTCGCGCGCTTGCTGATGTCTTGCTAGAACAATTCGAAGATCAGCAAGCGGGTGGATTTTTCTTTACCAGCCATGACCATGAAAAACTCATCCATCGCCCCAAGCCAGAGCACGATAATGCCATGCCTTCTGGTAATGGCATTGCAGCGCTCGCATTGCAACGCCTCGGCCATATTCTGGGAGAGAATCGCTATCTTAAAGCCGCCGAGCGCACGCTGACGCTTTATGCTCCACTTTTTGCAAAGCAACCTATGGGCTTTACTAGCCTGCTAATGACTTTGCAAGAGTATCTCATGCCGCCGCAAATCGTTATTTTGCGTGGTGCGCCAGGCGCAAGCGCAGCATGGCGCCAGCAATTATCTCAGTATTATTGGCCTGATACCCTGATCCTGATTTTGGAAGGTGAACTAATCGGATTGCCGGAAACGCTTATGAAGCCTTACACGCAACATGTTAGCGCTTGGGTCTGCCAGGGAGTGCAGTGCTTGTCGGTAATTGAAGATTGTCAAAAATTGATAGACGTTTGCAAATCTGGCAAAACGGGTTCACACAGTATTAATGCCCAGGATGCATAGTCAACCTGCGTGTGGCATGCATTCGTTGATAAAATTTAAGGAGTATTTATGGATTTAAAAGAAACACGTATTGATTCGATGGCTGTGTATGAAGGTGATTTCATCAAGGTGTTTAAAGACAATGTGCGGTTGCCAGATGGCAGTGTGGGTTCGCGCGAACATATCGTCCATCCTGGTGCGGTAGCGGTATTGGCAATTCTGGATAATGGCGATCTATTAATGGAACGGCAATTTCGTTATGCGCCGCAACGTGAATTCATTGAGCTACCTGCCGGGAAAATTGATCATGGCGAAGATATTTTGCTCACCGCGCAACGCGAGTTATTAGAAGAGACCGGCTACATTGCCAGCAATTGGACGCATTTGACCACTGCTTGGCCGTGTATAGGTTTTGCCGATGAACGAATGGAATATTTTCTGGCGCGAGGTCTGACTTATCAAGGTAGACAACTAGACGATGGTGAGTTTCTTGAAGTATTTGAGTTATCGCTTTCTGATGCATTGGACTGGATAAAGCAAGGCAAAATTAATGATAGCAAAACCATGGTTGGCATTTTCTGGCTGGAAAAAATGTTGAATGACTGGAAAAAATATTAACTGGCTGAAAGGTTTCATATTATTACTTTCAAGATGACGCGCCAATATGGAGCATGAATGAATTATTGGTGCACCCAATTGGTGAATATTTTAATTTGTGAATATCAATCCCACAGGAATACATATGTAAATCAAGTCACGAGCAAGCTGGAACGAAATTTGCATACCACGTGTGGATTAGTTCATATATGGAGTAAAAAATGGAAAATATTGGAAACCTGAAAGCAGGTAGTGACGCGTTGTTCATTCTGCTCGGCGCTATCATGGTTCTTGCGATGCATGCAGGATTTGCATTTCTTGAATTGGGTACGGTGCGTAAGAAAAATCAGGTGAACGCATTGGTGAAAATTCTCACCGACTTCGGCATTTCCACGCTGGCATATTTTTTTATCGGCTACGGCATCGCATATGGTGTTAATTTTTTCACCGATGCTGAACAATTGGCCCAGAAAAATGGCTATGAACTAATCAAATTTTTCTTCCTCCTTACCTTCGCGGCAGCCATTCCCGCGATTATTTCCGGTGGTGTGGCCGAGCGTGCCAAATTCAATCCGCAGTTAGCAGCCACTTTTCTTCTGGTCGGTTTTATTTATCCCTTTTTTGAGGGCATCGCCTGGAATCATCGCTTTAGTGTACAGAGTTGGCTGCAAACCCAATTTGGTGCAGAGTTCCACGATTTTGCCGGCTCTGTTGTGGTGCATGCGGTGGGTGGGTGGATAGCACTGGCGGCCGTTTTACTGCTTGGTGCGAGGCGGGGGCGCTATACAAAGGAAGGGCGCATCTCGGCGCATCCCCCTTCCAGCATTCCCTTTCTGGCATTAGGCGCATGGATTCTTACAGTGGGCTGGTTCGGTTTTAATGTCATGTCAGCACAAGAAATAGGCAAAATTAGTGGTCTGGTTGCAGTTAACTCGCTGATGGCGATGGTGGGCGGCACACTGGTCGCACTATTTGCGGGTAAGAACGATCCTGGCTTCGTGCATAACGGGCCGTTGGCCGGGCTAGTGGCCGTGTGCGCTGGTTCGGACGTGATGCACCCGCTGGGCGCATTGTTGACAGGCGGCATTGCAGGTGGGTTGTTTGTATGGATGTTCACCTTGACGCAGAATAGGTGGAAAATCGACGACGTGCTTGGTGTCTGGCCGCTTCATGGATTATGTGGCGCATGGGGTGGTATCGCAGCAGGCATCTTCGGGCTAAAGGCATTGGGCGGACTTGGCGGAGTCAGTTTTATGGCACAAATAATCGGTACGCTGTTGGGTATTGTTATTGCATTTGGCGGTGGCTTTTTAGTCTATGCTGCTCTGAAGAAAACCGTTGGTATTCGGCTGAGTGCGGAAGAAGAATTCAATGGCTCGGATTTAAGCATACACAAGATTACTGCAACAGCGGAGCGTGAATCGGGGTGGTAGCTTCGAGGTTTGTCCAAGCATAAAATGGCAGGAGTAAAGCTCCAATTTATATTGTTGCGGAGGTGCGTGGTATTATTGATTAGCTTAGCCAAGCTAACTGGAATTAGTCAACGAAAAGAGCTTTATGCCAGCATTTAACACTATTACGATCAAAGGCTTCAAGAGCATCGCTTCCATCGAGAAGCTGACGCTAGGTGCTATCAATGTGGTCATCGGCGCGAACGGTTCAGGTAAGTCCAACTTCATCGGTGTGTTTTCTTTTTTACATGCCATCAAAGAAGGCCGCTTGCAGGACTATGTAATCAAGGCAGGTGGCGCTGATAAAGTGCTGCATTTTGGTTCGAAAGTGACCAAGCAGATTCAGATTCGTATTTCGTTTCAGGATGAGATCAACCAATACGAAATTAGTCTTGAACCAACCAGTACGGACGAACTCGTGCCGCAGTCAGAAAGGGTATTCTATTGGAACAAAGATAAATACCCGGATGTTCCCTTGGGAAAAGGTCTTCCTAGGGTTGGAAAAGAAGCAGGCATCAGCGCGCTAAAATCCACTAGGATTGCCAGTTATGTGCGCGAGCACCTCGACCGTTGGAGGCTCTATCATTTTCACGATACCAGTTCCACTTCGCCGATGAAGATGACGGCGGACGTGAATGACAACCGTTATTTGCGCCCGGACGGTTCAAATCTGGCCGCATTTCTTTACTACCTGCGTGAGAAGCACGGCGACTCGTATAGCCTTATCCGTCGCACCCTGCAGCGAGTCGCGCCTTTCTTTGATGATTTTCAACTGGAGCCGCAAAAGTTGAACACGGAAAAAATCCGGCTGGAGTGGCGGCACAAGGGATCAGAAGCCTATTTCGATGCACCTGCTCTTTCGGATGGAACCTTACGCTTTATTGCGCTGGCGACGCTGTTCCTTCAACCTGTGAGTTACCAGCCATCGGTGATTCTGGTGGATGAGCCGGAGTTGGGACTGCATCCTTATGCCATTACCTTGTTGGCATCGCTGATTAAGCAAGCTTCCGACCAAACACAGGTGATCATATCTACACAGTCCCCCTTTCTGCTTGATCATTTTCAGCCGGAAGATGTGTTGGTGGCAGATCGCGTGAATGGAGGCACCCAGTTCACCCGGCTCGATCCCACGAAATTGGAGGGGTGGCTGCAAGATTACAGTCTAGGCCAGCTCTGGGAGAAAAACGAGTTTGGCGGTCGCCCCGGAGTCGAGTGAGTCCATGACTCGGTTGCTAATTCATGTCGAGGGTGAAACCGAAGAGACATTCGTGAACGAGGTACTGGCCTCTCACCTTTACGGATTTGGCTACACCAGCGTCAGCGCGCGACTGATCGGTAATGCCCGCCAGCGTGATCGGCGTGGTGGTATTCGTGCTTGGAGTGCGGTGCGCAAGGATATTCTGAATCACCTGAAAGAGGATGCAGAGTGCCTTTCGACAACCATGGTGGATTTTTATGCGTTGCCTCAGACTGGAGAGAAAGCGTGGCCGGGCCGTAGGGAAGCGGCGCAATGTGCTTTTGCTGAGAAGGCGGCTTCGGTAGAAAACGCGCTGCTGGCTGATATTTGCAACGAGATGGGCGATGACTTTGAGCAAAGGCGTTTTGTGTCCTACGTTATGATGCATGAGTTTGAGGGGTTGTTATTCAGTGATACCAGCAAGCTTGGCTCAGGCATTGGTAGGCCGGATCTATCGCCAATGTTTCAGGATATCCGCGATCAGTTTGCGACACCTGAGGAAATTAACGATTCGCCCCAAACTGCGCCTTCCAAGCGAATTATAAAGTTGCTCCCGAGCTATGAAAAACCGTTGATGGGAACCTTGGCGGTACTCGAAATAGGACTCGATTCCATCCGGCAAGAGTGTCCGCTTTTTCGGAGGTGGATAGAAAGACTTGAGCAGTGGTCACAATAGAAATTTGATATGCAAAAAATCCATTATAAACAATATTTATAATATATCGCGGACATTCGGGTCACGTGTATAAGTACAGCGTACCCGTTAGAAATCACCGACACCAAACATTGCATTGCAGAATACTTGCTATGGACTTCCTCAAGGCCACATATAGAATAGAAATATGAATGCTGATCTTTTTGATGATCTGCCAGACTTCAATCTGCAACAGATTTATCTTGATGATGGCGCATTTTTATTGAGAGGCTTTGCCAAAGATGTGGATGCTGCCTTGATGAGCGCGTTCGAAAAGGTTGTTGTTCAATCGCCTTTACGTCACATGGTTACTCCAGGCGGTTTTCGGATGTCGGTGGTAATGAGTAATTGTGGTCAGGTCGGCTGGATAACAGATCGTAACGGATATCGCTATGATGTTACTGATCCAGAAACTGGACGGCCATGGCCAGCTTTACCTGAAATATTCATAGATATAGCGAGGAGGGCGGCCATGCGCGCTGGGTACGATAATTTCTTGCCCGATGCCTGCTTGATTAATTGCTACGAACCAGGCGCTCGGTTATCTCTGCATCAGGATAGGGATGAGCGCGACGAGTCTGCCCCGATTGTTTCAGTATCGCTTGGTCTACCTGCAGTGTTTTTGTTCGGCGGATTAAGTCGCACGATTCGACCAAAGCGCTATCAACTTGTGCATGGTGATGTAGCGGTTTGGGGTGGACCTTCCAGGTTTAATTTTCACGGCATTGCTCCACTCTTGGGAGGATATCATCCTATCCTTGGCGGCAAGCGCATCAACCTGACATTCAGGAAAGCCTTATGACTATAGCAGCAGACACCATCAATACGCTTGTTGATTCATTTGGCCCCGCAGCTGTGCATCTGGCAGCCTCAGATCCTGATTGGGCAAGTTTAATTGCCCGTATCGGTCGATGTAGATTGCAGGCAAAATCTGAATGTGAACCGTATGAGGCGTTGATCCGGGCAATCGCACATCAGCAACTTCATGCGCGGGCAGCCGAAGCAATACTTAATCGATTTCTAGCGTTCTATCCGGATGTATCCTTTCCGTCGCCGACGAGTATTCTTGCAACCGACGGAAACATAATGCGGGCCTGTGGTTTCTCTGCTGCGAAGATTGCGACAATCCATGGAATTGCGGAAAAGACTCTTGATGGGATAGTGCCTGCAAGAAGTGTCGCGTTGGCAATGACGGATGAAGAATTAATCTCCCGGCTGGTTTCATTACGTGGTATTGGTCGCTGGACGGTAGAGATGTTTCTTATCTTCACACTGGAACGCCCCGATGTTTTGCCCGTTGACGATTTTGGTGTGCGTGAAGGTTGGCGAGTGATGAAGTCACTGTCCAATCAGCCCCTACCCAAGGAACTGTTTAAAATTGGACTAGCATGGAGTCCTTATCGCTCAACCGCTACTTGGTATTTATGGCAAGCAGCGGATGAGTTTAAGCGTTTGAAAAAAAAGTAATTCATTATGCAAAACTGCGATCAGTTTAACAATTTTATTGTTATTTTACATATAAATAAAATTGTTTTTTAAAGCTGAATATACGAAATATATTTGTCTGTTTTAAGTTTCATCTGACTTAAACCAGGAGAGTTTTTCTCTGAGTTTCACTACACCACCTATGATGATTAAAGTTGGAGCTTTAAGTTTTGCAGCTTCTGCGATTTTTGGTAATGTAGCCAGAGTTCCGCAAACTACGCGCTGATTTTGTGTTGTTCCTTGCTGCACGATGGCGGCTGGGGTGAATTCCGGCAAGCCGTGTTCTATTAGTTTGGAGCATAATATTTCGAGACCATGCAGGCCCATGTAAACTACAACGGTTTGATTGGGACGTGCCAACATTTCCCAATTGAGGTCCATGCCACCCTCTTTCAGATGACCCGTTACAAAAATACAGGACTGTGCATGATCTCTGTGCGTGAGCGGTATTCCGGCATAGGCTGCAACACCGGATGCAGCGGTGATACCCGGTACGACCTGGAAATTTATTTTGTGCTCTGATAATGTTTCTATTTCTTCCCCGCCACGCCCGAAAATGAAGGGATCTCCCCCTTTGAGCCGCAAGACCCGTTTCCCTTCTTTTGCTAGCCTTACCAAAAGATCGTTTATGTTTTCTTGTGGCATCGTGTGGTGGCCACGCATTTTGCCGACAAATATTCTTTCAGCATCGCGTCGCGTCATTTCCAGTACCGGTTTGGAAACAAGGTTGTCATAAAGCACCACATCTGCTTTTTGCATTAATCGTAATGCTCTGAAGGTGAGCAAATCGGGTGCACCGGGGCCTGCGCCCACCAGGAATACTTCACCGACTGAGCCATGATTATTATCTTGTAGCATAGCGAGTAGTATGGTTTCGGCAGATTTGTCGTTGCCCGAAAAAACTTTCTCAGCAATAGGACCTTCCAGCACGTTTTCCCAAAATATCCGACGCTTACCAAAATTGCTGATATGTGCTTTGACTGTTTGCCTGAATTTGGCGGCAAAGGCAGTAAGCTGGCCATAAGCTGGTGGTATCAACGTTTCTAACTTGCCTCTTAAAATTCTTGCTAGAACAGGGGATGCTCCTCCGGTGGAAAAGGCGACCATGAGGGGAGAGCGATCCAATATTGCGGGCATAATAAAGCTGCAAAGATCGGGGTTGTCGACCACATTGACGGGTATGTTTCTTTTTTTTGCTTCGCTTGAAATTTCTTCGTTGGTTTCGATTTTATCTGTGGCGGCAATGACAAGTGTCATGTCTTTTAGGTGTGCAGTTTGAAACCGATCTGGAATATATTCGATATTGGGAATACTTTTAAAAGCTTCGCATAAGTCTGGCGATACTATCGTTACTAATGCGCCTGCTTGCATCAATACGGAAGCTTTTCTAAAGGAAACATCACCCCCTCCCACAACGAGGCATTTTTTTCCCTTAAGGTTTAGAAAAATGGGGAAAAAATCCATGTCAAGCTTTGTTCCTGTTCAAATTCATAGTTGTATTTCTGCTTTATTCCAGTCAATCTGGCTTGCCAATTCTTGCTAATGATTCAGGATTTGATTAGCCCCAGAGAATAAATAAACATCTCGCTTTCGTACTTATTCAAGGACAATTTATTGATACTTTACAGTGGCTAATAAGATTTATTATTTAGTCATTTGACGCATGGAATCGGTGTCTTTTCACAAGACATCAAGCTTTCCTGCTATCATTAACAATATAGAATTTAGCTGTAGCTTATTCTTTTTAGTTAAATTTTGTATTTTTGTATATCGAAACTCGCGCTTGATTTATTGTGCCGCAAGATCTTAATTCTGACGGGTTAATGGCTGCCCACTTCTTCATATTGTTATCTATCGAACAAAGCATTGCACACCATGTATTTAAAGATAAGCTTGAATAAGTTTAAGATTTTTTGTGTAAAATTATCAGGAATCTTGTTGTAATTATTGAATTTAATCAAAATACTGTGAGGTGTTGCATTGTGCAAATGCTTGTAAAGCTCCCAGAATAGTTTCTAAGGAAACAATCACACTAGTTTAATATGAAAAAAATGAAAAATGCCCCGATGGGCACTTTATAACATGATGAATAAAATTGATAATTTATTTTATGGTGCCCAGAAGAGGACTCGAACCTCCACACCTTGCGGCACACGGACCTGAACCGTGCGCGTCTACCAATTCCGCCATCTGGGCAATAAAACAAAACTTTGCTTCCTGAGGGCGCACAAGTTAATCGTTATAGGATTTTCTGTCAATGACAAATAAGAAAAACAATATCCGTGAACTCGATCCATTCCTGGAACGCGAGCGTGCCCAGTACGATCATCCACTGCCTAGCCGCGAATACATTCTACAAATACTGGAAAAACAAGGCGTACCGGTTGCTGAAGAAGAGTTGTGTCACCTATTGCATATTGATGAACATGAGGCTGAGCTGTTTACACGCCGTCTGCGTGCTATGGAGCGTGATGGTCAGATCATGCGTAATCGCAAGCGGGCAATTTGCGTTATGGACAAACTTGATCTGATTAAAGGCAAGGTACAAGGCCATCCCGATGGCTTTGGCTTTTTGATTCCTGATGATGGCAGCGCCGATTTGGTATTGAGCGCCAAGGAAATGCACAAAGCGTTACATGGTGATACTGTCATGGTACGTGAAACAGGCACCGATCGGCGGGGGCGCCGCGAGGCCGGTATCGTGGAGGTGTTGGAGCGCGCCACCCAGCGTCTGGTCGGGCGGTTGTATGAGGAGCATGGAATTCAGTTTGTGGTAGCGGAAAACCGTCGTATTAGCCAGGATATCCTGGTTGCTCCAGGTGAGCATATCGGGGCAAAAGCGGGGCAGGTGGTGATGCTGGAAATTATGCAGCAACCCAGCAAAAATGCACAACCCATAGGTCGTATTGTGCAGATTTTGGGCAACTATGCCGATCCCGGTATGGAAATTGAAATTGCGTTACGCAAGCATGACTTGCCGTATGAATTTCCAGTCGATACGAAACATCAAGCCGAAAAAATTGCGCCCCAGGTACTGCCAGAAGATTATGCAGGGCGCGAAGATTTACGTCAGTTGCCGCTTGTCACGATAGATGGTGAGACGGCGCGAGATTTTGACGACGCGGTATATTGTGAGCCAAATGCTAATGGTTTCCGTCTGGTAGTGGCAATCGCCGATGTAAGTCATTATGTAAAGTCCGGCGATGCGCTGGATAAGGAAGCTTTGAATCGAGGTAACTCGGTATATTTTCCTCGGCGCGTTATTCCAATGTTGCCAGAAGAGCTTTCCAATGGTCTTTGTTCGCTTAACCCCCATGTTGAACGTCTGTGCATGGTTTGTGATATGCAGATTAGCGTTCACGGCGATATTGAAGCTTACCGCTTCTATCCATCTGTTATGTTCTCGCAGGCTCGCCTGACCTACAACCAGGTAGCTGATATGCTGATTCACCCACAAGGCGAAATCGCACAAAAATTTGCCACCGTACTGCCGCACATTAATCATTTACATACTTTGTTCAAGACGTTGCTGCAAGCCCGCGAGAAACGTGGGGCGATTGATTTTGAGACCATAGAAACCCAAATGATTTTCACTGATCAGGGCAAAATTGAGCGCATCATACCTTTGGTACGTAACGATGCCCATCGCCTTATAGAGGAATGCATGTTGGCGGCCAACGTTTGTACCGCTAATTTTCTCAGCGAACGCAAGCACCCGGTGCTCTATCGTGTGCATGAAGGCCCCACCCCTGAAAAATTGGAAGCCGTGCGTGAGTTCTTTAAGGAATTTGGCCTGGAACTTGGAGGGGGCGACAAACCCGAGGCTGGCGATTACTCCAAGTTGCTCAAGCAGGTCAAGGGGCGACCTGATGCTGCTTTATTGCAAACAGTGATGTTACGCTCATTGCGCCAAGCGCGTTATTGCCCAGAAAATACGGGTCATTTTGGTCTCGGTTATGATGCATATACACACTTTACCTCGCCCATTCGTCGTTATCCCGATTTGTTGGTGCACCGCGCTATCAAGGCCGTGTTAAATAACGATCAGTATAAACCCAAGGAGAAATGGGACGCGCTTGGCATACATTGTTCCATGACAGAACGTCGAGCTGACGATGCCACGCGGGATGTTGAGGCGTGGTTGAAATGTTTCTATATGCGGGATCATCTTGGCAGCAGCTTTGATGGCACAGTATCTTCAGTGACTGGCTTCGGTCTGTTCGTTGCGCTGGACGATCTTTTCATTGAAGGCTTGGTGCATGTGTCAGAACTCGGTACGGATTATTTTCATTACGATGCGGCCAAGCACCAGATGTTAGGTGAGCGCTCTGGTAAGCGTTATCGTTTGGGAGATCGCGTGCGTGTTAAAGTTGTAAGAGTGGATATGGAAAGTACCAAGCTCGATTTCGTGCTGGATCTGCCGGCTGGAGAATCGTCAGCTAAGGAAGTGAAAATTAAAAAACCAAAAAAAACTAAACTACGCCATGGCTGAAACTCGTGTAATTCATGGTTTTCATGCCGTCACTGCGCGTATTCGCCAGCACGCTGATAGCGTGCTGGAACTTTATGTAGATACCCAACGCCGCGATCCACGTGTTCGTGATTTATTGAAGCTGGCGGAAAGTAACAGCGTGCGTGTGGTCCCAGTGGACACAAAACGTCTTGATGGCCTGGCTGGTAATGCTCGCCATCAAGGGGTCGCTGCTCGCGTAGATGCCGCGCAAAAGGTGCGGCATCTGGACGATGTGCTGGATACACTCACTGAACCTGCGTTGCTACTAGTGCTCGATGGTGTACAAGATCCGCATAACCTGGGTGCTTGTTTGCGCAGCGCTGATGCTTTCGGTATACATGCCGTCATTGCTCCCAAAGATCGTGCCGTTGGCTTGAATGCGACTGTGGAAAAAGTTGCCTGCGGTGCGGCGGAAACGGTTCCCTATATTATCGTTACTAACCTCGCACGTACCCTACGCGAACTACAGGAGCGCGATATTTGGGTAGTCGGTGCGGATAGCGAGGCCACAACTGATCTGTATGGGTTTCGGCATACCGGCGCATTGGCCTGGGTGCTGGGAGCGGAAGGAGAAGGGCTACGTCGGCTTACTAAAGAAACCTGCGATCAGCTGGTGCGTATTCCAATGCTGGGCAGTGTTGAAAGTTTGAATGTTTCTGTGAGCGCAGGGGTGTGTTTGTTTGAGTCGAGAAGACAACGGATGGGGTAAGTAGCAACAAACTGGACGAAATAACCAGAGCAGCGTACGTTACTGATTCCTTTGCTTTGCTTACTTCACTTCATGTTCTGAGCTTCACTATGCAAATTTTTGTTCCAGTATTTGGCATTGGTAAAATGGATCACCCTAACATCGCTTTTAATCGTGCTAATTTCGCCATCCCCACGTCTTTACTAACTTCGGGTGTACTGCCTGTTGGTAGTACACCCGAGTAGATTACTTCATCCGCAGGCAATTCTTTTAAGAAGCGGCTTGCCTCACATACCTGCCATTCTTTTCCGTGTTTGCGTTTGGTGCAGTAGCTGACTTGTAGCGAGCGCTTCGCGCGAGTTATGCCCACATACATCAGCCGACGCTCTTCCTCAATTTGTTCCGGTTGCTCGCTTTGGTGGTGCGGCAGAGTACCTTCTTCCACGCCAACCATGAACACATGGCCGAATTCCAGACCCTTGGCCGCATGCAAAGTGGATAAGGAGACAGCATCCATTTCTTCTTCGCGCGATTCGAGCAGGTTCATCAGCGCGATGGTTTGGGTCATCGCCAGTAATGTTTTGCCGTCGGCTTCTGATTTGCGGTTGATCCAGCCGATAAAATCCGTAACATTTGCCCATTTGCTTTCTGCTTGACGCGGTTCATGGCTGTCGAACAGCCATGCCTCGTAATCGATTGCGCTCATTAAGTCTGCCATCACCGCCGTACATTCTTCCTTCTCGGCGCGCGCTTCCATACGATTAATGAAATTGCAAAAGGTTAACAACTCTTCGTGTTGTCGTGCAGGAAGTTGATGTGCCATGGCGCTTTCGAAAGCTGCTGCGAACAGGCTGATGTTGCGTGTGCCAGCATAACCCGCAAGTTTCTCCAGTGTCTGGTTGCCAATACCTCGCTTAGGCGTGGTAATGGCGCGAATGAAGGCTGGATCGTCATCCGTGTTCGCAATCAAACGTAAATAGGCAGTGAGATCCTTGATCTCCGCGCGATCAAAGAAGGAGCTGCCGCCACTGACGGTATAAGGCACTTTCTGTCCACGCAGTTGTTCCTCAAAAGTACGTGATAGGTGATTGCTGCGATACAAGATGGCATAGTCAGAAAAGCGTGCATTGTGTTCAAATTTATGTGCCAGCAAACGCATTACTACGGACTCTGCTTCGTTCTCGCCGTCCCGGGCTGCGAATATGCGGATAGGGTTGCCCGGTCCATGGTCGCTCCACAGTTTTTTTTCGAATAGCTTGGTGTTGTTACGTATTAGATGATTGGCACAGGTCAAAATACGTTGCGAAGAACGGTAATTTTGTTCCAGTTTGATTACGCGTAAATTCACGTGGTCATTTTGTAAATTCTGCAAATTCGCGGTGCTTGCTCCGCGCCAGGCATAGATTGCTTGATCATCGTCACCCACTGCTGTCAGTGCTGCGCGACTGCCCGCCAGCAAGCGGGTCATTTGATACTGGCAATCATTGGTATCCTGATATTCGTCGATCAACAAATAACGAAAACGTTGCTGCCAGCGCAACAGGGCTTCAGGAAATCCTTGAAATAAATCTACTGGCAAACGGATCAAATCATCAAAATCCATCGCTTGATAGGCGCGTAATGTTTCCTGATAACGCGCATAAAGTAATGCTGTGCGTTGATCTGCTTCAGTTTCTACCAGACTTAATGCTTGTTCCGGCGAGGTGAAAGAGGATTTCCATTTGGACATGACACTTTGTGCGATACGGATATCTTGCTTGTCTGGTGCACCCAGCAGCTCGCTAATGATCTTTGCAGTATCAGCACTATCAAAGATAGAAAACTGTTTTTTGTAGCCAAGCAGGCCCGCTTCCTCACGCAAGATTTGCATACCCAGCGCATGGAAGGTGCTAATGGTTAAACCTTTGATATTTCGCCCGGATAATAGCTTGCTCACGCGCTCTCGCATTTCATTCGCAGCCTTGTTGGTGAAGGTGATGGCGGCGATGTTATGCGGGGCATAGCCGCATTGCTCAATAAGATAAGCCAGTTTATGAGTGATAACCCGCGTTTTGCCGCTGCCTGCACCAGCCAGCACCAACAGGGGGCCATCCAGATACTTAACTGCTTCGTATTGAGAGGGATTGAGTTTGCTCAGCATTAGAGCATCTTTAAAAATTCAAATTTCATCTTCGTTACCACTGAAAAAGATGAGGGTTTGTGACATTCAGAAATTAAAAATATCCGATGAACGAGGATGTTTTGATGAGCTGAGCAAAGTTACAACGAAAAATTAAAATTGTGTATTCAAAAAAGTTGAACTTTGACTTACTGAATATTGGTGCCCGGGACCGGACTTGAACCGGTACAGCCGTTTCCAGCCGACGGATTTTAAGTCCGTTGTGTCTACCAATTTCACCACCCGGGCGAGATAAAGCAAGTTTGGAATGAGGATTGCTAACAGATTCATTTCACAACGTGCATTATACAGAGATGCCTGCCACGTTAGCAAAAACATCGTAATTTTTTTCTCAATCAAGTTGGGTAATGAATGAATTGAGCGAGCGCATTTTTGCCAGTAATCTATTGATTTGCTCGGTATTATAGAAAATAAACGGTGCGTTTTGGATTCTGCTTCTTTTTTTGAGTTATAGGATCAAATTTATATAGTTTCTCGGGGTGAGTTATACCGGAAAATCATATGCCACCAGCCTGAAGAGTTGCTTTGTGCGATAAGAACTTATGCCGTTTTCTTGACACTGATAGCAATATCACTATAATGCGGACTTCGATTTTTGCGGGAATAGCTCAGCTGGTAGAGCGCAACCTTGCCAAGGTTGAGGTCGCGAGTTCGAGTCTCGTTTCCCGCTCCAACTTCTTGGGAAAGTGTCTTGCTTTCCCTTTATTTTATTAAAGCATCCGCAACATGGCGGGGTGGCAGAGTGGTCATGCAGCGGCCTGCAAAGCCGTGTACGCCGGTTCGATTCCGACCCCCGCCTCCATTTCAAGCGTATTTAGCCCAAAATTTTATCCGTGGATTTCTTTGCTCTGTTATAATTTGCCCTTTCGGGGCGTAGCGCAGCCTGGTAGCGTACTTGGCTGGGGGCCAAGTGGTCGGAGGTTCGAATCCTCTCGCCCCGACCAGACAAATCAAAGGCTTGCAGCTTAAACCCTGTAAGCCTTTTTTATTTATTATGACTTATAACTATCCTGATATTTACACCAGAAAAACTCTGCTTACTTTGTGTTTGATCATCATTAATCCTAAAATATTTTTAGGTGGGTTCACGGTGTTTCATAAACTTGTTTTTCGCATTTAGCTATCAGGAAATAAAATACCAACATGTTAAAAGCTATCGAAAAATGGTTCGAAGCGACGTTGTGGAACGGACGCTTCGTAGTGGTAGTCGCCGTTGTGGCAAGCATGGCCGCTGCTATTGCGATTTTCTACATGGCCACAGTGGATGTGGTGTACCTTGTCGGCCACATGCTACCTTACGCCGATACCACTCTGACCGAAGAGGCACGCAAGCTTCTTCATGACCAGACCATCAGCCATGTGGTGGAAGTGGTGGATGGCTACCTGCTTGCTACTTTCATGCTGATTTTCTCGCTTGGTATGTATGAATTGTTTGTCAGTGACATTGATGAAGCACATGGCAGCAAGACCTCCAGTAAGATTCTGGTTATCGCGAGTCTGGATGATCTAAAAGCGCGGCTGGCCAAGGTAATTCTGATGATCTTAATCGTTACTCTGTTTGAAGAAGCGATGAATATGAAAATATCGTCTCCGCTCGATCTGCTTTATCTTGGCGGCGCTATTGCTTTGGTTGGTGCTTCGCTGTTTCTGACCCACAGGGCGGAAGACCACGGAAAAGAAAGCAGCCACGCTGGAGATTGAATTTTGAAGTGCATTAGCATGTTCTTGATAACTGACTATTCGATTGATGAGCGTTGATGAATATGGATACGGATTATTGGCGTGAACGTTGGTCTAGAAATGAAACAGGTTTTCATCAGAAAGAAATTAACCCGCACTTGCAGCGATTCTGGTCTGCACTGAACCTTGCGCCGGGCAGTCGTGTGTTCGTGCCACTCTGTGGTAAGAGTCGCGACATGCTTTGGCTGCGAGCACAAGGCTATGAAGTGGTTGGTGTGGAAATCAGTCCATTGGCGGTCGAGGCATTCTTTGCTGAAAGCGGTCTGTTTGCGTCAGTCACAAAACGCGGTACCTTCAGTATCTACCAGACAGAAGGCATTCGGCTTTACTGCGGCGATTTTTTCCAGCTAACATCAGAAGATTTAGTCGGCGTGAGCGCAGTTTTTGACCGCGCCTCACTTATCGCGTTCCCCCCATCGATGCGTAGTGCTTATGCAGCTCACATGCAGACTATTTTGGCTTCTGGGGTAAATACCTTGCTAGTCACCTTTGATTATCCCCAGCATGAAATGCAGGGCCCGCCTTTTAGCGTGAAAGAGCCGGAGGTAAGGGCGCTTTATGAAAAAACAGGCGAAGTGAGCGTGTTGCATAGCGCTGATATTCTTGACAAGGAACCACGATTTCGTGACAAGGGTATAACCCAGTTGCAGGAAAAGATATTTCTTGTGACGCAAAACCCGCGTTAAGTGGAAATATTAAATTCTTTTTAATTTTTCCAAGAAGAAAAATCATGCAGTAGTCTTTGGGGTTTCAATTTCTGGCAGCTCTTGCATAGGGGCGGGGTAGGCTAATCTACGTATCCGTCACGCTTTAGGTAGTTAGTCAATAATTCCAAGTCTTGGTATGATTGGGTCTGAATTTTTTCAGTAAAATAATCTTATGAGTGACACAACGATCTATCACAACCCTGGCTGTGGGACTTCGCGCAACACGTTGGCGATGATTCGCGATAGGGGTATTGAACCGCATGTTATCGAGTATCTGAAAACGCCGCCAAGCCGTGCCGAACTGGTGAGGTTGATCGCGGCCATTGGCAAGCCTGCACGCGAAGTGTTACGCCGTAATGACGCGCTATTTGAAGAGCTGGATCTGGATAATCCGAAATGGAGCGATGACGAATTGATCGATTTCATGATTGCAAATCCGATTTTGATCAATCGCCCGATTGTCGTCACACCCTTGGGAACACGCTTGTGTCGGCCATCTGAAACTGTACTGGATATTCTGCCGTAACTATTTAATTAGGATTCCTTTACAATGATCTGGATTTCGAAGAAACTATCAACATGAAAACGAAAGACACTTTACCTTGGCAAGATACACCTGCGGAAAGCGAGCGTATTGTCAGTGCCATTACGAGAATTGCTTCAGTATTACGCAGCGGAACGTGGCAATTTGCGACGACTGAAGGGCTTAATCCGACACAAGTGGATATCCTTGAAGCACTGCGGTCACGACAAACAGGTGTACGTTTATCGTGGATAGCTCAACATCTGGGCGTAACGGCCGCCAGCGCGAGTGACTCAATTGCTTCGCTCACAGCTAAAGGATTAATCAAAAAGGGACGTGATTCTGAAGATGGACGCGCTGTGGCATTGAGGTTAACAAAATCAGGGCAAGATTTGGCTGCAAAAATTTCCAATTCGGTTGGTTTTGCGCATGAAGCTGTTTCTGGTCTTCCTTCGTCCACTCAGGATGCTTTGTTTAAATCTCTTCTGGCATTAATTGGCAGGTTGCAGCAGTCGGATCGATTCCCTGAGATCCGTGCCTGTGTCACATGTAAGTACTTTGCTGTAAACAGGCATTCTGATTCTGAAACGCCACACCACTGTATGTTGGTTGATGCGCCACTTTCTGTCAGCTTGTTGCGTCTCGATTGTCCCGAACATGATCAGGCCCAAACAGTCGTTGCAGTTCAAAACTGGCGGGAGCTTGAAAGTGTTTAAGTGTCGTATTACTTTTTTTTAACTTTAATATTTAGGAATCCTATTTTAATAAATCATGTTGACCTAACTAAAAATCATTAAATCAATATTTTCGAGCTTTTTTATTTTAATCACCAAAGGATTTATTTATGAAAAATCGTTTATTTTCTTTTGCGGTATCAGTTGGTCTTGGTGTAGTCGTTCCGGTCGCATCCGCACACAGCGGATCAGCTTTGGGCCCGCAGACCCAAATTCCCGGATACACATTCGGCCAGAAATCAGCTGTGACTACACCTTATACGCTTAAGGATGTGGAGTCATTGAAGAAGACACTGCTCTTCACCGATGAGGATGTGCTCTATTTGCGTAAAAGCAAAGAGATTTTGGCCAATCAAACAGATGCCATTCTGGATGTTTGGTACGGTTTCGTTGCGTCTACACCGGAGCTTGTCGAGTATTTCAAAAACACCAAGACAGGTCAGCCAGATGGTGACTACCTGAATGCAGTCCGTAAACGATTCGGCCAGTGGATATTAGATACGGCTGATGCGAACTATGATCAAGCATGGCTCGACTATCAATACGAAATTGCTCTTCGTCACACCAAGATCAAAAAAAATAAAACAGATCATATACAAAGTGTGCCTCAAGTAAATTTCCGCTATCTGCCCGCGCTCACGATCCCTGTGACAACAACGCTTAAGCCTTTTCTTGCGAAGAAAAGTGTGAGTCCGGCCGATGTCGAGAAAATGCATGCCGCTTGGGTGAAGTCTGTTTTATTACAGACCATTCTATGGAGCTATCCGTACGTCCGCGATGGTCAGTTTTAGCTGTTGAATTGCATCGTTAAAACGGTATGCGCTCCATTTATTGGAAAAGTGCGGTAGATTTATCTTAATCAATGAATATATAAAGGAAAATTTATCATGTCTCGTGTTCAACTCATTAACGTTAACGTAACTACAGAAAATCGCAAGGCTATTCTGAATCAAATTCATGGAGCTTTTGGCGCTGTGCCAAACATGTTCCGTGCAGTGGCTAATTCACCCGCGGCGTTAAAAAGTATGTGAGGTTCGTTTGGCGCACTTGGTTCTGGCATTCTGGGCGCTAAGCTCGGGGAAAAAATTGCAGTCGCAATTGCCGACAGAAACCGCTGCGAATACTGCTTGGCAGCTCATACAGTGTTGGGTCAAAATGCCGGGGTTTCTGCACTTGAGATGGGAGCCGCTCAAGCCGGTCAATCAGATGACCCACAAACCGCCGCCGTTTTGCGTTTTGCCTTGAAGCTGGTTGCCAATCGTGCGCAAATCACCGATGCCGATGTCATTGAATTAAGATCGGTGGGGTTCAACGATGAACAGATCGTTGAAATCATGGCCCACGTCGCATTAAACATTTTTACCAACTATGTTAATTTGGCTTTTAATGTGCCGGTCGATTTTCCTAAAATAAATCTACGCATAGCTGACTAGCTAGCAGCTTTGCTGGGAGCGGCCTCGGCTCTCCCAGCAATACTTAATCTTTAATCAGGAAGAATAGTATGCCTAACATTAACTCAGTTGCTCCAGAATTACAGGTATCTCAATGGCTTAATACACTACGTTCTATTACGCTTGCAGATTTACGCGGACGCGTGGTTGTCCTGCACGCATTCCAGATGCTATGTCCTGGTTGTGTGTCACATGGTCTGCCACAAGCTGCGGCTATCCATGAGACTTTTCCGGCAGCAGATGTTGCCGTGATCGGCATTCACAGTGTCTTTGAGCATCACAGCGCAATGACCCCCGTAGCTTTAGAGGCGTTTCTTTATGAATACCGTATCCGTTTCCCGGTTGCTGTAGATCGACCATCAATATCAGGCAACATTCCCCATACGATGGAACTATTTGGTATGAGAGGCACACCGACGCTGATTATTTTAGATCAGCAAGGACGCATCCGACTCAATCATTTCGGCCGTATGGATGATTTGCGTGTGGGAGCAATGATTGGCCAACTGGTGAGTGAGGTTGCGATCGATCCCAATAGTAATCAAGAGCAAGAGCAAGCTGCTGCAGGGAGTGGAGGTTGTGACGACGACAAGTGTGCTATTTCTGACAATATGGGATCGGCGAACGCATGAATTGTCTAGCTGAACCGTCAACCAAAAAAGCAGCAGGTTAGCTTGAATAAGGTGTGGGTTTCCGACTCGACAGATTGCTTTGTGCCAATGCCGCACTGGAACCATCTGGATTTTCGATGCCGTGAATGGGAGGTTGAAACTATAGATCAGTAGGAAGTCAGCAAAACTGGTCGACGTTAGCGATGCAGGCTTGTATTTTACCTAAACACAGTTGAATATTCACTTCAACACAAAACGTTGGGGAACGACCTGATACATACCGATGCCAGTAGATGCATCAGATCTTCGCAATAGCTTCATTACAACTGCCGCCGTCTCCGGCGAGTACGCTGTACTTCCGCGCAACCGAGCACGATAAAACCGCATTACTGTACCCGCAATCACATCGGCTAACTGAATACCAATGCACTCATGGGACGGCACGAATTCGAGAGAGGCGTTCTCACTGAACAGATAGTCCGAATGAGGTGTGAACGGTTTGATCTTAGAGTCCTTAATGGATTCTGCTGCGCGCTTGGAGTTGAGAAGAATATCTTCCAACTCAAGTTGTTGGTCATGGACAAGCCGCGCACCCGCCAGCTTTCCTTTGCGGAACAGATTTATCCTGGCATAGATATTTGTGAATGATGAGAGATTTGGAAGCATCCAGACCTGCTTGCCTCGCTTGTTAAAATCAGGGGAAGGCAGAAATTGGAGGTAGGCTTCAGTATCTTTCATTCGCATTTCACCATACTCCTTTATCACTTCGCTAACCATGTGATGCATACTGTCACGTGTACCCTGAGCGCCTGAGGCCGAACATTTTCCGGCGGAGAACAGCAGTTGACTTCCAAATGCGCTCATTAACGAATCGTCGGACGGCTCCATGCAAGCTGCGACGAATCGATTTAGAACATGATCTGATATTTCGTCGTACAGAAAATCCACAAGATGATTTTTGAGAAAATGCATTTCGGGGCCATCTCTGTACCCCATGATTGCAGGCAATAACTGACTATTGACTAGATGCATGCACACGAAATACCTTTTGTCGACTACTTCAACGAAGAACGGCAATCTTTGGTCGCATACTAAGGACAGCAGATCGGATACGAAAGATGGACGATTCTGTAGTAACTTCGACTTCAATTCTCCCACTGGTATCCGATGAGTAATTTTCAATGTATTGATCTGCTGGACCAGTTTCGTTTCGTCCTTTATACCCAAGCATGCAAGCACAAAGTAAGGCTGGTCTATGAAATCGTAGGCGTCTCCAGAATTCACGGCGTCGCCACTGTGACCACTTTCATCGAAAAAGAATGAAATACTCATGTGAGAGAGTTTGGCTGAGCTTTGGAAGCAGAGAGTATCCTAAATTTTGTATAACTATTAGTTAGAAATGACTTTAAAACAGTGAATTAGAAATGACTTTAAAACAGTGAAAAGGTGGACTTCTGCTTTGTGTCGAGAGTGGGGCTCAGAATCATAAAAAAATAGAGCGCCCACAGCGATGCTTTTGTACAGCCATAGACTTGCTACACATTCATATCGTCACGCCTTGATCACGCAGATATTCCTCATACGTACCATGATAGTCTGATATACCTTGCGGGGTAATTTCGATAATACGCGTAGCGAGTGAAGTTACAAATTCGCGGTCATGGCTGACAAATATGAGCGTGCCTTTGTATTCCGTCAGCGCGGTGTTGAGTGACTCGATGGATTCCATGTCAAGGTGATTGGTTGGCTCATCCATCAATAATACGTTGGGTCTTTGCAGCATGAGTTTGCCGAACATCATGCGTCCTTTTTCACCACCCGATAACACCTTTACGCTTTTTTTAACTTCGTCGCCGGAGAACAGTAAACGTCCAAGAACGCTGCGTACCTTTTGATCGTCATCTCCTTCGCGTCTCCAATAAGTCATCCAATCGGTGAGGGAGTCATCTTTGACGAAGTTATGTGCGTGATCTTGTGCGAAGTATCCGACGTTGGCTTTGTCTGTCCATTTAATGGTGCCGTTATCTACTTCAAGGTCGCCCGCCAGGCAGCGTAGTAAGGTGGTTTTTCCAATACCGTTGGGGCCGATGATGGCGACGCGTTCCCCGGCTTCAACACGGAAATTGAAATTAGAAAATAGCGGTCGATCAAACCCTTTGCTCATTTTTTGTACTTCCACCGCAACGCGATGCAGTTTCTCGCGTTCATCATATTCAAAGCGCATGAAGGGATATTGGCGGGTAGATGGCTTAATGTCTTCGATTTTGATTTTGTCGATCTGTTTCGCCCTGGATTGCGCCTGGGTTGACTTCGATGCATTCGCCGAGAAGCGCGCCACGAATGCTTTGAGTTCAGCAACTTTTTCCTTGGCGCGGGCATTATCAGTGGCGAGTTGCGTACGCACGGTCAAGGAGGCCAGCATGTAATTGTCATAATTGCCGGGGAAAGTGGTGATTTTGCCATAGTCCAGATCAGACATATGGGTACACACGCTGTTCAGGAAATGGCGATCATGCGAGATGATTATCATGGTGCTTTTGCGGGCGTTCAGTAGATCTTCCAGCCAACGTATGGTGTTGATGTCGAGGTTGTTGGTTGGTTCGTCCAGCAACAAAATTTCAGGATCGGCAAATAGTGCTTGGGCTAATAGCACACGCAATTTAAAACCTGGTGCGATCGCACGCATCGGCCCATTGTGTAGCTCTTGAGGAATTCCTACACCGTTAAGTAATTCGCCCGCACGTGCTTCGGCTGTGTAACCATCGAATTCGGCAAATTTCGCTTCAAGGTTGGCGGCGTGCATGTAATCTTCTTCGCTGGCATCCGGGTTGGCATAGATTGCATCGCGCTCTACCATGACTTCCCACATTTCGGCGTGTCCCATCATCACTACTTCTAATACGGTATTGTCCTCAAAAGCAAATTGATCCTGGCGCAGTTTGCCTAGGCGTTCGCCTTTATCCAGCATTACATGACCAGAAGTTTGCGCCAGATCTCCGCCTAAAATTTTCATGAAGGTGGATTTGCCGCAGCCATTCGCGCCGATCAGGCCATAGCGATTGCCATCTCCAAATTTTACAGAAACGTTTTCGAACAGCGGCTTGGCGCCGAATTGCATCGTGATATTAGCGGTAGATAACATGGCGTACTCAAAAAATTAAGGCGCACATTCTATCACGTGTGCAACTCACACCGGTCAGGGCGGCTGGGCTACAATGTCCGCTTTGTATTTCTTTTTAATAGCCCATATATAAAGATCCTATGATTCCACATCTTACTACTGCCCTAAATGGACCACTGCTTGATCTCGAGCGGCGGATGCTCGACGCACAGCCCACTATCGAGCACTGGTTTCGCTCGCAATGGGCAGAGCGCACTATACCGTTTTACACTTCGGTGGATTTGCGTAATAGTGGTTTCAAGCTGGCACCGGTGGATACTAATTTGTTCCCGGGCGGCTTTAACAATCTTAATCCCGATTTTTTGCCGTTGTGCGTGCAAGCTGCACAAAGCGCGATTGAAAAAATCTGCCCAGAAGCGCGCGGCGTTCTATTGATTCCCGAGAATCACACACGTAACACGTTTTACCTGCAAAACGTGGCTCAGCTTGCCTTGATTCTTAAACGGGCGGGGATGAATGTGCGTATTGGCACCATGTTGCCGGAAATTACTCAGGCCACCAAACTGGCATTGCCCAATGGCAGCACACTCACGCTGGAACCTTTGCAGCGTAAAGGAAACCGTTTGGTGCTGGAAAATTTTGATCCGTGTGTAGTGTTGCTCAATAATGATCTTTCTGCTGGTGTGCCGGATATCTTGAAAGATCTGGAGCAGACCACGCTTCCGCCGCTGGCGGCGGGTTGGACCACACGGCGGAAGTCGCAGCATTTCAGTGCGTATGACCGTGTGGCGGCTGAATTTGCCAAGCTGCTGGACATAGATCCCTGGCTGATTAACCCTTATTTTGCTAGCTGCGGCCAGGTTGATTTTAAGCAGAGTTCCAGTGAGGAATGTTTAGCCACGCATGTGGACAGCATTCTGCAAAAGATGCGAGTGAAGTATGCTGAATATGGTGTCAAGGAGGCTCCATTTGTTATCGTCAAGGCCGATGCCGGCACTTACGGCATGGGTATCATGACTGTGAAGGACGCCAGTGAAGTACGGAGTCTCAATCGCAAACAACGCAACAAAATGGCTGTGGTGAAAGAAGGTATGCACGTTTCCGATGTGTTGGTGCAGGAAGGTGTCTATACTTTTGAGAGTATTAATGATGCGGTCGCCGAGCCGGTGGTGTATATGGTCGACCATTTCGTGGTGGGCGGTTTCTATCGCGTGCATACCGGACGTGCTGTGGATGAGAATCTTAATGCACCGGGCATGCACTTTGTTCCGCTGGCGTTTGATACCAGCTGTATTTTGCCTAACCCGGATTGCGCACCGGACGATATGCCGAACCGCTTTTACGCATACGCTGTCGTGGCTAGAATTGCATTGTTGGCGGCGGCGTTAGAGCTGGAAGAAATGGAAGCGTGATTCAAGTTTGCTGATTGTTTTCCGTTGTTTTATGTCTAGGAGTTTGACGTGATCGGAATTTTATTGATAACCCACAATGGTCTCGGTGATAGCCTGGTTGATTGCGTACGGCATGTTATGGGCGATGTGTCGCTTAATTTGAGGGTATTGTCGGTTCTGGCGGATGACGACCCTCAGCGTAAAGTAGAAGAAGGGCGCGAACTCATGGCGGAATTGGACACAGGAGAAGGTGTATTGATGTTGTCCGACCTGATTGGTGCGACCCCGTGCAATATTGGACGGCGGCTGTTTGAGCCTGGCCGGGCGCTAGGGGTGGCTGGTGTCAATCTGCCTATGTTGTTGCGCGCAGTTTGCTATCGCCACAAGCCGCTGGCCGAAGTCGCCCAGAAGGCGTTGGAAGGAGGCCGTGAATGTATCGTTTTAATGAATACGGATGAGGGATGTCATGTTGAATCAAGATGCACAAATCATTAACAAATTGGGGCTGCATGCGCGTGCTTCGTCCAAGTTGACTCAACTTGCATCAAAGTTTCCTTGCGAGGTATGGCTGTCACGTGCGGGTCGACGTGTGAACGCAAAAAGTATTATGGGTGTAATGATGTTGGCCGCTGCCAAAGGGAGCACCATTAACATTGAAACCAGTGGCGAAAAAGAGGGGGAGGCGATGGATGCAATTGTTGCCCTGATTAATGATTATTTTGGGGAAGGTGCATGAGTTTTACCCTGCATGGCATTCCAGTTTCCAGTGGTATTGCCATCGGTCATGTTCATCTTGTTTCACATACTGTGTTAGAAGTTGTGCACTATGTGATGCCCAAGTATCTGGTGCATGAGGAAGTTGCGCGCTTCGACGCGGCGATGGAAAGCACGCGCCAGGAACTAGCTGGATTGCGCAGCAATCGTCCGCTACATGCAGCGGCAGAGTTTGATGCTTTTCTCGATCTGCATTTGATGATTTTGGCCGATGAGCACATCGAGCTGGCGTCCCGCAAAATGATAGAGCGCGAACAATGTAATGCAGAATGGGCGCTCAAGATACAGATGGATGCTCTGGTAGCTCAATTCGAGGCGTTTGACGATATTTATCTGCGTGAACGTAAAACTGACGTGGTACAGGTAGTGGAGCGCGTGCTTAAGAAACTGATCGGCCAGCCGGGCTATGTGCCGCCTGCCACCCTACCTGGCGTGAAAATGATTTTAGTTGCACACGATATTAGCCCGGCTGATTTGATTCAACTTAAGCCGCAACATTTTTGCGCCATTCTTACCGATTTGGGCGGTGCCACCTCGCACACTGCCATCATAGCGCGTGGTCTGAGTACGCCTTGCGTGGTGGGTTTGCATCGTGCGCGCCAGTTGATGCGTGAGAACGATCTGGTCATCGTGGATGGTAGGCAAGGTGTAGTTATTGTTAACCCGGATGAACAGGTTCTGGTTCAATACAAACTGATTCAAAACCACTGGGAAGAAAATCGGAAAAAACTTAAGTGTCTCAAATCCACCCCTGCCAATACACTAGACGGTACTGCTATCGAGCTGCACGCGAATATTGAGCTTCCACAAGATTTGGCGGAAGTTTATGAAAATGGTGCAACGGGTATAGGCTTATTTCGTAGCGAATTTCTGTTCCTTAATCGTGATGTCCTGCCGGATGAAGAAGAACAGTTTATAGCTTATCGCACTGTGGCAGAAGGAATGAAAGGACTGCCCGTCACCATTCGTACCTTTGATCTTGGTGCGGACAAACAACTGAATGGTGCCCAACGGGTTGCCAGTAACCCCGCATTGGGTTTGCGCGCGATCCGACTGTGTCTGGTTGAACCGCAAATGTTTCGTACTCAATTGCGTGCCTTGTTACGCGCTTCGCATTATGGCAACGTAAAAATACTGATACCCATGCTTTCCGGTGTGTCGGAAATTAACCAGATGTTGCAATTCATCGGTCATGTCAAGCAAGGGCTGGATGATGAAGGTATTCCCTATAATCGGGAAATACAAATTGGCGGCATGATAGAAATTCCTGCTGCTGCTCTGGTGCTTGATGTATTTATCAAGAAGCTGGATTTTCTTTCCATTGGTACCAACGATTTGATTCAGTATACGTTGGCAATAGACCGTACCGATGAAGAGGTTGCTCACTTATATGATCCGTTGCATCCCGCTATTTTATACCTGTTGGCGCACATCATTGGTAACGCCAATAAGGCGGGTATTCCGATTTCAGTATGCGGAGAAATGGCTGGTAATGCCGACTACGCTCGTCTGCTGCTTGGTCTCGGTTTGCGTCAATTCTCCATGAATTCAGCGCAACTGCTTAGTGTTAAGCAGTGTGTACTAAACACAAACCTGCCAGAGCTTGATACGCTGACGCAAAGAATATTGCGTGCTAACGATCCGTTAAAAATACGTGAATTGCTGGAGAAGTTGAACGTTGATTAATCAGCTTGAAGGGGTGCCACACCAGCACGAATTACCGCTTCATCAAGTGCAGGAGAACACAGCTCGATGAAACGGTATGCAAAGTTGCGTAGATAGTGTCCGTGCCGCAAAGCGATATAAGTGGTGTTTTTGCCAAACAAGTGGGTGCTGTCGAGTAAACGAAGCTCGGTATCCTTGGATGGATTGAATGCCATTGAAGCAATGATTCCAATGCCTAGTCCCAGCTCGACATAGGTCTTAATTACGTCTGCATCCAGTGCGGACATGACGATGTCTGGTTCCAGTCCCGCCGTAGCGAAAGACTGGTCTATTCCGGTCCGTCCGGTTAGGCCATCGTGGTAGGTGATGATGGGGTAATCCGCAATCGCTTCCAGCAAGATCGGATGAACATTCTCTAACGGATGTCCGGCAGGCACAATGACTGCATGGTGCCAGGAGTAATAAGGAAATATATCGAGTCCGGTAACATCGGACAGTGCTTCAGTGGCCACGCCTATATCTGCCTGGCCATCGAGCAGCATGGAAACTATTTCATTAGGACTGGCCTGGTGTAGTTTTAAATGCACCTTGGGGAATGCTTTCTTGAATTTCGTCACCACTTGAGGCAGGGCGTAGCGTGCTTGAGTATGTGTAGCAACCAGAGTAAGGCGACCTTCATCACGTCCGCTATATTGGTTAGCTAAGTTTGTTATATTTTTCGCATCCAATAAAATACGATTAACGATTCCTACAAGTTCACGTCCGGGTTCGGTCAATCCCAACAGTCGTTTACCTTTACGCACGAATAACTCAATGCCCAGTTCATCTTCTAAATCTTTAATGTGTTTGGAGACGCCCGACTGTGAGGTAAACAGTGCGTTAGCTGCCTCGGTGAGATTGAAATTGTTTGCGACCGTTTCGCGGATGATACGCAATTGTTGAAAATTCATGAGTTCCTCTATTATTCTTCGAACAGTTTAATCTGCCGGGGCCGGATGAATATTTCATCACCTACAGCCACCGGGGTGAGGTTGAAACGTTCGCGACTTAGTTCGATCTCCACCACTTCACCATCATGCCCGATGACTGCTTCCAGTCGTACCACCGACCCGATGGCGCGCACTTGTTTCACCACTACCGGCAGGGAAGAGTGCTGCGGTATCAGACTAATGTCAATGTCATGCGGGCGTACGTAGGCTACGGCATCGCCTTGTTGCTGCGTCCAAAGGGCATGCGTCCGGCTGTGAAATAAATTTACATTACCAATGAATTGGTACACGAAAGGTGAGGCAGGGCTGGCATATACGTCATCGGGTGAACCCACTTGTTCAATGTTGCCTTTGTTCATGACCACGATGCGGTCTGCCACTTCCAGGGCTTCTTCCTGATCGTGAGTGACGAATACGCTGGTGATATGAAGTTCATCATGCAAGCGACGCAACCAGCGGCGTAGTTCTTTGCGTACCTTGGTATCCAACGCGCCAAATGGTTCATCCAGCAGCAGGATTTGTGGTTCAACTGCTAATGCGCGTGCTAATGCAATGCGTTGTCGCTGGCCTCCGGAAAGTTGTGCTGGATAGCGATCCGCGAGCCAATCGAGTTGCACCAGTTGTAACAGTTCATGTACGCGGCGCTTGATTTCAGTTTCGGTGTGGCGTTCCTTTTTCGGTTTTACGCGGAGACCGAAAGCAACATTTTCGAACACGGTCATGTGACGGAACAGCGCGTAATGCTGGAACACGAAACCGACATTGCGCTCACGTGCATCGCGCTGTTCAACGTCTTTACCATGAAAAAGTATTTTGCCGGAATTTTGTACATCCAGTCCGCCGATAATGCGTAGCAACGAGGTTTTGCCACACCCGGAAGGTCCCAGTAACGCAAGCAATTCGCCGCTATTGACTTCAAGATTGATGTTGTTTAGCGCAGTAAAATTGCCGAACTGCTTATTCAAATTTTGAATCGTGATGCTCATTCTGTTTCTCCATGAGGAAGCCTGTTGCCATTACGCTTGACCTTAATTTCTACGATCGATTTGGCGAGTAGCGTAACCAACGCTAATAAGGCCAGCAGTGAGGCTACGCTGAAAGCCGCAACAAAGTTATATTCGTTGTAAAGAATCTCTACGTGCAGCGGTATGGTGTTGGTCATACCTCGAATGTGCCCGGACACCACTGACACCGCGCCGAATTCACCCATCGCACGGGCATTACACAAGATCACGCCATACAGCAGACCCCATTTAATGTTGGGCACGGTGACGCGCCAGAAGGTTTGCCAGCCGGAAGCGCCAAGTGATACCGCCGCTTCTTCTTCATCTTTGCCTTGTGCCTGCATTAGCGGAATTAACTCACGAGCAATGAAGGGAAAGGTGACGAAAACGGTGACCAACACGATGCCCGGTACCGCAAAAATAAGTTTGATGTCATGTTCCTGCAGCCATGGTCCGAACCAGCCCTGCGCGCCGAACAGTAGTACATAGATCAAGCCGGACACTACCGGGCTGACGGCAAACGGCAGATCAATCAATGTGATTAATACACTTTTTCCTCGAAATTCGAATTTGGCAATAGCCCACGCCGTTGCGACACCAAACACCAGGTTGGCTGGCACCGCAATAGCCGCTGCAATCAAGGTCAATTCGATAGCTGACCACGCATCCGGATCTTGTAATGCCGTCCAGTAAAGAGCCCAGCCTTTGCCCAGCGCTTCGTAGAACACAGCAAATAAAGGTATGCCGAGAAAAAGCAACAGATATGACAGCGCAACAGTGATGAGTAAGAGCGTCACCGCTTTGGATTCATGTGTGGCGATTTTTCGATTGTTGATCAATGGTTGAGGTAAAGACATCATCTGATTTCCCGGCGGTTGCTCCACCACTGCAACCCATTGATAGCCAATAACAGGGCGAATGAAATTAGTAGCATGACCAAAGCAATTGCCGTGGCACCTGCGTAATCGTATTGCTCCAGTTTGGCGACAATTAGCAATGGTGCAATTTCTGAAATGAACGGCATGTTGCCTGCAATGAAAATGACTGAGCCATATTCGCCAATCGAGCGAGCAAAAGCTAATGCGAAACCTGTCAACAAAGCTGGATATATTGAAGGAAAAATAACTCGACGGAATACATCCCAGCGATTTGCACCCAAGCTCGCGGCTGCCTCTTCTATTTCGGCCTCAACATCCGCCAATACTGGCTGTACGGTACGTACCACGAAGGGCAAGCCGATGAAAGTGAGCGCCACCACTATGCCGAGCGGGGTGTACGCTATTTTGATGTCATGCTCGGCAAAGTAGTGGCCGATCCAGCCGTTAGGCGCATACAGCATGGCTAGAGTGATGCCCGCTACGGCGGTAGGCAAGGCGAATGGCAAATCCACCAACGCATCCACTAAACGCTTGCCCGGGAACGTATAGCGTACCAGCACCCAAGCAACTACTAGACCAAAAATGGCATTCAGTACCGCAGCGGCAAAAGACGCGACAAAAGTGACACGCAGCGAGGCCAACACCCGATCGCCTGTGGCCACTTCCCAAAAACCGTCCCAGCCCAGTGTCGCTGTTTTGAAGAACAACGAAGATAGGGGAATTAGTACGAGCAACGAGAGATATAAAAGCGTGAAGCCAAGTGCCAGATTGAATCCCGGCAACACGCTGTGTGCTTTGAATGACGCCATCAAAGTATCCTTTAATCAAATCAGTCGTAAAGTGTATAGACGCCAGGAACATAGTAAAAATCATAAATTCAGCTTTGCTTATCGTATTTGGGAATAAGCACGACAGGCAGAGATGTATACGTAACAGAATGTAAGGGAGTCAAATACATAACTTCCTTTTTATTTTTATTAAAGCTTGCTATTCTGCTTGTCTATAAATAGGATAATTCTCATTATCGAAAAAATTAAAAATAAATAAGAAAACTACCATGTCATCAAAAATCAAAATAATGTCATTACAAGCCGCAGCAATTGCCGTCCTAGTGACACTCATCTATATAGATTTCACAAGTCCTGCGCATGCAGCAGCTGAGACAAAGGATAGCCAGCCTGGACGGCATACGAGCAACCTTACTAAAAATAAGAGTGAGCAGACTTATTCGTCCAATGGATATGGAATGCATAGCGGGAGTCAATCACCAACAAAAATTACTGATCCCTACTCACCGTATGGCAATCCTTATGGCAACGCACCGACTAACAATCCTTACACCTTAAAGATACCTGCTAATAACAAGTCAAAATGAACTGTCAACGTTTGAACAGGAGATGTAATGTCGCTTGAATTTATGCTTTAAGAAATGTTGCAACAAATTCGAGTTCGGGGCGATGCAGAAACACATGTGGACGCATATTTGACCGAATGGCGTAGCGCCCTTAAGAGTTTTGGTAAACCTTTACCATGTCTCACTTGTTTTTTGAAAGGTGCAATTCAACACCTAAATCATCTTGATGACGAAAAGGGCGTGGGTAAAGTTAGATGCACACGCTGCCTTAAATATTTATATTTGTAAACACAATGTGACGATCCATAAGTAATTTGACAAACCTCGTTTATTCTCATTAAAGATTTGCAATCTACTTCATCTCCGTCTAAAAAATAGAAGCCTATCTATCTTCAGGAAAACTTGAAGCTATTTTCATCTATTATTAGAATCATTCATCTTTCAAATAAAGAGGTATTTTATGAAAGACTGGATCCCGGTATTTTTTGCGATATGCTCAGTTATCATTATCTTTGTACTGGTAATAGTTACTGTAGTTAGGCTCACTGATTAATTTCTTCGGGTTAAATTCTCTGCCGCTTTGCGGGTAAGCATTCCGAATGAGCGAACAGTTGTGGGCGGCGAATCTGGAAGGAAGTTTTTTTGCAAAACCGGTTTGGAATACGGAGAAACCATGATAGGCAAGTACGTCAAGAAACAAGACGGTAAGTATCATAAATTGCACTCGAACCCTCAGCTTGCGCTGTTTTGAGATATGTGCGAACTGCTCGGCATGAACTGCAATGTTCCCACTGATATTTGTTTTTCGTTTACTGGCTTTCAGAAACGAGGCGGAGAAACGGGCATACATGCTGATGGCTGGGGCATCGCTTTTTTCGAGGGTAAGGGCGTGCGGTTATTTTTAGATCCAAAACCTTCAGCCCAATCGCCTATCGCTGAACTGGTGCGCCACTACCCTATTCAATCCCTTAACGTCATTGCGCATATTCGTAAGGCGACACAAGGCTTGGTGTCGTTGGAAAATACCCATCCGTTTGTGCGCGAGCTGTGGGGTCAGTACTGGGTTTTTGCGCACAACGGTAACCTGCCGCAATTCCAGCCAGAGTTATATGGTGGTTTTGTTCCTGTGGGGAATACTGACAGTGAACGTATTTTTTGCTGGTTGCTGCAAAGTCTGAGAATTCGTTTTAATGATACACCGCCAACGCGTGACGTTCTGTTTGCCGCGCTGCATGAGCTCACCGACCAGCTCGCTGGCAGGGGTATTTTTAACTATCTATTATCTAACGGCGAATGTCTTTTTGCGCATTGCTCGACCGAATTAAACTACCTTATCCGTCATAGTCCATTTAATGTGGCACATCTTAAGGATGAGGATATGACAGTCGATTTTAGCCACGTGACTACGCCTAATGATCGTGTGGCTATTATCGCCACCGTGCCGTTGACTGATAATGAGGCTTGGCAAGCCATGGCGCCGGGCACATTGTGGATGTTTCATGGAGGCGCGGCTGTCGCACAACTTGTTACGACTCCCAGCCCGATAAAATCGCTGGCCGAAGATTTGTATATCCAGAATTAATCGAGAAAATTTTCCGGCGCGTAGGCCAGCATTGCGAATGCCTGGGCGACTGCGTGATGAGTGATTTTTCCATTCACGATATTGAGCCCTTTGCGCAACGCAGCGTTATCCTTTAGTGCCTGTTTCCAGCCTTTATTTGCTATTTGCATTACATAAGGCAAAGTCGCATTGGTTAGCGCCAGCGTAGAGGTGCGGGGGAGGGCGCCGGGCATGTTTGCCACAGCATAGTGAATGATTCCCTCGACTACATAAATTGGATTCTCGTGGGTGGTGGGATGGGTTGTTTCAATGCAACCGCCTTGATCCACTGCAACATCTACGATCACTGAGCCTTTGCGCATGGTCTTGAGATCATCGTAGCGTATCAGTTTGGGTGCAATGGCTCCGGTGATTAACACCCCACCGATGACAAGGTCGGCGCTGGCAATCTGTTCCTGTAAATTGTGCCGATTGGAAAAAATCAACTGTACGTTAGCGGGCATGACATCGCCCAGATGGCGTAGCCGCTCCAGTGAAATGTCAAGAAGGGTAACACTTGCGCCCAGACCTGCTGCCATTCTGGCGGCATTCATGCCCACTACACCGCCGCCGAGGATGACAACATGTGCGGGTGGCACACCGGGGACACCCCCTAACAGAACGCCCCGTCCACCATATAATTTTTCGAGATATTTGGCCCCTTCATTTACGGCCATGCGTCCGGCCACTTCAGACATGGGGGTTAGTAGTGGTAATTCACGTGAAGGCAATTCAATCGTTTCATAAGCGATACAAGTTGCACCAGAATCCAGATGTGCTCGGGTTAGTTTTTCATTAGCGGAAAAATGAAAATAGGTGAACAGTGTTTGGCCAGGCTTGATGTGCTGCCACTCTGGCTCAATCGGCTCTTTAACTTTAACAATCAGATCGGCATCCGCCCATATTACGTTGGCATCAGAGACGATACGTGCGCCTACTGCAAGATACTGCTCGTCACTAAAGCCACTACCGAATCCAGCACCTGCCTCGACCAGCACAGAATGTCCAGCCGCAATAAGCGATTCTGCACCGGATGGAACCAATGCGACCCGATTTTCATTTGCTTTGATTTCTTTGGGTATTCCGATTTTCATATGATTGCCTCATCCCAACTTAATCTTGAGCAAACTCGATAATTTTTTGAGTTTGTTGATCGGGTATGACCACTACATCATTCGCGGCTATTTTTTGAGTAATTTCCTGAAACATTTCAAAGCGCCTACCATCATTTTCGGTTGGCCTCTGCACCGGGAACAGAATTCGATCCGGCAATAATTTTAAAGCCCGCAATTTTTCCACTTTTCCCAACCAGGCCCAGCCGTGATCGTAGATTTGTGCGGGGTCTTCGTGCGCCAGATGCAGTGGTTTAATCGCCTTCACTGCGCGCCCGTTCTTTCGATGCACAAAGGGCAGGCGCGTGTGATAGGTGGCAGCATCCCCCAATGTCTCGGGGCGATATTGCTTGTCCAGCTTTGCGTCCGTCAAAATCCTACGCACATTTTTTTCCAGCAACTGTTCTTGATAAGCTTTGGTCGCAAAATTGCGTTCCACATAATGACCGAACAACTCATCGAATTTCTGTACCGGATCGTCGGCCAGCACCACGCGAACCGTATCAAAGCGCATCATGGCTTCGCGCGGGCGCGTCAGCTCGGCAAACAGATGACGAGCCAAATCTGCATTTATCCGGTTCTCTTGTTTTGGATCAAGCCAGTTATGGATGCGTTTTAGTTCTTGCTTGAAATCGTTGGCGGCGCGGCGATAGATACCTGCATCTAATTCCTCGAAAAATGACGTGATGCGTCGGATATGCCGCAATAATCTGAACTCGAATAACCTGGCATCCGGGCAAAACATCACAATGCCCACATTGGCAAACTCGCCGGTTTCCAAATAAGGTAGGAAGCGGACGATAGCGTACTGACAGGCGTATTTATTCATCACGCTATCCTCCAAAAAATATCATCGGTAAATCGGTTGAGAGTTTCACTTGCTGCATCACGGTTGAAATTGGCTGGGACTCCATCATCTTCCCACCACCACTCTGGAGGGACATTATCGCAAGCGGAATTGAATTCGACAATTGCATCCGCCAAACGATTGCGGTAGACATCGCGCTCCACCAAATCATCTATGATATTCAAAAGGCTGCCATTGAATACATGAGTCTGCGCAAATTGTAGCGAATCAAAGTCCGGGTCGAATGCCTGATTGTGGTCAATAACGGCCAACCTCGAATTTTTTTGATCCCACAGCAAATTTGGATTGCCGCCTTTCTCGCTCAAAGTACGATCCGCGTTATGCACCCACCAGTCGAACAGCACCACATCCTTGCGAGCTTACTCATTCACTTGGGTAATATGTGAAAAGGAAAACTCCTGCACATGTGGCAATGCCTTGGAGCCGAATACCAGCCCCGTACCCAGTTCGTTTGCATCTCCCCGGCTGCAACACCGGATCAATTCGGGCGGAATTTCCACGATTTCAAAATCAGGAACCGGCAGGTCAAAGGCGCGCGCCAGCCGTCCACCCACGTACTCTGCAATCAAGCTTTGCCTGCCAGCCCCCCGGCCTTTGACAAAGTAAGTTTGCCCATCTTCGCAGCGGCAATAGAACGGCCTGGTGACGCCCTGAATCGAGCGGTCGAGAATTTCAACAATCTGGATAGTCATGCATCCCCCGTCAAATCAGATGCCGCTTCCGGGCTGACAGGCTGTTCACAATTTCATCGTTTCCAGGCTCACCGTCACCACGCGCATGAACAGTTCCAGCGAATAACGCGGGTTGCCCATTGTTTCCACTGCTTTTCCGCTCTGTGACAGATGTTTGTCGAAAAGTTTTCAGCAGTTTTTGCAGAGCGGTCATATTTGAAGTGTTTTAGTGGGCTAAAGTTATTTGCGGATTTAGCTCTGATAGCTAGCGCGTTTGGCAGTATATCGCACCGATATGTCGTGCAACATCTTTGCATCACCTAAAGAAGTGTTTGAGGTATGTTGAATCCGTCACACTTACGAAAAAATCGATTGCTTAGTACGGGTGATGCGACAGTTGGATCGCAACATATAGCTACTGTGTTTATGGTAGGGGCTAGCGTTAGCCCATTGTTTACAGGAGATTTTTCTGCTAGTGTTCATGTCACCGCTGCTCTTTAAGGAATATCATGACAGCACATCATCATTCGCACAGCCACACTGCAAACTACGGTCGAGCATTTGTCATTGGCATTGCATTGAATGTGATGTTCGTCGTCGTTGAAACAATTTTCGGCTGGCAAGCCGACTCGCTCGCACTACTCTCCGATGCCGGGCACAACCTGAGCGATGTGCTCGGTTTACTTGTGGCATATGGCGGTTTATATCTGGCACAGCTGCGACCTAATCAGAAACATACTTACGGCTTGGGGCGAGCCTCGATTCTTGCTGCATTGTTTAATGCGATGATATTGCTGATTGCGATAGGCGGCATCGTGTGGGAAGCCGTTGGTAGATTCAGTCATCAGGTGCCGATTCAGGGCGGCATCGTCATGCTGGTTGCTGCTATTGGAGTAGTGATCAACGGCATCACCGCTTGGTTATTCATGTCCGGCAACAAAAAAGATCTTAACCTGCGTGGTGCTTTTCTTCATATGGCGGCAGATGCGCTGGTTTCACTCGGTGTGGTTATCGCAGGTGCGATGTTTATCTGGACTGGTTGGGCTTGGCTCGATCCTGCAATCAGCCTGGTCATTGCTGTAGTGATATTGTGGAGTACATGGGATTTGTTACGCCAGGCTTTACATCTTTCTCTGGACGGTGTGCCGGCATCAATCACATTAGATAATGTGAAAAATTATCTGACAGCACAGCCAAATGTCATCGAAATACATGATCTGCATGTATGGGCGATGAGTACTTCAGAAATTGCACTGACCGTTCATTTGGTCATGTGCGGCGGACATCCAGGGAATGAGTTTCTGTGCCGTGTTACGGAAGAGTTGCACGATAACTTTACCATTGGACACGTCACTATTCAGATTGAGCTGGACAAATATCATTGTTCTTTATCCGGTCATACATAGTTGGCGCTTAGAGAAGTAGATTTATCTTCATTCCTTCAAATTTTAAATTGACTTTTTATTGATGTAAGTTGAAGAAAATGGACACGAACGAATGAGCTTAAAACGGATATTCAATGGAACAGTGACGTAAGTTGAGGAAGCCTGTTTGCATATTCAAACTTACGCATTATTTTATTAGGCGGGAGTGATATCGTTTCGCCTTCCTTCGGTTCCACCACATGATATAGCCAGTGGTAAATAAAATGAGCGGCGATAAACCGATGATCACCTGTAAAAGACGGGTAGGTGCCCCGCCTATTGCACCAATATGTATCGGGTAAAGTGTGTTAAAAATGCGCGTACCCAGAGAGGCCGTCAACGCGTTTTCCACCTGTAATACCTTTCCCGAATATTGATCTAAATAGATGAAACTTCTACCATTTGGATGAAATTCTTGGATGAATTTTTTTCGTACCACCAAGGGCGCCCCCGGTTTTTGGGGAAGATTAATCCAGGTGGTGGTGGCAGGCACCATATAGTCGGCTTGATGCAACATCATGTCGAGTGCAGGCCTCGGCATCCCTGCTTGACGAGAGTCGGAATGCGGTGGGGCAGCCCGCGGTGGGCTTTGAGTGATGGTATTGATCAAGCTGATAACCGTTTTATTAAATACTAAAGATGTGCCTGTAAAAGCTGTAAATAAAAGAAATAAAACGGTGTAAATACCCGAGGCACGATGCATATCAAAATTCATTCTTTTCCATTGTGCTGCCCACTGGATTTTAAATCCCGGGGAAAACTTTCTGTTTCGCGGCCACCATAAAATAAGGCCGGTTATGCTCATGCCAATCAGCAGCAATGCACTTACACCAAGGATAATTTCGCCACGATCGCCACTTAAAAGTTCGGTGTGCAGAAGCGCAATCCATCCGGTAAATGTATCTTCCTGCCGATGTTCACCCAAGATCATGCCGTTATAAGGATCAACATAAACGAACAAATCATGCGCATAGTTCATCTTAACTAAATAGGTTTGCTCTGGAGTGCGCGGCATACGAATGAAAACCGGTTTGTCTTCCGGATAGGCGTGCTGCACTGTTTCTAGCACCGTCTGTAAAAAAACACGCTCGTCACGCGGTACCGTGTGCATCAATTCAGGATATACCAGCGCCTCGATTTCTTCGCGAAATACCAACACGCTACCGGTCAGCCCGCTTAATATCAGCAGTAATCCGATAGCCAAACCGGTATACAGATGTAATTGGAAAACAATTTTTCTAGCAGTCACAGCTTATATCTCCGGCAGTTTTATTTCGCTTCCTGAAGGGTTGTCTGCGCTATAAATATCTTCAATTAAATGGACCTATTGAAGTAAGCAATATGGCCCGAAAGATTATGTCTCGGGTCCCGATTTTCGACCAGGATGCCACGAATGGCGATGTTGACGTAAGTCCAACTGCTTAACTGCGCGCGCGTAACACCGACCGCGCTATACAAGGGCACGAAACAAGCTGGTGGCAGCCTATGCATCGAGCACTTCGAGTGTAATTACGTGCGATGCATCAAACGGCACCATATCCGGTCACCGCCCTGAATATATTGGGCTTGAAGCTTTCTGTGTGATCAGCTGTCACGGACACAACAGGGAGTTCCCTGTTTCTTCGGCCTGTCTCTAAGTCTGAGCGTTAGCTTGGGGGATAGAAAAACATCAGCAAAGCGCAGCATTGTCAGCTTCATCTATCAAGTTATTTAAATTCCACCAAGTGAGCTTTGAGCGCCCGAAAGCTTACTCCCCGGTCGTCTCCCAGCAAATAGGCCAGCACACCGCGCTCTTTCCATGCATTCAGTTGATTTGCGGCACGCGGAATCGCGCAGAATTTGACATTGCGCTCGAAGCAGGCGGTAGCAATTTTATCGATTGCAGCTTCCACGCTCGGATGCCGCGCTTGCCCTGGCAGACCATAAGATTGTGATAAGTCGATCGCCCCTTCAAGCACCATGTCAATACCGGCGACAGATAGAATGGCATCCAGATTATCAATACCTTCTTTATCCTCAATCATCGCTACTACCATGATTTCAGCATTAGCTCGCTCAAAATAACTTGGCAGATCGAGAGTGCCAAAACCGGTGGTGCGTCCCCCACTGATGCCACGGCTTCCCAGCGGAAAATATCGGCTGGCGGCGACTGCTTGTTCGGCATCGAAGCGGTTGCGCACATGCGGTACGACGATCCCTTGAGCGCCACAATCCAATGCACGCAAGATGCTTTCCGGCGCGGCATTGGGCACTCTGACCAAGGGTGTCATGTTGGCGCATTCGGCGGCCCGCACCATGTTTTCAAGTGTTTCTGGATTCACGCAAACGTGCTCCATGTCTAGAATCACGAAATCGTAGCCCGCATAGCCGATCATTTCGACTACCAACGGCGACGGAATTGAATTGAGCAATCCGAAAACAGTCTTGCCATTAACGAGCGCCTGCTTAAGTTGATTGGTTTGCAACATGTGGTTGCTCCTCTATCGGCAAATACCATTGCTGCGGATGGGGATGGCGCAAAAAATCGTGATGAGATATATGCCAGGCATAGGCACCTGCATAGGGGAATACCAGCAAGTCGCCACAACGCACCGATTTGACCGGCACGTCGAACGCCAGCAAGTCTTTCGGTGTGCATAATTGCCCCACTATATTTGCTTTCTCGTTGGAAATATCAGGACGCGGAAATGGGTATTGCCATGTATTGATCGGTATTACATGAAACGGATGACTGTGACCTTGCGCGTAAGGCGTGCGAAAGTGATGTGAGCCGCCTCTGCCGACTATAAAGTTCTTGTCGTAGCTCCGCTTGATATCGATAACCTGCATTACATAGTAGCCGCAGGCGGCGGTAATATAACGTCCCAACTCAAAACGTACACGGATTCCAGGCAAGCCGCTATTTTTTAACAACGCTGCCAACCCGGCGCTAAAAATTGTCCAGTCGAATTGCTGTTGAGGTTGCCGGTAATTGATACCAATACCGCCGCCTACATTGACATGGTCGATTTCTAGCTCGTATACATCGCACCATCGCCGTACTTGTCTCAGGTATGACGCCACCAGTTGCAGATGGGCTTGGGCATCGAGCTGGTGTGACAACAAGTGAAAATGGAAGCCGCGCAACCGAATTTCAGGATGCGCCCGTAACCATCGCATGCATTCTGGCAATTGGTGAATAGAAATGCCAAATGGAGTTGGTTTTCCACCCATCATCAGGCTGGTTTCTGCCAAGTTGTCGACGACCATGTTGATACGTAACAATATCGCCACGGCTTTACCTGTCTGGATGGCGATCTCGGCTAACCGCCGCAATTCGTTAAGGCTTTCGATATGCAGACAATCAACATTTTGATCTATCGCCTCACCGAGCTCCTGATCCAATTTGCCCGGGCCGCTAAAAATCACCGGCACATCTGCAAAGTGTTCGCGCACCCAGGCTAGCTCGCCGCCCGAGGACACCTCGAAGCCATCCATGATTGGCGCCAGTGTCTGCAGAATTGGTAGATCAGAGTTGGCTTTTATCGCGTAAAACAATTCATAGCCTTCAGGCAAAGTTCTGATCAAATTTGCCGCATGCCGCCGCAAGGCCGCCAAGTCATATACATAGGCACACAATGGCTCGTCGGTATCGGCCTGTGCAGCGCAAATGCTTTCAAATACTTCAGCTAACCTTAACTCCATGCTCCATCCTCTCCCAGCGCACCCAGCGGGTTATTAACCGGCAAATACTCAGAAGCGCGATCCGGCCGCTTGAAGAATCGGTTGATCAAATTTGCTTTTCCTGGAAGCGGCTCACCATTAAACAAGGCATTAATGCACCGTGTCGAAACGTCGTCCCCATACTGACTTTGATAAACATGCAGATGGTGCCGTACCATCGCCCATAAGCGATTTTGTAATGCAGGTTTACCCGCACTGATCTGGCTGATCGCCTCGCAGAAATTGTTGACGAACAGGCAATAGGCAACTCGTTTCCATCCCTGATCATTGCTATACCAGAGGGACTCGCGGGCGCGCGGACTTATGGCTTCCAGTCGATTTGCGCAATAGCGCTCTTTCACCAGCTTGACCCCTTCGAAATCGCGCAAGAAAACCTGTTTGGGTTCCCCTCCGGCCACGCCGATTACAACGTTTTGCAAGTGCGGTTCGAATATGACACCCTGAGCGAAATAGCAGTACAGTACCGGATACATGATTTCGGCGACGTAACGCGAAAACCATTGTTCGGCCGCATCCTCGAAGGGTATTTTCCTATGCTGCTCCATGTCAGCAAGCAATTCGCGAATGCGAGCTTCTCCATAGACGTGATTGCCGAATAACGCCCCGGCCAAAATAGGCGTTACGCCGGTAAGCAGCACATCGGCGAAATTTTGCCGCAGGATCATGCCGAAGCCTTCGGTCACCTCCTTGGCAAACTGATCCTCCTGCTTTAAATCTACCGAGATGAACGCTGGCTCTTCCAATACTCGGATACCCGGGAATTGCAGCTCCAAGCTAGGCATTAATGCGCGCATGATTCTGGTCACTTGCAGCGCGCCCTCAAGTTCGTAAACCGCATTTTTGCGTACACAGTTGGTTATTCGGATGTTCAACGAACATTTATAGAAATACGGATTATCGGGATGAAACAGAGTGCGGATTGACGAGGTAGGATAATAATTTGACCCCTGCTGCCCCAGGTCGCAAATACGTCCGGTTCGGATTGCTGCCGCAACCCTTGTATGGCCGAGCAGATAACGTGCCTGCCACGGATGGGTCGGAATCAAAGCAAACTCATCGTCAGCGGCAAGGCCGGCAGGTGCCTGGGCCGTGACGATTTGATCACACGACTCTGTAAGCACCGATTGTTGCAATAAGTATTCGCGGCGTACTGCGAAATAATGCAGAGGGAAGTTCGCCCCTGTTTCTGGCGAATAACGCAACATGTCTTCGTAAGAAACGCCTTGGCGGCTTTTCGGAGCGGGGTGAAACGGATGGCCAAAAATCAGCGATTGTTCGGATTCAATGAATGCCTGTAATGGTTCCTGTGAAAAACGTCCAGGATGGGAGGCGCATAGCACGGCAGTAGTTACTGCAATGCTGTCATGAATCTGTTGCATCAACTCATCGTTGACAGGCAGTTTATTCTTCAACGACATCTCGCGTAGCAAAAGCCCCGCCAACACTTGCCAATCTAACAAGGCCCAGGGTTTTCCCGGGGATTTGCAATAGAATGGTGATTGGTAGCGGTAGTTGCTAGTGGGGGAAGAACCATCAACTACCGTGAGCAGACGATCTCCGGTAAGTGGCAGTCGAACGTGCATGATGCGGCCGCCGCTACGCTGTAAAGCCAGTCGTATGGATACCGGATTATCGTTTTGGCCGAATAAAGGCCCCACGCTTAACTGCCCTTCCGGGCCTGCCACCTCACGGCAATAACAATTAAGCAATGTTTCCATAGAGCGTCGGCCGGCTTCCTGTTGAGCTATTTGTACGGAGTCAATGGCTTCCGCTAAATTGTTTGTATGCATGGATCCTCCTAATTAGTAATGACTAAGAATTATTTAGGTGTAAACGATATGCCGCTAAGCCAGCCAGATATAAGCCAGCAATGAACAAAGTGAACGCGCCAATAAAAAAAGGTGCGCGTAAATCGAGCATTTGAACCGCAGTACCTGCAATCAAACCGGCGATAACGGCGCCCCATTTGGAACTACTTTCAAACCAGCCGAAGGTTCGCCCCGCATTGCCACTGGTTACGATGCCCGCGATCAACGCATGCAATCCTATGAAGCCGATGGTCATGCTGAATCCCATTACGATGCGCCAGGTAATCACGGCAGGTAGCGACGGAAACAGTGCCTGACCGAACAATGATGCAGCTAGCAACAGGTATGATATCGACAGCATGAACACCAAGCCGCGCTGCTCCAAATAACGACTCAATGGCATTGCGCACAATAGATAGATCAAATGCGGGAGCCCAAACAGCAGCCCGGCTATAGCCAGCGAAACTGAGCCGGAATCAGTTTGAATAAAGGGAATAAAATAAGGAAAAGTAATTACGGTGGCAAATATGAACGCGAACTGCAAGGCGTAGACTTGCTGAGATGTGACTTCTCTCGCTTTACCCGTGGTCTGCATTGGTGCTTTAGTTGCCGTTTGTACTTGGTAAACAGGCAGCCATCCAATGAACAACGCCGCAATTAGCGGTAACAGCGCCAGGTAGCGGTATAATTCAATAGGAGATTCGACAGTCATTAGCAGGCCCAATCCCGCCGGTGCGATCACCAGCGCTGCCCGTGCCGACCATTGCATCAACGTCAAACTGCGGGTTAGATCCGTACCGCTTACTATGGTTGCCAAATAAGCGTTAGATGCGGCGAAGGTTCCGCCGAGCAGACCTTGCAGTGATAATGCAATGAAAAATACCCAGATATTTGGGGCAAACCCGGCAAGAAGAAAACTTCCCGCCAAACCTAATTCAGCGCGTAGCAATAACGGCTTCTTGCCGTATTTATCCGCCAACTTACCCCACCACGGGCTGCTTATCGCAGTAAAAAAAGTTGGCATGACATATAACCACCCAGCCAGATAGGTGGCTTCGCTGTGCAATGATTTATTGAGTATCAGCGCAAAAAACGGCGGCATGCCAAGCGCTGCGAAAGCTGCTATAAAGTGGCAAACCATGATGGTGGCGACGATGCCACGCCGCTCATTTTTCATGTCGATCTCAAAAAATTAGGCGCGCTACGACCATAGAATTTGTTAACATCTGTAGCACCCGTTTCGGTTTTTTCAGCCAGAGTGGCGGCGATCAGCAGATATTTGATATAAAGCCGGTCATCTTCGAGTAGTAGTTGATTTGCCAGCTTTGTATTTTCTCCATCTGCAGCTAATTCCGACAAAATGGTTTCGATTCGTAGCTTAACGCGGGAATACAGAGCGGTGGCAGGCAAGCCGAGAATAGTCGCGAAGCGTTCGACCAATACGGCAATATTGAGTTGCAAGGTAATCGTCGTGAACATTTGTGCCAGTGGTAACTCGTCTGCAACAACAATGCGTCGATCCTGCAATTCGGCAACATGAGACGCCAAATTCGGCCAACGCTGAGCTAGATAGTCGAGATGGATGCGCGCCGAATCGTTATCTTTCAGCAACAAGCGCAGCCGCGGTTCTTCCTGGCTTAATACGACAACGGAATTTTGCTGATTTGATTCAAGGGCTATGCCATAACGCAGCCACAACAGCAAATGTAAGCGCAAAGTTAGATCAAGATAATCATCTAAGAAAGCTTCAAGATCGCCGTCGTAGAATTGTGCCGCTGCTTCCTCGGCAACCGTATTTCCAGTCGATGTTTGGGCCAATAGCGCTGCCACTGGGATCAGCGTGCTTTCGCACAGGGTGTCGACCGGATAATGGCGCAGGATATAGCCGAGGAACATTCGGTTGTCGACATGTCCACCACAGTCTTCGCGTGTCAGCAGCAGACGATTTACAATTAACGGTTCACATGCGGCAATATCAGTAAGCAAGGTTTGGATGCTGTGACCGTCCTGGATCGTACTTGGCTTAATGGTGCGAATATTTTTCGCACCAAGAGTGCGGATTGTCAGCGGCAATTTCAAATGCCATTCAGGTGTATCGAGCATCACAACGGTACGCACCGAAAGCGTCGGCACGACCCTGAGATAAGCATGTGGAGCGCGAATTACATCATGTAATCCAGCCTCACCAAGAAAATTAGCAAGTTCATGTTCCCATACGAATGGATGTATCGGAATCAAAGCATGCGTATTTATCATCGTGGCAGGCAGGCCGACGGCTTCGAAAGTAGGCCATACAAGTGGCAGGCCACGTTCGTTACCTATGCTCGGGTGATAAAGGGCGAGAGGCACCGCTAGCCAGTGCAACAGGAAGTTACGCTGAAATTCAGGGCTGTAAGTGGCGAGTGCCTCGGCATCGAAACCGAGTTTGGCACGCGCAGTAGGATAAAACGGATGATCGAGAAACGCACCGAGCCGATCATAGTGCAGCAGACAGGTATGCCAATTTGGCAGCTGCTTGTCAATCGTTACGCCATGCAGTGCGCGTAACTCGTTAAACCAGCGTTCGCGTTCGGTTTCACTGACTTGGCGATGCTCAGCGGCCACCTGACACTCTGCCGCAAATGCGTTAAACGGAAGTACTGCGGCTGGATTAAGGCCGCGAGTAAAACAAGTGATAATGTCTTCTATGGAATACAGTCCTCTAACCTGCTCACCCTCCTGCCATAGCAGCGGGAATCCAGCTCCGCACCAATCTTGCATGAATGTGGATTTGACGACTGGAATCCATAGGGAGTCGTCATCGTCGAAATGGGTTACCTTAAGCCAAACAAGGCTAACCTTTGCATACTTACTTAATGCCGCAGGCAAGGCGGTGTTCGGTATCAGCTCTGAACGGCTTACACATTCGCGTACGTCCTCGCGCAGCAATGTGTCAAGCACTCGATGACAAATATATGCAGCATGCTCGGCGTTAGGGTAATCCCAACGGATATTGTCAATAGTTTTGTTAGCAATCGATTTCATGCGTCGATCTTCCATGCTAACCCATTAGTAATTCGGTTCATCTCCAGATCTAAACGTTGGGCATCTGAACCCGCTCCGCGCAGTACTCCAAGATAATCCTTGTTAGAGTTGGTCAGATGGATAATATCGCCGATCATACGTAGCGGCTTATAAGTGACTTGAATATCATCTGCATTCTGGACAAATGCTTCCGGCGCGTTGGCAAGTCGGCCCGCAGAGTGTGCGGTGAAGTAACGAATTAATCCCGCATCGGGAGCGATATTCAAAGGTGGGAGAGGCTCGCCCATATAAAGACGTAAAACGATTTCAAATAACGGAATATCGAGCGTGTCTTGCATTAAAAATTCGCGATAATCGCCAATATTACGATAGTTTATTTCGATTAGACGAGGACCTTTATCGGTCATAACAAATTCTGTGTGGCACGCGCCAAACCCAATACCAAAGCAGCGAATAATGTCGACCACTTGGGTTTCTTGCGCGTTTGTTAACCCCGTCCCCCAGCTTGCCTCTAGCTCGACAAAGTGCGGTGGCGGCGACAATTTCACTTTAAATCCACCGAGTATGCAGACTTTCTTATCGTCGCCAAGAGTTTCCAGCGTATAGAGTGGACCTTCGATATATTCTTCAAGAAGCAAAGGTTGCTCCGGCTGGGTGCTCCAAGCAGCAGCACAGTGTGCCTCGAGTTCGGCACGGCTATAACTCAAGCTGACTTGTTGACTGGCAACGCCTTCACGAGGCTTGACGATGCATGGAAATGGAACGCTATTCAAAACTTGAGCAAGCGCCGTTTTATCGCAGACAACCGCAAACCAGAGCATATCGAGACCGCGATTTTTTAAGTCGGCGCGCATTTCCGCCTTATTTTTGGCGCGATATGTGACATGCCAGTTTTTGCGTGGCAAACCAAAATAGTCGGCAACGATTGCCGTACTGGTTTGCAGGTGGTCGCTGTTGGAAAAAATTGCTACCGGTGTTTCCGCACGGCAAGTGATCGTTTCGATTACTGCTAGCGGGTTGAACACATCGCAGGCAACAATTTCATTAGGGTAAGCAGGAAGCTCCACTTGATTAAAATATTGCCTGTGAGCTTCAGTATGGTCAGTCAATAATATGATGGATAAACCCAGGCGCTGTGCGGCAGGAATAAAGCCAGCATTTACAGAATCGGTTATTACGTGAGTTAAAATAATCAGTTCTTTCATGATGGGCTTTCTTAAATATCAATTTGCAGTGATAACAAAGCCGTCCGTCCGGGCGCCGGCAATCGGCCTTGACTGTAGTCGACGCCGCGGAAGTAATAATCACTATTGAATAAATTGTTGATCGCCAGTCCCGCTTTAATTTTTTTGTTGCTCCAGCGTAAATTGTGCGTGATTTGTGCATTCCATACCGAATACGACGGAATTTTCCCGACTGATCCGGTAGCGTTTTCGGTTACCGTATTGGCTCCGTCGCTAAATGATTCGCTTTGGTAAAGACCATTGAGGTTCCAATTCCAGTTTCCGCTGCGGTAGTTGACCCGCTGATTAAATTGATGGTGTGCTGCCAAAGGCAATTCCTTGCCAAGAAATGCACCAGAAAGCTGTTTAGTATCGACATAGGTATAACTAGTTTTAAGTTCGAGACCGAGGATTTGCTCCGGTCGCCATGCAAACTCAGTTTCTACCCCCTGATGGCGGGCTTTCCCAAGATTTCGAAAACCCACCAGTTGATTCACGAATTCGAGCTTATTGTCAAAATCAAAACGAAAGGCCGTAAGAGTGGTATCGATATTTTTAGTCGGTGTCCAGCGAATTCCGACTTCGTAATTTTGTGCTTTTTCGGACGCCAGATCAGCGGCAAACGTAATTTGCGTGAACTGAACAGGGCGCATCGACTTGTGAGTATTTGCAAACAGAAATACCTCATTATTTGCTTGGTATCCAACGTCTAAGCCCGGTAACCAATCCGTGGTCGGATTACGAGTTTGCGCACCGGTAAGGTTGTTGCGGTAGTAAAGGTCTATTTGCTCACGGCGAATACCCGGAGTGATTTTCAACTTGTTGTCTAACAGTATGAAAGTATCACTCATGTATATGGCATAGGCATCGTTTTCGAAACGCCAGTTGCGAGAAACACTATAAGCACCTGTTGCCAAGGTGCGTGCATCAACGAGATAGTCAACTTCCTCACGCATATAGCGTGCACCAACAGAAACTTTCTGCTTAATCCCACCGTCAACATTAAATGTGAATCGTGGTTCGCTGCCGTACACTAAAAAATCTCGAGGCGCCGATTGTTTCTGTGTTGACGCGATGTCTGCGTTGGTGGCGTTACCAAAGATAAACTCGCGGTTACTTTTATGCCCGAAGTTCGTCCAGCTAAGTTCCGCACCATTATCGAAGTATTGGTTGTAGATTAAATGTCCCCGCACGGTATCGCCGTTGAATCGATCCAATGGCCGAGTCGACTGGTTGCGGTTACGTTCATATGATTGTGGTGTTAATGCACCGGGTAATTCGTTTTCAGTTTTGTAATACTGGAGGCCAGCCTTAATCTCGGCTTTATCGGTGACAAACCAATTGGCGTCTAACATCAAATTGGTCACTGCAGTTTTGGAATGGGCACGTGCTGAGTTTCCGTCGATAACGTTTGCTTGTATCTGTAAGCCGAGTTTGTCGCTGACGAAACCGCCAACACGCAGATAACTGTCGGTCAACAGCTGGCTATTGGGGGCAAACGATAGCGTTTCCTTGATTGTCAGTGATGTTTTTTGTGGAATTTGCTTAGTCACAAAATTAATCACGCCACCAACGTTATTCGGACCATAGTGCACTGCGACCCCCCCCCTTGCTACGTCAATAGTTTCGATTGAATTAATCGTTAGTGGAAATAATGACAGGCCGGTTTGTCCATAAGGTGCGAGAGTAATTGGGATACCATCAACCAACACCAAAACTTGTTCGCTACGCAACGGATTGAGTCCGCGCACACCGATATTAGGCAGAGTACCTGTACCACTTTCGTCCAAGACCCGCACACCGGGGACAGTGCGCAATACGTCTTCCACAGTGCGAGCACCGGATTCGGTCAGCTCTTGATTGGTGATGACCGTCCGCGCTCCAGGGTGTTTCTTCGCCGCTTTCGGCGTGGGAGAACCAAGCCAGTCTGCGCTAACCGTTACTTCCTCCAAGGTTTTGCTAGGTTCACCCTGCTTCACTAGCGTCCAGCCGCCCCCTGGCTGAGCCACTGCCGTCAAGCCGGTGCCGGCAAGCAGCAGCGGCAGGGCTTCCTGCACGCTGTGGGTGCCGGTCAAGCCTGGGCTGCGCCGTCCAGCCGTGAGCTCGGTCGGGTAGGACAATAAAATGCCTGCCTCGCGACCGTAATGGTTGAGTGCACCTTCAAGTGGACCAGGGGGTATGTTGTAGGTAGTGCGTGCAGTTGTGATGATCGCTGCGTCGGCCGCATGTACCGATGTTGCCCAGATGGCCGTTGTCGTAAAAGTCGTCGTTGTAAAGGCGTATGCCAGTAGGCTACGGGTGAAGCGTTTAAGACTTGGCGCCTTGCCGTTGTTACGGGTGTCGATGCTGCTGCCGGTGTCGGCTCTGTCGTGTTGCTCCATGTTTGATTCCTCTCTGGCTGGTTGGAGATGTGATGTGTTCAACTCCTATGTCACGCGAGAATCGAAAATAGACCACCTGAGCCGAAATATTTTTCGGCTGCAGGTTTGGTGAGGCAGTACAAAGCTATGTATGAGCTGGCCGTACGGTGACCCAGTAGCGCGTGAGAAAGTGAATCTCTACCGGCAGCGTGGTTGGCAGGGTATCGAGGATGCGATCGGTGTCGGCCAGTGGATAGCTGCCGGAAATGAGCAGTTCGGCGATGGCCGGATCACATCTCAGGCGGCCGGGACGGTGGCGGCTGAGTTCGACGAGGAAGTCGGCCAGGCGCATGCCACTCGCTACCAGCATGCCGTCGATCCACGCGGCTTCGGTATCATTGATCGTGATGGGTTCATTGATGACGTTGCGAGTAAAGCGGGTTTGCTCGCCAGCGCGCAGTATGCGGGTTGCCTCGGCGCCATTGTGCGGGCGAATGTCGACTGCGCCTTCGAAGACATCCACCCGGCTAGCATTTGTCTGTTGGCGTACGACGAAGCGTGTGCCCAGTGGTTGGAGTTCACCCTGCGCGGTTTCAATCACAAAGGGGCGCGTCACGCCATTACCGCTGCGGCCGTTGCCGTTGTGACCGGCATCCTTGCCGGTGCTCACTAATATTTCACCGCTGACCAGCCTCACGCGGCGTTCGGTGGCGCTGAAGCGAATGTTAATGGCGCTGTCGGTGTTCAGGGTGACGATGGTGCCGTCGGCCAAGGTGACGGTGCGCCGTTCGCCCACGCCAGTGTGCTCATCCGCTGTCCATTCACGCCAAGGCATACTGTCTTTGGTTACCCAGGTTGTACCCCCTGCGAACAACAGGACGACCAAGGTCTTGATCACCTCACGGCGTTTGACTGAACGGCGGGGGACCAATGTAGCATGTACAATGGGCGAAGCCATGGACGAGACCACGCTACGTAGCTGACCATTGACGGCCTCTATGTGTTGCCAGGCACGTTCGTGGTCGGGATGTAAGCCAAGCCAGTGCTGGAGGCTCTGCCGGGTGGTGGTGCTGACGTCAGCGGATTGCAGCTCTACCAACCATTCCACCGCACGCCGAGCAACGTGCGGCGGGATGTCGCTGGAGCGGCCAAGGCCATGGTCGTTGCGAGGGGGCCTCGATAAAGATGGCTCGTTGTTTGCATCGGGATTTACTCCCAAGCTTGCGTCCAGACTCATCAGAGTATTTACCTCAGTCCGCCGTCAACGCGAAATAGCATTGGATGCCCGCACGCACCAGATGGCGCTTGACGGTGCTGATGGAGATGCCGAGTTCGGTCGCGATTTCAGCATGCGTCATGTCGTCGAGCTGGGCATGCAAGAACGCGCGCTTGGCCAAAGCTGGCAAGCCGTCAAGAAGGCAGTCGATCTCGACGAGTGTTTTAAGCAGGATGGTCCGTTCTTCCGGCGATGGTATCAAGGCTTCCGGCATTCGTGCCAGCACATCAAGGTAGGCTCGTTCGATCTGTTCGCGCCGCCAATGGTTGGCCAGCACGCGCTGTGCCACAGTTGTAAGAAAGGCACGCGGTTCCTGGATGGTCACCGGTTCTTCGCGGGCAAGCAACCGCACAAAAGTATCATGTGCCAGATCGGCAGCACGATGCGAGCAGCCCAATTTTTTGCGCAGCCAGCCATACAGCCAACCGTGGTGGTTGCTGTAGAGAGCGTGCACTTCTTGCTGCAGGACAAGTTCAGCGGTCCCCATGAACATTCCTTCCTGATAAGGTGGCTGGCACCATTTTAAATGTAAATAAAAATTGTTCGCGTTTTAGTAATTGTAGCCTGAACTGAATAATTCGTACAATATAGGTTGGAAAGCTGAGCCAACGAACGATGCCGCACGCAGCATAGATACGATTTACATGTCCGTGTGGAGTGGAGTTTCGATAGATGACGAATTATTAATCACATGATTTAAACCAACGGGTTAGCTAGTCAGTTTTAGCTGTAACAACATGTCACATGAATGGATATATGTTAGCCATACGGTGTTTTAAATTGAGTACCACTTTGTCTGGTAACAAAGTATTGCTATAAGGTGCTGAATGGAGATATGACGGAGTGAACTCGGAACTTGGTGAGAGAGAAGTGGTGTATTTATATTAGGATCTTCAAAGGTGTTATGAGTAAATTACATGCATATTCTCCTGAGTTGCCGCTTAATATGGCACCCGGCAAGATTATGGGGTGAATTCAAGGGCGCACGCCGAAAAAGCTTGCTGCGGCCATGTTAGGTTGTGCAAAATTTAATATGCCTCTTAACAAAGCCCCGCATGCCTTATGGGCACATGCTGCACACAGGAATTAAGTAAGCGCAGCGGTAGTTCATGAAGCACTCGACGGCGGTTGAAGCGATAACAGAACTCATTCAAATACTCCTGAAGATATTTACCTGACACCCCATGATACGTGCCCAGCAAGAATGCCTTGAGATTGCCGATGGTGATATGCACCCAAGGCAACCATTCACCCGCTTTGCCCGCAGGCGTCACCCGTGCCGCATGGTGCTGAGTTTCTCCCAACGACGACAAGCTAGCCAGCGCATCGCTCCTGACCAATTGCGCGGGATTGATATGACGCTTGGCAAAGGCTCTCACCGCCTTATGGGTCACCGATGCAACGGCTTCCATCGCTACGTGCCCAGCTTTCTCGCCCCGGTTTTCCACCGCTACCAGAATCGGTGTCTTACCTTCCGCGCCACGGCCTCGCTTTCCGCCCGTATGACGCCCACCCACCAGTGCGTCATCCACCTCGATCAAGTCTCCCAAACGGTAGAGGCTGTCCCGATGTCCCATCGCTTGCCTGATCTTCCTCAACATCCGGTGCGCCGTAATACACGACACCTCAATCTGCTGCGCAAGACGCAAGGCCGAGATGCCGCCCTTGTCGGAAGCCATCAGGTATATAGCCCAGAACCATTTCACCAGCGGCAGCTTGCTGGCCTCGAAGATCGTACCAGCCGTTACCGATACTTGGCGCGTACAGGCCGTGCACTGGTAAATATGCCGACCTCCGATAAAGTAACCTTGATCGTGCCCGCAGTGCGGGCAGATGAACCCATCCGGCCAGCGATAGCGGATCAACTGCTCCAAGCAGATTTCTTCCGTCCCGAATCGCTCTTGCCATCCCAGCAAGGTCATGCTTTCCGTTTTCATGATTCCCTCCTGTCCGTTACTACCTGCAAGGTTGGACAGGTCATGCGGGGCTTTGTTCAGAGGCATAAAATTTAATAAGATACAAATCTTTTTTTGCTAACGTTATTGATGTGTCAATGGATTCGACCCATTCCATGGTGCCACTTTTAATAGTAATATCATCCCTGGTAGTGCCAGTAGTGCGCATAGCAAAAAGAATCCCGTCCAGCCGATTGCTTCCACCAGCCAGCCAGTCGCCGCGTTGGCGAAGGTGCGTGGCATTGCTGCGAGGCTGGTAAATAGCGCAAATTGCGTGGCGGTGTAGGCGGGATGGGTGGTGCGCGCAATGAAGGCGACGAACGCGGCTGTACCTAGCCCCACGCCCAAGGCTTCTATGCCAATCACTATGGCGAGTTGGGTGAGTTCCACGGTGGTGATTTCGGCATGGTACCCAACCGATGCCAGCCAAAAGAAACCAAAGATTGATACCACTTGGACTACACCAAATAACCATAAGGCGCGATTGATGCCGATCTTTACCATCCATAATCCACCCAGTAAGCCACCAATTACAGCGGGCCAAAGTCCTGCATTCTTGGCGATTAAGCCAATTTGTGTTTTAGAGAATCCCATGTCCAGATAGAACGGGGTGGCCAGTGCGGTACACATGCTATCGCCGAGTTTGTAAAAGAACAGGAAGGTGAGGATGAGCAGCGCGCTGTGCCAGCCATGCCGAGTGATGAATTCGTGAAACGGTTCGACAACCGCATCACGCAGGGATTTCGGCGGGTTAATATTCAGTGGCTCTTTTACCATGAGCGTCATCACCATGCCGGGCAACATGAACAACGCTGTAATGATAAACACCAGGCTCCATGGCATAAAATCTGCCAGGATTAGTGACAGTGAACCTGGCACCAAGCCAGCGATGCGATAGGCGTTTACATGTACCGCATTACCCAATCCCAGCTCATTTTCTGCCAGCAGTTCGCGCCGGTAGGCATCCAGCACGATGTCTTGAGTGGCGCTCAGAAATGCCAATAGCGTTGCAATGTAGGCAATTGTGTGCAGATCGCTTTGCGGTGAAAATGCTCCCATCGATGCAATGACTGCCAATAGACCCAGTTGGGTGAGCAGCATCCAGCCGCGTCTGCGCCCAAGGATAGGCAGGACATAGCGATCCAGCAGGGGTGACCACAGGAATTTCCAGGTATAGGGAAACTGGATCAGTGCGAATAGGCCGATGGTTTTAAGATCAACTTGCTCGCTACGCAGCCAGGCGGGCACCAAATTGAACAACAGGTACAGCGGCAGGCCAGAGCTGAAGCCGGTGAATACACAAATCAACATGCGCCGCGTGAACAGCTGCGCGATCACACTCATGAATTAAACAGCACGCTTGAAGCGATACACCGCTGTGCTACCCAACAGATTAGGCAATAGTTTTATCTCGCTATCGCCTGTCATGACGCGTCGGGCGAGAATGCTCATCTTGTTATCGTGGCAGAATGTCTCAAAATCATGCAGTGTGCACAGATGAACATTGGGTGTGTCATACCACTGATAAGGCAAAACTTCAGACACTGGCATATTGCCTTGCAATATGTTCATACGGTTTCGCCAGTAGCCGAAATTAGGAAAACTGACGATACCCTCACGTCCCACGCGCAGCATTTCCTGCATCAGAGGTTCCGTGTGACGCGTGGCCTGTAGCGTCTGTGACAGGATGACATAATCAAAGGCATTGCTTTCAAAGCCGGAAAGTCCAGATTCCAAGTCACCTTGAATTACATCCACTTGATTCCGAATACACGCCACGATGTTTTCGTCGCTTATTTCTACGCCGTAGCCCTGCACCTTGCTCGTGCCCTGCAAATAGCGCAGCAAGCTGCCGTCACCGCAACCCAAGTCCAGTACTGAAGCACCCTTCGGAATCCATGCTGCGATTGCAGCAAAATCGGGGCGGGTTGCGGCGAGTGTGGAGTGATCGTGCGTACTCATGCAGTAAACTCTCTGGCAATATTGTCGAAGTAAGCGCGCATCACATCATGGTAGTGCGTATGCTGCATCAGAAAAGAATCATGCCCGTGCGTTGAGGTAATCTCAGCGTAGCTTACCTTAAGGCGGTTATGAAGGAGTGCTTTGACGATGGCGCGCGAACGTTCCGGTGCAAAACGCCAGTCGGTGGTAAATGACAGAACTAAAAAATTTGCGCGAGCAACGGCGAAAGCTTTATTCAGGTCATCATTGTATTCGCGGGCGGGATCAAAATAATCCAGCGCCTTGGTCATAAGCAAATAGCTGTTGGCATCAAAATAGGCGGCGAATTTATCGCCTTGGTAGCGCAGGTAAGATTCGATTTCGAAATCGATATCATAGCTGTAGCTGTATTTATCGGAGCGCAAGCCACGCCCGAATTTGTCCGCCATCGCATCGTTTGAAAGATAGGTGATATGCCCCAGCATGCGCGCCAAGCGCAAGCCACGTGCAGGCACCACGCCGTGCTCGTAATAATTGCCGCCGTAGAAGTTTGGGTCAGTCAAAATTGCGTTGCGTGCCACATCATTGAACGCAATATTCTGTGCGGTCAGGCGAGGTGCTGAGGCGATCGCCAGTACATGGCGCACGCATTCCGGATATGCCAGCGACCATTGCAATGCTTGCATCCCGCCCAGGCTGCCACCAATTATTGCAGCAAATTGATTAATGCCGAGTTTATCAGCCAGCTGAGCTTGCGATTTCACCCAGTCTTCCACTGTCACTATGGGAAAGCTTGCGCCATAAGGTTTTTCAGTTTCCGGGTTGATGCTGATGGGCCCCGTGGAACCATGACAGCCACCAAGATTATTCAGCCCGATGACGAAAAACTTCTGCGTGTCGATAGGCTTGCCAGGACCGATCATCGTGTCCCACCACCCAACGTTTTTCGGATCATCTGCGTAATAGCCCGCTACATGATGATGGCCGGAAAGCGCATGGCAGACCAGGACAGCATTGGATTTATCTTTGTTTAAGGTGCCGTAAGTTTCATATATCAGCTCGTAACTCGGCAACACAGCCCCGCTTTGACATGAAAAAGGGGTGTTGAACTGCGCGTGTTGTGGGCTGACGATGCCGATGCTAGTTGATGCGTTCAATTGAGAATCCCCAAAAACAAAACCCGTTCAGCTTAAGCGGAGCGGGTTGCTTCGCTTTAGCTGGAATTTTTAAAGTGCCCCGCAAGCTGATGTCAAATCGGCACTGTTATGTAGTTTCCGTGTTTTGCGCAGAACTGTCAATTTCGTTGTGCGGTTCATTGTATAGCTCATCTTATTCTTTCATTTTTTCCTATATATAAAAAACAGATATGCAATTAAGAATTAATTGGTTCACGCAGAAAAAGAACCTCTCCAGAATGCACACCTCGCTCATGAACATTCGCGACAAATTTGTTAATGGACTTTAACTTTAAAGGAAATTTAAGTGCATAAAATTATTATCACATCGACACTGGCATTGCTATTCACCACCCTAAGTCCGCTTGTCCTGGCGGCAAACATCAAGTTGTTGAATGTCTCCTATGATCCAACGCGTGAGTTTTACCAGGAATTTAATGAAGCATTCATCAAGCACTGGAAAGTACAGACTGGCGATGATGTCACCATCAAGCAATCACATGGCGGCTCGGGTAAGCAAGCACGCGCCATCATTGATGGTCTGGAAGCAGACGTTGCGACATTGGCCCTGGCTTACGATGTGCACGTACTTCAGAGTAAGGCCGGTTTAATTCCGGCTAACTGGCAAACACGCTTGAATCACAATAGCTCGCCCTATACATCCACCATCGTGTTTCTGGTACGCAAGGGCAATCCAAAAAAGATTAGAGACTGGGATGATTTGGTTAAATCCGGTGTATCTGTCATTACGCCTAATCCTAAAACTTCAGGGGGCGCGCGTTGGAATTATCTTGCAGCTTGGGGATATGCGTTAAAGAAGAATGGCAACAATCCAGCCAAGGCCAAGGAGTTTGTCAGTAAATTGTTTGCCAATGTGCCTGTATTAGATTCGGGCGCGCGCGGTTCTACAACTACTTTTGTTGAGCGCGGAATTGGCGACGTATTGCTGGCTTGGGAAAATGAAGCTTCTCTTGCTGTCAAGGAGCTGGGGCCGGATAAATTTGACATCGTGGCACCTTCGCTGAGCATTCTGGCCGAGCCTCCCGTTACCGTGGTTGATAAGAACGTTACCAAACATGGCACACGTAAAGTGGCAGAAGCTTATTTGAACTATCTGTATAGCCCGGAAGGTCAGGAAATCGCAGCCAAAAATTACTATCGTCCTACGGATGTAAAAGTGGCCGCGAAATATGCCAAACAGTTCCCGAAACTGAATCTTATTACCATTGATGGAGAGTTTGGAGGGTGGAGCAAGGCACAAAAGGAACACTTTGCGGATGGTGGTGTGTTTGATCAGATTTATTCCAAAAAATAGTGGTTATGCGTATCTGGCTGATTTGTCGAATGTGGTGTGCTGCTAATTTTAATTTAATAAATTAATTTTTCCAATTAATCAAGGAGTAGCTCATGGACACAAACAACAAAGACGAATTGGCCGCTCAAGCGGTAAACACAAACAGCGAATTGAATAATTATCAAAGTGTTCTTCAATTCGTACTCGGAGCCGATCAGAAGGAATATTTAAATGTTGATGTGATCTTTCAACAGTTAAATGGTTATTCGAACAGTCTGCTGCTCTATGAAATTCGGGCGGGTATAGATGCAATTACAGCTGCGCGATCTCAGTTGGACATTAGGTGGGAACACGCCTGGCTAAATTAGTGAACTTATTGCTGATACCAATATAAATGTAACAGTGTTCAATATCAGGATCGATATGCAGTCGGTTAGATATGACCAATATTCCGGAGGAAAAATGACCATCAAAGCAATTAATACAAGGAATCAATTCAAGGGCAAGATAATTGAAATTGTAACCGGATCCGTGGTATCGGAAGTCGTGGTAGGCACGCCATTTGGCACGGTAACTTCAGTTATTACCACCCGTTCTATCAACGAGTTGGAGTTAAGTATTGGCTCAGACGTAGTGGCATTAGTGAAATCTACCGAAATATCAATTGCAAAATTATAACGGGAAGAATGAGATAAACGATCAAGGGTTGTTTTCAGGCTGACCGTACCACTGAATCTCCCATAATTTTAAGGAATATCTGAATGAAAGCATTGCAGTTACACAAGAAAATTTTTTTTCGGTTACGGATAACTGCCAGTCTGTTGGCTGGTACTGTATTAATAACACCACTAAGTACCTTTGCGCAGGCAAATGAATTGGAGTTAAGTCAACAGCAAGCCGAAGAATTGGACCAAAAAAGACGCATATCTGAACGATTGCAGGAGATAGAAAAGGAAAATGCTTCTTTGAAAATTAAAGAGCCGTCTAAAGCGGAAGCATCAAATACCGCGGCAGCAAACCCCAGCTATTATGTTCCAATCCGTAGCTATGGCTTGCAGCGTGAAACTGAGCCCCCCCGCTATGTCAGACAACTCAACAAGACATGGTTGAAAGATATAGAAGGCTTGGAAAATGTGGACTGGGTCGATTTGGGTCTGGAATCTCGAATTCGCTATGAATATCGTGACAATGACTTTCGACGTAATAGGGATGCCTTAGATACACCCATTTTACTTCGTAACCGCTTTTATGCTGCTGTAAAAAGTAAATTTGATCCGGTACGCGCTACCATCGAAATTCAAGATTCGCGACGCTTTGGCAGTGTTTTCGCACCTGACAATAAGGATATTAATAAGCTTGATTTCATTCAAGGCTACGGAGAGTTGTATTTTAAAGACGCGCTAGGTAAAGATGATCTGGGTAACGACAGGCCTATCAGTGTGAAAGTTGGTCGCATGGCATTCGAATTAACAGACAGACGTCTGGTTGCACGCAATGAATGGCGTAATACAACGAATTCCTTCCAAGGCTTACGGGCAACTTTAGGTCAGCAAAAAAGTGACTGGCAAGCAGACGTGTTTGCGCTACAACCCATGGTTCGTTTAATAGAAACAATGGATCAAGCCGATCATGCTCAATGGTTCTATGGCGCTGTCGGGGATTGGCGTAAATGGTCAAAAATTATCACACTGCAACCCTATTACTATTTACTTCGACAAAATGGTAGCAAAGTTCAATATGCTTCAGATGGGTCACTTGCAGCTACTAGTGCCCGTAAAGATCGTGAAATTCATACCGCTGGTTTACGTGGTTATGGTGTGGTAAGCAATACGGGTCTGGATTACGACGTTAATTATGTCAAGCAATGGGGTGAGGATGGCGGGCTTGATCATGACGCCTACGGCTATAATCTAGAGGCAGGTTACACCGTCGAACATGCATGGAAGCCTCGCGTTAGCGGCAGCATTGGCTTTGCTAGCGGCGATAAAAATCCAAATGATAAGAAAAGTCAACGCTTTGAGCGCTTATTTGGTTTTGCCAGGCCGTGGTCCAATAATGACTATATCCAGATGGAAAATATCCATGCTTCCAAGGTTCGCTTTGAGCTTAATCCTACCAGTAAATTAAAAATTGACTTTGGATACAACTGGTATGAGTTAGCCAGTGCCACTGACCGCTGGAATGGTGGAGCTAACCTACTCGATACCACTGGTAAAAGTGGCAAAAATATAGGAGAAGAGTTCGATATTCGCGTGCGATATCCGATTAGCAAATACATAGGACTTAATGTGGGTTATGCATATTTCATGGCGGGTGACTTCACTAAGAAAACGTCTCAGTTAATACAGCCAGGGCGTAAAGATAACTCAAGTTTTTTGTATGTGGAAACTTCACTTTACGCCTTTTAAAATTTTTAATTATTGGATAGTACTGCATTAGTTTTAGAGGTTCTATTCCTGTCCTTCCTGACAACCTTGTCCAGTTTCAGGGCAGATGCAGCATCTGCCCTGTTTTTATAATTGAAGAATGGCATAGCAAAAATAGTTAAGAAGCTATGTGACCGCAGAAGAATATGATGAAAGGAACACGTGAAATGATGAAATATTTATTGCCAGTCTCACTGTTGCTTGCCATATTAGTGACAGTTGTGCAACCCAGTTTTGCTGCCAAGGTAACACTGTTAAATGCGTCCTATGATGTGTCGCGCGAATTTTATAAAAATTACAATCCGTTATTTATTAAATTCTGGAAACAAAAAACCGCAGATGATCTGACCATTAACCAGTCGCATGGCGGCTCCAGCAAACAGGCGCGGTCTGTTTTGGATGGGATGGAAGCAGATGTAGTAACGATGAACCAATCCATTGATGTAGACATTCTGGCAGACAAACATCTGGTTCCAGCCAATTGGGCTGAACGTTTGCCATATGGTAGTTCGCCTTTCAGCTCGACTTCAGTGTTTCTGGTACGTAAAGGCAATCCGAAAGGCATTAAAACCTGGGCCGATCTGGCGAAAACTGGTGTTTCGGTAATTATTGCCAATCCCAAAACATCCGGCAATGGGCGCTATGCTTATCTGGCAGCTTGGGGTTCTATCATTAAACAAGGCGGGAATGAAACGCAGGCGAGAGACTTGATAGCCAAGATTTTCGCCAATGTACCCATATTGGAAACCGGCGGGCGTGGTGCAACCACTGCCTTTGTACAACGTAATATCGGTGACGTGCTGGTTACCTTTGAGAATGAGGTGCAACTCATCAAACAGGAATATGGTGCCGACAAATTTGACATCGCATACCCGCCTATCAGCATCGTAGCGGATTTGCCGGTGAGCGTAGTGGACAAAGTGGTGGACAAACGCGGCACACGCAAAGTAGCGGAAGCCTATCTACAGCATCTGTATTCACCGGAAGCACAAGATATCGCCGCGCAACATGAACTGCGCCCACGTGATCCGGTGATTCTGGCGAAATATTCCGGCACTTTGCCGCCACTTAAGCTATTCACTGTGAATGAAGTATTTGGCAGCTTGAAGCAAGCGCAAGCCGTGCATTTTAAAGATGGGGGTTTGTTCGACCAAATTTATTCCAGGAAATAAGGGTATTTTGTCATGTCACAACTTTATCGCTTAAATGCATTACAGAATGAGCTACGCGATGTTTTAAGTCTTAATCTCAACGATTATAGGATCGAAGTTCAAGAAAATGATGTACGAGCGAACTTCATCGGTTTGCAATTGCGGAGCGTGTTTCAGCCAATATTCAATTTAGCCACACATGCACTTTTGGGATATGAGGCATTGTTACGAGCATTCGATCTTGAAGGTAATATTATCACTCCCCCCGCCGCGTTCAAACAGGCAGAAGTCGCCGAGAAGCTGGTGAAATTTGATCGGTTATGCCGTACTTTGCATACGCTAAACTATTTAAACATGGGCCCAAGCAAAGATTTGCTATTTCTTAATGTGCATCCCGAGTTACTTGTGGCAGTCAATTCGCATGGGAAAATATTTGAACGAGTACTGCATAATCATTCATTGCCAACTGATAAGGTTGTTATCGAAATTAATGAGAGTGCAGTCAGCCAAGATAATTTGCTGAATGATGCCATAGTCAATTACCGTGAACGGGGCTATAAAATTGCCATTGATGATTTTGGTAAAGAACATTCCAATATCAACCGGTTGTGCAAATTTTCGCCTGACTATGTAAAACTGGATAGCAGTATTATTCACCTTGCAGAACACAATAACCGCATGCAACGCATTCTGCCCAAGCTGGTCGAAATTATTAGTGAACTGGGTGCGGAAGTAATTATTGAGGGTATTGAAACCCAAAGCCAACTTGAGCTTGCGCAACATGCTGGGGCGCAATGGGTGCAAGGCTATTTCCTTGGGCGTCCTGCACCTGCGCTTAGTTGGGAACAAGTAGATTTGACCTTAAGCGTTGCAGCTTAAAATAAGAACTGGTACTTGTTGTTATTGGTGTAGTTAAATCTATGTTGTGCCGTAAGTAAATTACGCGAGTAAGCTAGAAATTCAATTCAATGTATTTTATGAATATAGCTGAACCCAGCGACCCTTAAAAACAGTGCAAAGTGGGCACTTGGTTTAGCTGGTTTTACATATCTTAAATACTGCAAAAGATATAATATCTTTTTGGTTTTAAAAAAGAAATTTATCTTTTAGACTGATTCCAACATACTAAATATGGGGAATCAAATGGCGGCATTAATTGTAGGGGGTGATAAAGTCACAACTATCAGAAATGAACTTTTCGGTCGTGGGATTGTTGATATCGAACATTGGAATGGCCGCAAGCCTGGCGAACAATCTCGAGTTATTCCCAAAAATACCGAGTTAATCGTAGTGGTAACAAATTTTATTAATCATAGTTTGGCAGAAAAAATAAAAAAAGAAGCCAAACGCCTCAATTTGCCCGTGATGTATAGCAAAAATTCTCGCCCATTTTTTTCATCCATTCAATGATACTTTCGTCTATTATTTTTTTAAGATATTTTTAAGGTCTGCGAAAGGATTAAAGGTTGCCAGAGTTTCTGGGCTCTTACCATCTGAGCGACCTGCTAAGTCCTTAACTCGCGAATGCTCATTTTCATGGCAATAAGTACATAAAAGCTCCCAGTTGCTACCATCTGGGGGATTATGGTCATGGTTGTTGTTTTTGTGGTGGACTTCTAATAACTGAAGATTTTCGCGGGTAAAGGTACGGGCACAGCGGCCACAAACCCAAGGATACATTTTGAGTGCTTGCTCGCGATATCCCATGGCACGTTTTTCTGCATTTTGACGTGCATCCAGCACGATTTTGTCCAGCTTACTGTTCTTTAGTGTCATAAGTGTTCTTTAAATAAATGGGAATTAACACGCACTACTGTGAATCCAGTAATCTATCAATAGATAATGTTTATTATTATAAGAAGAAATCATTCTGGTTGGTAACTCAAAATTTATATAATCCGCGATTAATAGTTTTTCGATACATCCCCCACCATTAATAATCAAAGATGCCAGTAATTAAAATTGAGGTAATATTAATATCCTATCCACTAGTCGTCGGATGATATTTATATGTGTAAACAACATATCGTTCTATATGCTTTTTTCACGCTAACCAAAAAATTTATGGGGGAATCATGAAACGTTCTAAATATTATCTTTCATCTCGTATCACGATGGTTATATCTACTTTCTTAACTATCGCTATTTTTAGCCAAACAGCTCAAGCAGTTTGCAATGAGTGTGGTACGGTCACAGATGTTAAGACTATAAAAATCGAGGGGCAGGGAAGTGGTGTTGGAGCTGTCACAGGTGGTGTATTGGGCGGTGTAGTGGGCCACCAAGTGGGAAGTGGAAGAGGTCAAGATTTAGCGACTATTGGAGGTGTTCTCGGAGGCGCTTATGCCGGTCACCAAGTGGAGAAAAAAGCAAAATCTGGGGTCAGGTATCATGTTTTTGTAGAGATGGAGGACGGCTCAAGCCAGACCTTTAAGTATTCTTCAAAAACTAGCTATCAGGTAGGGGATCGTGTCAAGGTGAAAAATGGCAAGCTGATTCGAGGATAAAAATTTCTTGAAGGTGCTTCTATATATGGAATTCCAAAGCTTGTTTCATTGTTTAATCGCTTTCGGGTAAACAACCCCGCCCCTTGGGGCGGGGTTGTTTATTTAGTGTTGACTGTCTTCAAGTTCAGTCCGGCGCATCCAGCAAAGCTCGTTTAGTTGAAATATTTCCTGCCACGCTTCATCTGGGAAGCCATCCCGATTGAGTCTTCCACCACCACGACCATTAGGTTGTAACAGATCGGTGAAATAGGCTTCGCAATGAGGGGAATCCCAGAGTTCAATAATTTTATTGAGGACATGAGGAAATCGTTTTTCAAGCATTTGCGGATACGCATTAGGTAAACAATGAAGCGTTTCTATGACGATTTCTTTATTTAGCATTATTTCACCTTTGTAATAAATGGTCATCTTGTAGATTCTATTTAGCTCCGCGTAACATATATGCTGACTGTAACGTATAAATACCGCCCTACTTTTTTTGTCTGGTTTTTCTGGATGATGTCATATTTAAGCGTTATGGTATACCACTAGCTAAAAATGGACAGGAACGCACGTCAGAAATATCTCGTAAATAGCTCGATATTGATCATAAATAATTGGTTGCTGAATTGAGTGTAATGCTAATTGAGATTCCTATAAAATCATAATTGCAAGGAAAACCATGTCTACTCATGCAAAATAAAATTTTTGTGCATGGAAATAACTTTTATTAACTAACCGAGAAAAATCTATGGCCACTTATATGTACACCACGTCCGTACCTGTTTTTAAACAGCTATTGAACAGCCTCAGCGTTATTTTGACCAAGGCTGAAGCATTCGCTAGTGAGAAAAAATTTAAACCGACAGTATTGCTGGATGCACGGCTATTCCCTGATATGTTTCCCTTGATTCGTCAAGTGCAGATTGCTGCCGATTTCGCTAAAAGTGTGTCAGCGCGGCTGGCAGGAGTTGAGGTACCAGCGTATGAGGATAACGAACAAACTTTCGCCGAGTTACAGGAACGAATTAGCAAGACCTTATTGTTTATCGAAAGTCTAACGCCAGCACAATTCGAAGGTAGCGAAACGCGTGAGATCGTATTGCGACTAGGCACACCAAAAGAGAAAAAAATGGTTGGCCACACTTACTTATCTCACTATGGTCTGCCACAATTTTTCTTTCATGCTACTACCGCTTATGCGATCTTGCGGCACAATGGCCTAGAAGTTGGTAAGGGTGATTTTATGGGTGCTGAGTTACGATAGTTTAGGTGAGAGTGGGTGAATTTCTATTCTTACGCTATCAATGTTATCTTGAGTTTACCCGCCTAATGTGGGATTTTGTACTGACTCAATTTGTTTAAATATGAATCAAATTGTTCAGGTGATTGAAAAAAAAGTGCGTCAGGGGGAGCTGACGCACCAGAAGGGGAGCTTTTATGAAAAAAACAGAACTTTAAATTATTTCATAGGCTTACTTTCTTTTGTGAATTCATCAGAGCTTAATTTACCGTCATGGTTGGTATCCAGTTCTTTGAAGATTTGGGGGGGCATTTTATTAGTTGTGGCTTCTTCCAAACTAACAGAGTTATCATTGTTTGTGTCGTAAGCTGCCCAAGACGGCGCACCTTCTTTTGTAACAGAATCAGCCTGAACAATGCCAATCGCGCCAATTAACAGCATAGAAGCAAGCGCTATTGATTGGGCCGCTTTATTTTGTAAAGTTGAAGAATAATTCATCTTTTTTCCTTAATATCAGCTCAGCAATATTGCTGTATTGATAAACTAAGCATATATCGTGCCAACATTAATTAATCTTTTTTGAAACAATCGATTAATATTATATTTTAATATTTTGATTGATAAGGTATGGATAATTGGAATGTTTGTGTCGTTACCTGGCAACAGAAAGGTTGCATGATAATTCTAACTGCTTGAAATGCAGTAAATGTTACTGTCGCCGAGAACAGACGAATTAGGAATATTTACCTAGATAAATAAAATATTAAGTTGATAAATGTATCGTATACCTCGTTCAAGGCGAGGGTAATTCAGGCTATAAGTTGTACAATATTTGCATATTTATTTCTATAATCATAAGAGTATCCAAGGTTCGCTGGGTTTCATTTAATAAACATGGATAACTACGGTATCTATTTTTAAATCGGTATTTTGCATTTCGATTATTTTGATATGTAGCGTATGAAATTTTCAACGACCTGTCGTTTATGCCCACGCTTGGCGAACTTTCTGGATGAGGTACGCCAAACGCATCCAGATTACTATGCTTGCCCTGTGCCATCTTTTGGTGATGCGCAGGCGCGTCTTCTGATAGTAGGATTGGCACCCGGTATGCATGGAGCGAATCGCACAGGTCGTCCGTTCACTGGCGATTTTGCAGGGAAATTGTTGTATTCCACACTTTATCGATTTGGTTTTGCCAGCCAAGCCGAGCCTCTGAATGGGGCAGACAATGCTAATCCCGAATTGAGTTTAAACGATTGCCGCATTACGAATGCTGTGCGTTGCTTACCACCACAGAACAAGCCGGAGCCTGCCGAAGTGCGACAATGCAATCAATATCTGGTGGCTGAACTGGTTTCTTTACCGGTGGGCGCAGTTGTGTTGGCTTTAGGGGCGATTGCTCATTTTGCGGTGCTGCGTGCGCTGGACTTGAAAATAAAAGACTATAAATTTTCGCATGGCATGCGGCATGTACTGCCGAATGGCATCATGCTGTATGACAGTTACCATTGCAGCCGCTACAATACCCAGACCAAGCGCCTGACCGAGGCCATGTTTCATGCCGTTTTCAGCGCAATTGTTTTACATTTGCATAGCCGTGATCTAGCTTGACCCAAGCATCCGAATTTGATCTTAAATCATTTGTTGCCAGCCTGCCCTTATTGCCTGGTGTGTATCGTATGCTGGATAGTCAAGGGCAAGTGCTTTATGTCGGCAAAGCTGGGCAGCTTAAAAAACGCGTCGCATCCTACTTCCAGAAAAAAAATATCTCACCGCGCATCAGTTTGATGGTGTCGCATATTGCACGCATTGAGGTGACGGTCACTCGCTCCGAGGCTGAGGCACTGCTGCTGGAAAATAACTTAATAAAAACCTTAAAACCACGATATAACATACTTTTTAGAGATGATAAATCTTACCCATATATCGTCTTGACCGCACATGGTTTTCCTCGTCTGGCTTATTACCGTGGTGCGACTGGTAAGCATCATCAATACTTTGGACCTTACCCAAACTCACATGCCGCTAAGGAAAGCATACAGTTGTTGCAGAAAATTTTTCGCATCCGTACGTGTGAAGACAGCACATTTTCTAATCGCGCTCGTCCTTGTTTACTGCATCAGATTCATCGTTGTACTGCCCCTTGTGTTGGCCTGATTAGCCAACAGAATTATGCAATTGATGTGCGTAATGCAAGTTTGCTATTACAGGGTAAGCAAGGTGAGGTAGACGGCTTATTGCGACTAGCCATGGAACAAGCGGCAGAGGCCCAACATTATGAGCAGGCCGCTGCGTTACGCGATCAGTTGCATGCGCTGCATACGGTGCAGCAAAAGCAGTTCATGGAAAGTGGTCGTGCAACGAATGCGGACATTGTTGCTGTCGCTGAGTTGAATGGCGTGCTGTGTGTGAATTTGGCCATGGTGCGCGGTGGCAAACATCTCGGTGACAAGAGTCTTTTTCCGCAAAATGCTGAAGGGCAGGCGGCTGACGAAGTGCTGTATGCTTTTCTGGCACAGCATTACTTAAACCATAGTGTTCCGCCTCTTATTCTCACCAGCACGCCTCTTGCGGCCAATACCCTGGAAGAATTACTTGGTGAGCAGGTCGGGCATAAAGTGCAGATACGTCATAGTGTGAGTGGTGAGCGGCGCCAATGGCTGGATATGGCGCTGAAAAATGCTCTGCTGACATTACACCAGCAAGCAGGCCAGCAGGCTGGGCAGCTTGCTCGATTGGAGAAATTGCGCGAAGCGCTTGCGCTACCGCAACTGTCACGTATTGAATGTTTTGATATCAGTCACACCATGGGCGAAGCGACTGTGGCTTCCTGTGTCGTTTACGATAATTTGGCTATGCGTACTGCGGAGTATCGGCGTTACAATATTAGCGGCATTACTGGGGGAGACGACTATGCAGCCATGCGTCAGGCCTTGTTTCGTCGCTATCAAAAATTACAGATAGGGGAAGGCAAGCGTCCCGATTTGATTTTGATAGATGGCGGTGCAGGTCAGCTCACTGTGGCTTGCCAGGTATTGGAACAGTTAGGCTTGATGGAAATCCCGTTAATGGGTGTAGCCAAAGGCGTGGAACGTAAGCCCGGGTTAGAGCAATTATTGCTTCCGCAGCATGAAAAACCGCTACAATTGTTGCCGGACAATCCGGCGTTACACTTAATTCAGCAGGTGCGCGATGAAGCGCATCGTTTTGCTATTAGCGGACACCGCGCCAAGCGCGGTAAAACACGCACAGCTTCCATGCTGGAAGAAATCAGCGGGGTAGGAGAGCGGCGCAGGCGTAATTTGCTCGCTCGGTTCGGAGGGCTGCAGGGAGTGTATCAAGCCAGTTTGGAAGAGTTAGCACAGGTAGAGGGTATTAGTCTCTCGCTGGCGGAAAAAATTTATCAACAATTGCATTAATCATGCCACTTAATATCCCAAATCTGTTGACTTGGTTGCGTATTATGCTTATACCGGTGTTTCTCGGGGTGTTTTACCTGCCTGATACAACACTTTCTCTGCACCACAAACATTTATTCAGTACGGTGATTTTCGCGTCGGCCGCTCTTACCGATTGGCTTGATGGTTATCTTGCGCGCGCGCTCAATCAGACTTCCGCTTTTGGCGCATTTCTCGATCCGGTCGCCGATAAGCTGATGGTGGTTGCTGCATTGATTATGTTGGTAAAGCTTGGCTATGTGGATATGATCATTGCTTTCATTATTATAGGTCGTGAAATTGCCATTTCTGCACTACGCGAATGGATGGCTCAGCTTGGTGAAAGCAAGAGCACTGCTGTTTCCATGTTGGGTAAGGTGAAAACTGTATTTCAGATGATTGCCATATTGTTACTGTTGTGTCATGAATCATTGGTGGGTTTGCCTGCTAATGCATTAGGTACATTGCTGATTTATCTTGCTGCTATTTTGACATTATGGTCAATGATTTATTACTTAAAACTCGCCTTGCCACAAATTGCACGGAAATAGCAGAGGGCATTTTGTTGCATAAAAGTCCCATGCTAGTAGCAAGGAGTGACACGAAATAATATATCTCCATTGGGCGATAGAGGGTAAATATTTCAGTAGGTCAGCGACAAATAACCCCGAACATTATTGATTTTTTATCGTTTGCGAGGTATAGTGCTCCGCTTTCGGGGTGTAGCGTAGCCTGGTAGCGCGCCTGCTTTGGGAGCAGGATGTCGGGAGTTCGAATCTCTCCACCCCGACCAGTATATCTTAGTGGTACAGAGTCGAATGGCTCCACAGGAAATTGTGCCCGTAGCTCAACCGGATAGAGCACCAGCCTTCTAAGCTGGGGGTTACAGGTTCGATTCCTGTCGGGCACGCCAACGACACATCTTGTTGATGTTTTACCCCGTGGTGGCTGTAGCTCAGTTGGTAGAGCCCCGGATTGTGATTCCGGTTGTCGTGGGTTCGAGCCCCATCAGTCACCCCATATAAATCAAGCAGTTTCAGATTGGTGCTGGCTTACTTCAGTAAAATGAAGAGTCGTTTTTATAAAACTTTTCACTACTTTAGATTTTCTACCGGCTCGATGGCTGTACACTTTGACCGGAATATTTTCGGTTTTATGGCTAGTCAGTTCGCTTACTTTTTTCCACCTTTGATCAGATCTGTGACTGCTTTTGCGCGGAAGTCATGAAGTGTAAACGTTCGTTGTTAATTTGACATACGCGTTTGAATTTTCTATTTTTGCCATTAATTTACATCAAATTTATTTGCTGGTAGTCATCATCGTAGCGAGCTGTGCATAATTCAGTGCAACACTAGTTTGCGACCTTTGATGCGTCCCGCAAATATATGCTTCTCAGTTCGGGATAGTGTTGTATTTGTTGTTGGAGATTGTTGTGGGTAACTTGGCTGAAAAGAAGCTCGAGCACCTGTATATAGATGCTATGGTCTTGAGCATTAATAAGGGAAGCCGGAACAAGGAGGAAAGTCAATGAATCCAGATGATATCGAGCGATTGGTCGCGCGCGCCGAGCATCTTATGTCGCTTTTTGAAGCGAGCTTACCACCAGCCCCTCCGATGCCGGACTGGAGCGCCTTGGCTCAGCGCTGGCGTACGCATCAAACTCGTGGCTGGCTGGAGCCGCTGCACGTTTTGCAGCCCATTCAATTGTCTGATCTGAAGGATATCGACGATCAGAAGAAGCGCGTTGACGATAACACGCGTCAGTTCGTATATGGCGAGCGTGCCAATAATGTATTGCTGACCGGAGCGCGTGGTACGGGTAAGAGTTCCATTGTCCGGGCGATGCTGACAGAATACTCGGCTGACGGTCTACGCGTGATCGAGGTCGACAAGACCGACCTCGTCGATTTGCCACACATTGTCGATTTAGTGTGTAAACGCTCTGAGCGCTTCATTATCTTCTGTGATGATCTGAGCTTCGAAGACGGTGAACCGGGTTATAAGGCGCTCAAGACGGTACTCGATGGCAGCTTTGCTTCTGTACCAGATAATGTGCTAATTTATGCCACCAGCAATCGCCGCCACCTTATGCCGGAATATTTTTCCGAGAATCTGCAGACAACGTACGGTGATGATGGTGAGCTGCATCCCGGGGAAGCGGTAGAAGAGAAAGTTTCGTTATCGGATCGTTTCGGTTTGTGGGTGTCATTCTACAGTTTTAATCAGGAAGCCTATCTGCAGATCGTACGACATTGGCTGGGTGTGTTTGGCGTTGATCTTAAGGATTGGGACGACGTGATTCGCCGTGAAGCGCTGCAGTGGTCAATGATGCGCGCCTCGCGCAGCGGTCGTGTGGCCTGGCAATTTGCACGTGACTATTCTGGAAAAACTGCGGGTTTACTACGAATTACATAGGGTCCTTAAGTTTGGGGATTTGACCTTGGTACGATTGCTTCATGGTTACGTTCAGCAGAAAGTAACATATACATACCAGGTACAACGAACAGGGTAAATAATGTGCCTATCGATAAGCCGCTGGCGATCACCAAGCCCATATTAAAACGGCTCACTGCTCCCGCACCGCTGGCTGTGATGAGCGGTAAAACACCCAGTACCATGGCAGCAGTTGTCATTAATATGGGGCGTAGACGTAAACCAGCAGCTTTCTCTATGGCCTCACGTTTGCTCAATCCTGTTTGTTGCAAATTATTGGCGAATTCCACAATCAAAATGCCATGTTTTGAGATTAGGGCGATGAGTGTTACCAAGCCAACTTCAGTGTAAATATTAAGCTTGGTACCCCCAATACCCAGGTTAATAAAAATTAATGCTCCTGCAATAGACATGGGCACAGACACTAAAATGATAAGAGGGTCGCGGAAGCTTTCAAATTGAGCGGCAAGTGCCAGGAAAATAATAACAATAGCAAAGAAAAAGGTAAGTAACAGTCCGCCTGATTCTTGTATAAATTGTCGTGAGGGGCCTGAATAGTCGTAGCTATATCCGGCCGGTAAGGTTTCTTGCGCTAAAGTTTTAAGTCTTTCCAGTGCCTGACCTTGTGAAATAGTGGGAAAGGCCACTCCCTGTATGGTCGCCATATTTTGTTGTTGGAAGTGATTGATGGTTTCTGGTTCGGTACTTTTTTCCAGATGAGCTACTGTAGATAGCGGTACCATTTGTCCGCTTGCGGTACGCAGATAATAGTGTTTGAGTTGGTCTGTATTCAGGCGGAAACGCTGTGCAACCTGAGGAATAACTTTATAAGACCGACCCTCAAGCTCGAAATAGTTTACATATCCACCTCCCAGCATGGCAGACAGGCCAGAGCCGATATCTTGCATATTTAGCCCAAGCTGTGACGCCATATTGCGATCAATTACTACCGTAGTCTGAGGTAGGTCAATGCGTAAATCTGATTGTACGAAAATAAATTCGCCCGTTTTTTCAGCTTCTTGCAAAAATTTCTGGGATACGTCATAGAGCTTGGAGAATGGCTCTGTAGTAGTAATCACAAATTGTATTGGCAATCCGCGTGCACCGGGCAGCGGAGGAGGCTGGAAAAGAGCATTCTGCGTGCCTGCGATTTCCCCTAATTCTTTTTGTACTTGGGGCTGTAGTTGCATGGAGGTTTTAGCACGCTCATCCCAAGGCTTGAGTACCATGCCGGTGATAACCTGTGTCGGCATATTTAGCTGGAAAATGTGATCTGTTTCCGAGTGGGCCTTGAAAATTTTCTGAATCTGTTCACCAAATATTTCTCGTTGCTGTAGTGTTGCATCGGGCGCGTTAAAAGAGGCTGCAATCAGCACACCTTGGTCTTCCTGCGGAGCGAGTTCAGACATCGAGGTGGTGTACAGAAAATAAATCCCGCCTATGATTACTAACGCGAATATGGCTATTACTGTGACGAAATTGAGTGTGCCATGTAGGGTTTTTTCATATCGAACGTGTAACCGTTCAAATTGTTTATCCAACCATATTTCTAAACGATCTTGCCAGTTACCCCCCTCACGCTTGGGCGAGCGTAGGAGACGCGAACACATCATCGGCGAAAGTGTCAGCGCGATCACAGCTGACATAGTTACAGCACCGACCAGCGTAAAAGCAAATTCGGTAAACAGTGCGCCAGTGAGGCCACTCATAAAGCCTATCGGTACATAGACTGCAACAAGCACAATGGTCATCGCAATAATAGGATTAGCCAGTTCACGCGCCGCCTTCACCGCTGAGTCAAAAGGCGATAGTCCTTCTTCCAGATGACGATTTACGTTTTCTACTACGATGATGGCATCATCTACCACTAGCCCGATGGCAAGTACGAGCGCTAAGAGTGTGAGCAGGTTGATGGAATAGCCCAAAGCCAGCATCACTGAGAAAGTGCCTATCAGGGAAAGGGGTATCGCAATCACTGGAATGAGCACCGAGCGTAGCGAGCCCAGGAAAACAAATACCACTGCTGTGACAATCAGAACAGCTTCCACCAGCGTTTTAACGACCTCGTTAATTGACGAATTGACGAATTTGGTCGAGTCATAAACGATGTTGCTATTCATACCCTGCGGTAGCTGTGCCTGAATTTCAGGCATGACTTTGCGTACGCGAGCAATCACATCCAGCAGATTGGCAGCGGGCGCAACCTGAATTCCCACGTATACCGCTTTTTTACCGTCAAACGACACGCTGGTGTCATAGTCATCAGCGCCCAAAGTAACATTCGCTACGTCTGCTAAGCGCACAACCGAGTTGCCTTGTTGCTTGATGACCATTTGCTTGAATTCATCTACTGACCGCAGCGCAGTAGATGCATTCAAGTTGATCTGTACCATTTGTCCCTTGGATTGGCCGCTGGATGAGAGAAAGTTGTTGGCAGCCAAAAGACTATAAATATCGGCAGCCGTGAGACCAACAGCGGCAAGTTTCTGTGGATCAAGCCATGCCCGTAAGGCGAAATTTTTTGCGCCCAATAATTCGGCAACTTGTACGCCTTCAATCGCTTGTAGTTTGGTTTGAACGGAACGCACGAGATAGTCAGTGACTTGGTTAGGCTTGAGAACATCGCTGTAGAAACCGATGTACATCGCATCGATGGTCTGCCCAATGCTGACGGAAAGTGTGGGTTTTTGTGCTTGAGGCGGCAGCTGATTAAGAACCGCATTCACCTTGGTGTTAATTTCGGTTAAGGCATTGCTTGGGTCATAATTTAATCGAAGATTGGCACTAATAGCGCTCACTCCCTGCGTGCTGCTGGAGGTCATGTAATCAATACCGTTGGCCTGAGCGACGGCATTTTCCAGTGGAGTAGTGATGAAACTCGCTACCAGATTGGCATCGGCGCCGGGATACGCTGTGCTGATGGTGACGACTGCATTTTGGGTGTAAGGATATTGCAGTATCGGCAATGAGGCCAGCGAGCGTAAGCCCAGCACCAGTATCACTAAACTAATGACGGTTGCCAGAACTGGACGTTCGACGAAAATGTCAGTAAATTTTCTAATCGCTGCGCCTGCAGTGTTGCTCATTCGTCTTTTACCTGAGGATTGGGATTGTTAGACGGCTGCAGGCTATTATTTACAAATATTGGCGTGCCATTACGTAGTTTGAGTTGACCTGAAGTAACTACAACCTCATTCACTTGTAAACCGCTTAATACTGCCACTTGATCGCCGCGGGTAACGCCGGTCGTGACAAAACGTTGCTCGACCACCAGCTTAGGCTTACCATCTGCCCCCTTTCCTTCATTTTTCACTATAAATACGGTGCTGCCATAAGGATTATAAGAAATGGCTGAATTTGGCAGAGTGATGTACTGCTTTTCTTTCCCTCTCTTTACCCGTACCGTAGCAAATAATCCAGGTAGCAATTCACCTTTAGGATTGGCAATACTTGCTCGTACTTTGAGATTACGCGTGGATATATCTATCTGCGGTTCAATCGCGGAAATGGTGCCAGTGAAAGCTTTATCCGGAAACGCATTGGTTTGCACAGAGACACTCTCGCCGACATGAATCAAGTCAATCTGGGCCTGTGGTACCGTAAAGTCCAGATACATGGGATCAAGTTTTTGCAGATTGACAAGCGCGGTGCCGGGCGCGACATATTGACCAAGATCTACTTGGCGTATACCCAGCTGACCAGAGAAGGGAGCTCGGATACTTTTTTGTGCAATCATTGCTTCTTGCATCGTTACCTGAGCCAAGGCAGTTTTTAAATTGGCTGCTGAAATATCGACTGCCGCTTGGCTGACTGCCTGCATTTTGAGTTGCGCAAGATCACGGTCGAAAGTCTGTTTGGCAAGTCGGACGGTAGCCTTGAATTGTTCCAGCTGAGCTTTAAGCGGCGCGGCATTCAGTTCCAAGATCAATTGACCCGTTTTTACCATTGCTCCCGAATCAAAATGTATGGCGGTAACGATGCCGCTGACCTCAGCTGCCAGGCTGGTACCATTAGAAGCACGCAGATTGCCTACCGCTTCGACTGAAGGTTGCCAAGTAGATGTTTGCGCTACGGTGGTAGAAACACTTTGCGGTGGGTTAGCTTGTCCTTTGATAGCTTGTTGTATCATTTTGTTGCGAAATTGTTGAAAAGCATAAATTCCGCCGAATATTACTGCAGCTATGAGCAGCATGATGATCATGCGCTTGGTCGTGCCTTTAGTCATGAAAATACTCCATGCTCACTTTTGGTTCAAACGATGCCGCACAACACCTTTGTGCTCGGTATTCTGCATTGCTAATTGAGTATGCGGCGGCGATATCTCCGCCCGTTGTTTTGATGCGGCAATCCAGCCACCCCCCATAGCCTGATAAAGCGCGGCAGTATCCGTCAAACGCTGAACTTGCGCGGCAATTAAGTTAATCTGGGTTTGTTGCGCCTGTTGTTGCGCGGTCAGTAGTTGTAAATAATTTACGCCGCCTAATAGAAATTGCTGCTGAATAAGATTAAGCGATGCTTGTGCCGAGGCATCGGCGGCAGCCTGTGCTTGCAATATTTGTGCGTCATTGTCCAGTGTACGCAAAACGTCAGCAACATTACGTAAAGCTTGCAGCACGGTTTGGCGATAGTTAGCTGCTGCTGCATTGAATCCCGCTTCTGCTGACTTAGCCCCCGCTTTGAGGCCAGCATTGAACAAGGGTTGTGTTACTTGGCCTACCAAAGTCCAAATGACCGATCCGGCTCCGAATAAACTGGATGCAGCGAGAGCCTGCGAGCCCAGAGTAGGAGATAAGGTAATTTGCGGGTAAATAGCGGACAGGGCGACCCCATACTGCGCATTTGCGACATGCAGCAAGGCCTCAGACGCCTGAATGTCAGGACGTTGACGCACCAGTTCTGAAGGGATGACAAGAGGCAACTCTGCCGGCAGATTAAAATCGGCTAAAACAAATTTAGGTATTTGCGCCGTCTCGGGTGGTTGGCCTATTAATACAGCGAGTAAGTGATTGGCTTTATCAAGATTGTTACGCAAGAGCGGAATACTGGCGCGAGTTTGCTCTACCTGAGTAAGTAAAGTAAATTCGTCACTGCGAGGCACGGCTCCTAGCTCGAAGCGTTGTTTCGCAATATTCAACTGTTTTTTCTGCGCTGCCAGAATAGCCACAGTGGCCTTGATCTGTGCGGCATACTGCGCCTGTGACATTGCAGCAGTCGTGATGTTGGCAGCAAGTGTAAGTCGTGCACCCTCAAACTGATAACGTTGATAATCAGCCTGCGCAGCAAAAGTTTCTAGAGTACGACGGTTACCGCCGAAAAGATCAAGGTTATAACTGACCGTTACGCCCGCGTTATATAATTCGAATATTCTGCTACCGTCACCTTGACCAAAACTTGAAGGATTAAATTTTTGACGCTGTCCACTCAGCTTGGCATTCACCTGGGGATACTGCAAAGAACCTGCTTGCGCAGCATAGGTTTGCTGTGCTTGGAACAAGGTAGCCTGCGCTGCATCTAACGTTGGACTGGCGTTTAAGGCTTGATCGATGAGCGCATTAAGTTTGGGCGAGCCAAAATTTTGCCACCAATTCACGGGGACATCTTTTCCGACTACGAAATTTTGAGCTCCGCCAAAATTACCTTGTGCTGTTACAGTTTGTATTGGTAATTTTTGTGCGGTGTAACTTGCTACAGCAGGCGCATCAGGTTGCTTAAAATCAGGTCCTACAGTCGTACAACCAAACAGCGACAGTGTACCTCCCAGTAGCAACCCTGCGGTTAGTCGTGAAATAAACCTTATAAAGGCGGGGCAACCCTTTACATATAAATTTTTAATTTTAAATTGCAAACCTGGAACACTTATTTTTATTGGAGGCTAATAATAACAGATTTTCGAAATCATTAAGATTGCCGGTTTTCCCCGTGTTGAGGGGCCAAGCAATTTTGCTATTTTATCGCACTTTAACTTCGAGCCATAACCGAACAAACTTTTCCGCATGACATAGCTGTTATAAATTTGCTTAACGAGGATCACGGAAAGGTTTCACTGTTCCGCAGTCTGCACTAATCCATCGACCGTCAGTGTAGGCGCGTTCATTAATTGGATTGCCCTGTACAACGCCATTAAATTCAGTTCGTCCGGTAAAACTTTCTGGACTCGTAAAAATTCCCTCGGTTACTCCATTTCCCTTAAGGACGGAGTTCTCGCAGATAAGATTTATTTTATAGTCATTGCCAGTTTGGACAGCATTTTTAATATCACAGCCATATTGATTTTGATTCAAAACAGTTGGAATTTTTTGATTCGCCATTTCTTGGGTAATGCAAACCTGAGAGGTTGCTGCACCATTATTGATCTTGGGCATATCAAACCCGTACTGTTTAGCCAGGTTCGTCAAATTTTGCATTTGATCGGGTGGAATCATCGGCACGAGCGATAACAAACCTGACGTTGTCGTCATTTCCCATAATCCTGGGCGCATATGAGATTCTGCTGAATGGGCTGTTGATACCGCGAATAATAATGATAGTGAAAGAATAACTTTTTGCATCGAGCCTCCTGAACGTGATTGATAATTAATGGCTCACAGTGAGTCAGTTATAAAAGTATGTATTACAGAGTTTTGATTATATAGGCTTGGCGGAATCTTTAACTGTGCCAGAAGAAACATAATCATAAGCATTTTTCCATTTATTGATACAGCTAAATGGAGTTTGAAGTGGCAAGGTGCAGTCACTATACAATTTGGCAGTTTGACTGGCTGATAAGTTCAAATATATCCCAGCCAGATTAATAGGCGCGGGTTGAGCATGTATTCCGGTGAACAAGCGGCAGAGTATAGTTCTACTATAACGCGCTACCCTTGTTCGGAGAAGAAGGCCGTTAGTTGATGGGCGGAGCGCATCCAACGTATTCTGGCTGTAGGTGGCAAAGCAGAAAGCAGGAGAATTCGGCGATAATTAATGACGCAAAATTAATGAGTTGTCGATCAAGCTTTGCTCAAAAAAACTTGTCTACATGTTCAGAAATATTGAAGCCTCTATTTGCTCGGCGGTTTTTTGTTTTCTAGTTGATTGCCCATCTATGCGGCACGGAATACTATCCGTAGCTAAAGCAAAATCGCGTCAATAACAACAATATGACAAACGCATTCTTCGATCGCTCAATTCTCAACGGGCCGGAATTCGGCATCGTTTCCCGTCCTGATTTGGTTTCTGCTGCACGAGAGGCTGGTGATGCCGATTTCGATATGCTCATCGCTTGTACTTTTAACTACGACGCGCATTCCTCCGAGTTTGATAAGCGGGGTCGTATCCCCGTGTTTAAGGCGCGCATGAACGCCGATCTGCACATGGTCGATGACGTCAGATCGAATTGCGGTGAAAATTATTAACCATTTTGGGGATGTAGTGATGAAAGTTTTCAAGGTAAGGTGAATCTATGGCGCTTAATATCCGTGATCTTGCCCGTATGTGTGAGTTCAGTCTTGAACTTCAATCGCTTGGTACTGTTCGTTGTCTTTGTCTAAAAACTAACCATATTTCTCAAGCGAATAAGAAATTGAATTCCTCCGGCATCCTTACTTTAGACTTTGTGCGCTGGCTGTTTGGTGAATTGGCACGGCGACCCATTGAAGGACGAACCTATGAAGCCGATTTAACTAATGCACCCAGCCTTATGACGGAAGAACTGGATTCAGTAACGAACGAGGAATTAGGAGAATTTGCAGAAAAGCTGATTCAGAAGAACCGGTATCTTCTCAAAACTCACAAAGGTAATGATCTCGAAATGTCTACTGATGAGTCGGCTTGTGACCTTCTCGTTCGTGCGTTCCGTCACTATGCCTCTGAACAAAAAGCACAATGGGAGGGATTGACGAGGCCTCTATCTAAGTCACTTTTTGCTGGAACAACATTAGAGGCGATGCAACGCAATCTCGGACTTTCAAATCAACTTCAGGACACAATTAATAAGTATGCCCGTGGCTATTCAGAAGTTGAACGAATACTTGCTGAGGAGAAAAATAAATGGGAAGGTATGAATCAGTTGATATCCCAGTCGCTTGCTGGCAGCGCTGCGCTGGATGCTATGGAGTATATCTCGGCTGCTGAAGCAAATGCCCAAGAGCGGAGGCTTGATGGTCTGAATTACCGAACGTCCGAGATTCAAATTCCGAAGAACCCAATTCACGAAACAAACGAAAAACTTGGAAATGTCGTTAAGCAAATTGAAGACTTGCGGCCCATGGCTGCTCAAGCCGCAGAACTCATCCGTAGTATGAACGACACTGCATTGCGTATGCAGGCCGACTACATCGAAAACGCAAAGAGCACGGGACGATAGACAAGAATCGCAATATGTGTTGCCACAGTCAGCTTGCTCGTGTCGGCAATTGGCCTTGGAATATCGTTTTTCTTCTCATACCAGAGCTACGTTGATGGCAGGGTAGCAAGTGAGAAAAGCGAAGCGCAGGTCAAGGCATTTCAAAACGAAATTCGTGATCTCGCAGCTGCACAAATTACAGAGCGAGCTGCTCTTGTGAATGCTATCGTGGATGCTCGCCACATGCCTCCGGCAGCAGTTAAGAAGTAACCGGGATTTGTGAACTCCACACCGTCAATACTTTCACAGGCAGCCACGCCATGACAGACCCCAAACAATTCCTGATCTACCAGAGCGAAGACGGACGTACCAAAATCGGTGATGCTGGATGCCGAAACGCTGTGACTTAACCAGAAGCAGCTTACTGAGTTGTTCGGCAGGGCCAAGGGTACGATCAGTGACTACATCAAACACATCTTTGAAGATGGCGAACTGGATGAAAATTCAGTTGTTCGGTTATTCCGAACAACTGCCGCTGACGGCAAACAGTATGAAGTTGCATACTACAATCTGGAAATGGTGCTGGCTCTGGGTTTTCGGGTGCGCAGCCCGGTGGGAATGCGTTTCCGCCAGTGGGCCAATGACAAGCTGAAGGAGTATCTCGTCAAAGGTTTCGTGCGGGATGACGAGCGTCTAAAGAACCACGGCAAAGGTCGGGATTATTTAGATGAACTGACCCGCCGCCTGTAGGACATTCGTACCAGCGAGTGGCGCTTTTACCAGAAGATCACCGACATCCACGCAACCAGCATGGATTACGACGCTAGCCATCCGCTCACCCAGGAGTTTTCGTCACGGTGCAAAACAAGGTGCACTACGCCATAAACGGCCAGACTGCCGCCGACTTGATTGCTGCTCGTGCCAGCAACAACAAGCCGAACATGGGCCATGACAGCATGGGAAGGAGCGCGCATTTGCAAGGCCGATGTGGCCGAATGCTCATACACTCACATAGATAAGTTTTATTGTTGACGCTATCTGCAAAAAAATTTACATTGATCTCGCCAAATATAAAACATTAACCATACCGAGGGAGTGCCATGCCCACTAGCATCAAATCAGTTTTGCAAGAAACCCGCGTTTTTCAGCCTGCCAATCCATTCGTTGAACAAGCTAATATTTCTGGTATGGAAGCCTACCAGGCCCTGTGCACCGAGGCAGCACAAAACTATGAAGGGTATTGGGCGCGGTTGGCACGCGAACATATCGTATGGCAGAAACCATTTAATACGGTGTTAGATGAGAGTCGCGCGCCTTTTTATGAATGGTTTGCGGATGGCGAATTGAATGTTTCTTTTAATTGCCTGGATAAGCATCTGGCAACGCAACCTGAAAAAACCGCGCTGATTTTTGAGGCGGACGATGGACAGGTGACCAGGATTTCCTACCGCGAGTTACACGCTCGCGTATGCCAGTTTGCCAATGCGCTCAAGTCACGCAAAATTCAGAAGGGCGATCGTGTCGTTATCTATATGCCCATGAGTATTGAGGTAGTAGTAGCGATGCAGGCATGCGCGCGCATTGGCGCAATCCATTCAGTCGTTTTTGGCGGCTTTTCTTCCAAAAGTCTGAACGAGCGTATCGAAAATGCCCAGGCGTGTGCCGTCATTACTGCTGATGCGCAATTTCGCGGCGGTAAGATGATGCCACTCAAACCAGCCGTGGATGAGGCGCTTAGCATGGGTGGTTGCGATGCAGTGCATAGCGTCATTGTTTATAAGCGCGCAGGTAATGATGTGCAGTGGAATGCGAAACATGACCTGTGGTGGCATGATCTGATTGCGGATCTTGCATCTGCATGCGAACCGGAATGGGTGGGCGCGGAACATCCATTATTTATTTTATATACCTCAGGTTCTACTGGAAAACCGAAAGGGGTACAGCATTCCAGCGGCGGCTATCTGCTCGGCACCATGGTTTCCATGCAATGGGTATTTGACTATAAGCCTACTGATATTTTTTGGTGTACCGCTGACGTGGGCTGGGTGACTGGCCATAGCTATGTGGCATATGGCCCGCTGGCGGTGGGTGCGACCCAAGTGATATTTGAGGGCGTCCCCACTTGGCCTGATGCCGGGCGTTTCTGGAAAATGATTCAGGATCATCAGGTCACCATTTTTTATACGGCACCCACCGCCATCCGCTCGCTGATTAAATTAGGGGGCGAATTACCGAAGCAATACAACCTATCCAGTCTGCGTTTGCTTGGTAGCGTCGGCGAGCCAATTAATCCAGATGCATGGATGTGGTATTACACCGTAGTCGGCCAATCTCGCTGCCCCATTGTGGATACGTGGTGGCAGACCGAAACCGGCTGCCACATGATTGCACCCCTGCCGGGCGCAATGGCAACCAAACCGGGTTCCTGCACGCTGCCGCTTCCTGGGATAATGGCCGCCATCGTCAACGAAGCAGGTGACGAAGTGCATGATCAACATGGAGGATTTCTCGTCATCAAACGGTCTTTTCCATCTCAAATTCGCACCATATGGGGCGATGATGAGCGCTATCGCAAAGGCTACTTCCCAGAAGAAATGAAAGGCGCTTACTTGGCAGGTGATTCAGCACACCGCGATGAAGACAATTATTTCTGGATCCTGGGACGCATTGACGATGTACTGAAAGTATCCGGCCATCGTTTGGGTACTATGGAAATAGAATCGGCACTGGCGTCCAATCCCTTGGTGGCGGAGGCCGCTGTCGTTGGAAAGCCGCATGATATAAAAGGAGAGGCCATAGTGGTATTTGTGGTGTTAAAAGGCTTACGGCCAAATGATGCGGCTAGTGCAAAACAAATTTCGGAAACTCTGCGTGAGTGGGTCAGTAAGGAACTGGGCCCAATCGCCAAACCGGACGAAATTCGCTTTGGTGACAATCTGCCCAAGACCCGCTCCGGCAAGATCATGCGTCGCCTGCTGCGCGCCCTTGCCAAGGGTGAAGAAATAACACAGGATATTTCCACGCTGGAAAATCCGGCGATTCTTGAGCAGCTAAAGCACGTTATTCAATAAATCTGGAATTGCAGCGGGTGTAGTTTGTTATATCTTGTATCTGAAGTGCAGTGTTGGTTATACCGTCAATTTTCTGACCAAGTCTATGTCTAATGCTTAGAAAAATACCTTCACTCACATATTGTTATGGATACGCAAGAGCATAGATATAAAATTAAAGAAACTTTTAATAATGCGGCAGAAGGCTATGACAAGCCTGCTCTGCGCTTTTTTTCAGCGGCGGCAGAACATTTAGCGAACAGCATGAAATTTTCTGGAAATGAACATGTTTTGGATGTGGCTACGGGTACAGGTTTGGTTGCGCTGGCTTGTGCAAAGCAGCTTAACACAGGGCATGTGACGGCCATTGATCTATCCGACGGAATGTTGGCAAAAGCCAAGGCCAAAGCCCAGGAACAGAAATTAACCAATCTTGATTTTCTATGCCTGAATATGGAGGTTTCCAATTTTACCGCCGATTCATTTGATGCAGTGTGTTGTGGTTTCGGTATCTTCTTCCTGCCTGATATGGAGGCCGGATTCAAGACTATCGCCAAACATGTTAGGCCCGGCGGTGCTATTGGAATCTCAAGTTTTACGGGCGCGGTTATGGAGCCCCTATCGCAAAAATTTATCGAGCGTATTTTGACCTATGGGGTAGCGATGCCGTCCCTGTCCTGGAAACGACTGGATAGCGTAGACAAAACCCATATGTTGTATCAATCAACGGGATTGGAACGATTGCATACGCAGACCTATCAGGTTGGATACTATCTTGCCGGATTTGAAGAGTGGTGGGATATTTTATGGTATAGCGGATTTCGCGGCTTATTGAGCCAGCTTTCTTCATTTGATTTAACGCACTTTCGGCAAGCGCATCAGGAAGAAATAGAATTACTTATCGAAGAGCAAGGCATTTGGATGAATGTTGAAATTCTCATCAGCGTGGGCTATAAACCCTTATAGAAGCATATTTTGTGGTCACTCAACTAGACTCATATAGTCGCCCTTGTTACAACAACTTCAGTCAATATGTCTTCTCTCTTGAAAGATTCAATATTGTGTTTAGGGAACGACTGAAGTTGGCACTGACTCAAAGTTACCTCTGGTTTATTTGAATTTCTACAAGCCGATATTCAACAAATAGTACGAGATTATTTAGTAGGCCATGAAGTAAACCGCAATCTCTTTGTCCATTAGGGGCAGTGATTTGCAACGCAGCACATTCATCTCAAGCGTCTTCCATTTGGGCTGACCATCTGAGAATGATTGCTTTTGTGTCGCAACAAAAGCTTACCATCAGAAGTGTCAGTCCATCCTTCTAGAAGCATACGCTCCCAGCCGACGAAATCTGATTTACCCCCCAGCGGGGTCTATGACCGATGGGTATTGGTGAGTATCTCAACTGCTCAAGGTAGCTAAAAGCGGCACCTGATAATGGCAATAACAGTACCGAATCCTGACTATTGATAACAACGCTTATCGTTAGTTAGCTTTCAGCAATTTTGATGTCATCAATCATGCCCCTTGCCATCCGTAGATTTGGCCAATGGGAAGAACCGATGCCAATCTCCTAAGAAAAACAATTTGCATCAATATCTTGAGCATGATGCAACATACGAACAACCAGCAGGCCATCATTAATCTAGCATATAGAATATGATATGACGTGCGTTGGAGCTTGTCTGCTAATTCCGGACGCGTCTTACTTCATCTCGGGCTTAGTAGCTGACAGTGGAACGCTTGATTGAATGGAGTTCAAAGATACATCTGCTGCAATCAGATTTTCTTCCGCGATGGTCAACCATAGCTCCAGAAGATAGGCTTTTGCTGAATTTGTAAAGCGGATGCGAAGCATCAAGCAGCTGTCTTGTGCGTTTTCAGTAACTGGCGACCTTGTTTCTTCAGGTTGGCAAAATTAATTTTCTTTGCCAAATCGTTTTTTGCATCGTTCAAACCCTTGGCAACATCTTGGCGCAGGCTGTCGAGTTTTGCTGTTTTGACCTGTTCATAGGCTTCGAATAGCCGCAACGCCTCATGAATGACTTCGTTTACCGAACCATACATGCCAGATTCAATGCGCTGACGAAGGTGTAAGGGCAATTCTGCTTTTCATGTACGCCGTTATATTTTAAAAGCAGGATTGTGAAAATGCCGCTCTTATACGATGTAGCTATATAGATCTCAGATCTATTTAGTCAGGATGTGGTTGGTGGCATGGAATAACTTCCCATAGTTCCCCGATTTTTAATTGTTTACGATTTACCAAGTAGTTGCATGACGCGCTGCACAGTGCCCAGACTGGTATGAGTGATGTTTTCTAGTAGAGGCACTATATAGGGTAATGACAGCATTACTGTTGCCAAACCGATTGTTAAAGTAACCGGAAAACCGACCGCGAAAATGTTCAGTTGTGGCGCGCTACGGGTTAGGATGCCAAGTGCAAAATTGGAGATTAGCAGCGCGCCGATCACTGGCATGCTTAGTTGTAGCGCGTTAGCGAATATGCTACCGCCCCATGAGGCCAGAGTATGTAGCGCGATTGCAGTAGGGACTGCGCTATTGATGGGAAAGGCGCGAAAGCTGTCTGCTAGGGCTTCCAGCATGATGAAATGGCCATTGAAACTGAGGAAGACTAGCATCGCAAAGATGCTTAAAATTTGTGCTATCACTGGCGTGTAGGATGTGTTTTGCGGGTCATAGAAAATAGCGAAACCTAATCCCATTTGAATTCCGATCATATCCCCGGCCATTTCTATTGCCGTGAAAATCAGGCGCATGGTGAAACCTATTGCCAGTCCGGCTAAAAGTTGCTGGATTAGAACAAATAAACCAAGTGCAGAAGCTGGATCAATATTGGACTCTACCGTTAAGGTAGGCACCATAACTATGGTTAATAGTATGGATAAGCCGACTTTTATACGCACCGGAACTTGCTTATGGCCCAGGATAGGCGAACTGGCGACCATGGCCAGAATGCGCACAAACGGAAAAATGAATAGGGCGAGCCAGGAAGATAACTGTGCGCTGGTGACAGTAATCATTGCGATTATTTAACGGGTAAGATCGTTCTGTGCACTTATGCGGAACATTATTATCCAACCAACCAGGGGATGCTGCTGAACAGGCGCTGGATATAATCCAGCATCATGCCCACCATCCACGGGCCAGTGATGATTAATACTCCAAACATGCCGATCAGCTTTGGAATAAATGACAGCGTCATTTCGTTGATTTGGGTAGCGGCCTGGAAAATGCTGATCAGCAGCCCGATGATTAGAGCCGTTAACAGTGCAGGGGCTGATACCATGAGAGTTAGCTCCAGTGCCTGGCGACCAAGTGTCATTACGCTTTCGGGAGTCATCGTTGTTTTGACCTTAAGTATAGAAACTATGCACGAGCGATCCGATCAGCAGGTTCCAGCCATCTGCCAGCACGAATAACATGATCTTGAAGGGCAATGAAATCATCGCTGGCGATACCATCATCATACCCATAGACATCAGTATGCTGGCCACCACCATGTCGATGATGAGGAACGGGATAAATATTACGAAACCAATCTGGAAGGCTGTTTTTAGCTCGCTGATGACATAGGCGGGTACCAGGATTTTTAGGGGTACTTGATCCGCACTTTGTAGCGGCTCGCTATTGGAAATTTGCACGAAAAGAGCGAGGTCTTTTTCACGCGTTTGTCTCAACATAAATGCTTTAAGGGGTACGCTGCCAGCATCGAATGCTTGTGTCAGCGTTAGTTTGTTCTCACTGAATGGCAGGTAGGCGTCAGTATAAATTTTATCCAGTACCGGCGACATGACGAAGAAAGTGAGAAACAAAGCGAGTCCGATCAATACCTGATTGGGCGGAGAGGAGGGCGTGCCGAGGGCGGAACGTAATAGCGATAACACGATAATAATGCGGGTGAAACTGGTCATCAGCAGCATTACGGCTGGTAAAAAACTTAGCGAGGTAAGCAGAAGCAGCGTTTGTAAGCTAAGTGAGTAGGTTTGTCCCCCACCTGATGTAGCGGTGCTGGTAAATGCGGGCAGACCAAGGTCGGCTGCAAATGCTGCGGGGATTAGGGCAAATAGCAAAATTGCTACTAGGAATGAACTAAGGCGCATTACGCTTTTCCATCATTTGTTTCAGCCAGCCCTGGAATTTGCCATTGGTGTTGATAGCCATACTCACCTGTGTTGTGGGTAATTCTGTTTTGGGCATGCTGTGCAGGGTGCGTACCTGTCCGGGCGCAACGCCTACTACCAGCCAGGTATCGTTGATTTCTACTAATACGATGCGTTCGCGTTGGCCTACCGCTACCGCGGCTTGTACTTTCATTAGATTGCCGGCGGTATGTTGAGGTAGATTGATGCGCTTTAATATCCATGCAACCAGTACCACTGCTGCTAATACCAGTAGCAAACTGAAAATGACCTGCATTATGCTGCCGGACGATATTGTTGCAGGTGGCGGAGGGGTATAAGCGGGGCGTGTGCTTTGTGCTGTTGCGAGTAGAGGTGTATAAAAACCGGCGATGAGGCAGAGACGGGCGTAGATGAATCTTGGTTTGTTAAATAGATTACCGAAAGTTTTCATTTCAGCGGCTGAGACGGCGTAAACGTTCAGATGGGGTAATGACGTCTGTGAGGCGGATACCTATTTTTTCATTTACGACTACGACTTCACCTTGCGCGATCAGAAAGCCGTTGATCATTACATCGAGCGGTTCGCCCGCCTGGCCGGTTAGTTCCACTACTGATCCTTGTGCCAATTGCAGCAGGTTTTTGATAGGCATTTTGGTGCGACCAAGCTCAACTGTTAGTTGAACCGGGATGTCCATAATCATATCGAGATCGTTGTGCACAGTTTTACCCGCTGCGCTGGTAAATTGCGAGAATGCATGTGGTTGAGCAGTAGGTTGTGATTCGCTGGACGGTGTGGCGGAAGCCTGTTCAGCCATTGCTGCACCCCAGTCATCAGCACTAATTTCATCCATATTGTCGTCAGTCATTATTGTCTCCATTAGCCATATCGCCCTTTGTGGTGCTGAGCATTTGTTCTACTTTCAGGGCGTACTGGTTGTTGAAAATGCCGTACTTGCATTTCATTACGGGTACTTCATCTACTAGCGCTGTAATATTTTCTTCTATATCTAATGGAATGAAATCGCCGTTGTGCATTCCCAGTATCTGTTCAAAGGTAATTTGAGCGTGACCAAGAATCGCAGTCAGTTCAATTTCTGCGGATTGAACTTGTTTGGATAGTGTACGCAGCCATCGCTTATCTACAGCCATATGGTCGCCTTGCATGCTGCTATAGAGCAGTTCGCGAATGGGCTCTACCATGGAATAGGGTATCAATATATGAAATGCACCGCCTACGCCACCGAATTCAATGTCAAAAGTGGTGGTTACAACGACTTCGTTTGGTGTGGCGATATTGGCGAACTGCGGGTTCAATTCTGAACGCACAAATTCAAATTTCAACGCATAGACGGCTTGCCAAGCTTTGTTATAAGAATCGAATACGGCGGCCAGTAGTTGCTGGATGATACGCTGCTCGGTCTGGGTGAATTCGCGTCCCTCGACCCGGGTGTGAAATCGTCCATCACCACCAAACATGTTGTCTACTACTAAAAAAACCAGATTGGGATCGAAGATGAACAGTGCATTGCCTCGTAAAGGTTTAGCTTGCACGATGTTGATGTTGGCTGGTACCGGCAGATTACGGAGAAATTCGCTGAATTTCTGTACGCGTATCGGTCCTACTGAAATTTCCGCAGTGCGCCGGATCAAGTTAAACAAAGTTATTCTAAACAGGCGCGCAAAACGTTCGTTGAGGATTTCCATCGTAGGCATACGCCCACGCACGATACGTTCCTGTGTACCCATGTTATATGGACGCACAGTCCCTGCTGGCTCGACTGGTGCAGCAACCTCATCCGTTTCCCCGGTTACGCCTTTAAGCAGTGAGTCAACTTCGTCTTGAGAGAGAAAATCGCTCATGACAGTATTACTGGATGATGAAAGAGGTAAATAGAACGTCCACGATGCTTTTTTCCTTTTCGCCGTTTGGTTTGGCGGCTTCCGCCTTTGAATCTGATGTGTCGGATGATTCTTCGGAGTTGGTGGCTTCTACTGAACTTGTTGATTCCACGCTGGATGCAACACTAGATTTTGCACTAGCAATCGTATGGGAAACCGCGGGTGCAGTACGCAGGCCAAGTACGATCTCGGTTTCAGCAATAATTTCATTGACGAGTTTTTTTTTGCCTTGGGATGCAGTTAGTTCTGAAGGGTATTTACCAGACAGTAATACCAACAAGCGGCTGCGAATTTCTGGAAGATTTTGCTTGATTTTTTCTTCCAGGTCGGGCTGATCGATTTTTAACGTGATGCCGATTTGTAAAAATTGGTCAGCTGTTTCGCGTTGCAAGTTAACCGTAAAAGGATCCAACGCAATAAATTTTATGTGTTCAGATGATTTTTCAGCCTTTTTATCGTGCTTGCTGTCGTGCTTGTCGCCCTTGGTAAAATACCATCCTGCGCCGCCTGCAATTCCTAAAACCAAGACACTACCTATAATGATGAACAACATTTTTTTGCTTTTTGGTTTTGTTGTGGCTCCAGTGGCCGGAGGATCCGCCTCTGTCTGTTTGGTTACTGGTTTTACCATTGCAGCTCCTTAATTTTCTGAGTTGAATTATCAAATAAATTCAATCGGTATGATAAATGGAATAACGCGGAGAATTCCCGCCAACTTGGCATTTAGTAATGTCCTGGTTCGGTAACGTAGTTGATTTTTCCGTTAAGAGGACAGGATAGAACTGTGGCTATTTTTAACTTCCTAAAATTAGGCGCTCACATAATGACCATACTTATTGTATTGTTCATCAGGCAAACGTATCCACTGATCCCTGTTGATAGCGGCTAGACCTGACTTGGGTGTTGCCGACGAGGATAGTGTCCTCTATTTGTGTTTGCCGGCTTTCTTTTCTATACGGCTGATCAGTTTGTTTTGTTTGCTGTTCTTTGGGAGACTGGTCACTTACTGTGGCATTGCTCAGCATAATTCCACTATCGGCCAGCATTTCACGAAGCTTAGGGAGTGCCTGTTCTATTGCATCTCGTACAACGGCATGCGCTGAAGTGAAGAGCGCGGTAGCCTGGTCACCATCTACTTTTATTACTACATCTACCGGACCGAGTTGCGGCGGATTCAGGTGCAGTTCTGCGCTTTGTCCCTGCTGAGTCGTTACCCAAACAATTTTCTGACTAAACTCATCGGCCCAAGCCTTATGTGTCACGGGTATGTCTACGGAAAGTGATATTGATGAATTTAAGTGTGTGACATTTGGCACCGAAGCTTGTAGTGCAACCATAGTCGTTGCATTAGGCTGGGGCGCGCTTGCCTGAGGGGAGGATTCGACTGTGAGTTGTGTATCGGCCAATAATTTCATACTTTTGTTACTCATACCGGAATTCAAAATTTCCAGTGTAGTGGCAGGTGTGTCGTACCTTGAAGATACTTTATTGGTAGCGATAGATTGCGCTCGGTTGAAAGAGAGAGCTTCTGGTTGAGTCGGCTGCGCGTGGCTGATTGACATCTGCGGCGCAAGGTTAGATGGTAACAATGCTGCCAGCATATTGTTGGGTAATGTGCTGATATCGAGTGTCAGTGCTTGTGGTTCGGTAGATTGCTCATTGCTGGATATAGCGGTGAGCATGGTATCGGGGGTGGAGCTGGACGTAGCGGTAAGTATGGTATCCGTGGTGGAGTTGGAAATTGTGGTGAGTATGTTATCGGTAGCTGAACTGGAAGTGGCGGTTAATATGTTATCTGTGGCGGAAAATGCAGGGAGATCGGTGTAAGAGGTATCGGTTTTTGTAGGCTGAGTGCTATCCACAAGCTGACGCGCCAGTAAGTTGCCGAAAGTTTCTGTTGGTAGCGTACCCTCGCTCACTGCTACTGAGGGTGTTTGTGCTGCAATGGCAGGCGAGGTCATCGGGGTGATTATGTTTTGCATGATATCTCCTGAATTTAGATTTCGTCTTTTGCTGCCATAACTTTGCGTGCAGAGTGGCGCCCTGTGTGTTCGTCTTGTTGTCGCTGTTCTAATTTTTCTTCCAGCTTTTTTTCTTGTTCTATATGGCGTTGTGCCAGCGTATCGAAAGATCTCATTTTGCGTTGCGCATTTTCCAGTTCATTTCGTCCGGCTTGAATGGTGCAGCCTATTTGTTCCAGGACATTGCGTTGCTGTGTCACTGCTTCGTCTAGACGGCGAATGAAATTTTGAAAATTACGTAAATTAATTTGATTGATACCGTTTTGAATCTCTTGTTGTAAGCGCGTTTGATAGTCTGCGCGATATTGTTCCAGGGTCTGTAGCTTCGTTTGTGCGGCTTGCTGTTGTTGGAGTAACTGTCCAAATTTTCGAGTGGCATCCTCGTTTTTCTGGTGTGCCAAATGTACCAGCGGTTGCATGGAAAATATTTTGGGCATGGTTTAGTTACCTCAGTGTGGATCTTCAAACAGATGGCTAAAAGCGTCTATACCGCTAGCGTAGGATTCACGCTCGAACATGCCTTGCTTGAGGAACCGTTCCATATAGGGATACAGCACAATCCCTTCGTCCAATAATGGATCGCTGCCGTTGACATATGCGCCAACACTGATTAAATCGTGGTTACGTTGATAATGTGCATATACGTGTTTGAAGCGATGTACCAAGGTGAAGTGCTGTTCTGAAACAAGAGAACTCATAGCACGACTGATGGAAGCTTCAATGTCTATGGCAGGGTAGTGACCTTGTTCAGCCAAACGGCGCGATAACACAATGTGACCATCTAAAATCGCTCGTGCGCTATCGGCGATAGGATCTTGTTGGTCATCTCCTTCTGTTAGGACCGTATAGAACGCGGTGATCGAGCCACCGCCTTCCGAGCCATTACCGGCACGTTCCACCAGCTGCGGCAGTTTGGCAAATACCGAAGGCGGATAGCCTTTGGTAGCGGGTGGCTCGCCAATCGCCAGTGCGATCTCGCGCTGTGCCATGGCATACCGGGTGAGTGAATCCATGATAAGTAATACATGCTTACCCTGATCACGAAAATATTCGGCGATAGTGGTGGCATAGGCGGCGCCTTGTAAACGCATCAGTGGACTGGTATCAGCAGGAGCTGCGACTACAACTGAACGCGCCATGCCTTCCTCTCCCAGAATATTAATGATGAATTCTTTTACTTCACGGCCACGCTCACCGATTAATCCGACCACGATGATATCGGCACTGGTGTATCGTGCCATCATGCCGAGTAACACACTTTTGCCTACACCACTGCCAGCGAATAGTCCCATACGTTGGCCGCGTCCGACAGTGAGCAGATTATTAATAGCCCGTACGCCGACATCCAGAACATGTTCGATCGGTGCGCGATTCAGTGGGTTGATAGCCCGACTTTGTGAGGGTGCGGTTGTGACTGCCACTAACGGTCCCAATTGATCCAACGGACGACCAGCGCCATCCAGCACTCTGCCAAGCAACTTGTCACCTACCGGCAGGTGGCGAGTGTGATCGGTTGCGCGTCGCCGAAAGGTACGTTGTTTGCCGCCCAGCAGTGGTGTGCTTACCGGTTCTAGCGGCACTACGCGCGCGCCTGGTATCAGGCCATGAACGTCATTTTCCGGCATGAGAAATATTTTTTCTCCAGAAAAACCGACTACTTCCGCTTCAATTCGATTGTTGGGTAATTCAATAACGCAGGTGCTGCCAACTGCCATTTTCAAACCGACCGCTTCCATCACGAGGCCGGTGACTTTGGTCAAGCGGCCACTGATTAGCAAAAGTTTGCTTTGTGCAATTAATTTCTGGTTGTTTTGCAGGCAGGTTTGCCAATATTGGGCATGGTCGCCCATGGGCGCCAGAGTGGCGGGGGAGGTTTGAATGATAGGGGTGCTCATGATTCCAGCCATGCGTTGTCTTGCCCGATAGAGGCGACTACGCGTTGCCAGCGTTTTGGCAAAGTAGCATCAATCTGGCTATGGGCTGTTTCTACACGGCAACCCCCACGTTCAATTTGGCTATCCTCGAAAATTTTCCAACCGGTATGAAGCAACTGCTCACCCATGCTTGTGCGCAGTAGTTCCGCATCGTCAGTATGTAATACAAGATGGGCATGTTGATTGAAATATGGCAGCTCATTTATAGCTGCGCGCACTACATTTAGCAACAGCTCAGGCTTTATTTTGAGTGCTTGCTGTAACATCTGTTTAGCAATTTCTAATGCCAGATTCAGCAAATCTTGTGCGATCCGCTGATCCACTTGCTGCAACTCTTTATTTAGCGATTCCAGTATGTTCGTTATGCGCTGTGCTTCAGTGCTGGCTTGTTTCATACCCTCGGCGTAACCAGCTTGATAGCCTTCTTCATGCGCTTGTGTCTGTATATCTTCAAGCTGGGCTGCCGTGGGCAAATCGATCGCGGGAGGTGTATCCGCTTCTTTCACCATATCAAAGGCGGGCAACTCCCAGCGCTGATAAGCGGTTAGGTGTTCTTTGGGGGTGACAGCGTCAGGCATAAGATTCTTCTCCTCCTTTGCCGCCTAGAGCAATCTGCCCTTCGTCTGAAAGACGGTGTACTATTCTCAGAATTTCTTTTTGTTCTGCTTCTACTTCGCTGACCTTGACTGGACCTTTCCCACTCAAATCTTCGCGCAGCATATCACCAGCACGTTGTGACATATTTTTGAAGATTTTTTCACGTAACTCTTCGCTCGCGCCTTTGAGTGCGACAATTAAAGATTCGGACTGAACCTCACGCAGAATAATCTGGATACCGCGGTCATCCACGTCCAAAAGATTTTCAAAGACAAACATTTCATCAAGGATTTTTTGCGCCAAGTCGGCATCATGACTGCGAACTATTTCAATGACGACCCCTTCCTGCACGCTGCCCATGAAGTTGAGGATATTGGCTGCTGTGCGAACACCACCCTTGATGCGCTTCTTGTTGACCGCGTTGCCAGTCAACAGCTTGGTTAATACATCGTTCAATTCACGCAGTGCGGTGGGCTGCACACCATCCAGCGTGGCAATGCGTAATAGTACGTCGCTGCGCGTACGTTCGGTCAATAAACCCAGGATGCCAGCAGCCATATCGGGTTCAAGATGCACCAAGATGGCGGCTATGATCTGTGGGTGTTCGTTGCAGACCAATTCAGCGACCGATGGCGCATCCATCCACTTCAGACTTTCAATACCGCTGGTATCACTATTATGCAAGATGCGATCGAGCAAGCCTGCCGCCTTATCGTCTCCCAGTGCCTGGGTCAGCATGCTGCGGATATAGTCGCTTGCATCCATGCCGATAGTGGTTTTTTGTGCAGCAATTTCGTGAAACTCTTCGAAAACATTGCTAACCTGTTCGCGCGTCAGATTTTTGAGCGTTATCATTGCGGAACTGATCTTCTGCACCTCCCTTGGCTCAAGATATTTAAGCACCTCTGCTGCTTCTTTTTCACCCAGCGTCATAAGCAGAATCGCGCTTTTAGTTATGCCTGCCTCACTCATTATTTACCCATCCCTGAACAACTGAGGCCACGATCTTGGGGTCTTCTATCGCTATTTTTTTTGCAGTTGCTAAATCATTTTCATAGGAGCTAGTTGCCTGCTGTGCTGCATTTTGCGCTGCGCTGCGTTCCTGGGCTGCAAATTCCTGAGCATTTTCAGTTTTAGTCACCACGACTGGTACAGACGCGGCAGAAAAATTTCTGAAGGCTGGGCGAATAACACCGAACAATAGGTATAGTCCGATGCCTGTGATCAATAGATACTTCAGTAAGTCCTTCGCTAACGCGATCATGTCTGGTTGTTTCCAGAAGGGTTCTTCTGGCGTTATCGTTTCTTTTTCAACATTGAAGGCGCTGTTTAGTACGTTCAGACTGTCACCGCGGCTGGCATTGAAGCCCATAGCGTCTTTCACCAATGCGGTGATTTGCTCCTTCTCGCTGTCGTTAAGCGGTTTGGAGCTTTTCTTTCCATTTTTGTCGGTAAGGGTGCGATTGTTTAGCACCACTGCAACTGATAACCGCTTAATGCTGCCGACAGGCAGTTTGGTGTGGCGGATGGTGCGATCCACTTCATAATTGACGGTAGATTCTTTGAGTGAACTTGTCACACCGCCACCAGTTGCAGCAGCCACAGAGCTGGACGGAGAGACGATGGGTGCGGTGGCAGGGACTGGTGGTTGATTCGATAACGCACCCGGTACGCCAGATGCATTTTGGTTTCCGCCATTCGTTGAAGCCATGGTTTGCTGGCTACGTAAAGTGGACTCTTTTGGATCCTGGTTGGGTTTATAGCTTTCGGCGGTTTGTTCAGTTTGTGCGAAATCGACGTCTGCCGTGACTTGCGCACGTACATTGCTAGCACCGATTAATGGCGCGATGATGGCTTCAATACGACTGATATAGGCCTGTTCAATCTGCCGTACGTAATTAATTTGAGTAGCATCCATCTGCCCGGTACTGCCTTCTTTGGCTGAGCTTAACAGAGAGCCGGTTTGGTCAACTACGGTAACATTTTTGGCCGGCATATTTGGCACGCTACTGGAAATCAGATGCACAATGCCGCTTATTTGGCTGCCATCCAGAGTACGGCCTGGATGCAGTGCCAATACCACGGATGCACCGGGTTGCTGTTGTTCTTTTACAAATACAGTTGGTTTTGGTATGGCCAAGTGGACGCGAGCGCTTTGCACTGAAGCCAGTGTTTGTACCGAGCGTGCTAACTCGCCTTCCAAAGCACGCTGGTAATTCATTTGTTCGAGAAATTGACTGGTGCCGAACTTCTGGTTTTCCATTAGTTCGAATCCTGCCAAACTTCCTTTTGGCAAACCTTGTGAAGCCATGCGCAGACGCACTTCATGTACTTGATCGGCGGGAACCAGTAGCGCGCCGCCGCCTTCAGCGAATTTATAAGGTACATTCATTTGTTGCAGCGATTCGATGATCGCCCCACCATCGCGATCGGAAAGATTGCCATATAACACACGGTAATCAGGCGTTTTCCCCCACGTCCACATGCCAAAAACCAGCGCGATTATGGCCGCAGTAGCGACCAATAGCCCTATGCTTTGCTTGCTATTGAATCCTGCAAGGGTTTGTATCAGCGTGGGGGTTGGATTGAGTTCTGCCATTTTATTTGCCGCATTTTGTACTTAATAGATTGTTGAATAAAAATGAAATATCGTAGACTGTGTCAACACAATTAGATAACAAAATTTTGTACAGGCGAATGCATCTTTAAAAATTATTAATCTAGTAACGCATGCTGTGCATTATCACCAGACATTTCAGATGTCGTACAGTGAAAAGCGAGAGAATTCCGCTGCTTTTCTGGCGCTAATATAGTAGGGGGAGGTGATAAGGTGCATGCTTCAATAGAAGAGGTGAGTCATGAATGTTTCTGGAATGGATAGCTTACTGGCCGAAATGCGCGCAGCAATGGCTGTCGCACAAGGCGGATCTGCACCGAAAATCGACACAACTGCAAAAACGGATTTTGCCAATGTACTGAAATCTTCACTGGATGGAGTAGCCCAGGCGCAGAATCACGCCGAAATCATGCAAAAAGAATTTGTACTGGGCAATGATAAAGTTAGTTTAAGCGACGTGATGATAGATATGCAAAAAGCGAATATTTCATTTCAGGCTACTGTACAGGTTCGTAACAAGGTGATTGCTGCTTATAACGATATTATGAATATGCAGGTTTAAGATTAACAGGGGCTTGTCCTCCATCAAAAAGTGGGGGCAACCGCCGTGTTTATAGGCAGGCGAGACGTGATGGGGGTGGGCGTTCACGAGCAGCAAAGCATTGTTATGTCAGTGTTCTTGAATATGGATTTGATAGGGCGTCGAGATTGCCGTTGTCGTGGGTATGGCAGATCTATAATGATTGTTCCATCAATTGGTGATATACAAAAGCTAGCAGAGGAATCGAGTCTTCGGTAGATATGCCTACGAATTGGAGGCCGAGTTGATATGGCAAATCGGTGTCCTTGAACTGATGTGTATTAACGGATTTAATAATGGCATCCAGTTTTAGGAAAGCCTCGACATTGTTAGCGACCACTTTGAACTTGATGCTAACCTTCTCACCTTTGTGTCCGAATAATTTTTTAACTCCAACCATCGCACCGTCAATGCTTATATTAATAATGGTTCCAGCTTCCTGGAGTTGAACTTCGTCGTAACTGGTGATAGCGCATATCAATTTGACTTTGGCACGATCGCCTTTACGCACGACCAGCGATCGAACTTCCCGGGGATAGGCGAGATGCAGGTAAGGATAGGGCGTATTTAGGCTCTTGAGTATATGCGTCGTAAAGGCAAAGGCACTTCTGCCGGAAAATACTCTTAGAATATACGTATGGCCAACGCGCATCAATTCATATTTTCCGTCGATCATCGGCGTGGTTACAAGCACGCTGTGCCCATGGAAAAGTCCGATTAATTTGGCTGAATAGCGTTCATCAGAACCGTCGGCCAGAATTTGCAAGTTAACGAGATCGCCTATTTGAAGGCGTGCTTCTTCCAGCGTGGTTATTTTCTCGGATATTTTTTCTTGAGCTTGCTTATGAGCTGAGGTCATTAAATCGTACCATTACAACATGAAGTTGAATAACGCAAGTATTTGATTGTCATTGCTAATAGAAACTTTCAGTTTTATTTTTTCATGGTCGACTGAATCGAGTATTGAATTAACGATGTGAGAGATTTTCACTTTGTAGATTTGTAAGGTAGCGTTGTAGCAAAATGGCCATCGTACCATTCAAGTGGATGAATTTACAGCCTGCACGTTTCTTCACTTCTCCATTATGCATGGTAACAATAAAAATATTTTTCACGAGTATAGTGGCAGAGAGTATGCCAACATTTGGCAGATGAATATGGCAGGCGGAATAAATTTTTCCTGGTTGGAACTCAGTGTCATTCTCTTGGCATTCCAGTGCCATGCCACCACCACTAATATCCATAATAGTCGGGCTATTTTTGAGAGCGGGTGCGTTTGGCTTGGTTGGAATGATACAAATGAGTGGTTTTTTCACAGGAACAATTAAGCGGAAATAATCGCGTCGTTGTAGGTACAACAGGCTATTGGGCATCGGCAAACAAAAAGCTTCTTTATTTCGGAATAAAGTGTTCTCGATGTGGTGTGCTACGAACTGTACTTTTACTTGCAGGTATGAACTGACAAATATTATTTTATGGCTTGGTAGAATACGTCGATTGTCTGCTTCCCGAAGACTGATATCCAGCCACACATTTTGTTCGTCAATATCAAGCAGCTTGGTTAGAATGAAATCATTTTCATCGTCATAATAAAGTGCTGCGAGCGAGCCGGACTTTACAATACCACGGAGTATCGACTGAATTTCTTTGTTTGAGTGTATGCGAAACTCATTATCTTCACCGTCTGAAATTAGTTCTATTTTTAACGGAATTTCTTTTTCTTTGGCCATGCTGCACCTATTTAAAAATTAAAATCAATACATCTCTAAAAAATTTCCGAGATTTTTGGTAAGACTAAAACGGTGGTTTGTTATGCTTAAATTGAAACGATTAAATCAAGAGGTTTTTGTTGCCATGATTATGAAGCGTAATAACATATTGAGTTAATTAAATTTTAATTACATAAATTAGAAAGGGCAGCGATATTATCATTATATTCTGTAATTACATACCTGGTTTAGCGGGAGTTTCTCCATGCTCCAGGCGATATAGCCAAGCTAGTAGTTCTGCTACAGCCAGATAAAGTTGCGGTGGGATGTGCTGATCCAATTCAACTTGCATAAGTAATCCCACAAGATCCTCTGATTCATGCACAAACACGCCATGCTCTTTGGCGCGTTTAATGATTGCCTGTGCGATCAAGCCACGACCCTGTGCTACGACCTTTGGGGCTGATTCATGATCATGATAAGCCAGTGCGACAGCAATCTGGCGTTTATTGGGTGGGTTCATGTTGTGTGATTACTGTACTGACAATTGGAATTCCACAGTCGGATAGGGTAGCGACTAGTTGCGAACTGGCATTGCCTAGCGCAGTAAGTGTCGTCGAGGAACTGGCAGTCAGTGTTAAGTGTAGGCCTGCATTATTGAAACTTAATGTGGCAGAGACCATACCCAGGTTGGGTAAGTCAAGGTGGATTTGTGTAGTCCATTGCCGCTGGTTATCTGTTGCAGGAGTGTGTGAAGCGTGTTCGTGGATTTCCCATTGCATTGCTTGGTTTGGCCAGATGTTACCTTGCCATAAGACCTGCTGTGTTTCCAGTGCGGTGATTTGTTGCTGTACGAGTGGCTGTAAATGGTGAGGAATTAATGGAGTTTTCCCTTCTGCTGAGGCTGCCGTATTCAATTGGCGTGTAGAGGATAGGTTAACGTCCGGCAAAGATAATGCTTTAACGTTTGTTGAAGAGTTTGCTGTTGCGGAATTCTGGGGTTCTTGAAGAAGTTGCGAAGTGCTGCGCATGCCTTCCAGCCATTGAACTTGATGTGATTCATAGAATAGACCACTGTTACTCAAAGCATCGTGCAGCAGTCCGGCCAGCTGCCCACTTTGCGTGGTTTGGGGTGTTGTCCATAGTGGTGAACTTTTCATCGCACGCATATCAATTTGCTCTCGCGGTTGCTGTGATAAAGCAGATAGCAACCGTGATACCGAACTTAATTGTTCTTGTGTGGATAACGGGTTGTTTGAAGCGGACATGCTAAAGGTCAGGCGGGGAGTGGTGGCGATGACTTGCAATTTGATCGTGTCGCCACTTTGAATAAAATCTGGAAGCAACATTTGAGTAAGTTGTTCGCCAACACGAACATTGAATAAACCGTGAGATACTTGATTTTGTACCATGCCCTGAATTTTCTGTCCCGGTTCGAACTGCCCCGTTTTAGGGGCAGTGTCAGTAGCAGCTGTCGGAAGCGTTTTTTGTGCTTGCGCGAGTACTTTGATTGTATTCAGGAGTTTGACAGGCAGCATGTGCATTTAACGTGTTATGCAGAGTGCTACAGTATTGCCCATTTTTCTGAAGCAGGGTTATTGCCTGCATGCATTCTAAGTTATTAATATTCGTTGAAGTAGGTCTGTTGCAAACGGCGTTCTTGTCCGGTGCTATGTATGATGTGCTGTAATTGTTCAACCCACGGTTCAGTATGGTTACGAATTTCCGCATCGTCTTCAAGAATTTTACGGATCAACGCCACTTTACGCAATCGTGTACTCTCGTTAGGTGGGATGCCTATATCTTGAGCTTTCATAATTGCCACATGTTGGCTACATTGTTTTTCCAATTCTACCAATTTATCCCATTGGCCATCTGTAGCGGCTACGCGCATCTGGGCAGTAATAGATGAAAGCAATTCGTAATTTTCGATAAGTAGATTCATGGCCTACATCCTTTAATTTTGGTTGGTTGCATAATTGTGTTGTTGACCATTTCGATTTGTTTATTTAGCTGGTATAACCAGACATTGTCATTCACGGAATCGGTTAGTGTTTAGAAAACTTTAATTAGACTCTAGGATTTTCTATTCGATCTATCGTAATGCGTTAGAGCGAAGTTATGGTGGACAGGTTTTGGTCACACCTTATACACCGCCATAAGCTGACATGGCATGCCTGACGGTTGCTGATTGCAGGGAGGTAGAAATTGTTGATTGGACGTTGACTGTTTGTGGTTTAACAGCGGGGAGTGCCTGTTGTTGTGCAATGATTGGTGAAGCAGGTAAGGTGGATGTGGTGTCTGGGCGTATGCTTTCCCAAGCACCTTTTAGGTCATTCAATAGGCGAGCAACTTCATCCAGGGCGATCTCGTCATTTTTCAAGTTAGCAGTTAGGAGGCGGTTGGTCATGTAGTCATATAAGGCTGCGAGGTTGTACGCTAATTCGCCGCCCACGTCTTTGTTCAGGCTGGCTTTCAGACCATCATCAATGATCAGAATGGCTTGGGAAATGGCAGCACCTTTGGTAGGAATATCTTTACGTAACATTGCATTCTTTGCATTAACAATAGCCAACAATGCGCCTTGAAATAACATCAAAATTAATTGGTGGGGGTCTGCGGCCGCGACACTGGATTCGATCCTCACTTTGTTATAGGTTTTGATTGCAGCCATCGTGTTCATGATTTTCTCCTACTTAAAATGTTGGCAAATTGGCAAGTTGTTGGGTCAGGTATGTACTGGTTTGGTTCATGCTGGTTAACATGGCATCCAACGCACTATACTGCATGCGATAGCGTTGCTCGATGCCGACCAGCCGCGCCTGTAATGTGGTGCGTTGGTTGCCGATGTCTGCAATGGATTTGTTGATACCATTGGTACGGCCCACTAGAACGCCATCGCCAGCAAGAATGGAGGCTGACCATTTATTCAGTGAGTAGGCATAGCCTTGGGAGTAATTCAACGTGCCGCGCGCGCCCAATACTCCGCCGTTGATGCTGATGCTTAAATCTTGAGGGTCGCCGCTGGTTGCGGTTAGAATTTGACCAGAGCCGGTTGCAGTGATCCCTCCAATGGTGCCGGCTACATTTACTCCGTCTGTTTGTATTGGTGTACCGCCCATTAAATCAAGCACCCCGTTGCCACCTGTGATGGCGACACTGGAGCCAGAACCGTAATTGGTTGCGGTTACCGAAAAAACACCTGAATTTTGAGTGACAGCAACCGAAACTCCCGCTCCGGACAGCTCGCTCGCGCTGTTGATTTTCGATTGCAGCTCGGCTGCTAACGACTGTGGAGTATAGGTAGCAGCAGTCAAAGTTACAGAGGTGCTAATCCCGTTGATGGTAAAATTTAATGTGTCATTGGTGGCCGCAGTGATGGTGGTATTGGCGGCGACTGATCCAACGGCTGTGCCTCGTGTAGCCAATTGGCTAATGTTCACCGCATAGTTTCCCGGTTTGCTGGCACTGCTCGCAGAATTAAAGTTGACTAGGCTATCTGTGGTATTGCCTACTGCAGCAAATAAACTGGCAATGTCGTTAAAGTTGTTAGAGATTGCGTTGCCAAGTTTGGTGTTATCTAGAGCCAGTGAGCCGTCTTTTTGGAAAGAAACGCCTACTTGCGAAAGTGTGGTCAATGCGCCAGAAGTACCTGTAATGGTAGTGGTTAGTGCGGCGCGCAATTGTGATTGCAGGGAGCGTACTGTGCTATCGCCTTGTAATAAGGCACTTGTTTTGGTTGCAGGATTGTAAGCCGATACGGTTGTTAGTGTAGAGGATAAATCGTTGTAAGCTTTAACGAATCCAGAGATAGAGTTACTGATTGCAGTGGTGTCGCGTGCTATCGTCAGGTTTGTAGCTGAAGTAGTGATCTTGTTCAGGTTAAGAGTCACCCCTGGAATTACGTCAAAAACGGTGTTGGAGCTTTTGCTCACCGCTACGCCATTCACCTTGAAGTTGGCATTCTGAGCAGTAACAGTCTCGGCGAGCTGTTGTACGTCAGCCGGATCGTTTGCCAGCAGATTGCTTACTGCAGAGTCGCCCGTTACGCTGATCTTGAGGCTATTGTTCGCACCATTGTTATCCGAAGACAGAGCAAGACGATAGGGGGTACCACTACCATCATTGATGATGGTGGCTGTTACGCCCATCTTGCCGGCATTGATAGCATCACGGATACCCTGTAGCGAGTTATTAGTGCTGTCTATAGTGATGCTTTTGGTAGCGTTACCATTACTGGTAAACGCTGCACCGGTATAAGCTCCGGTCACGGTACTGAAGGTACCACCGCTGATGGAACCAAAATCAAACGTCACTGTAGTTGCAGCACCTGCGCCGATTGCAGCGGTGCTGCTGGTTTGCCCTGCGGCAACTAATTTTTGTGCCTGGGCTAAACTAGTAATATCCAAAGAATAAGAGCCAGCTATTGCAGTGCTGGCAGCGGTGGCGGAAAAAACAGTTGCGTCGGAAGGGGTTGCATTGACCGTTTGAAATTTGCTGGCACTACTTAGTCCTTGCAAGGCAGTTTGGAAGGTTGCCAAGGCACTTTTGATCGTCCCAAAGGCGGAAAGTTTGGCCTGATAGCTGGCTTCTTTTGCATTCAGTTTGGTAATGGGTTGTTGTTCCACCGTCATCAACTGACTGACAATGCTGTTGACGTCGATGCTTGTGCCTGTCGTTGCAGATGCGGTGCTAGTCACCATTCTGATTGTCTCCTAGGCCTTGTCTGTCAACAATAAGCCATTTTGAATGCGGTCTATTGCACGAGTAACTGATAGTCCTTCTTCAGAAGGAAATTGACGAATCAGATTGCCGGTGGTCGAGTCGACCACCTTAATTATCGATTTTTTGGTGCTATCATCTACGCTGAATTCAACGTCTTTATTAGCTTGCTGTAGTATTTGATTGATGTTGTCTACCGCACTTTTCAATTGTGCTGTGGAAGTTTGTTGTTTGGTGATTTGCTGTGTTGCAATTTCAGGTAACTCCAAGGGGACATTAGGCGTGGGAATAACCACACCAGACTCGCCATTACTGGCGACCCTGTCGTCTTTAAGATTAGCAGGCTGTTGAGCCTGAGTTATGCTGCTTATGTTTGGGATGAGCATTTTGCTTCTCCTGACTCTTATAAATCTAGCCGAATCTCTTCGGCTAGATTTGTGTAGCTAACTAACTTATCTCAACAGCGCCAATACTCCGTTCGGGATCTGGTTCGCTTGCGCTAACATCGCTGTACCGGCTTGTTGCAAGATCTGACTGCGGGATAATGAAGCAGTTTCGGCAGCAAAATCAGTATCCACGATACGGCTGCGTGATGCAGTCAAATTCTCGGTAGTGGTTTGAAGACTGGTTACCACCGATGCGAAACGGTTTTGAAAAGCACCCAATGAAGCGCGTGAGCTATTGATTGAAACCAGTGCACCGTCAAGAACAGCTAATGATTTAGTCGCACCTGCTGCAGTTGAAATGTCTATTCCCGAGATGGAGGAAACCGAGGAGACGGTAGTGGCTGCTGTGACAAGTCCGGCAGCGGTAAGTCCGGCATTTGCTGCATTGCCGCCGCCCTGCACTATGCCCGCTGCATTGGTGCTGTTCAGCGTGATTGTGCCGTGGGTCGTAACAGCGGCAACTGGGCCTACAACGTCACCGGTTACCAAACCAAAAGTTGTTAAAGCAGTAGCAGCAGCGGTCGTACCTAGTGCTAGCAGACTGATGTCACGTCCATCTACAGCTGATAGGCTAACCACTCCAGTGGACGCATCTGCTGTTGCTGTTACCCCGGATTGACTAGAAACGGAGTTGATGGCTGCCGCAACGTTGGCACCTTGACCTGCGGCCGTACCACCGCCAGCAATTGCGCCAACCGAGATGCCGTTTACACTGAAACTGTTAGCTGCAGTAACGCCAGTAAATACCGTTGCTGCAGCGCCTGTGAGAACGGTTGTATTTGCTGTTGCAGTAACACCTGACTGAGGGGAAACGACATTGATGGCTGCTGCGATGGAATAGGCACTGGCGGCACTTTGGCCGGGTAATGCACCGACATTTGATGCGCCTATTTGGAAACCGTTGAGCGTGACATCACCAGCAACAAGCGCGGCTGTTGTGGCTGCTCCGGTTACGGTGGCCGCAGTTGTTGCTCCAGCGCTACCCAGTTGTGCGATACGTGCGCTGGAGATCGTGTTGATCGCGATTTGGTCGTTAACAGTTGCACCTGCGCCGACTTGGAAGTTCTGTGCAGTAAATGTACCATCCAACAACTTTACGCCGTTAAATGAGGAGTTTTGTGCTACACGGTCGATCTCAGCGCTTAGCGATTGTAATTCGCTATTCAGGGCGGCACGGTCAGACACGGAATTGGTACTATTGGCTGATTGAATTGCCAAGTCACGCATCCGCTGTAAGTTGGCACCGATTTGTGACAAATCGCCTTCAGCTGTTTGTGCCAAGGAGATACCGTCGTTGGCGTTACGTGCGGCCTGGGTGTTACCGTTAATTTGTGAAGTCATACGGTTCGAAATCGCTAGCCCCGCTGCGTCGTCTTTGGCGCCGTTGATACGCAAGCCAGAAGATAAACGTTGCAAGGAAGTTTGTAGCACACTTTGTGATGCATTCAGATTGCGTTGCGCATTTAGGGATGAAATATTGGTATTAATGAATGAGGGCATTTTAATACTCCTTTAACTGTGTTTGTTGTACGGCGTGATTGCCATTTACTTTGGCTGGCCAGATTTTTTAGGCTCATCAACCTCGGTTATTACAGTTAACGGAAAGGGCCAGGAAAACTTTAGTGCATGTTTGTTTTTTTGTATGACGCATACAAGCGTTCATTACAATTGATCTCTGATAGATGTGTCTGATGATGAATAAAATTCTGTTTTTTATCGCTTAATTTAAAATTAATCGCATATTGGTGTCCCTAAATCTGAATCACACTTTTTCATTAATCAGCCGCAAATACCCGATTTTTACCGGCTCGTTTGGCTTTGTACATGGCTTGGTCTGCTCGCCCGATTGTTGATTCAGGGTCTTCGCCGCTAGCGTGTAGCGCAACTCCGGCGCTAAAGGTAATTAGCTGTCGGTTATTGTTGTGTAAAAAAAGATTTTTGGTGAGCTCGCGCTGCAGGCGAGTTATGGTCGCCATTGCATCTTCCAGGCTAGTATCTATCAAGATAATCAGGAATTCTTCGCCACCATAACGCGCTACTTCATCGGTCGGGCGAAGCGCATTTTTAATTACCTGGATTAAGTGCACTAGTGCCTGGTCGCCGGTTTGATGGCCTAAAGAGTCGTTAAGCTGTTTAAAGTTATCAATGTCGAGCAGCGCAAGGCTGATGGGTGTTTGTTGGCGGTCCGCGCGTTTTATTTCGCGATCCAGTACTTCATCGAGTCCGCGCCGGTTGAGTGCTCCGGTCAGTTGATCTTCACGTACTAATTCGCTTACTTTTTCCAGTTCTTGCTCCAGTTGTTTGACACGTTCTTCGGCAATGTGTGCTTGTTTTTGTGTGCTGACCAACTCTTCATGTGAGCGCATTGAGACAGCTTGGATGACGCGGGTATCTTGCATGATGTCACCCAGGATGTGGCTTAGTTCGGTTAGATTATCTGTTTGTCCGATTTTCAGGCTATAACCTTCAATTTTAGTGTGATATGCCCCAGTACTATCGGTCATTTCGCTCAGGCGATCGATGAAGGTGGTCATCAAACTTTTAAGCGTGGTCTTGGCATCGATCATGTTTTGTTTCAGCAAACCTTGCTTAATGATCGTGCTCCGTAGGTTGCGTTCCGCAGTGGCGATTGTGTGTTTACTAATGGGGTTCTCGATGATTTCCTGTAGGTTAATAATTTGGTCGTGCAGCCACTTGTCTTCCGTTACTAGTTCGCTGACGTTTTCCACTAATAAGCGAAATAGGCGCATTAATCCTGCCTGAATTTTTAAATTGTCTTTGTCGCGTAATTCCAGCTTGACCCAGAGTTTGCGAAGTTGCTTATTCAGTTTATTTGCTTGATCATAATTGTTGGTGTCGCGTGTTTGTTGAGCCAGTGCCTGAATTTCATTTTTTAAATCGGGATCTTCGTTGTGTATGCTTTCAAGAGACTGTGCCAGCAATTCGCGCAATTGTTCGACTAATTCAATATTTGTTGTGGTACTGATAGCCACGTCAGGAGTATTAGTGTGAATAATGTTATTAGCGTTTACTGTGGCAGGTGAAAAAATGTCATTTTTTACTTCAGATTCCAGTTTTTCCGGGATTAACTCGTTAGGGTTAGATGAAGTTGTTTCTTTCCAGGAACCTATTAGATTCTGCAATTTCGTAAACAAGACACTGGAATCAGTGCTGAATCTATTTAGTACGGTTAAAACGCTTTGTTTTTTACGTGAAATAGTGATGCCCTTATGCGAAGCTTCTATTTGTGTGAGTAGATCACGGATCAGGTTTGACCACACCAGTTTTAATTTGTCGTCGGTTGATTTTTGCAAAAGCTGTGTCTCTGATGTCAAAGTTTGGCCTGCACTATTGGCATCGGGTTTGCCGCTAATTTCCAGATACAGGCGCGCATAATTATCCGGTGTTGGAGCGATCTTGCGTGCGGCCAAGGTACTTAGGGTTATTCGTGCGATTTGAGAAGGAGTGTTGTGATTAGTCATAATTTTAATTAAAAATTACATCAGATATTGTTGAGTATTATCAGAATGGTGCTCATTGTAGAATATCTAACGGACTGGCTAAGCTAAGATTAGCAGCTGATTTCCGCAGTAATTCACCATGAATGTTTATAAGTCCAGCTGATGGGTGCAATAAGCTTGCTTCTATATTTAATAGATAGTTAAAAGCGTCAGCTTTGACGCGAGCAAGTGGTTTTTGCGATGTTGTCCAATTTTTTGGAGGGTGTCAGCGGTAGGCTTTGGATTCGCAGGAGATGATTTATTTAAGATTTAGGGAAACGCACTATAAGCCTGTCATTTGCGGTAGCTGCATGTCATATTGCTCTGAATAGAATTATCGGGGTGCAGACGAACATAAAACAAATGAGCATGGCGACGAGGGGATTCGGAAACGCGCGCGCTCGACGTGCAAAGCGGAGTTTCTGGCGCGAATGGAGACACTGATGCCATGAGCGGAGCTATGCGCGTTGATTGAGCCGTATCGCTCATGTCATCGCGTCGCGTGTGCTTGTTCGGTGTTTACTTAGTGGAAAGTTGCAGTCTGGTTATTGGCGCTACGACAACGCATACTGCGCTAAGGATTTGGACAAACGCCACGGCTTCCACACCGCACTGCGCGTCAATACCAATCGCTTGGGAATGCCTGCATTCAATATATTTAAGCTTAACTGCTTGATGTGCCCGTTGCGCAATGCTTTCCACAATGGTGCAATATAATTCTGCTCCAGACATTGCACCGAATCGCGCCAGGTATGCAGGTCGCCTTGCTGGAAGGGGCGACGCAAACTTTCCCAGACGATTAGCATATCACCTTCATTATCATCAACATGCTGGGCCAAATCATCCGGCAATCTCTGATGAGGAATGCCTGCCGCCTGTGCGAAAGCCTCGGCCAAAAAACTGTCGCCACAAACTTTCGTATAAGGCCGTGCCAATTGTTCCACTGCCTGTCCTCCCCCCCACAGCCATAGACTGTTTATGGGCAAATCCCCTCGTGCCTCGCGCGTCTGATTAACCGCATGTTCGAAAAAAAGCATCTGGATTTCGTTAAAAACTTTATGCCAACGCAATGCATCCTGTCCTTTCGGTAAATACGTTTGTACATTCCTGCTTGCCACCTGTGACAGGGGACGTGTCACGATGTCTGGAACGTTTTTCATCTGTAGATACCAGCGCTGTGGATGAGGCGAAAAAAAACGTAAACCTTCAGCAGCAAAATGTGTATTCAAACTGGTACACAGTTGAGCTGCTTCATCTGCATTTAATGGTACATCTGGATGCAAAAACAACTGCGTGCGCTGTATTTGCAAATGCACTGGATCAGCTCGTAACCAGTAGCCTGTGCCTGGCTGCATTCCGTCCGCTATTAAGGTAACCGGTGCGATGGGTTCGTCCAATTGTCGTGAGACACCAAACGTTCGGCATAGCCATTCTTCCAACGTACCTGTTGAATAAATTTTTGATGGCAACAATTCAAATTTGCCACGCGCCAGCATTTTCTCCAGAACAGGCAAGGATAGGCCGGTACAAGCATCAACAGAAATTTCTTGCGGCAAGAATAAATCAAGGATAACGATGTCTACATTTTTCATGTTGCATTAGTCCGAAATTACTTAATCAGCGTATTGTGGTCACCTAAATATCCAATCAAGAAAGCCCTTGTATCTTTAAATTCGTATAGGGATGCCTAGAACGACAGTCGTGAAGTATTTTTGTACGCGTCAGTTTACCATCCCACAGAGAACGCTCTTGTGGCAAACTAGCGCCCATTTCATTTTGAGCTCTTCACTTTGCGTCCTTACGAACTTTTTATTGGTCTGCGTTACACCCGTGCCAAGCGGCGCAATCATTTTATTTCCTTTATTTCGCTTATTTCCATGCTGGGTATGGCCTTGGGCGTGGCCGCACTGATTGTAGTGCTGTCGGTGATGAACGGTTTTCAAAAAGAAATTCGTACACGTATTCTAGGTATCGCGCCCCACCTGCAAATCAGTGAAGAGGGAAACTATATGGTCGATTGGCAACCTACCTTACAGCTCACGGCAAAATATCCGCAAGTGGCCGCTGCCGCGCCTTTTGTGAATGGGCAAGGCATGATCTCGTTTGATCAAAACGTACAGGGCGTACTGGTGCGCGGTATTTTGCCGCAGCATGAAAGCAAGGTAATAGATCTCTCTGACAAGATGAAAGCTGGTTCGCTGGAAGCGTTGCAGGAAGGTGGTTTCGGTATAGTGTTGGGTTCAGACTTGGCGCGCACACTCGGTGTGCATCTGAACGACAAGGTACTACTCATCTCTCCCCAAGGGCAGATCACGCCTGCTGGAATGGTACCGCGCCTCAAGCAATTCCGCGTAGTCGGTATTTTCGAGATCGGTATGGCACCCTATGACAATACGCTCGCTTTGATTCATCTGAATGACGCGCAGAAGCTCTATCAAATGGGGAGTGCGATAAGCGGTATCAGCGCACGTTTGAATGATCTGGATTTGGCTCCTCAAGTAGCCGTTGAGATACAACGCGCCTTGCCGCGCAATACATACGTTAGTGACTGGACGCGCCAGCACTCTAATTATTTCCGCGCGGTGCAGATCGAAAAAAAAATGATGTTTATCATTCTTTCACTCATCGTGGCGGTAGCTGCATTCAACATTGTCTCCACACTGGTCATGGCGGTTACTGACAAACAAGCCGACATCGCCATTCTGCGCACGCTCGGTGCCTCGCCTGCCAGTATTATGAAAATTTTCATTGTGCAAGGCGCTCTGATTGGACTGATCGGTTCAGTATTCGGCGTTGGAGGAGGTATACTGTTAAGCCTCAACATCGATACTGTGGTTCCTTTTATAGAACGACTGTTGGGCATGCACTTTCTTTCCAAGGAAGTGTATTTCATCAACGAGCTACCCTCCGATTTACAGCGCGACGATGTGTTGGTCGTGGCATGCTTTTCCTTCCTCATCAGCCTGTTCGCGACACTCTATCCAAGTTGGCGTGCCTCCAGGACACAACCGGCGGAGGCGCTACGCTATGAGTGAGATGGTCATTTCATGCCGCAATTTATGCAAAACCTTTGTCCAAGGAAAACTCAATGTGCCCGTGCTTACCGGCGTTAACATTGATGTCATGCGCGGTGAACGTATCGCTATCGTAGGTAGTTCTGGCTCTGGCAAAAGTACTTTGCTTCACTTGCTCGGTGGATTGGACAAGGCCAGCAGCGGCAGCGTCGCCATTCTTGGCCATGATGTGCAAGCCATGAATGAAGCAGAGCGTGGCACGCTGCGTAACCAGGCGCTGGGTTTTGTGTACCAGTTCCATCATCTGCTAGCAGAATTCACCGCGCTGGAAAATGTTGCCATGCCATTACTTATTCGTGGCATGAAGCGCAGTGAAACAGATCCGATCGCCGCCCGTATGCTCGGGCTGGTAGGTCTCGCACACCGTACAGAGCATTTACCCGCCGAACTTTCTGGTGGTGAACGCCAGCGTGTCGCCGTAGCACGCGCACTTGTCACCGAGCCAGCCTGCGTATTAGCAGACGAACCTACCGGAAATCTTGATCGCGCCAGTGCGCAAGCATTATTTGAACTAATGCAAGAACTTAACTCCAGGCTTAATACCAGTTTCATTGTCGTTACCCATGACTTGGAATTAGCAGGAAAAATGCAGCGCCAGCTTCGCTTGATGGATGGTGTACTGCACGAGGTGTGATTGCTACAAAGACTATTATTGCAATGCGGTTTTGGTCAAAAAACTCTTGGTTGATGGCCCGCTAAATATTGTCTGTTCGATAAAGCACGCTGTGATATCTGGAACTTGTTGTGCGGTAATCTGCCTCTTGTGATGCTTGTCATGTTCCGGTAAGGTTATAAATCAATGATTAATTCTGTGCATAAGTTCAACAACCTGAGGAGGCCGTCGATGAAGAAGCTTGCGATTATTGTTGTATTGAGTCTGTTTGCCGCCAACATGACTTTCGCTGCTGACAGTAGTTGCGATGATAAGGCAGCTGAAAAGAAACTGGCTGGCGCCGCCAAGAACAGTTTCTTGAAAAAATGTAATAAGGATCTTGTACTTACCGCCTGCGACATTCAAGCCACTGAGAAAAAATTGGCCGGAGCAGCTAAGAACAGCTTTTTGAAAAAGTGTGAAAAAGACGCTGCCGCCAAATAATTTTAAGGCATAGCGCACAAAAGGGCTGCAAACTTAGCAGTCTCTTTTGTATTTAAAATTCAAAGTTTCCTAATCTCTGGCGAGCTTTCCCGCTCGCTGCCATCTATTGACTTAAGCCACCCTTCGCTGTTGCACAATAAGGTGACCAATGAAACGACTACTATTCTGTATATTGACTGCGTTACTGTTGAATGTTGGGATGGCGTGGGCGTCTATATTCGAAGATGGCTTGGCTTCCTATAAACGTGGTGACTACATAGCTGCTATAAAGTGGTACCGTCTGGCTGCAGCGCAGGGAAATGCGAAAGCGCAATTTAATCTGGGCTATATGTATAGCCAAGGGAAGGGCGTTACGCATAACTACGCTGAAGCAATTAAATGGTATCGATTAGCAGCGGCCCAGGGTAATGCGCATGCAGAATACGATCTCGGCTTGATGTATGAAAAAGGAATGGGTATTTCCCAGGATCACACAGAAGCAGTGAAATGGTATCGACTAGCTGCAACGCATGGAGATGCGAGGGCGCCAATAATTCTCGGTCATTGGTATAAAAACGGGCAAGGTGTTGCACAGGATTATGCAGAAGCCGTGAAATGGTACAGGCTAGCTGCGGCGCAGGGAAACACAGATGCACAATATAATCTTGGTTCGAGCTATGCCAACGGACAAGGCGTTGTGCAGGATTACACGGAAGCACTTAAATGGTGGCGCCTGGCAGCAGCTCAAGGGGATATGCTGGCGCAATATAATCTTGGCGTGATGTATGACGAAGGGCGAGGCGCCCCACAAGATTATGCTGAGGCAGTCAGGTGGTATCGCCTGGCTGCAGCACAGGGAAATTTGAATGCGCAATTGAATCTTGGTTTTAAGTATGCCAACGGACAAGGTGCTGCACAGGACTACGCAGAAGCCGTGAAATGGTATCGCCTGGCTGCAATACAAGGGAATGTGAATGCTCAATACGAGCTTGGTTTGAAATATGCAAATGGGCAAGGTGTTGCACAGGATTATGTAGATGCCGTGAAGTGGTACCGTCTGGCTGCAGCGCAAGGGAACGCGAATGCGCAATTCAATCTTGGCTATTTGTATGACAAAGGGCAAGGTGTTGCGCAGGACTATGCTGAAGCAGTGAAATGGTATCGTCTGGCCGCAGCACAGGAAAATGCGAATGCGCAATACGATCTAGGCTTGAAGTATGCCAACGGGCAAGGCCTTGTGCAGGATTCTACAGAGGCACTCAAATGGTGGCGATTAGCAGCCGCACAAGGGCAATCGGAAGCACAATTTAATCTCGGCGTGAGTTATATGAAAGGACAAGGCGTCCCGCAGGACTACGCTGAGGCTGTCAGGTGGTACCGGTTAGCAGCAGAGCAAGGGAATGCACATGCGCAAAACAACCTTGGTTTGATGTATTACAGTGGGCAAAGCGTTCCGCAAGACTACCTTGAAGCTGCCAAATGGTATCGTCTGGCTGCGATACAGGGAGATAATCTGGCGCAATTCAATCTTGGCTATATGTATGATAAAGGGCAAGGTGTTGTGCAGGATGCCACACAAGCAGTCAAGTGGTGGCGTTTAGCAGCTGCCCAAGGGCAAGCAGAAGCGCAATACAACCTCGGGGTGAGTTATAAGATAGGGCAGGGTGTTCCGCAAGATTACGCTGAAGCCGTAAAATGGTATCGTCTGGCGGCAATGCAGGAGAATGCGCATGCGCAATACAATTTAGGCGAAATGTATGGGGAAGGAAAAGGTGTTGCCCTGGATTATGTTCGTGCACACATGTGGTTCAATCTGAGTTCAGGTCTTGGATACGGGGAAGCAGCAAAGAGTCGCGAGATCGTTTCAAAGCAAATGACATTACAGCAAGTCACAAAAGCACAGAAAATGGCAAATGATTGCCAGCAGAAAAACTTTAAGGTATGCGACTGAATTTCATATCAGTCCGGTGCAGTCTGAAAAAGCTGGGCTGATCCAGTAAATAATGGGCTGGTTATCGTGCAGGAAAGCAGTGTTAGTCGCGGCAATTGCTACATTGCTATCCTCTCCAACCCAAGCCATTTAAGACCGGGCTGATATTGAGCCCAACGACCCGGTCAGCGTGGAACATGCAATCGCTTGGAAATTGACTCCAAACTTTTACCATGAGACCGCAGGCCGTTCAGCGGCGGACATCAATTTACGTGGCAACCGGGAAGAGGATGTTTTCTGGATCGGTCAGTACCAGCGAGGTACTGAATTTCAACAGATGCGCATTGGCTATGAACGCCAATCCCCTTTGTCTTTTGGAAGAATCATTGTTTCAGGGCAGTATGCGTCGCGCGGATTCTTGGGCGCTAGCGCCACCGTGGAGTTAAGCAATGGCAAACAAGCACCTTACTTCGGGCTGCTTGGTTTTGGGCGGACCAATCTTAAACCCTATTACAATCTCAACTTTGATCCAAACGACTCGACATTGCTCGGCGCTGGATGGCACCCGGATGACGCCGGCTTGGTAACCCTGTATCAAGTTCACGATGACCGACTTAAAACCGAACAACGTGTTACGCACCTGGTATTGCGCAGACAAACAGGCAAACAGTCTCGACTGACGGTTGACTTATTTCGGCGCGCAGGCCGTAGTGATTCAGATGCCGAGTTTTTTCACGGCACAGGTGTAACGCTGACCTACGATCAGCAACCGTGGTTCGTTCGTCTCGCCTGGGACCCCAAAGCAAACTTTACTGCCAGCAATATGATGAGGCTGGCGTTTGGGATTCGATACTAGTGATAGTGTTCTGATCCGTCGAAGTTAATAGAACCCAGTTTAGACATTCAGCTCCAGTAGGGCTGCAATTGGACACATAAATATTTTGACAGAAAGAACAGTTCATACGGCGATTAAATAAGAGTCATTAATCATAACGAACGTCAGGCGCAAGGCAAAATTAGTTGAGCTATCAATCCACCCTCTGCGCTATCTCTCAAACGAAATTCGCCACCATGCAAGCGGGCCGCACGCTCAACAATTGCTAATCCCAATCCTGTTCCGGTGACATTGCTGCGTGAGGTTTCCAAGCGGGCGAAAGGTCGCTTGATTGCTTCGTGTTGCGCAGCAGGAATACCCGTACCGCGATCCGTTATTGTGAGATTGACTTGGTTTTCTTCTTGTTTGAGCTGTAAAGTAATATTGCCGCCACCATGTTTGATAGCATTATCCAGCAGGTTGGAAAGCGCGCGTTTCAACAATAATGGTCTGACTTGCAGCGTAGGTACATTATGCAGTTCGAGCGTAAGGGATTTTGCTTGTTGTTTAAATCGCTCGGCAACTTCGCGCACCAGAGATTTTATATTCAGTTGAATAACAACTTCATCTTCATCCAGGCGCGCATAGTCAAGGAATTGCTGAATGACTGCATTCATCTGTTCAACGTCAGCGGCCAGTCCCTCACGTAGGGATTCCTCGGCGATAAATTCAGCGGCCAGTCGCACACGCGTCAAAGGAGTACGTAGGTCATGCGAGATGCCTGCCAACACCAACGCGCGTTCACGTTCGTTCGCGGTGAGATCGGCGGACATCTGATTAAAGGCGCGTGTTACCGCAACGATTTCATGCGCGCCTCGTTCTGGTAATGGCTGTAGGGCAGCACCCTGGCCTACTTTTTGTGCCGCTTGTGCAAGTTGCTGTAAGGGATACGCTACCTGACGCGCAATAAAGTAAGCACCAAGTAAGGCCAAGCCAAAAACCAAGCTGCCCCATATTAATAATACTTGCGATACCGGATGTTCGATGTGTTCTTTGGGTAATGCCACCCAGAATTCTTCATTGCCAATGAAAAAGCTTACCCACACAGCTTTCACACCATTATGTTCGGCAGCAAAACGGGTGTTCTTACCCAAACTCTTGCGTACTTTTTGCATCATTAAATGCAATTCAAGAGGATGGGTTGGCAAGGGTTTGAGCACATCACTTTTGTCTGCTATTTGTACATGCAATTTTTCTACATCCGCCAATTCGTCGAGTAGTGCGGAGCGCCATTCCGGAGCGGCGGAGAGCACGGCAGCGCGGGTGAGATTGATTACCGACACAACCAGCTGCGCCATCTGTTGTGCATGCGGTTCACGTTCGACTTGATTGAAAATTGCCAGAGCTGCCGTTAAAGACAGGATGATCAGCACCATGATGAGTAAAAAAGCACGTGCCAATAACGTTTTTGGAAAACTAATCAAGACTTTATTCCGTCTGGCACAAATACATAACCATGTCCCCAAATTGTCTGAATGAAACGTGGGTGTGCAAGGTCTTCTTCAATGAGCTTACGCAGTCGAGAAATTTGCACGTCTATTGCGCGGTCGAATGGATCATGGTTACGACCACGCGCCAGATCCATGAGTTTGTCGCGTGATAAAGGATGACGAGGATGGGTGACAAGTACCTTGAGCAATGCAAATTCGCCCGTCGTGAGCGTGATTGCTTTACCTGCTTTGCTTAATGCACGCGTCGCCAAATTTAATTCACAAATGCCGAATGTGATTGTTTTTTCTTCGGTTTGCGGCGCGCCAATCGGCTGTGTTCCTTTGCGGCGCAGCACTGCATGAATGCGTGCTACTAACTCGCGTGGATTAAACGGTTTGGGAAGATAATCATCCGCTCCCATTTCTAATCCGATAATGCGATCTATTTCGTCGCCCTTGGCGGTAAGTAAAATTACCGGAACGTTTTCTCCTGCTCCGCGCAGGCGTCGCAAAATAGATAATCCGTCTTCAGTGGGCAGCATCAGATCTAATACCAAAAGATGGTAACGATTGAGTGCTAAGGCCTTATCCATCTCGCTACCATCGACGACTGTTTTTACTGCAAAGCCTTGTTCACCCAGATAGCGGAGTAACAACGAGCGTAAGCGAGAATCATCGTCAATAATTAGAATTCGTTGTATGTTATCCATGGCAGGTATCATAAAGCTAACTTTAAGTTTGAACTGTAAAGAATTGTGTAGTTGCGCCCTCGTTGAAACAAATTGTTACAATTTTATCCTTAAAAAAATATTTCTTTTACAGTTGAGTTTTAATATTACACATTAGATCCGTGCCAGCATGTTTGTCCACACCAGATTTTTGTTAGCTAAATCACAATGGAACTGGACCATGAAGAATTTCGCATCTGTAATTTATCTACAACCTACTTAATTTATTGAGAATATCTGTGGCTATCAACTTTTTTAAATTTTTAATCACAGCTTGTGTTGGGGTTTGTATTGCCATGTCTGCGTTAGCAGTTGAACCGGTTGCCGATACTGCGCAGACTGTCCGTATCGAGCAAATGCAGAACGAATTATCTGAAGATCAGATCAAAGCCCGTGAAAAACCTCGTAAAGAATGGATAAATAAAGCGCCTGAGCAACGTACCGAAGAACCTCGGGAGATAAATCAGAAGTGGCAAAAGCATAAGCGATGGGAAGCCATGACGGCGGAACAACGCGCTGAAAAACGTAAGGAAATGCATGAGTATTGGGAAAAAATGCCTCCTGATGAACGTTATAAAATGCGCGAAAGGATGAAGGAACACTGGCAAAAAATGTCACCAGCTGACCGCGAAGATCAACGAAAAAAAATGCATGAGCGCTGGGATCAAATGTCGTCGGAAGAACGTGAGCAATTAAAGCTTGATATATCGCGCCAGAAGCGTTTGCCTTACTAGCTTATTCTTGCGTAGTCTATGTTGTTTAATATGATCTTTAAGCAGTAACAAATAGTTACATATTACGCGTTGGTACAAACACTTTATTTACAATTCTTTTCCATGATGATCCCCATAGATGCACTACGTTAACAATAGGATCGGTTGTTACAAATAGCTAAGATTGCAGAGTAAAACAATTTTTTAATCAAAGAAGCAACAATGTTTGACTGCAACGAAAATGACTATGACAATTTTCATTACTATTAATGCGTTATAGCTGTGTGCGCGTTTTACCAATATGTCATACAGCACTGTAAGTAGCCTGGAACCAAGTATTAATTTTTGCCGTATATTTGATATGTAAATGTGCTTTATGCAGACTAGGGAGGAATCGTTGCTCGAGTTTATTGGATAGCAATTCTGCAGATTGAATTGTTGCGAATATTAAATTATGGAGTACAGAGATCATGAAAACATCTAAAACTGGTATGTTTTTAACCTTAATAGTGACCCTGTTGATGGGAGTGTCATCAAGCGGATCGGCGTTTGCTGTCGGGGGTGGGCATGGTGGCGGTGGTTGGCGGGGAGGCGGAGGATGGCACGGAGGTACGCGTGTAGGTATCTATCTGGGGGCACCGATTGGTTTTAACTATGGATATTATCCATACTCATACTATGGGACACCGTACTATGGATCACCTTATTATCCACCAGCATCTGCCTATTACCCGCTAGTGCAATCTGCACCTGTGACTTACACCGAGCAAGATGACGCTTCACAGTTTCAAGTACAAGAAATACCAAAAAATTTACCGCAGGATGCTCAAGGATCATGGTGGTATTACTGTGCTGACTCTAAGGCTTACTATCCTTATGTCAATCAATGCCCAGGAGGTTGGCTGAAAGTTGTACCACAACCTGCACCCGGCTCAGACACAGCCTCCTTTAAATAAGGTACCGATGCCATGACAAATAAATTTAGATTTTTATTCATAACAACAGCTGTGCTGGCTTTGAGCGCATGTACATCAATACCAACTGGACCAGGTATGCTCGTGTTACCCGGTACAGGAAAAAGCTTTGACCAGTTCCGGTTTGATGAGAACGATTGCAGGCAGTATGCCAGTGCTCAGATCGGTGGTCGCACGGCGAATGAAGCGACGGCTGATAGTGGTGTAAAAAGCGCAGTGGTTGGAACTGTTGTTGGTGCCACTGCAGGTGTATTGTTAGGCGGACACAATGGTGCTGGCGTGGGCGCTGGATCTGGATTACTCATCGGTTCCATGATGGGAGCTGGCGCTGGTGATAGCTCAGGACGCAACCTTCAGCAGCGTTATGATTTTGCCTATCAACAATGCATGTATGCGAAAGGCCATCGTGTTCCAGTATCGGGACGCTTGGATTATTCACGGCAATCTATCAGAAATAGCAATTACGCATCTTCTCCGGCTCCGGGTAGAACGCTATCGTCACCTTTTGTTGGTTCCTCCGTGCCACCGCCGCCACCTCGTGGAGCTTCACTGCCACCGCCTCCTTCAAATGCTGATACGCCGCCGCCGAAACCTCCAAGTGGCATACCGCCCCCCCCCACCTCGTGATGAATAAACATTAACGCCGTCTTGGACGGCGTTTTTTACTGGTCTAAATAATTACTGGGGCACGTGGTTTTATCGCAATTATTTAGTCACGTAGATTTGACGGCTATCAACGCTTAATCCTGAGCGGCATCCAATATTGATATGGAATATTATTTTCACAGCCGTACCAGAGTTAAGCGGATGACTGAACAAGCGCACTTATTTAGGCGATCACCAAAGGTTGCTTTATTTTTAGTAATTGTTAAATATTGATCGCAGATTTGCAATCTCTGTACAGAAACAAACTGTTACATTTTCTTTGTTATTGCAAACATTTTACTTACAGTTTTCCCCCAATATACCCTACACGCAGATTACTGCGTTAACCGAAAAACTTATTTCAGGAGTTACACAATGAACATCAGTAAATCAACTCTTAGCACCATACTTGGCATAAGCCTTGCTGCATTGTTGAGCAACAGTGTGTTGGCCAACGAAAAAATGGGCTCGAAAGATCAATGCAGGCATTCTTGGGGTAAGGGAGGTGACTATGCTGCACATTTTGATAACCGAATGTCAGCATTGCATACTGCCCTTCAGCTAACCACTAATCAAGAAGCATCATGGACAGAGTTTTTGAACAAAATAAAACCTGTCAAAATGGAAAAGCCTGCTTCTCAAGATTGGAAAAATCTGAGTACCCCTGATCGTCTCGACCGAAGGCTAAATTATGTAAAAGCTCATGAAATAAAAATGACTGAACATGCAGCAGCGGTACGTGCGTTTTACGACACATTAACTCAAGATCAAAAAAGCGTATTCGATAAACAGTTTCAAACGCATCATCGCAATTCATAAGTTATAAGGAAACTTCTCTTAAAAACAGGTACGCTACTCCGACTTCAAATACTTATAGAATATGCGTCTATCGGAATAGCGTGCACGAGGAGATTAAAAAAACCACAGGTTTAACCACTTTTGTGCACATATATTGACAGTTATGTTGCGTGGTTGAATAAGAGAAACTCTAACGCGACCTACGGCCTGTCATGCCCCTCGTTTTTGATGTTTTTAATTTATCAAGGCGATATCTTATTATTAACAGCCGCCTTATTACCATTTTGAAGAAGGGATGCTTAACCTTCCAAAAACAATCATATATTTACCATGAAAAATCAAGCAACTTGCTAGTTAGCAAGCCATTACAGGCGTTGCCATCAAGCAGCTAATTACAGCCTTTTTTAATACCTATATCAAAAATCAATTGTTACTGGAGTGGTTGAAAAAGATGCCGTACCTTGGCTTGCTAAGATTGAACAATTGAAAGAACAATAATCTGTTTTACTCAAAGTGCATTTGCAGAAAACCGCTGATATTATCCAGCAGTAACTAAAAAACAATGGATTAAGCTGAGCTCGGCAACCGAAAAACTATGTGTAAACTCACGATCCACTAAGCGCCGAAGATTTGTATGGTAAATGATAGAGCAGAGTTGTTATCCTGAATTATGAACAACATAACGGAATTTTTGGCTCACTGGGGCATAACTGCGCTTTCGCTTTGGGTCGCAGGGTTGATATTTCAAGGTATTTCTTTTTCAAATAAACAATCTCTGCTTGTATCGGCGCTGTTGCTCGGTTTCGCCAATGCAGTCATTAGACCTGTCGTTATATTGCTTACCATACCATTAACACTTATCACTTTCGGTTTTTTTCTGCTAGTTATCAATGCGCTGATGATGCTTCTGGTGTCATTTTTTGTTACGGGCTTCAAGGTATCTGGATTTTGGACCGCATTTTTTGCGGGTATCTTTATTGCGGTTTTCAGCTTCTTTGTCGGATTATTCATCTTTCAGGCAGGGGACAATCCAATCATCATCCCTAATCATCAAGGGGTTTATATCTGAGAAACTTCTACGAGGGATTGTAGAGTATTTTGAGCGTTTTAAATTTGCTTATAAGCTAGCATTTACTCTTTCTCAAGAAAGAAAAAGGCTTATATCGTTGATGAACAGAATATTAATGAGTGCTGATGAGTTGAGAAGGCGTCGATTTATTGATCGTAGAATGAAACGTATTCCAGAGATAAATACAAGATAACCAGAAAGGAATAAGAGACTTAGTGCTATAAGCCAATTATTTTAATTGGCGTCCCCAACGAGATTCGAACTCGTGTTATCGCCGTGAAAGGGCGGTGTCCTAGGCCTCTAGACGATGGGGACTAAAGGGCTTGGTGATGCCATTTTGGTGGAGATAAGCGGGATCGAACCGCTGACCTCTTGCATGCCATGCAAGCGCTCTCCCAGCTGAGCTATACCCCCAAAATGTGCGCGCATTATAATGATCGAGCTTTCCCTTGTAAAGCTGAATACCGGGTAATGGTAGCGCTAAGTAATAATGTCTCCCTTATATCCCGACCAGAAATATCTCCTGAGTGAGTAAACTCTGACAAGAGGCGAGCAATTTTAAATGGGCATAATGAGTCAAAAAGAAGCAACACGGGCATAAGTGATGGAGCGATTACCCCGCAGCAAGCCGCGAGGTATCAGCTATATTAGCCTAGACCTAATTTGAAAGTTACCGAATTTTTGAGGTGTTTGTCAGATTAAATTTGGTTTAGGTTTTTTCCATCCCAAACTGGTTTTCCACTTAGTAAAGTTTCAAACGGCGCTCTGCCATCACAACTTTGCCCTGATGAGTTCTGTCATATTGTAATAATTAAGCCAATCGTCTAGATCTTCTGCAAGGTTTCCACACCGGCATAAATTTTTTTTCGGAATATGACTTGGTAACATTCCTGCAAAATGATTTTGTGAAAACGCTCGCATATACCGTTAGTCTGGGGTGACATTACCTTGGTTTTGGGATGACTGATGTCAGTGATAGTAGTGACCTCTGCTGACAATCATAGAGTCCAACGAATTAAGCAGTGAGTAATGTTGCTTAGTATGGCTGCGGGAATATTGCAGGCGACAGGTAGCCCATCTTTTCTGCTTGCGCTGCCTGTTGTAGAAGATTGCGATGTACTCACTGACCTCTTTTTATTTGCTGCCGCGTTTTGAACTGCAGTGACGTACCAGTATGATCTTCAATGTTCCCCAGAAGCTTTCCATCGGTGCATTATCCAGGCAATCTCCCTTGCGGCATATCAGTCTCACCAGATAGCTTTGTCGTAAGGATTCAATTCGATCATATTTCACCGCGACTTCTTTGTGAAATAGGACGCATATTTTTTAGCAGATTATCCTCCAACCTGCTTTTTACCAGCGCTCTCCGCAATTTGGATAGCTCTAAATTCTGGCTCAGCAAGCGGTTTATGATGCTGACCTATCACGAGTAGTTTGCCTTTATCAGCAGCCTTGACCTAGTATCTCAACCTTCTCTTCGGTAATGACAGATTGTTTGCGATGACTGTCGCTGATAGCTCGCTTTCTTGTCATGCCCACACTGTCTGTTTCCCTGTTTTTGTTCTCATTTTACGAAACGTTGAATTCTTTGAAACTCTGCTTACACGTTACGAGATTAGTAAAGTATGAGTTACTCCTATGACCGAGTAACCAAGTAATATGGGTACGTTGAATATGAATAATAGTGAATAATATTTGACGAATTTCATCTGCTTTGCTATAGTCTCGTTTCTTAGCTGACGCGGGGTGGAGCAGTCTGGCAGCTCGTCGGGCTCATAACCCGAAGGTCGTAGGTTCAAATCCTGCCCCCGCAACCATGTATAGAATACATTTAGGCAGCCCGTTCTTTAAAAGTATACAGACAACCGACGAGTGTGGGTACATGCGCTGAGGTATTGATGATTAAGTGAATTTATTTGCATAATTGTCATGACTCAAGACATAAAAGCAGTACTTCACACGAAGTCGAAAAAATAAAATATTGATTCGCTTTGAGTGAAATCGATTTGCCTGAGAAGGTAAATCAAAAAAGCATAGAGATTGAACTGAAGAGTTTGATCCTGGCTCAGATTGAACGCTGGCGGCATGCTTTACACATGCAAGTCGAACGGCAGCACGGGGGCAACCCTGGTGGCGAGTGGCGAACGGGTGAGTAATATATCGGAACGTACCCGGAAATGGGGGATAACGTAGCGAAAGTTACGCTAATACCGCATATGCCCTAAGGGGGAAAGCGGGGGATTCGTAAGGACCTCGCGTTTTCGGAGCGGCCGATATCGGATTAGCTAGTAGGTGAGGTAAAGGCTCACCTAGGCGACGATCCGTAGCTGGTCTGAGAGGACGACCAGCCACACTGGAACTGAGACACGGTCCAGACTCCTACGGGAGGCAGCAGTGGGGAATTTTGGACAATGGGCGCAAGCCTGATCCAGCCATGCCGCGTGAGTGAAGAAGGCCTTCGGGTTGTAAAGCTCTTTCAGCCGGAAAGAAAACGCACGGGTTAATACCCTGTGTGGATGACGGTACCGGAAGAAGAAGCACCGGCTAACTACGTGCCAGCAGCCGCGGTAATACGTAGGGTGCGAGCGTTAATCGGAATTACTGGGCGTAAAGCGTGCGCAGGCGGTTTTGTAAGACAGATGTGAAATCCCCGGGCTTAACCTGGGAACTGCATTTGTGACTGCAAGGCTAGAGTACGGCAGAGGGGGGTAGAATTCCACGTGTAGCAGTGAAATGCGTAGATATGTGGAGGAATACCGATGGCGAAGGCAGCCCCCTGGGTCGATACTGACGCTCATGCACGAAAGCGTGGGGAGCAAACAGGATTAGATACCCTGGTAGTCCACGCCCTAAACGATGTCAACTAGGTGTTGGGGGAGGAGACTTCCTTAGTACCGCAGCTAACGCGTGAAGTTGACCGCCTGGGGAGTACGGTCGCAAGATTAAAACTCAAAGGAATTGACGGGGACCCGCACAAGCGGTGGATTATGTGGATTAATTCGATGCAACGCGAAAAACCTTACCTACCCTTGACATGCCAGGAACTTGCCAGAGATGGCTTGGTGCCCGAAAGGGAGCCTGGACACAGGTGCTGCATGGCTGTCGTCAGCTCGTGTCGTGAGATGTTGGGTTAAGTCCCGCAACGAGCGCAACCCTTGTCATTAATTGCCATCATTGAGTTGGGCACTTTAATGAGACTGCCGGTGACAAACCGGAGGAAGGTGGGGATGACGTCAAGTCCTCATGGCCCTTATGGGTAGGGCTTCACACGTAATACAATGGTCGGTACAGAGGGTTGCCAACCCGCGAGGGGGAGCTAATCTCAGAAAGCCGATCGTAGTCCGGATTGGAGTCTGCAACTCGACTCCATGAAGTCGGAATCGCTAGTAATCGCGGATCAGCATGTCGCGGTGAATACGTTCCCGGGTCTTGTACACACCGCCCGTCACACCATGGGAGCGGGTTCTACCAGAAGCAGCTAGCCTAACCGCAAGGAGGGCGGTTGCCACGGTAGGGTTCGTGACTGGGGTGAAGTCGTAACAAGGTAGCCGTATCGGAAGGTGCGGCTGGATCACCTCCTTTCTAGAGAAGCCTTGGCGTACGTATCCACACTCATCGGTTGTCTAAACTAAAGTAGTGCAGTAGCTAGAGTTAAGGGCTAAAGTTTAATTATTATCCTGACCTCTCGCTTTTCACGCTTAATAGGGTCTGTAGCTCAGTTGGTTAGAGCACACGCTTGATAAGCGTGGGGTCGGTGGTTCGAGTCCACCCAGACCCACCAAGCATAGGGGGATTAGCTCAGCTGGGAGAGCACCTGCTTTGCAAGCAGGGGGTCGTCGGTTCGATCCCGTCATCCTCCACCATTTACTGTAATGCTTGTAATATTCAAAGTGAGAACCTATATCCAAGCTGTTTGTTTTGATATTGGCTTTTGCTGATAGTAGTTTTTGTAGTTCTTTAAAAATCTGGAAGAAGTAAAAAGTGATTCACGCACAAGCGTTAATAGGGCAACCTGTTAATGAATGTGTATGAAAAACATGGGTTTTGATTGTATCAAACCGTAACCATTCAAGTCGGATGGAAGCGGTCACAAACGCAAGATAAAAACTTGTAACAAAGCTTTGGTCTTTAAAAAACCGAAGGTTTAATGTTATAGGGTCAAGCGAATAAGTGCATGTGGTGGATGCCTTGGCGATTACAGGCGACGAAAGACGTGTAAGCCTGCGAAAAGCTACGGGGAGCTGGCAATAAAGCTTTGATCCGTAGATATCTGAATGGGGAAACCCGGCCCGCAAGGGTCACTCCTGACTAAATACATAGGTCAGGTAGAGCGAACCCGGTGAACTGAAACATCTAAGTAGCCGGAGGAAAAGAAATCAACCGAGATTCCGAAAGTAGTGGCGAGCGAAATCGGAGGAGCCTGCAATCTTTAGCTTCTGAATTAGTAGAACAGTCTGGAAAGTCTGGCCATAGTGGGTGATAGCCCCGTACGCAAAAATTCAGGAGTGGAAATAGGGTTGGAACAAGTAGGGCGGGACACGAGAAATCCTGTCTGAATATGGGGGGACCATCCTCCAAGGCTAAATACTCGTAATCGACCGATAGTGAACCAGTACCGTGAGGGAAAGGCGAAAAGAACCCCGGGAGGGGAGTGAAATAGATCCTGAAACCGCATGCATACAAACAGTGGGAGCGGACTTGTTCCGTGACTGCGTACCTTTTGTATAATGGGTCAGCGACTTACATTCAGTAGCGAGCTTAACCGAATAGGGGAGGCGCAGCGAAAGCGAGTCTGATAAGGGCGATAGTTGCTGGGTGTAGACCCGAAACCAAGTGATCTATCCATGGCCAGGATGAAGGTGGGGTAACACTCACTGGAGGTCCGAACCCACTAATGTTGAAAAATTAGGGGATGAGCTGTGGATAGGGGTGAAAGGCTAAACAAACTTGGAAATAGCTGGTTCTCTCCGAAAACTATTTAGGTAGTGCCTCATGTATCACTCTCGGGGGTAGAGCACTGTCATGGCTAGGGGTCTATTGCTGATTACCAAACCATTGCAAACTCCGAATACCGAGAAGTGCGAGCATGGGAGACAGACATCGGGTGCTAACGTCCGGTGTCAAAAGGGAAACA
>QFXG01000027.1 GCA_003402285.1 Candidatus Nitrotoga sp. SPKER | reverse complement strand
ACGGGGAAGCTGGTGGAAAGAATGCGGTGTAAGATTGTGATCGCATGCATGGTGGGTTCTCCTTCGCAGTTTGGTCGCTACGAAAGAGACAATTAACCTGCCTTGCATGTGCTGTTTTAGAGCAGACAATATGCGCTACTTTATTGAAATGCAACGGGGTTTTGAGGGGAGACCTCAGTGTCTGATCCGATGTTACCGACACTAACATACAAGCCATCCCAAGCGTGAATAAATGCCTCCGGTTAGCCAAGCGTTGGTACGTCGCGATAAGCGTGAACATTGCACAAGGGGCGGTCCCAATGACACCGACCGATGCGCCCAGCATATCTGCAAGCTTGCCTTGCCCACACCCTGCGAATGATTGCGTGTCTTTGGCCTGAGCAACCGTGTCGCCGGAACTTACCGATTCAATAATAACCACAATCAGCCGGATGAAGTCCTGCCAGGCATGAAGCTGATAATTTCGTTTAAACGAAATTATCAGCACACAAGAAAAATATCAGCTAATGCCACCAACCAGAGTCGCATGATGATTGCTCAGGCATCACCCAATACCGTCGTTTATATTCTTGATCGGCATTTATAATATGGCGCCCGAACTATCAAGCTGTGCGATTGAGCGCAGATAAACCACTCGAATTTATGATAATTTCAAAGCAGTGGCATATCTTTACTGCCGCACCGCATCGCGTCATGTTCTTCGGCGGCGCACTGCAAGCCCTCGCCGTGATGTTGTGGTTGTTAACTGAATTGGTGACAAGGCATGGTGTGCTCTGGCATCCCATACCGTGGGTAATTGCACCCAGTGCCGCGCATGCATGGTTAATGATCTACGGCCTGCTTCCGTTTTTCATGTTCGGCTTTCTGATGACGACCTATCCGCGCTGGATGAAAGGTAGCGAAATTCCGCCGCATCGATATGTGCCCGCCTTTGTGCTGCTCATGCTGGGGGCTGTCAGTTTTTATGTCGGGCTATTGATTAGTCATACCATATTAATTGTTGCCATCTTCAGCACGCTATCAGGATGGATCTTGGCACTGTATGCACTGTTGCGCGTATTGCTTGACACGTCACACCAAAACAAACGTCACCCGCAACTCATTTTCATCGCACTGAGCCTGGGTTGGTGCGGCCTCGTTGCCTACCTCATCTGGTTATTGGGTGACAACGCAGCATGGTTACATTTCTCTATTCAAGGAGGACTGTGGCTATTCCTGTTGCCAGTATTTGCCAGTGTTGCGCATCGCATGATTCCATTCTTCACCGCCAGTGCGCTGACGCATAACTACATCCCGAGTCCGCATTGGGCTTGGTGGGCCATGTTGGTTACCAGCGCGGGGCATGGCCTGCTGCAACTCAATGATGCTTCCGCCTGGCTTTGGCTATGCGACGCGCCACTGGCTATCGTGGCACTTCATTTGTCGCACAGATGGGGATTTCGCCGCAGCCTAAAAATCCCGCTGCTGAGCGTATTGCATATCGGGTTTGCCTGGCTCGGCATCGCCATGCTGCTGTTCACCGTGCAAAGCTTTGTGCTATTTATCAGCCAGGGCAAAACCCTTATTTGGGGGCTTGCACCGTTGCATGCCCTGACCATAGGCTGCTTCTCCACGTTGCTGATCGGCATGGCCACACGCGTCACACTCGGTCATTCTGGGCTACCGATGAAAGTGGGTAGCCCGATCAATTTAATGTTTATGGGATTGCAGTTTGCCGCCGTGCTGCGCGTGCTGGCGGACATGCTGCTGATACAAGCCGGGTACTGGCTGTATATCACTGCTGGAACAGTTTGGCTGGCGTGCTTTGGGTCTTGGGTGGTGCGCTATTTACCAGTCTACTGGCGACCGCGCACTGATGGCCGACCTGGCTGAAAAGTAATTAACTGAACATCGGAAACGGACATCGCATTTTTTCGGACACAATGTGGTTCAACATTAGCCAACATAGCGGGTGAAGTCAGTCATGTAATCAAGCCGCTTCCTGGTAAAGGAACTTCTGAAAGCTGCTGAACACTTTACCGATCTCCTCCGGCTTGCCAAGATCAGCCACGGCATCCGCAATCGAATCGTGATATTTCAGGCACAGCAGCGGCTTTAACTTTGCCGAATCGAGTTCCTCTACGCCGACGCTGACATAATGCGAAAGCACGAAATCGAGGAAGACCTGTTGTTTGCTGTTGAAGTGGGTGCTAATAAATGCCATCGCCTGGGCCGCGCGCTCTTCGCGAGTGAGCGGGGCCAAGGCATAAGCCACGTGGGCCAGCACGTCAAACAGATCACTCTTCTCCGCGTCGATGATCCTCTGCATTTCAGTTAAATGATCCTTACCGAAGCCTTTTTCAGCGAGCCCGTCCAGTAATTTCCTGCGCGTATCCGGCGCGCCCCACAAGGCGCGCAGCTCTTCTTCGTTCTTGAAGAACTCGGGCAGCTTGCCGAACAGTGCTTCCATGAACTGCTGCGCCGACATCGGCGTGCCGTCCGGGTGCCAGAAACTGGTCACCATCATGTGCTGAATGGTGCGCGTCTTGCCGTCGGCGAGTTTGATCCTGATTTTCTGTCGCGCCTGGTATTCCGCCGCCGGTTCTCGCGCCTCGATGGGCGGGCGTGGTGCGGGAACCGGCACGACTTCCCTCGGTTCCGGCTCAAGCGGCTCGCCATCCCATTCCGGGTCGTTGAAATGATGATGTGCTCTCACGAAATCATAGATCGTGAAGTAGTCCTTACCATCATAGAGTCGCGTGCCGCGCCCGATGATCTGCTTAAACTCGATCATCGAATTGATAGGCCGCAACAGCACGATGTTGCGCACGTTGCGGGCATCCACGCCGGTCGATAGCTTCTGCGAAGTGGTCAAGATAGTGGGAATCGTCTTCTCGTTATCCTGAAAATCACGCAGGTTTTGATCGCCCAACGCACCATCATTAGCTGTCACCCGCTGGCAGTAATTCGGGTCAGTGCTGCTCTTCGTCTGGTTGATCAGATCCCGTATCACCAGCGCGTGCGCTTGGTTCGCGCAGAAAACCAGCGTTTTCTCGCGCTGGTCGATCTGCGCCATGAAAATCTCGACCCGCTTTTTCTCTCGCTCCCTGATCTCGATGATCTTGTTGAAGTCGGCTTCCTCGTAGCGCTTGCCCGCCTCGATCTCGCCCTCGACCAGCGTGTCATCGGGCGTGTAGACATATTCATCGAGCGTTGTGGAAATCTGCTTCACCCGGAACGGCGTCAGAAAGCCGTCATTGATGCCGTCCTTGAGCGAGTAGACGAACACCGGCTCGCCGAAATAGGCGTAGGTATCCACGTTATCGCGGCGCTTGGGCGTGGCAGTCAGGCCAAGCTGCACGGCGGGGGCAAAGTAGTCTAGGATGCCGCGCCAGTTGCTTTCGTTATTCGCCCCGCCCCGGTGGCACTCGTCGATCGCGATAAAGTCGAAGAAATCCGGCGAATACTCACCAAAATACCCCTCGGCAGGCTCGGTGGCTGATCCTGCCGAAGCCATGAAGGTCTGAAAGATGGTGAAAAAAATACTGCCGTTCTTCGGCACTTTACCCTTTTTGCGGATGTCCTCCGGGGCGATGCGTACCAAGGAGCCGGGGTTGGAATCCTCAAAGGCGGAAAAGGAATTGAACGCCTGATCGGCCAAAATATTGCGGTCGGCCAGGAACAAAATGCGCGGCCGCCGCGTCGGTTCGCTCTCCGTTTTCCGGTCGCTCAGGTTCCAGCGGCTGCGGAACAGCTTCCACGCAATCTGGAAGGCGATGAAGGTCTTACCCGTGCCGGTCGCCAGTGTCAGCAGAATGCGCTGCTTCTGGTCAGCGATGGCCTCCAGCACCCGCTCGATGGCGATGTCCTGATAGTAGCGCCCCTGAAAGTAGCCGCCCCGATCTTCAAAAGGTACAGCCGCGAAGCGCTCGCGCCAGACGTTATGAACGGAAAAAGTGCGATTCCACAATTCTTCTGGCGTCGGGTAGCTCGCTAACTCACCCTCAATGCCGGTGTGCATGTCGATGCCGTAGATGCCCTGCCCGTTGGTGGAATAGGTGTAACGAATGGCCAGCTTACCCGCATAATCCTTGGCTTGTCCCACACCCGCCGTTAGCGGCTTATCCCGTGCCTTGGCCTCAACCACGCCCAGCTTGGTGTTGCGATACTCCAAAACATAGTCAACTGTAAGCGCCTTGCCACGCTTGCCGTGGCCCTCAATGCGGCCGAGCGTAATCGGATACTCGCGGCGAATGCGGCTGCCTTCGACCACGCCCCAGCCCGCCGCCGCAAGAGCGGGGTCGATGTATTCGGCGCGAGTTTCGGCTTCGTTCATGAGTGTTTCAATACATAGCGGCCGGTCTTGCTGCCGCCGACCTTCTCCACCACCCCTGCGTCCAGCAGCGGGCGCAGCAAGTCCATCGCTCCCTGCCGCGACACGCCCAGCGCGGCCCAGATGTCCGCTGGCGCCATGCCGCCGTGGTCGCGCAGCAAATGCAGCAGCTGCTCCTGCCGCGGACGCAACACCAGCTTGTCAGCAGACTTCACCTGCAAGGTCTGAATCCGCAGCCAAACCCGCTCCAGCGTTTGCCGCAAACCGGCCGCACAGTATTCGAGCCAGGCGCTCATGTCCTCGCCCGCCTCGCGCACGCCCTGCAGCGCCACATAGTAGGCGGGCCGGTCTTCCCAATAATATTCATCGACTGAAAAAATGTGGTGCGTGTCAAAGCCGCGCCGGTACAGCTCCCACAAGGCCAGCGCCCGGCCCGTGCGGCCATTGCCGTCAGCAAAGGGGTGGATGGCCTCAAAGCGGTAATGCAGAATGGCCGAGCTGAGCACCGGTGAAAGCGTCCGTGCCGCCGTGTTCCACCATTCCAGCAGCTCGAACATCAGACCCGACACGGCGTCCGCCGGCGGCGGACGGTAGGCACCCACGCGCACCCCGATCATGCGGTACTTGCCGGCTTCGCCCTGGTCCATCACCTGGCCCGCCAGAATGCGGTGCAGCTCCAGCACGTCGGCATGGCCTATCTTTTTTTTGGCCGCGTGCTTTTCCACATAACGCAGTCCGGCAAAGTAGTTGAGCACCTCGCGCTTGGCCCGCACGCCGGGCGTGGACAACTCGCGCCCTTCCTCCAGCGCGCGCACCTGCTCCAGCGTCAGCGGGTTGCCCTCGATGGCGGTGGAGGCATGCACATTGCGGGTGCGGGTGTCCTTCTGCAAGGCCGGCACCCAGGCCAAATCCACCACCGCGCCCTGAATCCGCTCACGCAAGGCGGCCACCTGCTCAACTTGGGTGAGCAGTGCCGGGGTGATGGTGAATTGCGGGATATACGTCATGGCCGCAGGCTAAATGACTGTCAAGTATAAGTCAAGTTTTGCGTCAAGTCGGGTTGGATGCGGGCGAGGATGTGTCGATTTTTCGGCATTTCATCGACACGTGGCGGCGATATGTCGATGGCGTGTACACGTCCAGGCCATCGATGCCACCGAATCACAGCGCCCCGCTGAAGGCCTGGTGCAGCAGGGATTTTTTCAGGTCGTCGAGGGCGGCAAGCTTGTGCTGATAGATTGATTCGAGGCGTTGAGTTTCTTTATGGAGGTTGTCGAGCTTTTCAGCTAATTCTTTTTGCTGTTTTATATCGGGCAGCCATACCCGAAACTCGAAAAGATGCTCTCGATTGACCTTCGGCATTCCTGCTCGGGCCGAGCCTTGAATCGCATAATCGGTGAAGGGTTTACTCAGCAGCAGATGGAAAAGATAGTCGCGAGTAATCTGGTTCGGCAGCGGGGTAAGCGGATACATATCTGCGCTGCATAAGCCGCTGAAATCGGGACGCGCCACCTTCATGAGGTAAGGACGAATCTTGCTATAGAGCGTCATTGACTTGTCGAAAAGAAATTTGCCAGAAATCAGACCTTCTTCCCGCGCGGTCTTTAGTTCAACAAAGGCACCCTTCTGCGACTCAATATTTCCTGCTCCAACGTGGATCAAGTCGAGAAATTCGTCTTTGCGAGGATCAACGAGGGTTGAGGTAATAGCGCAAACTTCGCTCAGCTTCTTTTCCACCCAACCGTCGCCGCGCTGAGTAAAGACCGATTGTAGATGGCTCTCGAACAGGGCGCGGGCGTTTTGAAGGTTCTTTTCGGCATTGGCTTTGGCGACGGCGATGCCGTCAAACGCTTCATCGAGAATGCCGACGATGCGCTGCTGTTCGGGGATGTCATTTGGAACAAATAGAGGCAGGGCGCGAAAGACGGGGACATCGAGATTTTTCTGAGCGGTCCCTTTACCCAGCGAGTAAATGTCGTCGTTGAGTGCCAATATTTGATAATCCAAGAATTTTTGGAGCAATGCTCCGTTCCTTGGAGAAACTGTCAGTCCGCTATCGTTGAGATAAAACTTACCCGAAACAAATCGTGTGCATCCCTCTGACATGCCAAAGCGCGCAATCACTAACCGGTCTTCGCGATTGAACTTGTCCATATGAAATGTTGCGCCACCGCCGCCATAAACCGGATAGATGCTTCCACCGTCGCGTTTCTGAACAACACGTGTGCCATATTCAACATTGCACATTTCTTCGAGCGGTATTGCCTTGCCCTTCTTCATAGCAATGCCCTGATGTTTGCCAGTACCTCCGCGCTCTCGGCATCCAGTGCGGTGATCTCGTCCATAATTTCCTGCGGGCTGCGATGGGTGACTTCCTCGCCGCCGTTGGGGTTCTTTACCGACAGATCGAATGTCGCCGGGTCGATGCTCTTGGCATCCACGCTCCAGCTTTTGGGTGAATCGGCTTTGGTCTTTTGCAACTCGATGAACTCAGCAAGGTCGGCGTCGTTGAGCGGGTTGCTCTTGCCCATGTTGCGGCCGGGATCGAGCTGGTAGTACCAGACTTTGCGCGTTGGCAAGCCTTTCTCGAAGAACAGCACTACGGTTTTCACGCCCGCGCCCTGGAAGGTACCACCGGGGCAGTCGAGCACGGTGTGCAGATTGCAGCTTTCCAGCAACAGTTTGCGCAAGGAAACCGAGGCGTTGTCGGTGTTGGAGAGAAAGGTGTTCTTGATGACCACGCCCGCCCGGCCACCGGCCTTGAGCATTTTGATGAAGTGCTGGAGGAAGAGAAAAGCCGTTTCGCCAGTGCGGATGGGAAAGTTCTGCTGGACTTCCTTGCGCTCTTTGCCGCCGAAGGGTGGATTGGCGAGGATCACGTCCATTCGGTCTTTGTCCTGAATTTCGCCAAGGTTCTCGGCCAGGGTGTTGGTGTGGGCGATGTTGGGCGCTTCGATGCCGTGCAGAATCATGTTCATGATGGCGATAACGTAGGCCAGTGACTTCTTTTCCTTGCCGTAGAAAGTGCGCTCTTGCAGCGTCTTGATGTTGCTGGTGGTAAGGCCGGGCTTGGCCTTGAGGTAATCAAACGCTTCGCACAGGAAGCCCGCCGAACCACAGGCGCCGTCATAAATGCGCTCGCCGATTGTTGGCTGCACCACTTGCACCATGGCGCGAATCAGCGAGCGCGGGGTGTAGTACTCGCCGCCATTCCTGCCCGCATTGCCCATGTTCTTGATCTTGGCTTCGTACAGGTGCGACAGTTCGTGCTTCTCGGTTTGCGAGCGGAAGCGCAGCTCGTCGATGTGGTTGATGATTTCGCGCAGGTTGTAGCCGCTGTGGATCTTGTTCTTGATCTCGCCAAAAATTTCACCGATCTTGTATTCGAGGGTGTTCGGCCCGCTGGCCTTTTGCTTGAAGCCGTGCAGGTAGGGAAAGAGTTTACGATCAACGAAATCGCGTAGATCGTCGCCGGTTAGCGCCTTGTTATGGTCGAGCTTGCCGTCAGCTCCTTTGGGCACAGCCCAGCTTTCCCAGCGATAGGGCACGTCAAGAATAAAGGCGTACTTCTTGTCCTCCAGCCCGGCCTCCATGGCCTTGTCTTGCTCCAGACCGTCCAGGAATTTCAGGAATAGCAGCCAGGAGGTCTGCTCGGTATAGTCCAGTTCGCTGGCACAACCGGCCTCTTTCCGGAGGACGTCGTCGATATTTTTGAAAGCTTGTTCGAACATGAGGTAGACGTAATTTCCGGATGAAGGCTGTATAGGGCCAAAAGACTAATAATAGCTGGAATCGACGTTATTCAACAAAAGCTTGAATCACTTTGCGATGATAGAAAAATCTTGCATCAGATAAACGTCAAAATCGTTTATACAACAAAAAACCCGCGCACTCATTAAGGAGAACGCGGGTTTATATATTTCTTGGACTATTTAAAATAATTTATTGGTGGTGATAGGTGGAGTTGAACCACCGACCTCAGCGTTATGAGTGCTGCGCTCTAACCATCTGAGCTATATCACCTGAAATCGTGTCGTCGCTTTAGTCAAACCGCCCTAAATTGCCACGAAGAGCGCGGCATTTTCCAGATTTAACGGCTGCTTGTCAATTGCGCTGGTACTTACACCCTGGCCTTAATGTTGATCACACGCCACTAAATGTACTGCACTGCCGGAGAATTTCTGTTGCAATGTTACCATTTTCTCAATTGCCGCTACGTCTGGAGATTTCAGCACAAACACCGTAAGTTTGAACTTGCTCATCAGCTCTCCCATCGCCGCAGATTTAACACCTTTTGCCCGGAGGGTATCAAAAGTTTTACGCGCTGCCTTATCTGTCTTGAATACGCCCAGCGAAATAGCGTTCTTCCATGGTCCGGCGTCCTGCACGGTGAAATAATCTTTAACATTATGTGCCTTGAGTTCGGCGATATTTTTATCCATTTCCGCGCGGGTTTGTGCGGGTGGCAGGTAGACCCAATAACCAATCGCATATTCAGTCTGTCGCTGCGTCAATTGGTCAGTTAGCTTCAATGTAGTCAAAGCTGCCGTGGCACGTACGCTGTCGATACCGGAAAACTCTCCCCACTCCAGACAAACATCGGTAAATGCTCGCTGATCCTGCGATGTTGGCAATACAGCAGAAGAAGGCAACAAGCTTGCTGGTGCTGAATTGGGTATATCCAGTAACTTGATTTTTTCCACATTCAACGATGGTTGACGCTTTAAATCTTTATTTTCACCTGTCAATATGTCACCCCATTGCATAAATGAAAAAAATATCAAATTTGCCAGCAGCAATAACCAAAATAGCCACTTCATCATTACCTCATTTTTTATTTTATTTTTAAATCTGAAAATATATTCGCCTGAGAGACAGGCAGTTTATTAAAAGCTCAAGCATTCAAGATGGACTTTCCTGAGCAATTATTTGCAAGCCACGCAATACCAGATTATCCACCCTCACCGACGGTAATTTGAGATGCGACTGTACCTTATTCGCTGCGCCCCCGCTTAACAGGCAGCGCACATTTCCACGTTCTGCCAACGCCTCAAACTGCAAACGGATCGCCCCAACGGTCGCCTGAATTGAGCCACTAAACGTAGCATCGGCAGTATTGCGCGGAAATTCGCGCCAAGCGCCCTCTGCTTGCACTAACTGGGCAGCACCTCCTGCCAGGCTCCGTTGCATCATATCCACACCCGGGAGGATTAGCCCACCCAAAAATTCGCCCTCGGTAGACAACGCATCCATAGTCGTTGCTGTACCGCAATTTACCACCAGACACGATGCACGCTCTTGATGCCAGGCTGCAATTAGCGCCGCCCAACGGTCGCTACCAAGCTGCGCAGGGTTTTCATACGCGTTACGCACGCCACATTGCTTTGCTTGGGCTACGATGAATTCGATAGGGCATTGCCAGGCGGCACAGGCTGCGGATAGCAGTTGCGCCATATTTTCGCCAGCCACATTGGATATAAGGATTCTGTCTGGCGGCGGCAATTTCGAAAATGCGACACTCAATGCGGATGCGTACATATTTTCAAGCACATTTTGCTGCACCCCCATGTCGCCTTCTACCGTGGCCCATTTAACACGGCTATTACCGGCATCAATCAGTAGCATTTTCATGTTGCACGCAAACCAATTTCTCCCGCATTAAAAACGTGCATTCCGCTCACTGTTTCCAGAATAAGCGCACCATTCTCGGTTACGCCTCGCGCAATGCCCATTTCAGCTCTACCATCCGGCAACAATAGCCGTACCGGCTGGTTATGCAAAGCGTGATGGCTTTCCCATTCCACACGCAATGCCGCAAACCCATTACTGGCGAATTCACAAAGTACTGCCTGCAACTCACGTAAAATTACCGCGAACAAATAGTTGCGTTCCGGCACATTCATTCCCGGCATGTCAGCTACCATGTCTTCCAGGCTCGACACCGGTTGATCGATCTGCGGCAACAAATGCTTAGGCGTGGACAGGTTGAGACCAATGCCAATCACTACAGCGCTTGGCCCCAACATATCCCCCTGTGCCTCCAGCAGAATACCGGCTAGTTTACCGTCGTTACCACTCAGCACATCATTCGGCCATTTAAGCCGTGCGTTTGCCATGCCAAGCCCGTGCAACGCACGAATCAATGCCACTCCAACGGCCAAGCTCAAGCCAGACAGTGTCGACAAATCAAGTTCAAAACGCCACAATAATGAGAACGTGAGCGCGTTGCCCAAACCGGAGTACCATGATCGTCCCAATCGCCCACGTCCGCCGCTTTGCAGCTCTACCGCCAGCACCTTGCCGCTGGGTGCGCCTTGTGCTGCGCGCTGCAACAACAAAGTATTGCTGGAGGGTAGACTATCAAAAATTTCTATCTGAAATTGTCCTGCCTGCCCACCTAGATGGCGAGCAATAAGCGCAGCATCAAGCCATTGCGGCGGATTGCTCAGACAATAGCCACGGCCGGGCACACTGTATAAAGTCAAACCATAGTCATTGACCCCATGCAAGGCATTGCTCACACTGGCGCGCGATATACCCAATCGTTGTGCCAGCATTTCCCCGGAATGGAATTTTCCGTCCACCAACTGGCGCAGCAGGGCAAAAGTAAGCGGTTTCATTGTGGTGCATGGATGGGGGACACCCATGCTGGCAGCTTTCATTGCGGCAGGCTTTCCACCGCTTTTTCGTGTTTATTTATAAAAGCCAGGATTTCTTGCTTTTGTTTCAGTGCATCCTGATATCCCAACTCAATCATCGCCCGACAAAAATTCTTTTCAAACAATAGGTAACTCATCAGATTTGCCCCGCTATGACGCATCGCGCCTATCCCGCGCAACAGAAAACGGATCGTCCAGGGCAAGTGCATGGCATAACGCTGAGCAATTTGCTCAATAGCCTGGCTAGGCTTAATCACCAGGACATCAACATGACGCCAATTGATTTTCTCCTGAACATCAGCCGACAACATTCCAATCGAATGATTGATGCGCTGCACCCGCTCCAAATCCACCTCCAGACTATCCAGGAAAATGCTATCCATAACATGACCGCCAATCTGTGCTAGCGAAGGATAATCACAGGGATTGCTACGATTAGACTGTTCCTCCTCGCTATGGCCTAAGCCGATGACGAGCACACGAGTCGCACCCAAATGGAGCGCAGAGCTGATAGGCGCGATCTGGCGCATAGAGCCATCGCCAAAATATTCACGATTGATGAGTACCGCTGGAAAGATAAACGGGATGGCTGAAGAGGCTAATAAATGTTTGGGTTCAATCTTGGTTGGAATACCTAGACGATTTGCCCGATTCCAGGGCGGAATGTCCTCCACCCCCTGGTAAAAAGTCACGGAACACCCCGAACTATAGCCCGAGGCAGTAATGCTTAGTGCATCAAGATATCCCGCATTAATATTTTCCTGGATTTTGTCATCCGGCAGCGTTGCTTCCAGCATCGTTACCATCGGCGCATTATCAAGCAGTGACACATGATTCAACTTATTGATGCCCATACTGCTCAAGACCAGCCCCGCAATCCAGCGCGAACTATTCTTTAAAACATTAACCGGATCGGTTCGATAAACATGGTCAACGCGAGAGTTTTTCCAGATATTAAGAAGGTATTGCACACTTTTGCGGAAGGATCGAGCGTTGACTGCAAGCGTAACCGCATTGAGCGAACCTGATGAGGTTCCGCAAATAATAGGGAAAGGGTTATGTGCATGACGTGGCAGAAACTCGGCGATGGCCTTTAACACACCCACCTGATAGGCGACACGCGCGCCACCTCCCGTCAGAATCAAGCCCAGCTTTTCTGGCACACTCATCTGACCGCGTCCCCATCAAATCCTATAAATCGCCGGGACCAACCTCAGCATGCACAATTTCCAGCGCATCTCTCAGTGTTTCCTCAGACAGATCATTTACGCACTTCGATAACATCTCTGCCGCTTCTGCTGCCTCCGGTGGCAAATTGCGACCATCGGTATTCGCCACCAATACAGCAGCAGCTCCCACTACTTTCAGTAAGCCCGTACGCTCATTCATCAGGATTTCCAGCTCCTCGCGCAGCATGGCAACTTCTTGAGTATTTAATTTGTCCGACATATAACCTCCTTTACAATGAGTTTCAACTTCGTTACCACCAGCACACTGATATTACGATACGAAGTAACACTGGGAGTCAGGATATAAATAGTTTTTGCCGCATCTAGATTTGGCATGGTGAGCAAATAGCTTCACCGTGCATTCACCTTCCACTTTTGACTTCGGTACTATCTGCTCTAATCATTCGCGTGGTGCGGTTGCGCGGATTATACCTGACAGCCTATCTGGCCTAGATTTCCATTAGCACACCAATAACCAAAAAAACAAAAAATTTGGCCGGGTTACATTTGTTCCCACAATTTTTCCAGTCGCTTCACCGACACTATCACGGGGGTTTTCAATTCCTGCGCAAACAACGACACACGTAATTCCTGCAACAGCCAACCAAACTCCTCTATCCGCGCATCGATATTGCCTTGTTGCGCAGTTAATTTGCGTTGCCAGGATTGCTGCAAGGATTGCATTTGCGTGTATTGACGCGCATCACGTGCCGCATCGACGCGCAGCTTTTCCAGTCGCGCATTGATCGCTTTAAGGTAGCGCGGCAAATGCTGTAAGCGCTCATAAGGAATACGTGCTATGAAATCCTTATGTAACAGCCATTCGTACTGCATGCGCATATCCTGGACAGCTTGCCCATTTGATTTGGCAGCTTGTATTTTTTTGTGTACGAGTTGATATTCGCTCAGAATTTCACCGATCAACCGCGCAATTTCCTGTGCCACCAAAGTCAAACGGCTCTTGGCTTCCCTGCAACGCGCGGTGAATTCGGTTTCATTGGTTGGCCAGGGTCCATTCATACAACAGCGATTAAAGGTGACCACCAAAATCTGGCGACGCAAATCCTGAATACTGCCGAAGGATAAGAACTGCATGGCCATTGCTTGCAAGCCTAGATTTTTTTCCAGAAATTTGACCTGCTCCTTGAGCGCCAACATAAATAAACGTCGTAGCCCGGCACGATGCGCGATCAGTGCCTCATCACGCGTCTCGAATGTTTGTAAAGAGACCGCATTGTCTTCATCTACCAATGCGTTGAAGAGCGTTACAACTTGTCCCGCGCGATGTATTTCTGAAGTTTCCTTAAATTCACCCAAACCGTCTTCACCCATACTCCAATCGGTAAAGTGCACGCGCTTTTGTTCTGTAGCTGCGCCCTTTGCAGTAGCCGGTATGAGCTTGGGCGCAAGCTCGGCACGCAATTGAGTGAAATTACGCGAAACCCCCAATTGTCTGCCATGCTCGTCTACAACATAAAAATTCATAAGGAGATGAGCAGGTAATTGCTCCAACCGAAATGCATCTAACAGCACTTCAACTTGTTTCTGTTCGCGAATATAGCGCGCCAATGCCTGCAACAGGGACGTATCCGACGGCGGCACCGCACGGCAAAACAAGGCGGCGAATTCCGGCACCGGCACCAAATGGCGGCGCAGTTTTTGCGGCAAAGTCTTGATCAATTGCGTCACTTTTTCTACCAGCAGGCCGGGCACCAGATACTCACAACGTGGAGCGGATACCTGGTTAATCAGCGCCAGGGGCACGGTAAGATTCACACCATCATCGCTCTTGCCCGGCACAAAATGATAAGCCAGTGCATAGCTGATATTGTTCATCACCAGTTGCGGTGGAAACTGGTCGGTGGTAATCCCTGCTGCCTCGTGCCGCATCAGATCGTCACGTTGGAGATACAGCAGGCGTGGATTAGCGCGTTCCGCCTCCTTGCGCCATGCCTCGAATGCCGCACCATTATAAATGTGTGGTGGAATGATGCTATCGTAAAAGGCAAAAATCAATTCATCATCTACCAGCACATCCGGTCGACGCGCTTTATGCTCCAACGCCTCAATGTCCTGGATTAATTTCTGGTTGTGCGAGAAGAAGGGTGCGAATGTATGAAACTCACCTTCCAATAAAGCCTGGCGAATAAATATCGCGCGCGATTCCAGTACATTCATCGGGCCGTAATGCACGCGCTTTTTCGGGTTGATAATCAGGCCATACAAGGTGCTGCGTTCGAATGCCACGACCTGTGCTGCCTTCTTCTCCCAGTGCGGATCAAAATAGTGGCGTTTGATCAGATGCGCACCCACTTCTTCCAGCCATTCTGGTTCGATGCGCGCCACACAGCGGGCATACAATTTCGTCGTCTCGGTTAATTCAGCTGCCACGACCCATTTCGGGCTTTTTTTCGCCAGCGCCGAACTCGGTACGATAAAAAATTTTATTTCGCGCGCGCCTTGATAATGCGCTTCGCGGTCCACGCTCTTGCAGCCGATATTACCCAGCAGGCCCGTTAACAGCGCCTTGTGGATTTCATCATAACTGGCAGGAATTTCATTCAGCCGCATGCCCATCTCGGCAACCTGCGCATGCAATTGCTGATACAGCTCATGCCATTCGCGCAGACGCAGGGGCGACAAGAATTTCTCACGGCATTCATTTGCCCACAGACGATTGGATTTTTTATGCTTCACCGCCTCCTGGAACCATGCCCACAAATTCAAATAGGCCAAGAAATCCGAGCGTTCATCATTAAAACGCTGATGCGCGTCATCCGCCGCTTTGCGCCACTCCGAGGGACGGTCACGCGGATCCTGCAATGATAGCGCGCTGGCGATGATGAGAATTTCCTGCAGGCAGTGATATTGCCTCCCGGCCAGCAGCAAACGGGCAATTTTTGGGTCAAGCGGCAGCTTTGCCAGCTCCCGTCCCAGCGGTGTCAGCTGCCGCGCTTCGTTTATCGCATTCAATTGCGCCAGCAACTGGTAGCCATCGGCAATTGAACGCGATCCGGGTGGCTCGATGAATGGAAACTGTTCGACTTCACCCAGACCGAGTGCACTCATACGCAAAATTACGGTTGCCAATGACACACGGAAAATCTCCGCATCGGTATATTCTGTGCGCGCCATAAAATCCGGCTCGTCGTACAAACGTACGCATATCCCGCTCATCACCCGCCCGCAACGCCCGGCGCGCTGGTTGGCGGCGGCCCGCGCGATTTTCTCCACGCGCAATTGTTCAACTTTTTGCCGTATGCTGTAACGATTGATGCGAGCCAATCCGCTGTCGATTACATAGCCAATATTCGGTACAGTTAAGGAAGTCTCCGCGACATTGGTGGCCAGCACGACACGGCGCGTGCCGGAAGTTTTGAATACGCGATCCTGCTCAGCCGCCGACAGGCGCGAGAACAGCGGCAAGATTTCCACGCCAATGGGATGATGCTTGCGCAAAGCCTCCGCAGTGTCGCGAATTTCGCGCTCTCCCGGCAGAAAAACCAAAATATCGCCACGCAAACCACCCATTGCCAATTCGTCCAGCGCAGCACACACCGCCTGTGGAATATCCTGCATCTCGCCCTCGGCATTTTCCTGCAACGGACGGTAACGCACTTCCACCGGATAACTACGGCCACTGACCTGCATGATTGGCGCACCACTAAAATGCTTGGCAAAGCGCTCCGCATCCAGCGTGGCAGACGTAATGATGAGCTTGAGATCACGGCGGCGTGGCAACAGCTGCTTGAAGTAACCCAACAGGAAATCGATATTCAGGCTGCGCTCATGCGCCTCGTCAATAATGATGGTGTCATACTTTTTTAGCAGCCGATCGCTCTGAATTTCCGCCAGCAAAATGCCATCGGTCATCAGCTTGATGCAGCTGTCCGGCGATACCTTGTCATTAAAGCGAATTTTATAGCCCACCAGGCCGCCCAACTCGGTTTTCAGTTCAAACGCAATGCGCGTTGCCACAGACCGCGCCGCGACACGACGTGGCTGGGTGTGCGCAATGACCCCTTGCACACCCCGCCCCAAATTCAAACAGATTTTAGGTAACTGCGTGGTTTTACCAGAACCCGTCTCACCACATACGATGACCACCTGGTTAGCAACAATGGCCTGTGCTAATTCTTCACGCCGCAATACTACCGGCAAGTCAAGCGGAAACTCGATTGGAGCAAGCAATTCAATACGTGCAGCACGACGAACGTGAAGAGATCCAGCGGGAGTGGGGTGGGATGGGCGGTCAGTCATTGCGCAGAATTGTACCTGAAATCAGTAGACACAGAAAAACTAGGGGGACCAGGAAGTGGTATGTTTGGAGGATGGTTTATCAGACCAATCCCTGCCCGATTTCGTGTGCCTTCCGCTGCATCGCCACGTCGGTAACCCATAGGTTTCTTCTGTGAAGTTGGGCTACATACCCATCGCGTGCCACCTATGAATATTGGGAAATCGCCTGCTGAACGATAGTACGCAACCCCGCGAGGTGCTTAGACATTTCAAGTTTAGTTATCTCCAGTACCGTACCTTCACGCTTGTGCGCAAATTCATTGCGAAGGCGTGTATAGACGGTCTCAAGCGTTCCGTTGGTACTTCTTGGAACTCGGGTCTGCTGAACACTGGATTCGATGGATACTACGAATCTATCGACATTCTTCTGTTTGTCATTGAAAAAAATCAGCAGGATGCCATACAAATGCATGAACTCTTCGACTGGGCCAACTGAGAGCCGCGCAGAACGGATGTAGCCAAAGTTCACTTCTCCTGGTAATTCCGGTTGCTCAAGCTCACTTTGTATTGTAGCCGATGAAACTCCAATGGTTACTTTTGGGGCATAGCCTGTGATGTTAATGTAGCCCGCACCAGGGTATACATAGTTATCTGGCTGCGGGTTCGTAGGAGAAAAATTGCTACCAGTCACACGAGCAGGTTCAATTGCCAAACCATGAAAAAAGGCCAGTCGATTGAAAGCGGATTCGATGACTATACGTGCTAGACTCATACCATCGACAGCGTTGGCCACTAAGGATATACGTACTGTGCCAGATAGCTCTTCGATGCCCCGCATCTCGACCGTGGCACTGCCTACGCCCGCAACAGGCGGTTTGAAATGGATGGGTGTAAAGGTTATTCCGGTATCAAGCACACGCGCTACAAAATCGACTTGCCCCTTGAGCATCTTCTCTCCGCAATAGATGTACCAATCTCCGACTGCTTCTGCTGCCTAACGTATAGCCAGATAGGTCTGTCTTCAGGTTAGGACGGTTTTCCCAGTGAAACTCTTATTCTACTGGTGACTTCAATCAAAATTAGAATGAGTTTGATCATACAAGGCTGAGTTTGAATGAAATGAAGCCCAACCTATCGGGCTGATCCTATTTATTCCTAAAAATCGGATTGCCAAGTAAATGTGAAGCGAAGTGCGGACATGTGCGCTTAAATTCCTATCTTTTGAATTAAAAGATTATAGTAGCCTAGAAAAAATCACTATTTTTATACTATTTCACCAACAAATACGGGAGAAGAGCATGTCACCAGTAATAGAGAAATCACCTATAGCAGCAGATGTAACAGCAGTTTCAACTTTATTCTATCGTGGACTAGGCACAACAATAGCCGAAATGATAACTGGCAATAAGACATGGCTTATCACTGCCTGTTTATTTCTTATCTCCGTTATCATGCTTACCGCCCCAGCGTTTGCCGCGACACCGGCGCAAGAGCAAGCGTTCGTGGACGGATTCAAAAAAGCGGTTGAACGCAAGGATGCCAAAGCGCTAAAGGCGTTGCTGTATACCCGCGATGCTGACCCGACGGTGCTTGAATTCTTCAACATGATGATCGTTGCAGATTTTGGGGCAACCATTAAATCGATCAAGCTGGTGGATCTTACCGCCGAAGAAAACAAACAAATGGAAATAGGTGGCAAAAACATTCAGGGCCAACCCATGAAAATGCCGCTCAAGCCCATCAAAAGTTTACTGATCTCAACCGCCTCCAAATCGGCCGACTTAACGACCAGTGGCACCAGCCAATGGTATGTTGCGGAACATGAAGGCAAACTGGTTATTCCGGTGCCTGCACTGGTGAAGTAGCGGAATAACCTCTGCAAATACCCCATCAGTACCTCGGTAAAGCATCTGTTCACTCACTTTCTGTGCTGTATTGGGCTTTAGGCAGAGGCAAAGATATTCGACCAACAATCACGCAAATAAGCACGATGATTGCGACAATTACTTGAGACCGATAGATAACCTCATCCAGAATTATGGTCGCCCCTATAAGCGTGAGAAACGGTTGAAGCAGTTGAAGTTGACCGACGCGTGCAATTCCTCCCATAGCTAAACCTTTATACCAAGCAAAAAATGCCAGGTACATGCTCACCACGCTAACATATGCGAATCCGAGAAAACTCATCCAGCCCAAGGTAGAAATACTTTTAGGAGCTGTAATGCAAACGGGGATAATTAACACCGGCACGGAAAGCACCAGCGCCCAACTGATTGTTTGCCAGGCGCCCAGTTCTCTTGATAAGCGAGCACCTTCAGCATATCCAAATCCACCTGCAACAACAGCACAAAGAAGCAAAAAATCTGCGTTTTGGAAAGAACCCTCACTGAAAGAAAACGAAAATACAACAATAACTGTACTGCCCACAATCGTTGATAACCAAAAAAGAAGGCCCGGTCGCTCTCCCGCCAGCCAAGCCCCAAACAGCGCGGTGAAGAGAGGAATAAGACCCACAATGACTGCGCCATGAGCGGCCGGAACACTTTTCATTGCCCAGGTAGATAAGAGCGGGAATGCAACAACAACACCCATAGCCGTAGCGCCCAGCCTGAGCCATTGCCGCCCAACTGGCTTTGGTGCCTTCGCGATCCACAGGATGATAGCGGCCAGCCCTGCAGCTATCACTGCTCGCCCTAGCCCTACAAAGGTCGGATCAAGGTCAACAACAGCCAGCTTGGTCGCAGGCAGAGTAAGGCTAAAACCCAATACGCCAAGCATTCCAAAGAACAAGCTCTGCCATTTAATGGATCGAATATTCATAATGGACGTTACTAACTACGCTTTACAAATCATTATTCTGAACACTTGGTTTAGCTTTGGGTAGATTTTTCAAACTAAACCGGCATCTTTAATTTTTGGCTCTTGTTCTTTTCTCGCACATCTTTCTGCATGGGCATATCGATAACACATCGGTTTCTCCCTGTAAGGTTTGAGCTTGCCGTGAAAGTAAATATAACGTTTAATCCAGTCCAAATAACTTTGCTCAGTTCAGATAGCCGATAAACACTATTCGTTAGCCATCATGAAAAACATACACACTAAACTAAAAATTGCCTCAGCTGTTTTTGGTCCAATGGGGGCACTCTGGATTATTTCCTTGGTTACGTCGTATAACTCATTATCAGTTCACGAAGGTTTATCTAGAGCGGGCCTTGGGCTTACCTGCATTGCTTTTGCACTTGAGCCAGGAATTCTGTTTCAACCCTTACTTACTTCTCTGAAAGAAGTATCAATACGCCCGCCTCCTTTTCGTTCACCATTTATATGGACTCTATCCATAAGTGGTCTGGTGTGCTTTTTATTGGCTGGTATCACTAGGCTTGCATCATGACGACTAACTTATTCATCAATGAAACACACCAAAGCCCGGCGGGAGTGAATAACATGAAGTCCAACATCTCACCCCTCACCAGCTACACCATCCTCAGCCAATGGTATGTTGCAGGATATGAGGGCAAACAGGTTATTCCGGTGCCCGCACTGGTGAAGCACAAGTCAATGTCAATAGCAGACTCGATTGTTGGTTTTGGTTTTGGTTTTGGTTTTGGTTTTGGTTTTGGTTTTGGTTTTGGTTTTGGTTTTGGTTTTGGTTTTGGTTTTGGTTTTGGTTTTGACTTCCTCAGACCATCCAGGTGTTTGGGGCTTTATCAATCAAGTCTGACCCTGAGGTCTCCCCTCAAAGTTGCAGCGCATGATGCTCATAACGCAGTCTCGCAAGGGCATCTCTAAACTCCTGTGGCTGGAATGCCGCCATCCCGTGTTGCACAAGCTGCAAGGCAAGAGAGATCACAGAGAGAACCGGGCGCGAGCGACGCGTGTTGCTCTGGAATTGGAACTCCATCTGTCGAGCCTTACCCACTTCACCAATCAGGCGCAGGA
>QFXG01000026.1 GCA_003402285.1 Candidatus Nitrotoga sp. SPKER | reverse complement strand
AAGGCGATGGCAGAGGTGACTAGCGTGCCAACGATAGGCACGAGTGCGCCGAACTGATCCGTGACTGGATCCCATTCCGCGCTGGTTAAGAATTGAAAACCGAATGCCTTAATGGCGGGCAGACTGCCGATTATCAACGAAACGATGATGGCAATGAGTAGAACGAGTACGGCAAATGCAGACAAGCGCGTGACATTGCGGAACAGAATATCCAGCAAATTATGGCGCTTCATGGGTACTTCACGTAAAAACGTCGGCATGATTTTTTAAAAGGGCTCAAAACTTGGGGGAGCTGCGCCCCTTCAGATTTTATCCGGCAAAAATTATAGCGGGCATATACAGGGAGCCCAGGCTATTTAAAATAGGTAAATAAAAGAACGGTTTAGTTGGGTCATACTTCTCTCCAAAGATGGGTTGGCTAAAGCGTAGCTAACTATAGTCATGTTCTATACATAATTATTACACTGCGAATTTTACAGCGCTGGTAGCCATAACACGCCGGTACGGTTGGAACAAACTTTTTGATGATGGAAAAAGAATGCGCACCACATTGCGTACGCGTTTAGCCGGAAGTGGTGATCTAAGCGAAGTTAGTAAATAAGGTGTTTGTCGTATGTATTTTGAATTTAAGATGTCAAGGCAGTATGGGAATAAGAATCCCATGCATGGGGGCGCAAATATAAGCGCTTGGCGCAGCTGACTAATCTTTTTTCATCCAGTCACGAAAAGTGAGTGGTAGCACGTGTTCACAAAAATGGTTAAACATTTGGCGTTCAATCTCATCATTGGCGTTACTTAAATAGAGACTCATTTTAGATGCGACTATGTGATATCTCATTCGATGCGACTCTCTCACTTCCGCATTAAGGATAGCCAAGCTCAAAGCGTGCATTTGGTACGGTTGCTTCGATTGCAGAATCAGGTTAAGCATCGTTATCTCCTTTGTATGTATGGACGCAGGGTAGTGCAACGATGTTTCAGGGATATGACAGAAAAATAAAGAATTTATTAAAGTGGTGCAGTAGCTTTTGTTTAGCAAGGTAGGAGATTAATTCCTAGGCTAATCAACCCACGCTACAGAGCGGAATCTTCAACTCAAGTATGCTTTTAGTCCATCCTAAAATTTGATTTTATTTGGCACTCGGAGCGACCGTTTTTATTTTTAATAATGAAAAGCAACGGGGAAGTTTAGAAGCGGTATTGACTTCATGATCTAAAGAAATTCTTGCGACATCATCACGCGCAGTATGGTTTCGTTAACGTGTAAGCGGTTGCTAAACCACCATACGTCACTCTTTTTGACGCTCCACTCGGCTTCGGTGCCCGACAGTAACGTAGCAGCTATGCGTCCCAAAGTAGGCTGATGGCCTACTACAACCACTGCCCCCTTGGCATGCGGCCAGCCCGTTGCCTCCATGACTGATTTGACGGATGCTGCTGTGCCGATTTGCCTTGTGATTTCGAATTCCAAGCCCAACGCACTTGCCGTTTGGCGTGTCCGCTCTGCCGGGCTGACAAGGATGCGCACCTGCTTGGGAAGATGGGATTTAAGCCATTGCCCCACCTGCTGAGCTTGTTTTTCGCCTTTTGCTGTAAGTCTACGGGCATCGTCTGGTACGCCGTCTTCGGCATCTGCATGTCGCCATAAAATAAGATCCAACGCTTTGTCCCCCAATAATTAAACAGCCATCGATACTGTGATTTTACTATAGCCGTTCAGGTCCGTTGAAACTAGTATCGGGTGCTTCTATAAATTGCGATAAATTCCGTTAAATTTAGGAAATATAAGATCACCTATTTACGGATGAAATGCTGGGCATATTTTTCATTTAACCTGGACATGGGCAACAATATGAATAAGTCGGCAGTGTTGAAATCCGGATCCCAGGCCGGTTCACCGCCAATGTAAGCGCCCAAGCGTAGATAGCCTTTAATTAACGGGGGAATCTTGACGTCCAGCGTGCTGTCTAATGCCTCTAGCGGCAAAGGGCAGCGAGGAAACACGCGATATTCGGCGGGCGCCGCATACATTTTGTTCAATTTTTTAAAAATGCTGGCGGCGCAATGTCCGCCATCGTTCATGCTGATGCTGGCGCAACCAATCAGGTATTCATGCTTGTTCATATGCATATAGTCGGCGAGGCCGCTCCATAGCCGGGCGATGGTTATGCCATCGCGGTAATTTGAATGGACGCAGGAACGGCCAACTTCAACCATACGGTCACGCAAGTGAGACAAGCGCGTCAGGTCAAACTCGGTTTCCGCATAGTAGCCGCAAATAGTACGAGCGCGGTCGGGAGGTAATATCCGATAAGTGCCGATCACCTTGTTGGTGTTGTTATCGCGCACTAGCAAATGTTCGCAATAGCGATCAAAAATATCGCAGTCAATTCCTTCATGTGCACCAGGCAAAAAAGCACCCATTTCTTCAGCAAATACTTTATACCGCAGACGTTGCGCTTCCTCAATTTCTGAGTCGGTTCTAGCCATACTGAGGGTAAGTTTATTATGCAGCTGATGGTGCTTATGGTTCAGATTTAACATCGTTGTCTCCATGTGTGGAATTAAAGACAAATTTAACGATGGCCTGTTGCAGGGGTATTACAGGTAAATTAAGGATTGATGAAATGTACGCGTCATTTGTGTATTAAATTGTTGGATTAAAGTCTATTGGAGTAACAGCGAGAAATTCAACGACAGAAATGCACGATTGCAGAGAGGATTGGGACGTTATTCTATTGTATGGCAGGTATGACCAGATGAAAGACTGACCAGGGTCGTATGGATTGCTTCTCGTGCCTCGGAGGCCAGAATACGGCGGTTTTTTTCGATGCATGGGATTGCCGGCAAATAAACCAGCGTGACATGCAGGGAGGGGCTGCACACAATTTTCCATAGTGACTCGATAAAGGTCATGTCGTGTATAAAAGCCGCATCGCCGTTAGTTTTACCCGTCCCATCATGATAGCGAATGGCAACCGGACAAATAGTCGATCCAATATCCACAGGGCCTTGCAGCAGCGAAGAATGAAAATGCCCCAGTTGCGTGCCATCGGAGGTCGTACCTTCCGGGAACAAGGTGATGTGATCTCCCTGTTCGAGTATTTCCTTAATTTGGCAGTTAATGCGCGCTGTCTCTTGTCGGAAGTCACGTTTAATAAACAGGGTATTAATGCGGTGAAATATCCAGCCTAGAAATGGCCAATCGCCCACTTCAGATTTAGCGACAAAATAGGTTGGCAGCACTGCGTTCATGGCAACAACATCCAGCCAGGAGATATGGTTGGCAACAATCAGGTGACCTCGTGCAGTTGCGAGAGGGTAACAGCCATAAGTTTCCAAACCAACGTGTAGTAAATCCAAAAATTTGCGTGACCAAGATTGTACGATGTGCTGTTGAGTTGATTTGTTTAGAAACGGGATGACGCCCGCTAGTAGCATGGCATAAATTATATGGAGCGCTATGCGTAAGCCTCGAAAGCAGGCCGTTGGAGTATTTGTTAATTGTGGTGCTTGATAGGAAGTTTCGCAGCTGTGGGAGGTAGGATTCATAATAGCCATGTTATTTCTCCAGATAGTTATAAGGATGGTTTGATGGCATTAAGCACGCAAAATATTACATCTGTATTAAGTGCTGTTTTTTTGAAGAATTAATGTTGTTACGAGCAAGTTTGGCGAACATTCAAAAATTCATCCAACTGTCATGATAATGGAGATCGCCTACGGGGATTATAGATAGATGGCTTTGTATTCCCCATGGAGTTAAACGATACGCGTCGGTGTTGATAAGTTACTTTAAAACTTCGCGCTCAATTTCTTCCACAGTGACATGACGCACGTCCTTACCTTTAACCATATACACCACATATTCGGACATGTTTTTGGCATGATCACCGATGCGCTCAATGGCCTTGGCGACAAACAGAATTTCCAACGCAGTCGAGATGGTGCGTGGATCTTCCATCATGAAGGTGATGAGGTAGCGCATGATGGTACGGAATTCCTCATCCACCAATTCATCCTGACGTACTACCTGAGCCGCATAGGCAAGATCAAGACGAGCAAAGGCATCCAGCGATTTGCGGAGCATGTCCAGAGCGAGGTCCGCGGCATGCTTGATTTCCGTATAGCGTGGCAGGATGAGACTGTTCCGCTGTGACAACAGTTTGCCCATGCGTGCAATTTTTTCCGCCTCGTCGCCGATACGTTCAAGATCCGTAATCGTCTTGATCACCGTCATCACCATACGCAAGTCACCCGCAGCGGGCTGACGGCGAGCAATAATCTGATTGCAGCTCTCGTCGATTTCTACTTCCATCGCATTAACACGATGATCATCATTAATAATGCGATTCATCAGTGATACATTACTATTGACCAGTGCCTCAACAGCGAGTCGAATTTGACTCTCCACCAGTCCACCCATTTGTAATACTTGGGCACGCACCGCTTCCAGCTCGGCGTCAAATTGCTTAGAGGTATGTTCAGTAGAGATCATGGTTCTGCCCGTTTTTAAAATTAAGTGAGTCGTGATACTACCTGCGTTCCGTGACAAATTTGTTACAGCACAAATTAATTACCACGGTCAGTCGTCTGTATTGACGGGATTGTTTTACGGAATTAGAAATGAATAGGTATCTGCTGGATGCACAAAAAGCGGGGCACGCAAAGCCCCGCTTTATTTTTCACTGTCGCCCTGTAATCATGCACAAACAAATATTACGGAAAAATTCTGCCTTCACGTTTCATAAGCACTTCATCTGACACCCCCACCTCGGCAATACCGCTGAAATCGATATCGACATGGGACTTGCCACCGAAACCAGAACCCGTTTTACTTTTTGTAAAATTATCCAGTGCCAGTTTGTAGGCGGCATCTGGCAGGGGTATGTACTTTACTTCCTCGACCAAACTCGATGCTTGTTTGAGATAAAACTCGACAAACTCCTTGACCTCCGGTTTTTGTGCGGCTTTGGCGTTAACGTAGATGAAGATAGGGCGCGAAAGAGGGCGATAGGTACTACCCTTAACGGTTTCCAAGCTGGGCAGTACTTGCGGTTTGTTTTCTGCTGATTTAATTGGGACAGCTTTCAGCTTATTGATATTTTCCGCGTAATAGGCATAGCCGACGTAGCCAATGGCATCCTTATTGCCAGAAACCGCCTGTACCAGCAATTTGTCGTCGTCAAACGCCGTGTAATCGAGACGACTGGACTTGGCCTTGCCTACAATAACCTCAGTGAAAAAATCGAAAGTGCCTGAGTCAGAATCCGGTCCCAATAACTTCAGAGGTGCATTGGGCCAGACAGGATTAATCTGATTCCAATTAGTCATTTTTCCTTGCGCCGTTGGCTCCCACATTTTTTTGAGCTCGGCTACGGTCATGCTATTCACCCAATTATTTTGAGGGTTGACCACCACGGTTAGCGCATCGTAAGCTACAGGCAGCTCAATATATTTAATGCCGTGCTTGTTGCATTCCTTCATTTCTTCACTCAGGATTGGGCGAGAGGCGTTAGCGATATCAATCTCTCCCCGGCAGAGCTTCTTGAAGCCGCCGCTGGTGCCGGAAATGCCGATGGCCATTTTAATGGCGTCTTTTTTGCTTTTCTGGAACTCTTCAGTCACCGCTTCTGTAACAGGATAGACGGTGCTTGAGCCATCAATCTTGATGATCGCCCCAGCGCCAGCATTTGTGGCGCTTATTAACATACTCAATGCAGCGGTCACACCAAGTACTTTAAGATTGTGCGATTTCAACATTTTTCTCTCCATTCGGTTAATTGGGTCACCACCACTTGGCAGCGTCACTATAGTAAGCCCCCAATATTGCAGAATTGTGACATCCATAAATTCACACAATACCAATTATCGATGAGCTTGGGTCTAGGCAAAATTACAAATTAAGTATTGATTATTTTTTCATGGATTGTTTTTTGATTGTCTATTCATAAAAATGTGTCTGTTATTTATCTCTCAATCAGCTGTCTCCAATCACAGAAAATCAATGAAGCTTGGCTCACTCTTCAGTATTCAGCGGTTTGACACTCTTTCCTGATCGTTATCTCACACTTTAATTTCCTCAATGTATTGCAGTTGGTTATTGGGTGCCATGTCATAAAACTGTCATGTTCATTCTCTAGAATGCTTGCACGACTCAAGAATAATCTTGAGCTGGTGAAGTTAATTTTTCGTGGAGACAAAGAATGCAAGCATTCAAAAGCCCTGTAGTTAAGCCAAGCCTCGGTAGTAAATTAAGACCCACCACATTATCAGTCGTCTTGCTGGCTCTGCTGGGCGTTGCGACAATTCCTGCGCAGGCTATCCAGCTGTATGTGGACACACAGACTCAACAAGTATTTACTTCACCGGGCATAAACAGAGTCAAGCTCAGCGAATTTGAAGAAGTCAATGAGGCAGTGGGTAAAGTTCCCCCGGAAGAACTTAAAACACTGGAAACCAGGCTCCGCCAAAAGAAAAAGAAGGAGGAGCTTAAAGCGACGGAGGAATTGACAACAGCCCTGACGCCTAAACCAAACTGGACTGACAGGATCAGTCTACGTGGCTACGCCCAATTACGTTACAACCAACCTATATCGGGAGATAACGTTAATCTAGCATCTCCCGCTGATAGATTTATCTCGGATAACAACAGTTTTGGAATTCGACGCGCTCGCATAATTCTCTCGGGCGACATTACCGACCATCTATACATCTACATTCAACCGGAATTTAATTCCGGCCCAGACACGGGAGATTCACAGGGTGGAAAGCTTCAAATTAGAGATTTCTATTCCGATATTTCTTTCGATGATAAAAAGGAATACCGCATCCGCGCCGGTATCTCTAAAGTTCCTTACGGCTTTGAAATTCTGCAATCAAGCCAGAACCGTTTATCTATGGATCGCGCCGATGCCGTTAACATCGCCTCTCGTGACGAACGTGATTTGGGTGCGATGTTCTACTGGGCGCCCGCGCATATCCGTGATCGCTTTAGAGATCTGGTGCGTAGTGGTCTCAAAGGTTCGGGTGATTATGGCGTATTCGGCCTGGGTGTATATAATGGCCAGGGTTTGAATCGTGCCGAACGCAATGAGAACCTTCATACAGTGGCGCGTTTATCCTATCCGTTCAAGTTCGACAATGGTCAATTCTTTGAGGCTGGTATATCAGCATTCACTGGAAAATATGTTCCAAGTTCCAGCCAGATTTCAGTTGGTGGCGTCAACGTCACCCCTACGTTTAATAGCAAGGGCATACGGGACGAGCGCATGGGCGTGCATGCGGTGCTTTATCCTCAGCCATTTGGTCTGCAAGGTGAGTGGAACTGGGGCAATTCACCTCAATTGAGCGCCGACCGCAAACAAATCGCGAGCACCAGTCTTAATGGCGGTTACATCCAAGCCATGTATAAACTGGATAATTCCTTTGGCAGCTGGATTCCCTACATTAAATGGCAGCGATATGATGGCTCCGAAAAATTCTCAACGAATGCACCGCGCTCACACTTGCGGGAAACAGAAGTCGGCGTTGAATGGCTGCCCATGCCAGAACTGGAATTGACTGTAGCCTACGCTAATATGGACAGAACTAATATCAATACATTTGTTCCATTGCTAAATGACTACAGACAAGTTAAAGCCGATATGCTGCGCGCGCAGTTGCAGTGGAATTTCTAATTCTCGAATGAACAGGCAGTTTACCGCTTCGCTAAAGCTGCCTGTTTAACGCAGTGATTACCGCTCATATTTAGCAGCCTGGAATTATGATTGGGGGAGTACCCGCACTGGTTTAATAAGAACCTTACAAAAATATTTGTAAGGTTCTGGTTGTAATAGAGCACGTTTCAATTTTTGGTTGCATGCCCGGACGTGCGTGCTTTGCAGCACATTCATTTCGATCAGCAAGAGCACGAGGAATATGTCAAACCCCACGTAGGGTAGATGCTCGATTGAGTTATTACTGGTAGTTCACAGGCTTTGGATTAATCGTAATGTTTTCAATAAAGCCCTCATTTTTGAGGGCTTTATTGTTGGTTGCAAGTTACGTAATTCAATTTATACATCAATGGTTATATTAATCAGCGTTTCCCTAGTTCAACAGCTTCAAAAACGAGCAGATGCATAGCATTACTTTTCGCGACTCACGCCGAAATTTAAAGCTGCCGTTTTTGAATACATCAAGGCGGTCTACAACAGAAAACGGCAGTATTCGATCTTCGGCTAAAGGTCGTTGGTTCAGTTTTTGGAAAGCTGAATTTGCCGCTACCGGAATTGATTGGTTAATATCGTTATATACATTATAATATAACGAAACCTGATCTGTAGGCTGGATCAGAGTAAATCCCCCATCATTTCTCATCGCGAGCTTATATGCCAAACAAGCCTTTTTCTTTTCGCCGGATTATTTTTCTGGCCGTTCTTTCTACAAATATGGGTTTACCGGTCACGGTTTTAGCGGATGAAGATTCAGCTACGCTAGGTGAAATTAAGGTCAGCGGAAAAAAAATGGATTCGGATTACCGCACAGACAAAGTGAAGATTGGCCCATTAAGTGAAAAATTGTTACTGGATACGCCTTATGCGATTGATGTGGTTCCCGCGGAGTTGATGCGTAACCAGCAGTTTAAAAGCGTGCGTGAAGCTTTTCGTTATTTGCCTTCCGTGCAGGGTGAGAATATCCGCCCGCAAACGCGAGGCCTGCAAGCTGGCGTGGTACAGAATACGCGCATCGACGGTATGAATATTGCTGCCACTACTGATTATCCTATTGAGCAATTTGAGCGAATCGAAGTGTTAAATGGTTTGGCAGGAGCGATCTATGGACCTTCTAATCCGGCTGGTACCTTCAATTATGTAATAAAGCGTCCGACGGATGAACCTCTCAGGCGGATTGGTGTGGGCTATGGTACGCAGAGCGCGGCTCTGGGTAGTCTGGATTTGGGCGGTTATGTGGATAAGGGAAAGGTGTTTGGTTACCGCCTTAATTTATTGAATGATACCGGCGAGGGCTACGTTGACCGCAGTCGGCTTGAACGTAAGCTGGTGAGTCTAGCAGCGGATATCAACTTCACCAATGCCACCAAACTGGAGCTGAATGCTAGCCGCTATCATTATCTCAGCATGGGTTTCCCGGGAACCTTTAGCTTGCAGAACGACAATGTGCGTTTTCCCTCAGCGCCTGATCCCAAGCGGGTGGGTTACGGTCAGCCTTTTGGCGGCGATAATAATATTACGAAAACTTTTAGCGGCAAACTTAAGCATAGTTTTAACGCTGACTGGCAAATATCGGCAGGCTTGCTGCAACAAGATAGTGATCGTGCTTCGACCGTACCCACTAATACACTGACGAATAATGCAGGAAACTACACTACGACAGCCGCTACGACGACTTTCAGTCTGGATCGTATTCTCAGTAATACGGTTGCGCTAAATGGTCATGCTAAAACAGGAGATTGGACGCATGACTTGGTATTCTCCAGCACCGGGTTTACCTGGGATCGCTATACACCTAACAAGATCGGTGCAATTACGCTTGGAAGTGCTAGCCTGGATAATCCTATTATTTTTAATGCGCCGGTATTTCCAGATTTCAGCGACCGCTATAAATCGCAGACCACGCGCCAACAGTCTCTCAACATAGGCGATACCATTAGTTTCAATAAACAATGGTCAGCAACGCTGATTGCCAGCCAAAGCTGGATTACAGCACGCAGCAATAATAAAGCAGGTGTAGAAACCAGTCGCTATGATAAGGAGGGTATCAGTACTAACGCCATCCTTTCGTATAAACCGCAAAGCAACATGATGGTGTATGGGTCTTATGCGGATAGCCTGCAGCAGGCAGATCCAGTACCGAATAATCCGCAAGTGATATTGGCACCATACCGCAGCAAGCAGTGGGAATTAGGCTATAAAGTCAGGATTGCGAAAATGAATTTGACTGCGGCACTCTTCCGCGTTGAGCGACCTTATCCTTATATTGGAGCAGATGGTGTATTCAGGGTGCAAGGCAACCAGGTAAATAATGGCCTGGAATTAACCGTTAACGGCACCTTAACTCGCGACCTGACGATATACAGTGGTGTGACTATTCTTGATCCACGTCTTGAAAATACGCTTACTGCTGCGACTGAAGGCAAACAAATTCTGGGTTTATCCAAGGTGGTGAGCAGTGTATTGCTTGATTATCGCATTGCGCCGCTGCCCGGTTTGTCGGTCAATCTACATATTGCGAATGCGATCAGCCGTCCAGGAAATCATATCAACACTTATTCGGTGGCGGGCTTTACGACAGTAGATGTGGGTACACGCTATTACAGCCAAATAATGGGCAAAGCCGCGAGCTGGAACCTGACTCTTTATAATCTCGCCAATGAACGTTACTGGGCCAATATCACGCCCAATGGTCAAAACGGTTTTAGCGCAACCGGCAATGGTACTGGTACTTTAGGCGCACCGCGCACCCTACGTGCCTCATTACAGATAGATTTCTGATTCAGACAAAGCCGACAGCAAGTACATCATCAAATTACATCATGTAGATTACCTATGCTAAAACTTAAAAACTTTTACTTTACCTTGGCTATGCTTTCTGGGTTGGCTATAACCTCATCACATGCCTTGGCAGCCCCGCCTGTTAAGGTATTGGCAGCAGGCAGCCTTACGGGTGCCCTGACTGCGGTCATCAAGGCCTATCAGGAAAAAACCGGTGAAGCTGTGCAAGCTGATTTTGGCCCGGCTGGGTTGTTATTGGAGCGCATAGAGCAGGGTGAGTCAGCGGATATATTTGCTTCTGCCAATATGGCGCATCCACAAAAGCTGGCGGACAAAGGACTGGCAACCCCCCCTGTAGTGATGGCACGTAATCGATTGTGCGCAAAAGCTCTACCAGAATTTGGCCTGACCACGGAAAATTTTGTGGATCGTTTACTTGATCCCATGGTCGGGCTAGGGACATCAACACCTAAAGCGGATCCGGGCGGAGATTACGCGTGGATGATGTTTGCCAAGATAGATAAGGCGAGACCAGGTGCTGAGGCCATATTGCAGGCTAAAGCGCAGCAATTAGTTGGGGGCAAGATTAACCCGCTAGTACCCGCAGGGAAAAACGCTATGCTTTATTTTTTTGAACAGCATAAAATTGATATTTCGATTGGGTATTGCAGCTCGCGTCAGACTACCCCAGACCCTACCTTTACTGTTATTGAATTACCCGCGGAAGCTGCAATTAGGGCAGATTATGGTTTGTCAGTACTGACTTCAGCCGCTGCAAGTCATGATGCTGTTTACCGTTTTGCTTTATTCATTATGAGTCCGCAAGCTCAGAGCATCATCAGTCAATACGGATTTAGCACTGTAACGGAAGCTAAACCTAATCCTTAGATATTCAATTATGACGACAAAAGTAAGGAAATCCCCAACAGGCTTCTAGCGTTAACCGAAATTTTCTATTAGAAAAAATCACGGGGAATAAGCGGATGTAATTTAGCATGCAAATCGAAGATTTGGGCCGCATCCCACAAGCCCTCCATCCACATTCGTTGTTGTATCGCTATGCTTAATACATCAACACGCAAGTTTAGAAACATAATGTCGCCCAAGCTTTATATCTGCATCATTAACTTTTAATTAGAGCCAAAATAAAAAGTATTTGTTATTGAAATCTAGTTCTTACATCTTAAATAACTATTTATTTTTTTATTTTAAATCCCGTTATTTTAATGATGTCGTCGGTACCATATCCATCCACCATAGGCATATTCGTATCGTCCGAATGCTGGATTGAAACATAAGCCGTAGTACCATCAGCTGAGAAAATAAAGCCGGTTGGTTCAGTACTGGAGTCTTTTACAGAGAGCATCTTTACACATCCATCTGTCTTGATATTACGGTCGTTCCCATCAGGCAGGCAAGCAAAAATGTCGCCATTGGAGTGATCTTCCACTACATATAAATTGCCAGTTTCTGGTTGAAACTCAAGGTTGTCAAAGGAATTAAAATCCATATCTCCCTCAACAAACCTATTAACGACTTAACGACAATAGTGCGCTGAGTAGCATCGGCGATTAAAGGTTTGGCGTCCACACCACAAATAACTTCAGCAAAGTTAAACGCATTTTCGTTGCCTGTGTTGCTCCAACAGAAACGGATTGCTTCCGGGTTGGCAGAATCCGTGTACATTAGATCCTGATGCAAATCTTCAGGACGATAGTAGCCGGTAGCAGCTTTCACATAAGCATCCGCACGGACAGTAGCTGCATTGACTGACAACCAAGCCGCATTGCCGATTTCACAACCTTGGCCGTACTGCTGCTTGTCATTCATACAGGAAACCTGCATTGTATAAACAGCGCCAGCAGCAAGGGGTGAGTCGGCCAGATTTTTAATTTAATCGTTCCCTGTGCGAGGTATTTTGGGCACGAATTTGAAAATGGCCCCTCCATCAACATCAGCAAGAGTGCCCGGACGCAGCTCATCGCCAGCGAATACCACTCCGCTTGGCAGAATTGCCAAGCCCTCCCAGGCCATGGTCGGCAGAGCATTACGCTTGGCAATGTGGACTGAGTCAGTCACAGCTCCACTGGTACGATCAAGCACTGTTTGATTGGATATATTTAGCGGATCAAATATTTCATAGGCGCCACCATCATTGCGCTCTTCAGTGGCCAGAATGGTGTTCCAGGGTGTCGTACGGATACCGTCACAAGAGCTCGTGCCGCGCAGGAGCGTTTCAACATGTCCGCTTCCTAGGTGAATGCTCTGAATGGATGGGTTGTATTGGCCGGTGGCGAGCACAGCACGGTCGCCTTCAACACAAGTAATTAATGAGTAGGATTAACTGCTGGGAAAAACGCCATCATGTCCGTGGCATTAGTAGCGTTACGGGTTAGATATCCCACATCAAGGCCTCCAGCCACCAGAACTTGACTTGTTACTTTCTGATCCAGCGCCCGATAGGCCCCCGTCGTTGCTGGCGCGGATTTTTTTAGCGGCTTTTCGAAACCAAACAATTTTTCAGATTGAGTGTTCAGCAAGTGCTCTGCCATAGTGCCGAAGTCTTCTTTGCTGTCGAAACTATTGAAATGGTTATCAGCTAGCGTAATTTTAGCAAAAAAAACCGAAGTCAAAGCGACAGCCAGCGTAGAACGTTTGAGCATATAGTTCATCTTGAAACTCCTTTATGAAATATAACAGGCAGAATTAAATAAAACAGACAAGACATTGAAATTACATATGAGTGCAGTAAGCTGTATTCCTACTGCGAAGTCAGTTTAATCAAGCGCTATGACAGAAATATTAAATAACCTGTATTTCCTGAATGGCTTTGTCAACTAAGCCACTTCTTGTCACTTCTTCACTGGCCAGAACGTTTTGAGGAATTGCTCACACGGTTGACCCTTCAGCCGTGCGGATCTTGTTGAAACTGCGTTCGTTCATACATGGCAATAGGACTATCACGAGCGACACCTGTCAAATTCAAGTGAATAGAGATCAGCGGGAATTTTGGTTCCTGGCCCATTTTTTATTTATGCTTTTAATAAATCACAACATGATCATTAATTTGATTATTTGTTTTAAAAATTTAATACGACTGTCATTAAATTGACATATTCGTTCCATATTATTGCTCAGACTTTTTTCCAATCTAGGGCAAAAAATATGAAACACGCTACACTCACATTGACCGTTGCTACCGTTTTAGGGGTAGGCGCATCTTCTGGCGCTATTGCCTTGGATCTTTACGTTGATACCAAAACTGCACAAATATATGCAGAACCTGGCCCTGACCGAAAATTCATGGGTGCTTTCGAGAAAAGTCAGATTGCCCCTGTAAGAACTTTGGATAAAACGAATCAATTAGGAAATTCAGAGATTGCGGCTATTCGTGAAGATTTGGCCTTAAAAGCTAAGGAAATAAAAGCCCTAAAAGAGAGTTCGACAGGTTTGGTGAGAACGAAACTTGGAGAAAAGAGGCTAGAAATTGAAACTACGGATGGTGATTTTAAAATCGCCATAGGTGGACGTTTGCAACTTGACGGACAGCTAAATCAAAACGAACACCATAACCATATCCCGCAAAGCGAAAAATTGAATGACGGCGCGGATCTTCGCCGCGGTCGTATTCATATGGATGGTACGTTATACAAAGATTATGATTTCAAGTTCGAATACGATTTTGTACGCGGCAGCGGCACTAACGCTGCTGGCATAACTGATGCTTGGCTTGAGTATACAGGCCTTAAGCCAATTACTTTTACGGTTGGTCAGTTCAAAGAGCCATTTAGTTTAGAATCAGTAACCAGCAATCGCTTTCTAACTTTCATAGAACGTTCGGCACCTAGCAATGCCTTCGTAGAATTTGCTAATCCCTATCTTATGGGTATCAGTGCTCAAACTTTTGGTGATAGATATACCGTTCGTGGTGCGCTCCAGGCAGAACCAATCGGCAATGGCAACTATTCCAATAATACTTCCTTAAATGGCAATGGTAATGCAAACCGAAACGGGCAAAGTGGCAACCCCAGCTATGGCGTTACAGGTCGCGCCACCTTCTTGCCTATTTATAACAGCAAGACCGAATTACTACACTTAGGTGTAGCAGGGTCTTATCGTACTGTTAATAATACTAGCAACGGCGTTGCAGCTATGTCATTTGCCAGTCAGGTGAGCAACGTAGATCGTAGTAATTGGGCAAATACTGGAGGATTGACTGACCCTATCACTGTAACAACAAACAGAAGGGTACTGGAAAATTTCTCTCGCGTAGGTGCTGAGGTGTCCGGTATCTATGGGTCAGCTTCGTTTCAGGGTGAATACATACGTACTCAACTTAGTGGACAGAATTATAGTTCGAAAGATCATTTAGACGGCTATTATGCTTATGCGAGTTATTTTTTGACTGGCGAATCGCGCAATTATGATACCAAGAAGGGAGCATTTGGTCGTCAAAAACCGAATCGTAACTTTGATCTCAAAAATGGAGGTTCGGGTGCCTGGGAGCTTGCAACTCGCTTTGATTCTCTGGATATGAATACCGAGCACGTTGCTGGTGGATTTATACAGAGCGGAACCGTGGCTTTGAACTGGTACCTCAATCCTCATGTCCGCTTAATGGCTGATTATGCCCATGTGTTTACTAATAAAACGATTGATACAGGTTTTACCAAGGTTAAGCCAGCGAATGCCACCAGCGGGCAAAATCCTGACATCTTTATGGTACGTGCCCAACTCGACTGGTAAAGGTTAATATTAGTTCAACCATAAAAAATGGATCTGTCTGCAATAACTTAAACTTCGATCTTAAAATACCCCACGTAATCGAACAGCACCGATGGAAACCGGCCCGCGGTCCGCGTTGTACGCGGGATTGCGGATGTGTTGGTAGTCCAGTGTAAGCCAGGTGTTTTTTATAGCCCCAAGGCTGTAGTAAGTTTCCAGGATATTTTCCCGTCGGTAGTTGAGTGCGCCGTCGCCAAGAAAGAAACTGATGCCGCCGGCGGCCAAATAGTCGCGTCGTTGACGCGACAGTCCATTTTGCACGACTGCGATGCCCATGCTGTCCTGCATGCGACCCCAGGTACCACCTTGGACGACTGCCCCTGCAGCGAGCGAATTGTCTATTTCGGTAAAGGCGTAGGTTTCTGTTTTTCCGTCTGCCCAACTGGCGCGGCCGAACACACCGACATTTTGGATTAGCTGTTGTTCAAGGTTGAGACCAAAGCCGTATTTTATCTGCTCACTGTTACGCACATTGTTGATATTCGGCACGCCGCCGTTGAGCGTGGCGTAATCCAATGCATCCTGGAAGCGTGACATTAGCGTGCGGTTGCGAAAGGCCAGCAGGCGTATCTTGCCAGGCTGAGCGAAAAGCACGTGCCCGTGTCCGACTTCGATCTGATCGCCGTAGTGATTGAATATATTCGGATCCAGGACTAGCTGGTTGGGCACTTTAGGCTGGATGAAGCGGCCAGCGCGGACAGCCCAATCGTCGTAATAGTACTCCAGCGCGGCGCCCCAGGAATAACCACGCGCATCGGCTGCATAGTCGTAAGCACCTGCGGTCATGAGAGACCAATTGATAAACTGTGTCCTTGGATCGTGGCTGTAAGCGTTGTTGTCGAATAGATCCGTTACAGAAACCTTGCCAACGGTGAGGGCGATTAGGCGCCGGTGAACTTTTCCTGCCAGTTGATTGGCACCAGAATCAATTTCATCTTGTATTTCATCCAGTCCCCAGCTTTGGCGTAAAAAAGCCCGTGCCATGTAAAGTTTTGGCTTAGGCCCAGAGGTGCGGGCGATTTCGCCATTGGTTAATCCACCTAGTCCTGTGAGATTGGAGAGCGGTACGCCTTGCACGACTTCCGGATTGAAATAGAGTTCGCCCCCTGTCCATGGTCGTATGCCAAGGAAGGCGGTTCCGGTAAAGGAATAGCTTTTTTCCCGGTCTGTAGAAAGGCTGTTGCGTCCGTTGTAAGCAGCATTGAATGGCGACTTACTCTGCCAGACGTAGGTAGTTTGGAATCGGGCGTTCCAATTTTCTTCTACTCCATAGGCAAGAGAAAGCCCGAAGTGAGCCGCAATACAAGCCAGTAACCAATGGGTGATTGTACGATGAATGTCCATAACAATATTTCGTGGGCAGTTTAAAACTGCCAACTTGATTCATTTAAAGCAGCAATCTAGTTGCAATGATGCGATATTGGCACAAAGCTCCCTTCAATCCTTATTGAAGAACGCCTCTGCAAAAGACAATAATTATTTAAACTAAAAAACTGCTTATAGCGTCTCAGGTGTCGTAGACTCCGCGAGCTTTTGCAATAATGAAGATTGTGCGCATTTCAGTATATAACGGCCAGGTGTCTTCACTCGATAATGCCCATCCGAATCCATTACCCAAGCCTGAAAGTTATCCTGCATATACGCTTTGAGTCCTTCATCGATCACACGTTTTTTCAGCTTCTTGTCGAGCACGGGAAAGCACACCTCTACACGACGAAAAAAATTGCGATCCATCCAATCAGCACTGCTCAGAAACACGTTACGTGCCAGATTATTGCGAAAATAAAAGATGCGCGTATGTTCCAAAAAACGACCAATTATCGAGCGTACACGGATATTCTCAGAGAGTCCCGGCACACCCGGACGCAGCGCACATACCCCACGTACAATAAGATCCACCTTCACCCCGGCCTGCGATGCTTCGTACAACGCCCTGATGATTTCTGGTTCAAGTAAGGCGTTCATTTTGGCGATAATGTGCGCACGCTTACCTGTTTTGGCGAGTTTATTTTCATTCTGAATAGCCCGCACAATCTGGCTATGTAATGAAAAAGGCGATTGCCATAAATAATTTAATTTGTTCGCTTTGCCCAGACCGGTCAGCTGTGTAAACACCTCATTGACGTCTGCACACATTTGTTCATTGCTTGTAAATAGGCCGAAGTCTGTATAGAGCCGTGCAGTGCGCGGATGATAATTACCGGTGCTCAGATGGACATAGCGGCGTAGCTTGCCCTCCTCACGCCGTACTACCATCAACATCTTGGCATGAGTCTTGTGCCCAACAACGCCATACACCACATGTGCCCCCACTTCTTCCAGGCGGCTTGCCCAGTTGATGTTGGCTTCTTCATCAAAACGCGCCAGCAGCTCAACGACGACAGTCACTTCTTTACCATGTTTGGCCGCGGTGACCAGTGCTTCCATTAATTCTGAATCCACCCCGGTGCGGTACACGGTCTGTTTGATGGCAACCACACTTGGATCAGCGGCGGCCTGCTGGACAAGATCGATGACCGGTTTGAAAGATTGAAAAGGGTGATGCAACAGTACATCGTTCTTGCGGATAACTTTAAACATATCCGCCCCCTTCTTTAGTAAGTCGCCTGGCATACCCGGCGTAAAAACAGGGAATTTCAGGTCATCACGCGCCACCTGGTCGGGGATACCCATCAGGCGCACCAAGTTTACCGGGCCATCTACGCGATACAAGTCATCTTGTCCCAGCTCGAATTGTTGCAACAAATACGTGGCTACCTGTGGCGAGCAATTGTCTGTGACTTCCAGGCGCACAGCATTGCCGAAGTGCCTCTGCGGCAATTCGCCCTGCAAGCTGATGCGTAAATTTTTAACTTCTTCTTCATCTACAAAAAGATTACTGTTACGCGTAACACGGAACTGGTGGCAGCTCAATACGTCCATTCCGCCGAACAGCTCGCCTACATGGGCATGCAAAATAGATGAAAGAAATACAAAGCCATGCGCGCAGCCACTAATTTCAGACGGTAACAAAATGGTGCGCGGCAATATGCGTGGCGCCTGCACGATGGCCTTGGCAGAATTGCGCCCAAAGGCATCTTTGCCTATCAGCTCGACAGCAAAATTCAGACTCTTATTAAGCACCCGAGGAAAGGGGTGTGATGGATCGAGGCCAATGGGGGTAAGAACCGGTATCACTTCGGATAAAAAGAAATTTTTAATCCAGGCACGTTGAACATCGTTCCAGTTAGTGCGGCGCAGGAAACGGATACCATGTGTATCCAGTACAGGCAGAATACTGCTGTTCAGTATGCGATATTGTCGCTCGATAAGACGATGCGCCTGTTCTCGGACTTGCTTAAGCGTCTGGCGTGCATCCATGCCGTCTGGACCGGTGGCAACACTTTTAAGATTAATTTGCTCCTTCAACCCAGCGACACGAATTTCAAAAAATTCATCCAGATTGCTGCTGACAATACATAGATATCTCAGACGTTCCAGAATCGGGATACCCGCATTTTCTGCTTGCGCCAACACGCGTTCGTTGAATTCAAGTTGACCTAGCTCACGATTAATAAAATGCTGCGAGCGAAATTTTTTATCTGCTGTACGGTTCATTTATAGTTACCAGACTGCGTATGAAAGTCAGTTAGATCAAAAAAATTCTAAACCTGTCGCAGATAACTTTGAGAATTTTAGTTAATGTGCCCTTTGCTGACAATCATAGAATCCAAGGGGTTTAGCAGCACGTATGTTGCGTAGGATCGCTGCGTGAATATGGTAGCCGATATTTATTACAATATTATGACGTCTTGTAGTATTCCTTTAAACCGAGGCGATACGGTTAAGTGATTAAAAGCGCCGAGCGAACGAATTGAGAAAGGAGCAATGTGTAAGACCGTGATACGGTCATCGATTATTGCGGGTAAACCTGCTCCATCTCGGTAATATCGTATTATTCAGTGAGGGCGGCAAGCACCCATGTCTTTGGAAACTGCAATTTATTATTGATGCCGAAAAATGGTTACCGTTCTTGTGATGGGAGTTCCCAACACTGTGCCGATGACTATGTCATCTAATTCTTCTTGTTCTCCATCGCGCCAAATTTCATTTAATAGTTGCTCGACAATTTCGACCGGGAAACGTAAGGTATTAGAGAATATCTGTGTCGGCCAAACCGATTCTGTAATAAACCCATTTTTTACAATGCTCCTATCCAGCAAAAAAACCTTGGAATCCAGTTTAAGATGATTTTCGAATTCGGGCTTTAAAACATCGTCCCTATCTGATTTGTAATTAATCTCTCGTTCATCCAATACCCAGAGTTCATCCAATTGGGATACAAGTTCTCTGAACATGCGTGTAGTAAGGGGAATGTGCCCATGGGAAATAATAAAGACATCCTCTTTACAAGCACCAAGATTCAACAAAATTCGGCTTGAATTCAATGTCAAAGCGCCTTGATGTTGAAGGAGAGTTATTTGGTCATCTGCCCAGGTTTTTAAGATATTGGCAGGAATGGCAACGCTACGATCTAGGCGATCAAGTTGCTCACCGACAAGAATTCCTGACAAGTTCGATATGACTCCTCCAAACAGACCTCCGACTGTGATTGCAGCTTCTCCCAAATAGCTAGTGGCACCATGAACTGTACATCTGCCAATAATTTTATTATCTTGATCAACCATGGGGGTTATGTTGGCTGCTACTGGTTGGATAGCACTCAAATACCATTTATCACGAGAAAAAAAGTTTGGGCTAAGGATAGGCATGAGTCGCTCCAGCAACTGTACAGAATCAAGTCGACGCCAGTCTCCTGCAGAAATTGTTTTGATTTTCTGATTTAATCCCTCCCGTGTCCAGACATCGACCTCCAAAGCTGGTGCGACTGCACCAACGATTTGAGAAAGTGAAAAAAAGACCTCCTCTCTCTTAGCGCCAGAATCGATACTAAACCAAGTCTGTGTAACACGAAGCAGTGCGGCTTTATCTTTAAGGTGAACAGAAATGCGAGTTCCAGGACGGCGCAACACTTCATTGCTCAGTGGTGGACGCAAAGTGGAACGCAAAGCTAGTCCTTTTGGAAATTCCAACACCCATTGAGTTTCTGGTTCGTTTGGATGGGCATCATAACGGCGGGTAACAACCTTAACGTGATCACCCAACATGAATATTGCGAAAAACCCAATGCCGAAACGACCTATTGCATCAAAACTGGAGGCGGCAAGCCCGGGCCATTCGCTACGCAAAGAAGAATCACGCCAGAGAGAACGTCCAAAATCCAGGAGCACTTGAGTCAAAACATAACGACTCATGCCGATGCCAGTGTCAGTCACGTGGAGCCAGTCTTCGCCGTCACGCTCCTCAAGTTCCACTTCAATACATCCCTCACTCTTTTCAAGGCCATCGATGGCGCGGCAGGCAAATACTGCGTCGCGGGCGTTCTGCAATAATTCCCTGAGGGCTAGGTAAGGTTTGTCGCCATATAGTTTGGTGCCTCCAAAACGCTCGACTACAGACTTTACATCGCTGATATGTAAAGAGGCATTTACAGGATGCCAGCCATCGGTTGGAACGTGATTCGAGAAAGCTTCTGGTGTTCGGATTCCGGCAACTTCGTGAGCTGCGAGCTGATCCAGTTGGTGATCTCGTAGTAAGTGGTGAGCGGCAGATAGCTCATGATCCACAAGGCAGGCGGCATCGTAGGCCAGCCACCAGGCATCCTGCTCGCTGGGTGGGAAAGGGCTACCCGTAAACAGAAGCTCCTTCCCCTCGTGATTGCAATGGGGTTGGTTCAGCCGCGCTTGGAACATCCAGTGCTCGCGGGAAATGCCTTGGGGTTGATTCATGGCAAGCAGCAATCGCGGAGCTCGCTTGGCATCAATGTGCGCAGCATCAGCAACTCGCAGCAGGACGGCAACCTTGAGCATATTCACAGTCCAATTGGCCGGAGCAAGATACGCAGGGGCAGAAATGATCCGCCGTGCAAAAGGTTCGAGTTCATGGGGATTCGACCAATGGCTTTGAGCGATCTCGCCAATGAGATGGCCATAGGCCTCGCGCAGTTCGTTATGAGGAAACAAGTGAAGAGATGTCCCGCTCGGTTTGTCTAACCAAGAGGTGAAAGCTAACCGACGCGCCTGCTTGGGATGGAGCACCCGCAGAGTATCGAACAAGACGCCCTGAAAGGCTTCTGACCCTGCCACTAGCTGATCTGGATCATGCTGTCGTTGAGCGGCCGCATCACGCCATTCGGTGGTTTGGCGCAACTCATCAATGCCACCAGAAAATGCTGCCCGGCAATGGGCTGCATCATGCAGCAAAAACGCCCCGCCAAGAACGAGAGCTTCGGCTGGATTCAGGGGATAATTTGGCCCAGCAATTTCGGATGCAATATGCCACAGGGCATAAATGTGCGTGATGTCGTGAAGCGTAAGTGAGGGTAATTCACTTTGAATTTTCTGTAGCAGTAAAGCCACCCGCGCACGAAAATCACGGTAGGCTTGGGCTAGAATGTCCCGTTGATTGTCGAAACCGTCATTACAGTGCGTGAAGGCCTTCCCCCAGAGGGGGGATTGTTCGTAGTCGTTCATGACCTTAATTCCTCAACAGCTTCTCATTTTTAAGCATGCACTCGACTCGTTCTGTAGTTTTGTTTGTCGCCAGTATTTGCATAAAGTGATGGCGTTCAAGATCGAACAGCCATTGTTCGTACACGCCTTTGGGTAAATGAAGGGGAGTTTGCTGGTGATAATTTACCAACGCTTCTTTCCCAATCCAGTTGATTGTCGGTACTCTTGAGCTCCATTTCTTTTCGCCGAGGTGCTTCCGCTCTTTCTCGTAAATTTGAATGTGGCACAGATCTTCGTCTGTTGAAAACGGAGGGGACGAATTTTATCTTCTGCCTTCAGGATCACACTCCAACAATTTGGGAATGAATGTAGTCATGGCGACGAGATACGATACACCCAATAGTCAGGATTGCGGTGTTGATGTGCCACAGCGATGACGATCACCCGTTCATCCTCGATGGCGTACAGCAATTTGTATGGGAAATGATTCATGAAGAAGCGACGGATGTCTCCGCGCTCCATTTGCCAAGCCAGTGGGTTGTTCGCGACAGTTTTTGCGGCCGCCTGCGCTTCTTCCACAAAATGCGCGCCCAGCCCCCTTTTGTTGGAGATTGTAATACAGCTTGGCTTCCCGCAATTCATCCCTTGCGATGAGGGAGAAATAAAGCTGCATTACAAATCCCTGAAAGCTTCTTCCATCGAAACTACATCCAGTTTGCCTTCGCGGTAAGCCTGCAAACGGCGTTCCGCCTCTTCGATCCAGACGCTGTCTATTTCCGGGTCGGGTTTATCCAGGCTTTTGTGCAACATCTCCAGCAACTCGTAACGTTCCGATGCTTTCAGACATAGCGCTTTTTCCATGATTTCAGTGGTGCCCATGATAATTTTCCTTAGCTTCGTAGGTCGGATTAGCGTAGCGTAACCCGACATTTCCATCATGCATACTCAACATCCTCAAAATTTATCTGTCCCTGCCCCCAGCCCGCCTCATAAACTCCAGCCTCGACATATCGCAGGAAACTGGAATGCGGCCACTCCCATGGCGATGCTACATACTCGTGCTTTACCGGATTGTAATGGATGTATTCCACATGATGCTCCAAGCGCAAACGGGTGAGTGGAGCGCACCGAGCGAAATGCAATTCGTAAGACATCTACAGTTTCCGCCGATGCAAACAAAAGTCGCCGTTTTTTCGTCACCAATGTGAAGAAGAATGATCACCCAAAACAAATGCGAGTCGAATAGTGCCAATCCACAGTAAATTGTCGGGTTACGCTAAGCTAACCCCACCTACGAGACTAGTTCATGCATACAGATCGGGGACGGATTGCGGTTTCATTCTGCTGCATCGCTTATTATGCTGCCACCGGTTCGAAACGATGTATCTGCGCCAGTACCCCCGACAATTCGCATGCTGCCTCTTCGGTATCGTAATCCCCCTGCAAGCCGAGCCAGAAGCCGCTGGTTGTGCCAAAGAATGCAGCGAACCGTAGCGCCGTATCTGCCGTAATTGCTCGCTTGCCGGAGCAAATCGCTGAGATGCGTGCTTCGGTGACGCTGATTTCTTTTGCCAGTCGGTATTGTGAAATGCCGAGTGGGATCAAAAATTCTTCGCGCAAAATTTCGCCCGGATGGATGTTTCGTAATTTTTGTTTTGTCGGTTTGCTCATTGTCTTTACTCCTCAGTGATAGTCGCAAATTTCCACACGGCTGGCATGGCCGTCAGCCCACGTAAAACACACACGCCACTGCTCATTTATACGGATGCTCCACTGCCCGGCCCGGCTGCCTTTCAAGGCTTCCAGGCGGTTGTTCGGCGGGATTCTCAGATCTTCGATCCGTTGCACGTTATTCAACATCCGTAATTTACGCCGTGCCACCTGCTGAATCTGATTTGGCAGGCGACGTGAGAACTCGCCGAGCCAGACCTTGTGGGTTTCTTCGTCGTGAAAATCTGTGATCATGAAGAGTGATGCTATCGTTATGCGACAGTATCGTCAAGTGTATGCCAATACAGTTTTGTCGGTCTGTGTGACGCAAATAACATGTAACTCCATAGCTGCGGCGAACCACCTTAATTCCGCTATGAGCGAATTTTTAGTGCGGCTTTGTAGTATTCAGTACGCGGCTCGTGCGCACATCACGTAAGCGGCGCTTGGACATGCGGCCCAATGCGTATTCACGCGAAATTTCTTCATAGAGGGCATCTTCGGGTCGCTCATCCACAATGGTTGCTTTTTGGATGTCATGGTTCGCTATTCAATGTTCTGTATCTGTTCACGCATCTGTTCAATCAATAGCTTCATTTCCATGGACGCACGCGAGACTTCTGCGTCGACAGATTTTGAGCCGAGCGTGTTCGCTTCGCGATGTAGTTCCTGCATCAGAAAATCCAGCCGTTTGCCTACTGTGCCGCCTTTGACCAGCACTCGCTTCATTTCCACCAGATGGGTTTGCAGACGCGAAAGCTCTTCATCCACATCAATCTTGCTGGCAAATAATGTAATTTCCTGCCGTAGGCGTTCATCATCCCCAGTTTGCAACGCAATACGCAAACGCGCGGCCAGTTTTTCTTCATACGCGGCAATTGCTGTCGGGATGCGCGGTGCAACCAGGGTGCATAAGGTTTCGATTTGTTCTATGCGCTGCAACAGAAATTCTTGTAGTTTGTCGCCTTCGCGGCCACGTGCTGCGGTGAATTCGCGCAATACTTGATGCACCAGTTCGGGCACTATGGTTTGCAGTGTGTCGGTCGGAATAGCCGCACTTTGCAGCACGCCATTCCACCGCAACACATCGGCAACGCTCAAGCTATCTGCTTCAGGCAGGATAGCCTGCACCTCGTTGCTCCATTGTGCCAGTTGCAGTACAAGGGGCTGATTGAGCTGCGCCGGATTTTGTACGGAGGGCCGCGGGACGAAACCGATGCGGCATTCCACTTTGCCGCGCGTCAGTTTCGCGGCAAGTGTTTCGCGCAGCATCGGTTCCAGCATACGCAGTTCATCGGGCATACGTAATTGGAGGTCGAGGTAACGGTGATTGACCGCACGCAGCTCTACTGCAAGCGATCCGGTATCGAGTTCTGTTGCGGCAGTGGCAAAGCCAGTCATGCTAAAAATCATTGGAACTCCAGATAAAATAATTTGGGTAGTTATTCAACCCTATTTCAACGTTAAACAAGGCCATGACTTGTTATGTTTTTTCTGGGAAATGGATTGAACTGCTGTATATGCATTATATGACGATTGCATATCGTGAATTTTTTATATCAAATTCCAAATAAGTTTGTAACAGTTGCACGGGACTAATTCGGATAGCTTGAGTGGCACGAGCTATAATGCGTGCCATTTTATTTTCTGGATTATTTTTATGCGTCCCAGTCAGCGGCAATCCGATCAGCTTCGTTCCATTGTTATCACACGTCATTACACCAAGCATGCCGAAGGGTCGGTGTTGATCGAATGCGGTGACACAAAAGTGATTTGCACCGCAAGCGTGGAGGAGCGAGTGCCACCTCATAAAAAAGGCTCCGGTGAGGGGTGGGTTACGGCGGAATATGGCATGCTGCCGCGTTCTACTGGCAGCCGCATGGGGCGTGAAGCAGCCAAGGGCAAACAGTCTGGACGCACGCAGGAAATTCAGCGTCTGATTGGCCGTAGTCTGCGCTCTGTGGTGGATTTGAAAAAATTGGGTGAACGCACTATTCAAATAGATTGCGATGTAATTCAGGCCGATGGCGGTACGCGCACTGCCAGTATTACCGGCGCTTTTGTTGCCTTACACGATGCAGTGAGTGGATTAATCAAGCAAGGATTGATCAAAGAAAATGCATTACGTGATTTCGTTGCTGCGATTTCGGTGGGTATTTATCAGGGTATGCCGGTGCTTGATCTTGACTACGTCGAAGACTCTGAATGTGATACGGATATGAATGTAGTGATGACCAGTGCCGGGAATTTCGTAGAGGTGCAGGGTACGGCAGAAGGTCATGCTTTCAGCCGTATTGAGATGGATGCCATGCTCAATTTGGCGCAATCCGGCATCGCGCAATTAATTGAGATGCAGCGCGCGGCACTGGCAAAATAACGCACCATGCATAAGCTGATTATTGCCTCCAACAATCCGGGTAAGTTGCGCGAGTTGCAGTTAATACTTACGTCCCTTAGCATCGAAATACTGACGCAGGCGCAATTGGGAATTGATGAAGCTGAAGAACCTCACTGCACTTTCCTTGAGAATGCTCTGGCCAAGGCGCGTCATGTCAGTCGTATCAGTGGTCTGCCTGCTCTGGCGGATGATTCTGGGCTATGCGTAGATGCTTTGGGCGGCGCACCGGGTGTGCAGTCTGCACGTTATGCGGGCGAACCAAAATCGGATTCGCGCAACAATGAAAAATTATTGCAAGCGATGGAAGGCGTGGTTGACCGGCGCGCGCATTACTATTGTGTGCTAGTGCTGGTGCGCCATGCCGACGATCCGCAGCCGCTGATAGCGGAAGGCGAATGGCATGGCGAAATTGCGCAACAGATGCGCGGACAAGGCGGATTTGGTTACGATCCGCTGTTCTGGTTGCCGCAACTCAATAAGATGAGTGCGGAATTAAACCGCGATGAAAAAGCGCAGATTAGCCATCGTGCACAGGCATTGCATATTTTGTTGCAAAGATTGCAAATAGCGGCGTATTGAGAATAACGGAATTACAAACAACGCTTGGTATTCCGGTCATGCGCAACAGCAGGCAAAGTCGCCCGCCCGTCATTTCAAATGGCAGCCTTGCTTGTCCGCGTTTTCCCAAATATTGTTGATGGTATTCCCGACGTACCCATGAATATTCACCTTTTACATCCACTCGACTCCGCGACGCAAGAGGTCAGTTTTAAGGCTTTACCACCGTTGTCTTTGTACATCCATATTCCATGGTGCGTGCGTAAATGCCCTTATTGTGATTTTAATTCACATGAGGCGCGCGAGGTTCTGCCAGAACAGGAATACGTGGCGGCGTTAGTGCGCGATCTGGAGCTGGCACTGCCGCAAATCTGGGGGCGCAAGGTGTACACCGTGTTTATCGGTGGAGGCACACCTAGCTTGTTTTCTGCCCAGGCTATGGAGCAAATTCTCTCGGCGGTGCGCATGTTATTGCCGCTGGATCATGGAGCGGAAATTACGCTGGAAGCCAATCCAGGTACGGTAGAAGCAGATAAGTTTGCGGGTTTCCGGGATGCTGGTGTCAATCGGCTATCGCTCGGGATTCAGAGTTTCAATGATACTCATCTTAAGGCGCTAGGACGTATCCACGATGCGTCCCAGGCGCGGCGCGCAGTAGAAATCGCGCGGCAGCATTTTGACAATATTAATCTGGATTTAATGTATGGCTTGCCGCAGCAAACGCAGGCGGAAGCGGCACAAGATGTGCATGCCGCACTGGAATTTGCACCGCAACATTTGTCCTGCTACAACCTTACATTGGAACCGAATACACTTTTTCACCGTTATCCGCCCGCCTTGCCGGATGATGATCTGTGCAGCGCTATGCAGCAGGATATTGAACAAATACTCAGCGTTCACGGCTATCAACATTACGAAACCTCGGCTTTTGCTCTTCCAAAAAAACAGGCACGCCATAACCTGAATTACTGGCAATTTGGGGATTATCTGGGTATCGGCGCGGGTGCGCACAGCAAGCTGAGTTTCCCGGACAAGGTGCTGCGACAGGTGCGTTATAAACAGCCGCAGGCCTACCTGCAACAGGTAGCGCAGGGTGTGCCGGTGCAGACCGAAAATATAGTGAAGCGCGAAGATTTGCCGTTTGAATTCATGATGAATGCATTGCGCTTGAATCAAGGTTTTGCTGATGCGCTATTTGCCGAGCGTACTAGCTTGTCCTTGCTGCTGATCCGCCAGGAACTGGAGCAGGCCGAGCAACGTGGCCTGCTTGAACGTAGCCTGCAGCGTATCGCTCCGACCGAGTTGGGGCGGCATTTTTTGAATGACTTGCTGCAAATATTTTTGCGTAAGTAAGGTTTTTGGAATGGTCAGCCTGTGATGACTCACAAATTTTTGATCAGAGTTTTTTGAACACCAAATCCCAAACGCCATGCCCCAGACGCAGCCCGCGCTGTTCAAATTTAGTAAGCGGGCGATAAGCCGGACGCGGAGCATAATTCGCCGCAGTATTTTCCAGCGATTTTTCGCTGCCCAACACGGCGAGTACCTGTTCAGCATAATCCTGCCAATCTGTAGCGACATGAATATACCCACCCGGTTTTATTTTATTCACCAGTTGCGCAACAAACGGGGGCTGAATCAGGCGACGCTTGTTGTGGCGGGCCTTGTGCCAAGGATCGGGGAAAAAAATATGGACGCCGTCTAATACATTATCCGCCAGCATGTCGCGTAGCACTTCAACTGCATCATGCTGGATGATGCGGATATTTTTCAAGCCTAATTCTTCAATCTGTTTGAGCAAACTGCCCACACCCGGAGTGTGCACCTCAAGGGCAAGATAATCATTTTGCGGATGCGATTGCGCAATGGCGGCAGTGGTCTCGCCCATGCCAAAGCCAATCTCAAGGATTTTAGTCGCAGTTCTGCCGAAGAGATTTTCCAAATCCAGCGGTTGTGAAAGATAGGGAATACCATGAATCGGCAGGAGCGTATCAAGGCAACGTTGTTGTGCATTGGAGATGCGCCCTTGACGCAGCACATAGCTTCGAATGTGTGACGAGCGTTGCGGTATCAACTGATTAATCCGCTGGTCGGTGAGCTGGGTGAAGCGCTATACAGTTTTTTCGGCATGCGCCCGGCCAGGAATGCCATGCGGCCAGCCTCCACGGCCTGCTTCATGGCGGAGGCCATCAAAACTGGCTGCTGTGCGGCGGCAATGGCGGTATTCATCAATACGCCATGGCAACCGAGTTCCATGGCGATGGCCGCGTCTGAGGCGGTGCCTACTCCCGCATCCACAATAACGGGCACTTGTACGCGATCCATGATGAGCTGCAAATTCCACGGATTGAGTATGCCCATACCGGAGCCGATCAGCGAAGCCAGCGGCATGATGGCGACACAGCCAATATCTTCCAGTTGCTTTGCGATGATGGGGTCATCCGAGGTATACACCATTACCTGAAAGCCATCCGCTACCAGCGTTTTTGCCGCGGCAAGGGTCTCCACCACATTCGGATAAAGCGATTGCGGATCACCCAGCACCTCCAGCTTTACCAGGCTGTGCCCGTCCAGTAGTTCGCGTGCGAGTCGCAGCGTGCGCACGGCGTCGTCTGCGCTGTAGCAGCCTGCCGTGTTGGGCAACAGGGTATATTTCGATGGCGGCAGAATATCCAGCAAATTCGGCTCATTTGGGTTTTGCCCGATGTTGCTGCGACGAATGGCGATGGTGATAATCTCGGCGCCACTGGCCTCCACTGCTTCTTGCGTTTCGGTAAAATCCTTGTATTTGCCGGTGCCGATCAACAGGCGCGAGTTATAGTTTTTGCCCGCGATGAGCAGTGTGTCTTTGTTCATTAATGTATTCCGTGATTAACCGCCACCGACTGCGACAACAATTTCAAGTTGGTCGCCATCTGCCAGCAGTTGTTGGTTAAATTGTCCGCGCGGCAAGATTTCACCGTTGCGTTCCAGTGCGATACGCTTGCCAGTCAGTTGCATCTGTTCAAGGAGCGTAGCGACGGTAACAGGATTATCGAATTGGCGAACTTCGCCGTTAATGGAGACTGAAATCACTTTCAAATTCTGGCCGGGTTAAGGTAACATCTATTCTACATGCGGGCGTCGTATAATGGTAATACCCTAGCTTCCCAAGCTAGAGCCGTGGGTTCGATTCCCATCGCCCGCTCCACCTTTCTGTTTTTTACCATCCATCCCCGTTCATATATCCCGCTGCAATCCCTGTAATAACAGGCTTTATGCTTTATGCCATCCATTCGTGTCCATTGACATCATGTGTCAATTGGGGGCAGTATTGGGGGCAAGTTGAGTATGGAAAATATTCCACCCCCAAATGCCGCTAACAGATGCCGTGATTCTTGATGCAAAGCCTGCCAGCAAATCCTACAAGAAAGGGGATGGCGGCGGATTGTATATTGAAGTGTGGCCAAACGGTGCAAAGTATTGGCGGCTACATATAACAGGGAAAAAAGATGCCGCTATCTGACATTACCATCCGCAATACAAAGCCTGCGGACAAGACACGCAAACTGGCTGACGGTGGCGGGCTGTATATCGAAGTTGCCCCCAGTGGGGGCAAGTGGTGGCGATTCAAATATCGCTTTGCAGGAAAAGAAAAGCGGCTTTCTCTTGGAGTATATCCCGATGTTGGCCTTAAAGATGCCCGAGAAAAACATGCTGAGGCGCGCAAGCTGCTGGCTGCTGGCGTTGATCCCGGAGTGGAAAAGCAGGCTAAAAAACGGCAAGCCAAACTATCGGCGGCCAATTCATTCGAGGCAATCGCCCGCGAATTCCACGCACTGAAATCCCCTATCTGGACACCACACCATGCGACTAACTGGATCAGCGTATTGGAGCGCGAAGTATTTCCGAAATTCGGAAATCGCCCGATTACTGAAATCGAAGCACCGGACGTACTAGACGTACTGCGCGCAGTGGAGGCGCGAGGCACGTTTGAAACAAGGGGGCGGATATTGCAGCGGGTGCGCGCCGTGTTCGCCTATGGCATAGCTAGCGGACGCTCTCGCCACAATCCGGCGGTGGAGATCAGCGGAGCACTTGCACCGCGTCCCAAGGTGAAACATTTTGCGGCACTGTCAGAAAAAGAGTTGCCAGAATTTTTACGCGCTCTTGCCGCCTATCAGGAACGTGCGAAATCCAGCCCGATTGTGTTTGCTGCTACCCGTTTGCTGGCCTTGACCTTTGTTCGTACAGGCGAGGTGCGCGGCGCGCAGTGGAGCGAGTTTGATTTAGATGCCGGGCTGTGGGTAATCCCGGCGGAACGCATGAAAGCCCGCGAACCGCACAGCATTCCATTATCGCGTCAAGCAGTAGAGGTAATACGTTCATTACACCCGCTTACAGGCCACTTGCCAGCGTTGTTCCCTAGCCGCAATCGTGACGGCGGAACCATTAGCGAAAACACCGTGCTGAAGGTTATAGAGCGTATTGGTTACAAAGGCCGCATGACCGGGCACGGCTTCCGTTCTATTGCCTCAACCTTCCTAAACAATCTGGGCACAATCCGCCCCGACATGATTGAAGCGCAACTGGCGCACGGCGATAAAGACCAAGTACGCGCTGCATACAACCGGGCGGACTACATAGAATACCGAAAAGCCATGATGCAATTCTGGGCGGACACGCTGGACAAGATGCAGACGGGGAAAAAACTGCCCAAGTGGGCGGACTATCAACCGCACGCTGAAAGCTACCATGCGGCGCAGGTAATCCCGCTGCGCGCATAATTCGAGTTATCCACGCCTAGCCCGACGGGGCGAAAACGGACACCCTTATCCGCTGGCGTGGGTTTTATTTTAGGGGGCAATACGCTAGGGGCGTGCGATGGCAGCTTGGAAAACAATTCCGTCATGGTTCAAGTTAGAAAATTATGACGACTGCGCCAATTTTGATTTATTTGAATGGGTCAGTGAATTAAGAGATAGGTGGATAACAGCAACTGCTGTACCCGGCTCAGGTTACGATCCTGAGGGGTTATTCGATCACGCTAAAGATAAGATATTTGACCACATTAAATATAATGGACTTCTTGGTAAAAGGGAGCCACTAAAATATAAATATCCAGAGCTATTGCGAAGACATGAGAGCGCATACCAAACGAATCAGTGTGTAGTTAAAAATCTTAGTCAACAAACTGCGTATAGTTTTTTTCTGGACGCAGATAACAAAGAAGAAATTGAATATGATTATTCTGTTCTCATGGATTGCTCTATTGCATCTGCCTTGGATCGCTTAAAGGAAAGAAAAGAAACTTCCGCCAAGCTCTCTTACCCAGTCACAAATTTAGCCTACTATAAAAATGATAATAGAGCCTATCTAGATATCGACCTTGATGCGAGTAATGAGCAATTACTCATGGAATTTAAGGACTGGCTACATGAGACCAAGGGCGATACAAAAGATACTGTAAAGCGGCGGTTTTCAAAGGCTGATTTTGAGGATTGGCATACGTCACGAGTATTGCCCTATTGGGATTTAACAACCATTGCTGCTAGTGAAAACGCAACTATCCCTTTTCACATGTTGGGTGAAGCACTATTTCCTGGTGAAATTGGAGTTGACAATGCTGAACGGGTTCGAAAAGTTACAAAGAAGAAATGTTTATTCCTTTTTTCAAATAGCGTGCAAATAGCATTGAATGTGCAAGCGGAAGCTGAAGAAATAAAACGGAATAAATCCTAAAGAAAACCCTTCCGGAATAAGGTACGCCCATAAACCGTCCGGAATAAATTACACGATTCTTCCTGCCTCGCTATTTAGTTTTTCGTGCATATAATGTTTTATCCATGCAAGGCAATCTCGCCTTGTGTATTCCAGAATAAAGGAACACAAACATGGGTAATACACCAAATCAAATCCCCCACCCTCCTGCCTATCTGCGTCTTGCCGATATGCGAACTCGCTACCGTGTATCGGGCAGCACGATATGGAATTGGTGCAAAACGAACGGCCTACCTACCCCGCATAAGCTGGGTGCAAATACGACCGTGTGGAAACTCGCTGACCTGCTGCAATGGGAAGCAAGCCGCACTTCTGCGAAATGAAGGGGGCGACGATTATGGACAAAATCAACAATGAAAAAGCCGCCGGGGGCGTGGAAACCATAGCGGCGGCTGGCGATGACAGGCAGGGCAATTCTAACACTCGTCAAACTCCCCAGAAAGCACCACAGGATGATTCTTCGCACTCGCAGAGATTGCGCCTGCTTGAACGTCTGAAAATCGCGCCTGTGGACACCATAACCGCACGTCGTGAGTTGGATGTTATGCATCCCGCTGCACGCATTCAGGAGTTGAAGCAGCGCGGCAATCTGATTGATACCGTTCGCGTAGGACGTCCAACCGATTGCGGCAAGGTTCATCGTGTTGCGCTATATGTTCTGTTGCCGAGGGAGGGTTGCGATGACTAACCTAGTGAAGGCTGAATTTGACGATATTGCCGTGACCTTTACCGAAGATGCTTGGTTCAACGCGACCGAGGTTGCCGATAAACACAAAAGGCGGGTAACCGACTGGCTAAACAACATTGAAACGCAGAATTATCTCGCTGCGCTAGCGGAAATTCTAAAAGTGCCTAAAGAGCACCTTTTAAAAACTCGGCGCGGACGGTACGGGGGAACATGGATGCATCCCCGGTTGGCGGTTGCTTTTGCCCGATGGCTGGATGTACGTTTCGGCGTTTGGTGCGACGACCAGATTTTCCAGATTTTGTCCGGCCTGCATGTGCACTATGACTGGAAGAAGTCGCGCCATGAAACCAGCGCCAGCTTCAAGGTATTGGGGCAAGTATTGCAATTGACGCTTCAGCGGTTGGGCAAAACCTGCTCCCCGCATCATTTCAGCAACGAAGCGAAGATGATCAATTGGGCGTTGATGGGCAAATTTGGGAAGATTGACCGGGACGGACTCAGCTCCGGTGATCTGGATTTGCTCGCCAAGCTGGAGAACATGGACACGGTATTGATTGGTTGTGGTGCAAGCTATGACGACCGAAAAAAAGAGCTTGAGCAATTCGCCAGCGAGCAGCGCAATAGAGCACCCACAAACGGTCTGCAATCGATTGCCTTGCCTTTGCTCAAGGTTGCGCCTTCTTATGCTTTAAGCATGCCGGACAGCAAGTTTGCAACGAGTACTGATGTATTGGCGAAGAGTTAATCAATGGCTAAAAGCCGATACAAAAACGCAAAAGACAAACGTGACGGTGGTGCATTTTTCACTGTGCCCGCCGCTGTGTTAAATGGAGCGGCTTATCTTGGTTGTGGGTCTCATGCGCGGATGTTGCTGTTTGATTTGTTGGCTCAGTATCGAGGCAATAATAACGGTGATCTGTGTGCGGCATTTAGTTTGATGAAACGGCGGGGCTGGAAATCAACACATACGTTGATAGCTGCCAAACGGGAATTGTTGGACGCCGGACTAATCATGGAAACTCGTATGGGAGCACGACCGAACAAAGCAAGCTTGTATGCTTTAACGTGGCACGCTCTGGATGAGTGCGGAGGAAAACTGGATATATCCGCACAGGGTTTTCAGCGTGGTGCATACAAGCTAAAAGACCCGCTACCGCCGATGGTAAAAATCGCAACGCTTAATGCAGTAGCTGCATCAAGGACTGAATGATTGATGCACTCACTGCATTAGAGAAGCGAAAGGTGCTTTGCTATTGCTGCACTAGCTGCATCAATGCGGGTACTTTTCGCCCCCTCTCTACTGCACTAGCTGCACTACTCTATAGAATTACCATCTATCCCTTGCATCTTGTTGGTATATGGTTTGCAGTACGAACCAAACTGAAAAAGGTTGAAATATGACAATTAAAAAAACCAAGGTAAAAGCGAAAGTCCCTGTAAAGACCGACAAAGGAAAAACCGAACACATAGCAATGGTGACATTGATGCCTAGCGCTAATGCGGCGGCGGTTGTTGCAGAATATACAAAAGTATTTGGCGAGCAAGATGTACAAGCACTAATGGAAGAGTTACGTCCACATATGAAAAATGTTAACGATGGGAATTTACAGCACTGTGAGGCTATGCTGGTGGGGCAGGCGCACGCACTGCAATCCATCTTTATGAACTTGGCACGGCGGGCGGTTAATCAGGAATATTTGCAGCAGTACGAAATGTATCTACGCCTAGGATTGAAGGCGCAGAATCAATGCCGCATGACGCTGGAGACACTGGCCGCGATCAAGAACCCGCCCGTGGTATTTGCAAAGCAAGCCAACATCAACCAAGGCAGCGGAAACCAGCAAGTGAATAACGGCACACCGGCCACCCCTTCGCACGCGGAGAAAATTATTAATCCGCAAAACGAACTATTAGAGGTAAACAATGGCAGCGAGACAATGGACACCCGAGCAACGGGCGAAGCAATCGGCAAAAACCCGGCAATGGCAACCGTGGACTAATTCAACAGGCGCACGGACAGCGGAGGGCAAGGCTACCTCATCACGAAACGCATACAGGGGCGGAGTAAGCGCTACGCTGCGCGAAATGTCTGCGCTATTGAGTGTGCAACGGGATGGGTTGAAACGAATTTTGCCTGTTCTGCTTGAAGCAGGAGTGACTCTTGGGAGTACGCCTCCATGAAGCAAGTTATATTTCAGCGCTGGTAGTCAGTGCTACTTTTAGCCGCTAGAATTGTTTGCTCGACATCCTTTGTTATGTGTATAGGGGTAAGCTCTATATGTGGATTGTTTCGAGTGAAAACCCTGAATACCTCATCAGCGAAAGCCTGACCGATGAAATCTACACCCTGAAAATCGAGCAATACAGTCTTAAATTTTTCAACGCGGTTTAGTATGCGCTTGGCCTGTGATCTTGATACCAGTCGCTCACCTTCGTATAGTGCCAGCTTCACAGGCACTACCGTTTTATTAAACGCGAAGTTCTCGTCCTCATTTCCTGAAAAGGCATCGAACACGGACTTGATATCTTTATCGCTATTTAGTGCAATGCGCATCAAAACATGAGTACCTATATGATCATTTTTATTATGCAAAAGATAATCATTTATATCGCCATCGTTATGCGAAAAGATCAAATCTCCGGAATAGATAAGGAAATAATCAAAAACGCGTGAAGTGAAGAAAATACCTTGCCCGCTATGATTGTCTGGATCAGTCGTTAACTTTCCTTTGCTTAGTTCGAGTAGTGATTCTCTTGGATCGCTAAGATTCAAGATGCGGGCAATATGATTAAAAATCCCCTCTCCATCATCATAAATTCTAATTGTTATCAACTCACGGGTTCTTTCGACTTCCACTCCAACGATAGAGCCTCCGGAGTGGTCAATGGCATTATTCAGCATCTCAGTAAAACCATAATGACAAATACTCTCGAGCTCACGAGGCAAATCATTAAATATGAAACCGAAATCTCGATAATAAACATCGCTTTCTTTTAGCCCATTTAGAAGAAAGCCTGCATTATGAAACCTCACGGGCCCGAGAATGTATCTGCGGGCTTTAGTATTGCCCTCGGCTACTAAACAACCCATCTTGATTAGAGCCGCTAGGTGTCTGTGAATGGCTTGCCGGGTCAGCTGGAAGGTTTCCATTGCATCATGCAAGAAATGCGAATTGCCAGCCTTAATAGAGTTAAGGAGGAATCTACGTATGATTTCAACGCGCTTTGTCGTGGCAAGTTTCATTATTTGTTTATATGGTAGAACCGCTTTATTGTAAAGTTTGTTGCCTTTTATTGTAAATCTTGTTGTATTTTATTGTAACGGTTGTAGCTTGTCATAGTAAAGGGATTGTTTGCATATAGGCAATGTAGAGGCGGTATTGGTATCTAACCTGTCAAAACTGATAAGTTTTGAATGAGATAGCCAAGCTCAAGCCTGCTACGTCTAGGGCATAATCAGGTGCATATTTAAAATAGGATTGTTGGGATTTAGAAGTAGCGAGGCTTCGGCGGCTCAATGTGATTTTCATTGAAACTAAAACTCAAGTACACAAAAGCATCGTCTAATGCAAAGATTGTGCTGGATGGAACATGTTTACTAGCTTTTTCGGACTGAAAATTGTTCTCTAAACCTTGGCAGCATAGAAAAACATAGTGGACTGTTAATCTGAAGGACTCTGGTTCGAGGCAGGGGACATCAAATATCTGCGCCTTCCTATCCCTTAGACCGCTTGCCTTCCCACGCAGAGAATTTTTTCCCTATAAAAAAGGAAATTCAAATAGTCTTAACAGGCAGAAAAAACACGGCTTCCCTCTTTAAAAAATTGAATGGGGGCATAATTGGGGGCATATTTAAAGGCTATACTGTACTTATGCAATGATTGCAAGGCTTTGGTGGCATAATATGAATCCCATCGCCGTTTTAACAAAGTTCAATTGACCGCATTACGTCAAACTGGTCTCCGTGCAGGGCGCAGCTACTTCACCCGCAGTCGCGCGAATACTTCCTCTGCTGAGGGACTAACTATGTTTCTAACCGTGCCATCATGCAAACCATGAGTAGGAATCGGCAACCCGGCCTGCACGTAGTGGGCACGCCAGTTGGATTCGTACAAAACCGTGTGCAGTCCAGTCTATGCACTTTTGAGTTGATTGAGCTTGAACATGTCAAATATCACACGGTCATTTATTGACATCCAAGCACTTGGAATCAGGCCCCACATGGGCCACATAAAAGCTGCAGACCGGGCAAACGACATACAGTTTGTATCTACATGGGTATGCTGCAAATCTTCCCTATCTTCAAGGCGAAGATACTCATGGCCAGGCACAAAAATGTACCGGTAAGAAAATACGGCATCCAGCACCTCCCCCTTCGCCTGCGCTTGTTCATAAACATTCACCAAGCTCGTTACATGATTTGGTTCGTACAAGTTATCCGCATCCAGGAAACAAATGACATCTGCGCCTTCGTTCAAGGCGCAGATGGCACCCACGCTTCTGGGCGTACTTCCAAAGTCGCCATGGGCGACCGGCAAATTGATAGAAAACAGATTTTTAACGCCTGAAGTGACATCCGGCTTGGGGTGTCCGTCAGAAATGAGGTAATGCTTTGTATCTTGATGTGTCTGCGCCAAAACGCTTTGGATGCATCGCCGCAGGATTGCATCCGGCTCTTTGTAGTACGGCGTAATAATCGCAACCTTCATATGGTGGCCACCTTTGAATGGACATTTAAATTTTGAAATAAGCGATTATTTTTTCAAACCATTGATCAGGCCAACCCTTGGGTACCAATCCAGCTGGCTTTTTGCCAGGTCGATGTCGGGTTGTCTTTGCTTAGGATCATCCTGGGGCAAAGGTTTCAAAACCAATTTACTCTTTGAGCCGGTCAGCTCAATCACTATTTTGGCAAGCGCCAGAATCGAAATTTCTTATGCAGTCTCTCTACATCATAGGGGCAGTCGAGATATCCTGGCCGTATATTTATGATTGAAATTGCCACCGTATGTTGCTAAAACTCCGGGGGCGGCATTCTGATTAATAAAATCTTGAACCATGAATCCAACGGTAGGCAAACCGAAATACGTGTCTCCATTAACACTCGTTAATGAATGGGCAGCCTGGCTATGAACAACACCATTACCATCAGTTTGGCCATTGACGACAGGTATATTGTCAGAGTTAAACGGCATACGTACCCAGCCATGCTCGAAAGGAACTGAAATATTGGCTTCGTTGGCCGATCCCAGCACCTGACTGTGGTTGATCGTTACAACGTTCGTTTCCCAGCACAACGATGTGAACTCACCAGGGAGGGGACCCATAAAAACCAAAAGTGAGTCGTGACGTCCTTCACGGTTCCAATTTTTTAAAGAGAAATCCACTTCGCATGTGCCAACACCCCAGACATTACCAATACCCCAAAATTTGCTGGTAAATGGACTAAATAATTGAGGGGCACTCCCCGTCAATGATGGGTTATGCACCGGAACATTGTAATGTTTTGTTGGCATCGTTATCACCCAGTCGGTGCCGGACAAGGTTGCGGTGTCCAAAACAAACTCGTTGATGATATTGTCGTGCATCAGCAGTGCGCTAACAGCATCGCTGCCTTTATTCCATGAGCTGGAAACGACACTACCCTTATAGAACACCAAGCTAGTTAGATCTGCGAATGAAAGATCAGGGAAAATGCTGCCTGGAGGATTCCAAATATTCTCGACCGCTTGTGGAAAGAAACCCTCCAGCACAACTGGAGCATAGCCGTAATCCGTACCGCCTGCCACGTTTATCAGGGAGGCTGTGCCTGATAAACCACCTGTCGCCTTGAAGGCCCTGGCTGATTGGCCACCCACTACCAATGTACTAGCAGGGCCCATGTCCATGGTTGCGGCCTGAACCACTGCGCAATTAGCGGGCACCCCACTTGTGTGCGTTATTGCCGCGTTGATCGCGGTGTTCGTGATCATGCCCATTTCGATAATCTCAAAATAGCCTTCACGGGTACGGTCCAGCAAAGTCGTTGCGCCATCTCCGCCACTTGGCTGAATACCTTCAAGCGCAGCACCCGAATAGGCGAAATTTACGAAACTCTTTCCACCCGCAGGAAGCGCAGGAGCAGTGCAGGACTTGTCGGCGGTAACAAGCTTCGCACCGTCAGCCGTGTTGACAACCGCAGCAGTCCAGATGTCATAAGGGGATAGATAAACGTTAAAGCTAAGCACTTCGCGGCCATTCTTGCCTTCGGAGAAACGAACTTTTAGGGCCTTGGATGAAGCAGTCGAGTTCAGTACGGATAGATAGGTGTCATTTCCGGCGCGCGTGGTGTAGTAAGGGTAAATCAGAACCTGACCCTGACCATTGTCACTTAGGTGCACTGCAGCACTTGCTGTACCTGCAATACCCGCCGAACCTATCGCTGTGACTAAAGCAAGAAAAAGTGAGTTTCTTTTAAATTTATGCATGGTCTCTAGGCTCTCTATATTTTTATACGAGATGTTTGAAGATTGGTCACGGGGGGAGTCGAGATATCCTGGCCGTATATTTATGATCGAAATTGCCACCGTATGTTGCCAAAACTCCGGGCGCCGCATTCTGGTTAATAAAATCTTGAACCATGAATCCAACGGTGGGCAAACCGAAATACGTGTCTCCATTGACACTCGTTAGTGATTGGGTGGCCGAGCTATGCCTAAATCCATTACCATCAGTTTGGTCATAGTCGACAGATATGTCGGTTTCGTTAAAAGACATCTTCAGCCAACCATTCTCTAAGTAGCTAGCAAGCTCGGTTTTGTTGGTCGATCCCAGCAAGCTACTATTAACGGCCAATCCCGGCGTTTTGGAGAAACCTACAACGGATGACGTCCAGCACAGGAGTTCTCCGCTGAGCTGTCCTGTAAAAGACAAGAAGGAGATGGAATAATTTTCGCGATTGGTGAAGTGATATTGAAATCGCTCACACGCGCCACCAAGCCAAAACTTTCTGGTAAAGGGACTATACAAGGAAGTGTTGTCCGTCACCTGAGTGATGCCCATCACCACTGATGGGTTATGCACCGGAACATCATATCGTTTGGTCGGCATCGTTATCACCCAGTCGGTATCAGATAGGGTTGTGGTGTCTAGAACATACTCGTTGATAATATTGTCGTGCATCAGCAGCGCGCCAACAGCATCCTCCCCGTTATTCCATGAGCTGGAAACGACACTACCCTTGTAGGGCACCAAGCTAGTCAGATCTGCGAATGAAAGATTAGGGAAAATGCTGCCTGGAGGATACCAAATATTCTCGTCCGCTTGTGGAAAGAAGCCCTCCAGCACAACTGGGGCATAGCCATAATCCGTCCCGCCTGCAATGTTTATCAGGGAGGCCGTACCTGACAATCCACCGGTTGCCTTGAAGGCTCTGGCTGATTGGCCACCCACTACCAATGTGCTAGCAGGGCCCATGTCCATGGTTGCGGCCTGAACCACTGCGCAATTAGCGGGCACCCCACTTGCGTGTGTTATTGCCGCATTGATCGCGGTATTCGTGATCGTGCCCATTTCGATAATCTCAAAATAGCCTTCACGGTACGGTCCAGCGAAGTCGTTTCGCCATCTCCGCCACTTTGCCGAATACCTTCAATCGCAGCACCCGAATAGGCGAAGTTCGTGAAATCCTTACCACCAGCAGGGATCGTAGGAGCGGTGCAGGATTTGTCGGCGGTGACAAGCTTTGCACCGTCAGCCGTGTTGACAACCGCAGCAGTCCAGATGTCATAAGGGGAGAGATAAACGTTAAAGTTAAGCACGTCGCGGCCATTCTTGCCTTCATAGAAACGAACTTTTAGAGCCTTGGACAAAGCAGTCGTGTTCAGTACTGACAGATAGGTGTCCTGTCCTGCGCGCGTGGTGTAGTAAGGGTAAATCAGAACCTGGCCTTGGCCATTGTCACTTAGGTGTACAGCAGCGCTTGTTGTGTCTGCAATACCAATCGAGCCTATCGCCGCCGCAAAAGCAAGAGTCAGTGAGTTTCGTTTAAATTTTTGTATTGACATTAAGTTTCCTCTATTTTGAAACACCACCGCGACAGTTTGGCTGCCTGACACCTCTATAAATAACGATTACTTATTCTGTAGTGAACATGACTTATGCCGACGCTGTACTCATTCGGCGTTAAGTACCGTAAACCGGAAAAAAAGATGCATGTTACAGGACAGGCGAGGCTCTGATGCAAGGAAATTAAAGCTCGAGTCCGCAAAAAGCATTCGCGCATTAAAAATAACCGAGTCAAAATTGGGGCTGACAGACTGGTGTCTAAAAGAACAACGGAAATCTATCTCAAGCTTGATATTCGTAAGATGGCTTGATCAGGCTGTTTACCGGATGGATGGTTCAATGGACAATGAGAGCCTTGCCGCATACGAGTGCTATTTTGTTATGAACAAGAAACTCAGTCCCTACGAGATGCTCCAACTTCATGAGTCTGGCGATGCGCCCTATCAGATACATTTCGTTCCTGAAGACGTCAGAAAAATATGTGTCGAGTTGGCACCATTGGTCTATCTGGACGTAGGATGCAATCGTGGGCAATTGATAGCGGCAGTCAAGAAAGGTCTAAACAGCCGTGCCGTTTGTGTTGGTGTTGAAATGAATGCGTTTGCCCCAAAGGATGCAGAACAAGTTTGTGACCGCGTCTATTCAAGTACCTTTGATGCTGCAATCGGCAGACTCAAGGCAGACTATCCGGGCGGTTTTGATATTATTTCATTTGCTGATGTGCTTGAACACATGTACGACCCGTGGGAAGCCATGGTTTTGGCGAAGGAATTGTTATCCGAGCGTGGAAAGTGTGTATTTCAAATTCCAAATATGGGACACCGTTCCATTATTGGCGGGCTACTTTCGAATCGATTCGATTATGAGTTGATGGGTTTGCTGGATGTGACGCATATCCGCTTTTTTACGCCGGGATCATTTGAAGACGCCTGCCAACAGGCTGGGTACAAGATCCTGCGGAAGGTGCAAATCATGGAGGAGAACCCGCAACCTGTGCTATCTGCGTTCAGCACACTGATTGCAGGATCAGAGGATGTCAAGAATTTCTTGCGAATATTGGGCGTGACACAGATCAATCTTCCTTTACTGGCGATGTGGCAAATTTGTTATGTGTGTGAGCCTTTATGAGTTGACCTCACTTTTGCTATTCAGCAGCATCTTCAGCTTTTTGATTCTTACAATTTATCTCGATTACACCACTATAAACTATGCCTGATATTTTTCTGCTCAAGGCAATCGCCAAGACAATTATTCTGCCTCCCACAGGGTTGTTATTAGTCATTCTCGCTGGCTTATTTTTGGTACGTAGATTTCCGCGCACGGGCAGAGCAATCGCAATTATTGCGACGGTCTATCTGCTTGCGTTGTCTACCCCGTTTGTTTCTTATCAGCTGATGCATTTTCTCGAGACATCGCCCCCGCTCGACCTCAAAGAAGCGCAGCGTGCCCAGGCGATCGTGATTCTCGGTGGTGGAATTCGCAACAATGCGCTGGAGTACGGCGGGGATACATTGGGGCGGCTGACCCTCGAGCGCGTGCGCTATGGTGCGCGGGTCGCGAAAAATACCGGGTTGCCGGTGCTCGTCGCCGGTGGATCGGTACTGAGTGGTGAAACAGAAGCAAAGTTGATGCGGGAAGCGCTGGAAAACGAGTTCGGAATTAAAGTTCGCTGGAGTGAAGATAAATCAAGAAACACGCGTGAAAATGCGGCGTTCTCTGCTGCGATGCTGGCAAAAGAGAACATTCGGCAAGTCGTGCTCGTTACGCACAGCTTCGATATGCCTCGGGCAAAAGCGGAATTCATTACGGCTGGATTACCAGTGATTGCGGCCCCTACCGGAATTTTAAATGGCGACCTCCAATGGCCGTCGGATTATTTGCCTGGAATGGGAGGGTTGCAGGCAAGTTATTACGTTTGCTATGAGCTTTTGGGGATGCTTGTTATGCGGATGTCTCTCTTTCAATAAATTCGTTTCCAAGTTATAGCGATAAAACCTTTTTAATTCTTTGCCATACTCCGTCCTTGCCACCATGAATAAAGCACTGGGATCACGATTAGCGACAACAGCGGTGCCGTAAGCATGCCACCTACCAACGGCGCGGCAATGCGTTTCATGACTTCGGCACCGGCACCTTGGCTGAACATTACCGGCAACAAGCCCACCACGATTACCGAGACGGTCATCATTTTTGGGCGGATGCGTAGCAGTGCTCCCTGAATGATGGCTTGGTGCAAATCATGACGGTTGTTCAAGCGTCCGGCAGAGCGTAAGTCTTCGATGGCATTATCAAGATACAGCAGCATGACTACGCCAAATTCGGCGGCTACGCCAGCCAGCGCAATGAAGCCTACTGCGACTGCTACCGATAAGTTATATCCCAGCGCGTATACCAGCCAGAAGCCACCGATCAGGGAGAATGGCAGGCACAGCAGTACCAGCAGCACTTTGCCGAAATGGCGGAAATGCATGTATAGCAACAAGATCGCCAGTATCAGCGTCAGCGGGATGACCCACTGCATGCGTTCTTTGGCATGTTGTAAATTTACGTATTGCCCCGACCAGGCAATGGCGTAACCGGGCGGCAATGTCACCGATTTTTCCAGTGTGCGCTTGGCTTCGTTCACATAACCGCCGAGATCGCGCCCGGTGATGTCAATATACACATAGGCGGTCAAACGCGCATTTTCGCTTTTGATTTCCGAAGCCCCATCACTGAAGTGCAAATGCGCCAATTCGCCCAGCGGCACTTGCGTTCCGGATGGCAGGGTGATGCGGCTGGCCGCTATTGCCGGCAGGGAATCACGCAGGGCGCGTGGGTAGCGCAGGTTGATCTGAAAGCGTTCGCGTCCGTCAATTACCGTGCCGATGTTTTCGCCACCGATTGCGCCTTGCACCAGGCGCTGCACATCGGCTACGGTAACGCCATACCGTGCGGCTTGCGCCCGGTTAATGTCGATGTCCAGATAACGCCCGCCAGTGGCCCGTTCAGCGAATACAGTGCGTGTGCCAGGCACGCTCTTGATCGCCGCTGCAATTTGCTGAGCCAGTTCAGCGATGCCTGCCAGATCCGGGCCGGTGACTTTTATTCCCAGCGGCGTTCTGATGCCGGTGGAAAGCATGTCTATGCGGGTGCGGATCGGGTAGCCCCAGGAGTTGGTGAGCCCTGGCAGGCGCACTTGGTCATCGAGCTTGTGTATCAATTGCTCCACCGTTTCTCCCGGCGGCCATTGGTCACGCGGCTTCAGCAGAATGGTGGTTTCCAGCATCGAAAGCGGTGCTGGATCGGTCGCCGTATCGGCGCGTCCGGCTTTGCCAAATACGCGTTCGACTTCCGGCAGTGCGCGGATCAGGCGATCTGTGATTTGTAAAATATTGGCCGCCTCGTCTACGGACAAGCCGGGCAAGGTTGTTGGCATATACAGCAGGTCACCTTCATACAGGGGTGGCATGAATTCGCTGCCCAATTTGGTTAGCGGCCACGCCACGGTGGCTAATAACAATAGCGTGGCGAGTACGGTCAACTTGCGTTTGCTTAAGGCTGCCAGCAGTACTGGTTGGTATAAGGCTTGTAATATGCGGTTCAACGGATTGCGTTGTTCCGGGCGAATGTGCCCGCGAATGAAATAACCCATCAGCACGGGAGTGAGCGTTATCGCCAGGAACGCGCTGGCGGCCATTGCATACGTTTTTGTGTAGGCGAGGGGTGCGAATAGTCGGCCTTCCTGTCCGTCCAGCGTTAACACCGGCAGGAAGGAGATGGTGATTACCAATAGCGAGAAGAACAGGGCTGGGCCTACTTCCAGAGAGCTTGCTTTCACTACCTGCCAGTAATCGGGGTTGGCTCCGGCACGCTCCAGATGTTTATGCATGTTTTCGATCATCACAATGGCAGCGTCGACCATTGCGCCGATGGCGATGGCGATGCCGCCCAGTGACATGATGTTAGCGCTGACGCCCTGTTGTTGCATGATGATGAACGCGGCCAGGATGCCGATAGGTAATGTTACAACTGCCACCAGCGATGAACGCAGGTGAAATAGGAACAGTAGGCAGACCAGCGCGACTGCCAGTGATTCCTCGATCAGCTTCTCGCGCAGGGTGCTGATGGCGCGCTTGATCAGGCCGGAGCGGTCATAAGTGACGACTAATTCCACCCCTTGGGGCAATCCTGCTTTCAGTTCTTGCAAGCGTGTCTTGACCCGCCCTATCGTTTCCAGTGCGTTGTTACCGTAGCGCATCACGACAATCCCGCCTACTACTTCGCCCTCACCATCGAGATCAACTACACCACGGCGCGCTTCCGGCCCAGTCTGGATATGCGCCACGTCCTGTAAGCGGATGGGGATGCCTTGACCATCTGTGCCGAGCGGAATTTGCCGGAAATCATCCAGCGTTTTGAGGTAGCCGCGCGCCCTGATCATGTATTCGGCGCGCCCCATTTCTACTACGGAGCCGCCGCCGGACAGATTGCTGTCGCGCACTGACTGTGCCACGCTGTCCAGTGTCAGTTTATATGCGGCCAGTCGGGTTGGATTTACTTCGATCTGGTATTGCCGCACCATGCCGCCGACACTGGCCACTTCGGCGACACCGGGCAGGCTTTGCAATTCATATTTCAGGAAGAAATCCTGTAGTGCGCGCAATTGATCAGGATCGTGGCGATGCTGACGATCAGTTAATGCGTATTCAAAAATCCAGCCCACACCGGACGCATCCGGCCCGAGTGTCGGAGTGACGCCGGGTGGCAGTTTTCCCGCCATCTGGCTCAGGTATTCAAGCACACGCGAGCGCGCCCAGTAGGGATCGGTTCCATCCTTGAAAATGATGTAAATAAACGACTCGCCGAACATGGAAAAGCCGCGAACCGCAGTAGAACCGGGCACCGAGAGCAGCGCCGAGGTAAGCGGATAAGTCACCTGGTCTTCCACCGCTTGCGGTGATTGGCCGGGGTAAGTGGTTTTGATGATGACCTGAACATCAGAAAGATCGGGAATGGCGTCCAGTGCGGTATGACGCAAAGAGTAAATTCCCCAGGCACTGATTAGAGCTGCAAGCAGCAAAACCAGCAGATGGTTACGTAATGACCAGGATATAACGCGTGCAATCATTGGTGCTTATGCGATTCCTGCATGCGTTGCGCGGCATCTTGCAGTGACGATGCGGCGTCCAGCAGGAACTGGCCGTTTACTGCTACTTCTGCGCCTTCCAGCAGGCCATCTACAACTTCGATCCAGTCCCCGCTTTCTATCCCGGTTTCGATATTGACCGGGAGAAAATGCCCGTCCCCTCTGGACAAAATTACCGAGTCTCCCTGTCCAGTGTGTATTACTGACGAGCGGGGCAAAACGAGGGCTTCGTGTGGCTGGGCGTGAATGATTACGTCGACAAAACTGCCGGGACGTAAATGTAGGTTGGTATTATTAAGCGTCACTCTCGCGTTGATTTTGTTGTTCTCGGCGAGGGGATTGATAAAGTCGAGCTTGGTTTTTATTTTTTGCCCATCGGGAGTTTTTATGGTCACAGAATCGCCATTCTGTACCCGGCCAACCTGATCGGGATAAAGCGTGATATCAACCCATATCCGGGAAACATCGGCCAGAGTAAACAGGGTGGTGGAAGGTGTGACGAAGTTACCTTCGCGTGCATTAATTTGTGTCACGATACCTGCTTGGCCAGCCAGTATTTTAACCACCTCAATGGGTTGTTTGGAATCTTCCATCTGTTGAACGGATTCAATGCCAATATCTTTATAGAGAAATTTAGTTCTTTCTCTGGAAAGCTCTTGCAGAAGATCCATTACATAGGGATTTTCCACTAGTGGCGAAATGTCCCCTATCGTTTTTAACGTTTGATCGCGGCGCACCACAAACCTCAAATACTCTTTTTGCTGTGTAATTAAATCGGGAGAATAAATCTCATAGATTATTTGTCCTTTGCGAATCTGCTGTCCGACCGAATTGATATTGAGTTTTTTAATCCAGCCATCGACCTTGGTATGGACGTTATAAAGCGTATCTCCATCGACTATTACGTTGCCATAAGTGCGGATTTCCTGGCTGAGCGAGGTTTTTTTTATACTTGCCAGCCTGACACCAAGCTTTTGGATGGATGCGGTATCGATATGAATGCTGTGGTCGTGGTTGTGAGTCGCGGAATTTTTTGACGGCACCAGATCCATGCCGCAAATCGGGCAAGTACCCGGATGGTTCTGCATGATCTCTGGGTGCATTGGGCAAATCCAGATTTGTTCTTTTCCAGCTTTGCTTATTTCAGCTAACGATAGGGTCTTGGTAATAGGAATTGCAGTTTGAGCTGTGGTTGGAGTATCAATCCATGAAATAGAAATGCGCTGACTGATGAGATAACCAGCCAGAATGACGATCCCTAGCAGACCGATCCCTGCCACTATTTTTTTGGACATATTGATGGTCCGATTTCCTCTGGTCTATAATTTTTTCAAGTCGTGTTATTTACGGCCAAGGCTTGGCTGCGTCTTTTTAATTCAGGATGCAAAGTTTATTACCTTGGATGTATGAATATATATGGGGGCTCTATGTTTATGGTGGGCAGGGGTGAATTTAAAAATTTGATGTTTAGGTGAAAATTGTCTTGTTGTTGAAAGAAAACCGGCTACTTGCCTTCAAAGGTACGTATAAATTGAATCACATTCCAACCATCTTCCTCGGTTATATCCGTTCCAATCCGAATTGGCATTCCGGTTCCTGGGCTACCATTTTTTAAAACCCACATTAACTCTCCATCCGTGCGAAGTTTCTGCCATTTGGCATCGGTAAAATCACGCGAAGGATGTCCCGGTAGATTGACACCTGTTCCATCTTTGCTATGGCAGGTTACGCAAAAACCTATCCCAAAATAAATTTTACGGCCTGCCTCAATTCGCTCTGGTGTGACGGGATAAGGGCTTTTTACTTGCTGTTCCTGCGCAATAATCGCCTTGGGTACGCGCGGCTCATACACGTCCTTGTGAAAAGCCAATGTGTTTTGCGAGCTGACGCTCAAAAGGAGGGCAATCCATACCCATTTATTTTTCTTTAAAAAAAACATAACATTACCTCATTTACAAATAATAAAGACACAGTATTCATCCACATGGATAAACCCCGTGTCTCTATGAATAAATTAAATAAATTTATTTCTTGCCAATTTTCCCATGTAGCTCTTCCCAATGTCCAACTGATTGAGGAATGCCGACGGAACCGTCAGGGATGGGTGCATCTTTAGGCCAGAGATGGAAAATGATGCCATCGGTTCCAGCAACATAATCCGCCAATCCTTTTTGCTCTTTTGGATCAGTTGGATTCACTATGGCAACACGACCGGTTTCTATTTCTTGCTTATGGTCGTGCCAATTTTGTGTATGCGACCATTTTGGAATGACCGATCCCGTCACTTTTTTGGAAACCATGTATTCAACTTCGGTTAAGCGGGCGTTAGGTTCAGCTGAATCAAATAAAACACATTGAATGACTTCGTCATTAATGGGTTTGCAGTAATGATGGAACGGGCCGATAATTTCTCCGTCCATGACGTGTGGCGCCACAACATGAATTGTATAACCGGTCAGTGGATTTTTGTCTGTAGCAAAAGCTGGAGCAGACAAAAAACCAGCTGTGATCAATGAGGAAAAAAGAACGCAGGCTTTGCTGATTTTCATAATTGAATCTCCTTATAATTTTTTAGTTAACGTACGGATGATTTCTATAACGTTCCATGCCTATTAATTTGTAAGCCTTGATCCCATTTTGAAATAAGCATTTCAACGCCCCTTTACGATTTGATACCCGGGGAGGTCTATTTATACCACTTTAGGTGGCACGTATGTGCAAATATCTGGCTTAAATATTTTGAGGAGGCAAATGGTTAATCAAAATATAATTTTTGTCGTATCACCATAACTACTACATCGCTAGGTACACGATCTTCAAAGCTGAATACCATATAAAGATTTGGATCTGTCGGACGGGGGAGTGGATATGAGATTGCGACCCAGGTAATTGAAGAGTAGAGTGCAGCTGTGACGGCGAACTGATGCCGATGTTGGGTTTGTTCAGTGCTGCGTTGCCGATTTCATACATGGTTATTTTAAGAAGAATGGACTCAGATAAGATAATTAAAAAGGGAGGGTTGCGATATGAATATTAGTAGAGGGATGGCTATCGGATACGCACTTATTGCCTCGGTAGGATTGATGTCGTTTCCTGGGCTTTCGTTCGCAAGTGATCAGATGACCGCAAAGGAGATTCTCCAGCAGAACTGCGTTCAATGTCACCGGCTGGAGGGCAAGGCCGATTCACGCTTTAATCTCAAGGCACCCGATCTCATCTGGGCCGGGAGCAAATACAAGCGCCCTTGGTTGATTAGTTGGTTGACCGGCAAAGAAGCCCCGCTCTATGCCAAGCGCTATCGTTGGGATCTAGCTGAAGTCCCGTTTAAGCATCCGGTTGTCAAAGAATCCGAGGCCAATGCTATTGCTGATTATTTTGCTGAGCACAATAAGGATCCACGAGTCAAAGTTGGCGCATTTGATCTTTCGAAGGTAACGAAGTTCGAGGCTGATTTTGGTGCAATGGCCTTTAAGGCACATGCCTGCCTCGGCTGTCATACGATTAATGAGGATGGAAAAGTCATCGGGGGGCCACAGAGCACCGCGCTTCATGCGTCTGGACAAAGATATGACCAAGATTGGCTCTTCCGTTTCGGGCTGAACCCACAAGACTTTGTGCCGCACAGTGGCGAGTTTCTGGCCGATGCAACGGAGCCACAGCTCCGCGCTGTGATTGGATATTTAATGACGCAGGGTGTGAATGACTTCAAGTATTACGAACCTTGGACGAGTCCGGAATTCGGCATGGCCAGTGTCAGTCGCGGAAAAGTCCTCTACAAAGAATATTGCTCGCAGTGCCACGGGGCGACAGGTAAGGGGGATGGACCAGCAGCATCTGGTTTGGACCCGAAACCGGCAATTCATGCCAATATTCCATTTGAAAAACTGCCAATGGAATATTTATACAACGTGATCAATCATGGTGGACCGGCAATAGGCAAGTCGCCGAATATGCCCTATTGGGGCCTGACCATCGGCCAGCAAGGTGTAGCTGATGTGATCGCTTACCTCAAGGCGACATTCAAGGGCGTACCGGACGGGGTGAAGGCAGCCCCTACCAGCGGTATGCCTGCCAAAGCAGCTGTTATTGCCGCTCCGGTTGCTGTAGCCGCTGCTGCCACTGAAACTTCATCAGGTGGAGGCCAGTCGGATGCTTGCGTGCAGCTACGCAAGACGGCCAAGGCACCGGATAGTTTCCTGGCTATGACGAACCCACTCGCCGCTTCTGCCGAAGTAATTCAGGCCGGGAAAACGCTGTTCCAAAAATCCGCCAAGCCTGCCGCCTGCGCCATGTGTCATGGAGAAAAGGGGGATGGCAAGGGCATAATGGGAGCAGCACTGGTGCCACCACCGAGAAACTTTACCTGCAATGTCATGATGAAAAACATTCCAGATGGTCAGCTTTTCTGGATTATCAAGAATGGTTCGTCTGGAACGGGCATGATGTCGTTTGCCGGCTTGTCCGATGACAAAGTGTGGCAACTCATTCAATACATTCGATCACTGGCACGTTGATTGGAAGACGGTGAACAACGCGGCATTAAAAATGACAGATATAGATATATGGCAACATAAGACCATTTGCTTAACTAGTGAATTAGGAGATTACACATGAAATTTGTTACCAAGTTACCGCTGGCTTTAGCATTGATCATGGGCAGCGCCACCAGTCCAGTTTTTGCAGAAGCTGAGCATCACGCAGGAAAAGAAGATGGACATCACGCAGAGAAGTCTGAAAAGAGGCTTCGTGCAGAAGCAACCATTGCCGGTCCGGGTATTACCGGAGAAGCTCATTTGTATGAGGAACACGATGGGCTCGTCAGAATCAAGATGATGGTACAAGGTACACCTGACAGCAAGTTAACGCCAGGGCGACACGCGGTACACATCCACGAAGTAGGGGCATGCGATCCGTTCACGGCGGCGAAAGGCCATTATGATGGCAATATTGATCCGCAAATCAACCCGGAAGCGAATGTCAGCCCAGGCCTCGGAAATCACCCTTATCATTTAGGCGACCTGTCTAATCTTGTGGTTGATGAGAACCGCAAAGGAACATTGTATGCCATCACGAGCCGAGTCACCCTTACTCCCGGATTGACGACCCTTTTCGATGCGGACGGGAGTGCATTTATTATTCATGGACTTGAAGACAAATTCCTTCCCGATCCTCCGACGAAAGATGCCCCAGGTGGCCCCAGGATTGCGTGTGGGGTGATTGTTTTGAAGAAATGAGACAAAAGTGAAGTGGCAGCTTCATGGGCAGATGATGATGGATCTAGAGTTTTTACGGATAAATTTAAAGAGGAGATAAAAAGTGGCAACCTTCATAATATCCGGCAGTCGAGGCACAGATGATCCGACGATGGCCACGTTGCCCTTCATGGCCGCGAAGACGGCAAAGGAGCAAGGACATGATGTGGTGCTCTGGCTTTGGAACGAAGCCGTGACACTCAGTCGTAAAGGAACGGCTGATTATATCCACGGCGTTAATCTGACTCCATTGAGGGAATTGCTGACTGTAGTGCAGGCGGCGGGCGTGCAGATTTGGGTCTGTGGCGCTTGTGCCGTGGCTCGACAGATCACGGCAGAGGATCTAGTTACCGGTGCCTCAATAAAAGGGATGCCGGACTATATCAAGGCCGTAGCCGAACGTGATCGCAATGTGACGTTTTGAATGTTTGAGAGGAGGCAAAGGCCTCCTCTCAATTAACAGAATAGCCTACTAAAAATTATCTGATCAGGATTTGATCGCCTCGTCCTTTTTTCGGATCAGCATCGGGCTTGTTCATTAAAACCGTAATAGCACCGCGTAACGCTGCTCCCATTGCATGATCAACGATTGCGACATTGGTCGGGCGGTCCGCTGGTGAGACAATATCAAATGTACCGCCTTCAGCTACCGCTACGTTGTATGTTTGCAGGCCGTACAAAGTGTTTTTCGGATTACCGTTGACATAAACACGATCCCAAATTCCTGCGATAGGATGCAGGGCGACCGGATTATTGATGTTCGCGTTCACGAAGAAGATACGAACGCGTTCGCCCGGCTTGGATTCCAGAACCTGAGTTGCATTTGGTTCATGAACAGGATCGTAATGGAACATTTTGCCGTTAATGAGAGCACCTTTCCAACCGGTGTTTTCAAGTAGGCCAGTGATGTTTTCGCTGTCCGGGAAATATTGTTGCTGAATCAGCATATATTCACGATCTGCTTTCGGATAATTTTTTTTATCTTTTGGATCGACAATGATCATTCCGTACATTCCCTTGGCAATATGTTGAGCCATCGTGCTTGCGCCACAGTGATACATGAATACGCCTGGAGTTTTGGCTTCAAATTTGAAATGTTTAGTTTGCCCCGGCTTGATTTCACCGAATTCATTTAGCACGTCAACTTGAGCCGCGTGAAAATCCATTGCGTGTGAATTTTTATTTTCAGGTGGATTGATTAGGGTGAAATCAACCGTATCGCCTTCGTCTACGCGAACAGGCTTGCCAGGAATGGAGCCATCAAATGTCCAGGCTGCCATTTTGACATCGCCCTTGTTATTCACGGGCAGATCGACTTCCATAGCGGTCATTGTGACTTTAACGGTTTTTGCGAATACTTGCTGTGCAGAAAAAAGTCCAGTTACCAACATTACAGCAACAGCTGTATTTTTAAGTTTATACATATTATTCCCCTGTTTAATTTAACGTTAACTGCAAATTACTTATTTTTTCTACCACTTTTGCGACTGCTTTTTACTAACCAAATTTGCACTTGCATAACATGCGTAGATGCTGCACTAAATCGTTAATTTCCTCATCACTTAAGGTTGATCCCCAGGGAGGCATCAATATTGATTTATCAATGGATGGCCCACCTTCTTTGATTGCCTTAAATAATGTTTCGTCCGAGCGACCTGACATTGACTTCGCATCGGTATGATCACGTGGCACGACTGACATATCCCGGACGTTCACACCTTTTCCGGTTCCCTCACTGCCGTGACATTGAACGCAATAGGCTTTGTAGTTGTCCGCCGGCGTTTCCTTGGCTTGCGCTTGGACCGAGAAAGCCGTTAGTAAAAGCAAAAAAACTAATTTAGTGGCCATTTGTAGCCTCCTTGCTCAGCGTCTCAAGATAATGAACCATTTTCTGTATATTCACTTCCGATAGGTTTTTGTTTGGCATCATGGATTTTGGCTCCCAAGCTTGGGGAGATCTGATGAAACTCACTATATATTGCGGTTGCAGACGCTTGGCCGCCGTATAAAGTTCTGGCCCCGATACGCCACCATATTCAGGTTCGATCAAGTGACAGGCCATACAGCCCAAAAATTTATTGAAGGCCATTTCTCCCATTTGTTTTGATATCGTACCGGACTCGATTTTTTCCTTGGCGATCAAATCATTATGCGGTTTTAATTTCATAAGCTCGGCCGCAACTGAGGTAGCATCAGCCTTGGAAAGTGCGATATGATCCGTGAGCGTCGACGTATCAATTTCATCACCTTTGGGCCCAGGCTTGATATGCCCGCCATAGTACATCCCGGCTGGGCGTATTCGACTGGGCTTTTGCAGCCAAGATACAAGCCATTCTTGACGATACTTATTGCCCGCATAGAAAAGAGCTGGCCCTTTTTTTTCAAAGGCAGCTTTCAATGTCTGGGTTGCTGGCCCTTTAATGTTGTGGCAAGCGGCACAGCTCTCTTGAAGCATTCCTCCTTCAGCGAGAACGGCTCCAGAAAAACCAAGTACGGTCACAAGAATCATTCGCTTCATATTTATCTCCTCCGTTTCCCCTGTTCGACGATTTTCCCCATAAACGGTGCGCTGTTAAAAAGCCCATATCCCTGCGTAAGCGATACACTATAGAAGAAATTGGGGTCGTATGCTTTTCCTTTCCAGGTATACCAGTCATTCATTTTGATGCCTTCGTATTCAAAAACGGTCATTGGCCCACCCATCGAGGCGCCGTTATTTGACATGTGTTTGTCAACATGGTCGTGCATTATGAAGAGTCCAGGGTTGTTCATTTTGACAATTACGTCATAACGCTCACCGGGTCCTACCGGAACCGTGTCCACATAGTAAGGGCTGGAAAGCGGGTACCCATCTTTGTGGGTGACAAGCATGTCGTGCCCATGCATATGCATTTGGTGAGTTTCATCGCCTGCACCAATAAAGCGCATTCTCAATACATCGCCTTTCTTGACTCTAATTGGCTGAGTGAATGGGAAGGATTTTGCGTTTACTGAAAAATAGTCAGAAACATCCTGTGGGCTGCCCCCTTTGCCATAAACGCTGGCATACGGAGATTGCCAAGTACTCAGCATTAGAATGGCGTCCTGGGTCACTTCTTTTTCGAGGGCGCTCGGATTTTTTGGATCGACGATTAAGGGCCCCCACATTCCGCGTAACGCCACATGCTCCCAGACATCTACATGGCAGTGGTACCACAGGCTTCCGGGACGATCAACATTGAATTTATAGGTATAAGATTCACCAGGCTGAATCGCTTCTTGTGTGAAACCGGGCACGCCATCTTGTTGCCAACTCCCGGTCTGATTAACGCCATGCCAATGGATAGTATGGGGAAGTGTGGTGTTGTTACTGACATGCACCATCACATCATCGCCTTCTTTGACGTGGATGAGCGGCCCTGGCACCTGTCCGTTAAAAGCAAAGACTTTATTGGTGAGGCCGGGCGCTACTTCTATTGCAACCTCGTCAATTGTCAGATTGAATTCACGTTGTTCGGCCCAGCTTGCAGTAGCAATTCCCGCCATGAATAAAAATGTTAAAATGTTTCCGACATAACAGGTTACATTGGATACACGTGATCTATTTAATAAGGCAACGGTCATTTTTCTGGTCATCCCAATTTTTATTTCAATAGCTTTAATTAAAGATACATATTAAATGTATCTTTAATTAAAGCTATTGTCAAGTAAATTATTGATGTCTTGTAGCGAGTAAATAAATATGCTTAAACATATAGTATAAAATGTTCTATTAATGATAGATTTGGCATAATGAAAAATTAATTGTTACCTCGATAATTATCTGATTAGGCTGGTACAAATGCGAAACTCATGATTCGACTATGTGATCTTGGCGATTAATATCTTGAACAACGCTCATATGAATGCGATATTTCGTCACAAAACCTGGAAAATTTTGTGATGTAGGTGATGCAGATAAGTTTTAATATCGGTAGGTACTATTATCGGTCTTATACACTAGCAATGTTGTAGCAATTATCCAGTCACGTGGCTATGGGGCGACTAAGTAGGTAGCGGCTACAGCCATGCTGTGTAATTGGAAGAGCCTGTTTTTAGGTTCTAGCAGTGTTACGACTTAAGCTAAAAGGCCCGCTGCCATGCACGATAACGTAGACTAAACCACCCATTATGGAAATATTTTTCATGAAGTTGATCATTTGATTTTGTGCTTCATTGGGTGGTACAGCCCAGAAATTATGAAAGAACAGCGCCGCCATTGCGGTAAATATAAATATTGCAGCGGCAGCCCAGCGTGCATTCCAGCCAAAGATCAGCATGATGCCCCCGCCCAGTTCAACAAAAATGGCGCCGATGGCAAGTAATTCCGGCATTGGCAGTCCTTTGCTGGCTATAAATCCTACCGTCCCTTCAAAGCCGGTGATGTTACCGAATCCTGACATAACGAAGATGAGTGCCATCAAAATACGACCCACCAGTGGGCCAAAGTTGTTCAATGCATTCATAGTGGTAACCCTTTTTTAAAATAATGAAAAAATTTCTTCAGATCTGCCTGTGAGCTGTTTGGTGATTTTGAGGCATGAAAATTGCACATTTGAACGCACATTACTCAAGGACATTGACGTGCTAACAATGGTGGCATTAGCCTTAACTCACTGCTTTGGTTTGATCGAATGCCGCTAAAAACACAGATCGAAGACTATCGTAAGGTTAAGTCTATCGTATGTGCGGTAACGCACGGACTTAGGGGAAGAGTTGTGTTGCTTGCTAGAAAGAAAGATACAGATTGAACGCTACGTTAACAGGTACAGTCTTCATGGAGATTTCTCCGCTCATAAGTCTTCGGCTATGGTTCCAGCCCGCCATTTTCGAGACAGGTTGCATGGTAGGTTAATATGACCCGTGAATCCGGCAGAACTAGATTTTCATCCTTATCCGTGTAATTAAGGCGGCTGAGCACATCCTTGATAACATTAAGTCGTGTCAGATACTTATCGTTGGCACGAACTATCGTCCATGGAGCCATTGCGGTGTGTGAGCGAGCCAACATTTCGTTGCGTGCCAAGCTGTATGGCTTCCATTTTTTGATTGCTTGATCGTCAAGCGCGCTGACTTTCCACTGGGTAAGCGGGTCTGTCATGCGTTCATTTAAACGTTTTTTCTGTTCATGTTTGCTGATGTCGAGGTAATACTTAAAAAGTTTGACGCCTGAACGGACCAACATATGTTCGAACTCTGATACTGAATCCATAAATTCCTCATGCTCAGCGTCAGTACAAAAGCCCATTACTCGCTCGACACCGGCGCGATTGTACCAACTGCGGTTAAACAGCACGAGCTCTTGAGCTGCTGGCAGATAGGGAACATAACGCTGAAAGTACCACACTGTTTGATCGCGGTCGGAAGGCTTGCCGAGTGCCACGACACGTGTTTCACGCGGACTTAAATGTTGAATGATGCGCTTAATTGTGCCATCTTTTCCAGACGCATCCCGCCCTTCAAAAATAATTAGAATTTTGTCATTGCATTTAATGAAATGCCGTTGCAGTTTGACGAGCTCGATCTGAAGAGCATGGAGTGTCTTTCGATATTCATGCTTGCTGATTTGTGAAGTTGTTTTGGCAGGTTGATTGAGATCGTTTTTTTTATTCATCAAAAATTCACCAAGAAATATGCACGATTCGTGTTATATAAAACTAAATTTATACCCATACTTTATAAAGTAACCTGCTTGATGAGTAATCATTACATGATTGATGTATCAATTATGTTGAATAATTTTCAACTTTAGACCTTTTCATCTATATGTTCTGTTATATCTGTTTTTCTTTGTTTGCGGTGTCGTCGATCTACCTTTGAGCGAAGTTCTCTTAGAAGAGGCTGAGTTTTGATACGACGACAGACTTTTCGACGTTCACCAAGATGAGACTCTACATTTCGCCTCTCGAATGACAGATTGCTCGGATGTTCTGATCGTGTAAATGGCCGAAATATCAGAGACGGCTGGATGCCCTCTGGGGCGGGCTTAACTGGTTTAATTTCAGTTATCTTGGTTACTTCTTTGGTATCTTCTAACCCTTTTAAAGATGGAGGGAGGGGTAAGTTTTGTATAGATTGCATGATGTTTTAAGTATTTTGAATTTTATACTTGCGCGAACTTCAATGTTACCAGCTTCGCATTCTTTCTTCTAATGCACAAATACTGGTGTAAATATCTTACCATTCTGGAATTGAACGGCGGGATCTTTAGGATGAGTTTTAATAAACTTGTGGGAAGTTAGGCGTGTTTACGGAAATCGGAAATTTATAATGCGCCGAGTTAATTACAGATGCCTATCTTTAATTCTCTCGGGATAAGAAAAAAGCGGTTCGAAAACCGCTTTTTTAACTGTGCTTACATTGAATTATTTGACGATGGCTTTTAGCTCACCTTTGGTGTACCTGATGGCCATCGCGTCCAGTGATAATGCTTTTATTTTCGAAGCTTGGCCAGCAGAACCAAAGGCTTCATAACGTGCTTTGCAGATCTCTTTCATGGCAATGGTCGATTCCGCCAAGAATTTACGTGGGTCAAAATTTTTGGGATTTTGTGCCAAGTGACGACGCACCGCGCCGGTAGATGCCATGCGTAGGTCTGTGTCAATGTTAACTTTTCGCACGCCGTGTTTGATACCCTCGACTATTTCTGAAACTGGCACGCCATAGGTTTCTCCCATATCGCCGCCAAATTGGTCAATGATCTTCAACCATTCTTGCGGTACAGAAGAAGAACCATGCATGACCAAGTGAGTATTGGGGATGCGAGCGTGGATCGCTTTGATGCGCTTAATATCCAAAGTGTCGCCTGTAGGTGGGCGAGTAAATTTGTATGCACCGTGCGAGGTGCCGATGGCTATCGCCAGTGCATCTACACCAGTCTTTCGTACAAAATCGGCTGCTTCTTCTGGATCGGTTAGTAGTTGCGAGTGGTCCAGTTTACCTTCCGCACCTTGCCCATCTTCTTGTTCGCCCATGCCGGTTTCAAGAGAGCCCAAGCAGCCCAGTTCACCTTCAACGGATACACCCACCGCGTGGGAAAGATCAACAACTTTACTGGTGACTTCAACGTTGTATTCGTAAGAAGATGGAGTTTTGGCATCTTCTTTCAAAGAACCATCCATCATGACGCTGGAGAATCCGGAACGAATGGCGTTGATACATACAGCCGGGGAGGCTCCGTGATCTTGGTGCATGACTACTGGGATGTGTGGATAAGTTTCTACAGCAGCTAGAATCAGGTGGCGCAAGAACGCTTCACCTGCATATTTGCGGGCACCAGCTGAGCCTTGCATAATCACGGGGCTATTGGTTTCATCCGCTGCCTCCATGATTGCTTTGACCTGTTCCAAATTATTGACGTTGAATGCGGGTAGTCCGTATCCGTTCTCGGCTGCATGATCCAGCAGCTGGCGTAATGAAACAAGAGCCATTTTTTTCTCCTAACAAATTTAAAGTTATCAAACAAAATCAAAAATAAAATCTGGCCGCGTATGGGAAAACGCGGCCGTGCTTCAACTCCTCAGTGTTTACGGTGATCGCCTACCCGGACAATTTTCATGGTATTGGTATAGCCAGCCTTGCCAACGGCTTCACCTATAGTCATTACAATCATGTCCCCTTCTTGTACTAATCCCAAACGCACCATTTCTTCCTCTGCTGCGCGTAACTCTACGGAAGGAAGTTTGGAAGTCGTGTTAAACGCAATCGGATGTACTCCGCTGAATAGCGTTACTTTACTTAAGGTTGACTCAGTGGGTGTTAACGCAAAGATCGGCACTCTTGCATTCATACGCGACATCCACAAAGGAGTCGAACCGGACTGGGTCAATGCCACAATTGCTTTAATTGTAAAGTGAGACGCTGCATATAGCGCAGACATGGCAATAGCCTGATCAATGCGTGCGAATTTTGATTGCAGCAGACGTTGATTGGTGGCGAGCTCTTCCATTTCACTTTCTGCGTTAATACAGATGCGTACCATGGATTTGATGGTTTCAATGGGGTAGTCGCCCACCGCAGTTTCTGCCGACAGCATGACAGCATCGGTACCATCCAGTACGGCATTTGCCACGTCTGATACTTCCGCCCGAGTGGGAATCGGGTTGGTGATCATGGATTCCATCATCTGTGTAGCAGTGATCACCAACTTGTTTTTGGCGCGCGCCATACGGATCATGCGTTTTTGCAAGCCTGGTACGGCTGCATCTCCCACTTCCACGGAAAGATCGCCTCGAGCTACCATGATAGCGTCGGATGCATCGATAATTTCGCCCAGTACAGCAATGGCTTCAGCACGCTCAATTTTAGCCATTAACAAGCTTTTGCCGCCAGCGGCATGCATTAATTTGCGTGCCAATTTCATGTCACTTGCTGAACGCGGGAAGGAAATCGCCAGATAGTCTGCTTTAATCAATGCTGCGGTCTTAATGTCCTCCTTGTCCTTGTCGGTAAGTGCAGGCGCAGTCAAACCACCGCCCTTGCGATTGATCCCCTTGTTGTTGGATAGCACACCGCCGCACACGACTTTGCAGATAATTTGTGCACCCTTGACTTCGATTACATCAAATTCCAGCATGCCGTCATTCAGTAACAACACCGAACCTTTACTAACATCTTTAGGTAAGTTCTTGTAGTCTAGACCAACTCGTTCTTGATTGCCGAGACCTGTCCATGCTGCATCCAGGATAAATGTATCTCCTTGCTTGAGAATGATTTTGTCATTTTCAATTTTCCCCACCCGAATTTTGGGGCCTTGCAGGTCGGCAAGAATCCCGACAATACGGCCACATGCAGCCGCTGCAGCGCGCACTTTTTCAACACGCGCTACGTGATCTTGCGCTGTGCCGTGGGAAAAATTCATACGCACCACATCCACACCAGCAAGTATCATTTGCTCCAGTACTTTCTGGTCACTGGAGGCTGGTCCCAAGGTGGCAACAATTTTGGTTCTGCGTAACATAAATTTCTCGTTATATTTACTTCGCTGCACGTTGCTCAAGAATTTCTACCGCTGGCAACTTTTTACCTTCGAGAAACTCTAGAAATGCACCGCCGCCCGTGGAAATATAGCTTACTTGATCGCTGATCTTGTATTTGGCAATCGCCGCCAGCGTATCCCCACCGCCGGCGATAGAAAACGCGGGACTTTCTGCAATCGCCATGCCTAGCGTTTTGGTACCAGCGCCAAATTGGTCAAATTCAAATACGCCTACCGGGCCATTCCACACAATGGTTGCAGCGTTTTTCAGATAGGCTGCATAAGTTTGGGCAGTTTCGGGACCAATATCAAAAATCATATCATCGTCGGTAATATCAGCCACTTTTTTAACCACGGCGGGCTCATTGGCATCAAATTTCTTGCCCACGACCACATCGGTAGGTACCGGAATCGATCCACCCTTGGCCTTAGCGGCTTGTATTAAACGTTGGGCTTCGGTTACAAGATCGGGTTCATATAGCGATTTACCGACGTTATAACCAGCCGCTTTAATGAAAGTATTGGCAATGCCGCCACCGACAATCAATTGATCCACGATGTGAGATAGCGATTCCAGTACGGTTAACTTGGTTGAAACTTTAGAGCCGCCGACAATGGCGATCAGCGGATGAGCTGGGCTTTTCAATGCCTTGCCTAATGCTTCCAGTTCTGCTGCCAGTAGTGGCCCAGCGCATGCCACTGGTGCATACTTCGCCACACCGTGGGTGGAAGCCTGCGCGCGGTGTGAGGTACCAAATGCATCCATGGCATAGATGTCGCACAGCTTGGCCATTTTTTGAGATAGCTCGTCGTTGTTTTTACCTTCACCTTTATTGAAGCGCACGTTCTCAAATAGTACGACTTCGCCATCGGCGATGGTAAAACCACCGTCCAGCCAATCTTTAATGACCCGTATCTCTTTACCCAGCAAGTCAGATAAACGTTTAGCTACAGGCTTTAGGGAATCGGCTTCGGAATAGATACCTTCTTCAGGGCGACCGAGGTGAGACATCAACATTACTTTGGCGCCTGCTTTCACGGCGTGCTGAATGGTAGGCATGCTCGCCCGGATGCGGGTATCGTCGGTGATAGTGCCGTCATCGGCTTGAGGAACATTCAAGTCTTCGCGGATCAGGACACGTTTGCCCTTGAGATCCAAATCAGTCATTTTGATTACGGACAATTCTTTCTCCAATTAACCATTTGAGGTGAAACGATAAGAAGAAATGCAAAAAGGTGAGGAGGCTCCTCACTTTGCACCCATGTTTATTTAGCGATGACGCGAACCATCTCCAGAACCTTGCTGGAGTAGCCCCATTCGTTATCGTACCAAGAGACGACCTTAACGAAGGTACCGTCCAGAGACATACCCGCCTCTGCGTCAAAAACAGAAGTGCAACTCTCACCCCGGAAGTCGGTAGAGACCACTTTTGCACCGGTATAGCCAAGTATGCCCTTCATTGAACCCTCGGATGCGGTCTTCATAGCGGCGCAGATATCGGCGTAGGACGCAGCTTTGTCCAGTTCCACGGTAAGGTCGACTACCGATACGTCAGAAGTGGGTACACGGAACGCCATACCGGTAAGTTTTTTATTCAATTCGGGAATAACCACACCAACTGCTTTGGCCGCACCAGTTGAAGATGGAATGATGTTTTCGAGAATGCCACGACCACCACGCCAATCCTTGTTAGAAGGGCTATCCACAGTCTTCTGGGTAGCGGTGGCAGCATGTATGGTGGTCATTAGTCCGCGCTTAATGCCCCAGGTGTCGTTTAGCACCTTGGCAACAGGGGCAAGACAATTGGTCGTGCAGGATGCGTTGGAGATAATCGTTTGGTTAGCATAAGTTTTATCATTCACACCGTATACAAACATCGGCGTGTCATCCTTGGACGGTGCAGACATGATGACTTTCTTGGCACCCGCGGCGATGTGTTTTTCACAGGTTTCCTTAGTAAGAAAAAGACCGGTGGATTCGATAACTATATCAGCGCCCACTTCATTCCATTTCAGTTCGGCAGGATCTTTGACGGCAGTCAGGCGAATCTTGTTACCGTTAACAACTAAGGTATTGCCTTCAATAGAAATGGTGCCATCAAATCGACCATGCACGGAGTCGTAGCTCAACATGTAAGCTAAGTAGTCGGGTTCAAGCAAGTCGTTAATTCCTACGATTTCGATGTCCTGGAAATTTTTCACTGCTGCGCGGAACACCATGCGACCAATTCGACCAAACCCATTGATACCAACTTTGATTGTCATGTTTCTCTCCTGGTTTTATAACTAAAATTGTAACTGTTTAGACAAATTCTTGGATTTTATTCTGATGTTGTAGCTAAGCTAATCAAATATTTAAACTTCCAGCATCGTTAATTAAAGATGCTCGCTACAAATAACCGGACGACAGAATAGCTTGAAATGTGCCGCTAACCTTACTGCTGAAACGTTAAGTGCTCCTTCAGATAAAAGGAATTTGAGCAATTTATATTCAGGCTGCAGCTCTTTGCAAGGGTGATCATTTTTATAAATGATGATTAAATGATCGGCCAAATCCCTTGTTGCCAATTTCGCAAAGTATCAGCGAATTTAATCTGGACTTTGTTTTAAAGAATTGGCAACTTACAAACACTTTGAATCTTTAATTTTCAAGGACAACCTTCCAAGTAACGCTCAGGGAGTCAGCTATATTGCTACCAGAAATTTAAAGTATGTTTTTTACGGCTTTCACTACATTTTCAATGGTAAAGCCGAAGTGTTTGAATAATTCACCTGCCGGAGCAGATTCGCCAAAGGTATCCATGCCAATTACCGCACCGTCTAAACCCACATATTTGTACCAAAAGCCTGTCACGCCCGCTTCGACAGCTATGCGCTTACTGCCTGTTGGTAGCACGCTGTCTTTATATTCTTGATCTTGACGATCAAATACATTAGTTGAAGGCATGGAAACTACTCGTACATTAATGCCGTCTTGAGCCAAAGTTTTTTGTGCATCCATGGCTAGACCCACCTCGGAACCTGTCGCGATAATGAGCGCTTGGGGCTTGCCATTGGCAGCTTCCGACAAGACATACCCCCCCTTGCGAATGTTGGCAATTTGATCCGCATTGCGCTTTTGAAATGTCAAATTCTGGCGGCTAAAGATAAGACTACTCGGACCAGTTTTGCGCTCAATAGCTGCAACCCATGACACGGCAGATTCCACCGTATCACAAGGACGCCAAACATCCATATTTGGAATATAGCGTAGCGTAGTGGTTTGTTCCACGGGCTGGTGAGTTGGGCCGTCTTCGCCCAGACCAATGGAGTCATGCGTGTACACGAAAATCACACGCTGTTTCATCAGTGCAGCCATACGTAATGCGTTGCGTGCATATTCTGAGAACATCAGGAAAGTGCCGCCAAATGGCAGTAAGCCCCCATGCAACGCCACACCATTCATAATGGCCGACATGCCGAATTCGCGTACTCCGTAACTAATGTAGTTACCTGTCGATTTCCCATGAATGTGCTTGGCGCCTGTCCAATTGGTCAGGTTTGAACCGGTCAGATCTGCTGAACCGCCAAGAAATTCAGGTAATGCTGGCACCAGGCCGTTAATTGCATTCTGCGATGCTTTACGCGAGGCAATGGTTTCTGCTTTTTCATTGGTCTTGGCGATCATGTCCGCAGCATGTTGCACCCAGTCTGTTGGCAAATCACCTTTCATGCGCCGCTCAAACTCAGCCGCTTCCTGAGGGAAAGCCTTGCGGTATTCGGCAAATTTATTGTCCCATAACTTTTCCAAACCCTCACCCTTGGTACGCGCATTCCATGCTTGATAAACGTGTGCTGGAATTTCGAATGGTGGGTATTTCCAGCCTATGTATTCGCGCGTAGCAGCGATTTCTGCATCGCCCAATGCAGCGCCATGCACGTCATGCGTGCCGGCCTTGTTAGGGGAGCCCGCGCCGATGATGGTTTTGCAGCAAATCAGCGTAGGCTTGTCGGTAACTTCCTTGGCAGCCTTGATGGCATCATCTATTGCTTCGGGATCATGACCTTCTACATTAGCGATTACATGCCAACCATAAGACTCAAAACGTTTGGCTGTATCATCGGTAAACCAGGCTTCGACATGCCCATCAATAGAAATGCCGTTGTCGTCCCAGAAGGCGATTAATTTGCCGAGTCCCCAGGTACCGGCCAGTGCACAGGATTCATGTGAAATTCCTTCCATCATGCAACCGTCACCGAGGAAAACATAAGTGTGGTGGTTAACGATTTCGTGGCCGGGCCGATTAAATTCATTTGCCAGCATTTTTTCCGCCAAGGCAAAACCTACCGCATTAGTAATGCCTTGACCCAGCGGGCCAGTCGTGGTTTCTACGCCAGCGGTGTAGCCATATTCTGGGTGGCCTGGAGTCTGGGAGTGTAGCTGGCGGAAGCGCTTCAACTCATCAATCGGCAAGTCGTAGCCAGTCAAATGCAACAGGGCATAAATTAGCATCGAGCCATGGCCGTTGGAAAACACGAAACGGTCACGATCTGCCCATTTAGGATTAGCTGGGTTGTGGCGCAGATGGTGAATCCACAGCACTTCGGCAATTTCTGCCATGCCCATGGGAGCGCCAGGGTGGCCAGAGTTTGCTTTTTGAACTGCGTCCATTGCCAAAGCGCGGATCGCTCCAGTTGTGTCATTAAACTTGGGGGGGTATACCTTACGCGCCGCAGCCATCTCTCTCTAACCTCCTGAACATCTCATAAGAAATAAATAATTTTTGTAACAAACCAGTTGGTAATTATGCCGCACTGCCCTGTTTAGGGCAACAGGAGAAAAATAGTTATCAATTTAAATAAATTAATTCAATTGCTTGCATACAAAAATTTTCAATGGTGGCAATTGTATTTTCATTTAGTCATTCGTTCTTCAATTTGAGTGGCTTTGGCCTGAACAATTGTTTTAAACTTTATTATTCACTTGTGCTGGCATACGCGTCATGCGTACAAATGTTCATGCTCATTGATTACCTAAAGAAATGCCGCACATTTTTCGAGGCCAGACTTATTTTAAACGATGGTTAAGGTTGGCAAACTTTACCTGCTTGTAAGGATTTAGGCACGGGTCTATAAGGTTGTGCACGGCCATTTTCTCCAGTACAATTTATTACGTTTACCTTAAATTACTTTTGTTTGCCGTTGAGGTAGCTGTTATGTACGTCAAGATTATTCCAAGCAATCAAATCATGTCATCAGATAAAATTGTTTCTCCAGCGGAAACTCCTGAACATTTTAATATTGAAGCTGGCAATCCCGCCATTGCTTTGACACCCGTTTTGGCTCAAAGAGTTGAGGCCGTACGTGCTAAATTGATTGCGTCGGGGATTTCCGAAAAAGATGTAGCTGACGCCTGTGCTTGGGCGCGTCGACCCAAGGAGTAATATGCGCGTTGTTCTCGATACCAATGTAATACTTTCTGCATTGTTATTTGCCAATGGAAATTTGGCATGGTTAAAAAAAGCTTGGCAGACGAAGTCTATTCGTCCGGTAATTAGTAACGCAACAAAAGAAGATTTATTTGAGTCATTGAATTATCCAAAATTCGATCTGTCGATTGCTGAGCAGGATCTATTGCTGGAAGAATTTTTCCCCTACTGTGAAATAGCGTCCATATCCAACTGGATGCCATCGCACGGTATATTTAGCCAAGTATTTTTGGCTGTGGCACACAAAGCCAAAGTAGATGCACTGGTGAGCGTTGAAAAAGATTTACTTGCATTGCGAGGAAGTTTTATCCCCCCCATTTTTACCGTTGAGGAATTGCGTAAACGTTTGCAAGAAGAACGTTCCGTATAATTACTTTACTCAATGTCTGCTAAATAATAGACAACTTGTCCTAATTTGCGGCAAACTGTGTTCATGAAAACCATTCTGGTTCTACATGGCCCTAATCTAAACTTGCTCGGCAGCCGCGAGCCAAGCGTGTATGGTCATATTACATTAGACGAAATTAACAACAAATTACAGCATTTAGCACGCATGCAAGGCGCAAATTTGTTGTATTTCCAGAGTAACTCTGAATCTGCTTTAGTGGATCGTGTGCATTTGGCGCGCCAGGATGGTACCGATTTTATTGTCATTAATCCTGCTGCGTTTACGCATACCAGTGTGGCTTTACGCGATGCACTAGCGGCGGTAGCCATTCCATTTATTGAAGTCCATCTTTCCAATGTGTTTGCACGGGAACCGTTCCGCAAAGAATCATATTTTTCTGATCTCGCTATCGGCATTATCAGCGGTCTGGGTGCAACCGGTTATGAACTCGCAGTGCAATACGCGCTGCAATATTCTGTTAGGAGCTAATTATGGATTTACGTAAACTCAAGACCTTGATTGAACTGGTTGAAAGTTCCGGTATTGCCGAGCTGGAAATCAGTGAGGGCGAAGAACGCGTGCGTATTGTACGCTCTGCTGCTGCGGTGCAGCATGTTTATGCTACACCGCAGCAGCATATGAGCACGCTTGCCCCACAGCTGCCCGATGCGCCTGCGGAGCTTGCCGAACCTGCAGTACCAGATGGTCATGAAGTGAAATCACCGATGGTTGGTAGTTTTTATCGCAGCCCCTCCCCTGGCGCCAAACCTTTTGTGGAAGTGGGTCAGAGCGTAAGCGTGGGTGACACTCTTTGTATTATTGAAGCAATGAAACTGCTCAACGAAATCGAAGCTGACCAAAGCGGTGTTATTAGTGCAGTTCTGGTCGAGAGTGGCCAGCCAGTGGAATATGGTCAACCTCTTTTTATCATCGGTTAAATAATGTTTGAAAAAATTCTCATCGCAAATCGAGGCGAGATTGCCTTAAGAATTCAGCGCGCCTGTCGTGAAATGGGCATTAAATCTGTTGCAGTGCACTCCGAAGCTGATGCAGATGCCAAGTACGTCAAACTGGCCGATGAATCGGTATGCATTGGCCCGGCTTCCTCGTTAAATAGCTATTTGCACATCCCGTCTATCATTAGCGCAGCGGAAGTTACAGATGCACAGGCTATTCATCCAGGCTATGGTTTTTTATCTGAAAATGCTGACTTTGCCGAGCGTGTAGAAAAGAGTGGGTTTGTATTCATTGGCCCACGGCCGGAAACTATTCGTTTAATGGGCGACAAAGTGTCCGCCAAAAACGCGATGAAAAAAGCCGGTATTCCTTGTGTACCAGGCGTGGATGGTGCATTGCCAGAAAATCCAACCGAAATTACCAAGATTGCACGTAGTATTGGTTATCCGGTCATTATCAAGGCCGCCGGAGGCGGGGGCGGCCGCGGTATGCGCGTAGTGCATACCGAGGCCGCGTTGCTGAATGCCGTGGTTATGACGCGTGGCGAGGCGCAGGCGGCGTTTAATAATCCTGTGGTGTATATGGAGAAATTTTTGCAGAACCCACGCCACATCGAATTTCAAGTGCTGGCTGATTCTTATGGCAATGCGGTATATCTAGGTGAGCGCGATTGCTCAATGCAACGCCGTCATCAGAAAATTCTTGAGGAAGCGCCAGCACCGCTGCTGAATACTCGGCTTCGTAATAAAATTGGTGAGCGTTGTGCGGCAGCTTGCCGCAAAATTGGCTATCGCGGCGCGGGAACTTTTGAATTTCTGTATGAAAACGATGAATTTTTCTTCATTGAGATGAACACCCGCATACAGGTAGAGCATCCGGTCAGCGAAATGATTACGGGCATAGATATCGTGCAACAGCAGATTCGTATCGCTGCCGGTGAAAAACTCAGTTTCAAGCAAAATGATATTACGCTTAAAGGTCATGCCATTGAATGCCGTATCAATGCCGAACATCCTTACAAGTTCACGCCCTCGGCTGGCCGTATTACGACTTGGCATCCTCCTGGTGGTCCGGGTATTCGCGTGGATTCGCATGTGTATGCTAATTACTTTGTGCCGCCTCACTACGATTCCATGATCGGCAAGATCATCGCATATGGGGACAATCGTCAACAAGCGATAGCCCGCATGCGTACTGCCCTATCAGAAATGGCGGTAGAGGGTATTGAGACTAATATTCCGCTGCATCAGGAATTGATGCTAGATGCTGCTTTTTTACGCGGTGGCACCAGCATTCACTATCTGGAACATAAGCTAGCCGAACGCATCAAGGTAAAATAACATGGCTTGGCTTACGCTGACCGTCACTGCATCTGCATCCCAGGTGGAGATGTTAAGTGAGGCTCTGTTGGCGCTCGGCGCACTATCAGTAGACATTCACGATGCTGATGCCGACACCTTGAATGAGCAAGCTATATTTGGTGAGCCGGGCGAACCCGTTTCTCATCTGTGGTCGCACAATCGCGTTACTGCTCTGTTTGCCGAAGATACGCCGATAGATGCAATTATGCTGGAAGCGGCACACGCCATTGGGCTGCAACAGCCACCAAGCTATGTTATCGCAACCCTGGCCGACAACGACTGGGTGCGCTTGACTCAGTTACAGTTTAACCCCATTCGTATTTCTCAGCGCCTCTGGATCGTACCCACCTGGCACACCCCGCTCGATCCCAGTGCCATTAACATTACACTCGATCCTGGTTTAGCTTTTGGTACCGGAAGTCATCCCACTACCCGTTTGTGTCTATGTTGGTTGGACAGTCATTTGCAAGGGGGTGAATCCGTTCTGGATTATGGCTGCGGTTCAGGTATTTTGGCCATCGCTGCGCTCAAACTTGGCGCTGCCAGCGCCACTGGCGTGGACGTAGATGCACAAGCCGTACAAGCCAGCCGTGATAATGCAATGGCTAATCAAGTTGACGCGCAGTTCTACCTGTCTAATATCGCACCGAAACAACAAGTTGATATTGTCGTAGCCAATATTCTTACCAACCCTCTCAAAGTACTCGCGCCATTGTTAGCGGATTCATCGCGGCAAGGCGGTCAGATTGTATTATCCGGTGTACTCAGCGAACAGGCCGAAGACGTCATAGAAATCTATAGTCAATGGTTTGATTTCAAACTACCGGTTGTGGAAGAGGGTTGGGCATGCTTATCTGGAGCGAAGCGATGAATGCAGTCACTCAATGCCCGGAATGTGGCACCCGCTTTAATGTTAGCCAAATTCAACTAGATATGCATCAGGGTATGGTGCGTTGCGGACGTTGCCAAGCAATATTTAACGCAACAAAAAAATTGCACGATAACGAACCTAGTCCGCAACTTACCCTAACTCTGGATGTAGCGGAAATGCAGCAAGTGCCGGTTAAAACTCCGGTAGAGTCTATCCCCGTAACTCACGAAAAATATGATTTCAGTCATCTTGCTACGGCCAGTAAAGAAGAAGCACTGAAAATTAGTTCTTCAGCTATCAAAAAAAATGTTCACTGGTCGTGGATAGTAGTCACATTGTTGTTGGTTATAGTGTTACTGGCACAGGTTACGTATTTTTTTCGTGTCGAACTCGCTGCACACCTGCCGGGCATAAAGTTAGCACTAACGTCCTATTGTAAGCTGCTCAACTGTGACATCTCGCTACCAAAAAAAATTGACCAGTTGAGCATCGAGTCTTCTGACCTGGAGTCCAATCCGAAACAAGCGAGCACCATCGTTCTCAATGCCATTTTGCGAAACCGTGCGTCTTACGCGCAAACCTATCCTAATCTCGAACTGACGCTCACCAATTCGATGGATGAGGCAGTGGTGCGTCGAACTTTTTCTCCAGCGGAATATCTCAAACCTGGTGAGGACGAAAAACAAGGATTATTACCCAACCATGAGATTGGCATCAAACTACGTCTTGATACTGCCGACCTTAAGCCAACTGGATATCGCTTGTTTTTGTTTTATCCCTAGCTATCGTCCGATCATTAAACTTGGTACGTACTTGCCAGGCGCTTCTGATTTCAGGTGGCATCATGCAGTGTTTTTTGCGCTTGAAACTTTAAAATGCGTGTACCTGCTTCATGTTGTGGCTCGGATAGAAGCGAATACTGGCAGCCTGCCTGCGTGAAAATCTGCATGTTCGTGATACCATTCCCGCACTTTTTCGAACAGAAAGCATCAAGTTGAACAAACGTTTAGGAGAATGGTTAGTTGAGCAGGGGAAGCTAAATACGCTCGATTTGGAACGTGCGCTAGACCTTCAGCAAAATGAAGTCGGTGAACACGAGCGGATTGGCGTACTGCTATTAAAGTTGGGAGTGGTTTCTGCCCGTGATGTGGCAGAGGCATTGGCGGCGCAGCTTGGGCTCGCACTAGTGGAGCCGGCTGATTATCCTGAAGTCCCCCTGCTGGAAGAGCGCGTATCGGTACGTTTTCTTAAAGAGTCTAGAGCGCTGCCACTACATGAAGATGAACACATGCTGGTGCTGGCGCTAGTGGATCCACTTGATCAATACGTCATCAATGCCTTTGGCTTACTAACGCATCGTTTGGTTAGTGTACGTGTGGCAGTGCAGCAGGATATGGAAAGTGCTTTTGAGCGTCTTTATGGTAGCGGCAAGACGTCAATGGGGGAGATTGTTGGCGATATCGAAACCCTTGAGGAGGACGGAGCGGGCGATGATGTGCAGCATCTTAAGGATCTTGCTAGCGAGGCGCCGGTTATCCGTCTGGTTAACTTGATTATTGGTCATGCGCTGGAGGCACGTGCATCCGATGTTCACATCGAGCCATTCGAAAATCGTCTGATCGTACGTTACCGGGTAGATGGAGTGATGCACGAGGTAGAATCGCCACCGCGACGCTTATCCGCTGCCGTCATATCACGGATTAAAATCATGGCAAGCCTAGATATTGCAGAACGGCGCCTGCCGCAAGATGGTCGCATCAAATTGCGAATTCAGAGCAAGGAAATCGATTTACGAGTTTCCACTGTGCCTACCATGCATGGCGAGAGTGTGGTTATGCGGATTCTCGATAAGAGTGGTACTACCCTAAATTTTTCTGCATTGGGGTTTGATGAGGATGTACTCAAAGTATTCATAGATGTGTTGCAACAACCTCATGGCATTATCCTGGCAACCGGCCCTACCGGTAGTGGCAAAACGACCACGCTCTACACCGCATTACAAACGTTGAACAAATCGGACGTGAAGATACTCACGGTGGAAGATCCGGTTGAATATCAGATGGAAGGTGTAAACCAGATTCAGGTCAAAGCGCAGATTGGTCTTACTTTTGCTAATGCCCTTCGCTCCATTGTGCGTCAAGATCCAGACGTTATTATGATCGGTGAAATCCGCGATTTGGAAACGGCACAAATTGCCGTACAGGCGGCACTTACAGGTCACTTAGTACTGTCTACCCTGCACACCAATGATGCTGCCAGCACGATTAACCGTCTGCTTGATATGGGCATGGACGATTATCTTTTGACATCTACTGTTATTGGTATTTTAGCGCAACGTCTGGTGCGTACACTGTGCCAACAATGTCGCCAATTGCGAACCGTGCTGCCCGAAGTGGTTGATGAAATGGAATTACATCGCTTTACTGAAGCGCGCCCGATTGAACTTTATCATGCGGTTGGGTGTCCGAACTGCGGTCATACTGGCTATATTGGTCGAGTCAATATTGTGGAAATACTCCCGATGAGTGATGGCATTCGCAGTTTGGTAATGCAGCACGCAACTGCGGGAGAAATACGCAAGCTGGCAATCGAACAAGGCATGCGAACCATGTTTGATAGTGGTTTACGCAAAGTGATGGCAGGAGTTACGACCATTGAGGAAGTGTTGCGCGTGACGCGGGAGGCTTGATTTTGCCGGTGTTCCAATACAACGCGGTTAGTGCAGACGGTGAAGCGCTGGAAGGCGAAATGGAAGCCCGTACTAATGAAGCGGTCGTAGATCGTTTGCAGGCTATGGGTTATATTCCGATTCAGATTGAATTGGCGCAGCTGGAACAAGCTGCCGGAAACACCTCATTCAAGTGGTTACGCTCCAGTCGAGTGAGTCAGGCAGAAATTGGTGTATTCACGAGTGAAATTGCAACATTACTGCATGCCGGTTTACCACTTGATCGCGCATTAGAAATTCTGGTCGAATTATCGGAAAACGATAAAGTGCGTAACCTGTTGACGCAGGTACGCGACGATGTGCGTGGGGGTGCTTCGCTTTCTGCAGCGATGGAAGCGCAGAAAGGGGTGTTTTCACGTTTCTATCTCAATATGGTACGTGCTGGCGAGGCTGGAGGCGCACTTGGTCCGGTGCTGACGCGTATCACTGAATTCATGGAACGTGCCAAAGCACTCAAGCAAACTGTTACATCTGCATTAATTTATCCCGCAATCCTGATGGTAGTGGCAGCCGGTTCTGTGATGATGTTGCTGATATTCGTTGTGCCACAGTTTTCCCTGATGTTTCAGCAATCGGGTAAAACCCTACCGCTACCAACGCAAATCGTTATTGCTGCGGGTGATTTTTTACGGCATGACTGGTGGATGTTGCTGATCGGTGGGCTAGCCATTTATGCATTGCTGCGCCAGCAAATGCAAAACCCTACTAGCCGCTACCGCTGGGATGGTATTTTTCTGCGTTTGCCGCTGGTAGGCGACCTGGTGGCAAAGATTGAGGTGGCCCGCTTTAGTCGCAGCTTGGGCACTTTGCTTGGCAACGGAGTGACATTATTGAATGCGCTCTTTATTATCAAAGAAACCTTAAATAATAGCGTCATGGCTGAAGGGCTCGATAGTGTGGCAAATCAGCTCAAGCAAGGGTTGGGGTTGGGCAAGCCAATGATGGAAACAGGTTTGTTTCCTAAGCTCGCGGTTCATATGGTAGTCGTTGGTGAAGAAACGGGCCAGCTTGAAGAAATGCTCTTGCGTGTTGCAGATGTGTACGACAATGAAGTGCAAACCACGGTTAAGCGTATGTTAAGTCTAATGGAGCCGGTGCTGATTTTAGGGCTGGGGCTGTTGATTGGCGGTATCATCATGTCAATTCTGCTTGCCATCCTCAGCGTTAATGATTTGGCGATGTAATGAAAAATTGAAAGTGTGCCTGTATGACGGTGCCTAATCTTATCGAACTTCATAGTAAGTAATAATGTGTTCAGGAAGCATGGAAAATATAGGAAAAAATAGAATGGTATATTTTTGGAGAAAAATATTATGAACAGAATGAATCGGGTACGCCGGGAAACAGGATTTACCTTGCTTGAATTGCTGGTGGTGCTGGTAATTTTAGGTCTATTGGCTGGTTTAGTAGGGCCAAAGGTAATGGATTATCTTGGTACATCGAAAAGCAAAACGGGCAAGCTGCAAATCGAGCAGCTTGGACAGAGCCTGGAATTATTCAAGCTGGAAGTAGGGCGCTATCCTACTTCACAGGAAAGTTTGTCGGCATTGATTGAGGCGCCAACCGGTGCAACCGGTTGGAACGGCCCTTATATTAAGGGAGCGAAAATGGTGCCAAAAGATCCGTGGGGTAACGATTACCATTATGCCTCCCCGGGACAGCACAACAAAGATTTTGATATCAGTTCACTTGGCCTTGATAATCGTGAAGGTGGCGAAGGCGAAAACAAGGATATCAATAATTGGGGCGAATAAAATCGCGTGCCAGCGCCGGTTTTACCCTGCTTGAATTACTGGTGGTGCTGATGCTAATGGCGATGGTCTATGCTTTGGCGGTACCGATGATCTCTGCTGGTTTACCTGGTACCGAATTAAAGGGCGCGGCACGTCAACTGGCGGCTGGCTTACGGCAAGCGCGCAGCCAAGCCGTCACGCGAAAAGAAGAATCGACATTGACACTGGATGTTGAAAAACGAAATTTCAAAGTGAGTGGCGATCAGCGCCGCTATGTCTTACCCACAAAGTTGGTCATTAGCTTGTTTACAGCGCAATCTGAGCTACTGCCCGACAAAGTCGGCGCGATTCGTTTTTACCCGGACGGAAGCTCTACTGGCGGTCGTATCACGGTAACATCGGGGGTTCGCAAATACGATATTAATGTCGATTGGCTGACCGGCCAAGTCACCATTCTCGATTAAGAGCTGCCTGTGAGCCTGGACAATTTGGAAATTTTGGCTTTAGCTAATGCAAGTGGTCGATGATATGACAGTGCACCCGTTAAGGTTTGCGAAAATATCCAGATTATTTGCTGACAATTTCCTTAGGCATGTATAAATCCAGTCGTGGCTTTTCGTTGCTTGAAGTGCTGGTGGCATTTGTAATTCTGGCACTGATATTGGGCGTATTGATGCAGATTTTTTCTGGCGGCTTACGTAATGCCAGTCGTGTTGACGAATATCAGCAAGCAACGTTGCTGGGTCAAAGCAAGTTAGCATTGATAGGCATCGAGACTCCGTTGAAAGTAAGCGAGAGCGATGGTGAATTTAATGCAGTTTATCGTTGGCATGTCAGTATTCGACCTTATCTGGTGCCTCCAACACAGACGAACGACCAGACTGGACTGCCAGTGCCAATTTTACCTGTGTCACTGCTGGAAGTGGAAATCCAGGTGTTATGGGGCGACAGTGCTCAGCCGCGTTCGGCCAGCCTTAAAACATTGCGACTGGTAAATGGAGTGGCGTTGTGAATTTGGACAAACATAAAATTACCGGCTTCACCTTGCTGGAACTTCTAATCGCCATGTCTTTGCTCGGTTTTATCCTGGTTTTGCTGTTTGGTGGTATGCGTTTAGGCGCACGCAGCTGGGATGCTGGCGAGATACGTACTGAGAATTCGACACATTTGGCTTTGCTGCAAGGATTTTTGCGGCGTGAATTAAGCCAGGTCACCCCATTTCATTGGAAGAAAAAAGCAGATATGAATCTGGCGTTCAGCGGCCAGCCAGATAATGTCAAGCTGGTGGCTCCGATTGCTGTGCGATTGGGTACGGGTGGTTTATTTCTGATTAGCCTGGAGTTGGTACAGGATAATGATATTGGCCAATTGGTAATGAGGCGTGCTATTCCAGATGCAGATAGTGTTGATTTTACCGCATTGGAGAAAGCAGAAAAAATCGTGCTGGCGGATCACGTGAAGGAATTAAGTTTTTCTTATTTTGGTGTTGATACCAAAGATGCCGAGCCACAATGGCGGGATCAGTGGGGAAATCGAGATACTCAACAGCGGTTACCCTATCTGATTCGTGTTCGGGTCAAATTTAACAATGGCCGTGTTTGGCCGGATTTAGTGGTCGCACCGTTGATCGGTTCTGATACTGGCTGTATGTGGGATAACGCCACCAATCGATGCATGAGTGAATGAAGGCCGTGATCGACAAAAAACATCAACATGGTATTGCATTGGTGCTGGTGTTGTGGGCGACCACGCTGTTAGCGGTGATTGCTGCCAGCTTTGCTTTCAGTATGCGCACGGATACGCTGTTAGCCCAGAATTTAGCGGCTGCAGCACGCGCTCAGGCGGTGGCTGACGGGGGTATGCAGCGTGCGTTTTACGAGATGTTCAAGCCAGCCAGCGATTTGCAGCGATGGAAGGGTGATGGTGTGTCACATCAGTGGGAATTCGGAGGAGCCAAGCTCAATATCACGCTCTTAGATGTATCCGGTAAAATTGATATTAACAGTGCATCAGACGATTTACTGAAAGGTTTGTTAAAAAGTGTCGGCCTTAATGATGAAGAAAGCACTGTCCTGCTGGATGCTATTGTGGATTGGCGCGACGGTGATGATTTGCCGCGTCCTAAAGGTGCCGAGGTTGCTGAATACAAAGCTGCCGGGTTGAAATACCGTCCGGCTAATGCATCGTTTGAAACTGTTAATGAATTGCAGCGGGTATTGGGCATGACACCAGAGTTATACGCAAATCTGGCAGACGCACTGACCGTAGATTCACATCAGGCTGGGATAAATGCAACTATTGCGCCGAGAAAAGTTTTGCTTGCACTGCCCGGTGCCAATATAGCGCTGGTTGATGCTTATCTTTTGGCACGTCAGGAGGCCTTGCTCAAAAATTTACCGCCTCCGCCGTTTGCACCGGCTGCCGCTGCTGTAGCCGGTGATGACGGTTCCGTGTATAGTGTTCGCGCCGAAGCGGCATTGCCAGATGGTACAGTGTTCGTACGTGAAACTGTGGTAAAAATTGATCAAAGCACCGTTCGTAAGTTCGTTTTTTTTTCCTGGAAGGAAGGGGAAGCGACTCCAAAGCCGATCGTTGTAGAACAAGCAGCTATTAACTAAATAGATTGTGTACGATTAATCCACTTTCCATTTGCGCGGAGCGATAAGTATGAGACTGACCGCGCAATTTCCATCGAAATTAATGATTACCTAAACATTCTAATATGGAATGTTTTATACCTATTATCAACGTATGCTTTTTGAGGATATTTGAAGTTCCGGCGAAAATTCAAATGAGAGTGCCTGATGGATGAATTATTCTAATTTTATTATAAGTATTAAAGCTTTGATTGAACTTAACGATAATTAGCTAACTCCAACCAATCTTTAGGTGCGTTGTTGCGTATCCAGGTATCTTAGTAACTGCATTTTAGAATAACCAGATGCTAATAAAGACAGAGCAAATTATAGTAACAATTGATTATCCTGCGTCTCTTCTATCATTGAAGGCAGAACATACTCTTAAGCCTGTCTTCGCTAGGGATGAGAGAAACAATATGTGCGCACCGCAGTTTTAGATGACAAATAAAATTCAAACTGCGCATCAGTCGCGCTTTACTTTTGATAGAAACTCCCCGCTAGGGCATTTTTGGCGTTGGTGGTCGGGTGAACTCATTGTGCTTGTGCCGCAATGGTTGCGGCAATCCAGTGCAAACGTCGCTAATGGACTTCTGATAGAAGTTACTCCTCAAGCCGTTATATTGCGACGCTGGCTGAAAGATAGTTTGATCGTACAGGGTCGAGTCGAAAGGCAATCTGGTAATGATGATACTCAAAGTATTGCCTTTCAGGCACTTTTTAGTAAGTTACATAAACGCGATGAGCAGGTTGCATTGTGTCTCACTGATACTCAATGCCTAATCAAACAGGTCGAACTGCCCCTGGCGGCAGCTAAGAATCTGCGCCAAGTGCTAGGTTTTGAAATGGATCGCCATACTCCATTCAAGGCTGAGCAAGTTTATTTTGATTTTCGTGTGTTGCATGTGGAAAATCAAAAAAATCAGCTTGTTGTTAAGCTGGTGGTTGTGCCACGTTCAGCGGTGGATAGTTCGCTGGATCTGCTGGAGCGTTGGGGTGCGCCGGTCAATGCCGTGCATGTTGCTGGCATTGTTGTGCCGGGCGGCGATACCATCAACCTGATGCCAGCTGAGCGCAGTACTACCCAACCTTCCAAGTTGCGTGGAACCAATGCTGGGCTAGTGCTGCTGACCTTGATACTGGCACTAACCGCTATAACCATTCCGATCTGGCAGAAGCGGCAAGCCGTGATTGAACTGCTGCCGATAGTTGACCGCGCTAAGCAACAAGCGAAAGAAATCGACGTACTGCGGCGTGAACAAGAGAAATTAGCCGCAGAATTCAATTTCATGCTGGATAAAAAGCAGGCAGTCCTGCCACTAATAATATTATTAGATGAATTGTCTCGTCTATTACCAAACGATACCTGGGTGCAACAATTCAATCTCAAAGGTAAGGAACTTCAAATCCAGGGGGAAACCGGATCCTCGTCGAAACTGATTGCTTTGATTGAGAGCGCCAAGATTTTGCATGACGCCAATTTTCGTTCGCCGCTGACCAAAGGAGATATGCAAAACAGCGAGCGTTACCATCTGGCGGCAGAAATTAAGACCGTGCCGCCTGCCGAAGTCATTGCATCCGTGCCCAAACAATCTGCATTACAACCACCGTTGCCCGTTATCGAGCTTGAACCGGATAAATCTGATAACGGCGTTAGTAAATCAGAGCAGCCTATATCTGAATCCAGTAAGCTTGAAGCGGAGAAGTTTAATTCGCCATTGCCGCTGAGAGTGCCAGCCCTTAAGCCAGCGCTACCAGCTTCGAATGCGCCCGTTAAACAGGCAATAAAAGCGGCACCCTCTTCAAAGGTTAAACTCTGATGCGTGCCCTCAGTAAAAATCAAAGTCGCAGCTTGGCCATTGGATTGTTAATAATATTCCTGATGATAGGCATTTTACTGCTATTCATTCCGATTAATATGCTACATCGCCATTACGATCAGTCGTTGGATAGTTTGGCCGATTATTTAGGACGATACCGGCACGTTGTAGCGTCCCATGCCGAAGTTCAGTTAGCACTCGATCAGGTGAAGCAAAAAAATGGTCGTCAGCATTTCCTCAGAAATACCGGCGTGGCATTGGCTGCTTCGGAAATTCAGGAAACTGTAAAAAGCTTAATCGAGGTCAATGGAGGTAAGCTAGTCAGCATGCAGGTGGTGCCATTTAAGGATGACGGCGGTTATCGTCGTGTTACGGTCAACATCCAATTTATCAGTAGCTTGCCCACGCTGAGAAAAATTCTTTATGCTGTAGAAACAGCTCAACCCTATCTGTTGCTTGATAATGTCAGCATCCGCTCGCAGGCCAATGCTTTGAAGGGTGCACCCGTGACAGAGCCGGAATTAATAGCGCAGTTTGATGCATCGGGCTATACGTTGGTAGCGGATAAAAAATGAAATTACCCTTCGAACCCCGCCATTTCACAACCCTATTATTGTTGGCGTTGATTTTGTTCTTGACGGGCACGATTGGTACCGAACTTGGTTGGGGTAATCGCGTCAACCTGCCTATGTCACCGCCAAAGCCACAAAAAACCAGGCCGACAGTGCTGTCGTTACAGCCGGAGTTCGCTTTACAGTCACTGGATAAATCTTATACAGAGATATTGGCACGGCCACTGTTTGTCTCAAGCCGTCGTCCACTGCCGCCCAAATTCGTGCCTAGCCAGCATCCGGCATCGTTTGCGTCTACTCGCCGTCCACGGTCTTTGTTACCGCCACCGTCTCTGCCGCCTGTGCCTGTCGCGATAGAGCCGCCCAAGCCAACTATGCGCAAAGGGCAGTTTATTTTGGACGGCATTATTATTACCAAGGAAAAAAATATTGCGTTGTTACGAGAAGTTGCTTCTCGCAAGATGGTGCGTGTTGAACTGGGCCAAGAAATCAACGGCATGCAAGTTGAAAAATTGGATCGTGATAAAATTACTTTTAAACAGGGTGATGAGCGTGAGGAAGTAATATTGAAAATTAAAACAGTGTCGGGGCCAGCAGGAAAGACGGGAAGCCCGCATACGCCAGCGCAACTTGCCACGCCTACTGCGCCATCATCTGGGGCGCCCGTCACAGCTCCCGTGGAGAACGTTGCTGATCCACGGTCTGTTTTTGAACGACGCCGTGCAATGCGGCAACAGTCGCCAGAATAAAAACAAATTTTTATTGAAAAATAAATATGCTATTACAAAGAAAAGAGAATGGGCATGAATAAAATTTACCTGCGTTGGATACTGATTATGATCACGCTCCCTTTTTTGGGAGGATGTGCTACTTTTTTCAAGATGTTCGAAGCCAAGAAAAGTGATGAGAATAAAAGTGAGGAAAAGAAAAATGAAGAGATCGTGAAACCACATTTTGTTACGCGGAATATTAGTGATATCGAGACCAAAAACAAAAAAGAAGAGAAACCTGTTATTGTCGATGGTCCGGAGAAGGTCAAATTGTATCCCGGTACTGGCGTATTTGTTAATGCGCCAGTACCGCCAGTTGTAAGCGCAGCCAAACCAGCTGCGGGAGACGAAATGATGCTCAATTTCGAGGGGGCGGACTTACGCGAGGTTGTTAAAGCAATTGTCGGCGATATATTCAATGAAACTTATATCATTGATCCCAAGGTGCAAGGAGTGATCAATTTACATACCAGTAGCCCCCTACAGAGAAAAGATTTGTTGCCGACACTCGAAACGCTGTTGCGCATGAATGGTGCAGCGATTATCCGGGAAGAAGGGATTTACAAAGTGGTGCCGGCTGCTACGGCCACGCGCGGCTCGATCACCCCGCAATTAGGGGACGACAAAGTAGTATTGCAAGGTGGTCGCGGTTACAGCGTTCAAATTGCGCCGTTGAAATTTATCGCCGCCAAAGAAATGGTAAAGATTCTTGAGCCATTTGTTACTGAAGCGAATGCTGTGCGTATTGATGAAGCTCGCAATCTGATTATTCTTTCTGGTACCGAACGCGAATTAAAACATTTGCAGGATACTATCGCCATGTTCGACGTGGATTGGCTGTCTGGTATGTCCGTCGCGTTGTTCACGTTGCAAAGTGTTGAGGTGAAGACTGCTGTAGCGGATCTCAATAAGATTTTTGGTGCCCAAGCGCTAAGTCCGTTGGCTGGAGTGGTCAAGCTGATGCCGATTGAGCGTCTTAATGCCATCCTCGTAATCACCCAGCAACCAAAATATCTGGAGCAGGCAAAAATTTGGATTGAGCGTTTGGATCACACCGGCGGAACCGCTGGCGGCATGCGCTTGTTCGTTTATCCGGTGCAGAATGGATTAGCTGAGAAATTGGCGGTATTGCTTAACAATGTATTCAGCAAATCAACAACCGCAACTTCACTCCCGCCAGCGCTTGCCCCTGGCTTGGCGCCGGCAGAGGTAAAGTCAACAGAAACTCCCGCAGATGCAACTCCGGAACAATTAGCGGCAGCTGGCGACAGTGTCGCGGTTAAGGGAGACGTTCGCGTGCTCGCCGACAAAGACAATAATGCGCTGTTAATTTTGGCTTCGCCAGCCAATTACGAAAAAATAGAAGCCGCCATTCGCAAGCTTGATGCGCCACCGCGACAAGTTTTAATTGATGTCACTATCGCCGAGGTAACACTAACGGGTGATTTGAAATTTGGTCTGGAATGGGCTTTTAATAATGGAAGGCATGGTAGTGGCAAGCTCGATACTGGTGCCCCTGGAATTAATGCGTTGGCTCCTGGTTTTTCCTATGTATTGAGTAATTCAAACGTGGCCGGAGGGGTGGCCTCTGCGCTCAATTTGTTGGCAACTGATTCGCGCGTCAAGGTGATTTCCTCGCCCCATATAATGGTTACTGACAACCAGACCGCTAAGATTCAGGTTGGTGATCGGGTGCCGGTCACTAGTCAAACCCAATCGGTTTTAGGTTCTGCCACAGGACTCATTGCTTCGATTCAGTATATTGATACCGGAATTTTGTTAACGGTTACGCCGCGTATCAATGCCGGTGGCCAAGTTACGATGGATATCAATCAAGAAGTTAGCGCGGCCTCAATAACTACAACATCTTCAATTAATTCACCTACCATCAGCAAGCGAGCGGTAAAAACCACAGTGGTGGTTAAATCCGGCGAAACCATGGTATTGGGTGGATTAATTACGGATAATAAAACCGTAGCAAGTAGCGGTTTGCCGTATCTATCGAAAATTCCATTTATTGGTGGATTGTTTGGCGCTCAGACTTTCTCTAATAATCGCACTGAATTGGTTCTTCTGATTACACCGCGTTTAGTGGCCAATAATCAGCAGGCGCAATATGTCAGCGAAGAATTCCGTAAAAAACTTAATGGATTGGGAGATCTTTTGGAAAATGTCGGGAAATCTAGCGATATGCCAAAAAAACCTGCCGGATTGAATGAGCTGTTAGAGAGGGTTGAGAAGCCCGCTGATATATCCAAGCCAATGGATAAGCAAGTTAAATAGGTACCTTTAACTTAGATAGTATCCTGCTTGTATTAAGAAAAAGTTGGAGTGTTCTAAAGTATTTCTAACCCTTGTCGTAAAGTGATATGCAAGATGAATAACGACGTAATGTGAAAAGTTAAATTCTGTTAGCCGATAATCGGCAGATTTAATTTTGAGCTAAGTATATTGTGAATAAATTTTAGGTAATAAACTGTTTGATACTGAAACTAGTAAGAGTTCACTTAAATTAAAATAGGTAGATTAATCGACTTAAATAATTCCCGATTGTTGTGAAAAAGATACAGTCAAGCAAAAGAGTTTAGATTGTCCTTGACAGTTTATTAGTGCAAGAGTGACTATAGTTAAAATAAAAAAACGTAGATATTTTAGGTGAGCTTTTGAAAAAACGGATGTGTGGAATGGGTTATGAGTTGCGAAGAGGTGTAGCAGCACTTGTTCTGAGTGTGGGAATGATGGGTTGTGCAGGATCGGGTGGTGGTTTAACACAGCCAGAACAGATTAAACCGCAAAAGATAGTTGCCGCTCTAGCCGCAGCACGCTGGGAAGCCTTAATAAAAGGGGATTTCACTAAAGCGTATAGTTATCTGAGTCCGGGTACACGTGATGTTATGTCGCTGGATTTATATAAAGCTAAAGTCCGTGGCGGCATTTGGAAAAAAGCAAATGTGGATTCTGTTTCATGCGAGAACGACCAGTGTAAGGTATTGATGGCAATTGAATATAGCTATCGTGATATTAAGTCACTTGAGACTCGTCTGGACGAGAATTGGCTACGTCAAGACGGGAAATGGTGGTTCGTTCCGCGCAGATAATTAGGTGTTATGAATTTAAATAGGAGGATTATGTGTACAAAAAATCACTTGTAGAATGAAACAACTATGATATACAATAACATCGCAGTAATTTCTAAAGTCGACTGTAGTAATTATTGAAGAGCACTTTAATAAAAAGTATTAATCTTTTCCTGAAGTCAAACTTCAACATTTCGTAATAAATTATAAGGAGTCTAGCAATAATGCAAAAATTTAAAAGAAAATCACTGTATCTTGCTTTGGCAGCAGCGGTAAGCTCGGTTGGTATAGCGAATACAGCAAGTGCTGCAGTACATGTTAATTCTAATGGTTTAGGTGAAGTTCTTATTTACCCGTATTACACAACTCGCGCCGGAATGGATACTTATTTGTCCGTAGTGAACACTACCAATTCTTCAAAAGCTGTAAAAGTACGTTTTACCGAAGGTAAAAACAGCCGCGAAGTACTTGACTTTAACCTTTATCTATCCCCGAATGACATGTGGACCGCTGCGGTCGTGAATACTACAAACGGCGCCAAGCTTGTTACCGCCGATAAGTCCTGCACTGCCCCTGCAATTCCAGCTGGTGGTAAAGAGTTCGTGAACTTCGCGTATTCCGGTGCTGCTCTTGAAGGCATTCAACAAAGTGGTGGGGATGGTGAAACTCAATCATTGGATCGTACCCGTGAAGGCTATTTTGAAATTATTGAAATGGGCACCATTACAAATACCGCGATCAGTGCCGCTATCACTCACGTAAATGGCGTGCCTGCAAATTGTGCAGTGGTTCAAGCTTCGACCATGGATATGGGTCCTTCTAGTGGGTTGGTCGTAGGTGGTCAATCAGCTAGAGCTAACCCGTCTACTGGTGGTTTGGCAGGTACAGCTTCTCTGATTGGTGTGGCTGGTGGAACTGATTTTGGGTATGACCCAGTTGCTTTAGAGGCTTTCGCACCTTCGAATGTTCAGAATATCTGGAACCCTCCCGGTAGTATTTTCCCGGATCTGACTTTCGCAGATCTTACCAGTGTAGTATTTTACAATTCTGGAACAGTAACCAGCAATTGGCTTAGTGGTGACAATACCGTTAGCGCGTTGCTGATGCACAATAATATTATCAACGAGTATGTTCTGGATGCTGCAACTCTGTCTGGCACAGACTGGGTGGTAACAATGCCGACCAAGCGATACAATGTTCCTGTTCATAACCCCGCATTAGCATCAGACGCTACTCAGTTGTTTAGCCCATTCACCCATAAATTCTGGCTTAATGGTGCGTGCGAGCCAGTTGGCCTGAGCTACTGGAACCGCGAAGAAGGTAACGTTGCTATTGTAGATTTCTCTCCACCTGCACCAGGCGGCGGTACTTCACTATGCTGGGAAACAACTGTTGTTACGTTCGAGAACAGTCATGTGTTAGGTTCCTCCAACGAAGTAAATGTTCCGGTTAACTTCGAAAATGGATGGCTGCGGATGGCCTTTAACGCTACGGGAATCACCGTCGTTAATGGACAAACTGATGGTAATGGTGTTAATCATTCAGAAGCTTCTCAATCGTTAACAAGCCTTGATGGCGATACTTATACCGGTTTACCCACCGTTGGTTTCATGTTGCAAGATTTCATAAACCAGAATGCGGCGCCTGGAATTTTGGCAACATACGGCGGCAACTTCAATCATAAGTATACTACACAGATTTCAGAGGATTAATGAGATCTGATTAAGTAACTAAATTTGTACTTGTAAAGTATACGTAGTATATTGCGTATTAATTGAATACGGGGGTGCGAAGAAATTCCACTCCCGTTTTTTATTTGAAATTATAATAAGTATCCCATGTTGGGAATTACCACTCATTCCCGAATCTTTACCATCTAGCGGAATAGACTTGCTATTGAATGTTATGATCTATATTGTACAAAGCAGCTAGAGTGCTCGATTTGAAATGAATTTTATTGAATCAATTGTTGGCATATTAACGATTTGCGCATGACACTCCTTGCTGAATGTAAACGCGATTTCGCGAACTGGTAATTAAACTCTTTAATTGGAGACTAGTATGAATTTGAAATTAATGAATACAAAGGCCGCCGCTTTCCTTTTAGCTTTTATGATGGTTGAATCGGGATCAGCACTGGCTGCCACGGCAGTTTTGTCGGGGGTATCGGGAAACATATGTTCTTATACCAGTTATAGCGCTGATGCCAGCGGCAATCTGTCGGTAACTTGTGCTGAAACAGACCCCCCCCCGACTCCTACAGCTCCATCATGCATATTGACTGCATCACCCTCTACAATTAATGCAGGCTCGAGTACTAATTTGAACGCAAATTGCAGCCCTGCTGCTACTTCATTCGCTTGGACTGGCACCAGTTTTACAGGTAATGGTGGCGCTGTTAATCCAACGAGCACAACTACTTATTCGGTTATCGGAACCAATAATTTCGGAGCCGGAAATACTGCCACTGTAGTCGTGACAGTCACGACAGGCAACGGAGGGATAGGCACAAGAACAGTACCGCCGACTCCGCAATCGCCTCTGGCAGACATTAGGGCATGGAATTATGCGTTCGAAACCAAAAATAATATTCCACATAATTTGAAGGCAGAAGCAGTGGGATATATGGCTTATCTTAAAGTGATTCAAGCAGGCAAGCCGACTCAAATCTTTCTACCCATTTGGTAATAGTCAACTAAGCCTTAATGAGATTGAATTTTCTCCCCCATTTTTATAATGGGGGAGTTTTTATTTTTTGCATTTATCTTGAGGAATGAAAATAATGAGTCGTACGTTGTTAAAGCAGTACGTGGCACTAGCCATGATGATTTGCTGCACCGCTCCGGCGTTAAGTGTGGAACAAGTATTGATCGAATCTGAAACGGTTAGAATTACAAACCAGGATTTTGAGGCAGATTTGATGCGTATTCCGCAAGAGCATCGTCCAGAAGTGCTGGCAAGCAAGGCTCGTATTGCCAAGTTGCTGGAAAACCTGCTGGTTACTAAAACACTGGCTGCCCAGGCGCGGAGTGCCGGTATTGATCGAGAACCTGAAATGAATAAACAAATTGAATTTGCTGCTGACAAGTTGCTCGCGCAGGAACAAATCAATCGAATTACCAAGACCCTTACGTTACCAAATTTTGATGTGCGTGCTCGCGAGTTGTACCAGATTGATATCGAAAGATATACTGTGCCAACGAAAGTGCACGTTTCCCATATCTTGGTAGACACTAAAAAACGTACCCCGGAAGAAGCGCTGCAGCGCATCAAGCAAGTTCGCGACCAGTTAGTTGGTGGTAAAAAATTTGAAGAGTTGGCTTTGGAATACTCTGATGATCCAAGCGTTAAAGGAAACAAAGGGGACCTTGGTTTTTTTGAAGAGGGAAAGATGGTCAAACCATTCTCCGACACAGCTTTTGCCATGAATTCTCCAGGAGATATCAGCGAGCCGGTAAAAACAACGTTTGGCTACCATATTATTCAACTGCATGAAAAGAAACCAAAGCTGATGCGTTCATTTGAAGAGGTAAGTGAAAAAATCATACAGGGGGAACGCGAAAAATATTTGAATGAATATCGAAAAACGCTTGTTGGTGGGATACTCAGTGATCCGTCATTGAAGTTAAATGAAGAGGCGGTCAATCGTTTCTGGACAAATCCTGATGCCAAATCCGTTGATATTAAAACATCAGAAATGAGCAAACCCGAGGCCGCAAAGCATTAATTCATGCAGATTAGAAATTTGTGGCCATATCGCTGGCTGCTGCTTAATTTTCTATCACGAGAGATTAAAAGTCGCTATGTAGGCAGCGTTAGTGGGATTTTCTGGGCGCTTTTACACCCGCTGGCTCTGCTGGCGGTGTATGCGGTGGTATTTACGGCTATTTTCAAGGTAAAGTTTCCTGAGCTGGAAGGCCATAGCTTTATCTTGTTTGTTGCGGTAGCACTATGGCCGTGGTTGTGCTTTCAGGAAGGTACACAGCGTGGTGCGCTGGCAGTGCAAAATGGCGGAGGTCTCATCAAGAAGGTCGCCTTCCCGCATGAGTTGCTAGTGTACGGTGCAGTTTTTTCTACTTATGCCGTCCATGTGGTCGGTTTTCTGTTGGTACTTGCGGTGCTTGCTCTTACCGGTAATGCATTGCACTTTTCATCTTTGCCGCTGGTATTGCTGCTATTTTGCATGCAGCTATTATTTACTAGCGGACTGGCGCTTATACTTGCTGCCTTGCAAGTGCTGCTCAAGGATGTGGAGCACTTTCTTACCCCGCTGTTCATGATCTGGTTTTACGCCACCCCTGTTCTTTATCCGGCCAGCCTGGTACCGCAGCAGATACAACAGATCATTGCATTAAATCCACTATCCTTTTTTATTACCAGAATTCGCGGATTATTGATGACTGGCAATAACCAGATTGCTTGGCAGGATATGGTAATGCTGGTTGGAAGTTTATTGATTTTTTTGATCGGGCGTTGGTTCTTTAATCGCTTATCGCCTTATTTTGAGGATTTTATTTAGTCCGTATGTTTGAAAACTTGTTAAAACTTGCGTGTTATCAATCAAAAATGGGTTTTTGAAGACAGCGAATGAATATATAAGATGACCATCTCCGCCAATTTTGTATTTCCTTCCACTTTGTACAGACACGAATATTGTGCGAACTCCTCTTATCAGTTTAAGCAACATTAGTAAGAATTACCCCAGCGTAGCGACTGGTGGTAACCGGTTGCGTACGATTGCTGCTTTGCTCTTCAAGCGGGGTGAGGTGCCTCATTTCTGTGCGCTACAGGGTGTTAACCTGGAGCTTAAAGCAGGCGAATCGCTTGGCCTTATCGGTGAAAATGGCGCGGGTAAATCAACGCTGTTGAAAATCATTGCCGGGGTGGTCAAGCCCTCTACCGGCCAAGTGGTGGTAAACGGACGTATCGGTGCATTGTTGGAGCTGGGCAGCGGTTTTCATCCCGAATATAGCGGCCTGGAAAACATCCATCTGGCAGCCGCGCTGATGGGTATGAGCAATGCAGAAATAGATAGCAAGCTGGATTCCATAATTGAATTTGCCGATATCGGTTCCCATATTGCGGAACCGATCAAACATTACTCGTCTGGTATGGTGGTGCGACTTGGTTTCGCAGTGGCAACTGCTCTGCAACCGGATATTCTAATTACTGACGAAGTATTGGCTGTGGGCGATGAGTCGTTCCAGAAAAAATGCATTCGCTGGATCGAAGGTTATTTGAGTCAAGGTGGGACATTATTGCTGTGTTCGCACAGTATGTTCCACATTCAGACCCTGTGCCAGAAGGCAGTATGGATTCATGATGGGCAGTTGCATATGTATGGCGACAGCTTTGACGTTACGCGTGAATATCTGACTTATCACGAAGAAAAAAATAGCAAAGCGGCGCATTTTGAACGTGTGGTACAGCCAAGCGGAATATACACAATTCGCAAATTTTGGTTGGAAAACGATATGGGTTTTGTAACTACGGTAGCTGAGATGGGTGGCGTATTGCGTATTTGTGGTGTGGCGCATTCTCCTGATGATCGGCCGCCGGTGATTTTGTTTGGTGTCGTTCGAGTGGATGGAACGCCTGTTTACGGTACTCATTCAAACGAAACAGCGTACCTTCCAAATAAAATTGCGCCCTTGCAATATGGTTTCTGTATTCGCTTTTCTAAGCTTCAGTTATTGCCAGGAAAATATACTATTCGCGCTCATGCAATGGATCCTGAAGGATTGCGGCTCTTTGATACTGTGACTATTTCGGTGCGGATCATCGGGCAAACTCGCGATTATGGCTTATGCCGTTTAGAGCATGAGTGGATGCCTGCAAGAGAAGATTTTATTGCCATGGAGGATAATTGAGCTTGAGTGAAAAAGCTATTTTTATTACTTCTGCCACATTGTTACCTTTGAATAAGGCAACAATAATGACCTTGTATGATTGCTCTGACTATTCAAAATGAATATGTTGAAAGTATTGTGGTAGATGTTCATTGAGAAGCTGGTCAATTTGCCTGGCTTTAGGTTGGTAGATAAAAGGACGTCGTGGATAGATTCGATCATTCACCCATTGAGTCGACCAATTACTCGTGGTAGCAAGACACTGTTTGGTAAAATCTTTTAGTTCAAAGCGTTGTTCCAACTCTAGGCAGCCGGATAAAAAAATATCCACATAAGACTGAACAATGGGATAGCGTCTGTTCGCTATAGCAATGGTGTCTGGTTTGTTGACGTAAATCCAGGTTTGCCCGGGTGACAGTGAAATGTCTTGCTTCAGTAGTGAATAGTTTTCGGGTTCCACTGCTAGTCGACAATAAGAAAACTCTCGCTTATCCATAGTGCTGATTTCGGTTACATCAATAATATAAATTGCGGCATTCAGCTCACTTTCTTTACGCTGTACAACGCCTAGAAAAGTGGTACTAAAACCAACGCCGCTACCTTTTGTAAACCAGCCACGTTGATACCCATTAACCTGAACGGGATAAGAAATGTTGGCATTAGGCGTCGTTCGTTGACGCGATTCATCTTGCATCAAGCTGCCGTAGCCAATAATGTATTGGGTTTTTGCAGGGTCAGGCGTGGCATTACAATTACCACTATGGTTTGCAGCCAGTTTTTTTAATTCATCATCCGTCATGGCTACGGTTTTGTGGGTAGGCTTTTGTATGTTTGTCTTTTGAGATTGTCGAACGTCATATTCCTGAGATGTATTCATAGATGTTGCATTTGCGCGGGCTGCTAATATGTATATTGTTAATGTCCAAAGCAGCGCAGAGAAATTTGATTGATTCATAAGTTTTCGTCTTTGTTAATTAAAGGGAGCAGATTTTTAATCTATTGCCAGATTTTGAAATTTAGCTAGAATTGTTTGCGCTTGTAGAAAGGTTGTGAACTTATTTGTATTTTGGTTATTTGCTGCTCATTATCTAACAATCAACGGGCGAGGGTCAGTACAAAAACTCTTTGTTACTGACCACCGACAGAGTCTTGAAATTGCCAATTTAGATAGTTTCGCGCCCTTTTTTCTATCGCATGCATTACAAAAATTGCCTATGGTGAATTAGAATAAACGACCAGTTTGATCGAATTTTTACTGTGTGGGCTACTGCACAGCATCGCTACCAATTTCTGGTTCACTATTGAAATTGCTACATATCGGCAATTGACCAATTATTATTTAGAACCATTACCTGCATTGGCTTTCTTTTGATTGGGTAATGGTTGTTGCTGGATAAGAAAAAAATTCCAATAATGCCAATACTCCGCACGCGCACAGACTTGGAGATAATTTATGTTGATAATGTTCACATCTAAAGCATATCCTGATATAACCATGTTCGGTGAGGCAGCGCTACACTTAATCAAGATGATGGGACATAGTGGCGCAGTGCCCAGTGCTATCATGGCTGAGGATGTCCCTGTAGCACTTGAGCGCTTGAAAAATGCTATTCAGTTGGACAGCAGAGTGCCGTCCCTGGCAAAATCCAACGATGTGCAGGATAAAGAATCTCAAGAACAAAGTGTGAGCCTAAAAAATCGCGCCTTGCCTTTGATTGAATTACTTTCAGCGGCTGCCAAAGAAAAATGTGATGTGATGTGGGAAACAATATAGGTGTTATGGCACTTTTTCGATCAGAAGTTCAGGAGATGTGAAACGATGAATCTGGATACCTATTTTTCGACACCTGTTTGGTGGGATAAACTCAATATTGATGTTGATGCCATTTTTAATTTTTGTCATCGATTGAAACAAATCGATCCACGTGGAAATGATGTTAGTAATGTTGGGGGGTGGCAATCAAAAGAGTTTTACTATGGTGACCATCCGGAATTAACCCCTTTATTAAATGAAATTTTACGCAGATCGAAAAAATGTTTATCTGATTTTGGATATGATGAAATAAATTTTCAAACCTATATGGATAATGTATGGGTAAACATTAATAATTTAAATAATTACAATAAAATTCATATTCATTGCTCATCGTTTATATCTGGGGCTTATTACGTCACCGACTCTAATGCTCAAATAGAGTTTTACAGGAATTTTCAAGAACAGTATTCAATAGAATCTTTAGCACCCATTGCAGAGCTTAACGCAATTAATGCGCCAAAGTTTTCATATCCGGCAAGGAAAAACCATTTAGTGATGTTCCCGTCCTGGCTACCTCATTCTGTCGAGCCAAATCAAGAAGATATTGAAAGAATATCCATATCTTTTAATATAAGAATAAGAAAAAAAGGAACGGCAGGATAAAAATTGAATCTGAATTTAATGTAGTTAGATATCCCGGTTAGGTTTGCGGATAACGTTCAGCGCATCTGCCACGGTCGGATAAAGCAACATTATTTTCAGTTCGCGTTTCATGCGTTTATTCGTCAGGCGGCGTGATTCATTTATGAATGAAAGCAAGGTCGTTGGCAAGGTTTGCTGTGCTTGCTCACGGCTGATGCGTGGCACATGCGGTAAATCAAATGCGTCTGCCACACTATCAAAATAGTCGCCCATCTTTAATTTACTGTCATCACAGGTGTGGTACACCCGATTTGGTTTTGCATGGCGTAATGCCGCTGCCACAATACGCGCTAGATCGTCTGCGTGAATGTGATTGGTATGACTATCTTCTGCCGCCAAGATTGCCGGTGTGCCTTGTTGCAAGCGGTTCAACGGGAGCCGATCTGCCGCATAGATACCCGGTACACGCAGGATAATAGCACGCACTCCGGTGCGTTTTGCCCAGCTGCGAATTTTATTTTCCGCATCCACTCTGCGCTGGGCGCGCGCAGTTTGAGCATTTAATCTATGGGTCTCTGTGACAAATTTTCCAGCGCAGTCACCATATACCCCGCTAGTACTGATATATACGATAGTTTCGGGTAATGTGCCGCGCGATAAAACGGCGAGCAGATTGCGGGTGCGTGTATCACTTTGGCCAGTATTTGGCGGCGGCGCAAAATGCAGCACGGTATGCGCCAGCCCAGTTAGTCGACGCAGGCTGGGTGCGTTATCCAGATCGCCGGGCAATGGGGTGATGCCTGCCGCACGTAACTCAGCGAAACGTGCAGTATTACGCAGTAATCCAAACAAATGGTAATGGCCGTTTAACAGGTGTGCAACCCGCATGGCGATATCCCCGCAGCCAATAATCAAGATTCGTTTCATTGCATGATTATGCGTTAAAATTGCCGCTTTTGCGCATGTGGCAAACGAGATATACATGGCATTCAACGTTCTTATCAAACCAAGCGATCATAGTTTCATCATGGAAGCCGACGAAACCCTCCTTGAGGCGGGATTAAGGCATGGCTTTATTTTGCCTTATAGTTGCCGGGACGGCGTATGCGGGACATGCAAGGGTCTGTTGCTGCAAGGCACCGTGGATTACGGTAAATACGACGACAACATACTGACTGAAGCAGAGAAAGCAGAGGGCATGGCCCTATTTTGTTGCGCTAAACCTACGTCTGATTTGATCATCGAGTGCCGTGAAGTGAATGCCGTAAAAGACATACCGGTGAAAATGCTGCCCTGCCGGGTACATAAACTGGAACGACTTGATGACGTGATGGTGCTTTATCTTAAATTGCCCGCCAACGAGCGTTTACAGTTTCTGGCAGGACAATATATCGATATTCTTATGAAGGGTGGTAAGGCGCGCAGCTTCTCACTAGCCAATGCGCCACATGATGACGAGTTTCTGCAATTACATGTGCGAAATATTTCTGGTGGCGAATTTACAAAGCATGTTTTCATGCAAATGAAAGAGCGTGACATCCTACGTTTTAAGGGTCCGCTAGGTTCTTTTTTCTTGCGCGAAGATAGTAGCAAACCGGTGGTATTTGTTGCCAGTGGCACCGGCTTCGCACCAATCAAATCCATCATTGAACATGCGCTGTATGTTGGTGTGAAACGTTCCATGCATTTTTATTGGGGGGCACATAATTTGAGTGGTCTTTATATGTTCGACAAAGCCAAGGAATGGGAAACGCATGGTATAAAATTTACCCCGGTCTTATCGGAAGCATTGCTAGAAGATGAATGGCAAGGTAGAACGGGGTTTGTGCATGAGGCTGTACTGGAAGATTATCCCGATTTGTTCGGCTACCAAGTCTATGCCTGCGGTGCACCTGTAGTAGTGGAAGCTGCACACCGTGACTTTACGACTTTACGCGGATTGCTGAACGAAGAATTCTTCTCTGATGCGTTTACTCCCGCACCGAAAGTTTAATTTTCAGGGCGCTCTAAAGGGCTTGCTATAAATACAAGTTTCTATAAATACAGTTCAAGGTATTGATTATCCTAAATTGTCGCGGGCAATATCATTCCACATGAACTGACTGCGGTGCAGCTGTGCGTACACATCCCCCTTGGCAAGCAATTCCTGGTGCGTGCCAATTTCAACAATTTCACCTTTTTGCAATACAACAATTCTGTCGGCTTTTTCAATGGTGGACAAACGATGGGCAATAACTAGCGTGGTGCGTCCTTGCATTAAGGTCTCTAGCGCAGCTTGCACATGACGTTCAGATTCACTATCCAATGCGGATGTAGCTTCATCCAGAATAAGAATAGGGGCATTCTTGAGAATAGCGCGAGCAATGGCAATGCGTTGGCGTTGCCCGCCAGACATGCGCACCCCTCGTTCACCCACCAATGTTTGCAAACCCTGGGGCATTTCATTAATAAATTCCATTGCATGGGCTGCCTGCGCGGCGGCAATAATTTCTGTTTCTGGTACTGTGCGCATCTGGCCATAGGCAATGTTGGCGGCAACGGTGTCATTGAATAGCACAATATCTTGGCTTACTAGTGCTATATTCGCGCGCAGGCTGGCCAGCGTGAGTTCCGCAAGGTCATAACTGTCTAGTGTAATGCGTCCGCTATTCGGGGAATAGAAGCGCGGGACGAGGTTAGCTAAAGTGCTTTTGCCACTGCCTGAAGCACCAACCAGCGCGACTGTCTGCCCAGCAGAAATTTCCAGGTTAATATCACGTAATGCCAATTTTTCGTCATTCTGATAAGAAAAGTCCACATGTTCAAATTTTAATTGGCCAGACGCGTGCGTAATTAATTTCTTGCCGATATCCATTTCACTGGGCGTATCAAGCAGTTCAAATACGCTTTCTGAAGCCGCCAGTCCGCGCTGCAAATGCTCACTGACACTGGCGAGCCGTTTTAGCGGTGGGGTCAACATCAACATGGCTGTAATGAAGGAAAGGAAGCCACCTACTGTTGTTTCATCGCTGCGCGATTGTTCAGTAGCGAGATAAACAATAGCTGCAAGCGCCACTGCTGCCACCATCTGCACGATAGGTATATTAGCGGCGGCGGCTGCTGCCTGTTTCATGGTGTGACGGCGCACCCAGTTAGCCTGATTATTAAAACGCTGGCTTTCATATTGCTGTCCGCCGAAAAGTTTAACCACCTTGTGTGCGGTCACACTCTCTTCAATCACTTGAGTGATGTCTCCCATAGCGCGTTGTGAATTACGGCTGGCTACGCGCAAGCGTCCGCTGATGGTTTTCATGATAAAGACAATCACAGGCGCCATGATCAAGCTGAGCAGAGTAAGCTTCCAGTTAAGATAGAAAAGCCAACCCAGCAATCCCACAATCATAAGAGAATCACGAATACCAATGGTTACTACGGTTGTAGCGGCAGCTGTTACCTGTGTTACATCAAAAGTTAATTTTGAGATCAGGTTGCCAGTCGCATGGTCATCATAAAAACGCGCAGACAGGGAAAGCAGCTTATTGAACATTTCGTCACGCAAGTCCATGACTACCTTGCTTCCTACCCAGGTGATCGTGTAGGTAGCAACAAAAGTAGCTACCCCGCGTACAAGAAAAATCGCCAAGATAAATAAAGGAATCAATCGGATGATAGTTTCATCTTTGTGCACGAATGTGCCATCTAGCATGGTTTTGAGCAAAACCGGCAATAGCGGCTCAGTCGCTGCAGCCACTACCATGCCAAGGATGGAAAGTGCAAATATACGCCAGTAGGGTTTGATGTAGTCGAGCAACCGCAAATAAAGCTGTGAACTGGTCATATTTATAGCGCGTACGCTAGGTTTGAAGTGTTATTTAAATTCTTCTCGACCTGCATTGCACCGCAAGTTGCCATTCAATTTTTGATGCGGGTAGGCATAAATAGTGCGCTACGAAAGAGCCAGGTGATAATGACCCTAAGAAATATTAGTACAGTGTCTTAATCATTTTATGGCCGGCTATCATTCGCTTCCCGTAAAGCAGTTGTGTTCCTGCATTTTCTCCTACCTTATCAGCTCTTGTTTGCTGCAGTGGAGTTAAAGAAAAAGAAGCGCATGCAGACTTGCGTGCGCCCAGTGGGGTAAACCCATAAACTACGAAGATTTGCCTTGTTCAATAATTTAAAGGGCGCATGGATAGCGTACATTAATTTGGCTTGTTAATGCCGGGTGTAGGAAAAGGCCAAATCGCAGCCGGGCGCACTGGTGCCGGAGCTGAAGGAGCCGGGGTTGTCTTAACTTGGACAGCAGGTTTTTTCTCAGGAATGGATGCTTTAGCTGCTGGTTTCTTGGCTGCCACTGCTGTTTTAGCAGCCGGCTTCTTGACTGCCACTGCTGTTTTAGCCGCTGGTTTCTTGACTGCCACTGCTGCTTTAGCCGCTGGTTTCTTGACTGCCACTGCTGCTTTAGCCGCTGGCTTCTTGACTGCCACTGCTGCTTTAGCCGCCGGTTTCTTGACTGCCACTGCTGCTTTAGCCGCTGGTTTCTTGGCTGCCACTGCTGTTTTAGCCGCTGGTTTCTTGACTGCCACTGCTGCTTTAGCCGCTGGTTTCTTGACTGCCACTGCTGTTTTAGCCGCTGGTTTCTTGGCTGCCACTGCTGCTTTAGCCGCTGGTTTCTTGGCTGCCACTGCTGTTTTAGCCGCTGGTTTCTTGACTGCCACTGCTGTTTTAGCCGCTGGTTTCTTGACTGCCACTGCTGCTTTAGCCGCTGGTTTAGCTTTCTGTACTGCTGCCATTTCAACCTCCTTTGGTGATCAAAGTTTAAAGAAATACAACACTAACAACTACTACCTTCCCCAGTACACACTAAATTCAGCGTGGTGCCCGAAGTCTGTTAATCCCAAGATAATGCGCCCCCTGTTTGATATTCAGTAACGCGCGTTTCAAAAAAGTTCTTTTCTTTCTTGAGATCAATTATTTCCGCCATCCATGGGAATGGATTACTCGCTCCTGGGTATAGCATATCCAGCCCGATTTGTTGACAACGGCGGTTGGCGATAAAACGCAGATATTCTTTGAACATTGATGCGTTCATGCCAAGCACGCCACGTGGCATGGTGTCCTCAGCATAACGGTATTCTAGTTCCACGCCTTGCTGCATAAGACCGCGTATTTCTTCACGAAATTCAGAAGTCCATAAATGAGGATTTTCCAGTTTAATCTGATTGATTACATCCACGCCGAAATTGAGGTGCATAGATTCGTCACGCATGATGTATTGGTATTGTTCGGCGGCACCGGTCATTTTATTTTGACGTCCAAGCGCTAAAATTTGCACGAAGCCGACATAAAAGAACAGTCCTTCCATGATGCAGGCAAATACAATCAGACTACGTAACAACTGGCGATCCGTTTCCGGTGTGCCTGTCTTGAAATCTGGATTGGTCAGGGTGTCGATAAAGGGAAGTAAAAACTCATCTTTTTCACGTATGCTGGAAACTTCATGATACATGTTGAAAATTTCGCCCTCGTCCAGCCCCAGGCTTTCAACGATGTATTGGTAAGCATGTGTGTGAATCGCCTCCTCGAACGCCTGACGTAGCAAGTACTGGCGGCATTCAGGATTGGTGATGTGGCGGTAGGTGCCAAGCACAATGTTGTTGGCTGCGAGGCTGTCCGCTGTGGTGAAGAAGCCAAGATTGCGCTTGACCATGAGGCGTTCATCTTCGGTCAACCCGTTGGGATTTTTCCATAGTGAAATGTCGGCGGACATATTGACTTCTTGCGGCATCCAATGGTTGGCGCAGGCGGAGATGTACTTTTCCCAAGCCCATTTATACTTGAAGGGCACCAGCTGATTAACGTCTGCATTGGAGTTGATGATACGCTTGTCCTCCACGCGTATTCGTCCAGCTGAGCTGGAGGCGATAGTGTAGTCGTTCATTGGCAAGCCTCACATTCTGGGTTGTCAATTGCGCACATCTGCACCGCATTTAGTTCGCCAACGCGTGAGGTGGATTTCTCCGCCGAAGTCGCCCCCATAGTGCGTAAATAATATGTGGTTTTCAGGCCGCGTAACCACGCCAGCTTGTAAGTTTCGTCGAGTTTACGCCCCGACACGCCAGCCATGTAGATGTTCAGCGATTGTGCTTGATCAATCCATTTTTGGCGCCGTGCTGCCGCCTCGATTATCCATTGAGGCTCAATTTCAAATGCAGTTGCATACAGACTATGCAATTCGGCAGGGATGCGATCAATTTTAGCAAGGCTTCCATCGAAATATTTTAGGTCGGCGATCATCACCTCATCCCACAGCCCCAGTCGCTTGAGGTCATTCACCAGATATTCGTTGATGATGGTGAATTCACCGGACAGGTTCGATTTTACAAACAGGTTCTGGTATGTAGGTTCGATGCAGGCCGATACGCCGATGATGTTTGATATCGTCGCAGTCGGGGCAACGGCTACGCAGTTTGAGTTGCGCATCCCATGTTTTTTAATGCGATCACGTAGTTTGCCCCAGTCCATGCTAGTGGACATATCTACTTCTACATGCCCCCCGCGTGATTGACGCAGGCGCTCCAGCGTATCTTGCGGCAATATGCCCTGATCCCACAGGCTCCCGTTGTAGCTCTCGTAGCGGCCTCGTTCTTCGGCCAGTTCTGTGGATGCCAAATAAGCGTAATAGCACACGGCTTCCATGGAGCGGTCAGCAAATTCTATTGCTTTTTTTGAGGCATAAGGTACCCGTAGTTCATGCAGGCAGTCCTGAAATCCCATGATGCCTAGTCCAACTGGGCGGTGCCGAAGGTTGGAGTTGCGCGCCTTTTCAACGGCGTAATAGTTGATGTCGATTACGTTGTCCAGCATACGCATGGCCGTGGTAATGGTGCGCTTGAGCTTTTCGTGGTCAAGCTGACCCTGTGCATTTAAGTGTGCTTTAAGATTGACCGAGCCAAGGTTGCATACCGCGATCTCTGATTCGGAGGTGTTTAGCGTGATTTCGGTACATAAATTAGAGCTATGCACCACGCCGACATGTTGTTGTGGCGAGCGTATATTGCATGGGTCTTTGAAGGCGATCCACGGGTGGCCGGTTTCGAACAGCATGGTTAGCATTTTGCGCCACATGCTGGCTGCTGAAATTTTTTTGAATAGAGTGATTTCGCCGTTTGTTGCGCGGGCTTCATAAGCTAGATAAGCACGCTCGAACTCCGTTCCGAACTTATCATGCAGATCGGGGCATGTTGATGGCGAAAATAGTGTCCATTCCCCATTTTCCATTACACGCTTCATAAATAGATCCGGAATCCAATTGGCCGTATTCATGTCGTGCGTACGACGGCGGTCATCGCCGGTATTCTTGCGCAGCTCAAGAAATTCCTCGATATCCAGATGCCATGTTTCCAGATAAGCGCATACTGCGCCTTTTCTTTTGCCTCCTTGGTTGACTGCTACGGCGGTGTCATTGGCGACTTTCAGGAACGGTACCACGCCTTGTGATTTGCCGTTGGTGCCCTTGATGTGTGCGCCCATAGAACGCACGGGTGTCCAATCGTTGCCAAGACCGCCGGAATATTTAGCCAGAAGGGCATTTTCTTTTACTGCGTCGAAGATACCGGACAGGTCGTCCGGCACAGTAGTAAGGTAGCAGGAAGATAATTGCGACCGGATCGCCCCAGAGTTGAATAGAGTGGGCGTCGAACTCATAAAGTCGAAGCTAGACAACAGATGATAAAACTCAATAGCACGCGCGTTGCGGTCACCTTCCCGGAGCGCCAGCCCCATAGCCACGCGCATGAAAAATGCTTGTGGCAATTCGATGCGACTTTCGTTTATGTGCAGGAAATAACGGTCATATAGGGTTTGTAAGCCAAGATAGCTAAACTGCAAATCACGGCTTGCAGTTAGCTCCTTGGCCAATCGCGGCAAGTCGAAATTTGCCATGTCAGGGTCAAGTAGTTCTGCTTCAATGCCACGTTTGATGAAAGAGGGAAAGTATTCGGCATAACGCGTTGTCCTGTCAGCATCTTCGCCGATAACATCACAGCAAATGTTGTTCAGTAACAGGCGGGCGGTAACGAAGCTATAGGCGGGGTCATGTTCGATCATTGCACGAGCGGCAAGGATGGTACATTTGCGTACTTCTTCAACGGGTACGCCATCATAAAGATCACGTAGTGTCAGCTTAAGAATCGGATCAGCACTTACCGTGTTACCAAGTCCATCACAAGCTGCCGTGATACGTGCAGCAAGCTGTGCTTCATCCAACGGGCGAAGCACGCCCTTGTCGTTGACTTGAAGAACATGTACAGGTGTAACTTTTATCTTGGCCCGTTCACGGGTGCGTTCCTCGCGGTAAAGCACATAGGCGCGGGCCACATCATGTTCCCCGGAACGCATCAGAGCCAGTTCGGCCTGATCTTGAATATCTTCGATATGTAACGTCCCGCCGTGCGGGTGGCGACGCAGCAGTGCATTAACCACAGTCTCGGTTAATTGATTAACCAATTCGCGCACGCGCGCGGATGCTTCGCCGTTTACGGCGATAAATGCTTTAGTCAAGGCAACGGTAATCTTGGTTGCCTCAAAAGCAACTACGGAACCATTGCGGCGGATCACCTTGTGATGGTCAAAAGGGATGCTGAGCGTGTTCGTGGTTTCGTTAGAAACGAGATGTGCTGATACTGGGGACATATATATTTTAGGTATGAACAATTATCTTAATTATCCTAACATAATTGTTACTTTAATTTAGCATAAGAATTATTTTTTAATCGAGTTAGACTAAAACTAAAAACTACTATATATAGTACGTTTATGTCATATAGGGACGTATATATAGTAGAAATGATTGTAGTACATTAAAAAAATTATGCAAGCTTTTTATATCTATTTAATAAAACAAACAAATATAAAAAACAAGAATTGCACAACGTGCTTTTAAAGAAAAAATATATCTATAGATTTCGTTTTCGGCCTGTTTTTAATCCACCTTTTTCAAGATAGCGCGACCAGTCAAATTCAGGTCCAGGGTCTGTTTTTCTCCCCGGTGCAATGTCTGAGTGCCCTACAATTTCACGAATTGGATAGGCACGTTTGAGTATTCGTGTCAGTCGGATTAGCTCAGCATACTGTTGGTCGCTGAATGGCAGGAAATCTGTACCTTCTAATTCTATGCCTATAGAAAAATCATTGCAGGCCGTGCGACCGTGCCACATCGATGCGCCGGCATGCCAGGCGCGTTTGCTGCAAGACACAAACTGGGTAATCTCGCCCGTGCGCTGTATTAAAAAATGAGCAGAAACTCTTATCCCTTTGAGTTGAGCAAAATAGAAATGTGCATCGGTATCAAGCGTGTTGGTAAATAACTGTGCAACCGCCTTGCCACTGAATTCACCCGGTGGCAGGCTGATATTGTGAATGACTAATAAGTTTATGGCGGTGCCAGACGGACGGACATCACAGTTGGGTGAGGCAAGATGGCGCATACCGCTGACCCATCCATTTGTGCCAACTTTCACTGTTTATTCATCCTTGTCAGTGATACCCAAACGGTCTATACGATAACGTAAGGCGCGAAAAGTCACTCCTAGTACCTTGGCTGCAGCTGTGCGGTTGAAATTGGTCTGTTGTAACGCCTCTAGAATAGCTGCGCGTTCGACGCTGTCCAGATAATCGGTAAGCGGGTATTTGCCGGCGCCATTTGACTTGGCGGTTATTTCAGAAAAATCTGTAGGTGCAAGCTGCAAATCGGCTGGCACGATAATACCGTCCGAACATAATGCAAGTGCCCGTTCAATTATATTTTCCAGTTCGCGCACATTACCCGGAAAATCGTATTGTTGAAGTGCCTTTAAAGCTGATGATGCCAATTCGACCTTCGCATCCCCACATAAACGCGCTAAAAAATGGTTGGCGACCTCGGCAATGTCATCACGCATTGCGCGCAACGGTGGCATAAGCAAGGTAATCACATTCAGTCGGTAATATAAATCTTGACGGAATTTCCCCTGCTGTACTTGCTCCGCTAGCGCATTATGGGTGGCGCTGATGATACGTACATCCACTGATTCTTCTTGCGTGGCGCCCACCTTACGTATTTTTTTCTCCTGGATTACCCGCAACAATTTTACCTGCATAGAGAGAGGTAAATCGGCAACCTCATCAAGGAATAAAGTACCGCCATTGGCAGCTTGAAATAAACCCTCGCGATCCTTTTCTGCACCGGTGAATGCGCCCTTGCGATAACCGAAAAATTCACTTTCCATAAGCGTTTCCGGGATTGCTCCGCAGTTTACTGTGATGAAAGGTTGATCGCGCCGAGCGCTTTTTTCAACAATCAGTCGCGCAGCCAGTTCTTTTCCACTACCTGATTCGCCACTGATGTGCACGGGTGCCTGGCTACGCGCCACCCGATCAATCAGGTCGCGCACCTTTTCCATGGCCGGGGAAAGCCCCAGTAATGTTCGCACACCTTGCCTTACGGTGGCAGATGGCGGTGGCAGCTTTAGCACCGCATTGACCAAGGCACGCAATTGGGTTAGTGCAACTGGCTTGGCCAGGTAGTCAAAAGCCCCCGCCTTGAGTGCGAAAATCGCATTTTCCATGTTGCCATGCGCGGTAATCACTGCAACTGGTACATGCATGCTGCGAGCGATAATATATTGCACCACCTCTAGCCCTTCTCCATCAGGCAGGCGCATATCTGTCAGACATAGCTGATACGTTTTAGTATTTAATTGTTGCAAGGCTTCTTGCACATTACTGGCACGGTCGACCTGCAATCCCATGCGTACCAGCGCCAGCTCTATTAGCTCTAGTATATCTGGCTCGTCATCCACTACCAAGACGCGCGCAGTGCTGGCCTGCATATCAACGTTCATTTTGATCCCCAAACACAATACGGAAACAGGCACCGCCATTTGTGGGCTGTCTATATTCAAGCGTTGCGCTGTTAGCCTCGCACAGTTCGCGTGCAATATACAGGCCTAAACCGGTGCCCCCGGCTGTCATGGTAAAGAAAGGCTCGAACAATTTTTGAACAGTTTCGGTGGGAACTGGAGGCCCATCGTTCAGAATTTCCAGTATCGTTCTTCCATCACTGCAGCACCATGCATAGAGTTGCACACTACCTGCCAACTTGCTGCAATAACGCAGAGCGTTGCGACATAAATTCCACAATACTTGATCGAGATGACCAAGGTCGAACCTGATTATGCAAGCCGGGGCAATCTTAATTAAAAATATTTCCTGTGGTACGCCTTGGGTATGACGCAACCCTTCAATATAAAGGGGCAGTTTCTCTGTTAAATTATAATCTTCGCTTTGCACTCTATCGCGCCGGTTTAGCTGTAGCACATCTTCCACGATATGATTCAACCTTGCGGCATTGTCCATAATGATCTGAAACAAACGAGTCTGCCCCGGATCGTGCTTCTCTTCTTGTAATAATTCAGTTGCGTAACTAATAGCGGATAGTGGGTTGCGCACCTCATGGGCAATATTGGCAGTCAATCGCCCCAGTGCTGCGAGTTTGATCTGCTGAGCCTGTGCCTGAACACGTTGCATATCCTCCAGGAAAATTATCGCGCCCCAAAATCCCTCGCGCTCTACGGGCAGGAAACGCACACGCACCTGATGATTGGTTATAGGTAAACGTAATACTTCATGCCCACGCTCCTGATGCTGCCGCCAAATGGCGAATCGATCTGCCAGGAGAGACGCGCAGCTTTCCAGTTTGACATTATTGTTATTTGAAAATGTGTACCCTAGTAAACGTTCCACACTAGGATTGTATTGCTTGACCATTCCGCTTTCATTCACCACCAACACGCCGTCTGGCATATCCTGAATCACCAGTCTGTTTGTTTCCGCCATGTTGGCCAAATCTACCCCGCGCAGAGTGGCCAGGTTTTCGTTGGCACTAGCATATTTGGCCATAGTATGCGCCAACCACGCAACGGCAAAATAAGCGGTGCTCAGTAATCCGGCCTGCACATATTGGGCTACCGCCGTATCTTGGGTAAGCACCGCGTAAGAATGCTGCAACAACAATGCAATGCTGGCAAGTGCCGCGAAAAACAAAGTAATCTTGCCACGACTAATCAATCCAGTCGCGGTCAGAGATACAAGTAGCAACACGCATAAACCGCTTTGTACCCCTCCGCTGGCGTGCGATAAAACTGTTATACAAACAATATCTGTTCCTACCTGAAATGCCAATTGCAAGTCAAATCGTGGTCGACGTAATTTAATGGTGAGAAGCGATATTAAAGTTATTACGATGTATATAAGACTGGTGCGAAAGAATAGCGATGGAGAGCTTGAACCCAATGATAGGGTATTACCAAAAATACTTACCAGAAATACAAACAGTCCGCTCAGGGTTAAGCGATAAAGATTAAAGAAGTAAATTGAACGCCACATGGCGTCCGGTGCTGGCGCAGAATAAGATCTTGGGCGCAAGGGATGCCATGTGGAGAGAGGTCGCTTATCCCACATTAAAACTCATCGGGTATTAGAGATTATTTAGATTCGTCAGTGTGTGCATGGCGATGCACCTCACTGCAATAATGCTTGTGGTCGACCATAATGCTTTCCCCTTTAGGCAGATGCACACCACAGTGCGCGCAACGCACCATATTTTCTCGGTGCTTTGATGTATCTTCACCCAGTACATCTTTCTTTGGTATCTGCCTGCGGTAATACTTAAGCAGCAAGTAGATGACTATAAAGATAACAATTACAATTAATATGCGACTCATCCCACCATACTCCAAAGAAACCGCTCATGACCAGAAATTAAAACGTAAACAGTAGCCTCCCAGTTTTACGATTACTTTTTACATCGTAGGGTTCTGAAATCAATCCATTCACACAATTATATTGTGCCATAGCTTTCAACTTGAGTCCGTACTAGGTTCTTGGATAAAAATAAAGCCAAACAATTGCTCCCTATCCGAACTAAATTTGTTGCTATTATTTCGTGTTTTTTGCTAGGCGTAGCAATGCGGTTTTCAGCGGTGAGTCTTGCAATTTTACGGTTAAGTCAACCAGTTGTTGGCGTCCTATATTGGTGAGTGATGTAGGGCGAGGGGGTCGTGTGTTGATCGGTAAGGCAACTTGCACCCTAATCTGAATTCCAGTAACCTCGTAACCCCCATTTTGAAATAGCTGGGTAAATTTGGGGGCAAGTTGACGCAGTTTTGCTGCCACCGTGCCATTATCTGCGGCAATAACGAGAGCTTGCCGGTCAATTTGCATCACACGGCTAGCACGTATCAAGGAGGATGGTGCGATTTTTTCATAATGCCGCTGCAATGCGAGTAGTTCGTCTACTTTATGCGATAGCTGACGTAACTCTTGGCTAGCATTGAAATATGAACTTAATCGATTTGACACAGCATCAGGTTAATTCAGAAATGGAAGCAAGGATATTATTCTGATTTTTATGGTTTGTACAAGCTTGTAGCATCGGCTCGGCAACAATGCACTCAATAACAAATTGCTTCCCTCCCAGTGAGAATTTTGATGCCAAAAAAACATTTTTAATGTTGGCTATAGTTACGAGACACTTGGAGTGTATTTAGATTATTAAGAGCATTATGCTAAATGCTAATATAATAAAGATTGATTATGGCAATAGATGATCCCCAGTTCGCATAGATTGTAAGAACGTTGAGAATCGATAAACATTGGGTTTTGTTCAAGGGTGAGGTGGCACTTCACCCTTTTTGCTTGGTGTAACGGACAATATATTAAAGCTTAGGTCTTTAAAATCTAGCATTGAAGCCCCAAATTAAAATCTCAAAATTGAAACCTAGAAAAATTAAAAAATGATTTCTACTTTATTAAAAAGTGTCTTTGGCAGTCGTAATGATCGCCTCCTTAAACAATATCGCCAGACAGTCGCGATGATTAATGCTCTTGAAGCTGAAGTAGGAAAGCTTACAGACGAGGCACTAAGTCTTAAAACTGATACCTTCAAACAGCGTATTGCTCAAGGCGAAGCGCTGAATACATTGCTACCAGAGGCATTTGCCGTGGTGCGTGAAGCGGGACAGCGTGTCCTGCAAATGCGTCACTTCGACGAACAGCTGATCGGTGGTATGGCACTGCATTACGGCAAAATTGCGGAAATGCGCACCGGTGAGGGTAAAACTTTGATGGCGACCCTGCCCGCATATCTCAACGCGCTTTCAGGCCAAGGTGTGCATGTGGTGACGGTAAACGATTATCTGGCGGCTCGTGATGCTGAATGGATGGGTCGACTGTATCGCTTTCTTGGATTGTCCGTGGGGGTCATTCTTTCGCAGATGGACCATGCCGACAAACTGGCTGCCTACAATGCCGATATAACCTACGGCACCAACAACGAATTTGGCTTCGATTACCTGCGCGACAATATGGCTACCCATGCGGGTGAGCGCTTCCAGCGCAAGCTGAATTATGCCGTCGTGGATGAGGTGGACTCCATTCTTATTGATGAGGCACGTACCCCACTAATTATTTCTGGCCAGTCTGAAGACAATGTGGATGTCTATATCCGCATGGACAAACTGGTGCCGCAGCTTGTGCGTCAGCAAGAGGAAAATGGCCTGGGTGATTACAGCGTTGATGAGAAAAACCGTCAGATTTTATTGACGGAAAGCGGGCATGAACATGCTGAAGAATTACTTAGTCAGGCAGGACTATTGCCCATTGGGGGTAGCTTGTATGACCCAGCTAACATCATGCTGATTCATCATTTGTATGCTGCGTTGCGTGCCCATGCGCTGTTTCTTCGCGATCAGAATTATGTAGTGCAGGACGATGAAGTAATTATTGTAGATGAATTCACTGGTCGTATGATGGCAGGAAGGCGTTGGTCAGAAGGCCTGCACCAAGCGGTAGAAGCCAAAGAAGGAGTGACTATCCAAAAAGAAAATCAAACACTCGCCTCTATTACCTTCCAGAATTACTTCCGTTTATATGGCAAATTGGCCGGCATGACCGGTACGGCAGATACCGAAGCGTTTGAGTTTCAGCAGATTTACAATCTGGAAACCGTCATTATTCCGCCGCATCGGCCCACTATCCGTAAGGATATGATGGACAAGGTTTATCTGACGACAAGCGAGAAATATCGAGCAGCCATTCTGGATATTCAGGATTGTTACAAGCGTGGCCAACCGGTGTTGGTCGGCACCACCTCGATTGAAACATCAGAATTATTGTCGCAATTACTGGAAAAAGAAAAGTTGCCTCACCAGGTTTTAAACGCCAAGCAACATGCGCGCGAAGCTGAGATCATAGCGCAAGCGGGAAGCCCAAAGATGATTACGATCGCTACCAACATGGCCGGGCGTGGTACGGACATTGTGTTGGGCGGTAACGTGGAAAAGCCGATCGAACGGATACGTATGGACGAGAGCTTGGACAATGCCACACGTGATCAACGCATCGCCCAGTTGCGTGCTGAATGGCAACCGATACATGACCAGGTTGTAAAGAGCGGTGGTTTACATATTATCGGTACTGAGCGCCACGAATCGCGTCGTGTAGATAATCAATTGCGTGGTCGTGCAGGTCGTCAAGGCGATCCCGGTTCCAGCCGTTTTTATTTGTCGCTGGAAGATCCGTTGTTGCGGATTTTTGCTTCTGACCGTGTGGCCGCCATCATGAATCGTTTCAAGCTGCCCGAAGGTGAAGCGATTGAGCATTCTTGGGTCACCCGTGCCATTGAGAATGCACAACGTAAGGTCGAAGCGCGAAACTTCGATATGCGCAAGCAGATTCTTGAATATGATGATGTCGCTAATGAGCAACGCAAGGTAATCTATCAGCAGCGTAATGAGCTACTGGAGAGCGTGGATATTTCTGAAACGATCAATGCAATGCGCGAAGGGGTAATGCAAGACATCATTAGTGAATACATCATGCCGCAGAGTATGGAAGAACAGTGGGATGTTCCTGGGCTGGAGAAGGTGCTGGCTGCCGAATTTCAATTGACTCTACCGCTTACAGAATGGTTAGAACAAAATAAACAGCTTGATGAAACTGCCTTGCGTGATCGCGTAGTGCAGGCTGCACAGCAGCATTATCAAGCCAAAGTGGAGCAGGTTGATGCGGAAATGATGCACGGATATGAGCGCATCATTATGTTGCAAAGCGTGGATACCCACTGGCGTGAGCATTTGGCAGCGTTAGATCATCTGCGTCAGGGCATCCACTTGCGTGGTTATGCACAGAAAAATCCCAAGCAAGAATATAAGCGCGAAGCATTTGAGTTGTTTTCCAGCATGCTTGACTCGATCAAGCGTGATGTCACGCGGACATTGATAAACGTTCGTATCCGCAACGAACAGGATATTGAAGCGGTAGAAGCCCCTCACGCCCCAGAAAATGTGCAGTATCATCATGCTGATTATGAGGAAGCCTTGGCTACAGAGGGCGATGATACAGAGCAAAAGCCATTTGTGCGCATTGACAAAAAAGCCGGACGCAATGATCCATGCCCTTGCGGTTCTGGCAAAAAATACAAGCAATGCCACGGCAAATTAAATTGATGTAGTTATTATTGGTGGGAGATCATGATGACGATGGATGACCTGATTTTGCAGACCCTGCGTAACTCCACGCTGACTGAAGAGTTGCGGGATGCCGAGATTGAAGAATTGGCAAATATTATTACGGTGCATGAATACAAAGCGGGTGAATTTCTCCTCCAGCCTGGTAACAGCACGCTTAGAAATACATTGATGATTCTTGCCACAGGCGAGGTTGAGGCGACCGCCACGCTTGGTGGAGAAAAAGCGACCCTGCATCTGTTACAGCCCGGTGATTTGGCTGGCATCATCACGTTTGTTGGTGGAAGTGCCGCGCAGATCAGTGCTACTGTGGTAGCCAAGACAAACAGCAAAATGCTATTACTAGACCGCTCCCGCCTAGAGTCTTTCCTCAGCACAAATCCCGCTATCGTTTATTATGTAATGCGCGGTATCGTGCGTCATGTGCACGGCATTGTGAGGCGCATGAATATGCAATCCGTAGAAATGAGCAACTACATTTACCAACAAGGTGGCCGTTACTAGCGGCTAATCCCAATGCTTTAATTGGGAAATGTTTTAATGCAATATTTGCTCAAATTAATATATGAAGATCCACATTGCTTATCCATATTTTTACTGGGTAAATAATCCCGTGCACTCATCGCACGAATTTATGAAACGTATGGACTACAAGCATGCCAGTTAATCTTCAATCTCCTGTTTCAAATGCGCTGCTGCCTGTTAAAGGTGTGCTGCTGGGTACGGCGGAAGCGAACATCAAGAAACCCGGGCGTAAGGATTTGCTGCTCATGCACCTGACTGCGCAAGCCACGGTGGCTGGAGTATTCACACAAAACCGTTTCTGCGCCGCGCCGGTTATTGTGGCACGCGAACATCTGGTTGCGAATAAAAGCGTGCGTGCACTGGTGGTTAACACGGGTAACGCTAATGCCGGTACCGGTGAGCAGGGGCTGGCTGCGGCTCGCGCCACCTGCGCCGAAGTAGCCAATCTGTTGGATTGCGAGGCAGAGCAGGTGCTACCTTTCTCCACCGGTGTGATCATGGAAGCGTTGCCGCTATCGCGGCTGGTCTCTGGGCTGCCAAACTGCGTAGCCGAACTACGCGAGGATAACTGGCTTAATGCCGCGCAGGCCATCATGACTACTGACATCGTTGCCAAGGCGGTGTCCAAACAAATCACACTCGATGGTGTAACGGTCACTATTACCGGCATTGCTAAAGGCTCCGGCATGATCCATCCCAACATGGCTACCATGCTCGGCTATATTGCCACCGATGCGGCGGTGGCGCAGCCGCTGTTGCAACAGTTGGCAGCTCACGCCTGTGACGCTTCGTTCAATTGCATCACAGTGGATGGCGATACATCTACCAATGACGCACTGATGGTGATCGCCACCGGCATGAGCGGTGCGCAAGCTATCACTGATGCGAAAAGCACGGCGTTCGCGCAATTGCAGGCGGCAGTCACGGAGGTTGCCATATTGCTGGCGCAGGCCATCGTGCGTGATGGCGAGGGTGCGACCAAGTTTATCACTGTCCAAATTGAAGGGGGCAAGAGCGTGGCGGAGTGCAAGAAAATCGCCTATGCCGTGGCACGCTCCCCCTTGGTCAAAACTGCGTTCTTTGCTTCTGATCCCAATCTTGGGCGCATTCTCGCTGCTATCGGGTATGCTGATGTGCAGGATCTCGATGTTCATCTCCTCAAGCTATATCTTGACGATGTGCTAGTCGCTGAGCATGGTGGGCGCGCCGCCAGCTATATCGAGGAAGATGGTCAACGCATCATGCAACAAAGCGACATTACCATTCGGGTTACGCTAGGTCGCGGCACGGCAGTTGCCACAGTATGGACCTGCGATTTCTCTTATGACTATGTCAAGATCAACGCCAGTTATCGTAGCTAGGGCGATATAACATCCGGTACAGTTCAAATAAAGCCTGATTGTAGCTGGGTTGTCCGCAATTTTCGGACAACTGAATCCTTCTGTAACCTGCCGCTTTGAAAATTTTTAAATGCTCACTAACTTTTGCAGCATTTCACTGGTTGTATTTACGTGAAAAGTAGCTAAAGATAGTTTTCAGGCGATCATTCCTTCCACGCCTCTGCCGCCAGTGGAAGCTCGTTGAGTTCAGCGCGCGCTTCACGCCAAGAAGGATAATGCTCTTCAATAATAACTGTGAAGCGATCACTGTGAGTCGGCTCAATCAGATGGGCCATTTCATGGACAATGACGTATTCGAGCAAGTCCTTCGGTTTCTTGACCAGCTCCGTATTCAGGCGAATATTCCCAGCTCGATGGTTGCAGCCACCCCATTTAGTTTTCATGCGCTGGAGAAAGTAACCGGAGACTTTCACGCCGAGCTTGACCTCCCATTTCCGTATCAGCGAAGGCACGGCCTCATGCAGCAGGGCGCGGTGCCATTCCTCGATGACCTTTTCCCGCTTTGCCACCGTGCTGTCGGGGCGCACGGTGAGCGTGATTCGACGATGATCCCGCGTTACCGCTGGCTTTGCATCCTTCACGATCACGGATAGCAGATAGCGCCGGCCCCAGAGGTAATGACTCTCCCGTTCAATAAATTGGCGCGGCGTCTCGCGTGCCTGGGCCAGCAGTTTCGCTTGCTGGTCGCGAATCCAGCCAAGCTTTGAAATCGCATAGGCGCGGGCCACTTCCAGTCGGGTTCCAGTGGGCGCCACCAGCGTGATGTGGCCAGCCGGCGGATGCACCGAGAGATGTACATTCTTGATTGCTTTGCGCGTTACGGCGATTTCAATGTCGCCGAGCCGGATTTTATCGGTCACAGATACCCCGGCTGATTCTTGATGATTTCGAACAGTGCTTTGGTCGCCTCGCGGTCGCGGTCGAGAATCGGAAACAAGGCGTTCAATACCTGTGCCTCACGGGCCTGGTCGCCGTACCAACCGGCCGGCGCACGCTCGCGCACGGCGAGGTCGATCTTCAAAGCCAGGGCGGCTTTGTCTTCAGCGGCGGACGGATAACGAAAATTCGTCGCCGGAATCGAGCCCAGATTGTTGAAGAGCACCGTCGCCTCGTGATTACCGTGCAATTCCGCTGGAACACCGTCCTCGGGCTGCTTGGCCGCCAGCCGCTTCACCAGGTCCTCGGCCTTGCGCAGGAATTCCTCATACGCCGCCGTATCCGTCCGGTTCTGCCTGATCAGGTCTTCGAGCAGCTTGGACATTTGTGCATAGAACCTCGGATCAGTGAGCTGGTCGCGAATGATGGTTTTGCGGACGTTGTTGATGATTCCCTCGGCGATGGCGTTTTTCGAGAGCTGGCCTTTCTCGTTGAGCTTTTTGGCGATGGCGTCATGGATGCCGGTCTTGATGATCAGCTCGGTCAGCGACAGCTCGCCCAACTCCCCCAGTTCCGTTGCCGGGTCTGCCTGAATGTAGGTGTTGATCAGGTGGCGCATGTCTGATTCAAAAGGCTTGATATCCAGCTCCTCACCTGAGTGCTTCTTGATGACCAAGCGAATCTCGGCGTAGAACTCGACCTCCTTTTGCACAGCCGCCGCCTCGGCGTCGGAATACCCCGCTTCAATCAAATTCTGCGCAAGATCGGCGTAGGCCCGCGCCAAGATCGCCACCGACTTGTAGAACGACACCCGCAGCGCCTCGGTTTCGGTCAATGCGTTCGCGTTGGCGGCATCGCCGCAGAAGTAATGCAGGTACTGCTCCTCCTCGCGCGGCAGCGGCACCGGCTCGCACAAGTAGCGCAGCGCCTGACGGGCGTTGTCGAGTTGTTTTTTGCCCTCTTCCAGCCAGTTCTTGAGATGCACGTTGTTGTCGCCACCGTTGCCCTGGTCGATGTCCAGCTCATCGGAGCTATACACCGCGATGGCCTGCTGCACGTCGCCGAAGAGTTTCTTGAAATCGACGATGTGGCCGTAGTCCTTGTCGTCGCCGTCCAGCCGGTTGGTGCGGCAGATGGCCTGGAACAGGTTATGGTCGCGCAGTTCGTTGTCGAGGTAAATGTAGGTGCAGCTTGGCGCGTCGAAGCCGGTCAGCAGCTTGCTCACCACGATCAAGAGTTTCAGGTTCGCCGGCTCCTCGATAAAGCGGCGCTTCATCTTTGTCTCGTACTTCTCGGTTGTCGGGAAGTCCTTCAAGACATGCTGTGTGTAGGTGTCGAATTTGTAGCGCTCGTCGCTGTTGGCCGGCTCGCGGGAAATCGCGTTGTGGTTCGGTTCAAACGACGTGATGATCCCGCAGTAGGGGCCAAAGGTCGTGTTCTGGAACAGCCGGAAATAGTGGCAGGCATCGTAGATCGAGGCCGCCACCAGGATCGCCGTGCCCCGGTCATTGTTCAGGCGCGGTTTGAGGGCGAAGTCGCCGATGATGTCGGCAATGATTTCGCGTTTGCGCCCCGCCGCACTCATCAGTTCTTCCATCGTCGCCCAGCGCTTGCGCACCAGAGCCTTCTGGAAATTGTTGAGGTTTCTGGTCTTCTGCTCGAACCATTCGTCGATTTTCGTCTGCGAGGTCAGTCGCTCCGGTACGTCGCGCGCCTCGTACTTCAGGTCGAGCACCACCTTGTCGGCCACCGCCTGATGGAACTTGTAGGTGTGAATGTAGGTGCCGAACACATCTCGCGTCATCAGCTTGTCGCGGCGTAGCAACGGCGTGCCGGTGAAGCCGATGAAGATCGCGCCCTCCAGCCAGCGCTTCATCTGCTTGTTCATGTCGCCGCCCTGGGTGCGATGGCACTCGTCCACGAACACATAAAAGCGGCCATGCACCGCAGGCGCCGGGCCTTTCAGGTCGGCCACATCGAATTTGTGAATCAGCGTGCACATCAGTCGTGTCGTGGTCGCGCCGAGTTTCTGCACAAAATCCGCCCGCGAAGTAATGCGCGGCGAAGGCGAGTTTTCGCCAATCACGCCCGCATTACGCATCACCCCGACAATCTGCTTGTCCAGCTCGTCGCGGTCGGTGATGACCAGGATGCGCGCTTCGGGGTCGTGCTCCAGCAGCCACTTGGCGATCAGCACCATCAGGATGCTCTTGCCGCTGCCCTGGGTGTGCCAGATCACCCCGCCCTCGTGCCTGGTGATGCGCTCCTGCGCCGCCTTCACTCCGGTATATTGGTGCGGGCGCGGCACCTTCTTCTGGCCCGCGTCGAAGATGATGAAATTGCACATCAGGTCGAGCAGCCGGGTTTTGTTACAAAGCTGCGCCAGCGGACGGTCGAGCAGTCCTCCGGCGGCGGGTGTTGCACCGGCCTCTGCCGGGGCCTCGTCCTTCCACGCCACGAAAAACTGCTCCGGCGTGCCGGTCGTGCCGTAGCGCAGCCCCTGCGAATCGCTGCCCGCCAGCACTAGCTGCACCGTGCTGAAAAAGCCTTTGTTGAAAATTTCTTCCTGGTTGGTGATGAGCTGGCGCACCCCGTCGGCCAGCTCCACCGAGCTGCGTTTAAGCTCGATCACCGCGATGGTGATGCCGTTGAGGTAGAGCATGATGTCCGGGCGGCGCTGGTAGCCGCCCTTGAGCGTCACCTCCTCGGCCAAGGCAAAGTCGTTCTTCTCGGGGTTGGCCCAGTCGATCAGATGTACTTTGTCGTGAGGTTGCCCGGCGGCGACTTGCACATCCGCCCCGTAGCGCAGCAATTGGTAGGTGCGCAGATTGGCCTGGTAGAGCGTGATGCCGGTGGCGTCGGCCGCCGTTTCAAGCTTATGCAAGGCGGCGGCAATGTGGGCGTCGGAATAGCCACGAGCCGCGAGGTTGTCGCGCAGCAGCTCCGCCTCGATGGGGCGGTTGGCTATCCCCTCACTTGGGCGCTTGCTCCAGTCGCCGAGATAGCGATAACCGAGGCAATCAGCCCGCGTCTTGTCGGTGAACAGGGCAATGACGCGGTTCTGCGTCTTGCGTTCGGAGCGAAGTTGTTCAGTCATGGATTTTCTCTTTGTGCTGGCCGACGATGGTCATGCTTTGCCCGTTTTCAAAAGGGTTGCTTGCAATTTTTTGCCCTCGGCGGTCAGCCTGTATTTCTGCTGGCTGCTCTTGGGTTTGTCGGGGATGGTCATTTCAATCAAGTCGGCCTTGAGCGCCGGCACGAGGTAAAGAACCCGGAAGTTTTCCTCACCCTTCAGCGATAGCGCATCCTGCAAGGATTTGCGGCTCATGCTGTCGCGGCAGATCAGCACCAGCTTTTTGACTTCCCCCGTGACTTCCCCCGTGACTTCCCCCGTGACTTCCCCCGTGACTTCCCCTGTGACTGGCTGTGCGGCAGCAACTTCCCCCGCCTTGCGCCAGACTGTCGTGACAAATCCATCCGATACCGCAAAACCCGGCTCTGCCAGCCCCGCCTCGCGGCACCGGCGAATCATGTCGCGGGTGCCGGTGCCCATGCGTTCGATATACTTGGTCAGGTAGAGCGGCTCGGCCAGCAAGGGATTGGCCGGCACCGAGCCATGGGGCAGGCGCAGCTTGGCCAGCGTCAGCGAGGGCGGCAGGCCGCCGGGGTTCCACACCTCCAGCCGGTCGGCGAAGAGCATCACCTGCACGCTGCCATTGCTTGCGTAATCGCGATGCGCCACCGCGTTGACGATGGCCTCGGCCACCACCTCGCGCGGAATTTCGTAGACCACCGGCACCTGCGGACCTTCGGCGCGCGTGCCTACCCAGAGATTGATCCTGGACATCACAAAATCCACCGCCTGGTCCACCAGGTCGAACACCGTGCCCTTGTAGACCTGATACGACGGGATCGGCTTCGCCACCTCGGTGCCATGAAAATGCGCGCACTTCACTTCCGACGAAATCAGGAAGCGTTGCGGCTGCCGCCCGAACAGCAGCACGGCGGCATGGGACGGACGCCCCTCGTTAAGCAGGTTGAGATGGGCCAGCAACTCCGCCCCGGTAGCTTCTTCCGGCAGCGGAAAACCGCGTGCCCGCCGGGCGCGGCGCAGAAAGGTTGCCATTCGTTCTTCGTCCAGATCCGCCAGCGTCGCCCGGGCGCAGGGTGCGGCGTCGAAGGGGCCATTGCGAATCAACTCATGGTCTTCCAGATACTGCACCAAGGCGGCATACAGCGCCCCGATCAACTCGGCGGGCGAAACAAAGCGCCGCCGTATCAGCTCGCCGCCGGCCTGTCCGATCAGCGCCCGCATCTTGGGGTGGCGCTTCTCGTCCGTCGCCCCCTTGACGAAAATCAGCCGGTACTTGTTCAGGTGTGTTGCCTGCGTGAACTCGCGTTCTGTCGGCGACACGCCTTCGGCATCCTCCAAGCCGTAGTCGTCTCCGAACAGGCCGACATAGATATCACAGGCCGCCACTTCATCCAGATACACCGCATCGACACGGCGGTCGGCGGCGGGCATTTCCTCGAACAGAAATGGCTCGAAAAAACGCCGCAGCAAGGCATCGCCGCGCAGGTAATCGCGCAAGGCTTTTCGCTCGGCGGCAAATTCCTTCTGCACACTGCTGATGAAGAGCCGCAGGGGTTTCATACGAGGCGTATCCTGCCGGTGAGCAGTTCCTGCATCATGGCTTGCTTGAGGTCGCGGGTCTTGTCGCACCGTGCCACTAGCGCCGACAATTCGGCGTCCATGTCAGAGAGCACAGCGGCGATGGCGGTTTGTTCGGCGAGGGGTGGAAGCTTGATAGCAATTCGCCCGAGGGCACCGCGTGAAATGCGCTTGTGTGTAGTTCCCCCGCTCAGATCACTCACAACCCGGAACCATTCGGGTGTTGAAAAGACGTTCGCGAGAAAAACCCGATCGGCCATTTTAAGTGGCGGACGAAAGATCGTCACGTCAACGGATGTGACGATTCGTTCTTCACCGATGTCAGGCAGCACACAGGCTCTACCGGCAGGGTCAGCCAATCGACACACAAGTAAATCACCCGTCCTCAGTTGCTTGCATCGCAGCGACGTGAACGATTTCTCGTATATAAACTTTTTGGGCTCCTTCTCGATAAAGCTGCCAACTCCAATGTTCCCGGTCTGAATCAACCGAATTCCTTCCATCGTAATGTGCTCGGATTCAATCCAGTCGCCGTCGTCAAACAGTTCTTTTTTACGCTCAGCCAAATCGAAGAGCGTCTTCATCTCCCACTCCCCGCTGAAGCCGGGGAGGCGGGTTGATCCGGTGAGGAGTTGCTGCATGGCGGCCTGTTTGAGGTCGCGCTTCTTGGCGATGAGCCGCTCCAGCCCACCCAGCAGCGCATCCACATCGCTCAACGCCGCCGCGATGGCGCGTTGTTCAGTGAGATGAGGAACTGGCGCAACAATTAGGCTCAGGTTTTGTTGACCGATGTTGGCACGTATCGCGCCTTGTCCCATTGGAATAATTTGCGATCGGATAATGGGCGCTCGAAGTGCGTAGCCCGAATAAATGGAATCGAGACTTTGGTCAATCGGTCGCCCACGAATAACGAACCCACCAAACACGACTCGTTCAGTTCCAAGATAAGTAGCTGCTAAACCAACCTCATTTTGAGTCTCAGACGTGCGATTAAATAGAACATCGCCTCGTCGGACTATGTAAGAACTAAAAACAGTTTCAGGCAACGTGACCTGCCCCGTAATTTCTGGGCCATAGATATGCGAATACGTTATCGGCTCTAAGACATTGATAAAGCGAACCCCTTGACCATAGGAGGCTTTGTCAGCGTTGACACCGTTTCGGAATTCGAAGAGTTTAGCAAAGGACATTACCTTCCACTCTTCTGGGATCACACCCACCTCAGTCTGCTTGTAGCCGGGCCTCACTTTCATACCGCACCCATCTTTTTGAGGTGTTCATCCACGCGGGCGGCGAGCATCTCCACCTCGTCGGTCAGCTGCGGCAGCGGGATGGCGTAGCGTTCGGCCAGTTCGCGAATGCGGCCGGTGAGGGTCTGCGAGACGCGATCCAGCTCACCCTGCACGGCGGCTTGCAGCCGAGCCATCCACTTGTCGTCCACCAGCGTTTTGATTTCGGCCTCGGTGAGCTTGGGGTATTGCTCGTAGGCCAGCGTATCGAACGCTGCTTCCTGCTCTTTCACGGCGCGCTTGAGGGCGGTCTCGGCATCATTGAGTTCCAGCCAGCCCTTGAGCACGGCAATCTCGTCCTTGGCCTCCTTGTCGTGCTTGATCTCCTTGAGTCGGGCATTGACCTCGGTCTTGGCGATTTTGTCGAGCGTGCCGAGCGTGCCTTCTTCGCCGCCATGTTCCTCTTCCAGTTCGGCAAGGCTGGCGGTGGCCGCTTCCAGTTCTGCCTGCTTGGCCTCGATGGCGGCCTGCTCCTTGGCGAAATAGCGGGCGACAATAAACGGCTTAGGGATCAGGTCGCAGGCCCAGCCCTTGTCCTTGGTCTTGCCTTTCTTGTCGGTTTCGACGATGCGGGCCGGCTTGGCGATCCAGCCATCGGCGGCGATCAGGTAGGCGTCGTCCTGCATCGTCTCGGCCCAGTAGTCCATCAGGTGCTGGTAGATGTCGTAGGCGTCGAGTAGTGGGGCAGGTTTGAAGCCTGCGAGCAACGCCTCGGCGATGGACTCGATCAGCACCTTGGGGTGGCCGTCCTTGGCGAAGCCGGTGAGCTGCGGCGTGACGGCGGCGCGCCAGTCGGCAAAGCGCCGGGTGGCGGCCTGGTTGAAGGCGGTGAATTCGGGGTGACCGAAGATGGCAGGCTTAACCTCGGGCAGCGGCAGCTTCAGGCAGGCGTAGCCGGGGCGCAGCGATGCAAACAGGGTGGCGCGTACGCCGGGCAGCACTTGCCAGTAGTCGCCCAGCGCGTCGAGGTCGCGCTCGGGGATGCCGCCGCGCAGGTGGCCATCGATGTCCTGCAAGTCTTCCGGCTCAGTGCTATCGATATAGCGCGGCAGGTTGAGGTTGAAGTCATTCTTCGCGTCGGCGATCTCGGCGAACGGCACCATGCGGGCGTAGCGCGGGGTGTCGGCCTGCTTGGTAAAAGTATCGACAATGCGGTGGATGTCCTGCTCGCGCAAGCGGTTCTTGTTGCCGTCTTTGATGTAGCCCTTGCTGGCGTCGATCATGAACACGCCCTTGCGGGCGGCGGCGTTCTCCTTGTCCAGCATCAGGATGCAGGCGGGGATGCCGGTGCCGTAGAACAGGTTGGCCGGCAGGCCGATGATGCCCTTGAGGATGCCGGAGCGGACGAGCTGCTCGCGGATCACGGCTTCGGCATTACCCCGGAACAGCACTCCGTGCGGCAGGATGCAGGCGCCTTTGCCGCTGGCTTTCAGGCTGCGCAGGATGTGCAGCAGGTAGGCGTAATCGCCCTGTTTGGCCGGGGGCTCGCCCCAGGCGAAGCGTTGGAAGGGGTCATTGGCTGGCGTCAGACCGGTGCTCCAGGTCTTGTCGGAAAACGGCGGATTGGCGACAACATAATCGTAGGTGCGCAGACTATCGCCATCCTTGAACTTGGGCGCTGCCAGCGTGTTGCCGGAGAGAATGTTGGCGGTCGGGAAGTCGTGCAGGATCATGTTCATGCGGGCGAGACCCGCCGTCGTCACGTCCTTTTCCTGCCCTTCCAGCGTGATGTGCTTGCCCGCCTGCGCGGCCATCTTCAACAGCAGAGATCCCGAACCGCAGGTGGGGTCGTAGGCGGTGGTGGAGGCTTTTGTGTTCTCCGGTGCGATGCCGATCACCTTGGCGATGACGCGACTGACTTCGGACGGGGTGTAAAACTGACCTTTGGATTTACCCGATTCGCTGGCGAAGTGCCGCATCAGGAACTCGTAGGCGTCACCGAGGATGTCGTCGTGCTCGGCGCGGTTCTGCGAGAAGTCGAGAACAGGGTTCTGGAAGATGCCGATCAGGTTGGTCAGGCGCTCGACCAGCGCCGCACCTTCGCCCAGTTTTTCCGGGTCGTTGAAGTTGGGGAAGTCGCTGCGGGCCAGCCGTGTGTTGGCATCGATCAGCGGCTGGATGATCTGGGTGTTGATCTTGTCGCCGATGTCGGGCTTGCCCTTGAGAGCGATCATGTCTTTGAAGCTGGCCCCCTTCGGGATCGTGACCGGCGGGGCGAAGTCGTCGCTGTTGCCGTACTTGTCACTGATGTACTTGATGAACAGCAGGAACAGGACGTAGTCCTTGTACTGGCTGGCATCCATGCCGCCGCGCAGCTCGTTGCAGGAGGCCCAGAGGGAGGAATAAAGGTCGGATTTCTTGATAGCCATGTGGTTTTACTTTGTTGCCTCCTGATAAGCCCGCAGATATGCGGTCTTATCAACTATGTGGCGCCAATAGCGTCACGGCGGGTGATAGACGAATTGTGACGACTGTGTCGGTTTGTCCAGGTGGACTGGATGCTGGATCAACTGCAATAATAAGCTGAACCTATGGCTGGGTTACTGCTGGTCGCGTGTAATTATTTCGCTTTCAAGCGCCATCGCTATTTCTGTTGGAGTCGGAAATAAATTACGATAGATGGCGTACATTGAGCTAATCATCACGGGCAGTAAAACGAGCCAGCCCAGCATCAGTGGCATGGTGGCGATCATCATGAAAAGTAGCATCATTCCGCCATATAACGATAGTGGGAGGATATTGCGTAGACAGGCTGAAAGACTGGCTTTCAGCGCGTTAATAGGCGACATTTTCTCAAAGATTATCAGCATTGGAGCAAACTGCATCGACATCAGTAACACGCTGAACAATACCATGCCCAACATCAGTGCAATGCCCGCGCCGGCAACGGCTTGTGCCAGTATTTCCGGGTTGTTCGCTGTCTTGCTGCTCATTAGAATACTTACTAGAGTAGCGCCGCCGGTAAGCATCATTACGCCTAATATCAACATTTGGCTAATCAGGCTGATGCCGCCTAATGTGACTAGTTGCGAAGTATTGTTGTGGAATCCAGCGAATAAATGCGCTAGCTCCAGTTCTTTGTCATGCTCCAGCGCATGGCAACCACACATATAGCCCGCGAGTAGTACTGGGAACAATAGGGTGGCTAAGGGGTCGCCGATTACCGGGATGCTGGCAATACCGAGTAGCCCGGTTACCCCGACGGTTGCTAGAACCACCCACAATACGGGGCTTTTTTTGAATAGCCAGTACCCTTGCTTTATCCACAGCCAGCCATTGGCAATATTTACTTTTCGTGCCTCCATGTTTGCCTCGTTATAGCCAAATAACATTACTGTTTGTGGCGATGTGCCGTTGCAGAATGTATTTAAATTGATCTGGATTGTGAGCGTGTATCAGTTCATTTTCACGGGGCAAGTGCATATCGTACAGGCGCGATAGCCAGAAACGCAGCGCGGCTGCCCGTAAGGCAATGGGCCAGGCAATTCGCTCTTCTTTTTGCATTGGCCGTACTGCATGGTAGGCTTGGAGTAAGGCTTGAGTGCGTGCCTCGTCCAGCGTGCTGTCTGTGCCCATGCACCAGTCGTTCACGGTGATGGCTACATCGTATAAGAGACTATCGTTACAGGCGAAATAGAAATCGATCAGGCCGCCGATGTTCGTACCATCAAACAGTACGTTGTCGCGGAATAGATCAGCGTGGATCACGCCTTGCGGTAACGCGGCAAGCGTGTGCGCCCCGTGGAATGCAACTTCGCTCTCCAGAAGTGCTGCGTCTTGCGGTGATAGAAACGGTGTTACCTGTGGCGCGGCCCAGGCACGCCAGGTTGCATCATGTGCGTTGGACATGGTTCCCGCAAAACTTTGCGATGCATTGTGTAATCGGCCCAGTATTTCGCCTATAGCGGCACAGTGAATTACCTCGGGATTCATCAACGACTTGCCTGGTAAACGACTGACAATACACGCAGGTTTGCTATTCAGTTCACCCAAGAATTGGTTATGGCGATTGGCCACCGGGCTGGGGCAAGGAACGTCGTGATGAGCCAAATGAGACATTAGATTGAGGTAGAACGGCAGTTCGCTGGCAGCAAGTTTTTCGAACAGCGTCAGTACGAAACGACCATTGTCGGTAGTGACAAAGTAGTTGGTGTTCTCGATACCTGAGGCAACTCCTTGCAACTCTAGCAGTTGGCCTAGCGAATAATTGTTCAGCCAAGAAACCAGTTCTGGCTCAGTGACACGGGTAAAAACTGCCATATTTTGGAACTCGTATCAGAATCTATGAATAACCCAGCGGGGAGGACGAAAACCTGGATCCAGATTTTGATAATGTGAAAATTTGCCATCGCCAAGATCATCCACCAAATAATAGGGTGGTCCAACTTTTGGAGTAATCTTGATCATATAAAGTTTTCCGCCCATGCGGAACTCTTCCACAGTCTGTTCAGCCGGTTTGGTGGGCGTAATCTCGTGACCCAGAGCAGCATCTGGCGCGCCGTCTTCAACGGGCAAGTTGGGCAACTGGGGTGGCAATGGCAACAAATTAGCATCAGGGGCCTGGGTATCAAGCGGTGGCGGTGATGGTAAGGGTTGCAGACCAGGGGGCTGAAGCGGTGCGGCGGAAGCTGTACTGAGCAGACCGCTCAGGAATAAGGTGATAATCAGGCGCATCATATTCCCCCGGAGATTTTTCATGACTGCATTCTAGCTGATAAGCAAGAAAAAGACTGTTTAAAACGCCTCATTCTTTGTGCTTGTTCCAACATTTTTGCGTCCATCACAGATTCAACTGCATTTCACGCTCAGCTTCGGAAAGCTCAAAGCCACGAGTCTCGTAATGATTGAAAATAGCGCTGACGACTTCTGCTGAATTATCGATGACCTGAATCAAATCCATGTCCTGCGGGCTGATCATGCCTTCGGTGAGTAGTGCTTGTTGGAACCAATCCAACATACCGCGCCAAAATTCACTGCCCACCAGAATAATGGGAATGCGACGGGTCTTGCCGGTCTGCACCAGCGTAAGGGCTTCCATCAGCTCGTCCAGTGTACCGAAGCCACCCGGCATAACTACATACGCACTGGCAAATTTAACGAACATGACCTTGCGCACAAAAAAATGCTGAAAAGTCTGGCTGATATTTTGGTAGGGATTGTTGTGTTGTTCATGCGGTAATTGGATGTTCAGCCCTACACTGGGTGACTTGCCATAGAATGCGCCTTTGTTGGCGGCTTCCATAACACCGGGGCCGCCGCCTGAAATAACGGAAAAACCTGCGTCGGATAGCAACCGAGCAATTTCTTCGGCTTTTTTGTAGTATGGATGATTTGGTTTGGTGCGTGCACTACCAAAAATGCTGACAGCCGGTTGGATAATATTCAGTCGGTCAGTGGCAGATACAAATTCTGACATAATGCCGAACACACGCCATGCCTCTTTTGAATTCCATACTTCCGGTAATTTTGAAGAAGGCAATTTGGGCTGATTACTCATGATTAAAGAACCCTTTTACAAAAAATGAAAACATTGTTACTGGTTGATGGCTCGTCTTATCTTTATCGCGCATTTCATGCAATGCCTGATTTGCGCAGTCCGCATGGTGAGCCAACCGGGGCCATCTACGGTGTGCTTAACATGTTACGCCGCTTGCGCGCCGATTACCCGGCGGATTATAGCGCCTGCGTATTCGACGCTAAAGGCAAAACCTTTCGCGATGACTTATATGCCGACTACAAAGCGCATCGCCTTGCCATGCCAGAGGCTCTTGCCGCGCAAATTGCACCACTGCATCAGCTTATTGCCGCCTCCGGCTGGAATATCCTGACGATTGACGGAGTGGAAGCGGACGATGTGATCGGTACCCTGGCGCAGCAAGCAACAGTAGGGGGCGCACGTTGCATTATTTCCACTGGCGATAAAGATCTTACGCAACTAGTAAACAGCCAAGTGCAACTCGTTAACACCATGAGCAATGAAACGCTGGACGAAGCGGGTGTGCTGGCTAAATTTGGCTTGTCGCCCGAACATATTGTCGATTACCTTACCCTGACCGGTGACACGGTAGACAACGTGCCGGGCGTACCTAAGGTTGGCCCCAAAACTGCTGTCAAATGGCTAAACCAATATGGCACACTGGATAATTTAATGGCGCATGCACACGAAATTTCCGGAGTGATAGGGGATAACCTACGTAACGCGCTGGACTGGTTACCGCAAGGCCGCGTGCTGATTACCGTAAAGTGTGATGTTGAATTGCCCGTACATTTTGATGAATTGGTGGCGCCACCACAGGACAATGCGCAACTTCGTAGTTTATTTGAACATTGTGGTTTTAAAAGTTGGCTACGCGAACTTTCTTCCGTCGCACCTTCGCCCTTAGCAAAAAAAACGGAGGAAGAGGATGGGATGCGGCAAGCCAGCATGTTTGCCGAAGAATCGCCTGTACCTGCTTCGGTGCAATACGAAACGATTTTGACGGACAAGCAACTCGACACCTGGCTGGAAAAAATCCTGCAGGCCAAATTAGTGAGCATACACACTAAAACCACTGCCCTGGACATGATGACCGCGCAGTTGGTGGGTATCTCATTTGCCATCCAACCCCATCACGCAGCCTATCTGCCACTGGCACATAATTATCCCGGGATGCCGGATCAACTCAGCCGGGAGCATGCGCTATTAAAACTCAAGCCGTGGCTGGAAAGCACGCAACACAAAAAACTGGGACAAGATCTCAAATATGATCAACACGTTTTTGCCAACCATACTATTCAGCTTGCGGGCATTGCTGAAGACACACTGTTGCAATCTTACGTGCTGGAAAGTCACAAGTCGCACGACTTGGACAGCCTTGCACTGCGACATCTTGGCGTGAAGACCATCAGTTATGTCGAAGTCGTGGGCAAGGGTGCCAAACAAATTTGCTTTGATCAAGTGGACCTGGCAAGCGCTACAAACTACGCAGCAGAGAAAGCTGACATCACGCTGCAACTGCATCAAACCCTCATGCCGCAGATCAGGATGCAAGACAGGTTGGATGAGGTATACCGCAATATAGAGCTACCCGCAAGACAAGTGCTCTATATCATGGAGCGCAATGGGGTATTGATAGACAGCGTCAAGTTGGCGCGGCAGAGTCGCGAACTGGGCGAAAAACTTATTAATATTGAAACACAGGCATACGCAGCGGCGGGGCAACCATTTAATCTTAACTCGCCCAAGCAAATCCAGGAAATCCTGTTCGACAAACTTGGCCTGCCGGTCAAGAAAAAAACGCCCAGCGGCACGCCCTCCACTGACGAAGAGGTATTGCAGGAACTGGCGCTGGATTATCCGTTACCCAAACTCCTGCTCGAATATCGTGGCATGGCAAAACTTAAATCTACGTATACCGACAAGTTGTCGCAAGTGGTGAATCGTGAAACCGGGCGCGTGCATACCAGTTACTTGCAGGCGGTGGCAGTGACAGGACGATTAGCTTCCAGCGATCCTAATTTGCAGAACATCCCGGTACGTACAGTGGAAGGGCGCCGCATTCGTGAAGCCTTCATCGCACCGCCCGGTAGCCGTATCGTCTCTGCCGATTATTCGCAAATCGAATTGCGCATCATGGCACACCTGTCCGATGATCAGGGTTTGCTCAGGGCATTCGCGAATGCAGAAGATATCCATCGTGCTACTGCGGCGGAAGTTTTTTCTACTCCGCTAGACGCCGTGAGCAATGAGCAACGCCGTTATGCCAAGGTCATCAACTTTGGTCTTATCTACGGTATGTCAGCCTTTGGCCTGGCTTCACAGCTCAATATCGAGCGTAGCGCCGCGCAGCAATATATTGATCTCTATTTCATGCGCTACCCCGGCGTGGCCGACTACATGCAGCGCACGCGTCAGCAAGCTAAACAGCAAGGTTACGTGGAAACGGTATTCGGGCGCAGATTGTGGCTACCAGAAATTAACGGTGGCAACGGTATGCGTCGCCAGGCCGCTGAACGTGCCGCCATAAATGCCCCCATGCAGGGCACTGCAGCAGACTTAATAAAGCTGGCAATGGCCGCAGTGCAAAACTGGATAGAGCGCGAACAGATGCATACGCGACTGATCATGCAAGTTCACGATGAACTGGTGCTCGAAGTGCCGGAGAATGAATTGGCACTGGTAAAAGAAAAGCTACCCGGGCTAATGTGCCACGTGACTAAGTTGAAGGTGCCGCTCGAAGTAGGACTGGGTGAAGGCGAAAACTGGGAAGCGGCGCATTGAACCGATTTAGTGAGATCTGTTGGGCTTCATTTCTTCAGCCCAACTTTACGCGCTACTTAACACAAGACACGTGGCTGACGCCGTTTTCGTCACCGTAGTTAGCGATGCCACCCTCCAGGTTGACGATAAACTGCATACCCACAACAGTGCCCGGAGTAGATGACCAAACGTCGTACAGCGTCCAACCCTGTGAACGTAGGGTTGAAGCATCAGTGTAGTAAATAAGCGTTTGGCGAACACTTGGCGTACGCCCATCATAGCGAGTGAGCGCGATCAGTTCATCTTTAGTTGGCAGACGCCATTTATATCCCAGCGCCGTGGATGTTGAGCAGATATTTCTAGCCTCTGCCAAGGTGACGGTGGTAGCTGTAATGGGTGCCCAAATGAGCCCTCCGCTGATGATGTAACCAGGGGGTAATTTTACCAGTGGGGCGCTTGGCACGTCAGCCTTCTTCGGCGTATCCGCCCATGCCCCATTCAAAGTTAACAACAAGGCGGTCAAAGTTATGATTAGTTTTTTCATATGGTAATAGTACGCTTCTTGCATCATTAGAACAAGTTTGTATGCATTAAAAAGTGGGCTTGCCCATGCACTTTGACGGTGTTTGGTGTTGATCCCGATGCCAAAAGATGGGGGGCGTAAACGCGCCGGAAAAATTATTGAGATAAGACATAATGTGCGAGGGTATCGGCCTCAGCATCGCTCAGTTTCCCGAACGCCGGCATTGACACCGGCCCCCATTTGTTGGCACCACCATCGCGGATGTTGCGCGCTACCAGCGCAGCCGCATTGGTCTTGGAGGCATATTTTGCCGCCACGTCCCGGAAGGCTGGTCCTACGATCTTGTTGTCGATTGCATGGCATGCCAAGCAATTGTTAGCAGCGAGCAGTGTTTTTGCGTCGGCGAGGCTAGACGCTGCCATGGGCACGATGATCGCTGGTTTGTTCGCTGTGTTTAGCGCCATCGTCTTGCTGTTACGTTCGGCACCATAGGTTTTGACCAGATAGTCGACAATGGCAGGGATATCTTCGTCTGGAAACTTTGCACCAAATGGCACCCTCATTTTTTTGACGGTGGCCTCCCAATAGCTGCGTGGCGAAGTAGGCGGCTGCGACTGGATGTAATGAACCGAGTGGCAAATCGTGCAATTGCGTTGAACCAATGTGTAACCGGGCAGTTCGCTCGGCTTGAACACAGCGGTTTCAGGCGGCAGCTGAATATCGAGGGCGATTGCAGAGTAGGGTGCGAGAGCACTCGCCGCCAGCAGGATGCGAATCAGGATGTGTCTCATGCGTTTCTCCTTAAACAGCAACAACGTGGGTTGACTCGACCACATTGCGCATATAGCCGCCAGGGTTTACCAATGGGCTGAGAGGTTGCCCCTGGCCGATCCGGTTGATCGCACGCACCAGCAATTCATGGTTCCCTTTGCGTTTTGCCGTAAACGCCACGCTCCATTCGCGAAAGGAGTACCGGCCCAGATCCTTGCCCAGTTGAGCGGTCTGCCAGTTCTGGCCGCCGTCGGGCGAAAATGCAACCTCGGTTACGCCGTACCCGCCATCAAAGGCGATCCCGCGCACGATGACTTGGCGTCCGCTCTTGATTTGCATGCCATTGGTCAGGCTGGTTATGAACGAACGTACGTTCATGCGGTTGATCGGCGTGGTCTTGGCAGACTCTTTTTCCGGCTCGATGCAGGCGCACGGATTGTCTGGAATGCGATAGGCCTTGCTCATCCAGAATCCATCGAATACCTTGCCGGTTACCGTAATATCGGACACGTGTTTCACCCAATAAGTGCCGTAGTAGCCGGGGACGACCAGTCGCACTGGATAGCCATTCAGTAAAGGAAGGTCTGCGCCATTCATTTGCCACGCCAGCATCACTTCACCGTCAAGCGCGTGATCGATATTAAGCGCCTTGATAAGATCGGGCGCATTACCTACCGGCGGCGTGTCGAGGCCATTGAATGCGACCTGCACCGAGCCTGCTTTTACGCCCGATTTTTCCAACACCTTGCGCAGTGGAATGCCGGTCCAGCGCGCGTTACCCATGGCACCGTTCGAAAGCTGGCCGCCGTTGACGCGCGGCATAAAATGGCCCCGGCTGTTACCGGAACACTGGTTAACAGCAACCAGATCGACCGTATCCGCCATTTGCTTGAGGTCGGCGAGCGACAAATCGAGCGGTGAGTTGACGTTACCGCCGATGCGCAACCGATAGGTCAACGGATCAATCGAGGTGGGGATACCGCTCCAGTGATAGCGTACGAAGAACGCGTCGTTGGGCGTAATCACCCCCTCATTGAATACGCTGAATGGGGTTTCCAGCTGGGGTGGGCGGGCGGTGTGCAAAATTAGCGGACGCTTTTGCGGATAGGCAACGAGATCACGCTCACCATTTTCGAACGGCAGTGTGACATGACCGGATTCTCCGGCAAGTGCCGTCAATGCTTTGCTGCCGAATGCGGTTGCAGCGCCCAAGGCGCTCGCTTGCCTGAGAAATTTGAGAAAGGCGCGTCGCTGTAATGCATCCGCTGTCAACTCCAAAGTAGGCTTCATCAGGCTGATCTCCGTTATGGTTATTCAATCGGTCAACGCACATACTGCCAATGTCGAGTATAGCGAAAATTTCGATTTCGGCTTTATGTGATTTGTAATGGATAATCCGATCAGGAGCGCTGCTATTTTATTTGGCCTTAATATATATTCTAGTAGCGAGGGGGTTTTGCTGCTAGATTACGGGGTTGATGTATTTATAGCCCCCCGTGTTACTTGAACGGGGGAAGTTAAATCACGGATTAATGTATTCCTAATAAATGATAGGTTATCTTTGTAAGGTGAATAAATGATTAATACAGTCAAATTTATTTTGTCCTACGAAGGAAAAGATGCAGATAATCACCAAATTGATCTATATGACGTATCTCAAGCCCTAATTGGATTTCAACGCTCTATCGCCCTAACAACACATCTCGTTATAAATGGAGAAATAATTACCCAAGCACCCGCCTTGAAAGGCGCTCAAATTCTTGCTTCACCTGCAGAGGATGGAAGTTGGCAGATAGTAGCTGCCGTACTTGCAAGTGGTTTATACACATTAGGAACTGCTCCACAGGATACCCCAGTTGGTCATATTGTTTATTCTTTATATGACTATGTATTAAAAGCGAACCTTGGAGTTCATGTTGACTACGATAAGTCGATTGGCCAACTGATCGAAGATCATAAGAAGCTAAAAGGTGAACAAATCAACCTAGAGCCACATAAAGTGGATGCCCTCATAGAGAAATGCTCTACTGCAATAACAGAAATTCACCGTCCAATTTTTAAAACACAAACTGCATCAAGCGCAAACATAATTGCTGACATCCAATCACAAAGAATCCCTATAGGCATTCCGTTTACCTTAGATACGTATGAATATATTCACGAATCTATTACTGACGTTGAAACAACGGTAATTAATGGTCGTATATCTAGTTACAACAGTAATACTTTCAAGGGGCGAATATATGTGACGCAAGAAGGGCGACCAATTACCTTTGAACTGTCAGATTCATGCCGCTCTAATTACTTAGTATCATTGGTAACCGCAAGCTTGGCCGCAAATGCGCTAAAAGATTACACCAGTGAGTGGATCACGGTGTATTGCCGTGTCTATCGGAATACAACTAGAACTGGGCTTTTAAAGAGTTATAAGATTATCGAAGTCTCTCACACTGATCTCAGCTAGGAGGCATCACTCAGTGCAGAAAAATAGATGCTTTCCATTGCCCAGTTTTATCTCTTCGGGCGCACCAATAAACAAATGGCTTTCAGTTTTTAACTGAAAGCCATTTGTTTATTGGTGCGGGAATCTTACCAGGTGAATATTGATTTTCATGATTCCAATAAGACGCTGGTTTCTTCAACTGCATTCATTGGTGATGCGCGCGAACTCCGCTACTCCCAAGTTTTCTGCGCGCAGTTGCGCATCTATTCCCAGCCGAACAAAATCATCTTCCGTCAAATAGGCCTTGAGCGTGTTACGCAGGGTCTTGCGCCGTTGTCCAAACGCTGCCGCGACAATTTGTGCAAATAGTTTTTCGTTTTGCACCAGCACTTCGCTTGCTGGCAGCGGGATCATGCGCACAATGGCGGAATCCACTTTGGGTGAGGGGCGGAAAGATTCCGGCGGAACGTCGAGCAATTTTTCCATGTAGAAACGGTATTGCAGCATCACCGACAAGCGGCCATAGGCTGGGGTGGATGGTTCAGCCACCATGCGCTCCACGACTTCGTTCTGCAACATAAAGTGCATGTCGTGTATGCGCTCACAGTAGTCTGAGAAGTGGAACAACAGCGGCGAAGAAATGTTATAGGGCAGATTGCCGACAATGCGCAAGGGTGCGGGCAATTGCGCCAGGTCAAATTTAAGTGCATCGCCCGCATGGATGATCAGCTTGTCCTGTGGGTAGTCTTTTTTCAGGTGAGTGATAATGTCGCGATCGATCTCCACTACATGCAGCTGATTAAGCCGTTGTAGCAATGGACGAGTCAGCGCACCCAGGCCAGGGCCGATTTCCACCATGATATCCGCCGCTTCCGGGCGGATCGCGCGGACGATGTCGGCGATGATTTGTTCATCCACCAGGAAATTTTGGCCGAATCTTTTACGTGCTGTATGCATGGAAGTACCGGGGATTTTTTATTTCTGCTTTCGCGAGAATAACGATCTCTCAATCAAGGGAGGGCTGGATCATGCAGTCTTTCGTGTTGCGCCATATCTGCTGCCATTTGAATCGCTTCAAACATACTGCCTGCCTCGGCGCGCCCACTACCGGCCAATTCCAGCGCGGTACCGTGATCCACGGAAGTACGAATGATAGGCAGGCCCAGCGTTACATTCACCCCTCGCCCGAAGCTGGCGTATTTCAATACCGGCAGTCCTTGGTCGTGGTACATGGCCAGCACGCAGTCACATTGAGCAAGCCGCTGCGGGGTAAAAAGCGTGTCGGCGGGTAGGGGTGCGCTGACATTCATGCCTTGCGCGCACAACCGATTTAGCACTGGAATCATGATGTCGATTTCTTCGCGTCCCAGATAGCCGCCCTCACCTGCATGAGGATTGAGTCCGGCGACCAGAATGCGAGGCTGGGCAATGCCAAAACGCCGGGTAAGATCCCGTTGAATGATGTGCAGAACATTTTCTAATAATGCAGGGGTAATTGCGTCAGCTACCTGCCGCAAAGGCAGGTGAGTAGTGGCTAGTGCCACACGCAGGCCGCCACCCACAAGCATCATGACCACTTGTTCGGTATGCAACTTTTCCGCTAGAAATTCAGTGTGTCCAGTGAAAGGAATGCCAGCATCATTAATAATGCCTTTGTGTACAGGCAGCGTGACCATGCCAGCGAATTCTTCTGACTGGCAGCCTTGCATCGCGCGGATTAACAGATCGAGAACATAAGGGCTGTTGGCTGAATTGAGCTGACCAGCTTGAACGGGTTGTGCCGTTGGCATATGCAGCACACGTAAATGCCCGCATGGCAGAGGTGATATTTTCTCCGGATCATAGTCATGCCAGTGAATATTGACGCCAAGTAGCGCTGCGCGCTGTTGCAGCAAGTTCTTGTCGGCCAGAACTACCAGCGCTTGCTCATGCTGGGCCAATTGCAAACAAAGGTCGGGGCCAATGCCTGCTGGCTCGCCGGCGGTAACAGCTAACAAAGCGGCTTGCGTCATTAGAGTGTTTGTTCGAGTCGATACTCGATGGTTGCTCCATCGCGTAATTGGCGCAGCCAGTCCTGATATGCAGCGTCAGATTTTTCGGCACGTATCGCCATTTGCGCCTGTTTCTTTTTCTCTTTTACACTGACATCGGTGTTGCGGCGGTCCAACACCTGGATCAGATGCCAGCCGAAGGTAGACTGCACGGCGCCACTCATCTGTCCGATTTCCAATTGATTCATCGCGGCTTCAAATTCAGGCACCGTGTCACCGGGTGAAATCCAGCCCAAATCGCCGCCTTTTGCGGCACTGCCGTCCTCGGAATAAAGTTTGGCCTGTTTGGTAAAGTCAGCGCCCTTTTCTATTCGCTGCTTGATAATTAACAGACGGCTCTTGGCTTCATTCTCTGACACCAGTTCGCTGGTTTTGATCAAAATGTGACGTGCTTCAGTTTGTGTGATTACGACTGAATTTTCTTTGTTGCGTTTCTCAAGTAGTTTGAGAATGTGAAAACCGTTAGGGCTACGAAATACCGGGCTGATTTCACCGGGGGCCATCTTTTTCAATACGCCTAAAAAAATGGCAGGCGTACGATCTGCGGATCGCCAGCCCAGATTACCGCCTTCCAGGGCATCTTTGGCATCAGAAAATCCCGCAGCCACTTGCGCGAATTCCGCGCCACCGCGCAATTGTGCCAAGGCTTGATCGGCACGTTGTCGGGTAGACTGGATTTTATCGGCACTGGCCTGTTCTGGTACCACTATCAAAATGTGTGCTAAGTGGAATTCCTCACCCTTATCTAACTTGGCCTGGTTATTAAGGTAATTATCGACCTCACCGTCGCTGATTACCAGTTTACTGTCTACTTCCCGTTCACGCAGACGAGCATAAATAATTTCGCCTCGAATTTCCTCGCGAAATTTTTTGAAGTCCACATTTTCTTTTTCTAATTGGGCGCGAAATTCAGCCAACGAGGGGAATTTATTTTCCTTGGCGATGCGCTGCATGGTCTTGTCGAGCTGAATATCGTCAATGCGGATGCCCGTTTCCTTGGCAAACTGCACTTGTAACATTTCCGTGATCATGCGTTCCAGTAACTGTTTTTTCAACATGTCTATATCGGGTAACGCAGTACCCTGTTTTTTTAACTGGCGCTCTACAATGCCAAGCCGGTCTTCAAGCTCGTAGCGGGTAATCGCATCGTTGTTTACCACAGCCACAATCTGATCAATCAATACAGGTCCTGTTGGTACCGTAATTGGTTTTGTTGTGTCCGGTGTTTGCAAATCAACGACAGGCGGTAGGGTTTGATTCTGTGACGGTAGTTTTTTTGCTGTGACTGGAGCCAGCACATCAGTTGCAGGAGCTGCAGAAGGTTTAGTCTGTGATTGTGTTTTGATTTTTTTTGTTGTACCAGAGACTTTCTGCAAACCAGCGGCGGAGATGTTTGCCGTGCAGGCTAGTGACAGAAGGATTGCCAGCATCAACTTGATATGCAGCATAATAATCTTTTTTCCTAAATGAAGTTTGTTAACGCAATCCCTGCTCTGAACTTACAATTGGGGGTTGGTTCAATTTTGTAAAGCCGGCAATGCTCTGGCGCAAAGCATTCAATGGATCTGAGCCTACTCTGACCAGACCATTTAATTCTAATTGTGCAAATATACCGGTTGAAAGTTCATTGGTGGCAGTGGCAAAACGTTGTACCACTAGTCGTGCTGTCCAGCAGCTTTCATTATACTCAAGCCCGGTTAACAGCTCTAAAATACGGTTATCCTGCAGAGAATAATTCCAGCGTGCCATCGCACTCCAACGCCTCGACAATGGCCACTGGGTGGATATGTCTACCTGCCTTAAGCTGTCACGCGTAAAGCGGTAACCCAAGTTGAGTACCTTGCCGCTTTCCGGCTGGTAACGCGCCCCCACGTTTAATTTCTCTTCGCGCGCTTGGCTGGGGTTATACTGGAAGGCGCTGTTCAGCGACCACTTCGGTGTAATCCGACCCAAGATAGCCAGCAGAATGTCTGATTTGTTGTTGGTAACTACATCAGGACTGACCAGATTTACCAGCGGTGTCCTAAAGCTGTAACGCTGACCTATGGCAACACGTAACCGCTCCGCGCCGGTACTCCCCTCGAGCAGGCGCGAGGTAAGCGACAGCGTTACTTGTTTGGCATCACCAATGCGATCGCTACCGAAAAAACGATTTTCGGTGAACATCTGGGCAAAGTTGAACTCGGCTTGGGCTGTGTCGAAATTCGGCAGCAGGTTTTGATTGCGGTATGGGATGTATAGGAAATAAGCGCGCGGCTCTAGTGTCTGTACGTAATTTTTTCCGCTCACATTCCAATCACGTTCCAGCACCACGCCACTGTCCAGACTGACAATCGGCAAGGTACGGTTTGTATCGGGTAACGCCCCTAAATTGTTTGCACCCAGCGAATAATGCGTGTAGTGCACGCCAAATTTCGGAATCACATAAAACGAGGGGGTCGTAATCAGTGGGTAGCTCACACTGGGATACATGACCAGACGCTGCCCATTAACGGCAGTGGGATGGCTGAAATTTACAAACTCTCCGGTAAACGCCATATTTGCCCCGGCCACCGGACGAAGCGCGCCCAAGGTTATTTGTGGCAAGCGGCGATAGGGTTCTGCTACGGGGGCAGCTGGATCCTGCAAGGTTTGATAGCTTTGTAACCGCGCCGCTGCATTCCACCAGCCACCGCTATAGGACAGCGCGCCTTCGCGTACCAGATTGGTTAATGACGTACTGCTTATTGTGTTTGATAGATCACGGAAATAGGTATGATCTGATACATAGTTGAAGTTTGTCGATGCGTTAAATCCATAACCCAGATTTTGTACGTGCTTAAGTGATGTCCGCAAACGAGTGCTGTTAGTGAGAGCATCATTGGGTAATACGTCCAAATGAGCCTCACCAGCGTAATTTTTGTCCATGTAACGTAATTCGTTGTTCAGCATCAATCCCCGTTTGAGCATAGCGCGCGGCGCAATGGTTGCATCACGGTTGGGTGCAATATTCCAGTAATAGGGCAGCGTCACTTCGGTACCGCTCTTTGCTGTACTACCGAACACCGGGCCAAGAAAACCGGATTGACGCTTGTCGCTGAGCGAAAAATCCATCCACGGCATATACAAAATGGGTACACCCAAAAATTCTACGCGTGCGTTGCGTGCCACTCCCACCTGGCGGGCGCTGTCAATTTCCAGCTGACTTGCTTTTAGCATCCAGTCGTCATTACCGATGGGACAGATGGTATAGGCCACATTCTGGACAGAGTATTTTTGCCGGCCTTCCATATGCAGGATATCGGCGCTCCCGCGTGAATTATTGGCGGCCAGCTGAAATGCTGGCTTTGTCATATCGCCGATATTTGTATCCAGGTTAAGCTTCACATGCGGGCCTTGCATTTTGATGCCGTTTTGCTCCACGCGCACCGCACCATCGGCAACCATCTCTTTACTGACTTGCTCGTATATCACACGATCGGCGAAGATAGCTTGCCCGCGCTTGCGCACTTCGACCTCGCCACTCGCAACGATCTGGTTTTCAGTCTGGCCTTCCACGCGCTGTGCCGAAATGAAAGCAGGCGTCTCTTCGCTGCCTTTTGGTAAATTCATAAAGGTACGATCGAGTTTTAGCAGCAATACTTGGCCTTCGGCATAAACCACAGGCATAAAAGTATAGAGCAAGGAAAACGCAACGAGGTTAAGGCGAAAATGCATTGAGCAGGGTCAACAAATTAAGATGCTAAAATCGCACAAATCCACGATTTAGGCAATCCAAAATCAATAATGAAACGTCAAAAACAGATTAAAACATGGCTGCATAGCAAATTTCCCGATAGTTTATTCGATATTTCGCCCGCTTCTGCTGATGCCAGCTTCCGCCGCTACTTTCGCGTTACTTTTATCGATCGAACACTAATAGTGATGGACGCACCGCCTCAACATGAAGATTGTCGCCCATTTATCCATGTCGCCCAACTGTTTGGTGCAGCAGGCGTGCACGTGCCACAGGTGTTGGCACAGGATCTGGAACAAGGTTTTCTGCTGCTTACCGATTTGGGCAACACCACTTACCTGCAAGCACTTAATACCAGCAATGCACACGAACTATATGGCGCTGCTACCGATGCGTTGGTCACTATTCAGCTAGCCAGCCGTGAATTTGCATTGCCATCCTACGACAAGGCGCTACTTTTACGCGAAATGTACCTCTTTCCGGAATGGTATGTCACTAAACATTTGCAGGTTAGGCTGGACGAGAAACAGAATGCAGCATTAGAAACTGTATTTCAGCGCATTCTTCAAAACAACCTGGCACAGCCGCAAGTGTTTGTTCATCGTGATTACCATTCACGTAACTTGATGGTCAGCACACCTAATCCGGGTATTCTAGATTTTCAGGATGCGGTCTATGGGCCGATTACATATGATTTAGCTTCGCTATTTAAAGACGCTTATATTTGTTGGGAAGAAGCGGAAGTGCTGGACTGGCTAATTCGTTACTGGGAAAAAGCGCGCAAGTCCGGGCTGCCGGTACACAGTGATTTTTCGGATTTTTTCCGGGATTATGAATGGATGGGCGTCCAGCGGCATTTGAAAGTTCTGGGTATCTTTGCGCGGCTGTATCACCGGGATAACAAGGACGGTTATCTGAAAGACTTACCGCTGGTGATGAATTATTTGCGTCGTGCTTGTGAACGTTACATGGATTTAAAGCCGCTGCTGCATATACTGGACCTGCTGGAGAAAAAGCAACCCGTCGTGGGGTACACCTTTTGAAAGCCATGCTGCTGGCCGCTGGACGTGGTGAACGCATGCGTCCGCTTACCGATCATACTCCCAAGCCCTTATTGCAAGCCGGCGGCAAATCGCTCATCGTGTGGCATATCGAGAATATGGCAAAAGCGGGCATCTGTGATCTGGTAATAAATCATGCTTATCTTGGTAGTCAAATCGAAGCGGCGTTGGGAGATGGCAATCAGTTCGGCATACGCATTCGCTATTCAGCAGAAAATCCCGTTCTTGAAACGGCAGGGGGCATTGCGAATGCGTTGCCGTTATTGGGTGATGCGCCGTTTGCCGTTATCAACAGCGATATCTACTGCGACTATGATTTTGTTCAGCTGCCCGAATTCGCAGCTGCACTTGGAGCAAGCGGTGATACGGCACATCTGGTGTTAGTCAACAATCCTGAATATCATCCCAACGGGGATTTCGGTTTAATCAGTGGAAGAGTTGCCAATAACACAGCCACATTGACCTTCAGTGGTATCGGAATTTACCAGCCCGAATTATTCGCAAATATCCCACGTGGCACTATTGCACCGCTCGCGCCGCTGTTACGTACCCAAATTGCGTTGGGTAAGGTGAGCGGCGAACATTATCGGGGCCGCTGGCTGGATGTGGGAACGCCGCAACGCCTTGAAAAACTCGACAACGAATTACGTTCACAGCACAATGTCACTCATGTTTAATACCTCTCTTTATGCCAGCCGTCGTAACCGTCTAATTAGTCAAATGCAGCGTGGCATTGCTGTAATTCCTACCGCACCGGAAGTATTGCGTAACGGGGATGCACATTATCCTTATCGTTTTGATAGCCACTTCCACTACCTTACCGGCTTTGATGAACCGGAAGCCGTATTGGTGTTGATTGCTGGCGCCGCCCCGCAGTCCATATTGTTTTGTCGTGCGAAAGATATGGAGCGTGAAATATGGGATGGTTTTCGCCACGGACCAGATGGTGCAAAAGAAAAATTTGGCTTTGATGCTGTATTTCCCATCGCACAGCTGGATGATAGATTAATCGAGTTGATGGGCAATCAGCCTGTGTTGTTCCACCCACTTGGCGCTCATGGCTTGTGGGATGATCGCATTCTTGCACTGCGTGCAAGTGTGCAGGCAAAGATGCGCAGCGGCATAACCGCGCCCAATGAGATTCACGACATACGTATGTTGCTGGATGAAATGCGTTTAATTAAAGATAACGATGAACTTGCCATCATGCGCCGCGCCGCCGCCATCTCGGCTGCCGCACATATCCGTGCGATGCGCGCTACTCGTCCCGGCAAAATGGAATACGAAATCGAGGCAGAGTTGTTGCACGAATTTCGCAAAAACGGTGCGCAAGCGCCCGCGTACACTTCAATAGTTGCCGGTGGTGCCAATGCTTGCGTATTACACTACATCAGCAACGATGCACCCTTACAAGACGGCGAATTATTGCTGATTGATGCGGCCTGCGAAATCGACGGTTATGCTGCAGACATCACTCGTACCTTTCCGGTAAATGGTCGTTTTAACGGTGCACAAAAAGACGTCTATGAGTTGGTATTGACTGCACAGGCCGCCGCCATTGCAGCTGCGCATCCCGGTTCACACTGGAACGAATCGCATGACGCTGCCGTGCGCGTACTGGTGCAAGGCTTTGTCGACCTCAAACTATGCAATGGCAGTATCGATGCGGTGTTGGAAAGCGGCAGCTACAAACGCTTCTATATGCATCGGACCGGTCACTGGCTTGGCATGGATGTGCACGATGTCGGGGCATACAAACTGGACAATAATTGGCGTGCGCTGCAACCCGGCATGGTACTTACTATTGAACCGGGCTGTTATATCCGTCCGGCAGATGATGTGCCGCAAGCATTCTGGAATATCGGTATCCGCATTGAAGATGACGTGGTCATCACTGCACAGGGCTGCGAAGTGATGACCGAAGCCGTACCTAAAACTGTAACGGCTATTGAAGATTTGATGAGACAGCCATGAATGCACATTGCGACATTGCGATAATCGGGGGTGGCCCGGTTGGCACTGCATTGATGCTCGCACTGCGCGACAGCGGGTTGCAGATTGTCATGCTGGAAGCGCGCGCAATGGAACACGAGAGCGCTGACCCGCGTGCCTTGGCGTTATCCAGTGGCAGCCGTCAGTTACTGGAGAGACTCGGGGTATGGAAGGGTATTACGCAAGTTTCGTTGATTAAGACCATTCACGTTTCACAGAAAAATTCTTTTGGCCGGACTCTGTTACGTGCCGAAGAACTCAAGGTGTCGGAACTGGGTTATGTGCTGCCTTACACTGTATTGCAAAACGCATTACAGAGTGCTTTAACGGGGAGCAAAACAACTTGTCTCACTGGCGCGACTGTTACGCATCTACAAAGTACATCGAATGGTACATTCATTAACTACCAGCACGCAGGGATCGACCACCAGCTTGAGGCGCGCTTGGCGGTGGTGGCCGATGGGGGAAAGTTGCTGGAAGCCGCCCATCCGCCGGAGATTCGCGATTACGGTCAAAGTGCCGTCATTGCCCATGTTACCTGTACTCATGCGCAGCCGGAGACTGCGTTCGAGCGCTTTACGATGCAGGGGCCATTGGCACTGTTGCCGTTCAGGGATGGTTATGAACTGGTGTGGACTGCGCCACATGAAATGGCGCAGGAAATGCTGCACTGGAATGATGCCGCTTTTCTTGCCCAGTTACATCAGCACTTCGGTGATCGAGCAGGGAAATTTTTAACGATCGGGAAACGTGCCTGCTTTCCGCTGCGGCTCAAACGCGCACTCAAAATCACGCTACCGCACACAGTATTGATTGGCAATGCGGCACAAACCTTGCATCCTGTGGCCGGACAAGGTTTCAACATGGGGTTGCGTGACGCGTGGGAGTTAGCACAAGAAATTCTCAACTGTGAACCTGCGATTCTTGGTTCAGATACTATGCTTGCCAACTATCGCAAACAACGCCAGTTTGACCGCCAGGCCGGTATACATTTCACCGATAGTTTGGTGCGCCTTTTTTCAAATGATTTGTTGCTGCTTAAATCAGGGCGCGCGGCTGCACTTACGGTACTGGACTGCCTGCCGGGCACGAAAAAATTCGTAGCACGACGTATGATGTTCGGAACAAACGGCTAGAAAACTATGTCCAGTCAGTTTCAAGTTTATAACCGTCGGGCAGTGATTGCCCAATTCTCATAATCCGTTGAGATAAAAGTAACGTTTCCGTTGATAATTTGCCTAAATAAAATCCCCCCACAAAGTTTGTAAAGTAGCTATGCCCGCTGCAGCAGCTGTCTCGGTACGTAGCAAGCGTGCACCTAAACGAATAGAAATAAAACCAGCTTTTTGGGCAAGCTGGGCTTCGTCCACACTAAAGCCTCCTTCCGGCCCAATCAGCAAGATTGCTTTTCCTTGTGGTTTTGGCTGCTCATGCAATGTTGTCAAGGCGTCCGGCAACAGGATAAATTTGCTGCCCGGGGCATCACCTATATTGGCAATCCACGAGCTGAATTCTAGGGGAGCATGAACCTTAGGTAGCATGTTTCTGCCACATTGCTCACATGCCGCAATGGTGATGCCATGCCAATGTTGGGTGCGCTTCTCAGCGCGGTCTCCTACCAGCTTTACCATACTACGTTGGGTTTGTACTGGCTGTATTTCGGTAGCACCGAGTTCAGTGGCTTTTTGTATTACCCAGTCCATTTTTTCGCTACTACACAGCGCCTGTGCCAGTACGATATTTAATGGAGATTCACGATTGACCGTGCAAACTTGTAGTTTCTCCAGCACCACTTTTTTGCCTTCGATTTCGCAGATGTAGCCATGAAGTTCATTACCGATACCATCAAATATCAGAACTTCATCATTAACGCGCAGGCGCAAGACTCGACTGGCGTGATGTGCGGCAGCTTGTGGCAGCTCGAATTTAGTATCGGCATGCAGTGGCGGCGGGCAATAAAAGCGTGGGGTAGTCATTGATCGATCAGATATAAATGGTCTGCATGATAATATAACGACCATTTGTAAAAACTCAAATTCAAGTTAGACAAGGTGTTTTTAGTTAACCCCAAGCCAAAATACTTAAATCATATTTTAAAATGAAAAAAATTGGCCGTAATGATTCTTGCCCTTGTGGCAGCGGTAAGAAATATAAGCATTGCTGCCAGTCAAGCGGTGAAGTTCCTATAGCAAAAACACACTCATCAGATTTATCAATCTCCCAAATTATCCAGGTCGCACGGGAACACCATCAAGCTGGGCGTTTGCCTCAAGCAGAAGCTATCTATCAGCAAATACTTCAAGTAGAGCCTAACCATCCGGATGCGCTACATTTATTAGGTTTAATAGCTCGCCAGGGGGGTAAGAACGGGATTGCTGCTGGACTTATTAGCAGGGCTATCCGTGTAAATCCATCTAATCCAATTTATTACATTAATTTGGGAAATGTGCTCAAGGATCAAGGCCAGCTGGAAGACGCCATCTTCAATTACCGCCAAGCGCTGTCGATCAAGCCGGATTTTGCAGAAGTGCACAATAATTTGGGGAATGTTCTTAAGGAACAAGGTAATTTGGACGCGGCGATTGAGAGTTTCCGTCGGTCACTTGCATTAAAGCCGGATTTTGCCGAGACACACAGCAATTTGGGGAATGCGCTCAAAGATCAAGGTCAGCTGGATGAAGCGATAGCCTGTTACGGTCAAGCACTCCTGCTCAAGCCGGATTATGCCGAGGCATACAACAACTTGGGCACTGCTCTCAAGGCACAAAACAAGCTGGATGCAGCAGTTGGAAGTTACCGGAAGGCAGTTTCGCTTAAGCCGGATTTTGTTGATGCGCATAACAATCTGGGAAATGCGCTCATGGCACAAGGCAAACTGGAAGCTGCGGTTGTGAGCTTCCACCAGTCACTCTTAATCAAACCGGATTATGCCGAAGCGCACAATAATTTGGGGAACGCACTTAAAGATCAAGGCAAATTGGATGCAGCGGTTGAGAGCTTTCAGAAAGCGCTAGCGTTCAAGTCGGATTTTGCTGAGGCGTACAACAACTTCGGGCTTGCGCTTCAGAAACAAAGCAATATGGGCAAAGCAATTGCCTGCTACAACAAAGCGCTTTCAATCAAACCCGATTATGCCGAAGCGTATAACAACTTGGGACTTGCGTTACAAGAACAAGGTAAATTGGATGAAGCGGTCGATAGCTATCGCAAAGCACTTGCGCTCAGGCCAATTTATCCCAAGGCTCATAGCAATCTGCTTTTTACCCTGAGTTTTTATTCCAAATGCTTGCCTGATGCCTATCTCGCAGAAGCACGTCATTATGGCAATAAAGTGATGACAACGGTCCAACCGTATACAACTTGGCCCGTTTATCCAGAAAATACAGGGGAACGGGGTATGCTACCTCTGCGGATTGGTCTGGTTTCTGGAGATTTTAGAACGCATCCAGTTGGTTTTTTCCTGGAGGGCATTCTTGAGAATTTAAACCCTGCTCGAGTAGAACTGGTTGCATACTCGACCTCTCCCCAAGAGGACGAACTTACCTCCCGCATCCAGCCTTGTTTTGTTGCCTGGAATATTATTGTGGGTCTTAGCGATGAAGCCGCGGCTCGGAAGATTCACGACGATGGGATTCATATCCTCATTGATCTAACGGGGCATACTGCCAGCAATCGTTTGCCGATGTTTGCACTGAAGCCTGCTCCGGTGCAAGTAAGTTGGCTGGGTTATTTCGCTACCACCGGGTTGCCGACGATAGATTATCTGCTGGCCGATCCAGTATCGGTGCCGGAAACCCACCGGGAGCACTTTACTGAAACAGTGTGGTATCTGCCAGAAACCCGGCTTTGCTTCACTCCACCTGCGAATAAAACAGGGCTGGAATTAACTCCCTTGCCGGCAGTGCAGAATGGCTATATCACTTTTGGTTGTTTCCAGAATCTTACCAAGGTGAATGACACTGTGCTGGCTGCATGGGGACGAATTTTCCTTGCTTTACCAGAAGCTCGATTGCGATTGCAAAGCAGTCAGCTGAATTGTTCAACCGCGCGCGAATCTCTGCAGCATCGGTTCACTCAAGCCGGGATAATGCCGGAGCGGGTAATAATGGAAGGTCATATTCCCAGAGAAAATTATCTCGCGGCATATGCTCATGTGGATATTATTCTGGATACATTTCCCTATCCCGGGGGCACTACCACCTGCGAAGCGTTGTGGATGGGTGTGCCTACACTGACCCTCACTGGTGACACATTGCTCGCCCGCCAAGGTGCCAGCATGCTAACTTGTGCCGGTCTGGAAGATTGGATTGCCAGCGATGAAAGTGACTATGTAAGCCGGGTTTTGTTTCACGTCACTGACATTGATCGTTTGGCGCAACTAAGGTCAGGATTACGGCAGCAAGTACTTGCTTCGCCACTTTTTGATGCCCCATGTTTTGCTCTGCATCTAGAAGATGCATTGCAAAACATGTGGCAACAAAAGATGCATTCAAAGTCATGACAATAAATGCACGTAACGCATGCCAGAAGCATGCATTAGACAAATACTTGAGATTTATGGTCTCGTTTAAAATGCCCTGATTTTTAATGATCAATCTGGATCTGAACTTTTATGTATTGTTTTTGTCTTTATCCTAAGATAGGCGACGATGGCCTAAAGTTCAATCTATTTGAGGACTTAACTCATGTTGCTCACATCCGAAATACATTATTCCGTGCTGAATTAGTCTATCTAGCGTGTATAATCTTCAGTTTTACTATTTCTTGTTCTTGAATTTGTGAGCCAACCTCCTTCCTTTACGGGTGAGCGTTTTTTGCCCGAGTGCAGTGGTGAAATCTGGTATGAACATTGGCATCGTTATGCCTTGGCACGTCAGTTAAGCCCACATTGCACCGTTTTGGATGTGGCCTGCGGTGAAGGCTATGGTGCCGCTATGGTGGCTGAAACCGCATATAAAGTGGTGGGTGTTGATTTATCCGCTGATGTAATTCAGCATGCCAAAAATAATTATGGGCATCATACTAACCTGCAATTTGTTACAGCTTCATGTGAACGTTTACCATTTTCAGATGCGAGCTTTGATTTCGCAATCTCCTTTGAAACAATAGAGCATATTGAGAAGCAGAAAGAATTTATTTCTGAACTCACGCGGGTTTTACGCCCGGACGGGGTATTGATCCTGTCGTCTCCAAACAAGCGTTTATATTCCGATGCACATGATTATCACAATGAATTTCATGTGCGCGAATTGTATCGAAATGAGCTGGAAGAATTACTGCACGCGGCTTTTCCGCATATATTCTGGCTAGGCCAAAAATTATTGTTCCATTCTGCCATTTGGCCAGAAAACCAAGCCTGCGTTACGACAGAATATTTAGTTGATGTTGATCGGAAAGTTACCACAGTCAGCCATCCTGTTGTTGAGCCAATGTATTACATCGCAGTCTGTAGCCGTAACTTATCTATGTTGTCTACCGCGCTCAATAAACTTTCTTTGTTTAGTGATAGCGCCGAAATGGTTTATCAGGATTATGCCAAACAAACCAGGCGCGTGATGGAGCTGGACCAACTTCTCAAAGATCGCGAGCATCTGATTGTTGAACGCGATAATTTTCTTTCGCTTCGCACTCAACAAATGGAAGAACGCGAGCATCTGATCGCTGAACGTGATGCACTTTTAGATATGCGTACAGAACAATTAGGTGAGCGTGTTGAAGAATTAAATACACGCACTGAACAATTGAATGAACGTACTGGACAATTAAGTGAGTGTACCGAAGCATTAAATATTTGTACCAGCCAATTAAATGAACATACTGAAGAAATAGTCAAACTTAATACACTTCTGACACTACGCAATGAGCAAATTGCGGAACAGAAGCGTTTGAATATTGCTCTTAACCAGCAAATTGACTATCGTGCTGGTTTAGTCTGGTGGCTGAAGTCCCCATTACGTTTCCTCAAACGTGCCATCAAAGGGAATTCTTGAATTAGCATGTTACCGCCAGCAATCGACATTATTATCCCGGTCTACAATGCATACGATGATTTGCAGCGCTGCCTTGAAAGCGTTCTTCGCACCACCATGCCTCATCATCGCATCATTATGATTGACGATTGTTCGACGGATAGCCGTATTGCCGACTATTTTGAGATACAGCGTGGCAAAGCAGACTCCCGTTTGTGCCTGCTCCAGAACGATACAAATCTCGGCTTTGTCAGCACTGTTAATCGTGGTATGGCGCTCAGCCAGAATGATGTCGTGTTGCTCAATTCCGATACCATTGTTACTTCGGGCTGGTTGGAAAAACTTTGCCGTTGCGCCGATTCAGACCCACATATTGGCACAATCACGCCGTTTTCTAATAACGCCGAAATTTGCTCGTTCCCGAACTTTTGCCAAGATAATGCGTTGCTGCAAGGAATGGATGCGGAGGATGTCAATCGCGCCATTGAGGCCGCCGCTCTTCGCGTTTATCCTGATATACCCACCGGGGTCGGATTTTGCATGTTTATTCGGCGCCGCTTGCTTAATAAAATCGGGCTGTTCGATGCTGTTACTTTTCGTCTCGGCTACGGCGAGGAAAATGATTTCTGTATGCGGGCGCTAGCGGCTGGATGGCGCAATGTTTTGTGTGACGATACCTTCGTTCAGCATATTGGCAACTGTTCCTTTAGTTCGAAAAAAGAAACGCTGGCTGAAGAAAATATGCAACGTTTGCTGGCTAAGCATCCAGATTATATGCAGCGTGTCATGGCTTTCATCGCGGCCGATCCGATCAAGCCGATCCGTCAATTGGCACAGTCATTCTTGGCGCTCACCGGAGCGGCTGGCGATAAGCCCGGCATCCTGCATATCATGCACGGTCGTAGCGGCGGCACGGAACAGCACACGCTTAGCTTGATGCACAGTGACGGCGAGGATTGCCGCCATTATTTACTGGTAACCATGGATGATGTCTGGCAACTCAAAGATGCCAATAGTGGTGAGTTGCTAACGTATCAATTCAACCGGCAAGCCGACCAGCTGTGGGCGGATTTTCTGGCTGGCCTGTGTGCCAGTTTTCGTATCCATTTGTGCCATGTGCACCATCTGGCTGGCTGCCGGCCGGGCTTGCTGGAAGCGATGCGCAACCTTGAAATTCCATTTGGCTTCAGCGTGCATGATTTTTTTCTGGCTTGTCCGACGATCAACTTGCTCGATGCCACAGGAATTTATTGTGGTAGCGAAACGGATGTATCGCGTTGTCAGAATTGTCTTAACGCTCAACCCGATTTCCGTGGTATTGACATTGTTGCTTGGCGTGCAGTACATGCAGATTTCATTGAGCGGGCAGTATTCGTGATTGCTCCCAGTGATTTGGCCGGCGAGATGTTCCGTCGCTATTTTCCGCGCGCTGCTGTTCACGTTATCCAGCACGGCGTCGACTTGACCGCCAATCGCGTTAATGCTCTGACCTCGGCGCTCCTGTTGCCAAAAGATTCGTATCAAAGTATCGGTGTATTGGGTGCGATTGGTCCGGTCAAAGGTGCCCGCCAACTGGAGCGTTTAGTGGCACGTAGCCGCGAACGCAAACTGCCCTTTCGTTGGGTTGTGGTCGGTTATATGGATCGCCAGTTTCAGCCGTATCAGACGGCCGATACCTTATTGACAGTACACGGCCAATACACGCCGGATCATATGGAAGACTTACTCGACCATTATCGAATTAACCTAGTGGTATTTCCCTCTGCCGGCCCGGAAACCTATTGCTACACCCTGACCGAAGCCTGGATGGCTGGACGACCTGCATTGGTGCCGCCGATCGGTGCGCTGTATGAGCGTGTGCAAACGAACGGTGCCGGTTGGATCATGCAAGACTGGCGTGATACGGATGCTATTTTAGATGACATCATTTCGATATTAAGGCCGGAAAATAGTACCGATTTTGTGCACAAGCAAATGCAAGCGCGGGCAGTGCCGGTTGCTTCGGTACGCGATATGGCTAACGCTACCGAAAGGGTTTACCACGAAGTTTTGTCGCGACAAATCGTCAAGTTTGCTGCGCCGTTACCTCAAACCACCCTGTACACCGCGCTGCAAACTGCGTTGGGAGTGGCTGCCGCCGACAAGCACCGTGCCCTATCAGTAGGGCAGCATTGGTTGCTGCGGCTTGCACATCTTGGTTTGCGTTTGCGCTATACATTGCTGGGTCGTTGGCTATACCGCATCATCCCCGTTCGATGGCAACAAACTTTGAAGCAACGACTGCTTGCATAGATATTTTTAAGGTAGCTGTTCTTGAGCAACCCCGGTAAAGGGTGCGTATTTATCAGCTTTTCGTGGTGTTCAAACAATGCGGAATTTGCAAAAATTGATCTATAGAGTATGAGTTTCTTGCAAAATAAAACCCCATCAATTGGAGTAAGTGCCCCGTTTATTTGACCTCCGAATCAATGGTAATGACGATGTCTTTTTGGCCAATTTTTACTGGCTTCGAAACCCCCTCCAGATCTTTCGGGCTAGCAATTACATTCCCCGATTTTGATATACGTGCACCGACAATAACATCGGCTACAGAAGATAAGTTCAAGCTTGGCATCATCGACATGCTGTCATCCAGCGTGAAATCAAACGGCAGATCTTTTACTGTCTTGCGTAAAACGGCCAACGGCGGTTTGCGTCCACCTTCCGCAGCCCGGGCGAAAATAAAAACGGTGTCGGTATCTGCGATTCGCGCTTTGAAGGCAGGATCAAGACGTACCGTTCCACTCACTGTCCCCTTTGCAACGTTTGACTGGGTCAAGGCTTTGCTTTCGGCCGGAGCGGCAGCTACCGGGGGTAGTCCGGCTAATCTACGTGCTTCATTGATACTGGCGCTGACTGAAGCCACTATAGGAGAATCTGCTGGCGACAAATCGAGAATTTTTTGCCATCGTTTAATGGCGCCCGGGTAGTCCTTGTGCTCGAAAGCTGCATAGCCCGCTAAGGACAGTGCTTTAAGGTTATCCGGATCGATTTTCAGCGCCTGCTGGATTATTTTTTCTGGTTCTCCCTGCAAGGTCTGCTGGAGCATGGCCAGCATATCAGCATGATCGGCCAGCACAGAAGCGTTGTTCGGTTGCAGTGCTACAGCACGGGTGTAAGCGGCACTAGCATCTTGATAGCGGTTGAGGGCGGTGTAAGAGCGGGCAAGCATCACCCAGCCATCGGCGTTGTCCGGTTCTGATTTAAGCCGTTCCGCTAGCCACGTAACCATTGCCTCAAATTGTTCAGGTGTGGCCGGATGTGCTTCGTCAACGGCTGCTGTCGGGATTTGTGGTGTTAATCCAGCTGGTGTACCCAATATGAAATATAGAGAAATCGCCAATAAAGGAACTGCAATGACTAATGCCGTGATTGAAATATTTCCCCAGCGGCTAACAGCCGATGGTGTAGTGGTGATTTCAGTGGTGCCGGAATCTTCCAGTACGCGACTCTCAAGATCTCTTCGCGCGTTTTGATATTGAACTTCACTCAGTGTCCCGGCTGCTAGATCTGCGTCTAATTCCCGTAACTGATCACGAAAAACAGACAGATTTACCTCTGAAGGTGTAGTGGATATTGCGCTATTACCTCGTCTAAGTAATGGTGGCAGCAAAATCAGTAAGGTAACAACAATCAGAGCGCCCACTATAAGCCAAAACGTTATCATGAATGCCCCTCTCCTTCTTTTCCAGACAACAGTGATGCCGCGCGGACATGCTCATCTGTGCTCAGGGCAGGCGCTTGCTGCATCATTTTGCGGCGTTGGCGCAGAATAATAAAAAGCACGCCCAATCCCACAACTAGCAGTAAAAGTGGACCGAACCACAGTAACCAGGTGGTTGATTTTACCAATGGGCTGAACAGAACGAATTCACCATAGCGCTTGACCATGTAATCCAATATTTCTTGCTCTGATTGTCCTTGCCGTAGTTTCTCGCGTACTTGATTTTTGAGGTCAACCGCGAGCTCCGCATTGGAATCGGCAATCGTTTGATTTTGACAGACCAGGCAGCGAAGATGCGCAGACAGATCCATAACGCGTTTTTCCAGTACAGGATCGTCCTTCTTAGTTACTGTTTGATCAGCATGAGTCAGTGGTATTAAAAATAGCAGTACAAGAAAGAGAAATCTGCTAAGCACCGTTCAACTCCTTAACGAGAGGAATTAGTTTGTTCTGTATGAGTTCAGGCGTGAGTGCCCCGATAAATTTGTGGCGGATAAGACCTGATTTGTCGATAACGAATGTTTCCGGAACACCATAGACGCCCCAATCGATGCCAACGTTGCCTTCTCGGTCGTAAGCTGACAGGGTGTAGGGATCACCCGAATTTCTTAATAAAGTCAGGCCGTCATCGCGATTATCCTTGTAATTCAGCCCATAAATCGGCACCAGATTTTGCCGTCCCAACTCTACCAATAGAGGATGCTCCTGGCGGCAAGTCACACACCACGAGGCCCAAACATTAAGCAACCAAACCTTGCCACGTAAGTCCTCTGGCCCAATAGTTTTAGCGGCGTCGTGAAGTTGTGGTAGCCGGAATGTCGGTGCTACCTTGTTGATCAAGGGCGATGGAACTTCCCTGGGATTGAGTGTGAGTCCAATCCACAAGAAAATAACGAGAACAATAAAAGCCCCAAGAGGAAGAAGAAAGCGGTTCATCGGATACCCTTTCAGCGTTGAGTGGTTGACTTTAATGGCAGGCGATAGCGACGATCGCTTACTGCCAGCAAGCCGCCAAACGCCATGATTAAGCAGCCCCCCCAGATCCAGTTAACCATCGGTTTATGCTGGATGCGCATAACCCACTCATCCCTACTGACTTGCTCTCCAAGCGCAACATAAAGGTCACGGAACACGCTTGTGTAAATAGCTCCTTCAGTCATGGCTGAATCCTGCATGGTATAAAGGCGCTTTTCAGGGTAAAGCGTATCTATTTTTGCTCCATCCAGAGTGACCTCCAGTGTGCCACGAATTCCGCTGTAATTTGGCCCTTTCATGTTTTCCATGGCAAGTAAGCGAAAGGCGTATCCATCCAGCGTGGTTACATCACCTACACGCAGACGCATTTCACTGCTGGTTTCATAACCCTTGACCAAAGTCACGCCGAGAATGAAGACGCCAATTCCAGCGTGGGCAAGCAGCATGCCATAAGTAGAACGAGACGTGCTGCGCAGTGTTGCCCCAGTGCTTCCACTACTGGATCCTCGTACTCGATTGACCAAGTAGGCCATGCTTGTGAGTAATGCCCACATTCCCAGAGACGTCCCGGCTACCACTGGCGCCGTCCAGTGTCCGAACCAGGATGGTACAAGTATGCCTAAGGCCACACTGACGATAAACCACGGCAATAGATGCTTCAATACTGTTGCCAGGTTGGCTTGTTGCCATGGTGTACGTGGTCCGATGCCCATCAAGAAAACGGCAATTGCCATGATCGGTGCAAATACAGCTTCAAAATAAGGTGGTCCGACTGAAATTTTACCCAGATTCAATGCATCTAAAAATAAAGGGTAGAGTGTGCCAAGGAATACTGCACCAGCGGCGGCGACCAGTAGTACATTGTTCAAAAGTAGCATCGACTCACGTGAAATTAATCCGAAGCCGCTGCCCAGCCCCACTTTCGGTGCGCGCCACGCAAATAGCATAAGCGAACAACCGACCACAATACTCAAAAATGCCAAAATGAAAAGTCCGCGCGCCGGATCTGCAGCAAAAGAATGTACGGAGGTCAGTACGCCGGAACGTACAAGAAAGGTTCCGAGCAGGCTTAAAGAGAAAGCGACAATAGCTAGCAGTACGGTCCAGTTTTTGAATGCACCGCGTTTTTCTGTTACTGCTAGGGAGTGGATTAGTGCAGTGCCCACCAGCCAAGGCATGAACGAAGCATTTTCGACTGGATCCCAAAACCACCAGCCGCCCCAGCCCAGCTCATAATACGCCCACCAGCTACCGAGCATGATACCCAGTGTAAGAAACATCCAGGCTACAGTGGTCCATGGCCGTGACCAGCGCGCCCAAGTGGCATCAAGTTTGCCGCCGATCAATGCCGCGATGGCGAAAGAAAAGGCCACCGAGAAACCTACGTAACCCATATATAGTAAGGGTGGGTGGAATATCATGCCGGGATCTTGTAACAAAGGATTTAGGTCGCGGCCATCCATTGCTGCCGGTAGCAGGCGCTCAAAAGGGTTGGAGGTAAATAGCGTGAACGAGAGGAAGCCCACACTGATTAGCCCCATCACGCCTAGTACGCGTGCCAGCATCTCTTCCGGCAAACGCTTGCTGAAGATCGTTACCGCCAGCATCCACCCGCCGAGCATCAGCATCCATAAAAGTAGTGAGCCTTCATGCCCGCCCCACACTGCAGCGATGCGGTATTGAACCGGCAACAGTGAGTTGGAATGGGCGGCAACGTATTTAACCGAGAAATCATTGGTAACAAAGGTGTACATGAGACAACCGAAGGCGATAACAATGAAGGCTAGTTGGCCGCGAGCTACCGGGCGGGCGAGCGCCATCAGTTGCCGATTACCGCGCAAGCTGCCCGTTATAGGTAGTATGCCCAGTATTAGCGCCAGCACGAGCGCCAGCATGAGGGAAAAATTACCGATCTCAGGTATCATTTTTCTGTCCCTTGCCCGCTATAGAGGCAACCAATCGCTATCCATGTGATGAATGTAGTTTTGCCCGTTGGTAGTGTGTTCATAGGTTTTACTTTTTCCAACTTCTTCAATTTGTTCTCCAATTCTTTCATCTTGCCCATCTTGATCCGACGATGTTCTTATTAACGAGGCCTCGAAAATTCCTTTGTACTCGTGAAGGTGAGAATGACAAATTCAGAATTTATTTATATTTATATCAATGTGTTTTTTTAATTTACACATCGTATGCTGTTCATGATGTGACACAACTTCTGATTTTAACATGGACGTTCTAATTTCTTTAAAACAACTTCGAGTGAGCCTACGGTTGATACTAAAGGTGCAAATATCTTTTGTATCAATTGTTCATGAAATAATTTAAGGAGGCACGTTTGCCCTAAGATTAATATCATAATCTACCGTCAGCGGTGCGTGGTCACTAAAGCGCTGTTCCATATAGATACTGGCTGATCGCGCGGACCGTGCAATACCCGGCGTGGCAATATGGTAGTCAATACGCCAACCCACGTTTTTTGCCCAAGCCTGGCCGCGATTTGACCACCATGTGTAAGCTTCCAATTCGGGATGCAGGTGACGGAACACGTCTACGAACCCAACGTCATCAAATAGCTCTGTAAGCCAGGCACGTTCTTCTGGCAAAAAGCCGGAATTCTTGCGGTTGCCGCGCCAGTTTTTTAAATCTTTTTCGGTATGAGCCACATTCCAATCGCCGCATAGCAGCACTTCACGTCCACTGGCGTGAAGTTCACGCAGATGCGGCATGAAGGCGGCCATAAACTTGGATTTCACCGTCTGACGTTCTTCACCGCTCGAGCCGGAGGGAAGATAGAGCGACACGACGCTAAGGTTATCGAATCGCGTTTCAATATAACGTCCTTCGTTGTCGAATTCAGGTATGCCCAGCCCTTCTATTACTGTTTGTGGTTTTTGTTTGCAATAGATGCCTACGCCGCTATAACCCTTTTTTTCGGCATAGTGAAAATAGCCGTGGTAACCGGATGGGGCTAACATTTGAGATGCCATGTCAGTGGCTTGCGCTTTGAGTTCCTGCATACAGACAATGTCAGCATCTTGCTGAGCCAGCCATGGCAATAATCCTTTGCTACAGGCAGAACGAATTCCATTAAGGTTAATGCTGATAACGCGCACTAAAGTTCTCCATAGGCAAAGCTTGTAATTATAATGGCGGTACGTCTAAATTTTTGATCTATCTGCTATGTTAAATTTTCGCCAGGATTTCATCCGTTTTGCCATTAAGCAAGAAGTATTGTGTTTTGGTGAATTTAAAACCAAGGCTGGTCGCTTATCGCCCTATTTCTTTAATGCGGGTCTATTCAACGATGGTGGATCGTTGAAACAGCTTACGGAATTTTATGCGCAAGCCATTCTGTTCTCAAAAATCCCGTTCGATATGTTGTACGGCCCTGCTTATAAAGGTATTCCACTTGCCGCAGGAACGGCCATAGCTCTAGCAGAAAAAGACCGTAATGTACCGTACTGCTTTAACCGCAAGGAGGCCAAAGACCATGGTGAAGGTGGTAGCACGGTGGGGGCGGCATTACAAGGACGTGTGCTGATTATTGATGATGTTATTTCTGCGGGTACCTCGGTACGAGAATCCATAGCCTTGATCCGTGCAGCGGGCGCGACGCCCTGCGGCGTGGTTATTGCGTTGGATCGTATGGAGTTGGGACAACACACAGAGCGGAATGGAGCTGGGCTTTCTGCAGCACAGGAAGTTCAGCGTAACTATGATATTCCGGTGGTGCCAATTGCTACACTGAACGATTTACTTGGTTATTTGCAGGATAATCCCGCAATGGTGCAGAATCTGCAAGCAGTACAATCCTACCGTGATCGTTATGGAATAGAACATAAATGATGAAAATTTCTAGTGCATACCTGATGTTGATTGCAGCCGCCTTTAGTACAACAGTTGAAGCAAAGCTATATAAATGGGTGGACGATAAGGGTGTAACCCATTATGGCGAAGTCATTCCACCAGAATATATCAACAAAAGTAATGTGTTATTAAATGATAAAGGACATTTAATTAAACGAAACGAAGAAATAAATGATGCGGGGCGGCGCGCCAATGTGGAAGATGAGACTAAGAAACGTATTGATAATGAAGCGAAGATGGAATTAAGTCGCAAAGACAAAGCGTTATTGAACACTTTTAGTAATGAGAAGGAAATTGATCTGGCTCGCGATCGCAACTTGCGTCAAGTAGAATCACTTATCAGTAGCATACAGTCACTGCAAAGAGCAGCCCGGGAGAGCTTGACAAATTATCAGCAGGAAGCTGAAGGGATAAAGCGCGTAGGCAAAAAGCTTCCTGTTTCATTGCAAACTGACATTACTGAGGGAGAGAATAAATTAGCTAAATTGCAATTAGACTTGGTTAAGGCTCAAGAAAAATCAGCTTCGGTTAAAGCGAGTTATGAAGCGGACAAGATGCGCTTTCGTGAGCTGAATGGAAGCGTCAAGAAATAAATAAAAGCCTAGTTTCCTAATGTTTCTTCTGCCCTAAGCTAACTCTTGCACGTAATTTAGTGCGGCAATAATCGTGATCTAATTTGCATTACGAATAACGATTACCATTTTTACCTGCGCTGTGTTGCAAGAAACTTATTCAAGTTTCAAAGATTAGTTAAATAGCGGACAGCATTGTTTCTTGCATTTTCGCCATGGCTTTCTGCTCAATTTGGCGTATGCGTTCGGCTGATACGCCAAACTCATTTGCGAGATCGTGTAGCGTAACAGTGTTGTCTTCGCGAAGCCAACGGGCTTCAATGATGCGACGACTGCGTTCGTCCAAGCTCGCCAGCGCACGTGTTAAGCCCGTGCTTTGCTGCATTTCAAGTTGTTTGTGCTCAAGGACGCAAGATGGTTCACTATCCGCAGCAGACGCCAGGTAGGTGATAGGCGCATAGTTAGTATCATCTTCCTCGTTTGTAACTGGTTCTAGCGCTACTTCATGACCATTGAAACGGGCTTCCATCTCTAATACTTCGCTTGTACTGACCTTTAGTTGCTGACCAATTGCACTTGCTTCTTGTGGTTTGAGCGATCCTAATCCCTGTTTCATGCTACGCAAATTAAAGAATAGTTTGCGTTGGGCTTTCGTGGTGGCAATCTTGACAAGGCGCCAGTTGCGCAAAATATATTCATGCATCTCAGCGCGTATCCAATGCAGAGCGAATGATACCAACCGCACACCATGATCTGGGTCGTAGCGTTTGACTGCTTTCATCAAACCGATATTGCCCTCTTGGATTAAATCTGCTTGTGGTAGGCCATAACCAGCATAGCCGCGCGCTACACTGACTACGACACGTAAGTGCGAGACGATAAGCTGGCGTGCCGATTCTAAGTCATTATCGCGGTTGAAGCGGATTGCTAAGCTTAGTTCCTCGTCTTGGGTAAGCAACGGGAAACGATTCACGGCCTGTATATATTGGTCTAAGCTACCTACTGTTAAGGGTGTCGGCAATGCTAAAGTTTGATTCATAGTCATATCCTCTAAAAGGTGGATTTTAGCACTCAATGCTGTCGAGTGCCAAATCGTCGTGTAAGTTAAGTTGGTGAACGGTTGCTTCGCTAATTTGATCGCGGCAAATTTGTTCTCTAATTAAATCGCAACTCAGTCGAGTAGAGTTACAAGTCATCTTCATAGTATCGAATACTATAACGAGTATTTTTGCGTAATGATTAAGCGACGCGGATTTTTCATTAGAGATTTAGGGAAATACTGATTAATTCACAATCGTCGTTCCCGCGAAAGCGCACTGCTGTCCGGAATAAATTGAGCCGATAGGCATAAAGGTGTTGCAGCATCTGGTAATAGGAGATATACCCCTGAGCGCCAACTCACAAACCGGAGCTGCAACATGTACAGGATAAGCCG
>QFXG01000025.1 GCA_003402285.1 Candidatus Nitrotoga sp. SPKER | reverse complement strand
TAACCATTTGTGCGGATAAAGGCGTACCTGTTGTGCAGGCTTATCCAGAGTCTCCTTCAGCAAAGGCATTGATGGCGATTGCCGAAAGATGTGCGAAGTTCTTAGGCGCTCAGATAGATCAGGCCGGGGCTGCTGCGGAATTCAGTCAAGTTGCAAATGTAACCGCAGATGCTACAGTTCAATCAAAAGCGAGTTAAGGAATGAATATTCATGCTGTTCGCCGGTGGCATGGTCTTGTTGGAGCGGCCATCGTATTTTTTTTAGTTTATCTTTTGGTGTCAGGATTAACTATTAATCATGTTGAGATACTTAAATTAGATAAACGGGAAGTAAGCTATCCTTGGTTAATGCGCTGGTATGGGATTCATGTTGCTGATCCAACTCAAGGATATTTGCTGGGTAAAAGTTATTTTTCTTGGGATGACGACAAATGGGTTTTGGACGATAAATTATTGTCCAGTAGCGCAGGGCAACCAGTTGGAGCAGTTGAGATTAAAGGTATTAATTATGTCGCGACCGCCACTGCCCTTTATTTGTATCAATCGGATGGACAGTTGCGAAATAAGGTGGAAAAACAATCGTTACCTGCTTATCCAATTTTGGCCCTTGGTACAATGGGCAGCAATGTTATGGTGCAAACACCCTCAGCCGTATTTGCTAGTGTTGATGGTCTGAATTGGGAAAAATCAAGTAGTGCCGGAATGACGTTATCTGCTTTACAAGATCTTCCTGCCGATGTTAAGCGTCGTTCGGCTGATATTCTTGCGCCGAGCATACCGCTACAGCGGATATTGCTAGATATGCACAGTGGTCGTATTTTTGGGCGTTATGCGATATGGGTGATGGATATTGCGTCACTTGTATTGCTTGGATTGGGTTTAAGCGGATTTTGGCTTTACTGGAGGCTAAGATAGCCAAAGTTAATATATTGCTGCTCTTAAACAATTTTTATTGTGTAAAAGCAAACTAACACAAGAAAAATTATTTCAGTATTGTAGCTAAAATTGAAGCTATGTGAACTCAAATTCAGCATGTAAATTTAGTGCATTGTTGAGAGTTGGTTTATCCCGATTTATTACGTATGGTGTCTGTTTCTTCTCACATTGTTTTTTTACATATACTGTCGATCCGAACATTAACCTGAAAATGCAATTTATGTGCAGGACACGCTTTCTGAACATAAATATTGCCGTAAAGTCACATTAGGATGATGTCGTATTGCTCTTGGCTATACAAATTTTCTACCTGTAGTGACACTGGTTTACCGATAAGATCAGAAAGTTGGGCCAAGCTTTGCGATTCTTCGTCGAGGAATAGGTCGATAACGAGTTGTGAAGCCAAGATGCGATATTCACGAGCGTTAAATTGGCGCGCTTCGCGCATAATTTCACGCACAATTTCGTAGCATATGGTCTGTGCAGTCTTGACTTCACCGCGCCCATCGCAGGTGGGGCAGGGTTCGCATAGTATGTGAGCCAGACTTTCGCGCGTGCGTTTACGCGTCATTTCCACTAACCCTAAAGTCGAGAAACCGTTTACGGTGATGCGGGTATGATCGTTTGCTAGTGACTTTTTGAATTCTTCCAGCACGGCATCCTGATGTCCCTGGTTATTCATGTCAATAAAGTCGCAAATGATGATGCCGCCCAAGTTTCGCAGGCGTAACTGGCGTGCGATAACTCGTGCAGCATCTAGATTTGTTTTAAAGATCGTGTCGTCAAAATTACGCGAGCCGACGAAGCCACCGGTGTTAACGTCAATTGTGGTGAGTGCTTCGGTCTGGTCAATGATGATATATCCTCCCGATTTGAGATTTACGCGGCGCGACAGCGCACGTTTAATCTCTTCTTCTACACCATAAAGATCAAATAACGGACGTTCACCGACATAATGTTCTAGCCGCGACATCGCGCTGGATATAAAGTCCTGTGCGAAAGCAGTCATTCGCTGATAAGTTTCGCGTGAATCTACCAAAATGCGTGTGGTACTTTCGTTAACAAAATCGCGCAGCACGCAGAGGCTAATGTTGAGCTCTTGATACAATAAAAATGGAGCTGTGGATGTCTTAGCCTGTTCTTGGAGCTTGATCCACAGTTTGTTGAGATATTCCATATCGGCGAGCAATTCTTTGTCTGTCGCAGACTCTGCCATGGTGCGGATGATATAGCCGCCGCTGCTATTATCAGGCAGTAACTGTTGCAGTCGGGTGCGTAGTAATTCGCGTTCGGCTTCATTCTCAATGCGTTGCGATACGCCGATGTGCGATTCCTGTGGCAGAAATACCAGCAGACGCCCGGCGATACTGATCTGAGTGGAAAGCCTGGCCCCCTTGCTGCCGATGGAGTCTTTGATGACTTGTACCAGTAGGCTCTGCCCCTCATATAACATTTTCTCTATGGGCTTAGCCGCATCGCTGTTATTACGATTTTCCCAAATATCTGCAACATGCAGGAAAGCAGAGCGTTCTAGCCCAATATCAATGAAGGCGGATTGCATGCCCGGCAGTACGCGTTTGACGCGTCCAACGTACACATTGCTGACGATTCCCAGATGACTGTCGCGCTCAATATGGAGTTGTTGCACTATTCCCTGTTGCATTACTGCAACGCGGGTTTCCTGCGGGGTAACATTGATAAGAATTTCGTCATTCACAGGATGGGGTAACCGAATATTTGCAGCAGCTCAGCTGTTTCGAACAGGGGTAAGCCCATGACACCGGAGTAGCTGCCGTTTATGTGTTGTATGAATGCCGCAGCGTAACCTTGAATGGCATACGCGCCAGCTTTATCTAATGGTTCGCTGGTGAGGATATAGCGCCGGATACGTTCTTCGCTAAGCGTGGCAATCGTAACTGTACTGATCGATAAACGTATTTCCGTACGTTCTTCGAAGGTCACTGCAACCGCACTTAATACTTGGTGCTGACGTCCCGAAAGAACACGTAATGTAGCCGAGGCTTGTTCACGACCTTGCGGTTTGCCAATAATTTTGCCGTCCAGAATAACGCTAGTATCGGCGGCCAGAACTGGCAGGGGGGGTAAATTGCGAAATTGCAGAAATTTCCATCCTGCATTCACTTTCTCTTGGCAAACTCTTCGCACGTAGATTTCTGGTGATTCATCTGCATGCGGAGTTTCATCCACATCCATCTTGCGGGATAAGTCGGAGCGTAATAACAGCGTTTCAAAATTAATCCCAATTTGCTTTAGTAGCTCTCGGCGACGCGGGCTTTGCGAGGAGAGATAAATGCGTGGGTGGGAAATCATGGCTCTTTAAAATCCTGTATAAGCGAACCGCATTATTCACGATGATAAGGGTGATTGTGCAACAAGCTGTGGGCACGATACAACTGTTCCGCCAGCAATACTCGTACCAAGCCATGCGGAAGCGTCATCATCGATAGCGCTAGTAGCTGCTGCGCACTATTTTTAACGGACTCGTGCAAACCATCCGCCCCCCCAATGATGAAGGCCACATCACGTCCGCTGCCCAGCCAGCCTTGCATTTGTTGCGCCAGGTGTTTGGTGGAGGACTGAACGCCGCGTTCATCCAACGCGATGCGCAGTGCATCTTTCGGCAGGGCGGTTAATATACGCTGCGCTTCTGCCTCCATCATCTGTCCTAAGCTTTTGCCAGTAGTTCGCGGCTCCGGCTTTATTTCTACCAGTTCGATTTGGGCCTCGCGTGCCATGCGCTTGGTATATTCAGTGAAGCCAGTGGTAATCCAGGCCGGCATTTTGTGCCCGACCGCTACTAACCACAGTTTCATTTTGGTTCGCTAGCGGGCAGATGTCTCATACTCCATAACTCTTCTAACTGGTAGTAAGCACGCACTGCAGGCTGCATGATATGTACGACTACTTCGCCGAGATCAACTAGCACCCACTCCCCGCTTTCTTCACCTTCTATACTCAGTGCTGGTTCGCCGCGCAATTTAAGTTGCTTGGATACATGATCGGCTAAGGATCTGGTCTGACGCGGTGAATTAGCGCTGGCGATTATCATGCGTTCGAATAACTGACTCTTTTTACTGGTATCGAGTACGCTAATATCATTGGCCTTAATGTCTTCCAACGCGGTCACTACGGCCAAAATTTTTTCTTCAATGGTTAGCATATTAGGTATATAGATGATGTAATTGAATGTAATCGGCTACTACGTTTGGTAGTAAATAATGTATGTTTTTCGTTTCGGCACAGCGTTTACGAATATCAGTGGCAGAAATTTCCAAGGCAGGCATATTTGCCACCAGGATGGCCCCGGCAGGCGAGTCACACAAAATGCGGGGCGACGGAACGAGGCGTGCCCTGTATTCATTGCGCAAAGCCTCATTAGCCCCATTTATGGCGTTGCCAAGAGGGTGTCCGGCACGTTGCATAACCACTATGTGCGACAGCTCGAACAAGCTTTTCCATTCATGCCAAGAGTGTAACAGCAGGAAGGCATCACCGCCCATTAACAAACACAGCGGCTGTTGGATACCGTGCTCGGCACGTAGCGCAGTAAGCGTATCCACCGTATAACACGGATCAATGCGATAAATTTCGCGTTCATCCAGCACGAATGCCGCGTTGTCTTGCAATGCTAGACGAACCATGTCTAGACGCTGCTTTGCTCCAGCGTGTGGCGCATTGCGGTGCGGTGGTGTACCGCTGGGAATGAAGTGTACCGCAGCCAGATTGCATTGCTCCAGCGCTTCCTGAGCCAAGCGCAGATGCCCATTATGCACAGGATCGAACGTGCCGCCCAAGATACCGATGGGGACCAGATTCACAGGTTATAGCACCAGTCGACGAACATCCGACAATACTTTGCCAAGATAAGTCGTGAAATGCACTGCCTGCGCACCATCGATTACGCGATGATCATATGACAGCGATAGTGGCAACATTAGCCGCGGAACGAATTCATTCTCTTTGTATACTGGTTTTACGCTCGCTTTGGATACACCCAGAATAGCCACTTCTGGCGCATTAATAATCGGTGTAAACGCTGTCCCGCCGATGCCGCCCAGACTTGAAATAGTGAAACAACCACCTTGCATAGCGGTTGCAGGAAGTTTTTTCTCCCGTGCCTTGGCGCTAATTTCGCCTAACTCCTTGGCCAGCTGGACAATGCCTTTTTGATCCACATCACGTAACACGGGAACCATCAAGCCATCCGGCGTATCAACGGCCACGCCAATATGAAAATATTTTTTCAGCACCAAGTTTTCACCGCTCGCATCTAATGATGAATTGAAATCCGGGTATTGGTGCATAGCTGTCACCACAGCTTTGAGTAAGAAAGCCAGCGGAGTAATTTTAATTCCCTGTTTTGTGTATTCTTCGCCAAGCTCTTTGCGGAAAATTTCCATCTCGGTAATGTCAGCCTCATCGTGCTGGGTAATGTGTGGTATGGAGACCCAGTTGCGATGAAGATTGGCACCAGAAAGCTTCTTGATGCGTGCGAGTGGCTTGGTTTCGATACCACCAAACTTGGAAAAATCCACTACCGGCATGGCTGATACATGCAAACCACCGCCATTCGGGGCACCCTGCGGTTGTGCAAGCGTAGTTTTAACGAAGCCTTGTACGTCATTTTTGGTAATGCGATCTTTTTCTCCGCTGCCTTTTACTCGCGTAAGATCAACTCCCAATTCGCGTGCAAAATGCCGAATAGATGGGCTGGCATGCACCTTACTTGTAAGGTTGTTAGGCAAACTGGTTGGTGTGACAGGTACTGCAACAGAAGTTTGTGCCGGTGGGTTTTCAACTTCTTTTACCGAAGCCGCTGGAGTAGTGAGATTAACCTCAGCAGAAGTTTCCGTTGCACTGGTTTCCATCGATAAAATCAGTGTGCCTTCTGATATTTTGTCGCCTACTTTAACGCTAATATTTTTCACCACCCCATCGAATGGAGCGGGTACATCCATCGTCGCCTTGTCAGTTTCCAGGGTAAGCAGGGGCTGTTCAGCCTTGACCATATCCCCCGCTTTCACCATGACTTCTATGATCGGTACATCTTTGGAATCACCAATGTCCGGCATCAGTACTTGTTTGATTTCTGCCACGCGTATCTCCTGCCCGCTTAGATCGTAGTTGGATTCGGTTTATCAGGATTGATATTGTACAGTTTGATTGCCTTGCTGACTTCGCTCGTAGCGACCATACCTTCGTTAGCCAGCGCTTTCAGCGCGGCGATTGCGATATGATAGCGATCCACTTCGAAGAAATGGCGTAGCTTTTTACGCGTATCAGAGCGGCCAAAACCGTCCGTGCCTAGCACTTTGTAATTGCTAGGCAAGAAGGCGCGAATCTGGTCAGCGTAGCTTTTAATGTAATCGGTTGCTGCGATGACAGGTCCTTTGCGCTTGCCTAAGCATTGCTCGGCGTAGCTTACGCGTGGCGCAGCTTCGGGATGCAGCATATTCCAGCGCTCACAATCCAGTCCATCCCGACGTAATTCATTGAAGCTGGTTACGCTCCAGATGTCGGACATTACGCCAAAATCTTTCACTAATAATTCAGCTGCGGCGATGACTTCGCGCAGAATAGTTCCGCTGCCCAGAAGCTGCACCGTGGGTGTCGTGGCGGATTGAGCTTTACCTTCATTGAACAAATACATGCCTCTGATAATGCCGGTTTCCGCACCTTCCGGCATGGCTGGATGCGCGTAGTTTTCATTCATCACAGTGAGGTAATAGAACACGTCCTCTTGTTCCTGATACATGCGGCGCATGCCATCCTGAATAATTACCGCCAGCTCATAAGCAAAGGTTGGGTCGTAGGATACACAGTTAGGAATGGTCGCCGCCATCAAATGGCTGTGGCCGTCTTGATGTTGCAGACCTTCGCCATTTAATGTGGTACGCCCGGCCGTTCCCCCCAACAGAAAACCGCGTGCACGCTGGTCACCCGCCGCCCACATCAAATCGCCGACACGCTGAAAGCCAAACATGGAATAGTAGATATAGAATGGCACCATCGCTACCCCATGGTTGGCGTAGGCCGTAGATGCAGCAATCCATGACGACATCGCGCCTGCTTCATTAATGCCTTCCTGCAAAATCTGTCCGGCTTTGTCTTCCTTGTAAAACATCAACTGATCGGCATCTTGCGGTGTATACAACTGGCCAACTTGAGAAAAAATGCTGAGCTGGCGGAACAATCCCTCCATGCCGAAAGTGCGGGATTCGTCCGGCACGATGGGCACCACCAGCTTGCCAATATTTTTGTCCTTTACCAAAATGCCCAGCATGCGCACAAAAGCCATGGTGGTGGAAATCTCACGCTCTTCGGTGCCTTTAAGCAACACTTCAAACGCATCCAGCTCGGGTATTTGCAAAGGTTTGGCCGCTATTTTTCGATCGGGTACTGTGCCCATGGTCTTGTTGCGTTCGCGCAGATAACTCATTTCCAAACTATCATCGGAGGGACGACAGAAAGGCAATTTGCTGAGCTGGTCATCGGTCACTGGAATATTGAAGCGATCACGGAATTTGCGTAATGCTTCTTCACCTACTTTCTTTTGCTGGTGGGTAATATTTTGGGCTTCACCGGCTTCACCCATGCCATAGCCCTTTATGGTCTTGGCTAGAATGACAGTGGGTTGTCCTTTATGGTTTGTTGCGGCCGCATAAGCGGCAAAAACTTTATGTGGATCGTGACCGCCACGATCCAGATACCAGATTTCATCGTCCGACATATCGGCGACCAGCTCCAGTAATTCAGGGTATTTGCCGAAAAAATGCTGGCGCACATAAGCACCATTTTTGGATTTGTAGGTCTGATATTCGCCGTCTACTACTTCTTCCATGCGCTTCAGCAAAAGCCCTGTCTTGTCTTTCGCGAACAAACGATCCCATTTCCCTCCCCATACCACCTTGATCACGTTCCAGCCCGCGCCACGGAATACACCTTCTAGCTCTTGAATAATCTTGCCATTGCCGCGGACAGGGCCATCCAGTCGTTGCAAGTTACAGTTAATGACAAAAATCAGATTATCCAGTTTCTCACGCGCCGCCATTGAAATCGCCCCTAGCGATTCCGGTTCATCCGTTTCACCATCACCGAGGAACGCCCATACCTTGCGTCCTTCGGTACTGGCAATGCCCCGATATTCCAGATAGCGCATGAAACGCGCTTGGTAGATAGCCATTAGCGGGCCTAACCCCATGGAAACAGTAGGGAACTGCCAGAAATTGGGCATTAACCACGGATGCGGGTAAGAAGACAAGCCGTCGCCATTGACTTCCTGGCGGAAATTGTACAATTGCTCCTCGCTGAGGCGTCCCTCAAGGAAAGCGCGTGCGTACATGCCGGGCGATGCATGTCCCTGAAAATAAACCAGATCACCGCCGTGATTTTCGGTCTTTCCATGGAAAAAATGGTTGAAACCTACGTCATACAGTGTAGCCGCAGAAGCGAAGGTAGCGATGTGGCCACCTAATTCAGATGATTCGCGATTGGCGTTTAACACAATAGCCATTGCGTTCCATCGCGTTAAGGCACGAATGCGATGCTCGAGCTCATAGTTGCCGACCGAGCGTTGTTCCTTGTCAAGCGGTATGGAGTTCATGTAAGGCGTGATTGTACTAATCGGCAATGCGACACCGGCCAAGTGCGCCTTACGGATCAGTTGACCAATCAGGTAATGAGCCCGTTCCGCGCTTCCATGTTCCAGGACTGAATCCAGCGCATCCAGCCACTCTTGTGTTTCCTGTGAATCGCTGTCAGGTAAATCTGCCATATATTTACTCTCTATCACTCGTTGTTATTAGTCAGTGTATGTACACGCACTAAGCTGTTTATTTTCTAATAGCGCACAAGTAGGCGCTATCTGCTTATATGCATATCAGCAATGCACTGTATCGTCTCGTTTTCCGTCACCACCCATTCCACTTTATGGTCGGTGGCTTCCTGCGGGATATCTTCGACCAGCTGGATAGCAAATGCCCCGGCAATCAGCGCAGGGCGGCAACTTTCGTTTTCAGCCTTAATTCGCGCCAGCAGCTTGTCATAAAATCCGCCGCCATAACCTAGTCGTGCTCCGTTACGTCCGAATGCCACTCCTGGCAGTAAAATAAAATCCACTTCCTGCAATGCATCCATTTTGGCACAGCGCTCAGCCAACGGTTCGCGTATACCCCACTGGCCCGGTGCTAAATCATGCTGCAAGTTGGTTACGCGATAAATATCCAATTTTTTTGTGGCGCGGTTCACTTTTGGCAATAGCAAGCATTTGTCATCGCGCAATGCCTGCTGCGCCCATTGATCGGTGGAAAACTCTGCGCCGAAGCTCATATAAGCCAACACCGTATTGGCCGTGCGATAAGTACTCAGGTTGGTGATGCGCTCTGAGATGGCATTGCTCAAGCACGTCCTCTCGGCTGCGGTTAATCGTTCGCGGTCTGTAATTATACGTTGTCTGATAGCCTGTTTCATAACCTGTATTGTCATGGGCAGATCATTCTTACTCATATATCAAGCAGTCGGTTTTTTAGAATGTCGACGGAAACTTTGTAGTAGTTGTTCAAGTTTTTCGTGGCAAAACGATATCCACGATATGAATCGTTTCAGCATGAACTTTTGGAAGATGATTGCGGATTTTATGGATAAGGACAAATTCAAATTTGCTCGCGCTTATTGCAGTTTAACGGTCAGCTCAAAAACAGTTTGTATGCCGGATTCTCGCTCTCATCCCAATAGCGATAACCCAGATTATCCAGGAAAATTCGCAGTGGTTTCTTGTCATGATTGGGCACTTGCATGCCGATCAGCACGCGGCCGTAATCCGCACCATGATTGCGATAGTGGAACAAGCTGATATTCCAGCTGTGGTTCATGCTATTGAGGAAAGTCATTAATGCGCCAGGGCGTTCCGGAAATTCAAAGCGAAACAGGATTTCATCCTGTAAACCCGGCGCATGCCCCCCTACCAGATGACGTACGTGCAGCTTGGCCATCTCGTTGTCGGTGAAATTCAACGTGGCCAGTTCATGTTTTTCCAGCGTGGCAACAAGCTTGGTCGTTTCGGACTGATCTTTTACCTGCACGCCGACGAATACATGCGCTTCTTTGGAGTTTGCATAACGGTAGTTGAATTCAGTGATATTGCGGTGACCCAGCAAAGAACAAAATTTGCGAAAGCTGCCGGGCGTTTCCGGGATGCTCACGGCCAGAATAGCTTCGCGCTTTTCGCCGAGTTCTGCCCGCTCCGCGATGAAACGCAAGCGATCGAAATTCATGTTGGCACCGCTAGCGATTGCCACCAGCGTTTTGCCCTTTAGCTTTTCCCGCTCCGCATACAATTTTGCACCTGCAATAGCCAGCGCTCCGGCAGGCTCAAGATTAGTGCGGGTATCTTCGAATACATCCTTGATCGCTGCACAAATGGCGTCGGTGTCCACCAGTATAATTTCGTCCACCAATTCGCGGCATAAACGGAAAGTCTCCTGCCCGACTTGTTTCACAGCCACGCCATCTGCGAACAAACCGACATGTTCAAGCTTGATGCGCCGACCGGACTTAATCGAACGGCTCATGGCATCTGACTCTACGGGCTGTACGCCAATAATCTTGATTTCCGGGCGCACTGCTTTGACGTAAGCGGCAACGCCTGAGATTAAGCCACCACCACCGATGGGCGCGAAGATAGCATGGATGGGCTGACTACACTGCCGCAGTATTTCCATACCAATAGTCCCTTGTCCGGCGATTACGTCAGCATCGTCATATGGATGGACAAAGGTAAGCTTGAATTTTTGCTCCAGCTCCAACGCATGTAGATAGGCATCAGAATAAGAATCGCCATGCAATATTGTTTTTGCGCCACGGCTGGCAACGGCCTCCACCTTAATCTGCGGTGTGGTCACTGGCATGACGATGATGGCCTTACAGCCCAGCTTTTGTGCCGACAGCGCTACGCCCTGCGCGTGGTTGCCGGCAGAGGCAGCAATAACACCGCGCTTAAGCTGCGCCGACGTCAACTTCGCCATCTTGTTATAGGCACCGCGCAGCTTGAAAGAAAATACCGGCTGCATGTCTTCACGCTTTAGCAAAACATGGTTGCTGATGCGAGCAGACAAATTGGGCGCAATATCCAGCGGACTTTCAACAGCCACGTCATAAACGCGAGCGGTGAGAATGCGATTCAAGTAACTTTGCATGGTGTGATTCACGAATTATTTTATGAGCAGATTATGATGCAAGACTAGCAGAAATTGTGTGTAATCCGAACCGTTACTCGCAAGTGCACATGTGCTTATTCATTTATACTCTTTCTGCGTAGTTGTTCTAAAAGGCTATGCTAACGCAGTTCGATTCTCGAACAATCTTATAAAAATGATAATAGTAGAACCGCATGATTCTAAAATTGCAAAATAGTTGCCGTTTCCTTGTCCTCATTACCCTAGCCTTATTGCTGGCCGCATGCACTACCACAATACCTGACCAAAATAGCAAGCATATTCCACAACAGACTGATCGCAATTTGCTTAGTCAGCTGGGTAAATCAGATATTGATCGTCTGGCTGATGTAGAGATGCGTGAAAATACTCAAATCCTGAGTATGTTAATGACAAAATTATACAAGCGTAATCCACGCGAACTCAGAAAAAATACCACCGCTACCGCAGAAGAGGCTGTAAAAGCAATATTCGAAAACGAACATGGCTGGCGGTTCAAAGAAATCGGCGAAGCGCAGGGTTCTTATGCTATTCAACAGGCGTTCCGGCCTGACTATGAGGGTGACCGGGTAATGTCGTTGATCGTAGGTCTGCAAACGATGTTGATCAAAGCACATGGCGGAAAAACAGAGTTCTATTTTACCGATACCATTGAGCCACAGAGTATCTTTAATGCCGCGCGTAATGTCGAAATCGCCGTATGGCAGCTTTCCAATACACGTGATGACAAAGGACAACTTAAGTTATTAACCAATGAATTGAATGACCACGAGCGTAATCTCAGTTTTGAACGTGAGTTCGGGAAAATTATCGGTAGCCTGGATTTGTTCGCAATTACGTTATCGGAAAAATTACAGCGCGGCATTACACGCGTGGTGCAGACTTTGTCGACAGCATTGTTCTTGCCATTTTGATCGGTAAATTAGAGTCAGACTCTGAGGTTCTGTCAACCCTGAGGTCTCTTTAGTTTTGTTCCATAACGGAATTATGGCAATTCAAAAGGTGAGTTTTTTAGCGAATTCAGCTTTTTCTACAGCCTTTAAAATTAACGAGTGCGTTTTAGCGCATTCCGCTTGAACGGCGGGTTCGGACCCAACATTTCGAGGCGTTCAGCAAGCTACACCTTGATGATGGATTGCCGAGTTACACCAAGCTTTCCGGCCTCACGGTCTAGTGAATTAATCATCCATGTGGGGAAATCGACATTAACGCGCTTTTGTTCTTGTAACGCCCTTCTAGCTTTGGATAAATCCAGCGCAGCGGTAATATCAAAACCTTCGTCAAACTGCTGTTCAAATTTTTTAGCTTTCATACAGTGCTACCTCTTCGGTTCGTGAACGACGAACAGAAATGATCCGAATATTCGCATCTCTATAATTAATGAAGGCTGATCAACATTTTTCGTAAGTCAGCCCTATTACGAGGTACCTCGGCTCATCTTTTGTTTTTACGGGAGTTTCCAAAAGCCTCGGGTCGTCCCATAAGGCCTGAATATCATTAAAGTTGATGCTATGCTTAAACGCTCGAGCTCAGAGGTGCGTTGCTTAAAACGCGCCCTCAGGAGCGCGTTATGATGCCCTGACTTGACCGCCATTTTTGACAATGAATTCAGCTTTGCTGCTAACCCTAAGGCAAAATGTTGGACCTGCATTGAACTTTACTAGCTGCCATAGTGTTTCTCCGCCGAAGTCAAAGTAAACCGGCACTTGGGAGCGAAACCAAATTTCTCTTGGATGTTTCCACATAAACAAGTGGTGGCCAGTATGCGTTTCGTCCACGAAGGATTGAATCCGATGACTGCCATGCATCTCGACCATTGTTGCTCCGGGTTCATTTTCCGAAACTAGCCAATACAGAAACTCTTTGCTGTTGAGCTGAGGCGCACATATCCGCATATCTTTGGAAATCTGATTCTCCGGACTCGGAAGCTTTGCGCAGATCTTAATGTTTTTTTGAAATGAGGATCCATTTATCACCCAGACCATATTGCCGTAGAAAGCTTCTCTCGACGCAAGCTCTTGGTCGTTCATCGGCGAGTTTTGAAATTCCAAAACAAGTCCAACGGAGTTTCTTACATCGGCGATGTGACGCTCGTTACTCTCCTTGGAGGTGTGCACTATCTCTTGATATTCGATGCTCCAATGTGCTTTCCATGCTCTATGCCAAGGAGTTTCATTTTCCCACCAAGGGTCGCAGCTCTCCTGATTTGCATGCGCCCAGTGCCAAACCTTGACAGACCCACACTTCGCTATTGTTTTATTTCCACATGCGGGACATAGACCCACGCCTTTCAAAAAGGGCGCTGACTTATTTCCATTCACAAGTGAGAATTGCATTCTCTCCTCCGCAGGGCATAACATAAAATATTTTCATAGTGTGACAGTCTGACCCATATATATGGCTGCCGTCGGGGGAATACGCTACAACACACACGTCAAAGCTGTTTATGAACGACTGCTTGCTCGAGGCAAGTCCAAGATGTCCTCCCTCGGTGCCGCAATGCGTAAGTTGGTATATTTGTGTTTTAGCGTACTCAAAACTCAACAGCCGTATCAGCACGATTACCTGAAAAATACTTGACCTTAAAGACGGTATCTACATGGCTCAGAATGCACTCTTCACTACACCACCATCAGCGCGCAGTGCGGCACCAGTAGTTGCCGACGATAGAGGACTTGCGATGTAGGTAACCAGGGAAGCAATTTCCTCCGGGGAGGTGAATCTCTTGATGAGCGAAGTAGGTCGAATTTTTTCAAAGAAACCCTTCTCGAACTCCTCGAATGATTTTCCCTCTTCCTTGGCAAGTGCATCAACAAAATCACCAACCCCGCGCGACTTAGTAGGGCCAGGAAGCACACTATTGACAGTGATATTCGTACCTGCGACTGCTTCGGCCAAGCCACGCGATACAGCAAGTTGGGCCGTCTTGGTCATTCCGTAGTGAATCATTTCGGAAGGAATTTGCACCCCACTTTCGCTGGAGATAAAAATGATGCGTCCCCAGTTTGCAGTTCTCATTGCTGGCAGGCAAAGTCGCGCAAGACGTACGCCGCTCAAGACGTTAATATTAAAGAATCTTGTCCAGTCGGCATCAGTAATATCTTCGAAGGACTTCGGCTCGAAAATTCCAAGATTGTTGACCAAAATTTCGATATTAGGATGTCGCCGGACCAACTCCTCTGCGGCAATGGCTGAACTGAGGTCGCCAGCGAAACCAGTGACCTGGTTACCCGTCGCGGACGTAAGATTCGACACGGCCTCGTCCACTGACGATTGAGAGCGACCATTGACAATGACGTGAGCACCCTCAGATGCGAGTGCTGCGGCGATGGCATAACCAATTCCAGCGGTACTCCCTGTCACTAGCGCGAGTTTGTTAGTGAGCTGCATTTCCATGAAGTCTGTCCTTTCAGTAGAGGATGCAATAATTCAAGTTGAACAACAATAAAGAAGTAAACAAAATGGGCAGTGGCACTTCATGCTCATACTAGCCACGGAAAAACAGGCTAAAAAAGCCTTTCTATCTTATTCGCTTATTCGTTACGGTAGATGCACGATTGGAGCAAAACTTATAATCCTAGTGTTGCGATGTAAATACATCAAATCAGCTGCCTCTATTACCGATAACAAGCAGCCAGTATCTCAGCAGATGTTTTCGAACGCGACACCTAATTATGCCTTGCTATAAATATTCGTCCCCTGCTTCACAAATTCCACCGCTTTTTGTTCCATTCCTTTTTGAAGGGCAGTTTGTTCATCCACGCCTTGAGTGGCGGCGTAGTCCCGCACCTCCTGCGAGATTTTCATCGAACAGAAATGAGGTCCGCACATAGAGCAGAAATGTGCGACCTTGGCGGAATCTTTGGGTAGTGTTTCATCGTGGAAGTCGCGCGCTTTGTCAGGGTCGAGACCCAGGTTGAATTGATCTTCCCAGCGAAATTCAAAGCGTGCCTTGGACAGCGCGTTGTCTCGAATCTGTGCGCCGGGATGGCCTTTAGCGAGGTCGGCAGCATGCGCCGCAAGTTTATAAGTAATGACGCCTTCTTTGACATCCGCTTTATTCGGCAAGCCGAGGTGTTCCTTTGGTGTCACGTAGCACAGCATTGCCGTGCCGTACCAGCCGATCATCGCCGCTCCAATACCGGAGGTGATGTGGTCGTAACCCGGCGCAATGTCTGTAGTGAGCGGCCCCAGTGTATAGAACGGTGCTTCATGGCATTGTTCCAGTTGCAGATCCATGTTTTCTTTAATCAGGTGCATGGGCACATGGCCGGGGCCTTCTATCATCACTTGTACATCATGTTTCCATGCAATTTGGGTAAGCTCACCCAACGTTTTTAATTCGCCCAGTTGCGCTTCGTCATTGGCATCAAAGATCGAGCCGGGACGCAGGCCATCGCCGAGACTGAAGCTAACGTCATACGCCTTCATGATCTCGCAAATATCTTCGAAATGTTCGTACAGGAACGATTCTTTATGATGAGCCAAGCACCATTTGGCCATGATAGAACCGCCACGCGATACGATGCCCGTCATACGGTTGGCCGTTAGAGGTACGTAACGCAGCAACACGCCGGCATGAATCGTAAAGTAATCGACGCCTTGCTCGGCTTGCTCAATCAATGTGTCACGGTAGATTTCCCAGGTCAGATCTTCGGCTTTGCCGTTGACTTTCTCCAGCGCCTGGTAAATTGGCACCGTGCCAATCGGCACCGGTGAATTGCGAATGATCCATTCACGCGTCTCGTGGATATGCTTGCCGGTGGAGAGATCCATTACGTTGTCGGCACCCCAGCGGATCGCCCAAGTCAGCTTTTCAACTTCCTCACCGATGCTGGAAGTGACGGCCGAGTTGCCGATATTGGCGTTTATTTTTACCAGGAAATTGCGGCCGATAATCATCGGCTCGACTTCAGGATGATTAATATTGGCGGGGATGATGGCGCGACCACGGGCAATTTCATCGCGTACGAATTCGGGCGTAATTTCGGCCGGAATGCTGGCACCAAAAGCCTGGCCGGGATGTTGGCGGCCCATTAAATTGGCCAATTTATTTCCCAGCGGACCGGATGCTTTTAATTCTTCGAGATACTCCTTGCGACGCATATTTTCGCGGATTGCGACGAATTCCATCTCCGGCGTGATGATGCCCAAACGAGCGTAGTGCATTTGTGATACGTTAGCGCCCGCTTTAGCGCGACGAGGTTTGCGGAGCAGATTAAAGCGTAATTCGGCCAGCTCGGGATCATTCAAACGTGCGGTGCCATATTGCGAAGACGGGCCAGCTAATTCTTCGGTGTCATTACGCTCGATAATCCACGGCATGCGTGGTGTCGGCAAACCGGAGCGGATGTCTATATTGGCGGCCGGGTCAGTGTAGGGGCCGGAGCAGTCATACACGTATATCGGCGGGTTTTTTTCCGCATTCATACTTGCGGGTGTGTCAGATTGCGATATTTCGCGCATTGGCACTTGAATGTCGGGGCGTGACCCCGCAACGTAAATTTTGCGCGAATTCGGTAAAGGTTGTACTGCCGCTTTGTCAACGTGGGCAGCTTGGCTTAAAAACTTTGGATGGGCATTCATGGTGGGTTGCTCCAAAAAAGCAAGGAGCATCATAGTAACAACTGACGCTTCCCTACGACGGCATTATCCGTACAGGTTCAAAGGGTATCTCTCACCTCGTCGCATTGATGACGAGGACCCCTACGCAAGCAAACAAATTACTGTAAATGAGGGGGGAAAGCAAGTATGTGTTATTTCCAATACGAAGGTTCGTGAGTGGAGAACATCATTAACAACTCATGCAATAAGCTGCGCAACTAACGCCACGTCGGCCACACCGGTCATCGGTAGACCTTGGGTAGATTGGTATTTTTTAACAAGTTGCTGTGAGGTTTGACCGAATATTCCATCCGCTTTAATGTCCACGCCGCGATCCGACAGTCCCAGTTGGAGAAGGCGTACATCCAGCCCGCGTTGCAGAGGCGATTGCAGAGCTAATGAACGCGTTCCCGGCTGTGGCCCATCGTAACAGCCGCGCGGAGTAGCTGACAACGTGACACTGGAAATTTCTTGGCCGCGTACAACCAGTGGTAGCTCTAGCCCCCAGTAACCCTGATCAATTAAACGCTGGAAGGTATCCATGCGATAAACGGTGGCGCGTAAATCAGCGCGAGTATTTTCGGCCAGCCAAGCGCGTCGGATGGCTACATAAGCGGCAATCCATTTCTGCTCGCCGGCACTGGAGATCTCGCCCACCTGTTGTGTGGTGCGGATACGCATTAATTTCCATGAGCCATGTACGAAGCTGTCGTATACCACCGCCACGCCAAGCGGACTTGTGATCTTTAAACGCTCCGCAGTTTGAGCGGCAGGCTGCCAATAGGTCTCGTCGAAAAAGGTATCCTGCGTATCGCGCATAACGGTGTCGTCAGCGCTGGCACGTAGCAGGTTATGCAGTTTTAATTCTTTATCCAGCTTAAGGTCACGTGCCACAAAACGTGGCAGATATAATGATAAACGGCTACCGAAACGGGCACCCGAGTTCGCACAATAACGTTGCATTAATTCACTTAAATTGCCTGAGCCGAGTGTGGTCTGCGACCGGCCGAATGTGAGGTGTCCCGTGTCACCAGCAATCAGTGTCACCTGACCATAATCGCCCAGCACTTCGCCGGTTTCAAAAATATTTACGAGAGCCTCGGCGGTTTTCTTTTGGGTTGCTGTCAACATAGTCGTAACTCCGTAATTTTTTAATTAAATCCTACTAAAACTACTGGCACTGACTTCATCACCTTAAACTTAAACATCAAATGCCACATCGCCTTCATCCACCATATCGCCCACATTGATATTTTTGAAGTCGAACAACTTGCTATCCATCAGATGTGAGGATTTCACGTTTTGCATGGCGGTGAAGATGGACTGACTGCGACCAGGGTACTGGCGCTCCCACGCAGTTAACATTTCCTTGATATTCTGGCGTTGCAGGTTTTCCTGTGCACCGCACAGATTGCACGGGATGATGGGAAATTTCAGGGTGCGAGCAAAACTGGCAATGTCCTTCTCGGCACAATAAGCCAGTGGACGAATCACCACGTGGTCGCCCTTATCCGTAACCAGCTTCGGCGGCATGGCCTTGAGTTTGCCGCCAAAAAATATATTCAGAAACAGCGTCTCTATCATGTCGTCACGGTGGTGGCCCAATGCGATCTTGTTCGCACCCAGCTCTCCGGCCACGCGATAAATAATACCGCGACGTAAACGCGAACAGAGTGAACAGGTGGTTTTGCCTTCTGGAATCTTCTCTTTGACTATGGAATAGGTGTCCTGGGTTTCAATGTGATACTCGATGCCGGTGGATTTAAAATAGTCTGGCAGTATGTGCTCCGGAAAACCCGGCTGCTTTTGATCCAGATTCATGGCAATCAGGCGAAAATTAATCGGTGCACGTTTTTGCAGCGTTCGTAAAATTTCCAGTAGGGTGTAAGAATCCTTGCCACCGGACATGCACACCATGATAGTGTCGCCTTCCTCGATCATGTTGAAGTCGCCGATAGCACGGCCAACTTGCTGTTCCAGCCGTCCGCGCAGACGGTTAAAATTGCTGGAGTGATGCTCAAAATGGATGGGGTGCGTAATAGCGTTCATATTATTCATTCAAAGGTTAATACTGCGCCCACCATCCACCGCAATAATTTGTCCGGTAATGTAGGGCGCATCACTTAATAAAAATTTCACGGTACGGGCAATATCGTCTGGCTCGCCTTCGCGCTTGAGCAAAGTGTGTGCGATGATCTTCCGCCGTCGCGTCTCATCGTCCCATTCCGCACTTTCAGGCCACACAATCACACCGGGAGCAATAGCGTTAACACGCACCTGTGGAGCCATTTCCTGTGCCAGGGCACGCGTGAGCGCAGCCAGTCCGCCCTTTGCTATGTTATATAACAGGTAACCGTGCATGGGTCGTTCAGCATGAATATCCGCAATGTTGACAATGGCGCCGTGGTTGTGGCGTAACTCCCGCGCTGCCGCTTGTGCGAGCAGTAGCGGCGCTTTTAGGTTGGTACCGATCAGATCGTTCCAATTCTGATCATTAACATCGTCTAGTGACGTAGCAAAAAAACTGGAGGCATTGTTAACCAGCGCATCCAACCGCCCAAAGTGATTGATCGTTACCGCTACCAGCTGGGACAGCGCTTGCGGATCCAGCAAATCTGCCTGTATGTGCAGGGCAGAACCGGGACGTTCGGCATCTAGTTCTGATTGTAAAACCAAGGCATCCTGCGCAGAAGAACGGTAATGCAGCGCGATATTTGCCCCCGCTGCATGCAGCTTGCGGCAGATCGCCGCGCCTACGCGCTTTGCGCCACCCGTCACCAAAACCACTTTACCTTGCATGGCGCTCTCCACTAAACTTACGGCTTGTAATTTAACACATCCTCATCCCTCAATCATGTCCTCACTGCCCTTGCCATCCCCCGAAGCTCAGGCGCACAGCGGTCAATTGCGTAATCTGATTCATCAAGACATCATGCGGCAAGGAGGATGGATCCCATTTTCGCGTTTTATGGAGTTAGCGTTATACGCGCCGGGAATGGGTTATTACAGTGCCGGGGCGCGCAAATTCGGTGCAGCAGGGGATTTTGTCACCGCGCCGGAAATTTCTTCGTTATTTGGTCGAACATTGGCGCAACAATTAGTTGAAATTATGGCGCAAAGCACCCCGCATATTCTCGAGCTCGGTGCGGGAAGCGGCAAGCTGGCAGTTGATATATTGAGCGAGCTGGAGCGGCACAATAGTCTGCCTGAACGTTATAACATCCTGGAAGTCAGCGCCGACTTGCGCGAACGGCAACAAGCTTTACTACAAACACGCGTGCCCCATTTAATTGACCGTGTACATTGGCTGGAGGCGCCCCCAGACAGTATTTCTGGCGTGCTTATCGCCAATGAAGTGTTAGATGCACTGCCAGTACATTTGGTGCATTGGACTGATGCGGATATTATTGAACGCGGCGTGGCGAGCGAGGGAGAAAACTTTGTGTGGCAGGAACGCCCACCAGAAAGCCCAATGTTGCTAGAGATTGCCCAACAGATCAAAGTGCCTGATGACACGCTCAGTGAGGTGTCACTTTCTGTACGTGGCTTGGTCAAAAGCCTGAGCGAACGCTTGCATCAAGGTGTACTGCTATTCATTGACTATGGTTTTGGGGCGCGCGAGTATTATCATCCGCAGCGTACACAAGGCACGCTCATGTGCCACTATCGTCATCATGCACATGACGATCCATTCTTTCTACCCGGTTTGCAGGACATTACCGCGCATGTCGATTTCACCGCTGTAGCGGAAGCGGCCATTGATGCAGGACTGCACCTGTATGGCTACACAACGCAAGCCTATTTCCTGATTAACAGCGGCATCACAGATTTATTGGCAGAGACCGACTCTGAAAATACCCGCGACTATTTTCCGCTTTCTGCACAACTGCAAAAGCTAACCAGCCCTGCTGAGATGGGTGAATTATTTAAAATAATTGCTTTGGGCAAGGGCGTGGATAGACCTTTATGTGGCTTTGTGTCGGGTGATAAATCACGTTTATTATAAAAATATTTTTATTAATATCAACTCGTCAGCCATATATCCAGCTATCAGCCAATAGAAAAAGTATTCGTCTTGAATGTTCGGAACCTCATGCTACTTACGCTGACTTTGGCTCTATACTCTATCTACATAATTCTTGTAAGGCACCGGATGAAGTTACATTACCCGTTAGTTTTTCTGTGTGTGGGTTATATCGGCTGGGCACAGGCGGAAGTATATAAAAAAGTCGATGCTGATGGGCATGTCACTTATTCCAGCACACCTACAAAAGGTTCCAAGAAAATCAATCTGGAACCACTGACTGTCGTGCCCTCTTCTGCACGCGCGCGCAATAACGCTACACCTTCTAATTTTCTTAAAATAGATTCAGATACACAAAAAAATCGCGATAACTTACGTCACAAAATACTTGAAGAAGAATTATCAACAGAGCAAAAGCTGGTCGAAGAAGCTCGTCACAACCTGATAAATGGAAAAAACAACCCGGAAATTCTCAAGGACAAAGACGGTAGAAATTATCGAAATGAAGGCAATATAAAAAGCTTACAAGAGCAGGTCGTATTGCACGAGAAGAATATTGAAGCGCTTAAAACTGAACTGCACAAACTCAAGTAATGACCGTCTACTTTCTTGAACAACGTTGCTGAAAAGTTACAAAAGGTTAAACAAAATATACTCAGAACTACAAACGTTCAGTTAAAAATACCACTCATTATATTTAACACAATGCCCGAGAGGTAACGACTTTATTTGTCAACTTTCCTATATTTATTTTCGGACTCTAATTGTTTTTGAGAGGCTGATTCTACATAACAGGACTGTTACTTCGGAGCAGCGACCTTTTTCGGAGCAGCGACCTTTTTCGGAGCAGCGACCTTTTTCGGAGCAGCGACCTTTTTCGGAGTAGCGACCTTTTTCGGAGTAGCGGCCTTTTTCGGAGTAGCGGCCTTTTTCGGAGTAGCGGCCTTTTTCGGAGTAGCAGACTTTATCTTGGCGGTAGTTTTCTTTAAAGAGGGCCCTTTTGCCACACGTTCTGCCAGTAGCACCAAACCTTCTTGTAATGTTATTTCTTCCGGGGATAGATCTTTAGGCAACGTGGCGTTAACTTTCCCATGTTTTACATAGGGCCCATAGCGGCCATTGCAGACCTCTACCGGCTTTTGATCATCCGGATGCACACCCAGCTCCCGTAATACAGTATTGGAAGTCCTTGCTTCTGCTAATAGTGCGACTGCGCGTTCCAGCTGTATGGTGAAAACACTGTCTCCCTTGGGAATGGATTTAAACTTTCCATCATGCCCGACATACGGGCCAAAGCGTCCGATGTTGACGATAATTTTTTTGCCGCCCTCAGGGTGAAGTCCTAATTCTTTGGGAAGTTGTAGTAACTGTGTAGCAGCAGCAAGGTCTGCACTGTCTGGTGGTAATTCTTTCGGCCAGGAAATACGTTTGGGTTTTGTTTTTGAACCTGCCTCTACTTCACCAAGTTGTATGTAATAGCCATAAGGACCGCGCAACAATAGCACGGGTAAACCGCTGACTGGATCATTCCCTAGCTCCTTGCGTGCTTCCCCGGTATCGGCTTCACCCGCAAGGTTGCGTGTGTAGTCGCATTCCGGGAAGGCTGTGCAGCCAATGAAGTTGCCACGTTTACCCAAACGGGTAGCCAGAGGCTTGCCACACTTGGGGCAGGCTTCATCAATTAATTCTTGTGTTACATCTTTACGCTCGATGCTCTTTTTATCTTGTATAAGTGCAGTGAACGGATGCCAGAAATCGTTTAATACTGGAATCCAGTCGCGCTTGCCATCGGAAATTTCATCCAGCTCATCCTCCATTTGTGCAGTAAATCCGTAATCGACATAGCGCGTAAAATGTTCAGTGAGAAAACGGTTAACAACACGTCCAACATCGGTCGGCTTGAATCGTTTTTTGTCCAGCATGGCATATTCACGAGCCTGTAGCGTAGAAATGATGCTGGCGTAAGTTGAGGGGCGCCCGATGCCATGTTCTTCTAAAGTTTTTACTAAGCTGGCTTCGGAAAATCGCGGTGGCGGCTGGGTAAAATGCTGTTCACCATACAGTTTGTCAAGAGGAATGGTCTCTCCCTCTTCCAAAGGCGGCAATTTTTTGTTTTCTTCTTCTTCGCTGTCATCTGTGCTTTCTTGATAGACTGCGATAAAGCCAGGGAATACGAGGGTTTGGCCGCTGGCACGGAACAAGGTGTCATCCCCGCCGAGACGAATATCAAGACTGACTGTATCGAAGCGTGCTGGAGCCATTTGACAGGCGAGGGTACGTTTCCAGATCATTTCATAGAGCCGCGCTTGATCTATGGTAAGAAATTCCCGCATGCTATCCGGGGTGCGTGCAATCGAGGTCGGTCGTATGGCTTCGTGAGCCTCCTGCGCATTCTTGGCTTTACTTTTGTAGACCGGTGCCGTTTTAGGCAAATAGTCTGGTGCAAATTGTGCAGCAATATAACCACGTATTTCTTGCAGGGCTTCCTGTGCCAGCGTGACGGAATCGGTACGCATATAACTGATTAGCCCTACCGCTTGACCGCCGATGTCGATACCTTCATAAAGCTGTTGGGCGATACGCATAGTGCGGTCAGTGGGCATACCTAGTTTGCGTGCTGCCTCCTGTTGCAGCGTGGAAGTAGTGAATGGCGCAGCGGCATGGCGCTGCTTGGCTTTCTTTTCCACGCGCACTACGCGCGGCGGCAATTTGGCCGCACTGATGTTGTCAAAAATTTTCTGGTATTCCGTCTCACTAGCGATACCCAGCTGCTCCAGTTTTTTCCCTTGATATTGAAACTGCTTGGCGGTAAATGGTTGACTATTCTTCTGGCTATCGAGATGCACCGTCCAATATTCCTGCGAGCGGAATGCCTCGATTTCTAATTCACGTTCTACGATCAGGCGCAGCGCCGGGCTTTGTACACGTCCAGCAGAAAGCCCGGGGCGTATTTTGCGCCACAGTAACGGCGACAGATTGAAACCCACCAAATAATCCAGCGCACGTCGCGCCTGTTGCGCGTTCACCAACGGAATAGAAATTTCACGCGGATGGGCAACCGCTTCGCGCACCGCAGACTGGGTTATTTCGTAAAATACCACACGCTGCATGGACTTATTTTTCAAATTGCGCTTGCCTTTGAGTAACTCAGCGACATGCCAGGCAATGGCTTCCCCTTCACGATCCGGGTCAGGTGCCAGATAGATGTGGTCTGCCTGAGCAGCGGCTTTGGCAATGGCATCTACATGTTTGCTGTTGCGCGCAATAATTTCATACTGCATGGCAAAATCATGTTCAGTATCGATCGCTCCTGATTTCGGTATCAGGTCGCGTACATGTCCGTAGGTCGCCAGTATCTCAAAATCTTTACCCAGATATTTTTTCAGGGTGACGGCTTTGGCCGGGGACTCAACGATTAGTAAATTACTCGCCATGATTGTATTTTTGTTTAATGTTTAATGTAAGGAACTGGAATCAGCTGGGGTAAGCAGATCTTCGACTATTAAAGGATCCAGGTCTTGACGTTGATTCCACAACACCATGAGCGTGATAAGCTTGACTTTGTCCAGCGGCAAATTTTCACGGTTCAATGCAACCGCACGGTCCAGGATCATTTCTCGTTCCACCGGTGTGATTATTTTATTTTGTTCCCAAAATGTCAGAAAACAGCGCACTTCAAAGCTCATGCGCTTGATTTCCAGGTCAGCATAAAAGCGTCCACTACTATCATTAATGATGGATGGGTAGTTTGCTTTGTTCAACTGCTCCAGGCCAGACAACCAGGTCAACGCTAAATGAATGTCCTCATCTTCAAACCCGGCGGCAGATAATTTGCGGGATAACTTGTCAGAATTAGGATAACGGCCCGCATGAAAATAGCTTTCAAATAAAAACATTAAAATATCAAACATAATGCCCCGATAAAAATTGATTGTTAGGTAATGATTAAACTAGGTGTAACTAAATCAAGCGTAAAAAATTATGCATAGTTATAATTTTTCTCTCCTGTGGGATTTTTTTCTCCTGCGGGGATGATTGTTCTACCAGATCAGAACCATTACAAGTTTAGTTTATACGTTGATAAAGCCCGCCTGGTAAAGTTGCAATGTCACCCTCCAGCTCCAGTTGCAACAGGATGGCGGATAGCGCTGCAATCGTCAAGCCACTGCGTTGGCTCAAGCTATCCATATCTACCGGGTCGAAACCTAAATGTTTTAATAAAGGATGGTCCTCGACTATGGAAGACTGCGGGGTCGAACTGGCGGGAAACGGTCCCAGTTCATCTAGAATATCTTGCGCGCACTCTGCCAGTTTAGCACCCTGCTTGATCAAATGATGACATCCTTTTGTCTGTGGGGCGTGGATGGAACCGGGAATAGCGAAAACGTCACGACCTTGTTCCAATGCCATACGGGCAGTAATCAGTGAACCGCTTTGCAGAGAAGCTTCGACTACTAAACACCCTAAGCTAAGACCGCTAATAATGCGATTGCGGCGCGGAAAATTTGCCGCTAATGGCGGAGTCCCTAATGAAAACTCGGAAATCAATGCACCTTCCTGTGCCAGTTGATGCGCCAGCTGACGGTTGGCAGCAGGGTAAACTTTGTCCAGCCCCGTGCCAACGATGCCTATGCTAGAACCATATTCGCGCAACCCTCCGTGATGTGCTGCGGTGTCTATGCCATGTGCCATGCCACTAACAATGCACAGCCCCGCAGCGCTCGCTGCCTGAGCAAACGCCTCCGCATTGCTCAACCCTTGTGGGGTAGCGTTGCGACTGCCAACAACGGCGAGTGCCGAGTGATTAAGCAATTCAAGCCGTCCTTTTACATACAGCAGTAATGGTGGATCAGAAATATTAAGGAGCGCCTGCGGATAGTCAGGGTCTGCCAGTGTGACAATATGGTTGTGAGGATCAGCCAGCCAACTGGCAATGGGTGCAAATTTTTCTTCATTCCAGCCTTGCGTGATGATTGCAGCAATTGCTGGTTGGACTACTTGTTGGAGAGTATTTACTGGCGTGGCGAAAATTTGGGCTGGAGTACCAAAAGTTTGCAGCAGACGACACAAACCTTGATTGCCTAAACCAGGTATCTGGTTCAGGGCAAGCCATGACGCAAGCTCAGCGTCCATAGACATGGAGAATCAAGGTGTTAGCGCGCTATCCAACAATTGCACGGGCAGTCGGGTTCGCATCACCAGAGCGTAGGCTACTTTGTCAAAAGTACGGAATACGAATAGCAAACCATAGCGCATATCCGGCAAAGTCATTGTTTCCCCTTTTTCCGTTATTACATCTCCTTTGCGATAGAGCGCCAGTACGTGGCCATTTTCAAGGCCATCACGAAGTCCCTTGTTGAGCGTTACGATGGAATGTTGACCCGCTTGGGAGACGCCGGTATAAATAGAAATCACGCGAGCTGCAATCTGACCATCTGGGACGCGTGGCACGTAGCTTCCAACGAATCCGTCGGAAGCTACGATCAATTGATCTCCTTTGTTAATTTCCTTAAGCGACTTGACGATCTTAAGCGTGCTGATATCGGCAAATTTTTCGACCATTGCATCACCCAAATACTCCGCCTCATATCCCAGCACTTCGTTGTTCTCCGGATCAAGCAATGTTTTTCCCGGATGGTAAATTTGCCACAGCAAGCCCTGCTCTTTGGATAGACCTTTAGCATATGCTATATCTCCACTCGCCATAAGGACACGTTTCTCATAGGTGCCGACTATCGTTGGTGCATCAGATAATTTATTTTTCTCAATTATGAGCGGTCTGCTAAGAAACGGTTCAATGGCACTCGCTGAAATACTGGGGATTGCATTCTGTTCACTGCTTTGCACATGTACCCGAGGGGACAGTTTCGCACTATCAGATTTGCCTGCTCCAATGATTTCTCCGCTTTTTTTTATTTGGCCTATGTGCAATGTACCGCTTGCACGATCCAGATGAACCACATCACCGGGATAAATCCAGTGCGGATCTTTAATGTTATTTTTATTTAACCCCCAGATTTGCGGCCATTGCCATGGATCCTTGAAAAACTTAGCAGAGATATCCCACAGGGTATCCCCTTTCACCACAATGTGACTATCTGGTGCATTCTCATGAATTTTAACCTTATCGGCAAAGGCGAAGGTGGGCAATAAACAGCAAATCAGCGATATAATAATCTTTTGCATGAAAACTCCATTTTGCGTGGAAACCCAGTTTTCAGAAGCCAGGTTGAGAACAACAAGTTTCGTATGATATTTAGTACAAAATGTTTTAAATTCTGCCCCTAGTTATTTAAATTAGCAAGCATTTATGGCAATTCTACAAATATTGCAATATCCGGATGAGCGGTTACATACCGTCGCAGCTCCAGTACCTGTGGTAACTGAAGCCACCCGCAAACTGGCCTCTGATATGGCCGAAACAATGTATGCTGCTCCGGGAGTAGGTCTGGCTGCAACTCAGGTGAACGTACATCAACAAATTATTGTGATGGATATTTCTGAAACCCAGGATCAGTTGTTAGTATTTATTAATCCGGAAATTATTGCCAGTAGTGGTGAGAGCCTTTGCGAGGAGGGCTGTTTGTCGGTTCCTGGAGTATATGAAAAAATACGCCGCGCCGAGCATGTCACCGTGCACGCACTCAATACGCATGGTGAATCTTTCACGCTTGAAGCAGACGGATTGTTGGCGATCTGTATACAACATGAGATGGATCACCTTAAAGGCAAAGTGTTTGTTGAATATCTTTCGCAACTCAAGCAATCCCGTCTTCGAGCCAAGCTTAAGAAGCATCGCCGTGAAACAATGTAGACACGTCAAAAATATGTTTTCTCAAATGCTGCGTTGCGTCTTGCCTTGAATGAAAGCCATCATTAACTTAAAGGTATCCTGATAATCAACTCTCCCCTCAAGATTATTTTTGCCGGCACTCCAGACTTCGCCGCCACAGCATTAGAAGCGTTGCTGGCGCAACAATTTTCTGTAGTCGCAGTATTAACCCAGCCCGACAGGCCTGCTGGTCGCGGTATGCGACTCACAGCCAGCCCAGTGAAGCAACTTGCCTTGGCACGTAACCTGCCACTGCTACAGCCTGTTACATTAAAATCTGCCGATGTACAACAAACGCTTGCCAATTATGCGGCGGATGTAATGGTGGTGGCGGCTTATGGATTAATCCTGCCAGCAACGCTACTGCAGTTGCCACGCTATGGCTGCCTGAACATTCACGCTTCATTATTACCACGTTGGCGCGGTGCGGCGCCTATTCAGCGCGCTATCCTGGCGGGTGATGACAAAACCGGTATCACCATTATGCAAATGGATGCAGGACTCGACACAGGTGATATGTTGCTTAAAAAATCCTGTTCAATCACTGCGTATGACACCACACAAACGTTGCATGACAAATTGGCGACGTTGGGTGCTGAAGCGATCGTCGAAACACTGTGCTTGCTGGAGCAAGGACAATTAAAGCCCGTGTCGCAAAATGCAGCCGAAGCAACTTATGCGACCAAACTGAACAAAACAGAAGCGTTAATTGACTGGTCAAAAAATGCCACACAAATCATGCGTGCGGTGCACGCCTACAACCCTTTCCCTATTGCATACACCATTCTTAATGGTGAACTTGTCAAAATCTGGCAGGCTAGCGTGCGTGACAATATTGAAGGTGAAGCAGGAACCCTGCTGGCTATAGAAAAAAGCGGGATTATTGTGGCATGCGGCCAGGGGGCATTATGCCTTGAAGTATTGCAGCGCCAAAATGCTAAGGCATTACCCGCGGCACAATTTATTCAGGGATTTGCAGTGCATCCCGGCGACCGTTGCACTTCACTCCTCTAACAATGCATATTGCACAAAGAGGTGCCAGCCAAGTTGTCTGCCAAGTATTGGCCGGACGCAATCTGAGTCAGACATTGAGTACGGCTTTGCAGATGATGCCTGGGCAAACCATGCCAGAATTAACACCACAACAACGCGGTGCACTACAGGATTTAAGTTATGGTACGCTGCGTTTTTACGGTCAGTTAGTGCGCGTGCTGGATCAATTGTTGCACAAACCCGTGCAGGATTCGCAACTACGCTGCCTGCTATTAGTGGCTTTGTATCAACTACTCCATACCCAAGCTGCCCCCCATGCGGTGGTAGATCATGCCGTGCGTGCTGTGCGAAAGTGCAATGCAGCAGCTGGGGGGCTGACGAATGCGGTACTGCGCAATTTCTTACGCAACCGCGAGGCGTTAGTTGCCGCCGCAACCACTAGCGAGGAAGGTCGTTATGCCTATCCGCAATGGTGGATAGCGGCAGTCCGGGCGCAATATGGAAGGCATGCAGAAGCTATCTTGCTAGCGGGTAACCAGCATCCTCCCATGACACTGCGTGTGAATTGTCGATACATCAGTACAACAGATTATTTGGCGCTGCTTGCTCAGCAGGGTATTCAAGCCAGTCGGATCGAGCCAGATGCTGTACTGTTGAAGCACCCTCTCCCGGTAAATAAGTTACCAGGATTTTTCGATGGTCTGGTTTCAGTACAAGATGCGGGTGCGCAATACGCAGCGCGCCTGTTAGACGTACAGGACGGTATGCGGGTGCTTGATGCGTGTGCTGCACCGGGCGGAAAGAGTACTCATCTACTGGAACTGGCACAACTTGATCTGCTTGCTTTGGACAAAAATTCGCACCGTTTGGAACTGGTACGTGAGAACCTGCAACGCCTGCAATTACATGCACGGTTGCAAAACGGTGATGCGGCACAGCCAGATAGTTGGTGGGATGGCAGACCATTCCATCGAATCTTGGCCGATGTACCCTGCTCCGCCTCTGGCGTAGTGCGGCGTCATCCCGATATAAAATGGCTGCGTCGTCCCGGTGATATTAATGGATTCGCACAACAACAATTACCTATTCTTTGCTCGTTATGGCGACTGCTGGAAAGAAATGGCAAGCTACTATATGTAACCTGTTCCATTTTTGCGCAAGAAAATCAGGAGGTTATCAATGAATTTTTAACTCAACATGATGATGGCAAACAATTGCCGTTGTCCATGCCCAATTTAAATGAAGGTCAATTATTCCCCAATCACCAGCACGACGGTTTCTTTTATGCATTACTGCAAAAACAGGCATAACCTGGCGCAATTGCTGGCTGTGCTGCTGGCATTCTGGCTAGGTATTTCGATCGTCTATGCTGAAGGAATTACAGTACGTAAAACGGAAGTACGGTTTTCTGACGGCAGTTATCAATTTTCAGCTGATTTCGACATCAGCCTAAACTTTGTTGTAGATCAAGCGCTGACGCGCGGGGTACCGCTATATTTTATTAGTGAATTCACTCTGATTCGTCCACGTTGGTACTGGCTGGACGAAGTTATTGCAAAAAATGAACAGACTGCCAAATTATCTTATAACAAACTGACGCGCCAGTATCGCATCACGCGTGGCTCGCTATTTCAAAACTTTTCTAGCTTGGGCGATGCCCTGCGTATTATCAGTCATCAGTCTGCTGCCCCGATTGATGCTTCGCTGTTCCAGAAAAACAATGATTATATTACAGGGCTGTTGCCGCAAAAAGGGGACTACATTGCTGCCACGCGCATGCGTCTGGATGTAACTCAATTACCAAAACCTCTACAAGTTAACGCCTTAGCCACGCAAGACTGGAATTTTGATTCCAATTGGTATCGCTGGATCGTTCGCCCCATCGCATCTGCTTTAGACCGCGACAGTGATTAGGTAATGAAATATTTAATTTTCATCAGTGCACTGGTTGGCAGCTTTCTGCTTTATCTGCTGTCAAGCGCCAGCGCTAATACTGAATTATTTTCACGTAACTACTATGTACTGCTCGCTTTAGCCGGGGTCTTAGCCGTGTATCTGGTCGGGCTAGTTGGCTATCAATTATGGCAGTTGCGCGGCAAGCTTAAGGCACAGGTATTTGGTGCAAAGCTCACCCTGCGCTTGACGTTGTTTTTCATTTTGATTGCGATCCTGCCAGGTCTACTGGTGTATGCTGTTTCGGTACAGTTTCTTGATAAGAGCATTGAGTCGTGGTTCGACCTTCGGGTAGAAAAAGCGCTGGAGGGCGGTTTGAATTTGGGTCGAAATGCGCTGGAAACGGAACTTAAGGAGTTGAGTAAGAAAGGTCAGTCCGCCGCGCAGTTACTTGCAAAACAATCTCCAGATCAATACGTAAAAACGTTGGGCCAGCTGATCGGCAAAGGTACGACTCAGGATGTTGCATTGTTTAACAAAAACGGAAAGCTACTTGCGTTTGCCAGTAGCAACCACCGCAAGTCACCTCCCGATGGACCAGATGCCGAAATGCTGCGAGAGACAAGCCAGCAGGGGTTCAATAGCATTATTGATACACTTCCTGATAACAGCTTGATATTGCGTGTGCTGGTGCTGGTTAAGCCGCTGCAATTGCCAGGCGGGGGACGTATTTTGCAGCTAACACAGCCAGTGCCCAAACAGCTTGCCGCTGACGCAGAAATGGTAAGGGTGGTTTATCGCGATTATCAGGAATTGGCATTGTCTCGTTTAGGATTGAAGCGCTTGTATGGCATCACGCTAACACTATCACTATTGATTGTATTGTTGAGCGCGGTGTCAGCTGCTTTTTTTATTAGTGATCGCTTAAGCGCACCGCTCGCGGCACTGGCCGAAGGAACACGGGCGGTAGCGCAAGGTGACTTTTCACGTCAGCATCCCATTAAAAGCCGTGATGAGCTGGGGGCGCTGACCGGACTGTTCAACCAAATGACGTTACAACTGGCCGATGCAAAAACTACGAGCGAACAGCAACAACGCCAAGCGGAAGATGCTAAAACCTACCTGGAAAGCATGCTGGCACATCTATCATCCGGCGTGTTAGTAGTAGATGAGCAATTCAAACTACGTTCTGTCAACAGCAGTGCGGCGCAAATACTTGGAGCGTCGCTCCTGGACATGCAGAATATACCATTAGCGGAAATCGCCGTGCGTCACCCCTTACTTCGTCCTTTTTCCGATGCAATCATGCAGGCCTTTAATGAAGTAACAAGCGGCGAATGGCAACGCCAAATTGAACGGCCAAGCAAAAATGGTGATCAGATATTGCTAATGCGCGGTACTCGGTTATCCACAGCAACGAACAACAGTTATGTCGTAGTGTTCGACGATATTACCTATTTGTTGCAAGCAGAACGTCAAGCCGCGTGGGGCGAAGTGGCACGCCGTTTGGCGCACGAAATCAAAAATCCGCTTACTCCTATTCAGCTGTCCGCGGAACGCCTGCAGCACAAGTTGAGCGCCAAGCTGGACGGAAGCGACGCACAGCTATTGCAGCGGGCAACACAAACTATCGTGAGTCAAGTGGCAGCAATGAAAAACATGGTCACCGAATTCGCCGATTATGCCCGGACACCCGCTCCCAAGTTGGTAATGCTGGACATACACCAGCTACTACGCGAAGTACTTGGATTATATGAAGCTAACAGTAGTCCAATTACCTTACGTTTGAATGCGACCCAAACTTGGGTTAAGGGAGATGCCACACGTTTGCGCCAAGTGATCCATAATTTGTTGCAAAATTCATATGATGCTTTACAAAATGTTACACAACGGGAAATTATCCTAAGCACCGCAGAAGAAGGCGGCGCATTAAAATTATGTGTACAAGACAATGGCAGCGGTTTCCCTGAACATTTACTGGCGCGTGCTTTCGAACCTTACAGAACGACTAAGCCTAAAGGTACTGGGCTAGGTTTAGCAATCGTGAAGAAAATTGTAGAAGAACACGGTGGCAGTATTGTTATTGCAAATGTAGCAACAGGTGGAACGAAAGTAAGTGTTACCTTGCCCTTATTAATAGAGGTCGTATGAAATGACAACTAAAGAAATTCTAGTGGTAGATGATGAAATCGGTATTCGCGAGTTGCTTTCGGAGATCTTGTTTGACGAAGGTTATCATGTGCATCTGGCTGAGAATGCTATTCAGGCGCGCGATTTTCGCAACCGGCGGGTGCCAGATTTAGTGTTGTTGGATATCTGGATGCCTAATACCGATGGCATCAGTCTGCTTAAAGAATGGGGGGGACAGAACTTGTTAACTATGCCAGTAATCATGATGTCGGGACATGGCACCATAGAAACAGCACTTGAGGCAACACGCATAGGTGCGGTAGATTTCCTTGAAAAACCTATTGCATTACAGAAACTGCTTGATGCTGTTGCCAAGGCAATCATAGGTACAACACCCAATATTCGACAGGGAGTTACATCAGCAAATTTAATTGATCGAGGAAGCATGGCGACTCTCTGTGGGACTGCGGCACAATTCCCATTGCCGCTCGACTTGCCATTACGCGAAGCGCGTGATCATTTTGACAGCCTATATTTTAATTATCATATGCATAAAGAAAACGGTAATATGTCCCGTGTGGCGAAAAATGTTGGTTTGGAACGCACTCATTTATATCGTAAATTAAAACAGCTCGATGTTAAGTTCACCAAGAAGAGTAGTGACGAAAATTAACCATTACAAACAAAAATATCAGATTGGTTTAGCATGAGTGAATATAGCTTGAGATATGTAAACCATATCTTTAACATCTAATGTAAATCTAAAATTAATTGTTGCGCCTTTAAGACACTGCGCAAATACGCTGTATGACGGCAGGATTGGGCTCTTGAAATTCACCTTGTTGATAAGCAATTACTGTAAGATGCGGGGAAAAAACCTCTAGTAGCTCGTTAGAACGCAGCAAAAAATCTGGATTTTTTGGTCGCCCAAAGCGCTCATTACCTTCCATGAAAGTTTCGTAGATCAACACTCCACCTGCATTGAGCGACTCGATCAGTCGTGGTAATAGTGGCCGGTACAAATAACGGCTGACAACGATGCCATCGAAGCGATGGTCAGCATAGGGCCAAATATCATTCTCTAAATCTGTGATTTGGATTGATACATTAGGCAGCTGCTGCAGCCCGACAAGAGCACTTGTATCACGATCCACGGCATTTACTCGCCAGTTGTTAGCCGCAAGCCAGCGTGTATGGCGTCCACTACCACAAGCTAAATCGAGCACCTGACCACCGCTACGAATCAATTTAGCATAGTGGCAAATCCATGGCGATGGAATCCCCTCGGGTTGTAATGGCGCAGTGTTTCCGTGATGTTTTGTCATTTTTAAAATAACGTTAGTTCCGTGAAATACTTAGGTTGCATGGTTAAAGTTAGCTTACTGGGGGAAATACATCGCCGTATGAGGGTAAAATCGCTACTTTGCTGGTGACAGTCAATTTGGCAAGACCGTACGATAGTTTTAACGATATCATAAATATGCAAGACGCCAAGTGTTTCTAAAAGTGTTAATTCCTGCAATAATCCCAGGCAAGAAACAATATTTGTTAAATTAAGGCAACATAATCATGACGCAAAATGAGTTAAAGCTCGCGGTAGCACAAGCCGCAATAGCACATGTCCCGACAAATTGTATCGTAGGAGTGGGCACCGGCTCGACGGCCAATTTCTTTATAGACGAACTGGGGAAAATTAAGAAAAAAATATGCGGTGCAGTGGCCAGTTCCGAAGCTTCAGCGCAACGTTTAAAAGAGCATGGCATCCAGGTATTTTCGCTGAATGATATCGGTAGCTTATCTATTTACGTGGATGGAGCAGACGAGATTACGCGTCATTTACATATGATTAAGGGCGGTGGCGGCGCATTGACGCGCGAAAAAATAGTAGCCGCTACGAGCAAAAAATTTATTTGTTTATGCGATTCCAGCAAGCTAGTGGATGTTCTTGGGACCTTCCCATTGCCGCTGGAGGTGATCCCCATGGCCAGCAGTTATGTGGCACGCCAGATGGTGTTGCTGGGTGGTCAACCCAAATTGCGTGAGGGTTTTGTAACTGATAACGGCAATCTCATTCTTGATGTATCTGGCCTAAAAATATTGAATCCGATAGAGCTGGAAACGACCATCAATAATATCGCAGGGGTGGTTACTAATGGCCTGTTTGCGCGTCGTGGGGCGGACGTGTTACTACTGGGAACTGCAAGCGGGGTGCAGACCTTTACTGCTTAATACGCAACAAAGTTGTCACCATACGCGAGTAGTATCGCCCAACCCTAGCCATAAGAAGGATCTGAATCATGATCTCCACTGAACATACCTCTAAGCAATTTGATACCGAGCTGGAAGCGGTACGCGCACGAGTATTACAAATGGGTGGACTGGTGGAGAGTCAAATTCGACTTGCTGTTGAGGCACTGGTCAATGGTGATGTGCCACTGATGAATCGCATTATTAATGATGATCATCGTGTTAATGCGATGGAAGTAGAAATCGACGAGAGCTGCAATCAGATTATTGCTCGCCGCCAGCCCGCTGCGGGTGACTTGCGTATGGTGATGACGGTGATCAAGACGATTACGGATCTTGAACGTATCGGCGACGAGGCGGAAAAAATTGCACGCATGGGCAAACTGTTGTCACAGCGGAACAGTCTCATCCTGCCACGCTATACGGAAATCAAGCATGCCGCGGACCTCGCTCTGGACATGCTCCGCAAATCGCTGGATGCCTTTGCTCGTCTTGATCTTGCCTATGCGGCCCAGGTAGTGCGTCAGGATGAATTGGTGGATGAGGAATTCCGTACCATCATGCGCTACCTCATCACCTTCATGATGGAAGATCCACGCACCATCTCGACTGCATTGGAAATTCTGTTTGTCGCCAAGGCCATTGAGCGCATCGGTGATCATGCCAAAAACATGTCCGAATATGTGGTTTATATGGTTAAGGGTAAAGACGTGCGTCATGTCACCGTAGAAGAAATTGAGCGCGAAATTCTTGAGTAGATTGCCAAAGTGCGCTTACGCACTATCATTATAGGAAACGACCTCTCGTTCGAGAGTCGATACTGGCAGAGATTAACTTCAATTTAATCTTACAACTGTTACTCGCAAAGACATTCCTGTAGATGAACCCTTTGCCAATCTTAATAACCTCGATCTATGTATTCAGGCTAATCAGTCATCTGTAAGTGATCCAGTCCCGCCATTATGTCGATATCCTTGGAACTTTGACTTTCCAGCTTAATACGCAGGCGCAGATCATTGACCGAGTCAGCATTCTTTAGCGCTTCTGCATAACTGATCAGGTTGGCTTCGTGCAGATCGAACAGTGCTTGATCGAAGGTCTGCATCCCAAGCTCACGTGATTTAGACATTACTCCCTTAATTGCAAGCACCTCACCTTTGAAAATCAAATCAGAAATGAGCGGGGAGTTGAGCATGATTTCCATGGCCACTGAACGGCCTACCCCATCCACACGTGGGATTAGGCGCTGTGAAATAAGTGCCTTGATATTGAGAGACAAATCCATTAACAATTGCTCGCGACGCTCTTCCGGGAAGAAGTTGATAATACGGTCCAGTGCCTGATTCGCACTATTAGCGTGTAGCGTGGCCATACACAGATGGCCGGTCTCGGCAAATGTCACAGCATATTCCATGGTTTCACGGTCGCGTATCTCACCGATGAAAATGACATCCGGTGCTTGGCGCAACGTGTTTTTCAATGCAACGTGCCAAGAGTCCGTGTCCACTCCAACTTCACGATGAGTAATAAGACAGTTGATGTGCTCATGCACAAACTCTACTGGATCTTCAATAGTGATGATGTGACCGTAAGTATTCTGGTTACGGTAGCCAAGCATGGCTGCCAATGTTGTGGATTTGCCGCTACCAGTACCACCGACCAGAATGACCAGCCCGCGTTTGGTCATTGCCACATCCTTTAGTACTTCTGGCATCCCCATTTGAGTAAGATCGGGAATCTTGGTGGTGATGGTGCGTAACACCATACCGATACGCTGCTGTTGCATAAACACATTCACGCGAAAACGGCCAATACCAGCCGGACTGATCGCAAAGTTACATTCGTGTGACGCTTCGAATTCAGCGGCTTGACGGTCGTTCATGATGCTGTTCGCTAATTCCATAGTGTGTTGCGGCGTCAGCACCTGTTGTGAAACGGGAGTCATCTTGCCATCCACCTTGAATGCGGGCGGAAATCCGGCTGTAATAAACAGGTCAGATGCCTTCTGGGTAATCATCCCGCGCAACAGATTATGCATTAGCTCGGTAGCTTGATCTCTTTCCATGATTACCCCTGACACTCCACTGATTAGCCGACAAACGCATCCTTGTTAGCTGCCTTGGTGCGCGCTTCTGCAGATGATACAACGTTGCGCTTGACCAGATCTTGCAGACATTGGTCTAGCGTCTGCATTCCAAGCGCACCACCGGTCTGAATGGAGGAATACATCTGTGGCACTTTGGCTTCGCGAATCAGATTACGGATGGCTGGCGTGCAAATCATAATTTCATGGGCAGCCACACGCCCGGTACCATCTTTGGTTTTAAGCAAGGTTTGGGAAATAACTGCTCGCAGTGATTCTGACAGCATAGCGCGCACCATTTCCTTTTCATCAGCGGGAAAAACGTCAATGATACGGTCGATAGTCTTGGCCGCAGAACTGGTATGCAGTGTTCCAAACACCAAATGACCCGTTTCAGCCGCAGACATGGCCAGGCGTATCGTTTCCAGATCGCGCATTTCACCTACCAGGATAATGTCTGGATCTTCGCGCAAGGCGCTCCGTAAAGCATTTTGAAATGAAAGTGTATGTGCACCGACTTCGCGCTGATTAACCAAGCATTTTTTACTTTCGTGCACAAACTCAATCGGATCTTCCACGGTCAGGATGTGTCCCATTTCATGTTCATTACGATGATTAACCATCGCTGCCAAAGTGGTGGACTTACCCGATCCAGTTGGACCAGTCACCAACACGATGCCGCGCGGATAATCGGCAATAGACTCAAAAATTTTAGGAGTTTTGAGGTCTACCAGGCTTAATATTTTAGACGGAATGGTACGCATCACCGCACCCGCACCGCGCTGATGAACAAAGGCATTTACACGAAAACGTGCGAGTCCCGGAACCTCAAAGGAAAAATCAATTTCTTTATTTTCTTCATAAATTTTGCGCTGCCCGTCGTTCATGATGTCATATACCATGGCATGCACTTCCGCATGTAACATCGGCGGCAGGTTGATTTTGCGTATGTCGCCATGTACACGAATCATCGGCGGCAACCCAGCAGACAGGTGCAAATCAGAAGCTTTGTTTTTGACACCAAAAGCAAGCAGTTCTGTAATGTCCATATATAATCCCAGTTAATTCGCAAAACTGAACTATCGCATGAAAATAAGTCAGGGGCCTGATTAATAGCACCCTACCTTACCTTCATTGATGCCTATCAGAGACCAGTTAATTATGACCGCGATCCCTTCTAACTTGCAAGCTATCAATCATGCTATTACACAGGCTGTATGTATGGCTCATCGGCGCAAGGAAAGTATTGAGCTACTGGCGGTGAGCAAGGGATTTTCTGCTGAGGCAGTGCGCGAAGCATACGAGGCCGGGCAACGCGCTTTCGGTGAAAGTTACATCCAGGAAGCCCTGGATAAAATTGAGCTGCTACGTGACTTACCACTACAGTGGCATTTCATCGGGCCAATACAAAGTAATAAAACCCGGGCCATTGCAACGCATTTCGCATGGGTACATGGCGTTGACCGGCTAAAGATCGCCGAACGCCTGTCATCACAGCGACCAGCCAGTTTACTGCCACTCAATGTATGTATACAGGTTAATGTAAGCGGAGAAGACAGTAAGAGCGGCGTAGCACCTGGCGGGTTGATAGAATTGGCAGAGGCTGTGGCGAATTTGCCACAACTTAAATTACGTGGGTTGATGACCATTCCTGCACCTGCTGAAGGATTGGAAGCCCAACGCATACCATTTTTAAAACTGCACGAGCTTATGCAGCAGATCAACACGCAAGGATTGGCACTCGATACCCTATCGATGGGAATGTCGCATGACTTCAGTGCAGCAATACTGGAAGGTGCAACCATCGTGCGTATTGGCACGGCAATTTTTGGCGAAAGAAATTATGGAGAAAATCAATGAAAGTTTGTTTTATCGGGGGTGGCAACATGGCGACCGCACTCATTGGCGGTTTACTTAAACAAAATTTTGTTGCTGTGCAGATAAGCGTAGTGGAAATCAATGTTAGCAACCATGCCAAATTACACCATGAGTTTGGGGTACAAGCGGTAGCCGAACTGGAAGTAGGGGTGGCGGGTAGTGATGTCATTGTATTAGCGGTTAAGCCACAGCAGTTGCACCAGGTCGCAATCAGTCTGGCACCCTTGTTGACTGGGCAATTGCTTATCTCGATAGCGGCCGGTATTCGCGCCGCTGATTTGGCGCAATGGCTGGGTTCGCAAAACATTGTACGAGCCATGCCAAACACGCCTGCTTTAATTCAGAGCGGAATTACAGGCCTGTATGCGCTACCCGCAGTAAACCAAGTACAGTGCGACACAGCGCAAACCATACTCGCCGCGGTGGGGAGCACGATATGGCTGAAAGATGAAGTCATGATGGATGCGGTTACTGCCGTGTCTGGTAGCGGCCCCGCCTATGTGTTTTATTTTATCGAGGCGCTCCAACAAGCTGCCAGCGAGCTTGGCTTTGATGCGGAAACGGCGCGCCATTTGGCAATCAATACTTTCAGCGGTGCAGTTAAGCTTGCCGATGCTAGTAGCGATGATGTGAGCGTACTGCGCGCGCGCGTTACGTCCAAAAATGGCACGACCGAACGCGCCTTGCTCAACATGGATGCTAATTCGGTTAAGCAACATATTGTTACGGCGGTGCAAGCGGCAGCCAAGCGTGCCAAGGAAATGGGAGACGAACTGGGGAGTGCGCCATGCTGAGTGAAGCACTCCAATTTTTGTTTGACACTTTATTGCAGCCGTTCGCTGTCATATTACTATTGCGCTTCCACTTGCAATGGTTACGCGCGCCGATGCGTAATCCACTGGGTGCCTTCGTTATGACACTTACCAATTTTTTGGTACTGCGAGCGCGCCGGTTTATTCCTTCTGCCCGCGGTTTCGATATCGCCACCTTGCTGCTGGCTTTCGTAGTAGAAGCGATTTATCTCGCCGCCACACTCTGGTTACAAGGCTTGCCTATAGACTTCCCCGTGATCGGACTGCTTATGTGGACAGCGGTCAAGCTGCTCAAGCTCAGCTTATACTTGCTCATGGCGGCGTTATTTATTCAGGCGCTCTTATCATGGTTTAATCCTCATTCACCGATGGCCGGTTTGATGGTCGCGGTGACGCAATCATTCCTTCTGCCCCTGCAACGACGTATCCCGCCCTTCGGTAATATAGATCTCACCGTGCTTGTATTACTTATCGTATGTCAACTCATTCTCATTGTGCCGTTGCGTGGGTTAGAAAATTTAGTCAATAGTCCGTTTTGAACGTGTGGTATCGCCACGAAGGAGATGTCATTACGTTGATGTTATATGTTCAACCGGGTGCCAAACGCAGTGAGGTGATTGGTTTGCATGGTGACGCACTAAAAATTCGCCTAGCCGCCCCACCAATTGAGGGACGTGCCAATGAAGCACTGCTGCGCTTCATTGCTGGTAGCTTTAATGTTCCACTACGCAACGTCAAGCTAAAGCAAGGGACACTGTCACGTCATAAAATAGTGTTGGTAAATAACAGCAAATTAAATCTGGAGAGTCGACTGACTTCCGAGAATTTTTTTAAAACAAAATAAACAAAGCGATACCCGCTTTCAATATAAGCTTCACAGTTTAATAAGCTAGTGTCATATGTTTAATACACCGAGTGGCGCTAGGCAATTTTTATTCGAATCAAATAAAAAGCATTTATCCATACTGCATCGCCATTAACTGTAATTTTTTAGAACTCAAAAGATGCAGTGTGTTCCGTCAAAGTCGAATAAACCCCGAAATCTTTATAAGCCGTTAGAGCTGCTTTCAAGTCAGTAATAATCTCCGATTTTTTTTCCTCTAACTCCTCTGGCAGGTTCATGATAACCAGCCTCCAGTTTACCCAAGCTCTGGAACCTAGTACTTTTCCATTGCTGATCCGAAGCCGGACAAATATCAATGTTCCTTTCCAGTAAAAGGTGAAATCGTGTTGATTCCGGAATTCATCTTCGCCTGACACGATCCATCGAAGATAGATGTCATTTTCACGATCAATAGTCCAATCTGGCCGCACATTCGCTTTGCCATAACACTGGTTAATTTCCTCTATTCCATATTTCTTAATATCTTCCTCTGGGACGTATTCATTCACAAATGCCATAGTTTTGTTCTCCTGTTCGTGTTGTGGTGTAGGGTGAATCATTTTTGATGCCTATTAATTTTATGTTGCGAAATTTTTTAATCATGGTTTTGTGCATTGTAAATACTGCAATCGTCCCCATACAATCATGCACCTAATAATATCATTCAATAGTACGTCTAGGCGTTTCTACATGGTCAATTGCAATTCGTAACCTTTAAATTTTCGTAAAAGTTTAGAGTTACGCTAATTCAATCCAGCACCCACGGGCAGATTCAACGCTGAAGGTGGCTTTCGTAAGTAAATTTAAGTGGCAAATTAAAAACCGGGGACGCGCACATCCACTACAAATCAATTTGTAGCAGGGAACGCAATAATCTGGAATCTTGCAGGAAGGTGCAAAACACTCCGCTGATCTCTTGCTCTTAGTAAACCAGAGTCCCCCTAAAGAGTCATTTGTTCAAGTTCTTTGCAGAGAATCTTGATTGACACAGCACGCTGCTTGACCAATTTAGTAAAAATCACCTCAAGACACCATTGAGATCTCTGACCGCACTTAACGAGTGGGCTGTAGCAGTCTAATAATTTTGGATCAACTATAGTTTTTGCTATGTTATTTAGCAAAGTTAACCAATGGGCTGGATTGAAACACTGGACGCAAGATCCAGAGAAGCAGGGAGGGGACTTCTTACAGTATCACTAAACTACTAGGACATAACACTTCGTACTATCAGTTTTATTGAGCCCTCCCTATGTGTTATGGAAGGACTCAACCTGGGGTGTAAACTTTCAGCATCAACTTTTGCTCAGTTTATGCGCCGTCTACTGATCTATGTCCTCCCGGATGAGAATCGTGAGTTGGGGGTGTAGGCGCATCAGGAGCAGCGACCCCCTCATCGGAATCCATTTGAATAGAATGTTTACGGTGCATAACCCCCTGAACACCTCCAGGGCCAGTTTGTACAACTCCATGCGGGTCGTATATTTCATAATAATTAACGACCTTTGTTGTTGCGTTGCGGTTTTCAGCGTGCGCAAAGGTTGCTCCTAATGCAAGACAGGAAACAACAGCAAAATTAATAATAACTTTATTCATGATTAGCTCCTTAAAATAAAAAATTTATGAGGAAAGCTGAGTAGGTACGAAAGTTACTGCATCCCTACGGTTCAAATAATAGGATGGAAAATATAAAAAATAAATAAGCAAATTCTTTATTTTTTAGCTAATGGAATTTTTAAACAAAGATTTTTCATCTGAAACGAATGCCATTAATTTATTTAAAATTTCAAATCGATCTATGGGATTGTTATTTAATCGATGCAGGTTTAATTCCCCGCTGCTTGCGGCGGGGTGCCTTATTGAAGGGAACGTTTATAAGTTATTATTCAAATTTCTGGCTACGCTCGTCGCCACGTAGTGCCGGATGCAGAATCTTCCAACACAATTCCCGCTTCTAACAACTCCTTACGAATGCGGTCGGATTCAACGAAATTTTTGGATTGTTTAGCGGCAGTTCGTTCGGCAATAAGAGCTTGGACGCTCTTGGTCAGGCCCGGTGGAGTATAGTCAATTGAAGCTGAGCCCTCGATTTTTGCAGAACCCGCAATCAGTGCACCGGTGGCCACATGAATTTTTACATCACGATGACGTCCTTGCAGATAATCATCAGGATTCCGCTGCAACAAGCCAAGCACTTCACCTAACATCTTAAGTTTCTGTGCCGCTTCTACCGATTGGCTGCGATTCACCTCGTTTGCCAGGTCGAACAGGACTGCCATCGCTTCAGGCGTGTTGAAATCATCGTCCATTGCCGTTTTAAAACGTTGTGAGTAAGGATCGTTCCAGTCGATTGAACTCGTTCCGATAGGCACAGCAATATTTTTTAATGCCGTGTACAGGCGCTTCAATGACTGTTTGGCATCGTCCAGATGCGCATCGGAATAATTCAGCTGGCTGCGGTAGTGCGCGCGCAGGATGAAGAAGCGAATCATTTCCGCATCATCATCATATTTATTCAGCACCTCGCGGATGGTGAAGAAATTACCGAGGCTTTTCGACATCTTCTCATTGTCTACGCGCACGAAGCCATTGTGCATCCAGACATTCACATACTTGCACTGACATGCGCCCTCACTTTGCGCTATTTCATTTTCGTGGTGCGGAAATTGCAAATCGGCACCACCACCGTGAATGTCGAAATGTTTGCCCAGCGTTGCCAGGCTCATCGCCGAACATTCAATATGCCAGCCAGGTCGCCCTTTCCCCCAAGGAGAATCCCATTTCACTTCGTCTGGCTCGCTATCTTTGGCATGTTTCCACAGTACGAAATCAAGTGGGTCAAGCTTGCCATCATTCACCTCCACACGTTCGCCGGCACGCAAATCCGCCAGTGTTTTGCCAGATAATTTGCCGTAATGGGCAAATTTACGCACCGCATAATTCATGTCTCCATCAGCTGCTTGATAGGCTAATCCATTAGCTTCCAGCTTGGCGATCATGTCCAGCATTTGTGGTATGTATTGCGTGGCTCGCGGTTCAAAATCTGGTGGCAGGATGCCCAGTGCACGTTCATCTTCATGCATCGCATCAATGAAACGCTGCGTGAGCGCATGGATAGATTCAGCATTCTCCGCTGCACGTTTGATAATCTTGTCGTCTATGTCAGTGACATTACGGACATAGGTTACGTCCAGTCCGTTCGTCTTCAGCCAGCGATATACCATATCGAATGCGACCATCACCCGCGCATGACCGAGATGGCAATAGTCATACACCGTCATGCCACACACATACATTCGAACCTTGCCGGGTTCGATGGGAATAAAGTCCTGCTTGTCGCGGGTGAGCGTATTGTAAATTTTCAGCATCAAAAACCTTTAGAACAAACGTTTCTTAACTATCTGCGCATCAGTAATACCAATATGGATGCGGTACGGTCTGCATTATTTATCCACAGACACCATATACGCATGATACCCATGCTTAACCTTGATCTTTCGTCCAGGAATCTTTAAGAGTCACGGTACGATTGAACATCAGTTTTCTACCGGGCTGGTGTTCGTGTCGATCGGTGCAGAAATATCCGAGACGCTCAAACTGGTAATGTGTTTCAGGTACCGCGTCACGCACGGCAGGTTCAACCCAACCCTGAACCACGGTCAATGACGCTGGGTTAATGAATTCACAGAAATCACGCGCCTTATCACTGTCTGGTTCCGGCACGGTGAACAGGCGGTCATACAAGCGAATCTCCGCGGGTAGTGCATGTTCAGCGGACAGCCAGTGGATCACGCCCTTCACCTTGCGCCCTACTGGATTCTTGCCCAGTGTATCTTGATCAATGGAGCAACGAAGTTCAATTACGTTACCGGCAAGATCTTTTACGACTTCATCACAGCGCATCACATAACTGTAGCGCAAGCGCACTTCACCACCGGGTGTCAAACGCTGCCAACCCGCAGGCGGGTTCTCGGCAAAGTCATCGATCTCAATCCAAATCTCCTTGCTGAAGGGCACCACGCGGCTACCGAATTCGGGATGTTCCGGATGGAAGCCAGCTTCGCGAGATTGACTCTCACCCGCCACAAAATTACTGATGATGACCTTCAGCGGTTTAACCACCGCCATCACACGCGCCGCACGCGCCTCCAAGTCTTCGCGGATACAGGCCTCCAGCACAGCCATGTCAACCACGTTTTCGCTCTTTGAAATACCGATCCTGCGAGTGAATTCGCGGATGCCTTGCGGTGTGTATCCGCGTCTGCGCATACCGATGATGGTCGGCATACGTGGGTCATCCCAACCGGATACATGTTGTTCGGTGACAAGCTGCAACAGCTTGCGCTTACTGGTTATGGTGTAGCGTAATTCCAGACGCGAGAATTCAATTTGTCGGGGATGAGACGGTACAGCCAGCTGATCCAGCACCCAGTCATATAAGGGTCGGTGGTCTTCAAACTCCAGCGTACACAACGAGTGAGTAATGCATTCCAGCGCATCGGAAATACAGTGGGTGTAGTCATACATCGGGTAGATGCACCAAGCATCGCCCGTGCGAATGTGATGCGCGCGACGAATACGGTAAATCGCCGGGTCGCGCAAGTTGATATTGCCAGAAGCCATGTCGATCTTGGCGCGCAGCACCTTGGCGCCATCGACAAACTCACCTGCGCGCATGCGCTGAAACAAGTCAAGGTTTTCACCTACAGAGCGATCCCGGTACGGACTAGGTTTGCCCGGATGAGTCAGCGTGCCGCGATACTCGCGCATTTCCTCTGCACTCAGATCATCCACGTAAGCCTTGCCCTGTTTGATCAGCTCGACCGCAAAGCCGTAAAGCTGTTCGAAGTAATCAGACGCCCATCGCACCTCGCCCTGCCATTGAAAGCCCAACCATTGAACGTCTTCTTGAATAGCGCGTGCATATTCCTCACTTTCCTTTTCTGGATTAGTGTCATCAAAGCGCAAATTGCAGTGACCCGGATAATCGAGTGCCAAACCAAAATTCAGGCAAATTGACTTGGCATGGCCAATATGCAGATAGCCATTCGGCTCCGGCGGGAAGCGTGTGACGATATTGGTATGTTTATCACTCGCCAGATCGGCCTCAATAATATTGCGGATGAAGTGGGGAATGGGTGCTGGTGTGTGACTGCTCATTATTCGGCGGTTCTTTCAGGGCAAGAGGAACGATTTTACCCGAAAATCTCCTTGCTTAAACAGAGGAAACACGGATGACCTTGGCAGCCGATACGATAAGCTGTGAAAAAAATAGGCAAGTTTGATAGAATCCAGTTTCCTTGGGTAACCCATTTATTCTGAATGTTTCATCAATTTCGTGTGATGATCACGCAAGATTGACTGATAAAAAAATTTTGGTAAAAACGTGGCGTAATTATTGATACGCCCAAGCGAACAAAATCTTTCATACCAGTCATAAAATCATTTCGGAAAAGTACCGCATAATGGACAATTTCAACCGTTTTGGTCTTCATACAGCATTACTCGGAGGCGCACTATTACTGTGCTTCAGCCTCACCGCAGGCGCGGATGAAATCCAGGATATCAATAAGTTGTTCAAACAGAATCAACATGCCCAGGCACTGAAGCGGGTTGACATCTATCTCACCAACAAGCCCAAAGATGCACAGGCACGCTTCCTGAAAGGTCTAATCCTCACCACACAGCGTAAAACCAATGACGCAATCAGCATATTCTCATCGCTGACTGAGGATTACCCGGAACTGCCGGAACCTTATAACAACCTCGCCGTGTTATACGCCGGGCTAGGCCAATACGACAAGGCCAAGGTCGCACTCGAGGCAGCGATTCGCAACCACCCGAACTATGCTACTGCTCAAGAAAATCTGGGGGATATCTACGCTAAAATGGCAAGCCTGGCTTATGAACGCGCGCTACAGCTGGACCGAAACAATGCCGCCGCCCAGACCAAGCTTACTCTGATTAATGATCTGCTTCCGAAGAGTAAACCCAATACCGCCATTGCTAATGCAGCCAAACAGCAAGCAGCGACTCCCGAGACAACACCGGTACCATCCAAAGTAGTTACGGCCGTGCCCGAATCTGCTTCGCCTACCAAACCCGCAATTGTTAAAAAGCCGGCTGTCAACAATAGCGATGAAGTGCTAAAAATGTTACGCGAATGGGCCGAAGTATGGTCGTCCCAAAATGTCAGAAAATATTTAGATTTCTACACTACCGATTTTAAAACGCCGAATGGCGAAAAGCGTGACCAGTGGGAAACTGAAAGCAATGCACGTATCAGCACACCTAAATATATCGAGATCAATGTCAGTAATGAAAAAGTCAGTTTCCCGGATGAAAACCATGCCACCCTTACTTTTCATCAATCCTATCGCTCCGACTACCTCAACACATCCTTTGATAAAATCATGCTTCTGGTAAAATTAAACAATAAATGGCTTATTCAAGAAGAGCGTGCCGTAAAATAATTTAACATGTTCCTCCACCTGGCTACCGAAATCTCCTAGTCTCTGAACTAAACTCTGGCACCGATCTCGCTATCCCCTTACTTACCGGAAAGTGAAACGCTATGCCGCTACATATAACCCTATAAGAAATAGCATAATGAAACTTCAAATCTATCACTCTCCTTGCTGCTCAGTTAAATACAATGGTGCGCTGTACCAACTGGCATTCTTCCCAACCTTCAGCAATCAATGGAAAATTTAGCATGGTTAAACTACATACCAATTATGGAATAATCACTCTTGAACTGGATGCTGAGAAAGCACCTGCCACTGTTAAAAATTTTCTTGAATATGTTAATAGTGGTTTTTACTACAAGACCTTATTCCATCGCGTGATTGATGGATTCGTCATCCAGGGCGGCGGCTATAACTACTCGTTGGGCACAGTTTCAATGAGCAGTATTGCAAAAATGGCACCAAAATCTACCAATCCGCCAATCAAAAATGAGGCTGCCAATGGCCTAAAGAACGACAAATATACAATCGCCATGGCGCGCTCATCCGCCCCTCATTCTGCCACATCGCAATTTTTTATTAACTTAAAGGATAATAATTCTCTGAATTACACTGCGCCCGATAAGCAAGGCTATGGTTATTGCGTGTTTGGCAAGGTAGTGGCGGGCACAGAAGTTGTGGATGCTATTAGCAAGGTACAGGTCGGTAATCGCTATGGACTTGAAAACGTCCCATTAGAGGAGGTCGTTCTCAAAAAAGCAGAAGAAGTGCAATAATGAAAAATGGTGCCCAAAAGTTAGTTTAAATGCGGCAACCGCTTTCAGATCAATTACGAGGAAATCACATCATGAAATTTCAACAAATATTCGCTACTCTGCTGCTCAGTTGCCTGCTATTGTGCACAGCACAAGCCGCTCCCATTTCTCAACAACACTCAGCACAAAAAGGAAAAATCAGCATGGTCAAACTGCACACTAACCTCGGCAATATCACCATCGAACTGGATGCTGAAAAAGCGCCTATCACCGTTAAAAATTTTCTGGACTACGTGAACAGCGGATTTTATGACAATACGCTGTTCCATCGCGTAATTGATGGCTTCATGGTCCAAGGCGGTGGCTTCGAGCCCGGCATGAAAGAAAAAACTACCAGGGCGACCATTCGAAACGAGGCAGCGAATGGCTTGACGAACGATAAATATACCATCGCCATGGCGCGTACTTCCGATCCGCACTCTGCCACAGCGCAGTTTTTCATTAACTTAAAGGACAACATGTTTCTTGACTACACTGCATCCAGTAGCCAAGGTTATGGTTATTGCGTATTCGGGAAAGTAGTGTCAGGCACAGAGGTACTCGATGCTATCCGCAAAGTCAAGACAGGCAATAAATCAGGACATCAAGACGTGCCGCTGGAAGATGTAGTCATCACCAAAGCGGAAGTAGTGCAATAACTTAAAGAACGTAGGCTAAACAAGTCAGCCTAGTTTGAAGTCTCAAAGCAAAAAATAGCTGCACGGAAATAAATTTCGTCACGTTTTATTGAATAACCTGAGACGTGACGAAACATGGATTGTCAAATGCTTTTATAGCAAATTTATTTTAAATCTTCAGGGCTCCAATCATTTCGTGGCCTACAGTTTAATTATTTCTGACCTGCACCTGTGCGCGGAACAGCCGCACAGCATGCAGGTATTTTTGCATTTCATTCAAAAGATTGCGCCTGAAGCCGAGGCACTCTACATACTTGGTGATTTATTCGAATACTGGGCTGGCGATGATGATATCGACGACCCATTTAATCGTCAGATTACTCATGCTTTGCACGCACTTTCCATTAGCGGCACTGCCATCAGCATGATGCATGGCAACCGCGATCTGCTAATGGGCCAAAAACTCGCACAAGCGAGCGGTGCCACGCTGCTGGCTGACCCTACGCTGCTCAACCTATATGGCACGCCGACATTGTTCACCCATGGCGACCTTCTGTGCACTGACGATATTGCTTATCAAGATTTCCGTAAACAAGTCCATGAACCCATATGGCAGCAAAATTTCCTTGACCAGCCCTTGGCACAGCGCAAGGCCGCCATTGCACAACTGCGTACACGAAGCGAGAACGCAAAAAAACACAAGAATGAAAATATCATGGACGTCAATCTGGAAGCAGTCGCAAGCCTGCTACGTCAGCATCATTATCCGCGCATGATCCATGGACACACTCATCGCCTAAAACGCCACCTACATACGGTAGATGGCCATAGTTGCGAGCGCTGGGTACTGGGAGATTGGCACGAGACAGGGAATGCCTTGCGCTGCGATGCAGCAGGGTGCAGCTTTGAAACGATTATTTTTTAGTAGAGCACAAATTTTCGCACGGCACGCCATCATTATCTCTATCCAAGGTTTTAACATTACATTGGGATAGATAAAAATTCGCTTCGTTGCAAGAGCTCATTTGTGAACAATATCGCTTGCTGCCGCAACTATCATTCTGCGCAACATCATGTTTCTGAGGTACTGCATTGTCCTTGCGCCATTTATTCGGCGGTATCGGATCGGTCTGCATCCATAACCCGCGCTTAGCTTTTTTAGCCCCGTTTTGCAAACCCAGCAATACCTCGCTCTTATTAAAACGAGAATACATCCACGCCATTCCGCGCTGTACTTGTTCATAGCTGATGTTCAATCCATCTATTGTGATGAGTGCTACCAACCGGCCATAATCATCTATTGCTCGGCTATCCACATGCACCTGTTTATTTAGTACCAACTCGGCCAGGGATTGCTTGGACTCTTCACCGAATGCCTGCGTTTTTTCCGGCGCATCGATCTCAGCCAGCCGCACTTTAATCGGCATATTGTCGCGCAATATAAGCACAGTATCGCCATCTACTACGGCGATAACCTTGGCTGAAAATTCTTCCGCGCAAGCTGCATTGAGTGCCCCGAGTAGAAATAGAACAGCGACCCATCCAATTTCAAGAATGTTTTTCACAAAAGCGCGCTTTTCACCAGCGCCAAGCTTAGCAGCGTATAGCCCGCCGCAAGAATATCGTCAAACATAACACCCAGACCACCGTGCCAAGTCCGGTCAAAGTGACGGATCGGCGGTGGCTTAACTATGTCGAAAAACCGGAACAGTGAAAATGCCAGCAGCTGCCAAAAAAACCCTTCGGGGGTAAAAATCAACACCAGCAAAAAAGCTACAATCTCATCCCACACCATTCCTCCATGGTCTGGCACGCCTAGCGTCTTCCCGGTCTTCTCACACACCCACACACCCACAGCGAAGGCCACAATTAACACCAGGATAAACTGCACATCAGTTAGGCGTTCTGCAAGGTACCAATAAATCGGGAAAGCAACCAATGTGCCTGCGGTGCCCGGCGATCCAGGAAACAGGCCACTGCCGAAACCGAAAGACAGGAAATGTGCAGGATGACTAAAGATAAAACGCCATGAAGGCTGTACGGGAAAATCAGCGGAAGTGGTCATAGCCGGACTCCTCAATATTGATAATACTGCCATCCGCAGCACGCACTGTGCACTTCTTTTCCGCCGTGATGGTGCCAATGCGTGTCAGCAGTAAACCGAGATTGGCGGCGATTTTCTCAACTTCGGAACGATGCGCAACAGGTACCGTAAAACATAATTCATAATCATCGCCCCCGGCCAGCAAACAGTGCCTGCCCAACGGTTGTTCAAGATATAGTTGCAGTGCATAGGATATTGGTAGAGTGTCGAATGTAATTTCGGCACCAACGTTAGAGCACTCCAGTATGTGGCCGAGATCTGCCAACAACCCATCCGAAATATCTATTGCACTGTGCGCCACGCCGCGGAGTGCCAGCCCAAGTGCCACACGCGGCAGGGGTTGGTGCAACGCCAAAGCACAGGCCGCAAAATCTTTCTCAGCCAATTGCACATGCCCTTGCATATGCGCCAAAGCCAGCGCAGCATTACCCAATACACCGGATACCCAAATATCATCCCCAACCTGTGCACTCGAACGCCGCAACGCCGCACCATGCGGGACTTCACCCATAATAGTGATGCACAGATTAAGTGGCCCACGCGTGGTATCACCGCCAATTAGTTCTATGTGATGTTCATCTGCCAACGCAAACAATCCCGCGCTGAATTTTTCCAGCCACGACTCATCTACCCCGGGCAGTGACAAAGCTAAAGTCGCCCAATGCGGCTGCGCCGCCATCGCTGCCATGTCAGACAGATTTACTGCCAGCGCCTTGTGCCCAAGAAAAAAAGGATCGGCATCTGGAAAAAAATGTGTCCCGCTTACTAACATGTCGGTTGACACTGCCAGCTCCATACCCTTATTAACCTTTACAAGCGCAGCATCGTCACCCACACCCAAGACAGCGCCGGGTGTGGGACGAGTGAAGAAACGATGGATTAAATCGAATTCTGAAGCCATGAGCTAATTTACCGCAACCCTGCTATCAACCCTGGCTGCTATACGAAAAAATACCGAATAAGAGACTGTCCGTCATATGCAATGATCACGGTAAATTATCAATAAATTTTTTCATGGAAATTTTAAGCGTTGGAAAATTCGGGTTAACCATTAAACGACGTAGCGTACCGACCTTAAGGTTTTCCTTAGTTAATTCGCCCTGCAAATCCTGTTCAGGGTTTTTGTTACACGCATCATATTGTTTAATATCATCTGGGTAATAGTGTATGCAACTTGAATACTCGCCCTTCAGGCCATAGTACGCATCATCTAGGGGCAAGATCATCGACGTGTGTGCAGCACTTAGTATTTTCTGTTCAGGGAAAACACTATTAATTAACTCCAGTTTTTCTACTGGAATATTTGGCGGAACTTTTGTGGTATCGGTCGTATAAAGTACCAGTTTATTGGATGCATGAGGCGCATGAACCATAAAATCTAAAGTGGCCGACGTATAAACAGTCGTATCGTCCTGACTTGCAGCGGTAAATACGGGGATATTAACCGCACGCTTATGTAATTGAGCTTGTACTTCCTGTATCAACGCGTATATTTGGGCAGCAGCATTATTAGGAAAAGATTCATATTTGTAGATAGCCTTGTCGGGCATGATATCGACCCACTTTGCTGATGGTATCAACCAACTATAAATCTTATGAACCGTGGCCAAAGAAGCCATTGGCGTAATTTTCAGCGCGGGAGAAAACAGGAACAATCCACGTACGCGACTATCTCCCAAAGCTTGATAAACACTCAACGTGCCACCTGTAGATAACCCTCCCAGATAAACTTCATCAACCTCAGCAGCAAGCTTATCGGTGCCATAGGCCTCCGCTTTTGCCCACTCCTGCCACGTTACATCAAGTAAATCTCCAGGTTGCGTACCATGGCCGGGCAAAAGTATTGCCATGACGCGGAAGCAATTTTCCTGGAAAAAAGATGCCAGTACGTGCATGGAATAAGGAGCATCGGTTAATCCATGGGTAAGTAAAATGCCGCGTCGATAGGGTTTTTCACTTCCTTTTGGGCAACTGTCTGCTGGCTTTAATTCAAAAGGTGCATTGCCATTAACCACCTTTTCTAACTCGGCCTTATTATTGTCCGAGCGTACTTTTGTAATCATTGCGCGGCGATCTGCCACGTAATCCGAAAAGGTCAATTGACCACTATTGAACTGAGTATTTAAACCAGAAGGCCGATGCCTCGCTTCTAGTGACGGAGTCGCCCCGCATGCTTGTAACAGCAGTAGAAAAATGCCTAAAAAAATACTGTTAAATCGATTCATATCTGCTCACTTTTTACATTTTCCGGTTTCATAACTCGGCATTCCAATTAATACAGCGAATTTCCCTTATCTATCCAACGGACTCACCACACCTTTGCCATCTTTGTTCAACATATGGGTATATATCATAGTTGTGGAAAAATTCGAATGACCGAGAAGCTCCTGCAAAATACGGATGTTCTATCTCGCTTGCAACAGATACCAACTACTCAATTTCGACAACACCGCCTGCACCTCGCTCACCGTTAAGACGACGGGTAGTTTTTTTCGGCGTGTTGGCTTGTGTGACGTTATCCAACCACGATAATTTGATCTCCAATACCTCGCGGTATAAAAACAACAACGCCGCTTTCTCTTGATTTTGGGTTGAAGCAGAGACCTTGCCCGCAAAGGCAAGATGCGTCAGAAACGCTTCGATATCCTGCTCAGCTAAATCTTTCGGGTGTACCTTGTCATGGAAGTAAATATAACGTTTAATCCAGTCCACATAGCTCAGTTCGGATAGCATAGTGTTTCACCCGCAACTTATCGCGTACTTGATCAAGCAGCTTAGGGGATGTATTCATGTCGTTTTTATCAGAAAAAATTGGGTGTGCTAAATTTTCACACCCAATTAAAACAATGCATTACATGGATGTTTTTAGATTGTACACCTCGAAGGTGCTTTTACCGGCATTTTTAGGGTGTCTAATTTACGTTAGCTGTCTTTAGTCAACCTTCGGAGACGACATAGTGTCAGCCATAGTCCCCTCACCGCATGACCCATCGCTGCCAGCGTTACCGACAACGATCCTGCCAACGCTTTCGGCGCTCACGACTGCCCTTGGGATTCCTAGAGCTGTGCTGGCGAGCGATGAGGAAATTCACTACGCTTGGCGCGATTTGCCGCGCGAGCTACGAGAAATTCCTGTCCCGCTTAGAGGTGAGCTAATCGCGAGAATGTGCGTGGCTGTGAGCACCGGGCTGTTTGATGGAGCGATGAATTACATTTGGAACGCGGCGATCCTTCAGCTCCGAACGAAGGTGCGGAACTTTGGCTTACCAATCGTTGCCCAGATTCTTCAGTCCGATTTTGAGGAAAAGCACCTGCTTGAGCTTCAAGATAGTAGATTGTTGGAGCTGTGCCTCAAACTGAACTTCGTCAATGAGGATGGTTTCTTTTTTCTCGATCAATGTCGAGATGTTAGAAACAACTTTTCAGCCGCACATCCAACCCTCGGAACGGTCAATGACCGCGAGTTCACAACGTTCTTGAACCGTTGTGTTCGTTACGCGCTCGCTGATGCGTCATCGCCAAAGGGGGTTGATATCGGCGCGTTCATTTCGGCAGTAAAAGGGGCGCGATTCAACGCGAACCAGTGCAGCATTTGGGTTCAACGACTTAGCGAAACCCATGACGCACAGCGTCAAATGCTCGTTGGAATGGTTCACGGCATCTACTGTGATCCCAATACATCCGAGCCTTCGCGCCTCAATTCGCTAGATATCTGCGACGCATTAAAAGCGGGATTTACTGCCACGTTACGTTCTGACTTAGTCAACAAACACAGTGAATACGCTGCGAAGGGCGATGAGCCGAGATACACGGCCTCGTTGCAATTCTTCGAGAAGCTGGGGCTTCTGACGCTGCTAAATGAGTCCGAGCAACATGCTGTTTTCTACCGCGCAGTAGATCGCCTATGGAACGTTCACAACGGGATGAACAATTTCTACAACGAACCCCCATTCGCTGAACGTTTGCTAGAGCTATCACGACAAAGTGCCGTTCCCGATACGGTGCAAGAGCAATTTGTCCAAGTAGTGCTCTGTTGCAACGTGGGGAATGGACACGGTGTTTCGTGGGCTGCTTCAACCAGCTACGATCAAATTATCAAGTCGTTCTCTCCTCGCGAGATCGCTACGATGATTCGTTTGGCGATTTCACCAGAAACAACGCTTGGCCGTCGCGTAAGCAGCCTGCCGTCATGCCGCCAACGATTCAAGCAGAATCTAGCCCTCATTGATCCAGCTAGTGTTCCTAGCGGTGTGAAGGCTGATTACGAAAAGTTTCTCAAGTGAGCCGAAGACAGCTAACCCGGCAGTCAACCGGACCTGCGCGAAAAGCCGCGCAGGCCGGTTACTTTGAACGTTATGCCTCATTAAGAAAGGTGATCTGATGTTCAAGAGCCTTGTAGTCCTCACAGCGCTTGCTGCCCTTACTGGCTGTGCAACACACAATGTCCAACTCTATGGGCCAATTGATAATTCAAATAAGACGGTGACTGTTCCACCCGGCTCCGAAGGGTTGAAGGGTAAGCTCAAGTCAGCCCTCGCCAACGACGGATGGAAGCTGGTCGTGTATCGAGGCCCTTCGGTTACTGAAGGCGAAATCGGCGAGAAGACAAAGGTCGAGCAATACGACACCTTCAATTCCAGATATCGCCTAATCGCATCGTCTTATCAGTTCGATCTGTGCCTCAATTTCACTCCAGCGATCAAATACGACATATCGTTCATTGACAACAAGTCTGGAGCAGAAGTTTTCACAATCAATGGCCGTGGTTGTGAGCCTGATGCCGTCGAGAAGTTTATGAATGCTCTACGCGGCAAGGACAAATGATGCATAACAAGTCCGTCAACCGGACCGCCAAAAAGCTGCGCTTTTTGTTGGCTGGTTACGTCCAACGTTAGGTATGTACAAAGGAGAAATACAATGGCATTCACCAGAATAGCTCCCCTAATAAGGATATTTGATGAAAATAAAGCCAGAGAATTTTATGTGGAATTTTTAGGGTTCAACATAGACTTTGAACATCGAGACTTTGATGGAGCGCCTCTGTATATGCAGGTATCAAAAGGAAAATGCCTTTTGCTTTTAACAGAGCATCATGGAGGTTGTAGTCCTGGGTGCGCCATCAACATTGAAACAGATGAACTAGAGTCTTACTGCAAAGAATTAAATCAAAGGAATTATAAGTTCGCCAAGCCAGGCATCCAAGACATGCCTTGGGGCAGCAAGAATATGACCATATCAGATCCATTCGGTAACAAAATTACTTTTACCAATGCAATCAGCACCTAACAATTCATTCAAGCCGACGCCGCTTCGCGGCGCGGCTTAATTCAGGCGTGAGGCTGTAGAAAAACGCTAAACTCATCAAAAGATCATTCCAAGATCTGCCATACTTTCGCTATGAAATAAAGCAGAGGATTCAACATGGCGCGATTCAAACCGATATACAAAGGCTTAAAACTACTGCCAGTCGACTTCAAACGGCAAGTTATACCTGGCAGTTTTGAATACGCACTATGTTATCTGGTTGATCATGAACTTGACCTTTCCGCCTTTAATGTCCGCTATAAGAATGATGTCGATGGCGCATCTGCCTACAATCCAGCAGTACTGATCAAGATTATTCTGTTGGCCTACTGCCGGGGCATCATTAGCAGCCGCAAAATAGAAGCGGCGTGCCGCGAGAATGTACTGTTTATCGCCGTCTCGGGAGACAGCCAGCCGCACTTCACCACGCTTGCTGGCTTTGTTTCTACCATGGGCGATACCGTCGCCAAACTGTTTGCCCAGGTCCTGCTCATTTGCGACCGCCAAGGCTTGATCGGGCGTGAGATGTTTACTATTGATGGCGTCAAACTTCCGGCCAATGCCAGTAAAGCGAAATCAGGTACCCGCGCCGATTACCAACACCAGGTTGAAAAAATGGAACTTGCCGCCAAACAAATGCTGGAAGCACCAAAGTGCCGACTGCGCCCCAATCAACGACACTCTGGCAAAGCGCGAAGCCAAGAAGTTGGAACACCTACAACAGGAAGCTGCGCTTCTGCGCGACTGGCTCAAGAAGTATCCAGAAGATCGCAAAGGCAGCATTCGCTTATCCAATCTCACCGACAACAAATCAGCCAAAATGGCTACCAGCAAAGGGGTGATTCAAGGCTATACCGGTGTCGCGACAGTCGATGAGAAAACACAAATCATTGTTGATGCACAAGCGCATGGCACGGGCTCGGAACAAGAGCTGCTGCTACCGGTAATCAAAGCCACTGCGGCATTACGCCATATCGACACGGTGATCACCGCCGATGCCGGCTATCATTCGCCAGCTAATCTTAAAGCGCTGGCTGAATGGCAAATCAATGCCTACATACCCGACAACGGCTATCGCAAGCGTGATGAACGCTACGCCGATCAATACCTGTATGCCGTCAAACCCGATCCACTGTGGAACAAAGCGAAGCAGGCCAAAAAATCCAATTGTTTTAAACCTGCAGGTTTCCGTTTGGCAGACGATTGTTCTCATTGTGTTTGTCCTGTGTGCAAGCGGCTACAGCAATGGATCGGATTGCACCATCAATGGTTATGCGGCGATGAAATTCAGCGGAGCCAAACAAGATTGCGTACCGTGCAAGCGACGCAAGGAATGTTTGCGCACCCCCGAAAAGACTCAAACACGGCAGGTTTCTTTCTTCCAAGGTAAACGAGACGTCACGGAAAATCATATCGACCGGATGAAGGTGAAAGTCGATTCTGCTGCGGGCCGAGAGATGATCACGCGCCCATTCGCGACGGTGGAATCGTGTTTGGTAATCTACGTGGCAACAAGCGCTTGCACCACTTTACGCTGCGGGGTAAAACGAAAGTCGATGGACAGTGGAAGTTGTACTGCATGATGCATAATATTGAAAAGCTAGCGCACCATGGGTATGTGCAATAAGCGATGATACCGAGCGCAATTGCAACCTCACGGCATGTTAAGTCGCTTGCGTTTGGATTACGCGATAAGAAACCTATCTGCTGCTAAAGCGAGACAGAAAATGAAAGTTCGAATTCCATTCGAAAAAAATCTTGCCGAAGCTTAACAGGGTGTTCAGAATTGGGGGTTTTTACAGCGTCGTTAGGCGTCACAAAGTTCCACTTTTACTGGAGGTACGCATGAAGAAGACACTTACTTTTTTAGTCTCCATCCAATGCCCGCGAAGGCTTGTGTGGGAAACGATGATCAGCCCGGAGGGCTATCGAGTTTGGACCGCAGCGTTCATGGAGGGTTGTTACTTCTCCGGGTCATGGGAACAAGGCAAGACGATTCAGTTCCTGGCGCCAGACGGCGAGGGAAACGGGGGAATGACCGCAGTGATAGCAGAGAACAGGCCATACGAGTTCATATCGATAAAGCACCTCGGTGAAGTGAGCGCAGGCGTAGAAGACACGACCAGTCCAAAGGTGTTGGCCTGGGCACCTGCCTATGAGAATTACTCATTTGCAGAAACAGGCGGCATTACTGAGATCAAGGTTAGCCTGGATACTCTCCCCGAGCATGAGGCGTACATGAACGAAACGTTCCCAAAGGCTCTTGCTTCTCTGAAGAAGCTCTGTGAGAGCAAGTCGTAAAGTGCCGCTTACCCTTCTATCGAGAGGGCTCGTCCCGACAAGCCGGGTTGAGCCTCCCATGCCAAACGTTATACATATTTAGGAATGAACTTTGAAATTTAACGAACTATTCGTTGAAGAACTTGATCAGCATACAATGGAACGCCTTGCCTTTGATATGTCGGCACAGAGAAGGTGCTGAAACGGTCGTTTCCGTTGAGATGACGCTCCATGGGTTAGGATCGCATGTTAGTCTCGCTCATTCAGATGGCATGGATGACATACGGTCAGACTCCATGATTATGGTCGAGTCAATATGCCTGCTACAAAGGGTGGAAACTCGAAATGATTACAAAATTATGATGGACTTGGAATAGTTGGGGCAATAACTGCGTGCCCTTATCGAGAATAATGTATTAAGACTGTAGCAACCTTAGGCGGCGCGTGATTTATTGGCTTTTTTGAGGGGCACAACAATAAACCTCCGGCTTTGCCGGAGGATATTTAACTATTTCTTCAAGCCGTCAATGCAAGCCTGGATTTTGGCGTCATCACCAGCATGACTTTTTTGGCAGTCAGCGGGTGACTGAGGATGAGGGGCGCTTGGAGTACTTGCAAGTGCTGGCAAAGTAACAACAGACACCAAAGCAAAAACTAGCATATTCACTAAATTTTTCATTAATTAATTTCCTTTAAAAAGTAAATTGAAAACTGACTTCATGCCAGCACTTTACTGATATGCAAAATACATGCCAATTATTAAAATTTAACTAAAGCAGGAGGTTAATAAATCCAAACTAGGGCTATTTAATAAATAATTTAATTAATGTCGCAATTTGAAGACACATTTTTGTATATATTTATAATGTATTGAAATTATTGATAATTATCTGTCTGAAATTAGAGACTATGTATATTTTTTATTTTAATATTTCATAATAAACAATTAATTGTAGAAATTAGTTAATTGGAACGGGTAGATGAAATCTAATCCTAAATTCGCATCAGAGCTACACGTGGCTTAACAGATAGAACAAGGATTGCCGGTAATTGCAAATTGACTGATGGAAGTTAGGCATCTATTTTTCTTTTCCGATTTAATAACGAAAAAAGAGGTCATAAAATGAAATCAATGCCTTCAGATTTTGCCTGGTTAAACCTTCCTAATTTGCCGATACCCGTCAAAGTGCTTTTTTCCGGATACTTGCTCGCGATTGGGCTGGGTTTATGTATGGCTGGCCTACAGATCATGCTGACACACGGTATGGCAGATGGCAAACCGGGGCTTTCCCTGGATGATATCGTCTACAGTTATTATGGAAACCGTAGCGGGAGTATGCTGGAAAGCAAGCTTAATGGATCTATGAAAGGGATGGGTACGCCGGAAGCGCGTCTCGACATCCTTAAGTGGGTTCGTAACGGAGCACCCGAGGCAGCATGGGAGCCACACTTTAAAGATACCTTTAAACAAAATTGTGTGCAGTGCCATGGTTCTATTTCTGGCATTGCTGATTTTAGCAAGTATGAAGAGGTCAAAAAGGTAGCCAAGATCGACGAAGGCGCAAGTATTCAAACACTGACCAGATCGTCGCATATCCATTTATTCGGAATCAGCTTCATTTTCTTTTTTGTAGGATTTATTTTTAGTTTTGCAGTGGGCGTACCGAAATGGCTGAAAATATCAGCCATTGCTATTCCCTTCGCCTTTTTGATCGTAGATGTTTTTTCGTGGTGGCTTACAAAATGGAATCCCAATTTTGCATGGCTGACGCTTATTGGCGGTTTTGGTTACAGTATTGCAGCAACAATAATGTGGTTTATTAGTATGTACCAAATGTTTATTTTGTCGCGCAACGGAAAAATCTACGGCAATGTCTGGGAAGCAGATTTGAAATAGTGGAAGCCCTCCGCAAGGGCAGGTACACTCGTTATCATTGACACTGCAGCGGATAATATCCATCTGTTGCAAATTACTTCCACGTACATTCACGAAAAATAGATGGAAAATCCAATATATATCACTACAAAATCATCCAACCTGTTGAGCAAGATTGCCAGAATTCTCATAACCATCGTTCTGATTGGTTTGGCCTTAATGTTTTCTGCGCTGTTATTTGTGGTCATTTTGACTGTGGGTGCGATAGTGTGGGGTTATCTGTGGTGGAGAACGCGTGAGCTGAGAAAACAAATGCGTGAGCATCCCCTAAACGATGTTGTGATGGAACGGCAGGTGATGGAACGGCAGGTGATCGAAGGAGAGGTGATTCGAAGTGAGGTCAGCAGAATATCTGAGAAACCTGGAGACGATGGGATCAATAAATATTGAGGGCAAGAATGAAAACCACATTGATTACGGGTGCTAACCGTGGGATTGGGTTAGAGTTTTCCAGGCAATATGCCGCCGCTGGCTGGCGCGTTTTGGCTTGTAGTCGAGATCCAGGAAAATCGGATGGGCTTAATAAACTGGCAGTTCAATATCCTGCATTTATAAAAGTTCTGACTCTTGATGTTTCTGATCATGCGCAGATTGAGCGCTTGGCCGAGGATATATCAGATGAATCGATCGACCTGATTATTAACAATGCGGGTATCTATCCGAAATCGGGCCCAAGTAGCTTCGGTCATACCGATTATGAGGAGTGGATGCGGGTATTCCGCATCAATACCATGGCGCCCCTCAAAATGGCTGAAACATTTGTCGCTCAACTCGCTCGCAGCGAGCACAAAACTTTTGTGGCCATAACCAGCAAAATGGGTAGTATTGAAGACAATAGCGGGGGCGGAAGTTACCTTTATCGGTCAAGCAAAACAGCAGTAAATATGGTCGTCAAGAGCCTTGCAATTGACCTACGGTCAGCCGGAATCACTTCGATAGTCATTCATCCAGGTTGGGTTAAAACGGATATGGGCGGGCCGAACGCTTTGATCTCTACGGAGCAAAGTGTTTCAGGTATGCGACAAGTGATCAGCAACCTTTCAATGGCTGATTCAGGAAGATTTTTTAATTATGACGGCCAGGAAATTCCTTGGTAATTTAATGATCTTCGACAAAGCAGGAAGGCTTATCTCAGCGAGTTACAAAATATGAATTCTTGCGTGGTTGAAATTGCCGTTGGCGTGTTGTTGCGTGAGGTTAAAGGCGAACCAGATGCGCCCACCGTAAAAACTGCCTTGTGTGGGCAATACACCTATGACAGTTTTCTGCTGGCGCAGCGGCCGAAAGGTAAGTCTTACGCAGGTTACTGGGAGTTTCCAGGCGGTAAAGTTGAAGTGGGCGAAACGTTACTACATGCGCTGGAACGAGAATTGCACGAAGAGCTGGGCATTAAAATTGTTGGGGCTTATCCTTGGCTGACACGTTTGCATAGTTATCTCCACGCTACCGTGCGACTCAATTTCTTTCGGATTACCGAATGGCACGGTGAGCCGCATGGCAAAGAAAATCAACAACTAAGTTGGCAAACTCCTTCCAATTTAAAACTATCCCCAGTACTTCCGGCCAATACATTTGTTTTTCGCGCATTGCAATTGCCGTCGTTGTATGCCATCAGTAACGCTGTCGAGTTGGGTTGTGAAAGGTTTTTGGAACGGTTACAAGTCGCGTTAGAAAATGGCTTGAAGTTGGTGCAGATGCGCGAACCTGCTTTTTCGCGCGAAACGATGCGTGAATTGTCTTTGCAGGCGGTGAAGCTGGCACATACATTTGGCGCACAAGTGCTGATTAACAGCGATATTGAGCTGGCTAACGAAATTGGCGCGGACGGTGTACATTTGAATAGCATTCAGCTGGCTGCGTGTACTTCACGTCCTAATTTTACTTGGTGTGCGGCATCTTGTCACAACGCCGAAGAATTAGAACGAGCTAATAATCTGGGCTTGGATTTTGTGGTGCTGAGTCCGGTATTGCCCACTCGAAGTCATCCCGGTGCTACGCATTTAGGTTGGCAATCATTTACGTCGATAGCAGCAAATTCGGCCATTCCGGTATATGCGCTGGGTGGATTATGTTATGACGATATGGAGAAGGCTTGGCAGCATGGTGCGCATGGCATTGCGATGCTGCGTCAGGCGTGGTGAGAAGGCTCTTCGTCGGAGTTGTTTTCGGGCTGTGGAATGCGATAACTTTCCGTGGCCCACTGACCCAAATCAATTAATTTGCAGCGCTCGCTACAAAATGGGCGATAGGGACTGTCATTATTCCATGCCACTTCTTTTTTACATTGTGGGCAGGTGACAATCGTTGTTTTCTTCATCATGGCGTATTTCTGTTTTCAAATAAATAGATTAACGATCATTCTATTTTCAACGCTTCTCTTATTTGAGAGATGGCTAGGATAAGTCATTATCGACATGCTTAATTACAAAGAGCAGAAGGTAAGGTTGAACGGCACGTCTTGATCGTATAAAGCGCTTTTGGCTACATAATCAGCAGCAATGAAGCGAATGTTAAGCATGTATTTGTTGGCGCTGACTTCAGGAACGCACGGGAGTGCTTTGTCCAAACTGATGCGCAGCATTTGTGCCACGCGGCCACATTGCATTTGCTGGAAGCTACCTTGCTGGGCAAGGTAATGGTACGCTTTTCCACTTTCACGTAATAGTTTGAGGATGAGTGCAAGACCCTCGCGTATGGGTAGCATGGGAGTGAGCCAAGTGGTTAGGTAATTGCGCCGCAGCATGGCATCCTGATGGAGCCAGTGATGGTAGGATGGCAAGTCAAATTCACAGGTTCCGCCAGGGATGCCAGCACGCTGTTTGATGCCCATTAACCATTCGTTTTCGCGCAAGTGTTGACCCACTTTGCCACTCATGTTTAATACGCCGCTACTGGCGCTTTCAATTTCATCGAGTACTGTATCCAGTGCGAGTTCTGAAACTTCTGGATTGTTGTGTAAAGCGGAGAGTTGTCGTTTTTGGCGTTCTAATTCTTGCAATAAATCAGATTTCAGGTCGGCACGGCTAACAACTTCGAGGACTTCAAACAATACGTTCAAAGCAGCGTGATGGTCAATGGTGCTTGATCGTTCTGTAAAACATAGCAACTTGGCATACAGATCCTCTAGGCGCAGTAGTGTGCGCATACGTTCATTTAGAGGGAAATCGTAGCTAATCACAATGCTTATAGAATGAGGATAAGTTTTCGTTAAAAATAGGTCAATATATTATGGTCATTATATATCGTCAACCAATTCCTGAGGAAATGGCTAGATAGTGTTGATGCAATTTAGCTATTTGCTGGCGTAAGGTATCCAGATTGCCATCATTGTGAATGATCTCATCCGCCAGCCGCAGCCGTTCGGCACGCGTGATTTGAGCTGCCATTATGGTGCGCACGGTTTGTTCATTCAGCCCGCTACGCTGCATGGTGCGCGCAACTTGGGTGGTTTCCGTGCAATCTACTACCAATGTGCGTTGCACCAATTCGCGGTAGTTCAGTGTTTCAAATAATAGTGGAATGACCAGTAACAGATAGGAAGATGCAAGAGTACTGTTAATAGTGGCATCGTCAATCTGCGCCAGAATTTGTGTGCGGATAAGCGGGTGCAGAATAGCTTCCAGATTTACTTTGGCGGCAGGGTCAGAAAATATTAATTGACGCATGAGCACTCTGTTCAATGCGCCGCTGGCATCAATATAGTCATCTCCGAATGTCGTGCGGATTGCAGCGATGGCTATGCCACCGGATTGAGTTATCTGGTGTGAAATAACGTCGCTGTCGATAACTAACACACCGCAATCTTTGAATAGTGAAGCGACCGTGCTCTTGCCGCTGCCAATACCCCCGGTTAGTCCTACGCGATATATCATTGAACGCTGAACAGTTGCAGATAGCCCTGCGTAAGGGATTGTCCCCAGAATAACGCAATCACGCCGCCGCCTGCCAAATACGGGCCAAAGGGAATAGGAACGTTGCGGCCAAGACGAGCCGCGATAATCAATGTAATGCCGACCACTGCACCTACTATTGAGGAGAGCATAATAACCAGCGGTAACATTTGCCAGCCTAGCCAAGCGCCGATAGCCGCCAGTAGTTTAAAGTCACCATAACCCATGCCTTCCTTGCCAGTGGCGAGCTTGAATAGCCAATAGATACTCCATAGAGCTAGATACCCTGCGATTGCGCCGATGACGGCACTATTAATGTCAGTAAATGTGGACGACAAATTAAACAACAGACCTAGCCACAGAAGCGGCAATGTGATGTCATCGGGCAGTAGTTGAGTATCAATGTCAATACACGTTAGTGCCAGCAGCATCCAGATAAACAATAACGCGGCCACGGCAGTTAAACCGAAGCCGAAATGCCATGCGACGTAGGCGCTCAGAAGCCCAGACACTGTTTCTACGATGGGATACCGTGCGGAGATAGGTGTGTTGCAATCTTTGCATTTGCCGCGTAACAGCACATAGCTGATGACCGGGATATTTTCAAGCGCGCTTATCTTGTGGCCACAATGCGGACAAGCGGAATGCGGCATGATCAAGTTGTAAGGCGGTAGATTTTCTGGTTCCTTGCCGGTGAGTTCAGCACATTGGGCATGCCATTCACGCTCCATCATCTTGGGTAAGCGATGAATGACTACATTTAGAAAACTGCCGACCAATAGACCGATAATGCCGCACAGAGCAATGAAAAAAAAGGGAAGGGTTTGTAGTAACTCAACGAGTGCTGTCATGGCTATCCAAGATACAAATATACAATTTTTACCAAAGTAACACGAATTGAAGTGAGTGATGCAGGAAGTAGGTTATTTATTCAACCTGGTGCAGGTAAGTGAAGTCACGGAAAAATATCCTATTCTATGTGAATTCACTATTCGTGTAACAACGTCCAAACAAGTAGCATAAATGACAAATTTATGCCATTGATACAATATATTATCAAAGTAACAAGGCTTTTGAATTCCTATCGGCTTGATATCTTAAAGTGATTTAACCAACAGCTTGCCCCATCTTGAAAATGGGCAGGTACATCGCTATCACCATACCGCCTATTAGCGTACCTAGCACTACCATGATGATAGGCTCCATCAGGCTGGCCAATGCCGCCACTGCGTCGTCTACTTCAGCCTCAAAAAAATCCGCCACTTTGTTTAACATGCCATCCAGTGAACCAGCCTCTTCGCCGATTGCGACCATTTGCAGTACCATGCTGGGAAATACTCCTACATCTTGCATGGCTGCGGTCAGGGTGCCACCTTGGCTAACCTCTCGCTGTATTATTCTGGTCGCATCAAAATACACGACGTTGCCCGCAGCACCTGCTACCGAGTTAAGCGCTTCTACCAGTGGTACTCCGGCGGCAAACATGGTTGCCAGCGTACGTGTCCATCGTGCTATGGAGGCCTTACGGATTACACTTCCAAAAATGGGTAGTTTGAGCATTATTCTATCCATGGCGTCCTGCATTTTTTTGTTACGTTTCCAGAAGTAGAAGAAGCTGTAAAGTCCACCTCCCAGAATACCGAAGATTGCCCACCAATAAGAAACAAAGAAATCGGAGATGCTCATCATAATGAGCGTAGGTGCGGGCAGATCGGCGCCAAAGCTGGAGAATAACTGTTTAAACGCGGGAATCACAAAAATCATGATCACTGCGGTGATAATAAAGGCGATTGCAATAATTGCAGTTGGATACATTAACGCCCCTTTGATTTTGCTTTTGATGGCCAGTATTTTTTCCTGATAGGTCGCCAAACGTTCCAGCAAGCTGTCCAAAATACCTGCGTGCTCGCCCGCGCCGATTAGATTGCAAAACAGATCGTCAAAATACAGGGGGAATTTCCGAAATGCCTGTTCCAAACTGCTACCGGTTTCTACATCAGTTTTGATGTCGTTCAGCAAGCGGGCAACAGAAGGATTAGTGTGCCCCTTGCCTACAATGTCGAATGATTGTAGTAGTGGTACGCCGGATTTCATCATAACCGCAAGTTGGCGTGTAAACAGGGTGAGATCTTTTTGGGTGATCTTTCTTCCTCCGCCACTGCTGGTTTTTTTGATGCTGGTAACATTGATACCTTGACGTCTTAGCTGAGTGGCAGCAACGGCATCGCCGACAGCTCGCACTTCGCCTTTTACCAGCTTGCCGGATTTATCTTTGCCTTCCCATCGAAATTGGAATTCTTTTTTTTTCAGTGTTTCCGCTGCCATGGAGTTTCCTTAATGACTATTCGCGACAAAGTTAAGCAATCTGTTATGGAATCTAGCTGCTCAGTGCAGAATGATCAGTAAATGACCGCTTCGGCTCATTGAGGGTGTGCATTTACTTCTATCGGTCATTTCACGTCGAGCTTTAATTGCTTTGTAAATCTGTGGTTGATCCTCTGCGCTTGTGACGGCTAAGTCCAGCTTGGTAGTACTACTTAGTTTTGGGTACACCAAAGTACAAATGCACCCGCTGGCGCATTGCGGCACCGAGGAAGACATCTTGGATTGCCGTGGACAAGCAGGCGTTCACAGATAGTGTTGACGTGTGTGTGGTTGGTCTTGACGGCTGGCACGAAGGTTGTCTCTTGTCAGCTGCTGCGAGAACCTGGCGCTAGAGGATCGGCCAGTGCAGTGGATAGTCGCATCGCTCGATGGCAAGTGCCATATCGTAAGCAAATGTTCGGTAACACCACTATTGTCAGAATAACAAATAGATGCGGTTTTTCAACGTTTTGATGGCCGCATGTAAGTCATCCATATGCCGCACTAATATATCAGAATACTGTTCAGCCAGATTAGTGAAGAAGTATGTGTTCTTCCCTTGCATAGGCACGCCGGTAACGCATGCGTTCATCCGCTCTCTGTGATATGTTGGGCTTCATTTCATTCAGCCCAGCCTACGAGCTATAGCGGCTACTACGGTGGTTGCTGTCAACTATTCCGAGCGCCGAAATTAGTATGGTGAACTGCTTGGTGGTCATTGCGGTGGCTAACGCCGCTCTTGCGGTTGCAAGGCTTTGTTCGCTGCCATTCTGAGACTACTCTGCTCCGTCTGAAAAAGAAAAGCGGACGCTATATTTCCGCAAAATAAGATCAGGGACCATTCTGGCTGCAGCTTTCGCTCTTGAGTCAAAATCAGACGCAACCAATATCCCTCGTACTTTCGCGCCATTTTGTTCAAGCATGATATCGCCCATATAACTCAGTATTTGAGCAACGGCTCGCTGCCCTGCAATACCAGTTTTCAATTCAATGACAACCGTAACTCCAGAGCTATCACGAGCAGTGATATCAATAAATCCTGAGTCTACTGAACGTTCAGCGCCATCATCTATCACAGAAAGCCCAGACTCCAACTGCTCGATTTTTAGACGAAGAGCCGCCTGCATATCTCTCTCAAGGCCAATCCTTTGGCCTGCATCCTCATCAGTTACAGTTAGTTGAGGGTTTGCATCTAACTCCTGATTTAATTCAGGCGGCGTGAACAAGGGATCTATAAGAAACTTACGATATCTCTTTACTGCATCCCGGTATGACGCGAGATTGGCGCAAAGATCACCATCAATTGGTATAGGGGTAGGGTTTGAACGTGCATTGCGTAAATCATTCGCTGTATACCTCAATGATTCGATCACACTTGAAAGTTGATCAGAGTCGAAAAGTGAATCCAGATCACCAAGGTACTTTTCTACCCTTTCAACCCTATGAATCTGTGCTTGGATAGTTACAGGTTGATATTTCTGACATTCAAGCCATTGTTGATATTGTTTAGTTTTCATGATTAAAGTTTTCGCTAATTCAGGGTGTGAGCAGTTAACGTAAAGTAGACATTCTAAAAAACGCCTGAAAAGGCACCTTCGAGGTGTATGAACTGGCGTCCGCATTACAATGCCTTGTTTTAATAATGGGTAAAATTATTGCAAACCCTAATTTTCAGGATAACAGCATCACGAGAAAACTTCCAAAATTACTGGATCAATTTCGCGAGAGGTTACACACATTAAGAATAGGGTTGGTTTTAACATTACAAAATTTCTTTCGGTCGCCTTCAAGCTTCCTCACTGCGCGATTTACCCGCATGTAGCTTACCCCGGAACGCTAATTTATAGAGGCGTCCAATAGCTGGAGGCCCGAAAGAAGGGAGCTTCTATACGCCGCGTAGTATCATGATAATTTGTTATTTAACTGAACTTCTCTATGGACGGGCAATAATTCCAGGTCGTTCATTTGTCGGAAATTAGCTACTTAAATGAAGATGGCGTTGCCAGAAAATCTGGTAACTAAACAAGATTTATAAAAATATTCATAAATGAAGAAACATAATATTGAAATAAATAAAAAATGGTTGGTTTTAGTGCTCAGCGTATTTCTTACCGCTTGCTCTACGTTATCCAAACCGCCCGTTGTGCCCCGTCCTCAAGCAGTTGTGCTACCTCCCAAAGTGGTGCCCACGCCCATAACAGGGTTGCCTGCTCCGTTGTTTACTGTGAGTAAGTGGGAAATGCTGCCGGATTGGCAAACTCTCGACCTTGCGCCTTCCCACACTGCATTTTTGCAAAGCTGTCGTGTGCTGAAAAATAAGCCGCACTGGCAGGAGGTATGTGTTCAGGCCGAACAATTGGGGGTTGATGACAATGCTGCGCTGCGTGCATTTTATGAAGAGTGGTTTACTCCTTATCAATTGCTCAATCCGGACGGTAGCGAGCAGGGAATGATTACTGGTTATTACGAGCCTTTGCTTCAGGGTAGTCGTTCCAAGACCGCACGCTTTCAATATCCTTTGTATGCTGCGCCGAATGATTTGCTCACGATTGATTTGAGTGCAGTCTATCCACAACTCAAAGACCTGCGTTTACGTGGCCGCTTACAGGGCAAACGCATTGTGCCCTACTACAATCGTGCAGAAATTGATGCTGGAGTTGGGGCAGGTACACTCATGGGGAACGAATTGTTCTGGGTGGAAAATGAAATTGAACTATTTTTCTTGCAAATACAAGGGTCTGGGCGCATTGAATTACCAGATGGCAAGCAGGTGAAAGTTGGATATGCTGACCAAAATGGCCATCCGTATATATCCATCGGCAAAAAGCTGGTTGAAATGGGTGAGCTTAAGCTCGAAGAAGCCTCCATGCAGGGCATTAAGGGTTGGGCAGAAAAAAATCCAGATAAACTTAGCAAATTACTGGGGCAGAATCCCAGCTACGTATTTTTACGCGAATTGCCGGATAGCCTGTCCGCGCCGTTAGGTGCGTTGGGTGTGCCACTGACCAATGAATACAGTATTGCCGTAGATCCGCGTACCATTCCATTAGGCGCGCCCGTTTTTCTTGCTACGACCTATCCTAATGATAGCGCGCCACTCAACCGCTTGATGTTGGCGCAAGATACGGGCGGTGCTATCAAGGGCGCAGTGCGCGCGGATTTTTTCTGGGGTTTTGGCGAATCTGCGGGAGTGCAGGCGGGCAAGATGAAACAACAGGGACGGCTATGGGTGCTATTTCCGAAAGGCGGGGAGCCGATGTTGAATTGAGGAGCAATTCAAATTTGAAGTAAAACAGCATTGTCATTGCGGGCTCTGCAAACTGTTTATTCGTTATCCACACTTTCATTTAGCAACCGCTTTACCGCCGCTGTATCCGCTTGTTTTCCAAGCTTCCGGCTACCACTGTGCCTTGCATTCTCAGGCAGTACCGCAATATTCACTGGTACACCGGTTTCGGTTTTCAGCGTAAAGCTGGGCACCGTTTGTTGCCTGCCCATTAGATGTATGGACCATTCACCGCCTTCAAAGGGCAAGTTATGCTTGAGCAGGAACATCATCATCGCCTTTTCGTCATCGGAGTAAACCAAAAGGTTAATGTCGGATTGTTCGCCTGCCGTGCCCTTCAATACCGAGCCGGTGAGGAAGGGGTGAAATGGCTCCAATAATTGCATAACGGCGAGTGCCTGCTGGCGTAATTGATGCAACACAAGGGGATGGCTTTCACTCTGATAGAGGGCACGGAAGCTACGCAACGCCATTTCAACTTCATCATTGCTGGGCAGGTGTTGGGTATCTTCTGCGCCCAATTGTTTGGCGGCCTTGCGTTTGGCAAAGGCGTAATCGGTAATGCCCCCTTCGGCCATTAGACGCGCGGCTTGATGTGCGAGCTGTTCACGCATCAAGTCACGCCGATGTAAACGATCTTTACTCATGTCAAATTAAAATACGTGATCGATGATGGTTTCAATAAGTGACTTTTCCGGTGGCGGGACGGGTTTCTCTGGTGGTAAGTTTTCTGTATAAAAATATTCCACCAAATCACCCGCTTCATCTCGCAGTCCCTCGTTGTTAATGCGTGCAGCCACCATATTTTCTGGCATGGTATAGGTGACTTCAGGCACTTTTTTAAGTATTTTTCCCATGTAGTCCATCCAAATGGGTAATGCCGCTCCGCCGCCGGTTTCCCTTTCGCCCAGACTGCGCGGGTTGTCGAAACCGATCCAGGTAATTCCCACTACCGTGGGGTGAAAGCCGCTGAACCAGGCGTCCATTGAATCGTTGGTTGTGCCGGTCTTGCCCGCTAAATCATGGCGACCCAGTTGCATGGCGCGGAAGGCAGTGCCGTGCTGTACCACGCCTTGCATCATGCTTACCATGGTGTAAGCATTACGCACATCTATAACTTGTTGGGCGTTTTCTCCGGCCACAACGGGTGCGGCTTGATGTAGCACTTTGCCATTACTGTCTTCGATGCGCTGAATAAAATAGGGGGCGATGCGGAAGCCGCCATTGGCGAAGACAGAGTAACCCGTCAACATTTGCATCGGCGTGACCGAACCGGCACCTAATGCCATAGTGAGGTAAGGTGGGTGCTTGGCTGCGTCAAAACCAAATTTGGTGATGTAGTCTTGTGCATATTGCGGTGTAATCGTTTGCAGGATGCGAATAGAGACCATATTTTTGGATTTGATGAGTGCTTGCCGCATACGCATAGGGCCTTCAAATGTTCCATCGTAATTTTTCGGCTCCCAGGCTTCGCTGCCTGTCGCTGTCGCGTCAATCATTAAGGGTGCATCGTCAATAACGGTGGCGGGGGTCAGACCTTTTTCCAATGCGGCGGAATAAATGAATGGTTTGAAACTGGAGCCGGGTTGCCGCCAAGCCTGAGTGACATGGTTAAATTGGTTGCGATTGAAGTCAAAGCCACCGACCAGAGCGTAGATCGCACCATTGCGCGGACTGGCCGAAACGAAAGCAGCTTCCACTTGCGGTAATTGGACAATTTTCCAAATATTTTTCTCGTCCTTCTGCACGTGGATTAGGGAGCCAGCACGTAAGCGTCGATTCAGTGCAGTCTTGTTGTTCATATAGGGCTGGACAAATTTAAGGCCTTCCGCGTTAATTTTGGCAATGGCGCCGCCCTTGCTGTAAGCACGGATGCCTTTGGCATTTGCTTCAAGTACTACGGCGGGTATCATGTCATCACTATCCGCAATATCCTGTAGCGCTTCTTCCAACTCTTCCTCAGAGCTTCCTTTTTGTAAATCGATATAGCCTTCCGGGCCGCGGTAACCATGGCGTCGGTCATATTCCAGCACACCTTTGCGTAGCGCTTCATAGGCTGTTGCCTGATCTTGTTGACGGATAGTTGTATAGACCTTAATACCTTGCGTGTAGGTGTCATCCTGATAGCGTTTGAATACCTCTTGTCTAACCATTTCTGCCAGATAATCAGCTTTACCTGAAAATTCCTGATAGCTGCGTTTTACCATCAGAGATTGATGCAGTGCTGTTTCTTGTTGCTGGATGGTAATGAAACCCAGCTCATGCATGCGGCGCAGTACGTATGTTTGGCGCAGTTTGGCACGCTTGGGATTGACCACCGGGTTGTAAATAGAAGGCGCCTTGGGTAAACCAGCCAGCATGGCGAACTCAGCCACGCCGAGTTGGTCCAGGCTTTTGCCAAAATAGCCTTGCGCGGCAGCAGCAAAGCCATAGGCCCGTTGACCTAGATAGATATGATTAATATAAAGCTGGAGGATTTCATCCTTGCTCAGATTGTGTTCGATCTTGATGGCAAGCAACACTTCGTTAAATTTGCGCGATAATTTTTTCTCTTTAGTCAGGAAAAAATTGCGAGCTACTTGCATGGTGATCGTGCTGGCGCCTTGCTTGGCACCGCCTGAGGTGAAATTGTTATAGGTTGCGCGTAATACGCCCATGTAATCCACCCCGCCGTGCTCATAAAACCGATCATCTTCCGCGGCGAGGACGGCTTTTTTCATCAAATCGGGTACTTCGTCAATTTTGACCAGTGCGCGACGTTCCTCGCCGAATTCGCCGATCAGGACGCCTTCCGTGCTATAGACACGTAGCGGGATTTTAGGCTTATAGTCGGTTAATGCTTCAAGCGAAGGCAGCGTTGGGTATACCACCATTGCCGCAAACATCAGCAATAACAACGGTGTGATGATAAGGGCGAAGCCGGCAATGACCGGGTAAAACCACCAGCGTGAAGTCATGAAGTGCGGAATTGTATAAAAGGCATAGTTAGGATTATACGGAAATGCGCTTGAATGCGAATGGTTGCGCTGTCCTTATTTCCCCCGGTGTTGTAAATGTCCAATCGCTTTAACACATTCATTGATTAATTCAGGACCGCGATAAATTAGCCCACTGTAAACTTGTATTAGCGCAGCGCCAGCTTGAATTTTTTCTACTGCATTTTCTCCGTTCAGAATACCGCCTACGCCGATAATAGGCAGGGCGTCTTGTAATGCGGTAGCAAGTTCGCGGATAACGGCAGTAGACCGGTTACACACTGGCGCACCACTTAATCCGCCCGTCTCCGTATGCTGTGCAAGATGTTCGACGCCTGTGCGTGTCAGCGTGGTATTGGTGGCGATCACGCCGTCAATGCGGTGGCGTTGCAAAAGTGTTGCTATCTGGTTGATTTGTTCGCTATCAAGATCGGGGGCTATTTTTAATGCCAATGGAACATATTTGCCGTGCAAATCTGCTAATTTTTCCTGCTCTGCTTTAAGTTGCGTGAGCAGTGCATCCAGCTCATCCCCCCCTTGTAACTGGCGCAAATTCTTGGTGTTAGGTGAAGAAATATTGATGGTGATATAGCTGGCGTGGGCGTATACACGTCGTAACCCGATCAGATAATCGGTGGCAGCATGCTCAATCGGCGTGTCAAAATTTTTGCCAATGTTGATGCCAAGAATACCGCGATAATTGGCACGCTTTACGTTTTTAATGAGTGCATCCACGCCGTGGTTGTTGAACCCCATGCGATTGATGATGGCCTGGGCCTGGGGCAGACGAAATAAGCGCGGCTTGGGATTACCTTCCTGGGCACGGGGCGTGACGGTACCGATCTCGATAAAACCAAAGCCCAGTGCCGCCAGTGCATCAATGTGATCGCCGTTCTTGTCTAATCCTGCGGCCAGCCCGACCGGGTTGGGAAACGTCAGTCCCATCACTTTATGTGGGTTATCTACCGGATGTCTGGCAAACAGCGGTAGCAGGCCAAGTCGAAAAGCAAGCTGCAGTGCATCAAGCGTAATGTGGTGAGCGGTTTCTGGATTAAAAGAAAAAAGCAGTGGCCGGATCAGCGAATACATGTTATGACCTGTGAATGGGGAGCGCTTGCCACTTGCCTTGGATCAGTCCTTGCAGCGGACGAAAATTGGCTTTGTACGCCATTTTGTTGCTCTTCTCTATCCAATAACCCAGATACAAGTAGTCCAGTTGCAACTTCCGGCACAGCTCGATCTGCCACAAAACGTTGTAGGTGCCAAAGCTGGCTTGCGCGACATTTGGTTCATAAAACGTATAAACCGAAGATAGTCCATCATCCAGAATATCGATGATACTTACCATACGCAGCACTTCATTTTCGCGGAACTCCACCAGTAGGGAATCAACATGACTTTGCAGTAAAAAGTTGCGGTATTGGTCTCGGCTATCATTTTTCATGCCGCCATCTGGATGCCGTTTCATTTGATAACGCTGATACAAAACAAAGTATTCTTCGTTGTCTTTTAATGCATGTAACGAAGTCTCCAGGTGGATATGACGCTGTCTGGAGCGGCGTTGAGTACGGCTGGGTGCAAACGATGCGACTTCCACACGCACCGGAATACAGGCTTGGCAGGCATCGCAGCGCGGTCGATAGGTAACTGTCCCACTCCGGCGGAAGCCGCGTTGTACCAGTTCTGAATACGCAGCCGGGGTGATCAGAAAGCTGGGCGTGGCAACTTGCGAACGTGCCAGTTGATCTGGCAGATAACTGCACGAATAGGGGGCTGTAAGGTATAGCTGTAGCGCAGACAGCGGAATGTCATGCAACAAGTTCATGGTCGAACTGCCATTTGTGCGGAATGTTCGGACAGTGTATCAATTCTTTTAAGCGATGCATAAATTCCGCGCGCGGGATTTCGCGGGCGCCGAGCGAGGCAAGATGCGGTGTGTTCATCTGGCAGTCAATCATGCCATAACCCCAGCGCTGCAATTGTGCGGTGAGATGGGCAAGCGCAATCTTGGATGCATCGGTGGCGCGGCTGAACATCGATTCGCCGTAGAACATATGCCCAATACTGATGCCATACAGCCCACCCACCAGATTGCCATTCATCCAGGTCTCTACCGAGTGCGCCACGCCCATCTGATGCAGCTCGGTATAAGCGGTAATCATGTCTTCATGTATCCATGTTCCCGCCTGCTCGTGGCGTGGCGTGGCGCATGCATGCATGACTTGTTTGAAAGCGCTATCGGTACGAACTTCATAGCGCTTATCGCGTAAGGTTTTACGTAGCGACCGGGAAATTTTGAATTCCTCAGGAATCAGCACCATGCGTGGATTGGGGCTCCACCAGAGTATGGGTTCGCCAGTGTTGAACCAAGGGAAGATGCCTTGCCGATAGGCGTCCAGCAGACGGTGTGTCGACAAGCTCCCCCCCGCCGCCAGCAAGCCATTGGGCTTGATCAATGCCTGTTCTACCGGCGGAAAGGGCGCATTATTATTCAACCACGTGATCATCTTCTGTAACGAGCCAGCAGCGAAAAATGGTGTAGGCAGGCGAACTGCCTGGCAGATGCTTATAAATCAAGGTTAAAGAGATTTTGTATTTAATTGGTGTGTTAGCCAAGTCTGGATATCGTACACTTCTTCCGCGCATACCGAGTGTGGCATGCCATATTCATGCCATTCGACTTGATAGCCCCGTTTTCTTAATTCATCCGCCGAGGCTTTCCCTCGCTCATAAGTCACTATAGTGTCATTCTGTCCGTGTGCCATGAAGATGGGGGTATGGAGAGCCGCTGCGCTGGTCTCATTCGGCAATGTTTCGGCCAGCGGAAGGTAGGTAGACAGGGCAAGAATGCCGCCCAGGCGTGAAGTATGGCGCAAACCGGTATGCAGCGCAATGGCCCCGCCTTGTGAGAAGCCCGCGAGAAAAATATTATCTGTAGCAATCCCACGTTGCTTTTCCTGTGCAATCAGCATTTCAATAGCCGCTTGTGAAGTACGAATACCCTTTGCATCTTGTTGCACAACCATATTAGAAACCATGATGTCATACCATGCGCGCATGATGGCACCGCCGTTGATGGTAACTGGCTGTTTGGGTGCATGTGGAAACAGATAGCGTATCGTTACTGGCAGGTTTATTTCTTCTGCAATCGAAACAAAATCCTCGCCATCCGCGCCCAAGCCATGCAGCCAGATGATGCTGTGTTGGGGAGACTTTCCTGTTTCAAGAGTGATATGAGGTAGAACACTATTCATGGTTTGCATGTTACATGCCTGAATTATTGGATAAATTTATTCGGGTGTTGTAGAAATCTGCTCCGGCAAAATTTCGCGCAGCACCTGAAAAATTTCGCGATAGTTTTTCGGTGGTTTTGCCAGTTCTTTTTCCTTGATTGCATTTCGAACCAGCGTCCGCAACCTTTGTGCATCGGCTTCGGGGTGCTCCGCGAGCAACTCGGTCAGCGCCGCGTCATTTTCCAGCAGACGATCTCGCCACCGTTCCAGTTGGTGCAGCCAAGCAATATGCTGATGCGATTTGCCACTCCATGCTTCCAGCTTGGCGATGATGGGCGCGGTTTCAACGTCGCGCATCAATCTGCCAATGTATTGCATTTGTCGCCGTTGCGCGCCAAATTTGTTGATGCGCTTCATCTCGCGAAGGGCATCAAACAAGTTCTCCGGCAAATTCATCTGTTTAAGTTTGTCGATACTCAGTTCAGCCAATTGCTCACCGATATCCTGTAGATCATGCATCTGCTGCTTGATCTTGGTTTTGCTGGGTGGCAAATTTAATTCTTCGGGATTGTCGTTGTAGTGGTGCATAGGTGCGAAATTATAAATAGATATTGTTATGATAACGCTTTCCCATAAAAGCGTTTACCTTATGAATGACATTACCCCATCCGAACATCGTTTTTCCCATTCCGCTGATACTCTTCACCAGATTGCGCGGGACATGCTTGAATATGCCACTCGCCAAGGCGCAACCGCCTCTGCGGCGGAAGTGTCGGATGGCTTTGGACAAGCCGTCACGGTCCGTCATGGTGAGGTGGAAACCATAGAATACAACCGTGACAAAGGTCTGGGTATTACCGTTTACATTGATCAACGGCGCGGCAACGCCAATACTTCTGATTTTTCGCCGCAGGCGGTACGCGACACCGTGGACGCCGCCCTTTCCATTGCTCGCCACACCGCCAGCGACGATTGCGCCGGGCTGCCTGAAAAAGAGATGCTGGCCACCGAGTTCCCCGATTTCGACCTGTATCACCCCTGGTTACTGGACGTGGACGGTGCCATTGCGCTGGCGAAGACCTGTGAGCAAGCTGCATTTGATACCGATGAGCGCATCGATAATTCGGAAGGTGCCACGGTAAACGTGCTTGAATCCCAATTTGTGTACGCCAACAGCTTGGGCTTTATCAGCGGTTATCCCACCTCGCGCCATGGCATTAGCTGCGCTGTAATTGCCGGCAAGGACGACGCCATGCAGCGCGATTATTGGTATAGCGAAGCGCGTGCCGCAAGTGATTTGCTGACAGCAGAAAAGGTCGGTCAAATCGCGGCAGAACGCGCCGTGCGACGGCTCAATGCCCGTAAGCTCGACACCATGCAAGTGCCGGTGCTGTTTGAGGCACCGATAGCCGCCAGCTTGCTCGGCCATTTTGTTGGCGCAGTGAGCGGCGGCAGTCTGTATCGAAAATCTTCCTTTCTGCTCGACTACATGGGCAAGCCTGTATTTTCATCCAACATCTGCATTGATGACATACCCGACACTCCCCGTGGTTTGGCGAGCAGCCCGTTTGATGGCGAAGGCGTGAAAACCCAGCGTCGCACCATCGTTCAGGATGGCGTACTGCAAGGCTATTTTCTCGGCACCTATTCCGCGCGCAAACTTGGCATGAAAACGACCGGTAATGCAGGCGGTAATCACAACCTCATCCTGCGCCCTGGCGAACTGGATTTTAACGGTCTGCTCAAGAAAATGGGACGTGGCCTGCTGGTTACCGAATTGCTCGGACAAGGTGTAAATCACATCACCGGAGACTATTCGCGCGGTGCGGCGGGCTTCTGGGTGGAGAATGGAGAAATTCAATATCCGGTAGAAGAAATCACCATCGCGGGTAACTTGAAGGATATGTACACGCATATTGCGGCGGTGGGTAATGATGTGCTGGTGCAAGGGTCACGGCAGTGTGGTTCTATTCTGGTTGAAAATATGATGGTGGCGGGGCAGTAAACTTACTTGATTAGTTACATACCTTATTGGATTTATTGTGCATGAAAAAAGTAGTCCTGACTTATGGCACTTTCGATCTGTTCCACACGGGTCATCTCAGCCTCTTGAACCGTCTGAAGGCTCTGGGAGACGAACTCTTCGTCGGCGTCACCACCGACGAATTCAATGTATTCAGGGGCAAGCAAACCATTTTTTGCTTTGAAGATCGCATACAGATTATCCGTAACCTGAAGTGTGTCGACCTGGCTATCTCCATGCAGAACGGGGAACAGAAGGCGAACGACATCCGTCGCTACGGCGTTTCGATCTTTGGCATGGGCAACGACTGGGAGGGACGATTCGACGATCTTAGGAGCCATTGCGAGGTGATATATCTGCCACGGACCGAGAACATATCGAGCACCAAAATTAAGAAATTGCTCGAAGTATTGAACCGCACCCACATCAGCGATCTCAGGAAGGCATCGGATCCGATTACAGCCATCGTTGAGCCTTTCGACGAGCAAATCGCGCGTAAAGACGATCGGTAACCGGAAGAATTGTGTCCGCTGGCCTTCAAGGTTTCAGTGCGGAGATAGCAGCAGCGATAGATGTCTAAGGCCAGCCGCCTTATTCTGAAGGTTCATGGGCTTCCTGCCCAAGTTTTGATCGTATGTCGCTACTGTAGGTAGATCCTTGATCTTCATGGGAGAGCAGGCCCAATAATGCATGGCCTGATATTTCAATATAACCGGTAGCTGGGGCGCGTAGGTGCCGATGTTTGCACATTGAAAAATACATTCCATCCCGTCTTTTCGATCCGACTCAGGATATCCGGCGGCCAGGTCGAAATCTGGCCACCGGGCAGTTTTTCATTCAGATAGGTGCGTTTGGCGATGATACGCTCGGACAACTTGCCGCGTAATTCAGTGAAGTTGCGGCTGATGCTGTTGCTGATGGCTTCGCCTTCAGGAATGGCACTCAGGTAGTGTGATCTGGCCCCCGGGATTTCCAGCAAGCGCAGGCCGCCATCGGGTGTGAGCTCATGGAAGTGCAGCAAATTACATCGGTTCATCGGGTCGAGGCGATAGGCGAACATTTCCAGGCCGCGGGAGCTGACCAGCAGGCAATAGGTGTCGTTGTACACGGCGATCGCCCGCGCAATGTTCAGTTGCGGGCTGTCTGGCTGATTGGCCATGAAATTCTGCGAATAGATATGCGATTGTCCGTTTGTCAGCAGGCTTTTGCCAGCAAATGGAAAATGATCGTGGTGCTCGATTCCCAGCATGTCAAGGCAGGTGGCGCGGATGTCGATGGTGCTGGCCAGGCGGTTGTCTATCCCTCCGTTGTTGCCGCCAGACCAGATCGCTAACGGTGTCCAGACCATGTTCGCGTAGGGTTCGAGTCCATGCACCATACCTCCCTTGAAGCCATGGCCCCAGAAATCGTCGCCATGATCGCCATACACAACGATCAGGGTGTCCGCCAGGGCTCCCTTGTCCTGCAACCTTTGAAGCAGTTCGCCGATCATTTCATCAGCCTTCCGGTAGGCATTCTGAAGCCGATGGGTCAAACTGCTGGCTTGGTGGGCATAGACTCCGCTATGTTCAATATGGGTGATCAGATTCCAGAAAAAAACCGCAAACGGCCGTTCGTCAATCATGCGATCCAGTTCAGCCATCACCGCCTCCGGGTCGGCTGAACAAAACGGGGTCGAGATCGACCTTGGCCAAACGCTGAATTTCGCGGGAACTTGATTGTGGTACATGTTTAGGCAGGCCAAGCCAGGGCGGTAGCCATGCGCTTTGAGGATGGCGAACAGATGTTCGCAGTTGCCTGCTGCCACGGCATCACTGTATGTGGCGAATTGATCCAGCTCGAAGTCGTTGCCGTGGAAGAGATGAGTTTGAACCATCCGGGTCGAGGTCGCGGAAGAAAAATAGTTCTCATAGCGCAGCGACTCGCTGAGCAGGCGGTCAAGGTTCGGGAAGTGTTGCCGATGTATCGCCAGTGTCAGTTGGGAGATGCTTTCCAGATGCAGGATCAGTAGATTTTTCATCGTTGTTCTCGGTGCAAAATGGTCAGACTCTGAGGTCTCCCCTCAAAACCCCGTTGCATTTCAATAAAGTAGCGCGTATTGTCTGCTCTAAAACAGCACATGCAAGGCAGGTTAATTGTCTCTTTCGTAGCGACCAAACTGCGAAGGAGA
>QFXG01000024.1 GCA_003402285.1 Candidatus Nitrotoga sp. SPKER | reverse complement strand
TGTAGTTTAGCAGTCCTTCACCTTCTCGCACGATGCAAGCAGCGCGACACGAAACGGAGCGGAGAATGACAATGAGATAGAAAATCAGAACCGCTTGCTAAATTGGGGAAGCCCTTGTAGTTGGAGTTAAGGCCGCGCCGAAGGCGTCGGCCTTGAACGACTTGTTATGTTCCGCTCAGTATCTGGTTTATTTTGACTTTATCAATGCGGCCATTTTCATTTAGAACTTTGGCTATTTTTTCTAATGCCACAGCGTTTCCCGCGACAATAGGGGCAACTGTACAGATGGCAAAATCTCTGAATTGAATATCCATTTGAGCGGGCCAGCACCCATCTACCTGCTCAAAGTTGCCACCAAAAAAACTTTGCTTATCCAAAAAAGCGTTTACTAGAGCGGTTGAAACGAATTGCTTTTCAGTGGCTTCCAATCTTCCTGATTTGTAAAGGTAATACTCAGCAGCAAATCCTCCGCACGCGACATGCTTTCTAATATTTAGTGTAACTTCACACCTTGTACGAGCCTTGCCTTGGCATGCTGGATCATCTACAAATTCAATGAACTCGACGCTACCGCCAAGAGTCATACAAACCAATGCGTGGCCGGCCTCATGCCAGCATTCGTATTCTCGGCTGTTTAGCTCTATTTTCATCGATGGATCACTTTAAGAACATAACGTAAATTAAGCACCCTAAAAAATACCGGCAACGATACCTCCCAGGTGTATAAACTGGCATTCGTCTTGCAATGCTTTGTTTTTACTTGAGGTACAAATATAGTACTCCCTAATATTTCCGATAAAAACGTCACGATTAAACCTCTAAAATTACTTGATTAGGTAAATGATAGTTGCGTGTAAAACATTCCATCATTCGCACCGAGTAGACTTACATGAGCTAGATTAAACCCTACATTTTCTTTCAGGACAAGCATCACCCAACTCAAATGGGTGCTCCTTTTTAACTCATTTGTCGATGGAAGAAAATGCTTCGGCCTCAATTCAAAATCATACATAGGCAGTTGTATTATTTTTGTATCGGCAAGTTTCAAATCAATAATTGCTAGAAATACTGAACAGGCGAAAGTATCAAGAAAATCGCTCGTCAATTTAACGATCAACGGGACTCATACTTTATCAATGATGGGAATAAGCCATAAAGCTGTAGTGCCCGCAATAATCACACCAACAATGGTGATTTTCTTTTGAAGCTGATGCTTTTTTCCATGCGCTGTGCCACGAAACAGCGAAATTCCTCCATCACCACGGCCAATTCTTCTACCGTTGAAGGGATGGGATGCGATGCTTCGACAAATTCGATTTCAATAATTTCGTCATATGCCAATGCTGCTCCTAAAAAAAGCAGAGGAATGGTTGCTTTGTACGTATATTCAAAAATATTAGGGGATAGGAACAGAAAGTCATTTTGAAAATTGTCATTTGGTGCATGGTCGCAATAAACCAGAACAATTTCATTTTTGGCGAGTGCTTTGTGGACTTTGATGAGTGATTTTGCATCAGGTTTAATTAGGCGTAGCGGCTCAGTGCAGCCCCAATTCCAACCATAAGCCTTTTTTCTGGCACCACCATTAGAGATACTCACAACTGGTAATCCGTGTTTTTCTAGAAAACCAAATACAGCCATGGTTAAACCAAAATGAGCACTACATAGTATGAACCCACCGTATTTACGATGGTATTCCAAAAGCGTTTGTTCACTAGAACTACGGAGGGGGATGTTGATATAAGCGTAGCGAGTTATGGCAGAAAGAATAAATTTTAAGAGCGCTGTTTTACTGAGGAGTGATTTTTGGGGTCGACCAAAAACCCAGCGATCAACAAAGATGGCAAAAGGAAAAAACCATTTGACCCAAAGGAGTGCTGCCCAATAGCGCTGTTTAGAATTGCGCATTTTGGCAATAGTGAACCCTGAAACTGTAACGAAAATTTCAATGAGCTGCTTGAATAGTTTCTTAATTATTTCCCGCATTTGTATAGGACTTGTGTTTGGTTAAACAAAGATGATTAAGCATGAAGGCTCGTGCTCAATCATAAGCCTAGAGTCATAAAATCAAAGCGACCAGACACGAATTATTTATAGCGCTTCGCATCATAATCCCAACTCACCTTGTCTTACTTTGTGCGCTGAAAATTATTTTTCGGCCTGGCACAGTCGCTTGCCTACTCTACAAGACCCGGCGCTGGAGCCAATGCATTCACTACTGTCAGTGGCAGAGGCAACAATTGTCCACACGCCATCGCCGCAATTAGTTCACCGGAAAGCCCGGCAGTTATCAAACCTCGCGTGCCATGACCCAGGCTGGCATATAACCCCGGCAATAATTCTCCCACTAACGGCATAGCCCCAGGAACAGAAGCTCGCACTGATGCACGACCATCCAGAAGCTCAACATCCAATGAATCAATATCCATCGATTTGGCTAGTGCCGGGGATATGTCTGCCAGTTTGGACAAATTCTCTGCATGATCGGATGTCCGCAAGTCCACTGCCTCATCATTGAAATCGTTTGTTGCTCCCAGCACGTGCAGCTCTCCGGCTGATGGAGCAAGATAGCCATTGGCAGATACAATCGTCCGTAGCTTTTTGCTATGTTGTGTAGCAGGCAGCATAGTGATTTGCCCTCGCACTGGTATCAGCGGTAAATGTGACAAAAGCGCAAATGATTTCACTTGATAACCGGTACAAACCACCACGATCTCAGCCTCATAAGACCATGTCTGTTGGTGCTCGTCTTTACCCTCCACTCTCCAGCCGGTCTCCACCGCTGTCCAGGATTCCGCATGACAACCGGTACGCTGCACGATGGCTGGGCTTGCTGCCAAGGCTGCGCACATCTGTGGCGGAACCACCCAGCCACCGGCGGGAAACCACAGACCGCCATGTGCCAACTCGATACCCGCCAGCTTGGATGCTTCAGCCGCGTCCACGCGGCGTAGTAGATGCTTTGGCCAATCAAGTGCCGCCAGCCGGTCGATCCGTTTTGCTTCGCGCGCAGAAAACGCCAGTTGCAGCTCTCCACATTCCGCACGGGCGATGCCATCCATGTGAAGTTTTTCATCCAGCAAGGCAAGCGCATACCCATAGCAGGCCAGCAAAAAGCGTTGCAATGGATCTATGCCTGCGCTTAATCGAATATGCAATATTCCGCGGGGATTGCCGGATGCTGCCGCAGCCAATACAGGTGCGCTTTCGATCAAAGTAACGGAGACTCCGCGCATCGCCAACGCTGAAGCAACCGCACAACCGGCCACACCACCGCCGATTACGATGGCTGTTGTTACCGTAGTTCGCACTGGCGGCGAACCGGGCAAATGACCTTGCAGCATTGCGCGTTTGCGTCCGAAGCCTGAAGATTTGCTGACTTGAAATCCTGCTTGTTGCAAACCACGCCGTACCCCACCGGCACAAGTATAAGTAGCAAATGAGGCACCCGGCTGAGAGACTTTCACGATGCTCTCGAACACCGGCTGCGTCCACATTTCAGGATTACGTGCCGGTGAAAAACCATCCAGAAACCATGCACTGATGCCACCACAAATTTCAGGTACCGTCTCGACTACATCACCTATCACCAGCGTAAGGCGTATTTTTCCACCCGCAAAATTCCATCGATTCCAGCCGGGTACGCGGCGGTGCCACCGATCAAGGAGTTCATCCGCATACTGTTGCAACATAGGCCACAGTGCTAAAACATCGGCCAGCTCTTTTTCATCAAGCGGGTATTTTTCGACACTGAAAAAATCAAGACTGCTACTAGATGGCGCGACCTCATCGAACAGTTGCCAAGCGCATAAAAAATTCAGCCCTGTGCCGAACCCTGTCTCGCCGATGGCAAAACATTCCCCGCTTGATAAAGATGCAAAACGTTCGGACAGCCGATTGCCCTGAAGAAAAACATGGCGTTTTTCTTCAGGACCGGAATCGTTTGAAAAATAGACATCGTTGAAACGGCGGGAAAAAGGCTGTCCGTCCTGCCAGTTAAGCATAGCGGAAGTGTTCAACAATCGTCTGAATTGATTGCGGGTAGATTTAACAGCTTAATAAAAGTAGGGGTCATTTAATGCTCACAGAAACAAGATAAAATTTATTTCTCTGGTGGGCACTCACGTATGCTCAGTAAATTAATTGGCTGCTCTCCATCATGATCAGTTTTTAAATACTTTTGGCCGAGTGAACTGACAGCGACCACTATCCAAAATGGATGTCCCCCTACATGGGTATAAAATCGCCATTTACCCACTGCAATACCTTCAATTGCCTCTTCCACAGATACTTTCCAGCGGACTCCTTCAGCATCCACTCCACCGATATATTGAATACGCTCATGTGCAAGTTGACTGTTATTTTTTCTAATACAGGTAACCCGTAAGTCCATGCTTTTCTCCTTATAGCCATTTCTTGAAACGGCACAAAAAATCACTCATCCAGAAATTATTGTTTAACTCATACAACAGACTATTATTTACATTTTACGAATTCTTTCATGTTGCCACTCGCATTATGATGGGAATTTTCTCAATGAATTTTACCGATTTATTGCGGAGCCCAATTGTTACGCACCGAACGGGCAATGCTGAATATTTCTTCCAGCTTGTTGCCATCGGCAGTGGTAAGTGCATTACGCAAAATTTCCAATTCACTTATGTAGCGGCCCATTTCTATCAACAACGCATCGCGGTTAGCCAAGCTGATATCGCGCCACATTTCCGGCGAGCTTGCTGCAATGCGGGTGAAATCACGGAAGCCACTCGCGGCAAAAGAAAGTAACAAATCACGATTTTCGCGCTGCGCCAAATCGTGCACCAATGCAAATGAAAGCAGGTGCGGTAAATGACTGACAGCGGCAAACACTTCGTCATGCTGTTTCGGTGTTAATTCGCTGACCACCGCGCCGCACAATTCCCAGGCTAATCTTACGCGCGCCACCGTATCGGCGGAATTTTCGGGCAGCGGAGTCAATATTACTTTTTTGTTTTGATACAGATCAGCACGCGCCGCGGTCGCACCACTTTGCTCGCTCCCTGCAATAGGATGTGCCGGTATAAAACGGGAAATATGCGTGGCCAAATGTTTATAAGCATCATGAACAACATCGCATTTGGTACTGCCGCCATCCGTAACAAGTGTATGCGCACCCAGATAGGGTGCGATGCGAGCCATGATGTCCGCCATTTGACCCACGGGTGTTGCCAGCATTATCAGATCGGCATCACCGAGCTCTGCCGCAAGATCAGAACCGCTGCGGTTGATAATACCGAGTTGTTGCGCCTGTGCCAGGGTCTGCACACTACGTCCGAAACCGACTACTTCCTCCACCGCATTCATTCGCCGCAAAGCAAGCGCAAACGAGCCGCCGATCAGGCCGACGCCAAAAATAACAACCTTGCGAAACAATGGTTTTGTCACGACTTTCCTTACCTCTCCGCCAGCGAGAGCCAGGATTAGAGTGTGCGCCCAATCGCTGTGGCAATACCGCCCAACACGCCCATCAACTTCTTCAACTCTTGCGGCGTGAGCGCCTGATCGGCATCGCACCAGGCTTCACTCGGATTGGGATGCATTTCTACCAATAATCCATCCGCCCCCGCCGCAATCGCTGCCTGCGACAGCGCCGCGACCATCCATGCCTTACCACCGGCGTGTGAAGGATCGACTATTATCGGCAAATGGGTTTCTTTTTTCATTACCGGAATGGCGGTCACGTCCAGCACATTACGGTAATAGGTTTCAAAAGTACGGATGCCACGCTCGCAGAATATGATGTTATGGTTGCCACCTGCCGCAATATATTCTGCCGCCATCAACCACTCAGAAATAGTAGCCGACATGCCACGTTTCAGAATAACAGGCTTGTTGATACGCCCCACTTCTTTGAGCAGATCAAAATTCTGCATATTGCGAGTGCCGATCTGGATTACGTCGACGTCATTTTCAAGAAAGGTATCCAGCATGCGGATATCCATCAGCTCGGTCACGATAGGCAACTTGAATTTGCTGGCTGCCTGACGGAACATATCCAGCCCTTCAACGCCCTTGCCTTGAAACGTGTAAGGGCTGGTGCGAGGTTTAAATGCGCCACCCCGCATCAAACGGCAGCCTGCCTCATTCACGTATTGGGCGGACAAGTCCATTTGCTGCTGAGTTTCTACGGAGCACGGGCCAGCAATAATCTGGATTTGCTTGCCGCCCAGCTGGATGCCGCCGATATCAATTACTGTATTTTCGCGATGAGATTCACGAGATACGATCTTATATTGTTTAACGATGTGCATTGCCGACTCCACACCGGGCAATGGCGTAAACATTTCTTCAGTCAGCTTGCGCTCATCACCAATGGCACCAATCACTGTGCGTTCAATACCTCGGGAAATATTGGCATCCAGCCCGGCGTCCTTGAGCTTCTTGACCACCACACTTATTTGATCGTCGGTAACATCCTTGTTCATTACAATAATCATGCTGCTTCTCCTAACGCCTGCGCCAGCGCAGACAGAAATTTCTCATTTTCACTTTCCAGACCAATGCTGACACGCAAATAATCCGGCATACCGTAGTTTGCAATCGGCCGCACAATCACTCCCAATTCCAGCAAGCGACGATACATCTGGCCCGCCCCTTTTCCTCCATTCTCAGTGGAATTCGCAATGCGGCAACAGATGAAATTTCCATAAGAGGGAATAAAATCGAGACCTAATCGCGTCAATCCTTGCGTAATCTGGTCCATACCAGCCTTATTCAATTCACAAATTCGCCTTACAAAATCCTCGTCCTGTAACGCGGCTACAGCAGCAGCTTGCGCTACGCTATTAACATTGAATGGCTGCCGTACCCGGTTTAGCATATCCGCTACCAGCTTGTCTGCCAATGCATAACCTACGCGCAAACCGGCCAAACCATATGCCTTGGAGAAAGTGCGGGAAATGATCAAATTGGGAAAATCGCGCAACCAACTCACGCTGTTGTAACGCAAATTTTGCGGCAAATATTCGTTGTATGCCTCATCCAATACCACCAATACCTGCGGCGGCACGGCATGCAGAAAATCCAGCAATTCCGCCGCACCAAGAAAAGTACCGGTGGGATTATTTGGATTCGCGATAAATACCATCTTCACCTTATGCTGCACCGCAGCCTGCAGTATTGCAGAAAGATCGTGGCCGAACCCTTGAGTAGCCGGCACGCTGATGCCCGTAGCCCCTACCGCTTGCGTAGCCAGTGCATATACCGCGAAGGCATGATCAGCATAAATCACCTTGTCGCCCGGTGCGAGGAAAGCGCGTGCGGCCAATTCCAATAAATCATTCGAACCATTTCCCAGCACAATGCATGCAGGTTCAATCTGATATCGCTCGGATAATGCTGACTTCAAATCAAAACCACTGCCATCGGGATAACGTCCAATATCACTTATCGCCGCATGCATCGCGGCCACAGCTAGAGGACTGGCACCAAGGGGATTTTCATTCGACGCCAGCTTGACGATGCCATTAATGCCGAGCTCGCGCTCCAGCTCGGCAATCGGTTTACCCGGCTGATAAGGCGCTATGGCGCGGATATAGGGAGGGGCTAGCTCACTGTAGTTCATTTCATACCTTAATTAATTTCACGTTTGTCATTACCAATAGAAGTTACTAATAAAACTAAATTGCATCTTCACGGGAATAACAATATTTTTAAATTGCACAAACGGTTTTATAGGGTAGCCGGGTATGAACCTAGCGTTTTTACGAACGCGGCAACTTGCTTTAATTCAAGCAGTGCGGTCGCCACTTTGGGTTCATGCTGATGCCCTTCAATATCCATATAAAACACATATTCCCACACGCCAGAACGCGCTGGGCGAGATTCCAGCTTGGTCATGCTGACGTCATTCTTAGCCAACGGCGCCAACAAATCGTAGACTGCGCCCGGACGATTAGGTGCAGACATGACCAGTGAAGTTTTATCCTTACCAGAGGGCGCCACCTCTTGATTTCCGATGACCAAAAAGCGCGTGGTATTGCGCGCGTCGTCCTCAATATTTTCAGCCAATAATGAAATACCGTAATTTTTGGCCGCCTTTGCGCTTGCGATTGCCGCACTATCTGCCTGCTGTTCCAACGCCAGAACAATTGCCTTGGTATTGCTGCCAACTGGCACGCGCTCAACATTCGGCAAATTTGTATTTAGCCAGACCTGGCACTGTGCCAAAGACTGCGAATGCGAAAACACACGCTTAATGGCAGAAAAGTCACTCGCCTGCGTCATCAGGCATTGATGTATCGGCAACATTACTTCACCACACACCTTGAGCGGGCTTTGCAGCAACAAATCCAGCGTTCGCCCAATCGCACCCTCTGTGGAATTTTCTACCGGCACAACTCCATAATGAGCCTTGCCGCTTTCTACATTTTGAAAGACTTCATCTATCGAAACACACGGCTTACTCAGCACTGCATGACCAAAACGTTTCTCGACTGCTTCCTGACTGAAAGTTCCACTGGGCCCCAGATATGCAACGCATAGCTGCGTTTCTAATGCACGACAGTGAGACATAATCTCAGTAAATAATTGCGTGATGCTCTGATTTGGCAACGGGCCAGAATTATTGCTAACCATGCGCTGCAATATTTGCGCCTCACGCTCTGGCCGCAGCACTGTATTTTCACTCTTAAGATGACCGATTTGGCTTGCCAGTGCCGCGCGCTGATTGAGCAATTTGAGCAAATCTTTGTCAATATTGTCGATTTGATCGCGGTATTTTTTGAGTTCGTCACTCATTGCTCATACATCCCTATTACTTAAGTATCCAAGGGCAAATCGCGTACCATGAGCACACCCGGAATGGCGGCAAGTTGCGCGATCATCTCAGGCGGTGTAGCGATATCTGTATCAACCAGGGTATAAGCCATTTCACCACGCGACTTGTTGATCATATTGTGAATATTAATGCCTGCTCCAGCCAATGCAGTAGAAATCTGCCCGAGCATATTCGGCACGTTGGCATTAGCGATGGCGATACGGAAAGACGATTCGCGCGGCATATTTACAGTCGGGAAATTTACCGTATTGTTCAGATTACCGTGTTCCAGATAGTCGCGTACTTGCTCCGCCACCATTACCGCACAATTATCTTCCGCCTCTTGCGTAGAAGCACCCAGATGAGGCAGCGCAATCACTGCTGGATTGTCCTGCGTCTTCTGTAGGGGAAAATCGCAAACATAATAACGAATGCGTTTAGCAGCGATACCAGCCAGTACGGCATCTGCATCTACAATACCATCACGCGCAAAGTTCAACAGCACGCTTCCGGGTTTCATGGTCTGTACGCGCTGCTCATTAATCAAACCTCGTGTCGCATCCAACAAAGGAATATGCAGAGTAATAAAATCGCTCTGCTTAAGCAGATCTTCTATGCTGTGAGCTTTTCTTACCTGCGAAGACAATCCCCATGCTCCGTCAACGGTAATGTCAGGATCGTAACCCACCACTTGCATACCCAAGCCTATGGCAGCATCCGCCACCAGACGGCCAATGGCGCCTAAACCAATAACGCCCAAAGTACGACCACGCAATTCAATACCTGCATAATGCTTTTTACCATCCTCGACCAGCTTGTGCAGCGTAGCGTCATCACCCTTCAAATTGGCGGTGAAATGCAACGCAGCAATCATATTGCGCGAAGCCAACAACATACCTGCAATAACCAGCTCTTTCACTGCGTTGGCATTGGCACCGGCAGCATTAAAAACCGGCACGCCTCGCACGTTCATTTTTTTAACTGGCACATTATTAGTACCCGCACCCGCGCGAGCGATGGCTTTTACACCAGCCGGAATATCCATCTCCAGCATATTATGCGAGCGCACCAGGATTGCATCAGGTTCTGCAATGTCGCTGCCCACAATATAATTTGCCGCAGGCAGACGGTCTAAACCCACCGTTGAAATTTTATTTAACGTCAATATCTTAAAAGTTTTAACCATGTTGCTTTGCAAAATGTGTTATGAAATCAACCAGTGTCTGCACACCTTCCAGCGGCATTGCATTGTAAATCGAAGCGCGCATACCACCGACAGAGCGATGCCCCTTCAATTGCAATAGGCCGTGCGTATCCGCCTGTTTAAGAAACTCACCATCCAGACTGGCATCTTTCAGGGTAAACGGGACGTTCATGCGTGAACGATCCGACTTGACCACCGGGCAATTGTAAAAACCGTTGCTAGCATCGATCGCCTGATAAAGCAGATTTGATTTACTGATATTGACCTGCTCCATCTGCGCCAATCCACCATTCCGCTTGAGCCATTGAAATACCAGCCCGGCCATGTAAATACCGTAAGTAGGTGGGGTGTTATACATTGAATCATTGTCGGCATGGATCTTGTAATCCAACATAGTGGGCGTATTCGGTGACACGTGACCAATCAGATCTTCGCGCACGATAACAATACATAACCCAGCCGGACCAATATTTTTCTGCGCTCCCGCATAAATCAAGCCAAATTTAGATACATCGATCTGGCGCGACATAATGTTGGATGACATGTCTGCAACCAAAGGAATTTCACCAGTTTCCGGAATCCAATTGAATTCGACGCCGCCTATTGTCTCATTGGACGTGTAATGCAAGTAGGCCGCATTCGGATCACGCTGCCAAGTATCAAACGCCGGCACATTAATAAAGTTGTTGTCCGCACCACTGGCCACTATATTGACGTCGCTGAATTTTTTAGCCTCGGCTATCGCTTTTTTAGACCATTCACCGGTATTAACGTAATCAGCAGAAGACTTGCCACACAACAGATTCAGCGGAATCATGGCAAATTGCAAATGCGCTCCGCCTTGCAGAAATAACACCTTGTAATTAGCCGGGATCGCAAGCAAACCACGCAAATCGCTTTCCGCCGCAGCGGCGATACCCATGAATTCCTTGCCACGGTGGCTCATTTCCATAACTGACATGCCACTGCCATGCCAGTCCAGCAATTCCTCACGTGCCTGTTGCAATACCTCATGCGGTAAGACAGCAGGGCCTGCGCTAAAATTATAAATTGACATGACTTGTCTATTCTTTAATCTGGTCTTTATTGATTAAATGGGAAAGATCTTCCGGTTCAGGATCGGCAATACGGCTCAAACCCGCGAGTTTGTCGTCTTTCCCTAAATTGATTAATGTCACACCCTGCGTGGAACGGCTCATTTCGCGGATTTCCTTGACGCGGGTGCGGATTAGTACGCCATTTGTACCAATCAACATGATTTCATCTTCTTCGTTTACCAATGTAGCCGCGACCACCTTGCCATTCCGGGCGGAAGTTTGAATCGCAATCATGCCCTGAGTACCTCGGCCATGACGTGTATATTCTGAAATCGGCGTGCGTTTGCCATAACCGTTCTCGGTCGCAGTCAATACCGCTTGGCTTTCGTCGCCAGCTACCAGAAGTGCAATTACATGTTGTTTCGCGGCCAGCTTCATGCCACGCACACCGCGCGATACACGCCCCATGGAGCGTACGTCATTTTCGTCAAAACGTACCGCTTTACCACCATTAGAAAATAGCATTACGTCATGCTTGCCGTCAGTTAATGCCACGCCGATCAGATAATCACCTTCATCCAGGTTAATGGCGATGATTCCAGCCTTGCGTGGGTTGGCGAAATCAGATAACGCAGTTTTTTTCACCGTGCCTTTGGCGGTGGCAAAGAATACATATTGATCGTCTGAAAATTCTTTTACCGGCAAAATTGCATTGATCTTCTCGCCACTTTCCAGTGGCAACAAATTAACAATTGGCCTGCCGCGCGCGGTACGGGCACCCTGGGGTACGTCGTACACCTTAATCCAGTACACCCGGCCCCGGCTGGAGAAGCACAAAATGTAATCGTGCGTATTGGCGATAAACAGGTTATCTACAAAATCATCTTCTTTAGGAGGAGCAGCCTGCTTGCCACGGCCACCGCGTTTCTGCGCTACATATTCCGCTAACGGCTGCGCTTTCATGTAACCGCCATGCGACATCGTAACCACCACGTTTTCCGGCGTAATCAGGTCTTCCATACTCATATCTTGGGTATGAGTGACAATTTCACTACGGCGCTTGTCGCCGTATTGCGCTTTAATCGCAATCAGTTCGTCGATGATAATTTGCGTTACGCGCTCTGGCTTGGCCAAGATATCGAGTAAATCGATAATCTTGTCCATCACTTCGCGATATTCGCTGACAATTTTATCTTGCTCCAGTCCGGTTAAACGCTGCAAGCGCAGCTCCAGAATAGCTTGGGCTTGTGTGTCCGAAAGCCGATATGCGCGCTGCTCGCCTTGGCCTGACATACCGAATTCCGGCGCCAGATTTTCCGGGCGCGATGCATCGCTAATCCGGCTTAGTAATTCTTCAACCAGTGAAGATCGCCATGTCCGCGCCATCAAACCTTGTTTGGCAATTGCAGGCGTCTCTGCCGCTTTGATCAGTGCAATGATTTCATCCACGTTGGAGAGTGCAACCGCCAAACCTTCCAGGATGTGACCACGATCCCGCGCCTTGCGCAAATCAAATATCGTGCGCCGCGTTACCACTTCGCGCCGGTGGCGCAGGAAAGCGTCCAGGAATTGTTTCAAGTTAATTAACTTAGGCTGACCGTCGGTTAAGGCCACCATATTCATGCCAAAACTATCTTGCAGCTGGGTCAGCTTAAACAATTGATTGAGTATTACTTCTGGTACCTCATTACGCTTTAGTTCAATCACAGCGCGCATTCCAGACTTGTCCGACTCGTCGCGAATTTCGGAAATCCCATCAATTTTCTTTTCACGTACCAGCTCGCCAATCTTCATTAACAAGGCAGCTTTATTCACTTGATAGGGCAACTCATCAATAATGATGGCTTGACGATTATTCCCCTTTTCGATGTCTTCGAAATGAGTTCGCGCGCGCATTACCACGCGCCCGCGCCCGGTTCGGTAACCTTCTTTTACACCTGCCAAACCATAAATAAAGCCCGCAGTTGGAAAGTCTGGCGCTGGAATATATTCGATCAATTGCTCAATATCCAGATCAGGGGTTTTCAGTAGCGCCAGACAGGCATCAATCACCTCACCAAGATTGTGCGGTGGAATATTAGTCGCCATACCAACAGCAATGCCGGTTGAGCCATTAACTAATAGATTGGGGAAACGCGCTGGAAATACTAACGGTTCATGCTCGGAGCCATCGTAATTGGGCCCGAAATCCACTGTCTCCTTGTCCAGGTCGGCCAGCAACTCGTGGGCAATACGCGCCATGCGAATTTCGGTATAACGCATCGCCGCTGCGTTATCGCCGTCCACCGAGCCAAAGTTGCCCTGACCGTCCACCAAAGGATAACGCAGCGAAAACGTCTGCGCCATACGAACGATCGTGTCATACACCGCCGTATCTCCATGCGGGTGATATTTACCGATCACGTCACCCACAATGCGCGCCGATTTTTTGTAAGCCTTGTTCCAATCGTTGGATAATTCGTGCATGGAAAACAACGCGCGACGATGTACCGGTTTAAGGCCATCACGCACATCAGGCAGGGCGCGTCCAACAATCACGCTCATTGCATAATCGAGATACGACTTGCGCATCTCATCTTCAAGACTAACTACCAGAATTTCTTTAGCGAATTGTTCCATAGGTATGGCGGGTGCTCTAAAATTTCTTGTAAAACAATTCGTAAGTTTAACATGCCCATCTCAAGCCAGACAAAACATAATTTCTTTGTTGTGCAGGCCGAAAATTGAGTCGTCTGATTGGCTGGTGATTCAAGACAAGTTTTGTTACATTCTGCCATTCATTCTGAATATGAGCACATCATGGCCAATGCTGATCCGCTTGAACTGGAAAAATTTAGTCAACTTGCCCACCGGTGGTGGGATTCCAATAGCGAATTCAAACCACTGCATGAAATCAACCCGCTGCGCCTGGACTATATCAACCGTATCGCCGCTCTGACCGGCAAAACTGTGCTGGATGTCGGCTGTGGCGGCGGTATCCTGTCAGAAAGTATGGCCGCACTTGGCGCGCAAGTCACAGGCATTGATCTGGGCGACAAAGCGCTACAAGTTGCCAAACTACACTTACTGGAAAGTGGCCAGCAGGTAAACTACCACAACATCGCCGTGGAAGATCTGGCGGCAGAACAGCCAGGCCACTATGATGTGGTCACTTGCATGGAATTACTCGAACATGTACCCGATCCATCCAGTACCGTAGAGGCCTGCGCTAAACTAGCCAAGCCGGGTGGTCATGTATTCTTTTCTACCCTAAACCGCAACCCAAAATCCTATCTTTTTGCGGTGATCGGCGCGGAATATTTACTTCATTTACTGCCGCGTGGCACGCACGATTATGAAAAATTTATCAAACCGTCCGAACTCGCACAATTTTGCCGCAATGCAGGGCTTAACATAAGCGACATCAGCGGCATGAGTTACCATCCCCTCTATAAAACCTACTCACTCGGCCAGAACACTGACGTAAACTACCTGCTCGCCTGTCGTCGTGATTAGTGCCGTCCTGTTCGATCTCGACGGCACTTTTGCGGATACGGCACCCGACCTGGGCGCCGCCCTTAACCATCTGCTCAACCTGCATGACAAGCCCTCTTTGCCTTTGGAAAAAATTCGTCCACAAGCATCGCATGGCTCGCTTGGTTTGCTCAAACTGGGCTTTAACATTGAGCCAAATGCGCCCGGTTTTGCAAATTTACGCGATGCCTTCCTGAATTATTATGCTAGCCATATTTGTGTCCACACCATCCTGTTCCCTGAAATGGCGGAGCTGATCGACGTACTGGAACAACGTGGCTTGCCGTGGGGCATTGTTACCAACAAACCTCATCGTTTCACTCTACCGCTAATGCAAGCACTGGGCTATGCTCAACGTGCTGCCTGCCTGATCAGCGGCGACACCTGCGCGCGCGCCAAGCCCTTTCCAGATCCACTACTGAAAGCTAGCGAATTACTGAAAATCAGGCCACAGCATTGCCTGTATCTGGGTGATGACAAGCGCGATGCGGAAGCAGCGCAGGCTGCCGGAATGCGCTGTATTATCGCGCGCTATGGTTATCATGATTCCTCCTTGGAGGAATTATCCAATTGGCCTGCTCAAGGCGGAATTGATTTACCTTCTCAATTATTACAGTATTTAAAAGATTGAAAAATCTATTAATGTTATGAGGTAAACATAGAAGGTAGAGATAGCCAAATTGAAAAGTCCGTTAATTTTAGGTTTGCGGCAGAACTGAAGATTGCTGCATGATAAGCGTGTTAGGAGAGCCCATTTTCAGAGGCAAGATCGCTGTCGATGCGAGGTTCGAAAGTGAGCTACTTTGAACCGTTTTCGGGTCTTCTAAAATATATACAAATAACACTGGTAACCAACGTGAATAAAACCAAGCCTGCCAAATTACCTGAACTCACGGGTATTCGCGGGCTGGCTGCTTTATGGGTATGGCTCTACCACAGCTGGTTTGTAGCAGGCTCTCCTCCAGTGTATCTCACATCAATAGGACTAAAGCTAACGCCGTTTTTTTCCATAGGCTGGATTGGTGTTGATTTGTTCTTCGTTCTTTCTGGATTTGTCCTCGTTTGGCCATTTTTAGGGCTAGATGCGCGACCTTTCTCTTTTTCTGAATTCATGCATAGACGTGCTTTACGTGTATTGCCCGCATATTACTTTCAACTGGCATTACTAATTGCAGCCGCAACAGCTGGATTTATGTGGCAATTACCTTCTTGGGAGAATACATTCTCACATGTATTGCTTCTTCATAACTTCGATGAGAAATGGTCTTCCGCTATTAACGGGCCATGGTGGACGTTACCCATCGAGTGGCAGTTCTATCTGATTTTTCCACTACTGATTTCCTTACTGCCGCGCTTTGGTGCATGGCACATGTTGGTCTACCTGAGTGCAATAATGCTTGCATGGCGTTACAGCTCATTTCAATGGCTACAGATTTATTTGCCGGCAGCGTCCGTTTGAACCAAAGTATGGCAACTCGGTCAATTACCGGGATATATCGGAGAGTTTTTCTCCGGGATAACAGCAGCTTGGCTGACGGCTAATCTGTGGCCACGCTTGAGCGCGGTATTGAAACGTGAACGATTATCTCTTTGGATATTCCTTTTTAGTGGAACACTGTTAATCGTTTTAATATACGTACTGGATTTTATTGCAGGTGTGCTGGAACTTTACTGGAAAGGCCACTGGCTAATGTTCGTTTGGAACCTTGGCGTTGGTTTCCTATTTGCACTTCTTCTTTTCAGCCTAGCACTGAGTGGACGATTGGTACATGGGTTATTTGCCAACAAAATCATGCTCTGGCTAGGTGAAATAAGCTATAGCTTTTATCTCTGGCACTTTGTTGTACTTGAGATAATGGTACATTTTAAAATGTTTAGTCTAGGTTCGCCCGAAACCATGTTGCTTCGCGTGATTCTTTACAGTATCGCTCCCGTGTTGTTTATTGCCTGGCTATCATGGTGGATTACCGAACGCCCTTTCCTGCTATACCGCAAAGAAACTGCATCAAACCGACCCCTTGGTGTCATAGGAAAGATTGTGCAACGACCTTGGTTAACGGCAGTTATTGTAGGGTCGATACTTGTCTTCACTGCTGCCAGTGCCGAGAATTATCTGCACCCAATTATTGATTCGACTCGATGAAAGATAAACTCTCCATAATTTTCTTGTCAGGAACATATGGATAAATAAATTGTGAGAAAGCAAACATCGGAATAACTCCAAGAGAGGCGCGGTTAAATAAAAGAGCAATCAAGATCATGCAGATCGTGACTATGATGAAATTGGGCTACCCGGCTGCCCCTGTCACCATTGATCGACGGCTAGTCAGCCATACATTCGGCCGGTCGTGGACGCACGGGGTGACGACCGCACACTCACCGCTATGTTAATTGGACAAGGCATATCATGCCCACTGTGAACAACGAAATCCTTCCGACAACCATCATTGCACCACCGTATGAGCGCAGTGCTGGCCCTCCCGGGGGAAAATGACAGCCAACAACTTTCGCACCGATGCACTCGGTCGGGTGTTCAACTCTGACCCGCGTCATAACGAATCTACTTCCAGAACACCCACAAGCAGGCTCATCATTCAAGCTTAAGTAAAAGCTGAAATTCTAGTTCAAGCCCTATCTTAAATAATGCTCGTTAAGATAAATAATTTAAGCCACGTAATAATGTGCATTGTGATAGGGTATGTACCCTAATTACATAAGGGTAATAAAGTGACAAGATTGTGGATACAGTCAGACAAACCATATAGCTTGCTCGAAACTTGGGTGGCACGCATGCTATGCGTAACAACAATAACGCTATCAGGTTTAAATATTACGGGGTGCACCTCCCCGAAACTGCTCCCCGCCTCGATTCCGACACCTATCCCGGCTACAACAATTGCAGCCCCAGTCTTACCACATGATTCCAACGAAGTATTACAACGTGAAATCGAGCGTCTGCACCAGCTGTTGGCAGAAAAAGAGGGGATAATCCGCAACTTGAACGCTCGTCAGCAGGGCCAGGCCAAAGCATTACAGGAAACCACCAGTCAAGTCACCCGGGATCAGGTGAGAGTACGTCGGCTAGCCACACAGCCTGGTGCCGCCTCATCTATCGCAGAAGTAGAGGTCGCTTTGGCAAAATTAAAGTCATCCCAAATCACAGCACCTGAACAAATACTGCAAGCACAGCGCCTCCTTGATGCCGCTACGGCGTCCTACGCCAAAGGAAACTACGGCACAACCATGGATCACACCACGCAAACACGAGAATTTATCGACATGGTGATGGATAACCGCACCCGCAAGGCATCAGACCCACGCCTTGTAATGATAACGTTCAATGTTCCCATTCCCTTACGCGCCAAAAGCAACTTCAATCTTCGCCGAGAACCATTCGGTAGTACAGTTAAACTTGGTGCACTAAAAAAAGGGGCTGCGCTAACTGCGCACGCCTATCTTGGTGATTGGCTGCACGTTCAGACCAGCAATGAGCGTTCTGGATGGGTATTAAATACCCTGGTGGAGGTACATAGTGAGTAACCTTCATTACTAATTTTAACACTGCCCAAGGCAATCTTGAGCTTGATCGCAAACGCAATATCTTCTCCCTAAAGATTTACTCTGAAGAGCCGAGATATTCGACAGGTTAGCATTAGTAAGGAGGCGTTATGCAACATCAGAAAATGCGGGAACTGGCCGAGTGGGTGGACTTTCTCAGTCGAGTCGATATTCCAGTGTTAAAGCAAACCGCACGCAATCTGTCCGCATTGCTACAGCATGAAAAAAACCTTAGTGCACGAGGTGTTGCCCATATTATCCATTCCGATCCAATGATGGCCGTCAAGCTGCTACGCCATCTACAGCAGACAAAGCACGCCAGTCAAAAACATGAAGTGATGCAGGTGGATCAAGCATTAATGATGCTGGGTCTCGATACATTTTTTAAACAAGTACCGGCAGAACCGCTTGTTGAAACAGTTCTAAGCGGGCAGATGAGTGCCTTAAGTTGTTTGTTGCGAGTAATACACCGTTCAAACCGCGCATCTACTTTCGCTGTGGATTGGGCGGTGCATTTAAATGATCTGCATTTTGAAGAAGTTCGCATCGCTGCCTTGTTATTTGATATTGCCGAATTGCTCATGTGGTGTTTTGCACCTATAGATATGCTAAAAATTCATACCATGCAGCAACAGGATAAAACCTTACGCAGCAATGTTGCACAGGAAGAAGTGCTGGGCTTTACATTGTTTAGTTTGCAATCTGCCTTGGCATCCAAATGGTCACTGCCCAAGCTACTCATCACCTTGATGGATGGCGAATGTGCCAATCAACAGCGTGTGCGTAATGTTTTTCTCGCCGTCAATCTTGCACGCCATTCTGCCAATGGTTGGAATGATGCAGCTCTGCCCGATGATTATACTGACATAGGCAAACTCCTGCATATGCAGCCGGAAGAAATAAAAATTATGATCGATGCGCAAGAGTAAAGATTCAGACGCTCTTGAAAAACTGTAGTCCTGATTATTTCAATGCAAAACCTTTCATCCATTCATAAATTAAATATTTTGTAGCTGTCGCACAGCAACAAGTACTTGCTGCGCAAGATTATGGGCCAAGCAATCAAATTCGATGACTTCCGGCATGCCACGCAGCCAGGTAAGCTGACGTTTGGCCAGTTGGCGCGTTGCGGCAATGCCTTTGTCCAATAACTCTGTTTCATTTATTTCTCCGGCGAGAAATTGCCATCCCTGACGATAGCCAACGCAGCGCATAGAAGGCAGATTGGAATGCAACAAATATTTTTTTTTAAGCGCGAGCAACTCATTTACCAAACCGAGTTTGAGCATAGTGACAAATCGTGTGGCGATACGTGCATGCAATTTGCTACGTTCACTGGGAATGAGTGCAATCTGCATGACGTGATAAGGCAACGGATATTTTTTTTGCTGCTTAAAAAGCGCGGACATCGGTTGACCGGAAAGTTGATAAATTTCCAGCGCACGCTGGATACGCTGCGCATCGTTTGGCTTTAGAAGTGCTGCTGTTTCGGGGTCAACCTGGGCCAATTCAGCATGCAGTGCTGGCCAACCGATACGATCAGCTTGCTCGTCCAAAGCGGCACGTACTTTAGAGTCGGCCTGTGGTAGTTCATTCAGACCAAAACGCAAGGCACGAAAATACAACATGGTACCGCCCACCAGCAAAGGAATGCGTCCGCGCTGAGTAATGTCATTCATTAGACGCAATGCGTCATGGCGAAAAGCGGCGGCAGAATAAGCATCGGTTGGATCAATGATATTGATCAAGTGGTGCGGCGCATGAACGAGGACAGCAGCCTCGGGTTTGGCAGTACCGATATTCATATCCCGATACACTAGCGCGGAATCAACGCTAATAATTTCTACTGGTAGCCGCTGCGCCAGTTCTACAGCCACCTGGGTCTTTCCACTGGCGGTAGGGCCCATAAGAAAAAGAGCGGGAGGCAGTGTGTTCATTTTCCTCGCATAAACAACATATCCAATTCTGCAATGCTCATTTGAAACCAGGTCGGACGACCATGGTTGCACTGGCCAGAACGTTCTGTACGTTCCATTTCACGCAAAATATTATTCATCTCAGGCACAGTAAGGGTTTGATTGGCCCGCACTGCGGAATGGCAGGCCAGTGTAGACAGCAATTCATTGCGTCGTTCGGTTAATACTCGAGTGGCGCCATATTCACGCATTTCATGCAATACATCACGTGCGGCAGCTTCAGCATGAGTTTGTTTAAGCATAGCAGGCATGGCCCGCACTGCCAGCGTTGTCGGCGACAAGGGAGCTATATCAAACCCCAGTTGCGCAATGGCTGCGTGCTCTTCCTCTGCTGTGGCGATATCCAGTGTCTCGGCAGCAAAGCTCACTGGAATGAGTAACGGCTGCATGGGGATTTGTTGCCCGTCAAGTGACGTTTTAAGTCTTTCGTATACGATACGCTCGTGTGCTGCGTGCATGTCCACCACCACCAGCCCATGTACGTTTTGCGCCAGAATGTAGATGCCGGCAAGCTGTGCCAGTGCAAAGCCGAGCAGTGGAACTTCAGCTTCTGATAACGAAAATTGAGCGTGAGCGTTCAACAAGAGCGCGTCATTGAGTTTTTCCTCCTCCCCTCCCCTGCTTTCCTTCTTTCCAAAAAGAGCATCATAAAAAGCCAGCGGCTGTGATGCCATGGGCAACCGCAGAAGCTGCTGCATTGGCTGTTGTACCGACGCAGCTTGTTGCACGGATGAAACCTGGGTTAGTTGACTTGGTAGGTCTGACGCATTTTCTGTCAGAGCCACAGGCGTGCTCAGCACTTGTTGAAGCGTATGAAATACGAATTGATGAATGGCCTGGCTCTCACGGAAACGAACTTCACTTTTGGCCGGATGTACATTCACGTCCACCAATTCTGGTGACATATCTAAAAACAGTACAAAAGCGGGATGCCGCTGGTGATGAAGGATATCCTGATAGGCTTGTCGGATGGCATGGGCTACCACCTTATCGCGGATAAAACGTCCATTCACAAAAAAATATTGAGCATCGCGCGATGCTTTTGAATAAGCTGGCAGAGAAGCCATCCCATATAAATGCAATCCAGCTGCCTTACGTGAGACAGGCACCGCACTTTGCCCAAATTCTTTGCTTAATAGCGCTTCGATACGCTTTAACAAGGCATCGACTTTTTCTTCCCAATTTACTTCAGGAAGCGGTGAAGCAGAGGTCAAAGGTACATCAGTTGAGCGTGATAACGTGGGTAATTGCCACATCATACGATTGTTGTGTTGCAGGCTGAAGGCGACATCCGGACGCGACAGTGCAATGCGCTTGAAGGTTTCCTCACAATAAGCAAGCTCGGTGGCTTCAGACTTGAGAAATTTGCGTCGCGCCGGGGTGTTGAAATACAGTTCACGTATTTCAACACTGGTGCCTCGAGCGTGCGCAGCAGGAATAACTTCGCTCTGTATACCATCCACAGATTGAATCTGCCAGGCATGTGAACTTTCCGTTTTACGGCTGGTAAGCGTTACCTGCGCCACTGCTGCCATGCTGGCCAAAGCCTCGCCGCGGAAGCCCATACTGGCGACGCGTTGCAAGTCAGCTAATGAGGCAATCTTACTGGTCGCATGACGCATCAGGGCGAATGGTAATTCTTCTGGCGCGATACCATTACCATTGTCGCGCACACGCAGCAGCTTTACGCCACCGCCTTCCAGCTGCACAATAATGTCAGTGGCATCCGCATCCAGACTGTTTTCCAGCATCTCCTTAAGCGCGGCAGCAGGACGTTCGATAACTTCGCCTGCAGCAATTTGATTAATGAGCAAATCAGGCAATAACTGGATGGCGGACATATAAAATAATTCAGGTTGCGGACAACGAATTATAACTTCTTCATGCTATGGCAGTGCGATGCAGAAGATAAAATCGTATAATGCTATGCTGAATAAAATCGTATAATTATAAGTTGATATAAATTATTATTGCCCGGTATAACCGGGCATTTTTAATATGCTTGAGACCAGAGCTCAGACGTTTTATCCGTATGCAAGCAGCGTATTTCGCTTACAACAAGATGGATGATCTCCCCCCGCTTTAAGTTCACAGCGCATAATAAATTTAGGAGTTTGCACTGCATGGAAAGCTTAAATTCTAAGCAACGTACCACAGATACTGATAATGGAGTCGTTCCGCCTCCAGTTTTAAAACTGGGATTCGGAATGAAATTTGAAGATCTCTACAGCTGCGATGGGTTACCCCGCATCGACTCTTGTTTTCTGGCCGAACTTACTGAAGGCGAACCATTGCTCGCGGAAAGACTGGCGGCAGCGCGTAATGCACCAGGCCATATGACGCACCTGGAAGAATCACAGCTCATTATTGAGCTGGCCCCGCATCTGGAAGATTTTCTGGGTCAACTATTTAATATTCAGAACGCAACTCGAGAGTTAGCAGAGCGACACAATAAGCTAGCACCGTTATTTCACTGCAAACGTATTTTTGTCCAGCGTAAGGCAGTACAAAAATATAAGGCAGCTAATGCTGCTGCTTTTGATGGCGACGACCTCAGAGCCGGATTGTTGCAGGCTTTCGGCGGCACCACCAGAGAAATGGACGAATTACTTTTTGCCCGTAAAGTTAACAGCTGGCTTGATGCCGAAGCAGAAAATATTGATCGAATCGATATAGCTATGCGGTATGCGGCCTGGGCTGTGCATACCACCGCAGGTAAAAAGCGTCATGGACAGGGGGTATTGTTCAGAGTTCCTGCCAAGCTCGATTTCCAACGCTTGGTGCCTATCATTCCTGTCGAAAATGTTGCCTATACTGCGCATCGTCTCGCAGATAGTCATCTCCGCCATCGCGAAGGTTTTGCGCTGACAGATAAAGGTACAGACTTGGCAGGTGCCTTAGGTGAAGCGAATTACTGTATTTGGTGCCATGAACAAGGCAAGGATTCATGCTCGATCGGTATGCGAGAAAAAGCCGGAGCTGATGGTTCACCACCACCATTTAAAAAAAGCGTTTTCGGCATTCCGCTGGCGGGTTGCCCTGTGGATGAAAAAATTTCAGAGTTTCATAAAGTTAAATCGTCCGGTTTTGCATTGAGTGCGTTGGCTATCATCGCGGTAGATAATCCAATGTGTGCTGCAACGGGGCATCGTATTTGTAATGACTGCATGAAATCTTGCATTTATCAAAAGCAGGAATCAGTAAACATTCCACAGGCTGAAACCCGGTCATTGAAGGATGTTCTTGAGCTGCCGTGGGGGTTTGAGATTTATAGTCTGCTCACCCGGTGGAATCCCCTCAATATTCGTCGCCCCTATCCGCATGCTGCTACCGGTAAGCGTGTACTTGTAGTCGGTATGGGTCCAGCCGGTTTTACGTTGGCACATCATTTGATGAATGACGGCCATGCCGTTGTCGGTGTCGATGGATTGAAAATCGAACCATTACCGGGTGATTTATCTGGCATGGATGCAAACGGCAATCGAGTGAAATTTAGCCCGATATACGACGCAAGCATATTGACGGAGCCGCTGGATAATCGGGTTATGGCCGGTTTCGGCGGGGTGGCCGAATACGGTATTACAGTTCGATGGGATAAGAATTTCCTTAAAATCATTCGCCTGCTGCTGGAGCGACGGGCACAATTCGCTCTGTTCGGCGGTGTGCGTTTTGGCGGAACCATTACTGCTGAAAGTGCTTTTGAGCTGGGCTTCGATCATATTGCACTGGCTGCTGGTGCTGGTCGTCCGACATTACTCGATATACCAAACGGTATGGCATGCGGGGTTCGCACTGCGTCGGATTTTCTTATGGCGTTACAATTGACGGGAGCCGCCAAGCCTGACTCCATCGCCAACATGCAAGTTCGCTTACCGGTTGTGGTAATCGGTGGGGGTTTGACCGCAATTGATACTGCCACGGAATCACTTGCCTATTACCCGGTGCAAGTTGAGAAATTTCTTTGCCGCTATGAAATGCTGGCAGCAGAAAAAGGTGAGGCAGCATTGCGCAGTATGTGGTCGGCTTCTGAAACAATTATAGGCGACGAATTTTTGAGCCATGCTCGGGCTATCCGCGCGGAACGAGCCCTAGCCTCGACCGAAGGACGTCACCCTAATATCCTTCAGCTTATCAAATCATGGGGGGGCGTCACTTTGGCCTATCGCAAGCGCCTAATCGACAGCCCTTCATATACCCTGAATCATGAGGAAGTGGAAAAGGCTCTGGAGGAAGGAATTTATTTTGCCGAAGGGTTAACTCCGGTGCGTGTAGAGGTAGATGCGAATGGTGATGCAACTGCCATGGTAGTGATGAACCAGGTATTAGATGCCGATGGCGCCTGGCAGAAAGCCGGACAAATACATCTGCCAGCGCATACCATTTTTGTGGCTGCGGGCACCCAGCCGAACACAGTGCTGGCACGCGAATTTCCAGAACAGTTCAAGCTTGATGGACGTTACTTCCAGGCCTGTGACGAACAGGGCGAACCAGTCCGGCCAGAGCGTAGCAATGCCAAGCCAGCCAAGGCGCACGTACTTCAGTACAAATACCATGATGGTCGTTTCGTCAGCTTTTTCGGTGACCTGCACCCTTCATATTCCGGTAACGTAGTCAAGGCCATGGGCAGTGCGAAGCAGGGTTATCCGGTGTTAAGCAAGGTACTGTCACAGGTTGCCGCTGCAGCTAAAGAAAATAATCAGGAATTTCTTGCACGCCTGGGCAACGATCTGCGCGCCACCATACATCAAGTGGTTCGTCTTACCCCCAATATTGTCGAAGTGATCGTCAAAGCTCCTGCCGCGGCGCGCAGCTTTCAACCGGGACAATTTTATCGCCTGCAGAATTACGAAACTCATGCTGCAAAAATCGATGCTACGCGCATGGTCATGGAAGGTTTAGCCCTGACCGGTGCCTGGGTTGATGCCGAACAAGGTTTGCTCTCTACGATTGTGCTGGAAATGGGCGGCTCGTCGCAGTTATGTACCAAGCTGAAGCCCGGTGAACCAATAGTGCTGATGGGACCAACGGGTACACCCACTGAGATTGCTCCGGGGGAAACAGTGTTGCTGGCTGGTGGAGGCTTGGGTAACGCCGTATTATTTTCCATCGGCAAGGCATTCCGTAACGCTGGCTCTAAAGTTCTCTACTTTGCCGGCTACAAAAAAATGATAGACCGCTACAAGGTAGACGATATCGAAATGGCCGCTGATGTGGTGATTTGGTGCAGCGATGAAACACCCGGATTTGTACCGAATCGCCCCCAAGATCGAACTTATGTAGGTAATATCGTGCAGGCCATCAAAGCCTATGCCAGCGGCGAATTAGGGCAGCCGGACATCGCAGTGAATCAGGTCGATCGCATCATTGCGATTGGTTCAGACAGAATGATGGCCGCCGTTGCGGCAGCACGTCATAACGAACTGAAACCTTATATGAAACCAGATCACCACGCCTTTGGTTCCATCAATTCACCCATGCAATGCATGATGAAAGAGATTTGCGGCCAATGCATTCAAGAACACTTCGATATTTCGACCGGGGAGAAGACTTATGTATTCTCCTGTTTTAACCAGGATCAGCGACTAGACTGCGTAAATTTCCCTGGGTTGAATGCACGGCTCAAGCAAAATACCGTGCAGGAAAAACTTACCGCACAATGGATAGCACATTGCCTAAAACAAGATGACGTATTGGCAGGCACATCTTGATGCTAAAATTATTTAATTATGGGTTCATGTGCCCGGTATATCCGGGCCTTTTTAAAAAAGGAGATGTTTCATGCGTATAGGCATTCCTACGGAAACGCACGCAGGTGAAACACGTGTCGCGGCAACACCCGAAACGGTCAAAAAAATGCTGGCCGCCGGCCATACAGTCATGGTGCAACAGGGTGCCGGAGCAGGAGCAAGTATTTCGGACGCAGCCTACCAGGCAGCAGGTGCCACCTTAGTCAGCACCACAGAAGTTTATGCTCAAGCGGAGATCATACTTAAAGTAAAAGCCCCGACTGAAGAGGAGTTAGCGAAGCTAAGCGCCAAAACGGTGCTGATCGGCTTACTTTCACCTTCTCAGGCGGATTTGGTTGCAGCCTACGCCAAGCAGGGCATTACCGCTTTTGCCATGGAAAAACTGCCGCGCACATCACGCGCGCAGGCTATGGATGTACTATCCTCGCAAGCTAATATTGCCGGATATAAGGCGGTGCTGGTGGCAGCTAATTTATATAAACGATTTATGCCGATGCTAATGACAGCTGCCGGAACGGTAAAGGCGGCACGGGTGGTGATATTAGGTGTAGGTGTAGCTGGGTTACAAGCTATTGCAACTGCCAAACGCATGGGGGCGATAATTGAGGCCTCTGATGTGCGTCCTGCCGTAAAAGAACAAGTGGAGTCTTTAGGGGCCAAGTTCATTGACGTATCTTATGAAACAGACGAGGAGCGAGAGATTGCCCAAGGCGTTGGCGGCTATGCCCGCTCCATGCCCGCCAGTTGGATGGAACGTCAAAAAGTGGAAGTTGCCAAACGTGTTGCACAAGCAGATATTGTCATTACTACTGCACTGATCCCCGGTAGAACCGCACCAATACTGGTAACTGAAGACATGGTCAAATCCATGAAGTCAGGTTCCGTGATCGTAGATATGGCTGTTGAAGCAGGCGGCAATTGCCCATTGTCCGAATTAGGTAAAACGGTGGTTAAGCATGGCATCACGTTGGTGGGTGAAGACAACCTCCCTGCCTTGGTTGCTGCGGATGCCAGCGCTTTATATGCACGCAATTTATTGAACTTCCTCAATTTACTGTGCGATCCAAAGAATGGCGGAAAAATGAACATCAATCGCACTGACGACATTATTTCCGGATCGCTGTTGTGTATCGACGGCGAAGTGGTTATTAAATAAATACCTTAACCCTCTACCTCAATAAAATGAGCTGAAAAAGATGAAGGTTTACAATCTCAACTTAGGAGTTTGAAATGAGTAGTGCAATTGATCCTGTCATTATCAATCTGACCGTATTCGTACTAGCCGTAGTAGTCGGCTATCACGTAGTATGGAATGTCACGCCCGCGCTACATACACCGCTCATGGCAGTGACCAACGCAATTAGCGGCATTATCATCGTCGGCGCCATGCTGGCGGCAGGACCTGAGCAACTAGACGCTGGCACGGTCATGGGATTAGTCGCAGTTATACTGGCGGCAATTAATGTATTCGGTGGTTTCCTGGTAACACAGCGCATGCTGAGTATGTTCAAAAAGAAAAGTAAATAAGCCCAGAACATCGATGCTCAGAGGCAAAAAGGTACAGCGGAGCGATATCAGCTATTCATTAAAATGGCTCCCTGCTTTTTGTTGAGCATCACTATGCTTCACCTGGTTTGCGAGGTAAAGCAGTTACAAAAATTATCAAGGAAAATTTATGTCGGCAAATTTTGTTGCATTAGCCTATTTAATCGCCGCAGTTCTGTTTATTCTGGCGCTGAAAGGTTTGAGTTCCCCCATTTCCGCACGGCGCGGAAATATGTTTGGCATGATAGGCATGACCATTGCGGTACTCACCACACTGACTATCACTCAGAACCTGATTTATATTGCATTTGCCATCCTCGTGGGCGGGGCAATAGGTGCGGTGGTCGCCCGGCGCATTCAAATGACTGCCATGCCGGAGTTGGTAGCGGCAATGCACTCGCTTGTCGGTCTGGCGGCGGTGCTGGTCGCCATGTCTGCGTTTTATAATCCAGTCGCTTACGGCATCTCACCTTTGCATGCCAGCAACCTGATTGAATTATTCATCGGCACGTTTGTGGGTGCGATTACATTCACCGGTTCCATCATCGCATTCGGAAAACTATCCGGTAAACTCGGCAGCAAGCCACTGCATTTTGCTGGGCAGCACTGGTTCAACCTGTTTCTAGGTGTTGTGATGATCGCCTTCGGCATCATGTTCATTTTTACGCAAAGTTGGACGCCATTCCTGATCATGATTGCTTTGGCGTTATTGCTGGGCGTATTGCTGATTATGCCGATTGGCGGAGCGGACATGCCCGTCGTGGTATCCATGCTTAACTCTTATTCCGGGTGGGCGGCAGCGGGCATTGGCTTTACTCTGAATAATAATATGCTGATTATTGCCGGCTCGTTAGTCGGCAGCTCTGGTGCGATTCTTTCTTACATTATGTGTAAAGCAATGAACCGCTCCTTCTTCAATGTCATTCTTGGTGGCTTTGGTGGTGGTGAGGGTGCCATAGGGGCAGGAGAGGTCGAGCAGCGGCCAGTACGTAGTGGTAGTGCGGATGACGCTGCGTTCCTGATGGGCAATGCGGATAGCGTCATCATCGTGCCCGGCTATGGCTTGGCGGTGGCACGGGCACAACATGCCATCAACGAAATGGCTGACCATTTGATCAAGAATGGCGTCAAAGTACGTTATGCCATCCACCCTGTAGCCGGGCGTATGCCGGGTCACATGAACGTATTGCTGGCTGAGGCTGAGGTACCTTACGATCAAGTATTTGAAATGGACGAGATCAATAACGAATTTGCCGATACTGATGTGGTACTGGTCATCGGTGCCAACGACGTGGTGAATCCTGCGGCCAAGACCGACCCAAACTGTCCTATTTATGGCATGCCGATCATTGATGCGCACAAGGCGCGCACTATTATGGTAGTCAAACGCAGTATGGCTGTCGGCTATGCTGGACTAGACAATGATTTGTTCTATTTAGACAAAACCATGATGGTATTTGGCGATGCCAAAAAAGTAGTCGAGGATATAATTAAAGCGTTACAGCACTAAATTAATCCTTAATTTCATTATTAAAATAAATATCCCGGTTTACCGGGATATTTATTTTAGGTCTCTCTAAAATAACGCGAAGCTTTGCAAAGCTCTTCTGACATAGTCAATATTGTAAACAACACAATACAGCAAAGAAAATAGAACCTGGATTTTAGAGATACCCTAAATTACATTGCGTCCCATAATCCATGGTACACAAAACCAGGTTACATATGCACTGAGGAAATCATGGCATGCCTTAAAGTATTTCTACAGATTGTCGTAAGGTATCTCTTGATAAGATACAAAAAAACAATTTTTTAAAAATCACGGAAAGTAGCTATGCTCAGCGTTCAGCCACACTACAATTATGGAGTTTGCATACAAAATATGATGCTAAATTATTAACGTGGTGAAGCCATTAACTGCATCACGCATTAATCCTATTCAGCAGTTATTATCATGGTCTCCTGCTATCCGGCTGTTACCCTGGTTGGTAGTAATTGTTTCTTTAGCTGTCACCCATCAACTCTGGAAGAATGCACAGTACGAAGCGGTAAGGGAATTGCAATATAATTTCAATTTCCGTTTACTCGATGTCAACAACCGCATTGAACAACGCATGCAATCTTACGAACAAGCGTTGCGGGGTACACAAGGTTTATTCGCGGCTTCCATCAGCGTAGAGCGCGACGAATTCCATGCCTATATCATTGCTCAACATATTGTGGAGAACCTTCCAGGTATACAAGGTGTCGGATTTTCACTGATCCTCCCTACAACCAAACAAGATAAACACACTGCCTCCTCAAAAAAAAACTCCCCCGCAAACCCCATACTTTTAAATGGGCAGCAAGACATAACCACCTCAATCGCCTACATCGAGCCATCATCAGAGGGTAATCGACGTACTTTTGGTTACGACATGTACTCCGATTCGGTGCGACGTTCCGCAATGGAACAAGCGCGTGACACCAATAAAGCCATTATCACCGGCAAGACGAAATTGATACAGGAAAATAGCGCAAATGCGCAGGCTGGTTTTCTGATGTATCTGCCTATTTATAAAAACGGGACACCCTATGCAACCTTGGCTGAACGTCGCGCCAATCTTGTGGGATGGGCCTTTGCTTTATTTCGGATGAATGATCTTATGCGTGGCATTCTCGGTACAAGCATTTCTGATATCGACATGAAAATCTACGATGGCGCGGAAATGTCGAGTAAAACGCTAATGCATACAACTGACAACACTAATAGAAACGAGATCAAAAGAGATTCACTCTTTCATGCTTCAAAGCGCCTTGAAATTGCGGGGCACACCTGGACAATGGCTATTAGCTCCCTCCCCAGCTTTGAAGCACAGTTAGTTAAAGAAAAGGCTCAATCCATTGTTGTAGTTGGCTTAGCTGTAAGTATATTGCTGGGACTACTCACAGGATTGCTGGTGCAGGGTCGGGAACGCGCTCTTCGAACTACACGGAAAGTTAATGAACGATTAATCGAGAGCGAAGAACGCCTACGCCTTAGTTTGATGTATGGCGAAATCGGTACTTGGGATTGGGATATTTGCACGAGCAAACTATATTGGTGTGACCACATTTCTGTCCTTATGGCCTGTCCCGCAGGAAAACAGAATGGTACTGATGAAGACTTCCTCAGCAGCATACATCCTGATGACCGTCAGCATATGATTAATTCCATGTACAGCTGTGTTGAAGAAAACACTAAATACAACATAGAACACCGAGTTATCTGGCCAGATGGCACGGTACGCTGGTTACATCAACGCGGGGGGGTGATACGCGATACAGATGGCTCTCCGCTAAAAATGCTGGGCGTGGTTCAGGATGTGACCACCAAAAAACTGGAGGAAATGGAACTGGTCGAGATCGATACACGATTGCGCACCATTATTGATGCAGCTCCGGACGCCGTGGTGTTAATGAACTCCAATGGCATTCTCACCGGCTGGAATGAGCAGGCAGAAAAGATTTTTGGCTGGACCCGGGAAGAAACTATCGGACACATGTTACACGATCTAATCATCCCGCCGCAGTATCGTGATGCGCATATTCAGGGCTTGAAGCATTTTTTAGCTTTCGGTAAGGGAGCAGCCCTGAATAAGCGTATAGAGATAACAGGTTTACATCGCGATGGTCATCAATTCGCCATCGAATTAGCAATATCTCCGGTCAAACAAAAGGGTAAATATGAATTTTGCGCTTTCATCCACGACATCACAGCACGCAAGAAAACTGAAAATTTGCTGCTGGGTGCCAAAGAAGATGCCGAGCGAAGTTCCGCAGAATTAATCAGCTACATCCAGGCAATTGACCAGCACGCTCTTGTCTCTGTTGCCGATCCTTCCGGGCGCATTATTCAGGCCAATGATAAATTTTGTGAAGTAAGCGGCTACAGTCGGGAGGAAATACTCGGCCATGACCACCGTATCATTAATTCCGAGACGCACCCAAGCGCTTTTTTCGTTGAAATGTGGGCTACTATCGCCAGCGGTGACATCTGGCGAGGTGAAATTTGTAACCGCGCAAAAAACGGTACACTATATTGGGTAGATAGCACTATCGTGCCACTTAAAGGTGCGAACGGGCAAATTGTTCGTTATATATCGGTCAGGGTTGACATCACTAAACGCAAAGAGTCTGAACAACATATTCAATCTCTTGCCTACTACGATGTGTTGACTGGTCTACCCAACCGTACCTTGCTACATGATCGTCTTGGACAATTAATTGCTGAATCACATCGCGACCAACAAAAATTTGCACTGCTATTCATCGATCTTGATCGCTTTAAATATGTAAACGATTCAATGGGACATGCGGTTGGCGACAAATTATTGCAGGTAGTGGCACTGCGCGTACGAGAATGTGTGCGTGAGGTAGATACCGTATCACGTATCAGTGGCGACGAATTTATCGTACTACTGCGTGAAACAGATGCAAAAGGTGCGGCGCGCGTGGCTGGCAAAATACTCCAAACGCTGACGATTCCTTGTGATGTCGGTACTTTACAAATCGCCACCCATGCCAGCATCGGCATCAGTATCTATCCTGATAATGCGGATAGTGAAGACGAAATCAATACATTGATTAAGCATGCTGACGTAGCGATGTATCGTGTCAAAGCTGAAGGCCGCAGCAACTTTCTATTTTTTGCACCGGAAATGAATTTCCGCGCCAATCAACTATTTTCTATGGAAAATGATATGCGCTTGGCGTTAGAACGCAATGAATTTATATTACATTATCAACCTCAGGCAAATTTGATCAGCGGAATAGTATGCGGTGCAGAGGCATTACTACGCTGGAAACATCCCGAAAAAGGCTTTGTTACGCCAACAGAATTTATTCCTGTGGCCGAAGAGACCGGGCAGATTATACCTATAGGTGAATGGGTGCTGCGCACAGCTTGCGCGCAACTAGCTGAATGGAGACGACAAGGAATGTCCATATTCCCGATATCTATAAACTTATCTATCAGTCAACTACGGCAGCCACAACTGGCGCAAATGATTATCGCTATATTAGAAGAAACGGGACTGCACCCAAAAGATTTGGAGTTGGAAATTACCGAAGGCGTCATGATGAACGAGGCTCAAGCATCAATGGCTTTCCTGGCCCAAATGCATGAGCTGGGGGTGCAATTGGCCATAGATGATTTCGGCACTGGTTACTCTAGCCTTAGTTATTTGAAGAAAATGCCTCTCGATCGACTCAAAGTGGATCAATCCTTCGTACGTGACGCCGCTACTGATGAAAATGATGCAGCTATCGTGCGTTCCATCATTAGTCTGGGTCACCAGTTTAAATTACAGGTTATCGCGGAAGGCGTAGAAACATTGGAACAACTGGATTTCTTGCGTGCTCGAGGCTGCGATGAGATTCAAGGTTACTACTATAGTCGTCCTCTGCCAGCTGAAAAATTTGCAATATTTATCAATAGCAATCCATTGCTGAATTAAGATTGAATATACTTTGCGCTATTTTGTGGGGGCATTGTCCATCAAAAGCTACGGTACAAACTGACTAGTCATCAATGCACGCCACGGTATCAATATCGGCGATTCGTAATAGCTGGGTTCAATAGTGATGATTTCTCACATCAACAATTTAATAAATATATCAAGAAAGCCAATGTGACGGAAAAACAATAAGGGTGAGCACAAAGATAAACACAATAATCGCGACGATTACAAGAATCAACACAATAAAAGCCCAGATGCTACGCCATATACTATTCATATTTTTCATCTTTAACTCTCTTGTGGGAGCACATCGTCCAGAGCAAATTCAGTCAGGCTCGCAATAGCTGCCCTCCTTGATTGCCAGCCACTGATACTCAATACCAGTAAACCTACAACCTGCCAACAACGTGCTATCAAGCCTAAGGCTATTTAGGGCACCACTCATACTAAAATTATTCTCGTTACTGAATTCATAAGAACAACTAGAAGGATAATAATACTAACTAACAAGCCAATAAAGACCCTGCAGCAAACTACGGGCTATTAACTGCGCTCTACCAGCTGCTGGCTGTTTGCCAGCCTACTTACCAAAGGACACAGAATAAAACTCGAAGAGATTCAAACGAATAAGATCACAAATATAAATTCGTTTAACGCTTTATTAATTTTAGCAATTTCTTTCATTATGGCGTAATAAAAACAAAAAAATATTATTTTTTATAAGGTTTTCACGTTCGCCGCCAAACACTTGCCAGCCAAGGTTGCTGTTCTCGCGGCAGGTTCTCTGGGCGGTAATAGTGAATAAGCTCAATAAATTTAGCATCTGACATGAGATGCCGCCAAGTATCAAAATCGTAATATACGCCGTAGCGCCCGTGGTTCCATCCTTCTTCATTATGCCCGTGGGGATTGGAACTAAACAGAACAGCGCCCGGTTTCAACGTTGCATGCAACTCACGTAATATGCGTGGCAACATTTGGCTGGGCGCATGAAAAAGTGAGGCATTAGCGAATACCCCATCAAAATATTTAATCGGAAGATCAAGCTTGAGGAAATCCTGCTGCCACACTTCACAGCAGCTATAATCGCGCGCCATTGCAACGAAACGCTTGCAACCATCCAAACCCGTTGCAATGTGCCCCATTTGTACAAACATCTTAAGGTCTCGCCCCGGCCCACAGCCAAAATCCAATATTTTAAAAGGCGGCTCAACCTCGATGTAGCGCAGCAACGACATAATGTTCTGACTAACGTCATGATTACGTGTACCTACAAAAAAATCTTCGGCATGCTGGTTGTAGTACTTTAAAGTGAACGTAGATATTTCTTCTAAGTCTTGTAGATTTAACTTCATTTAGCATCTAAGTTATTGTGTAATAGACAATTTAATTTACTGTTACCGAGTAAGGTCACCTAACTGCGCTAGGTTTTGACTTTTACATATCCAGATGCTGAAGTTAAATAAAGCAACCACATGAATTATTTATGGTATTTAACCTAGCAAATATTTTATTTGCTCTCTTTCTTTCAATAATTCACGATAATTTTCCAGCATATGTCGATGTCCAAGTTCATTTATCGGCAGATTCTGCACAATTTGGTAATCGCCATTATGACAAATAACCGGAAAACCATACACCACGCCTGCTGGTATGTCATAGCTTCCATCCGATAATACGCTCATGGTGACCCAATCACCGTGGTGTGAACCAAGTATCCAATCATGCATATGACTAATAGCGGCGTTGGCAGCGCTGGCAGCGCTACTCAAACCGCGCGCTTCGATCACCACCGTACCACGCTTTTGCACAGTGGGGATAAATTCGCTTTCAATCCAATTATGATCGTGCAGAATATCCTGGATGTTGCGCCCTCGTAACTCAGCATGGGACAGATCGGGGTATTGCGTACCGGAATGATTGCCCCATACCACCATTTTTTTGATGCTACCAATAGGTTCGGAAAGCTTACGCGCTACCTGCGCGATGGCGCGGTTGTGATCAAGCCGCATCATAGAGCTGATATTTTTTGGGTTAAGATCAGGAGTGTTATGGATGATAATTAGTGCATTGGTATTAGCCGGATTGCCTACCACTAAAATTTTGACATGAGGTGCCGCGAATGCATTGAGAATCTTGCCGTGTTCGGCGAAAATACCAGCGTTAATCTCGATTAGTTCATTGCGTTCCATGCCCTTGCTACGCGGACGCGCGCCAACCATCAGAACAATTTCTGCATCTCGGAAAGCAACCTTGGGGTCATCGGTAATAACAACCTGCTGCAACATGGGAAACACACAATCTTCCAATTCCATCGCTATTCCGCGCAACGTTTGCTGTGCTTGTGGTATATCCAACAGTTGCAAGATGATGGGCTGTTCGAGTTCCAACATATCACCATTGGCGATGCGAAACAAAAGACTGTAACTGATCTGACCAGCAGCACCAGTGATAGCGATGCGAATAGGTGCTTTCATAGCAATCTCCTACACGATAAATTATGCAAACATTTTGACAGTGTTTGTCAATGAGGGTTCAAGAGTTTAGTTTAAACGCAATCTTAGTACCGGCTCAAATACAAACCAAAGACGTTGTTATCAAATTGAATTGATATAGAAATTATAAATCATAACCTTCGACAACACTATCTTAACAAGGCTTGTCATTTTTAATAATGCCTACTGTACAAGTTTAAGATAGATCGTTGCATGACTTAAGATCAGGGAAGACAGTAAATAGGTGCGGGGCATGTCATAATTTATAATTATATTCTTGCCTAAAAATTACTTGCCAGAGCCCCCTCATGAAAAAAAATTTACTATGAAAAATCCATTGGTATCAGTCCTTATCTGGATTGCCGTTGTTTTGCTTGGATCCGCCGCATTGGGTGGTATAGCACTGAATCGTGGCGAGTCGATCAATGCACTGTGGTTTGTCACAGCCGCGCTGTGCGTATATGCGATTGCCTACCGTTTCTATGCAACATGGATTGCCACCAAAGTCCTGCTCATTGACCCGACTCGTGCTACACCCGCAGAACGACTCAATAACGGCCGAGATTATATTCCAACCAATCGCTGGATCGTATTTGGCCACCATTTTGCCGCCATTGCGGGACCAGGACCTCTGGTCGGGCCGACTCTAGCTGCCCAGTTTGGTTACTTGCCAGGTACGCTGTGGATATTATTCGGCGCAGTACTCGGTGGCTGTGTGCAGGACATGGTCACATTATTCTATTCCACCCGTCGTAATGGCCGTAGCTTGGGTCAAATGGCGCGAGACGAACTGGGTGCCATCGGTGGCCTTGCCGCACTAATCACCACACTGTTTATCATGATTATCCTTATCGCGGTGCTGGGCTTGGTAGTGGTCAATGCCATGAAACACAGTCCCTGGGCTACTTCTACCGTAGCTGCCACGATCCCCATCGCTATGTTGGTGGGTCTATACATGCGTACCATCCGCCCGGGCCGTGTGCTTGAAGGTTCATTACTTGGGGTCATCTTATTACTATTATCTGTGGCAGGCGGTGGATGGATTGAACACCAACAGAACCTACGCGCGTTTTTTGATTATCCCGGTCTGCCATTAGCCTGGATGGTCATTGCTTACGGTTTTGCAGCAGCAATTCTACCCGTATGGCTGTTGCTCGCGCCTCGCGATTACCTATCTACCTACATAAAACTCGGTACCATCATACTGTTGATGCTAGCCATTGTATGGATGCAACCGAACATAAAAATGCCGGCACTTACCCAATTCATCGACGGGACGGGCCCTATTTTTGGAGGTAAGTTATTCCCTTTCGTATTTATCACCATCGCCTGTGGTGCAATCTCTGGCTTTCATGCTCTGATCGCCTCCGGTACGACACCTAAGCTCCTTAGCAATGAGCGCGACATCCGCATGATCGGCTTTGGTGGCATGGCGCTGGAATCTTTCGTTGCAATAATGGCAATCATCGCAGCTACGGTGTTAGACCCCGGTGTGTTCTTCGCCATTAATTCTCCTGCTGGCGTAGTCGGCAAGGAGGCGGCAGATGCGGTGGCAAAAATTTCCAGTTGGGGCTTTCCGGTTACAGTGGCGCAAATGAATCTGCTGGCACAGCAGATGGGTGAAGCGACTCTGTTCGCGCGCACGGGTGGTGCGCCCTCACTGGCAGTCGGCATGGCTAGTATTTTTGGTAGTGCATTTGGTCAAGGCATGCTTGCTATGTGGTATCACTTTGCCATCATGTTCGAGGCCATCTTCATTCTCACAACGCTGGATGCGGGTACGCGTGTTGGCCGTTTCATGCTACAAGATATGCTGGGCAATGTCTGGAAACCACTGGGACGCACCTCATGGTATCCCTCGGTATTGCTGAGTAGCGGCATCATTGTGGCTGCGTGGGGCTATTTTTTATATATTGGCGTGATCGATCCCAATGGCGGTGTTAATATTCTGTGGCCGCTGTTTGGCATCTCAAATCAAATCCTAGCAGCCATCGCGCTATGTGTCGCAACTGGTATCCTGATTAAGTCCGACAAACTAAGATATGCTTGGATCACAGCTTTGCCACTTACCTGGTTAATCATAATTACCAGCAGTGCAGCGTGGGAAAAAATCACCAGCACAGATGTGCGTATCGGCTTCCTCGCAGCTGCCAATGACCTCGCCACAAAACTCGCATCAGGCCTTCTTTCTCCAGAAAAAGCAGCCATCGCACCACAGCTCATCTTTAATCAGCGTCTTGATGCGGTACTGACCCTGTTTTTTGTCTGCATGCTATGGTTAATCGTGTTCGACATGCTGCGTGTTTGTGTCCGTTACCTGAAAGGCAAACCGGTACCTCCGCTGTCTGAGGTGTCACATCATTTGGCTGGAATGGAGAAAGCATGGAGACGAGATTGATCACAAAAAGTGCGAATGAATTATTACCCGCAGTAAGTGATTCTAGTTTGCCTGTATTTGAAACTGCCCAGGATGTAAGCAGGCACATTGCACAAAGTATTACACTCAATACAAACACCATCCATATCGACCCACTCCCATTATTGATATATGTATGGCGCACTATTCGCGAATTAAGTGGGGATGATGCTTACGAACGCTACATTACACAACATACCACCAATTATCCTGATACTCCGCCGCTAACGCGCAAAGACTTTTTCCTTTGCCAGCAACAACAAAAATGGCGCGGCATTCAGCGTTGCTGCTAAGTTGCTGCTTACCTCAACATATCACCGATTGGTGGACTTTATGTTTAAATTATTATAAATTTTACAGGTGTTTCCTAAAGCTTTCCGTTGCACAGCCGAGATTAGGCTTACCTGTACGACACTGCAAAAATAGTACATTTATTTATTTCAGGAATATTGAAGCTACACTGAATTTTCAAACATTCAATCTGTTGGTTACAGGTTTATTTATAAATTTAACCTCGTAAATTAAAGCAAATGCCTCAAGAAAACCTGTTTTCACTGAGACTAGACCAGAACTGAATTAGCCACATGCACTGTACAAACTAGCAAATAAAATTAATCAGAATTGGGCAGAAGTAAAGACATCATGATGCACGGCAACTGAACGAATTTTTATCGCTTGGCAAAAAACACATCTGCTCATCCTTCAACAAATGCAGGACGAACAGATTGATTTATTTTGTAAATAATTGAAAATTAATTACAAACTCTATTTTTCGTGGAGCCAGATAAAATATTAATGAGGAGTTTATATGGTTGGAGTTGACACGAATAAGAACAGCACCGCACAAATGATCGCAGCAAAAAATCTACGTGTAATGTTGCTGGACGATGACAAATTCACACTCGAATTTGTTGGCGATATGCTGCTCGAATTAGGCGTTGCCGAAGTTCTTAGAGCGGAAAATGGTGAGCAGGGACTAACCATGTTAGCCGGGTTATCATCACAGCCGGATATATTGATATGCGACCTCAGCATGCCTGGAATGGACGGTGTTGGTTTCCTGATGCATCTGGGTATGCAGGGTTACGTTGGTGACGTCATTCTGATTTCAGGAGCCCAACAACATCTATTGTCCGGAATGGATATGTATTCCAGCAAGCTTGGCTTGGTTTCTTTAGGAACGCTGATAAAACCAATTGCACGGGATGAACTGGCAGCCGTTATTACCCGATTTTGCCAAGGTAAATAACCGTTATGAGCAACATTGTTAAAGCTGTATGTGATTCATAACCATAATCATTCGATAAGTGCAAAGTGAGAAACCAGAAATTAAGTAGCTATAAATCTGTTCGTCTTAAGCTTATCGTCGGACAAATTAATGTTTGCTTTATCCGAAACAAACACCTTACCAATCCATATATGGGCAATATTTTCTGAATGATTCATGAGTGTCCGTAATTTAAAATTAAATATTTATACTAGTTATGGGTTTAATAAATTCAGGGGGGATACATTGATAAGATACTGCTTTCACAAATCATGCAATACGTGCAGTGGAATTCTCCTGGACACACCTTCAATCGTTATGATGCAGATGCCAGTGCTGATCATATGACTTCTCTACCAATGCATGATTTTTATGTCAAAAATCCGACAGGCGCAAAGCTTGATGTGAAAAACAACGTACTGAATCCGACTTTTATCAACCTTTATTCAAATTTATTCGACTGTATCCCATTTCAGCGATGAAAAATCTTCTCAGTATCAATACTTTTGCGTTGTTTTGGCGAGTCTGTTCGCTTTACATACTAGGGGCATTTCTGGTTACTACAAATTCTTATGCCGATAATCAAGAACCCACTATTGTTGTCATTGCATTCCCTTCAACCAGCGAAAACACAATTTCCCGAAGCTCGTTACGCGCTATCTTTGGCATGCGCCTCAACAAATGGCCAGCAGATACACCGGTCAAGGTATTCGTGATGAAAGATGATACGCCGGAGCATGGCGCATTCAGCAAAAATATTCTGCAAGTATTCCCCCATCAATTGCGATTAGCGTGGGATCGGCAGGTATTTTCCGGACAAGGTCAATATCCAGAGCAAGTTGTCTCTTTGCAAGAAATGCTATCTAAAATAGCATCAACCCCAGGGGCGATTGGCTATATAAAAACAAGCGAGGTCACTAATAATGTACGCACCCTTCAAATTCGCTAAAACTGTAGTTGAAAGATTTGTCCCGTGTGCTTTATTGCTTTGGACTACTTTTGCGCATGCCATCAATCTGATGGGTAGTGAATTGCAGCTACATGGGTTTCTCACACAGGGATTGGTGACTACCAGCGATAATAACTTCCTCGGTCAGAGTAATAAAAAAGCGAGTACAGATTTTAGAGAAATAGGACTCAATGCGTCCCTGAGGCCGACGTCAGATTTGCAGCTGTCTGCCGGGTTGCTTTCACATAAAGCCGGAGGAACCGATAACGGCGAGGTGAGACTGGATTATGGACTAGTCGACTGGACAGTATCATCAAACGAACAAGGCCGTAGTGGAATTCGCCTGGGGCGCGTAAAGAATTCTTATGGACTCTATAATAAAACACGTGATGTTGCTTTTACTCGTCCCAGCGTTCTCCTACCGCAATCAATTTATTTCGAGCGCACGCGCAATCTTACTGTTGCAGGTGATGGAGTAGAGTTTTATCTTGATCGTAATTATGAAGCTGGCAATCTGTTTGTAACATTTGCCCTTGGCAAACCCCAGCTTGGTAGTGAAGCGAGCAAAGTGGCCTTAGTTGGATTAGTTCCTAATGGGAGGTTCGAACCCAAAGTGGCGCAAATTTCCCAAGTGATGTATGAAGGGGACGGGGGTAAATATCGTTTGGGATATACCGTATTGCGATTTGATACACCCTATAAACCTGGCGTAAAGGATGTACTGCAAGCGGGACAACTGAAATCTATGGTGCAGATATTTTCTGCCCAATATAACGCTGAAAACTGGAGTCTAACCAGTGAATATGCCCTACGTCCCATTTCAAGCCGGAATTTTGGTCCGAATTCTCCAGATGCCACTACTCGTGGCCAAAGTTATTATATTCAGGGCAGCTATCGATTGGCTCCCAAGTGGGAAGCGATACTACGTTACGATGTTTTGTATACCGATAGAGACGATCGTGATGGCCAGGCATATGCTGCGGCCACCCGCCGACCGGGCTTTACTCGCTTTTCCAAAGACTGGACTGCAGGTGTGCGCTTTGACTTAACCCCCGAGTTAATGTTGCGTGCCGAATATCATCGCATTGATGGGACAGCTTATTTGCCGGTTCAGGATAACCCTGACCCTAGAGCTCTGGAGCGCCGCTGGGATATGTTCATGCTACTGGGGTCTTTTCGGTTTTAGTAACTCTCATGTCGGATAGCCGGTCCTCTGATTCACGCCGTAGTACATTCAGATTCTTGAGCCTGAAGTGGAAAGTTCTACTGACGCTGGGTGTGGTGATGATTTCGGTTAATGGCACACTTTCCTGGCTGCATTTTCATGACTTGAAGACTCGTTTCGAAGAGCAGCATACCGCTTCGCGCGAGCGCCTGATTTCTGAAGCTATCGCTGTGCACACTGATTCTGCTCTGCGTTTACAAACGATGGTTAGCATGCTCGCAACGGTTGGCGCAGGTGGTGTATTCCAGCTGGAACCGATATCTAAGCGACTGCATGAGCGCCTCGATAATTATTGGCCTGTCTTACAACTCGATCTAGACATCAATTCTATGAAGGTGTATTCCAAAGCCGGTGTTCCTCTGGCCACTTGGCATGCAGATGCACTCTCCGATATAGAGCAAAATGACCGGGTGCGTGCCGTAATTTCGCAAGAGCGTGCCATGCATTGGACGCACTGTCGGCAGACATGCACGCAATTTGCTGCCGCTCCGATACTGTCGGCAGGCCAGGTGGCTGGGGTAGTTGTGTTGGGTAGTTCTCTGACAGAAGTGATCGTTTCCTTTAACCGTTTATCCGGGGCTGATCTTGGTGTGCTGGCTCCTGACGGCTTTATTGTGGATAAAAATTCACTCCCCAATCTGGGCTTACAGGTAGTCGCTCTGAGCGGCTCCGAACGCAATCTTCCGCTACTCCTTCAACTAAAAACTTTCCCCCCGAAGCAAAGCAAAAAAAATTGGCAAGTTGTACCTTACCAGAACAAACAGTTTGAATTATCGTTTGTAACTATGAATGATGGCAGTGATGTGTCCTCTGGTGCCACGCTGGTAGTGATCGATGATTTGACTCAGTCCTTGGCCGAAATTCGCAAATCGGTGGCGAGCCGCTTACAGGCCGAATTGGCGACATCATTACTCTCGTTACTATTACTAGCTTTTCTTGTGAATGCACCCTTACAGCGCATGACACGAGCAGTACGGGCAATTCCTTTACTGGGTCGAAGTGCTTTTGCCGAAGCACGTGCAAAAATTGCCCCACGGGGCCGACGTTTTTTGGATGACGAAATCGACAGCTTGGATGAAGCCGCGACTGCTTTATCTTTTCGGTTGGAAACGCTGGAGCAAGAAGTAGCAGCGCATGCTGAAGAATTAAGCAATATGCTACATCGTATTTTAATTGAACGGGATTTTAATAAGAGCCTACTCGATACCGCACAGGTCATCATTCTGACGCAATCCTCCAATGGATCGATACACAGTCTGAATCGTTATGGAGAATTGTTAACAGGTTGCAGTGAAGAAGAGTTGTTAGGCAAATCTTTTATTCAGGCAACTATTCAACCTGAAGCAACTGAAATAGAGACCCAACAAGCATTGCAAGCACTTGCTACAGGTGAATATAAGCACATTCAACGTGAATCGATTTTGATAAGCAAACCAGGTGAAAAATACCAAATCACCTGGAATCACTCGCGCCTTTCCGGTCAATCAGGCGAGATGGCAATGATTCTGTCAGTCGGAATTGATCACACCGAACGCAAGCGTGCTGAACAAGACTTACTCAATTTAAACGCAAGCCTGGAAGTTCGGGTTGAAGAACGCACTTTCGAGCTCGAACAAGCCAAGCGACAAGCCGAAACCGCTAACCAGGCCAAGAGCGAATTTCTTTCCAACATGAGCCACGAAATTCGTACCCCAATGAACAGTATTATTGGCATGACACAATTGGTGCGACGTACCGAACTTAATCCCAAGCAGCTTGATTATGTTTCAAAAATTGATCATTCAGCACAACACCTCTTGAGACTAATCAATGAAATGCTCGACTTTTCCAAAATAGAAGCGGGCAAAATCGAGCTGGATATAGTGGATTTTGAGCTGAGCACAATATTGGAGAATATTTCCAGCCAACTTGGCGAGAGCGCTGCAAGCAAATATCTGAGGCTTGTGTTTGACGTTGGCTCTGACTTATCCCATCCGCTTCGTGGCGACTCATTGCGGTTGTACCAAGTATTGCTTAATTACACCAGTAATGCCATCAAATTTACTGATGCCGGTGAAATAATCATCCGTGTCCGCATTATCGAAAATCAAACTCCCGGAGTAGACAGCCTGATACGTTTCGAAGTGCAGGATACCGGTATCGGCATAAGCGCAGAACAAATCGCTCAACTTTTCCAACCATTTCATCAAGCCGACGCTTCAACCACCCGTAAATATGGCGGTACCGGACTGGGACTAGCCATCAGTCGACAGCTAACCGAAATGATGGGCGGGGAAGTGGGTGTAGACAGCCAGCCCGGCAAAGGTAGCACTTTCTGGTTTACTGCCCGACTGGGTAAAGGTGTCAAACCGGTTACGGCTATTCAAACCATGCCATCAGTTGATCTTAATATAATCAAAGGCTCATGCATCCTGCTAGTTGAAGACAACCTCTTTAACCAACAAGTAGCCCAAGAACTATTGGAAGAGGCCGGTGCAGCCGTCGTCATCGCCAACAACGGAAAAGAAGCCCTTGATCTGTTGATCAAAAAACATTTTGACTGCGTTCTGATGGATATGCAGATGCCCGTAATGGATGGCCTTGAAGCTACCCGTCAAATTCGAGCCAATCCTAAACTCGTAGCCACGCGGATAATTGCGATGACTGCCAATGCTGGACGGGAAAATTGGACACTCTGTTCCAACGCCGGTATGGATGATTTCATTACTAAACCAATCCAGTTCCAGCTACTTCTTACGACACTTGCTAAATGGCTTGTACAGCGATCCGAACAAGTGATACCCATACCCGCAACGGCCTCATCCCTAGAGTCTACACCGATAAAAATAACAGCAATTGGAAATGCAAGCGACCCAAACATCATCGATTTATCAATATTAACTAAAATATTTGGAAATCATCCGGACAAAATCCATAAATATGTCATGATGTTCTTAGACTTAACTCAAGAAGCAATAATTGAAATCGAAACTGCGCTGGCACATGAAGACATGGCAACACTGAGCGCCCTAGGGCACCGCACTAAATCATCGGCCAGAACTGTAGGTGCAATGGGCTTTGGCGAATTATGTCAGGCACTAGAGCAACTTAAGGGCAGGGAAGATATTAAACAAGCACGAGACATTGTCATACAAATGCGGACATTGCTGGCACAGATTTCGAAAACTATTAATAAGTGATTGATACTAAATAATACTGAGGAATATTGATTCGATATAATTCCGCACTTACCAAAGTAATGGTGCCGGTCTTAATAATCATGAGACTCAGGCTTACCGCAATATTCAGTATTTCGATCCGCCGAGATGCGAGGCCTTTTGAGCGAGGAAATTCATACAGATGGTATTGTTGAAAAGCATTAAAAGCAAAATTTTTATTTTCGCCATCATAGCCACGCTTACTCCGTCGTTGGGCTTGGGGCTGCTGTCATTCCGTCAAAACGAAGCACAAATCAACGACAATGTAACCCGTGAACTGCGTGCCTTGGCAAGTCAGGCCAGTCGTGAATTAGAACTGTGGATCAGCAAGCACATTCGCGCAGTTCGCGCATTGTCCACATCCAATGCTGTCATCGACGGACTGTCTACCACCGCTCGCCCGCTTGCAGACAAATCCAATAATACTCCGCAGGCCTTAACGCATTATCTACGTTCGGTGCAATCAAAACTTGACACAATATTGGAATTAACCGTGGTAGACGCTACCGGACAGATTTTGGCCAGCAGTGCTGCTGCACCCTCCGCTGTCATTTTACCGCAAAGCTGGTCAGAAAATGCGCTCACCGAAGGCGTTGTGCTCGTACCACCCCATTGGGAAAAACAGCACGCCACCGCGACGCTTAGTGTTGCGGTTCCTGTATTGGCGTACGACAATGCGCTGATGGGAGCATTAGTGGCGGTGCTTGATCTTCGTACCGCACAGCCCTATCTAAAAAGCTCGACGAAGTCGCCAGAGGGCGAGGTGTCATTACTGGATCAAAACGGCAGGGAACTGCTTAGTAGCCGTGCGAATAGTAAAACCAAGCTAATGCCAGTGGATGCCGCGGCACTGCGACAAATACTGTCGCAACCGGGCACGTCCATGGTCTTTCAAGGGCTATTGCATCGTGAAGTCATCGGACTGGCAGAGATACCTGCTGCGCTACCCGTCACGATAATGGCAGAAAAAGATCGTGCTCAAGTCTACGCCACTTGGGTGAAATTGCGCAATCTGTACCTGGCATTAGTGTGCGTAATAGTTCTGATAGTGACAGCGGTGGCTTTTCGGATGGGGCGTTCAATCGTCACACCGCTACAACATTTAATCAATGCAGCCAATAGTATTGCTGACGGGAATCTTGATGTGCGGCTACCTGTGACACGAAATGATGAATTCGGCCACCTCACTCGCATCTTTAACCAGATGGCGGACAAGCTGCGCCATAGTCATGCCGAAATAGTGGCCACCAATCAAGCTATGCAGCAACAAAATCAGCTGCTTGAGACGCTCTCAATTACCGATGGTCTGACCGGTCTTTATAACCGCAGTAAACTCGATGCGATCTTGATAGATGAAATGGCTCGATTCAAGCGTAACCTACGGCCCTTTGCAGTACTCATGATGGATATTGATTACTTTAAGACGCTCAATGACAGCCACGGTCATATCGCAGGTGATGAAGTACTTACAGCTGTAGCCAAGATACTTAGCCGGTCAATTCGTAGCATAGATTACGCTGCGCGCTATGGCGGCGATGAATTCATTATTATTATGGTTGAAACAACGGCAGATATGGCGCTCAAAACGGCGGAACGCATTCGTTCTCAGGTTACTGACATGCGCTACAGTGCGAACGGTCAGATAGTCTCCGTGACAGTGAGTATCGGTATCGTGCAATGCACCCAATCCGATGACGCTACACCAATAGCAGTGTTTTCCCGCGCCGACAGTGCTCTCTATGAAGCAAAGCGCGCTGGCCGAAATCGGGCACACTATGCGGCTTAGTTTAACGTAGCATTCTGTTTAAAACTCGAGTAACAATTGGCTCTGATGATTTTTTTCCTTGCGGGAAATGTCGAAGCTTCCACGATCCAATACAGGGCTTGATATCTTCGTTGCATGAACAATAGATTAATCAAGGACACCCTCGAGTTCTAGAATACTGATGAGTACACCACAGCATAGACGTTGCTCGCTATATCAATAGTATTGACTTACGTTAATAGCCTAATGAATAACCACTTTACTGTAACTAAAAAATTTTATTTAAAACGCATTATCAAATAGTTTATAACCATATGGACAACACCAAACTTCCAACTTTTTTCATCTCTCATGGTGGTGGCCCTTGGCCATATATTGATGACATGAAAAAGCAGTTTGCAAAAACTGCTCGGAAATTGAGTCAGCTTCCGGCAAGCCTCCCCTGTAAACCCAAAGCGATTTTGGTTATTACGGGTCATTGGGAGGAAAGCGAATTTACAGTATCAACCGCAACAAATCCTCCAATGAGGTATGACTACTCTGGCTTTCCTGAACATACCTACCGGATCAAATATCCGGCACCAGGATCGCCTACGCTCGCAAACCGTGTTCGCGAGCTGCTCGGTCAAGCGGGAATCAGTAGTAAGGAAGATCCACATCAAGGATTCGATCATGGAACCTTTGTTCCCTTGTTCCTGATGTACCCAGATGCAAGTATTCCAGTAGTCATGCTTTCTTTGAAATCAAATTATGACCCCTTGGAACATATTCGGGCTGGTGAAGCTTTAAAGTCCCTACGAGATGAAGCAGTTCTAATCATAGGAAGTGGGCTTACTTACCACAACATGCGAGGATTCGGACAAGTTGATGCCACACCTGTGTCCGAGCAATTCGAGCAATATTTAAATGAAGCAATTTCCGACCCAAATCCGGTTAACCGCGCTACAAAATTAATAAATTGGGAAACATCACCAGTAGCTCGATTGGCTCATCCACGAGAAGACCACCTCATTCCATTAATGGTCGTAGCAGGCGCAGCGGGTGATGATACCGGGCACCGTATTTTTGTAGATAAAGTATTTAATGTCGCTATGGCTTCATATCGATTTGGTAACTGATGTGATGATGAGAAGGCCAATCCATAACGTATTGACACGCAATCACACCAGCCATGACCTGTAAGCAGCTACTCCAATCAAACTAAAAATCTGAAGTCCACCGCACCTATTTGCCCTGCATGGCCAGTGTCCCACTACGTCCATCCACTGCCCCTATTACCAGCTCATTCCGTGGCAGTGTACCTTTAAGATTTTCCAAATATTGGCGCAATGAAACCAGCTCGTAGTTCTGTTCTTTCCAGCCTATGATGAGCTGTTCGAATACTGGCATCCACTTGCCACCTTCCAACTCGGCATGCAGTGTAAATACGTGACCCATATCTGGGGGATTTGCAGTCAACCCCAGCAAGTGCTGCGCCACATTTTCCACGGTGACGCCCTCGCGATTGATGATTTCATCCAACGTAGGCAAGGTGGTAGGCAATTGCGGGCAGGCAATAATCTCTGCATTCCAAGTGGGGATAAAAGGATGTGTGCCGCGTGTGTCGGAACTGTAATCAAACCTGAGTAGTTGCATCAGGCGTAAAGCATGCCGATTCATCTGCCAACCGGCGGCAGCATGCGCCTTGGGCGCTACGCCAAAAATCTCGATGAATCTATCCACCGCGCGCTGCATCTCGCGCCTTGTCCACTCGGCATCTTTACCCGCAACATAATCTTGCCAGCGAATATGATCATAGCAATGAATACCGACTTCAAAACCTGCATCGCGTACTGAGCGTAAAATCTGCGCACAGTTGCGTCCAATATCCGGCCCAGGTAATAAAGTGCCATACAGCAACGTCTTGATGCCATAGTGTTCCAGCACTGAGGTGCGTGATACCTTGCCTAAAAACCCGGGACGAAATACACGCCGAATAGCACGCCCTGTGTGGTCAGTACCAAGAGTAAAGAAAAATGTGGCTTGTATATCATGTCGCTTCAGCATTTCTAATAAACGCGGAACCCCCTCGCGCGTACCGCGATAAGTATCAACGTCAATTTTAAGCGCTAACTGGGGCATGAAAATTGTATTCCCGGATTCTTTAACAATTATAAAGACGCATTAAATTGAAATCTTGCCACTCCGTACTGTGCAGCAAAATCTGTGGCGCTCATCTCTACGCTATCCAGCTCAAAACGTACGACGCGCAATTTTCCTTGCCTGCAAATAACGTATGCCTTGCCTTCCTCGACATAGAAGGCTGGTATCTCATTTGTTGTTGCACAAGTTATAATCAGCGTTTGCAAAATACGCATGGATTTGCCCAGAAGCTGTGTAATCGCACCCGGATAAGGCGGTGCCACAGCACGCACCAGATTGTGAATGCTGCGCGCGTCTTGCGACCAGTCAATAATGCCATCCTCCGGTTTGCGCCCACCGAAATATTCACCTTGACTCAAATCCTGTTCCACTGATTTTGCTGTACCTGCAAGTAAAGCGGGCAAGCAAGCATTCAGTGCAATTTCAGCGGCCACAGTGACTTTTTGGAATACTTCGAATGCAGTGTCATCAGATAAAATGGGTACGGCCTGTTGCGCTACCACCGCACCGTTGTCAGGTTTCTCGGTCATGTAATGCAAGGTCGCGCCCGTTTCTATTTCACCTTTAATTATTGCCCAGTTTACCGGCACCCGGCCTCGATATTTCGGTAGCAGCGAACCATGCATGTTGAGCGCACCCTGTTTAGGAATTTTTAGCAACTCACGCTTAAACATTTCGCGATAATAGAAGGAAAACAGAAAGTCTGGTTGCAGCGCTCGAATCTGCTCAAGCACTTCTACTGTATTCGGATTATCCGGTGTAATGACCGGAATGCCATGTAGCATAGCCAACTCGGCCACGCTAGCAAACCAGATATTTTCTTTAGGGTTGTCGCGATGAGTAACCACCAGTGCCACTTGTATGCCGTGCGTCAGCAATACAGACAGGCAACGAACACCCACGTTATGGTAAGCAAAAACAACCACGCGCGTCATTCAATTTTATCCAATACGGCTTGTATCAAATAGCGTGGACGATGGCGCACTTGTAGATAAATGCGGCCGATGTATTCCCCCAGCAAACCGATACCGAACAGAGTGAGGCCAATCAGGAAAAAAGCGACTGCGAACAAAGTAAATAAGCCTTCCGCTTCAGGGCCGACAAACAGTCGACGCACCAGTAGAAAGACCACGAAAAATGCAGACATCAATGAAATTGCAATTCCAGCCATGGAGAACCATTGCAGGGGTACGACAGAAAATCCGGTCATCAGGTCAAAATTCAGACGAATCAAACTGTACAACGAGTATTTTGATTCACCCAGCGCACGCTCTTCATGTTCTACCATCACCTCGGCAGGATTGCGCGCAAAAGTATAGGCCAGCGCCGGGACAAAAGTATTTACCTCCTTACAACTATTGATCGCATCAATGAGAGGACGATCATAGGCGCGCAACATACAGCCTTGATCAGTCATTTTGATATTCGTAATTCGTTCACGCAGGCGATTCATAGTACGTGAACCCATATGCCGCCACCAGCTATCGTTACGTTGCTTACGAATTGAACCAATGTAATCGTAACCCTCATCCATTTTGGCGAGCAGCTTGGCTATCTCTTCCGGCGGATTTTGCAGGTCGGCGTCCAACGTCACCACGCGCGCGCCGCGCGCATGCTCAAAGCCCGCAGTGATCGCCATATGCTGACCAAAATTGCCATTGAACAAAATCACCCGTGTTACTTCGGGACGGCGCTGGAATTGCTCACGCAAAATAGCTGCCGAACGGTCACGGCTACCATCATTGATAAACACAATTTCGTAACTTATACCGAGATTGTCCAGTGTCGGGTATAAACGATCAAATAAGGTCTGTAGCCCTTCTTCTTCGTTGTAAACAGGAATGATGACGGAAAGTTGGAGGGTACTCATGGCGCAGGATTTTACCTCAGAGGGTGAGGTTAGCGAAATTAGGAATCGATATAAGCAAAATTAAGATAAGGCCAACAGCATAGGACGCGCTCTGTGCACGCTAATTTTTCAATACTTCACACATCGCAACGCACGTGCGTTCGACATCGCTTTCACTCATCGCCGCGAAGATTGGCAAGGAAACAATCTGACGCCCAACATGCTCTGCAATTGGAAACATACCTGCCGTAAAACCCAGTGATCGATACAGCTTAAACAGGTGAATAGGCGCATAGTGATAACCGATACCGATGTTCTTGTCTTTCATACGCGCCATGAAATCGGCACGGGTGATGCGCTCCGGCAGCACTATCTGAAACAAATGCCAGTTAGTATTTTCAAAATCAGCGAGAGGTAATTGCGCGCCAGTTTGCGCTTCGAAATTTTTACCGAGTGTCGCGAAATAATGCCGCGCTAATTTGCGTCGTTGTGCGGTGATAACATTTAATTGCGCGAACTGCCCCAAGCCAATGGCGGCGGCGATGTCGGTCATATTGAATTTGCCGCCCAGCACGTCCACTTCGATGCCGTCGTAACCGCTCCGCGTGACACCTTGCAATCGATATTTTTCAGCGAGAGCGGCTTCCTCTGCGTTATTGAGCACCAAACAGCCACCTTCCGAGGTGGTGATATTTTTGTTGGCCTGGAAGCTGAATGAAACGAAATCGCCAAACGAGCCGATGGGTTTGCCTTGCCATGTTGAACCGATTGCTTGCGCAGCGTCTTCGATTACGCGCAATTTGTGTCTAACAGCTATCTGATAGAGACGATCCATATCCACCGGTTTGCCCGCCAGATAAACCGGGATGATTGCCTTGGTGCGTGGCGTGATTGCCGCCTCAACCTTGTCCAGATCAATGTTACGTGTAACCGGATCAACATCAGCGAACACCGGAGTTGCACCAACTTGAAGTATGACATTGGCGGTGGCTACCCAGGAAATCGGCGTGGTGATGACTTCGTCACCACGGCCTATACCTGCAATACGCAGAGCAATTTCCATGGTGCAGGTGCCGGAGTTGAAGGTGCGCACTGGACGCCCACCGAAATACTCAGAAAGTTGCCTCTCGAATTCCTGTACCTTGGGGCCACTGGTAATCCAACCGGAACGCAAGGTTTCCGCTACGGCAGCAATAGTAGCCTCATCAATGGATGGGCGAGAAAATGGAAGAAATTCGTTCATGCTCGAGAAATAATGATGACACCCAAAATAATAACGCTAATGCCAGCCACTTTAGCCGGGTTGATTGATTCATTAAAAAACCACCACGCTGCCACCAAATTGACTATGTATCCCATGGACAGCAGCGGATAAGCAATGCTGACCTGTACGCGTGATAGCGCCAATATCCAAATCACCACGCTAAGTACATAACAAACCATTGCCCCAATGATGTGCGGCTCGGTAGCAAGCCGTATACCGATTGGCAGAACATTACTACGACTAAATTCAAAATAGCCAATGCTGTTGGTACCGGCCTTGATCAGAAGCTGCGCAGCAACATTAAGCATCACACCAGCAAAAATCAAACTAAAGCTGATCAAGTTCATGGTTTGTTCACAACAATGTATTGGGTGTCCTCAAAAATAATCTTCATTGCCAAGCCTTGCTGTTTAAGTTGCGGGTATAACTGAACCGGCATAATCGCCAATGCTGCTGGTTGCTTACCCCATATTTTCACGAAGCTGGCGATGTCTGGTATCCAACGCTGCGGCTCCTGCATAATACCGAATGCCATTTCATTCTGATAGTCAACCAAGGTGAAGGTGCGCTTCAGATAAAACGGTAGAGTCTGCTCGTAGGTACCTACCGAATACAAAGAGGTATCGGGTTTGACATAGGGACGGATCAATTCGGCAATGTGGTACGCAGAACGCCATATGGCCACAGTATTATGCCCACATAAAACAATTTGTGCCCCAATCAAAGTGCTTAATGCCACCACCAGTACCGCCAGAGATTTTTTTCTGCGTGCCAACAACACCATGCTACAAATCAATCCAAACAAATAAACCAGTGCTGCCACCACGGCCCAAACTGCATAATCACTATACATTTCCATTTTTAGCGGGGTTTCTGCCAACTGCGCTGTAAACGGTGCAAACCCCAACGTTACCACCGGAACCAGCAAAACTGGGGCAAGTTGCCACAGCAATACCCGTTCCCGTATCTCGGCCAGACGTTTGCCCATTAACAATGCCAGAGCCGGAAACATCGGCAACAAATAGGACGGTAGTTTTGATCCGGACACCGAAAAAAAGACATAAATGAAGACTACCCATATCAGTAGAAAGCGTTCCGGGTTAAATGCCGTTCCGATATACATGGTACTTTTCCAAGTACGTAACACGGTATCAAACATTAACATAGTCCAAGGCAACATACCTGCCAGCAGGATGGGAATAAAATAGTACCAAGGTTGGTAACGCCCCAAATCCTTGGTAGAAAATCGCGTGTAGTGCTCGTAAATAAAGAAACGCTCGAAGAATTCGGGATTAGCTTTCATCACCAGAATAAACCATGGCGCAGTGACAAATAAAAACAATAATAGCCCGGTCACTAGATTGAGGCGCTTCCATGGTGCTAAATCGCGCTGCAACACAGAGTAAATCACTAACGTAGCAGCCGGCAGTACCAGCCCTATCAACCCCTTGCTCAATACTGCCAAACCCAATGCCGTCCATGCGCAATAGAGCCAATTACGCCGGGTACGCGGATCTGTTTGGGTCTGCTGACCAAGTAACAGACCGACAATTCCAAGGGTTAAAAAAAACGTGACACCCATATCAAGCGTATTGATATGCCCGATCACCGCATACAATAAACTGCTACCAAGAATCAAAGCTGCATACTGTCCAGCTTCGCGCCCGAATAAACGTACACCGGCAAACCATACCAATAACAAACCGGCAAAACCGGTCAATGCCGGCCACAAACGTGACGTCCAATGATGCTCACCAAACAGGGTATAGGCAGTCGCGGTCGCCCAATATTGCAGCGGGGGTTTCTCGAAATATTTCAGATTGTTCAGACGCGGTGTAACCCAGTCACCGCTCACTACCATTTCGCGCGGAATTTCAGCGTAACGGCCTTCGTCTGGCTTTATCAGCTTACGATATTCCAACGTACCAAACCAAATCACGATGACCATTAACAATAGCCACCACCAGCGTTTAATCTCCATTTTTGCCATTAATGCACCAATTTTCGTGACAAAAGTAATAGCAAAATACTAGTCAAAGAAAAAATACTAACGACTTCTAACAATTGATCAATTTTCATTAATGTTCCAAATATGTCGCTGGTCAATATCAAACTTCATTCATCAAATTTATGGGAGAACATCCATGTCTTAAAATACCAGTTGATTGCTTTTTATTCGCAAGTACAACTAATGAGCCAGAGATCTAATTTTTTATAAATTATACCTGGGCGTCAATTTCATGTTCCATATAGCGGGGAGATAGAGCGGGCTAACTGGCTTCTAATACAAAATAAATCTTACCTAATTGATAAATGGCCAAACAATTAAATTAAAGAAGGTATAAATTAAAGTTACGGCAAAATATTTTATTGAAACTTACTTGTTTAAAATACTCCCTGAAATTTTTATTTTTTCCAGAACATTGATTTAGCGTCGAAACACAAATTAAATGTAGCTATATCCACAAATCTTCTTAAGCTTTGCTTACAATACCATGACGGCTTATTAAATCGTATAGTGTTGGGCGGCTGATACCAAGCAATTCGGCCGCCTTGGCAATATTACCATCTACTCTCGCCAGCGCTTTGACCACGGCATTATATTCAGCATCATCCCGTACCTGGCGCAAATTAATAGACTCTATCATTTTAGGTGACGTTAACAGGCCAATATCCTCAGTGCTTATTTGGGAGCCTTCAGCCATAATGACAGCACGCTTGATGCAATTTTCCATTTCGCGCACATTACCTGGCCAAGAGTATCCTTCTATCATGGCCAGAGCTTCTTGACTGAAATTCAGTGAAGAACGTCCTTCTTTGACGCTGAATTTGTTTTTAAAATGATGTGCCAACAATGCGGCATCGCCTATTCGCTCCCGCAGTGGAGGAATAATAACTGCAATCTCGCTTAAACGGTAATAAAGATCTTCACGGAAGCGTCCTGCATCACTCAATTCCTTTAGATTACGATGTGTTGCGCAAACAATCCGAACATCAACAGGAATCTCCTGACGTCCTCCTACTCTTTCGATTACTCTTTCTTGTAAAAATCGGAGAAGTTTCGCTTGTAAAAGCATGGGCATATCCCCTACTTCATCAAGGAAAAAAGTGCCGCCATCAGCCAGTTCAATTTTGCCTAACGTCTGTTTAGCGGCTCCAGTAAACGCTCCCTTTTCGTACCCAAACAACTCACTCTCCAGAAGGTTTTCTGGGATTGCCGCGCAATTGATTGCCATGAAACGCTTATCCTGCCGTGGACTCATCTGATGCAGTGCTTTTGCCAACAACTCTTTGCCTGTTCCGCTATCACCTAACAACATTACCGAAGCAGAGGATGGTGCTACTTTCTCGATACTACGGCACACTTTTAACATGCCAGGATCACGGCTAATAATACTAGACAAGGGAGAGTCCGCCTGAATCTGCAAAATTCGACGATTCTCCTGTTGCAGAGCGTATAGGTAAAAGGCACGCTCAACCACCAACCCGAGTATCTCTGGATCAAACGGTTTTTGATGAAAATCATAAGCGCCCATACCAATCGCTTTCACCGCATTGGCATGATCCTGATTCCCTGAAAGCACAATCAGTTTGGTATCCGGGGCAAGCGCAAGAATCTGTTGCAATATTGCCAATCCTTCCGACGCACCATCGGGATCGGGGGGGAGTCCAAGATCCATGGTGACCACTGCAGGCTCATGCCGCCTAACCTGCGCCAGCGCACTTTCACGATCTCCTGCCAACAGTACGTCATAAGCATCAAAATTCCAACGCAATTGTTTTTGCAGTCCAAGATCATCTTCAATAACAAGTAGCTTTTTTTTATCTTGATTCATGACATTCTTCCTGCCGTTACGCGGCGTCCTGGACATAATCAACATGCCGATGAAATGGCAAAATCACTCGAAAAGTTGTGCCGATAGTTTGACGACTAGAGACTTCAATTTGCCCACCCAGTTCGTGAATATATTCACGACTCTCAAACATACCAATTCCCATACCTGCCGATTTTGTAGACTCAAAAGGCTTGAATAGCCGCTCACGAATGAACTCTTCGCTCATACCTTGGCCGGTATCTTTGATTTCAACGACTACAAAAGCCTCCTGCTTCGAAATACGAATTGTTACTTTGCCATCCTTAGGTGTGGCTTCAACCGCATTCTGAATAATGTGACCAATCACTCTCTCAAGACGATCCCAATTAGCCACCACCATCAGCTCATGGTCGAGTATCTCAAGCTCAGGTTTAGGCTCAAAAACAGATTTTAACGCCAATGTTTGCTGTAATAATTTGTCAATAAAAAGCGGGGCAGAATGCTCAATGGAAGAACTTCTACTCAATTTATTTAGAAGCAGCTTCATTTTTTGAACAGAATAATCTAGCGTATCAAGCATATCTTTCTGAAATTCAGGATTATTCTTGTGCTTTTCGGTATTAGAAAGTAATAGCGATAACTGGGAAACCAAATTTTTTAGATCATGTACTATAAAAGTAGACATGCGATTGAACGATTCAAATTGACGTGCAATCATGAGAGCATTGGTCGATTCCTGTTGGGCAAGATAACTTGCAGCTTGACTACCAGCAATTTTGAGCAAATCAATTACCTCCCAATTTAACTTAACCCTACTTCTAGGCTGCGTCAATATCATAAAACCAAACAACTTTCCCAGCAGAATTAGCGGAACTATTAGCCAACCTTTAGGAAAATTTCGTAGCCATTGAGGAATAAAAATTGCGCCATATTTTTCAGGGTTTGCGTCATACTCCTGTAGATCTATCATCCACTGCTTGTTTTCCAGAAACTGACAAAGAGTACTACTTGCAGATTCAGATTCAGTGGGCAAACTTATATTCCAGTGAGCCACAGGTTCGCAATTGCCTGATTCCCGGCTAATAAACAATACACCTCCTGGACTTTCCACGAGTGTGGCTATCGCTTGGATGGTACGCTCGCCCAGTCCATGACCGTGCTCGGAAAGCGTACGTGTAAAGCCTAACCATTCCTCACGATAATCGTAATTATAATTATAAAAATGCTTACTGATGAACACCTTAAGCCATGAACGAAAAAATCCCGAGAATAGTATGCCAACGAGCAATGCCACAGCGCCGAACAGAAAAGTCACTTGCATGACAGCTCCCCAGCTCCCTCCGACAAAACGCAGGTAATAGCCAGCGGCTGACATAGCCAATAAATACAGAGCTGTGCCTAACAGTGTTGCAGAATGAAACAAAATACGACGTGATACTGAGATGCCCAATGACCATCGAGGATTACGTGCTGCCGACACGGCAACTAGAGGAACAATCAGGGCATTGACTGCTCCTCTGGCGGTCCAAATTTCCATATTAATTTGCCTGAACAACATAGCATCGCTATATAAATAAAAATCATAGGCGAACATCCCTCCGATTCCCAAACAGGCAAACTTTATTCCCCACCGTCCTTTAGCGGGAGTATTTCGGTAAAGCTGCTCTACCAAAAGCATGCCCATAACCGCAATTACTACACGTCCAACGATGTCCGTCATAAAACCTGTCTCTCCTTGAGGAGGTTCAAGTTTCCAATACGTATAAATGTTCACAAGTAAGAGTAAACAATAAAACACTACGATACCAACCACATAGGGTTTTAATTTAAATTTAAAAGGAGGTAAGGAATTTGTTTGTTGGAAAGGCCCCAGTAACATTAGCAGGAAGACAGACCACCCTACATTTCGTAGAGTTTCCAAAATATCCGTTAGTAACGGTAAGGAAATTCCTCTGACTGACTGGTAAGTAATCGATGCAGCCCAAAACGTGGTCAGCATGCAAGCAACGGTCAGCACTGTCCCGAAAATACGGGCACGCCAACTGGTCAACAATAGAAGGGTTAGTATAAGAAAAGCTATAGCAGCTATTCCATAGCTATATGCAGTAATGCTTGTCAACATTAAAGCTGTTCCATTGGGCTATCTACTACCTTTACCCAATATAACGACCTGGAAAGTATCGATTAATATGAGCACATCCAGAAATAAGCTATTGTTCTTCACATAGTACAAATCATATTGGAGTTTCTGAATAGAATCCTCAACTGAAGCGCCATACTGGTAACGTACTTGAGCTAGGCCAGTTATTCCCGGTTTAATACTATGCCTCACGTTATAATAAGGAACTTCTTCGCAAAGCTGCTTTACAAAAAAAGGTCTTTCCGGGCGTGGTCCAACAAAACTCATTTCCCCTTTAAAAACGTTTAAAATTTGGGGGAGTTCATCGATTCTCAGTTTGCGAATAATCCGTCCTACTTTTGTCGTACGTGTATCATTTGCCGCCGCCCATTGTGGCTTCATCCCTTTTTCAGCATCATTTCGCATACTACGAAACTTCAGCACCATAAAAGTATGGCCATCCATGCCAACTCGTTCTTGTTGATAAAAGATTGGGGTTCGGTCTTCAAAATAAATACACAGCGCTGTCATCAGCATCACCGGAAACGTGATCATCAAAATAACAGTACTGGCGAATAAATCGAAAATTCTTTTAATAAATGATCGCAGGAAGCTCTGATCAAACCCGCCGCCGAAAACCAACCAACTTGGTTGAAGAGAATCGACCCTGATCTGGCATGCTTCACGCTCAAAGAAAGATGCTGCATCCGTCACTTTAATTCCATTTAATTTACATACCAATAACTCTTGTATGGGGAAACTTTCACCTCGCCGATTATTTACCGCGACAACCACCTCATTCGCGTTATATTTGTTTGTCAAACTTATTAGTGAATTTCCAGCCGGTAGGATCGTAGACGGTAACATACAGCTTGTTTCGCCTGGCAACTGAACAAAGCCAACAATATTATATTTATGATAGCTAATATTATGCATAGCCAAATCACTGCATTCCTTTGCCAACGTACCGCACCCTATAAAAATAATTCGTGACTCCAAATATTTCAATTTGAATAATTGATAGAAAACAGTCCTCACCAATAAAATCAAAAAAACAGCAATAACAATTACGATACCTAAAATGCCGCGGCCAATATAAATATCTGGCACTATATAAAATGCCAAAGTTATGATGCCGAATCCCAATGCAAAAGAGGGCATAAGCCGAAGAAAGGTATTTCTCATATCCTCTCTGTAATTATGTTTATACATGCCAAAAGCACTCATGCTGAAAACCATCACTAGTGCAAATGCACATGCCGTCAGGAAAAAATTCTCCATCCTAACGAAATATGGGAAGTTGCTATCAATAAACCGAATAGTTGCCCCAAGATAAACTGAGGCCATGAAAACAAGAGTTTCAACAAAAAGCAGAACGGACACTATCTTGGAGACATAGTGATTGGAAATTCTAAACAACATTAAATTTACTCCAAAAATTTACCGATATTTTAAGCCACGCTCACATCATATCGACTTTTATAACAAGAACATTAGGGATGTAAATAAACCGATAATTGTGAGAATAAGATTGAAGCTTTCCGGCATATCTGCTAGATTCAAAAAATTATGATAATAGCAAAGTGGGGTTAATATGGACATTGTTGCCGTAGTTGGGCTTGGTTATGTGGGTTTACCTCTGGCTGTAGAGTTTGGAAAAAAGCAACGAACTATCGGATTTGATCTCTCCATCACCAAAATTGAGAGCTACAAACAGCATATTGATCCCACTGGGGAGTTATCAACCGAAGACCTGCGAGCGGCCACACACCTTACCGTCAGCTCCGACCCGACCGATTTATCTCTTGCCGACTACATTGTAATCGCAGTTCCAACGCCCGTAGATAGTGCCCATCAACCCGATTTTTCCCCTCTTGTTGGCGCCAGCGAAACAGTTGGAAAGAACATGAAGCGCGGTGCAATCGTTATCTATGAATCCACAGTTTACCCTGGAGCTACTGAGGAAATATGCATTCCTGTTCTGGAAAAAAACTCTGGTTTGGTATGGAAAAAAGATTTTCACATTGGGTATTCTCCGGAAAGAATCAATCCTGGCGATAAAGAGCGTGCTCTCACTTCTATTGTGAAAATAGTATCAGGAGATGATAAAAACACTTTGGAGAACGTAGCAAAGCTTTACGAGACCATCATTAGTGCTGGTGTACACAGAGCATCCAGCATAAAGGTCGCAGAAGCAGCAAAAGTGATTGAAAATACTCAACGTGACCTGAATATTGCATTAATCAATGAATTGGCCATCATTTTTGATAAACTTGAAATTGACACACTACAAGTATTACAAGCTGCCGGCACTAAATGGAATTTTCTTCCATTCCGTCCTGGTCTAGTCGGTGGACACTGCATTGGCGTGGACCCTTACTATCTTACCCACAAAGCAGATATGATTGGCTATCATCCCCAAGTGATACTGGCTGGACGCCGAATCAATGATGGGATGGCCAAATTTATTGCGGAAAAAACCGTGAAAGAAATGATTCGAGCTGGCCTCAATGTAAAAGACTCAAAAGTAAATATACTCGGATTGACCTTCAAGGAAAATTGTCCCGATCTAAGAAATTCGAAAGTCATGGACATCATTCACGAACTCCGATCATACGGTGTAGAAGTGCATATTCATGATCCTGTAGCAACCGTCAATGACGCTCTTCATGAATATGGTTTGGAACTTAAAACTTGGGAAAACCTACCACGTGCAGATGCACTCATTGCCGCAGTTTCACACCGTGAATTTCTTGCCAGACCTCTTGCCGATTTCCAAGAAAAACTTGTTTCAAATGGCTGTTTTATAGATGTGAAATCTCATTTTGATCAAGCCGCGTTACGTGCAGCTGGTATTAGCGTCTGGAGACTCTAAAAAACAATGTATCTCTATCTGCTTCGTAGTGGTAATACTTCGATAGATGCAATTAAAAATCCGCTCATGCTGCGACAAACAGATTTTTTATTCTGCAAAATATTGAGCATTGATTCGAGCCAATAAAATATAACGCCCCAAAAAAGTATGATACACGTTGCTAATACATTATATCGCGCTGTTGATTTATTAATTTAAGCCAAAATATGATTAAAAGGAAAGAAGTTATGCCAAATATAAGCAGGAAAAAAACCACCGTTATTATCATTTTTGGAACGATCCTGTTTATAGGTGGCGTTACTGCCTGCAGCAAAACCGAAACCTCTGAAACACTGATTACTGAAGCCAAGCAATATCAACAAAAGGGTGATAACAAAGCAGCCATTATTCAATTAAAAAACGCATTACAAAAGAATCCGGATATTGTTGAAGCCCGTTATCTTTTGGGTACCATTTACAATACAACAGGAGACTCCCCATCAGCCGAGAAAGAACTCCGTAAAGCATTGAGTTTAGGCATGAGTTCCACCAAGGTATTTCCTGACTTGAGTAAAGCCTTACTCATGCAAGGGAAGTTTCAAATCGTTCTGGATGAAATAAAGCAGGTCCCAGGCGAAAAAGAATCTGCTGAAATATCAGTCGCGCGCGGTAATGCCTACTTGGCCCTAGACAAAGGCCAAGAAGCAAAGGAATCGTTTGAACAAGCCTTAAAGGATAAGCCCGATTTTCCAGACGCACTCATTGGGCTAGCCAAACTCTCGATTAAAGAGAAAAACATTGATGCCGCAACACGTTTCTCTGAACAAGCTGTAACCCAAAATCCACAAAACACCGAAGTATTGCTCTTTAAAGGTGATCTTCTGCGCGCCCAAGGAAAAACCGAGTCCGCTCTTGCCGTCTATGACCAAGTTTTAAAATTACAACCGGACAATAACTCTGCTCATCTAAACAAGGCGTTCCTAGAGCTTGATGTAGGAAAGTTCGATGCAGCCAAAGCAGATATTGACGCAGCACGTAAAACAACACCTAACAATCTAACCATCTTCTATGCACAAGCACTGCTCGATTTTCGCCAAGGAAAACATGCTGCCGCATTAGAATCTTTGCAAAAAGTTCTCCAAGTAGCCCCAGAGCACATGCCGAGTGTTTTACTGGCAGGAGCCGTACAATTCGCGCTTGGATCACTGCCGCAAGCTGAGCAACACTTGAAAAAATATCTGGAGAAGAATCCAGATAATCTCTTCGCTCGTAAATTGATGGTGTCCACGTTATTGAAAAGTGGCCGTACACAAAATGCAATTGATGTATTAGCGCCAGCGCTTAAAGTTGCACAACAAGATGATACCCAACTGTTTGCCATCGCTGGCGAATCATATATGCAGGCTGGAGACTACGCAAAAGCAACTGAATATTTTACAAAGGCCAGCGCACTTGCTCCACAAGCAGCAGAACTCCACACCGCTCTTGGCTTAAGTAAGCTTGCGTTAGGCGAGAATGATCGTGCGGTAGCGGAAATGGAAACAGCGGCCGCATTAGACACAAAATCCCCCAAAGCAGACATCTTGCTGGTGATGACTCACCTTCGCCTTAAAGAATACGATAAAGCTCTCGCAACAGCAAAAGCCTTTGAGAAAGAGCAGCCTGACAACCCCTTAGCTCACAACCTCAAAGGTGCTGCCTACCTAGGCAAAAAAGATAGCACTGCCGCACGTGCAAGCTTTGAAAAAACTCTTTCCCTTCAACCCACCAATTTCCCTGCTGTAACGAGCCTTGTACAACTTGACCTACAGGACAAAAAGCCTGAAGTAGCGAAAAAACGCCTTGAGGCTGTCCTCGAGAAAGACAAGAAAAATTCTCAAATCATGACCGCATTGGCCAATCTTGCGCTCTCTCAAGGACAAATCAAGGAAGCTACCACCTGGCTGGAGAACGCCAGCAAAGACAATCCGGACATATTGCAACCAACCCTCCTGCTTGGAGCTCATTATCTACGCATAGGTGAAAAACAGAAGGCTCTCACCCTCGCTCAAAAACTTCAAGGTTCCAACTCCAGCAACCCAGAAGTTTTGGATATTCTGGGGCAAGCGCAATTCGCCAACGGCGACAAATCAGCCGCTTTAGCAACCTATACCAGACTTGCTGCCATAAAACCAGATTCTGCCCCCGCCCAATTCCTTATTGCCGTCGTTCACATGGCAATGCAAAACCAATCGGCAGGATCAGACGCTCTCAAGAAAGCACTCTCATTACAACCAGATTATCTGGAAGCACAATTGGCTCTGGCTTCTCTGGAAGCCAGCAACGGAAATCATGAGCAAGCTCTCACAATTGCCCACCAAATTCAGAAAAAAAATGGGAAATCACCCATAGGCTATGTTTTAGAAGGTGATGTGCTGATGGCGCAAAAAAAACCTGATCTTGCGGTGAAAGCCTATGAACAGGCATTTTCTATGGATAAAAATGGTCTACTCATGGTGAAATTGCATACTTCTCTAAAACAAGCTGGTAAAGGCAAAACAGCGGACAATCGCTTGGCTCAATGGCTACAAGAACACCCTACCGACATACCTACCCACTTATATCAGGCAGGAATTTATCTCGCAAACAAGCAAAACAAAGCTGCTATCGAACAATATCAAGCTGTGTTGAAGCAGAATTCAAAAAATATTCCGGCGCTAAACAATCTTGCCTGGCTCTATCAACAAGAAAAAGACCCCCGTGCTTTAGAGTATGCCGAAAAAGCCAACCAACTTGCGCCCGACAATCCTGCGATACTAGACACCTTGGGTTGGATGCTGATAGAGCAAGGCAATGCAACGCGTGGCCTGCCTCTACTGCAAAAAGCTGTCAGCGTAGCGCCTGAAGCAGTAGATATTCGTTATCATCTCGTGCAGGGATTGGTTAAATCTGGAGACAAAGCCAAGGCACGTAAGGAGCTGGAGCAGATTCTGGCCACTGGAAAAATATTCCCACAGCTTGAGGAAGCAAAAGCTTTGCTGAAAAAATTATAATAAACCACGATATATCGCCACCGTACACTGTACCCGTTACACTAAATATGGATACCGAGACTTAGAGGTTTATTAAAAAAGGGGGCGAGTGGCGATATAACTATGGTATGAACAAATTGAAACCACCAATACCATACTGAATTCGTAATGTCCTAAAACTGCTGGCTCCGCTATTTCTTTTGCATGCAATACTAAACAGTGTCTTCAAGTATAAATAAATTTACCGTTCATGCATCAAGTTATTCTGTGTTGTTGCCGATATGACAATTATTAGCAACTAACGGACTACATTCTGACAAAAACCATATATTGGTTGTTTATTAGGCTTGTATCCAATATGGACACACTATGAGCACGGGTTCCTACAACTTCGAAACGCTAAATGACACTGCTTTCCAAGCAGCACGGCTGCTCCAGCAAGCACAAGCAATACGTAATATAGAGGCCAATATATTACGTTCGGCAGGTATTCAATCCGGGCACGATGTGCTTGAATTGGGCTGCGGCCCTGGCTTTATTTCCGACCTGCTAGCCGAATTGGCACCACAGGGTAGCCTCTATGCCGTAGAGCCAAGCCCCACTCTGCTGGCGCAGGTGGAGGGCAATGTTCGCAACAAGCCTTTTCGGGGCTTATTCCCAATTCAGGCCTATGGAGATCACCTGCCCATCCCGGACAGCAGCATCGATTTCTCCTACGCTCGCTTTGTTCTTCAGCACATTCCTCAACCCGAAACCGTAATTACAGAAATCCACCGGATCATGCGGCCAAATGGTCATTTCTGCACCGTCGATTCCGACGATGGCCTAGTTATTTTTCACCCTGAGGATCCCCGCGTTAGTCAAATTCTGCACACAGCCCAGACAACCCAAGCAGAAAAGGGTGGGGATCGCTTCATTGGCCGAAAATTACAGCATATGATGGCTCAAGAAGGATTTATTAATGTCAAAAGTCGCATTCTCGCCCTCACCAGCAGCGAACTACCCTTTGAGGCTCTGTTTAACATTCTTCTGGGTTACAAAGCCTCCATGCTGGGCGATGCAGTCGACACCAAACAATTGTTCGATGATCTGTCACGAAAAGTGGCAGATGGGCAGCAATTAATCGCCGGGGGTGTGTTCATCGTCACCGGAGAAAAAGCTTGAGTATTAACCAGACTAAGGGGTCTAGTATGGAAACCGTCTATTTCCGCTTCGAGGAGGTTATGCTAGGAACCCCTGCCTATGAATTTTATCTCGAATTCCGTTATGAAATATTTTGCACAGAACTCCAACGCATTACCCCGTCCCCACATTTGCTATCCAGCAATGGTCGACCCATGGAAACTGACCAATATGACCAATACAGTCGCCATTTCATGGCCTATCACAAATCTACCGGCAGCCTTGCAGCATCAGCCCGAGTCATTCTCCCTAATCCCAATGGACTAAATGTGACTCCTAGATATATCATTGAGCGCCCCCTACCCTACCCAGATGCGACCGATGATAATACGGGTGAAATTTCCCGGATGGCCATAGCACAAAAGTTTCGTCGGCGTCAAGAGGACAAAGACAAGCCATTTCAGGGTGATCCTGAATCAGAAATGAGCGGTCAGCCTGAAAAAAATCGTCGCCGCCAACCAGAATTAGTCTTGGGCATATACCGGGAAATCTATCTACTCTGCCAACAAGTTGGCATTAAATACTGCATGGCAGCCATGGATAATCGCTTCAGTCGACTCCTTAATACATTGGGGTTCCCATGTGTCCCGATCGGACCCATCAATGAAAATATCCAACCTCCAAGACGAGTCTATCTCATCAGCGCAGTTGAAATGGAACGTAGCCTGAGCCAACGAGAGACCAATACCCTCAGTTTCCTGAAAGCGCAAGATGCCCCCCTTCATCCCGAGTAACACTAAGGCCGATAAAAGCAATCGCTCAACATGGTTTGTCACGTCTTTGATCATGCCGCCCCTTCTCTAGTGTCCCGATATCAAACGATCCGCTACTTCCGGCGGACTAAATAGATGCTTTTGGCGTAAACGTGCGGTAAATCATTTCGTGATTCACACATTGTGAGAGCTGATTTGGTACATGTTATTAAGTATGTCTGTAATTTTTCAGGTGGTCTTACTTCAAAACAACGAACTCCCAATCCCATACAATCTCGTTTGAAATAGTGCTCAGAAAAGGTTGCAAGAGCCGTTCAATTCCCTCAATCCATTTCTTTCTCGTTTTATCAGTATGATAAAACGTCGCAGTTAATTATTGAGCGCATCGGTTTATCTATAAAATCAATTTTTGATTCAGCACATCTTATATAACTAAGATTTGTCTCTTTTTAACGACAAAAATATTTAATATATTTCATGTACTTAATCAGTATTCTCGTTTAACGTTGCTATATAACGACATACCTAGTAAAAAAAATAACTACACATATTTTAACTACCTGTTTACTTTAAATAATAAAAAATGGCATGAATAATGCTTTATCCCTGTTAAATGTCTTGCTGTATAGATAAAGGATCATTGTAGTGGTAGAGAAAAAATTCGTGTATTCAATTGTGACACCAGGCACCAGAGCATATAGTGATTATTTGTCTCTGCGACACACAGTCTTCTGTGAAGAATTAAAGCGTATACCTAGTATAAACAGGTTTTTCAGTGATGTTCCATTAGAGTGCGATGCTTACGATGCACACAGTGTGCATGTGCTTTGCCGCTCGCTGGAAACAGGAGCGGCCGTAGGCTGTTCTCGACTTATCCTTCCAAATAACAAAGGCTTGAGCATCACCTCCCGTTACCCGATGTCTCATCAGATAACCGTCTCATCCAGTCAAATTGGGGAAATAGGTCGTTTGGCCATTTCTAAAGAATTGCGAAGGAACCGGGGTGAACTTTCAAGTGCCGGGCTGCATCAGAGACCATCACAACGACCACACCCTGCAAGCGCGACTGAAAAACAAGACGGACCCTATGTAGCTATGGGGCTGTACAACGAAATTTTCAAACTCGCAAATAAACATGGGATTACTCATTGCTATGCTGCCATGGAGCCATCTTTAGCGCGATTACTCACACGAATTGGCTTCCCATTCCAAATCGCAGGCCCTCTCAATCATGCTGTTCAACCCCCGCGCCAGCCCTATTTTTTAGAGGCTCATGTTGTTAAATCAGTCTTGGCGAACCGTGATACCTATCCGTCACATTTCAGACCCAGGGTTTCTCGAAATGAATCTGTGCTTGCTTGTCAATGACCAACAATTGAAACTTACGCACGCTAATACTCCATCTAAAACACGTATTTACTTGCCTGATTATACTTAACAGTAAGTATAGCCTCAGCGTAATACAATCGAATTAAAAAATAAAGCCGCGCAGATATCTGCGCGGCTTTATTCAAAACTAACTCAAAAATTATGCAGCTTTTTTAGCGCGACGACTGAAACCTAAACCTAACAGTCCCAAACCCAGCAAAGCAATACTGGTCGGCTCAGGAACAGTAACTGACTTACCAAAAATTTCATTTGTTCCAAAAGCATTAGCCACTACAACCCCACCATTAACAATATTGCCATTAAGAGGTTGGAACGAAGATGTATATGTAAAATCAGATAATCCTGGTTGACTATTGGAGTTCAAATAAGCACCAGCAGAGCCACCGATAATATCAAAATAACCAGTACCCTGACCTGTTAGGCCTAGACTACTGAATCCTGTGATTGAACCAGTCAAAGTGTTAGGTGCAGCAACTGTACTATTCGCCACCATGTCAAGCCAAAGTGTGCCATCTCCGGTAGTACTTTTATTAAGGGCATTAAAATCTGCTGATGCATCGGAAAATACTTTGAGCCAACCTCCAGTGAATGTAAAGGTGCCATTCAGTGCGTTTATACCAGAGCCAGCACCAAAGAAAGGATCACCAGCTACTCCTGGAACACCGGAGTTGTTTAAAATAAAACCACCAAATTGATAAGTCAATTCATATCCTGCGGCAGCAAAGTTTCCATCCGCATTAACAGATGTTATTTTGCCGTAACCACTAACCTCGGCCCCTGCTGTTCCACTTGTAACCTCAAAAAGATTGGTAGTAGAACTAAAATCGAAAAAGCTACTAGGATCCCAAGTAATGCCATCAACTGTAATTGCTTGGGCATTAAGGCTGGTCAATCCAACCGATGCTAAAATCATCGTAGCTGCAATTTTATTAAATTTCATTTCATTCTCCTTATTAATTATCGTAATTTCTAACACTTTTTATAACCTAGATATTCAAGGCTGTTTACCTTACGCTTATTAAAGCACATTTCGTGCCATAAATTTATATTGTTAATTAATAAGGCTTATTTACGTGTTAGATGAATTTTAAATTGCAAATTGTAAAATTTCCCGACAATCAGCTCTATATTTCAAATGTAAGACTGGCTTTTATTTACGATCTGCATTGCAGTCAAGACTCTTGCAATTTCTAATTTACTGCGTAAGTATGCGCATCACCTACTTACACCCATTCTATAAAATATGTCCCCAGAGACTAAATTTGATTATAACAGCGCCTTCAGCCGCAACTTGGGCGTTGTCAGTTCGGATGAACATGAACATCTGCGCCTATCCACCGTGGCCATTGCTGGCATGGGTGGAGTGGGAGGGGATTATCTCATCAGCCTCGCACGCGCCGGAGTGGGCGGATTTCATATTGCCGAATTCGATGAGTTTGAGTTAGCCAACTTCAACCGACAGTACGGAGCCAACACTCACACCTTAGGTCGTCGCAAGATTGAAGTTATGCTGGAATACGCCTTAGAAATCAATCCAGAACTACGTGTAAAAATTTTCGACAAGGGTCTTGATGCAAGCAATATTGACGCATTTCTTTCAGGCGTGAACCTAGCCGTTAACGGCATGGATATATTCGCGGTCGACATGCATCCATTGCTGATCAACTCAGCCACGGCACGGGAGCTTATCACTGTGGCAGCGGTGCCATTGGGACTAGGAGCGGGCGTGCTGGCATTTGGGCCGGGAGGTATGTCTTATGAAAACTACTTTGCCATCTCCCCGGACATGAGCGAGGAGGAAAAAATCATTCAGTTTGCTCTGGGCTTCGCCCCCGAGATGTATCATCTGAAATATCTGGATCCGCAATCAATTAATCTGAAGGCACGCAAAGGACCCAGCTCAATTGCTGGCTGCAAGCTGTGCGCAGGCTTCATCACCACCCAAGCATTGCTGGCCTTGTTACATCCGCAGGAATTGCACCTGGCCCCTTGGTACACTTACCTGGATGCCCGCCTCAACCGCTTTCATCACCGCCGTCTATGGCTAGGCAACCGTAATCCGCTGCAACGACTGAAAAGCTTCGTAGCAAAGAAACGACTAGATAACGCCGGTAAATAAACGTAGTAGCTTTACAAGGCAAGTATTAAACTAAAAGCTAGTTGAGCTGCCTGAGTTAAAGATTCATCCATATGTTCCGAATATAAATAACTACCCACTAATAAATTAAATTGCCGAGGCGATAATCATGCCTCTTACCAGCATGAAATTGAGGCATGCTGGTTTAACTCTACCAATTTTTGATTAATTCCGGATATCGATTAGTAAAGAGGTAAGCATGCAACGCTACATAGAATGGATTATTCGCTACCGCTTCGTAGTCATTACCTTGACATTACTCATCACAATTGCGGCGGTCATTCAGGCCAAAAAGCTGAATATCATTATCGATCCTAATACCATGCTTCCCCAGTCTCATCCCTATGTGACGACGAGCAACAAGGTCGAAAACGTATTTGGGTCGAAGTATGTTGTGATGATAGGGATCACTCCAAAAGAAGGTGATATTTATCAGCCTGTCGTATTGGAAAAAGTTCAGCGCATGACAGCGGCTTTTCTTCAGACACCGGGCGTAGTTAAAGAAAATCTGCTGAGCCTTTCTTCAAAACGAGCCAAGAATATTGCTGGTATGGCAGAAGGTTTGGAAGTCAAGCCGTTAATGTCGACTGTTCCCACTACAGCCGCACAAATTTCTGAGCTAAAAGACGCAATTGAGAAGAACACTGTTTATTTAAATTCTATCGTTTCGACGGATGCAAAAACGACAGCCCTGCTCGTGGAATTCAAAGACGGGCCGGGTGGGTTCCGGGCAATCATGGATAAAGTAGATGCTGTCGTTGAACATGAGCGAGATTCTCGAGTTGAAATCAACATAGGGGGAATTCCAAGTTTTCTTGCCCGCATTGAAATTTACTCAGAGCGTATTGGATTTCTCTTCCCAATTGCTATCTTGGTTTTAAGCCTGGTACTTTTTGAAGCCTTTCGGACAAAGCAAGGGCTCATCTTGCCACTTCTTACTGCAGGTCTGGCTGTCGCTTGGGGTATAGGTGTGATGGGCGCTTCGGGCATTCCAATGGATGTATTTAACTCCGCGACCCCCATTTTGATTTTAGCGGTGGCAACAGGTCATGCTGTACAGTTGCTCAAACGCTATTACGAAGAATATTTTCGTTTACGTGACACAACTGATCTTTCCCCTAAAGCTGCAAATAATCAAGCAGTCATTTCCTCTCTTATCCATGTTGGGCCGGTCATGATAGCCGCTGGAGTGGTTGCCTCATTGGGATTCTTTTCCTTGGTGATATTTAAGATCAGTACAGTGCGCACTTTCGGAATTTTTACCGGCATTGGGATCCTTGCGGCATTGACTCTCGAAATGACTTTTATCCCCGCTTTGCGTTCAATACTCGCCCCACCAAATACGCTTCAACGTAAACGCGAAAAAAAAATGAGTATTTGGGACAAAACGACCAATGCGATAGCGAATTGGGTGACTGGCCAGAATCGGCGCAGAGTGTATGGGGGTGTTTTGCTTTTCGTAATAATTACCTTGATCGGTGTAAGCAGGGTCACGGTAGATAACTCTACCAAGAGTTTTTTTTCTCCCGAACTGATTTTCGAAAAAGACGATAAAGCACTAAATGGGCGCCTTGGTGGTACTAATACGATGTATTTACTGGTTGAAGGCGCAAACGACGATGCCATCAAGAATCCCCAAACACTCCAAGCCATAGGAGAGTTGCAACGTTTTCTTGAAAGTCAGCCCCATGTCGGCAAGACTGTTTCGTTAGCCGATTTTATCATGCGTATGAATCAGGCTATGCATGGAGATGATCCAGCTTATTATAAAATTCCGGACAGTCAGGAATTGATTTCGCAATACTTACTGCTCTACTCAATGTCCGGCGAACCAGGCGATTTTGATTCCTATGTCGATTATGGTTACCGCGCCGCCAATCTGACGGTATTTCTGAAGACAGATAGCAGCGCCTATATAGAAAAACTGGTAGAAAAAATTCATGTATTTACCGCACTGCACTTCGATCAAAATGTGCATATTGGGATCGGCGGCAGCGTCCCTCAAGGTGCTGCGCTCAATGAGGTCATGGTTTACGGAAAAATACTCAATATTCTGCAAATTACTGTTGTCGTTTTCATTATTTCAAGCCTGATTTTCCGTTCATTAATAGCAGGGATGCTCGTTCTCCTTCCTCTTCTGGTTGCTGTTCTGGCTAACTTCGGTCTGATGGGATGGAGTGGAATCCCGCTAAATATTTCAACTTCACTGATCTCAGCGATGGCCGTTGGAATAGGAGCGGATTATGCAATCTATCTAATCTACCGATTACGCGAAGAACTTGCCAAGGGAACCGACGAAATGACAGCCGTCCGAAATGTCATTGGAACGGCTGGCCAAGCTATTCTATTTGTTGCAATCTCGGTATCAGCTGGTTACGGGGTGCTGTTACTGTCATTTGGGTATAATATCCACAAGTGGCTGGCTATTCTGATTGCCGAGGCCATGATCATGAGTTCGCTATCTGCGCTATTACTTATTCCCGCACTTATTCTTACATTCCGTCCCGATTTTATTTTCAGGAGAACTGCCGTGAAACATAATCCATTGCCCATGTCTATCGTCGTATTGGCACTTGTTTTTGGCCTATCAATGCAGCCCCAAAATACATGGGCAGCAGAAGCTGATCTAACCCAGATCATGCAAAAGAATTTCGTCGTTTCCAAAGTTTATGATTCGGTGGCTGATGCTACGTTTACCCTCATCAACAAGACCGGACAAGAAAGAGTGCGTAAAACTTTCGGCACGACCAAACTTGAGGAAAATGGCATCGATAACATGCGTATGACACGGTTCCTGTCACCACCAGATGTCAAAGGAACGGTATCGCTGCTAATCGAACATGCCGAGAAAGATGACGACATTTGGATATATTTACCTGCACTAAAAAAAGTGCGACGACTTGTTTCCAACAATAAAAAAGATAGTTTTGTAGGCACGGATTTCTCTTATGCCGACGTAATTGGTTATAAGGTAGGTGAATGGAATTACAAGCTGCTGAAAGAAGAGCTGGTAGAGGGACAACCCTGTTACGTTATCGAAGCATTACCAAAATCTGACGCTATTAAAACCAGTAATGGCTACTCGAAGCGTATTGGCTGGCTACGCAAGGATAATTTAATGACCGTAAAAATGGATTTTTGGGATGAAACAGGGCAGTTGTTGAAAAACTCAACATATACCGACATCCAACTAGTAGACAAAACGCGTGGCAAATGGCAGGCAATGCGCCTTGAGGCAAGCAATGTCCAGACCGGCCACCGCACGGTGATCAAATTTGATAACTTCAAGGCAAACCAGCATGTAAAGGATGAATTCTTTACTACACGGTACATGGAAAAAGAATAATGCTGCAAATAGGCATTAGTATTTCCTGCTACATAAGACGCGTTTTATCATTGGCACTTATCTTTGCATCGCTCAGCACACAGTTAGCTCATGCATTGGTCATAGGTGAAATTGAAATTATCAGCAGGGAAGGAGAACCACTACTCGCGTATGTTCAGATATCCCCTTCAAGTCCCGACGAAAAAATAACTATCGACTGCTTTTCTTTGGTTAAGTCAAGGATCATTCCTGAGCAAGAAGAGTCAAATTTGTCTGCTGCAAGCCTGGAGTTGGAAGGAAACAATGGCACTGGCCAACGAATCAAAATTTCCACATCAACTCCAATCAATGCGCGCTTGCTAACGCTCCCGCTAAAAGCGCACTGTGGTATCCCATATGGTCTCGTTATCCGCGAATTTAACCTCGAACTGAAACCAGCGCACAATACTTTATTAACGCAGACAGGGAGTTTCTCAGCACCAACAGAAAAAATAGACGTAAATATTTTTCAGAAACCGGAGCTAAATGGTTCGATTCGAGCGGGATACTTTAGTTCATCACGCAAGCTGGATGGGAAAAACGATTTGGGTACCGGCTCAATATGGCTTAAAGCTACGCAAAATATCGGGGAAGACATTTCCGTGGTTGCTCAAGGTTGGGTTCGTAACGACCAAACTTTCAGAGCAGACGCGGATTCAAAAAAATTACAAGAAGGATACGTAAAATTCAGTGCTGGGAATATGGATTATCGGATCGGCAGGCAGATCATAGCATGGGGACGGGCAGATCGCTTGAATCCAACCGATAATCTGACGCCCCGAAACTTCACACTGCTAACACCTGAGGAAGATGATCAAAGATTAGGATCGTTGGCAGCAAAAGTAACTTATCACTCACACGAAAACTCACTGACCGGTATATGGCTCCCCGGTATGGATCCCCATATTTTCCCTGTCGCTGCTACACCAGGCATTTTTTTTACTCAACATATCCCCCATACCAACCGGGTTGCACTCAAATTTGATCACAGCGGGGGCAATGTGGATTGGTCAACCTCTTACTATAGTGGGTTAGATCTGACTCCCGATATCGCGATTGGAGCGACAATCCCGTCCGGAACAAATTTAATATTTAATCATAATCGCATCCGTGTATTAGGAATGGACGGCGCAACAGTGATTGGACGTTATGGATTGCGTGCTGAAGCTGCATATACTTGGACAGCAAACACCGGAGAAAACGACTTCCTTGTAAAAAAACCATTTCTTTACATGGTGATGGGCGGTGACAGAACTTTTTTCGATTACCTTAATATCAATATTCAATATTATCTTCGTTATGTTACAAATTATTCCGACCCACAAGCGATAACAGACCCTCTTCTGCGTCCAGTCGCAATTCAAACAGCTGCACTATGGAATCAATTCAGCCGTTCCCAGCATGGCGTAAGTATCCGGGTCAGCAACAAATGGCTTAATGAAACACTGGAAGGTGAGATCGCTGCTGTCGGCTCTTTTGGACAGAACAATTATTTCATAAGGCCTAAACTAGTCTATGCCTTTAGTGACAACGTGAAAGGATCACTTGGCGTGGATATTTATCGAGGAGACAGTAACACGTTCTTCGGTAGACTGCGAGATAACTCATTGTTATTTGCAGAAATGAAATACGGCTTCTGATTAAACAGCGGACATACGAATCTTAAAGCTCACCTGATGGAGCAGCTTTCTGTGATGACGGTATATCACCTGATGATTTAGCCATATTCCTTTCCATACGCTGACTATGATGTTGCAAATTCTCACTCAACTGGCTAATAATTTCCGAAGCTGCACTAATAATTTGATTTGAATTGAATCCTCCTCGAGCCATTTCTTTGTAGAAAGATTTTGCAAATATTTTCGCTACTTGATCAGGATTGTGAAAAACGCTATCTAAAGATGCACCCACATTATTCTGGGCTTCTTGAGCTAGCGCCAGTTGGGCAAAGCGCGAATTCAGAATGCTCTGCAATTGGATTGACTGGATCGATTTACCGATAAATAAAGCAACCACATTAAGAAGATTTAAGTCAACCAGATTGAATGCGCAATTGCGCATGTGGCCACTTATATTAACTACACCTATAATGTGCCCACCAATAGTGATAGGCGAAGAAATCAAACTTTTACCAGGTTCATTTGCACGTCGAGCCAACTTAGCGAACTCAGAACGATTAATATCTTCGATCAACAATGATTGTCCGGTAGCAATCACATAGCCGGCGATCCCGTCGCCCTTCCCTATCAACTCTTTATACGCTGCAGCCGGTAGCGGGCCGTAGCTAGCACACACACTCATAAGGAAATTATCGGATTTATTATCATTTAGCAGCATGATTGAGCAATTAATGGCGCTCAATATTTTTGCCGTCATTTCAGCTAGCTGTGCAAGATTGTTATGGAGATTCCCTTTTTCTAAAAAATTAGACAAATCCTGAAGCTTGATCAATGATGTCTCCACATCGCTCATGATGAGATTATCCTTATCTTTACTGTATTAAGTAGTTTAATAACCCAATTTCTACTGATCCAAAGACAGAAACAACGAACAATTTAATACAGCGCAATTCAACCGTATCCGAAACACCATCATTCAACCTTAGGTGAAATGAAAGCCTTATGAAACAAATGACGTACAAGCAGAAGAGAGGGCATACGTAACCAAGTTGCACGTACATAAAGTATCTGCCGCGCTGCACCAGTTAACCAATCAGAACAGCTTTTGTGGGCTGGCATGAGCGCACGTTCAAAAAGCTGATCTATCAACATCAAGGTTAATGAGTTGGGGCGACCAATTTGTGCTGCTATTATCATATCTAAAGGGATGGGAGTCTTCAAAAAATGGACAGCATAGCGCAAGGCGTAAAAAAGTGGGCGACTTAATTCAAGTTCCCGCGCTCGCACAGCTAGGCTAGGCCAGAATGCTGGCAAACTATTGAAATGACGTAACAAGCTATCAATATCAACCAAATCCCGCAGACCTTGATCCAGTTGATCATTATAAAATAGGTGAACTGCACTATGGAGCACCATGTCGATCGGTGCAAATACCTTTAAATCGTCGTAACCATCAAGTAATTGCGCCGCAGCCAAAAGCTTTGCCGAATCAGGGTGAAGAGCGGCCGTTTCCGGCAAAATCGCATGATGCACGTCGATGACGGTCATCCGTTTAATATGCTGCATAGGAGGTAGTTCATGCATCCATGTGCGATAGTAGCGCTGGTCATAGGCATCGTGATGCGTCGCAGCCCAACCATGAAGCATCAAAGCGGCCTCTACAGCATTGAGACTATCTTTAGGTACTATGATGTCTATATCGGAAAATAATCTCCCCTTAGCGGACGGCAATTTTGCCATTACATAAGCAGCGCCCTTAAGGAGGATGACTGGCATCCCTATTTTCGCCAAAGCATTTCGAATTTGGGTAATTTCCCAATGGACAGCTTGTATCTGTTTTTCAGAGGTTACGCGTGACCATTTCAGATGTTTGCGAGGTTTTGACGGCACCCGTTCAAGTAAGCCACGTTCGTCTAGTAAAATGCAAATGCGTGCCAACAAATTGGCACGGCGTGCTTGGCGTATGAGTAAATCCCAATCAGGTAAACTCAAAGAAATTAATGCTTCTGGCTCTCGAAGAGCTTGCAATATTAGATAATTTTGGATCACATTTGATAATGCCTATCAAAAATAATTGATGTGCTCTATGTACAATAGTATAAATAATAAACTCTCAAGCTCTTGCAAAAACAAAAATCCATCCACTCTAACAATTTGATTCGCCTCTTTACATAAAGGAAGCCTAAGAATAACTTGATCATAAATAACTGCTATTTAAAATACAGATACTACCTTCTCAAACTTTCGGCTTTAATGCACCAAACATTTCAATGGCATCATCCAACTTACTGTACTTAAAGTCATAACACAGAGACGCATCAATCAAATTCGTCATGGTTTTAAAGCCACTAAGACCCAGAAGACTGTAATTAAACGAATTATCCGCAACCCGCATGAAAGCACGGGATTGGGGCAATACCTCCAAACACGCCTTAGCGCCAGCCTGATACTTGGGAAAAATAATCCACGCAACCTGAACGACCTCTGTAGCTCGAACTAAACTATCAGACGGTGCTTTCATATGAGCAACCGTACCCTTAATCGTATCTGCCACCTTGCGGCTGAAAATCGCTTTTGGCTCATAATGTCTGATGATCTCGATAGATTCATTTTTTAAACTAACAGGGCGCGGGAGTGGAATGAGTTTCCCATCACCAACACGAACTAAAGCAAGCTCATCAGACAGCAATCTCCACCCACGGTTTATCAAAGCTGCACACAAAGTGCTTTTACCCGAACCAGGAGGAGCGGGCATAATTACAGCATACCCATTTTTTTCAACCACCGCCGCATGAATAACTAAACAGTGGTTAACATGATTTGATACGCACCAATTAAGCCCCCACTCCAACATGGGAAATGCCTGATCGAGCGGTAGAGGTTTAAATATAGTATTTCCATCAAATAAAAACAGCGCCTGTGGCTTGAACCATCGCCTCAGATTACGTGGGCGCACCAGAGTAATGTGAAAATCTGCGAAACCATCTTGTTCGACCAAGGGATAATCAGCGTAAAGCAGACCAATACCCTCAACCACACAGGAAATCGAAGTTTTGAGGTACGTGGTAAAAGAACCGGTTTGCAGAAAGATCCCCGTCTTTCTAAGACGGCGTTTGAGTTCTGATGGAGTTAATGCAGAAACATTCAAATCAGCTACATTCTATCAATCCAAGCGTATTAAGCTCATTGAGAAGGTGTTCAGTTTGGAATGAAAATTCCTCATACGTTACCGTTTTGGCTTGTAAACGTGGAGCAAGTGCTTCTGTCAACAATAGCATATCTAATGGCGACTGCTGTAATTCCAGCAATACTTGAGTTGCCATTGAACCAAGCAGATGCGTATCTCCGGAAAGTTTGTTATAAAACACTAATTCATCATTCCATGAGCAACAGTTTACTATCTGATCAGGAATTACTTGCCATTTCATGTTTAATCACAATGTGTGAAAGGAAAATAAGGCGAAAATCCAATATGAAGCTAATTCAATTACTTTGAGTTAGCTTTAAATAATAAATAATTTCCGAAGCATTCCAATTTACATTGGCAGTTGGAGAAAAAGTGCCATGATCCTGCCACTCATAGAACATCGATTGAATTGTACCTACAGTCAAATAAGGGGTAGCGCCACTTCTCGCATTTTGTAATGCTTTTACAAGATGCTGTAATAATTCTTGTGTTTGAAAAGGAGGGTTGGGAGGTGCAATGACAGAAGTTGAGGTAGTTGAAGTTGGTACTGTAGTATTCTTTGACCCCTTGCCCTTTTGCCCCAAAGAACTCGAGCCTGATGAACCGCTAAAGGTCGTCATATAGCTCGCCGCTCCCAATTTATTCTTCTCTACCTGTACTGGAGCGGTTACTGTGGCAGGTTTTGGCTCTGGCCAAGGAATTGTCAGCATATCTGACAAGCGTTTATCATTATATGACGTATTTGATTGACTTGACTTTGGAAATGCGGCTAAAAATGTTTCGTCCGGATTGGTAACCAGTTTAGTGGTAACCGTGGACACTGGAGGACAAGCGCCATGCTGACTGGTGTTACCAGATATAAATCCAGATGGTGACATGCAAAACGTATCGCCCAATACAGGTCGACTCGAAAGAGTCAGAATTATCCCTGATACAGCCAAACCAGACGTCGCAAATCGTCTGCGAGATTCACCTGAAAATTTTATTTGATCATCCGTACCCTGAGATAATTGTTGTTTTTCCAGCTCATCATTTTGATCCAAATTGATAGTCATCAATAATTATCCTTTTAAAGTTGCACCCTGCATTACATGCACTGCTTCAACTTAATTTTTAGCACAAGTAAATAATAAGGAGACGGTAGAACACACCTAACAACTTAAGCAAAATACATGCCATATAATACATACAAAATATAATTGTCTAATAAACAAAACTATACTTTTCGGATGCTTGATCAGCTTTTAGTTTTTCTGGCTATTATTATCATAAGATGTAAGAATTTTCGACATCACACTTAGTCGAAAAATTACCCACCGTAAATCACACTAGGACTGCATTAATTAACAGTCGTCCCATCACAAATATAATTATACATTGGAAATTTTTCACTTACGGCTTGATATATGTCAAAATTAACATATAATTTTTCCCTATATATTAATTTTTTGCCCTAATTAAAATCAAAATGCCACGTATCAAAATACCTTATAAAAATCCATACCATGCACAAATCTGTTCCCAACAATTCGCTGAAAACTGCATGCTCGACTTGTAATCTACGCAAACTGTGCCTGCCCGTTAACCTGAGTAATATCGAAATGGCACGCTTGGATGATTTAATTACCCGCAAGGGTGTTTATCGTCATGGCAGCATCTTATATCGGAGCGGAGATAAATTTCAGGCGCTATATGCAATTCGTACTGGTTTTTTCAAAACCCAGATCCTCAATGAAGACGGACGCGAACAAGTGACCGGCTTTCAGATGGCTGGAGAAATTATCGGCATGGATGGTATTAGTAGTGATACGCACACTTGCGATGCCGTAGCACTTGAAGACTGTGAAATATGTGAAATTCCCTTTAATCGACTGGAGGATCTCGGTCGAGAACTCCCTCCCCTACAGAGACATCTGCACCGCATCCTTAGCCGAGAAATCGTTCGCGATCAAAACATTATGCTGCTGCTTGGATCAATGCGTGCTGAGGAACGCTTAGCTGCTTTCCTACTCAATTTATCGCAGCGTTTTGCGGTGCGCGGTTATTCCCCCACATCATTCCAATTACGCATGACGCGTCAAGAAATCGGCAGCTATCTTGGATTGAAACTGGAAACCGTCAGCCGCGCACTGTCGCATCTACAGGAAAGTAAACTGATTAATGTACGCAATAGATCACTGGAAATACTTTGCCTGCCCGGGCTACAAGCCTGTATAGGAAAACGGGGACGCTAACATTGGCGCCCTCTGTGCTGATGTTCAATCTAAACATGAATCATATAATTTTCCCTATAACCACTCACATCACAATAGTGGAAGCCTGCCACAACTGATTGGTTGTTGTGCACCCCTCATCTTTTGCATCAGCTTAAACTGATATCGTTTTCGTAATTTTATAATTATCCATCCGTGCAATTACTGATGGTTGTAAGGAGAATAAGTGCGTAACCTGTTTTTACTGTTATTTATGACGCTGCTAGTCGGTTGCGAAAAATCCAATCTACCTACACCATTCCAAGCCATTGACGTTAGTTGGCGGTATGCTGAAAAACCTGTGGATTTCCATCTCACCGACCCCAACGGCAAAATACGCAAATTATCCGATTTCAAAGACAAGGTAGTGGTATTGTTTTTTGGTTATACCCACTGTCCCGAAATTTGTCCGACGACGCTGGCTGACCTAGCACAGGTGATGCGCCTACTTGGTAAGGATGCAGAAAAAGTGCAAGTGCTATTTATCACACTGGATCCAGAACGCGATACGCCAAAACTATTGGCTGAATATGTCCCTTTTTTTCACCCGTCTTTCCTGGGTTTGTACGGCGATGCCCAAACTACTGCACAGGTAGCCAAGACATTTGGCGTCAATTATGAAAAACGGGTCGAAAAAGGAAGCTATACACTGGATCATTCCGATGGCACTTACCTAATTGGCACAGGCGGTAAACCCATATTGCTTTCCCCCTATAACCAGCGCACCGAATTATTAGTGCAGGATATAAGGTTACTACTACAGACGGGATCATTAACCCGGATTCTAAAATCTCTCTAATCTGCCTACTGCGATTACATACCGACTGATGAACAAACGACCTACCCCCCATCGTCTGTACCCCGTAATATCTTAAAAATCACATCCGGCGTAAAGCCGCGTGATTGCATAAAGCGTATCTGCTTGGCTTTTTCCTTCGCATTGCCAGGGGTAATGCCGAACTTTTTTTGCCAGATGCTGCGTGCTACTTCCAGTTCGGTATCTCTCATTTGCGGTAACGCATCGCTAATCAAATCTTCGCCTATACCTTTCTGGCGAAGTTCATATGTAATGCGCTGCATGCCGAAACGATTGCGGCGCATGCGCACCAACTGCTCAGCTGCACGAAAATCAGATAGCCAACCGCACGCCGCTAATTCATCCAAAACCCTATCCACATTGTCGTCTGGCGTAGCTTGAAGCAAAAGCTTCGCGTGAAGTTCGGCACGGCTGTATTCACGTCGCACCAAATATTTCATGGCGCGGGTGTGCAGATTTAACTCAGGCTTCTTTGACACCACTTTCTGTTCCATCATTGAGCGCAATTACACCAGCCACAGCGCGGATTTTGTTCTCAATTTCAATTGCTATTTCAGAATGCTCTTTAAGATATTCGCGCGCATTATCTTTGCCCTGACCAATTTTCTCGCCTTTGTAGCTATACCAAGCACCCGCTTTCTCGACCAGCTTATGCAGTACTCCCAATTCGACGATTTCGCCTTCACGAGAAATACCTTCACCATACAAGATATCGAATTCTGCCTGTTTGAACGGTGGCGCCACCTTGTTCTTGACCACCTTCACACGGGTTTCTGAACCGATTATCTCATCGCCCTTCTTGATCGCACCGACACGACGAATATCCAGCCGAACTGAAGCATAGAATTTTAGAGCATTACCTCCGGTGGTAGTTTCCGGGCTACCAAACATCACACCGATTTTCATACGTATCTGATTAATAAAAATCACCGTAGTATTAGAACGCTTGATGTTAGCGGTCAACTTGCGTAATGCCTGCGACATCAAACGTGCCTGCAAGCCCATTTGCGGCTCACCCATTTCTCCTTCAATTTCTGCCTTAGGAGTGAGCGCTGCCACAGAATCAACCACCACCACATCCACAGCAGCCGAACGCACCAACATATCCGCGATTTCCAATGCTTGCTCACCGTTATCCGGTTGAGAAATAAGCAGCTCACTAACATTCACGCCCAGTTTTTGAGCATATTGCGGATCAAGCGCATGTTCTGCATCTATAAATGCAGCGGTGCCACCTAATTTTTGCATTTCAGCGATCACTTGCAATGTGAGTGTAGTCTTGCCAGACGATTCCGGTCCGTAGATTTCGATTACACGACCACGCGGCAGGCCACCCACGCCCAGCGCGATATCCAACCCTAATGATCCAGTCGAAACCACATGAATATCACGCGCAATATCATGCTCGCCCAAACGCATTATAGAACCCTTGCCAAACTGCTTTTCAATCTGACTCAGAGCCGCCGCAAGTGCCTTGCTTTTATTATCATCCATGCAATTTTCCCTTCAAAAATGATACATGATTATGGCATAAGCCATCCGGGTCCGAACTAGAAAGACTCGGATTAGATCAATTTAAAATTTCCTGATTTTTAAAAACAGGATGACCATAGCCGACACGATCTTAAGCTACTTCCGTTACCTGATGCAGCAGTTGCAACACTCCCTGCAAAGCTACACCTACAGACTGCGTGCGAATTTCTGCACGGTTACCAGAAAAATGATGCAGGCACGCAATACACTGCCCACCCTTAATCTCCCAAGCAAACCACACTGTACCAACAGGCTTGTCCGGCGTCCCGCCCGCTGGCCCGGCAATACCACTGACTGCCAATACCACCTGTGCATGGCTATGGTGCAACGCGCCCGCTATCATTTCACGCACGACGGCCTCGCTTACTGCTCCGTAACGCATCAGAGTATCTTGAGCAACGCCCAGCATCTCGCGTTTAGCCTCATTTGAATAAGTAATAAAGCCACGCTCAAACCATTCGGAACTGCCCGCAATATCAGTAATGGCACTGGCCACCGCACCGCCCGTGCATGACTCGGCTGTGGTCAACACAAGACCATGTGACTTTAGCGCACTGCCGATTTGTATTGCCAAATTTTCAATATCACGATTCACAAGCATCATTTCATTGGCTGGTCATTTCACGCTTGAACTACTCGCACGAAAATTTATGTCATCATTTAAATCAAGCTACCCAAAGATGGCAGCTTTTTATATGTACAACCCGCGTGCCAGATCGGCCTGGATATCGCTCGCGGCTTCCAATCCGACCGCAATGCGCAGCAAGCCCTCACTAATACCCGCTGCATCTCTAGCCTCCTGAGTGATACGGGCATGCGTGGTGGTGGCTGGGTGAGTTAATGTGGTCTTGGTATCGCCCAAGTTAGCGGTAATCGAAACCATGCGCGTACTATCAATAAGACGCCAAGCTTCCTCTCTACCACCCTTTATTTCAAACGATACGATACCGCCACCCGCCTTTTGCTGCTTTATCGCCAGTTCATGTTGTGGATGAGACGGCAGACCGGGGTAATACACCCGCACCACATTATCCTGCGCCTCCAGCCATTGCGCCACGGACAGCGCATTAGCGCTGTGGGCATCCATACGAATCTTCAACGTCTCCATGCCCTTCAGAAATACCCATGCGTTGAATGCGCTCATAGTCGGCCCCGCCGTACGCAAAAACTGATAGATAGGCTCCATCACTTTCTTGCTGCCCAGCACTGCACCGCCCAATACACGTCCTTGCCCATCAAGATATTTAGTAGCGGAATGAATCACGATGTCCGCGCCTAATTCCAGCGGACGTTGCAGCACGGGGGTACAAAAACAATTGTCTACTGCCAGCAATACACCATGCTGCTTCGCCACTGCCGCAATGCCTGCAATGTCAGATATTTCAGTAAGCGGATTAGACGGCGTCTCCAGAAAAAATAGCCGTGTGCTAGGTCGTATCGCAACTTCCCACTCGTTCACATCAGTGGCAGAAACAAAAGTTGTGTCTACACCAAAACGTTTAAAGATGGTGCCAAACAAATTTACTGTCGAACCAAATATACTGCGCGAAGCAACGATGTGATCCCCGTTTTTCAGCAAACCCATGCAGCACGCCAAAATTGCCGACATACCTGACGCCATCGCCACACACTGCTCCGCACCTTCCAGCGCGGCTAAACGCTCCTCAAACATAGTAACGGTAGGGTTGGTGAAGCGCGAATAAATATTACCCGGCTCTGCACCGATAAAGCGTGCGGCGGCTTGAGCCGCGCTATCGAATACGTAACTGGAAGTGAGAAACAGTGCCTCACTATGTTCATTAAATTGGCTGCGCTTTGTACCCGCGTGTACTGCGAGTGTTTCCAGCTGAGTAAATTTTTCTGCTTGGTTAGATTGTTCTGGCATAACGTACTCCCTCGTGCAAAATAAAAAACCCGGATAGCTTAAGCTAAACCGGGCTTCACCCGCTTTAGCTGTATTTATAAAGCGCCCGCAAGCTGTTCCTCAAATCGGCGCGTATGCAAAATTAACATCTGGTACACATCATTGTCAACATCCGACTACCATGGAACGATTCTGGGCTACTTTCAGGGCAAGCGCTCTCGATATACCGCTTGGTACTTTATCGGGCTGGATCAATAGTTACAATTTTAACTTTCTTAAAACCATGGTTGAAAGTTTGGCAAGACGGGAATTGCTCATGTATGGGTACTGGAAATTAACAGTACTGCTGCTTTATGTTTGAGAATACATTGGTGTTGTGCCGCCTTTGGCGTAGCACCTAGTGGAGTTAAATCTTAGGCCTATTTGATGTCATCGGTGGATGTGCAAATTGGATTCACTCCCGATATAACACGATAATCGCAAATTTCGTCAATACGCTTTCTATAGACTTCAGCCAAGCATTGGTTGTTTGTACATTTGTTGCGCTCTGTGAGCCATCTCTTCTGAGTTCCTTTCAGGGTATTTCTGACACCATCTCCAATGTCTGACGCGCGCATGTTTTTATAATTTTCCGATAATTTACCATCCAATTTTCCGAGCAAGGAATCGGTGCAAATCGCCTTCTCAGCAAAATTTGATGCCTTGGCACAATCGAAACTTGGCACCCACTTCGTTTGCTGTGACAATTGAATTTGTATGGAAGTTGGCATTGTTACAGTAACAGGCTTAGGTTCGGCGACAGCCACAGGTACTGTGTTTGGTGTGGATTTTGTTGTCTGTGCGGGGATCTCAACAACAGTAGGGTACTTTGACACAGTTTCTTTTGTGAGTCGTAGCCCGTTCATTATCAAATCACCATCATCTAAAATGATAACAGTTTGATCACCTTCAACCCCAGACAGTTTAATCTTATTCCCACTTATTTCGTACGGTATTTCTATTGGTAGCGTGTCGCTCCCGATAGACATGCGAGCTGTTCCGTTTGGCTGAAATGTAAAGCTCACCTTTTGCTCAGCTATCCCAGTCATGTTGTTGGAATATGTTCCATCTATCTTTGAGTCACATGCGGAGAGAAGTAAGCTTAAAAAAACGAATAATATTTTCCTCATCACAAATTATTTCTTTCATAGTTGAAAAATCAGGGGTGCCTTGGTGCGTTTTCTAGCAATGCAATTAGAATATTATTTATAAACTCTTCTTTTTTGGGATGGTTGGACATGGATTTCACCTTATCTAGAAGAGTCTCAAGAATAGAGTGTTGCAAAAAATCTGGTTCGCTATACCAAACTGGATTTTTCCCCTGATTTGGATAGCCAACATATTTTTCGTCACCATTCCAGCGGACTCCCAAACTACGCAGTGCCGCTTGCTCACGACATCCCCAAATTGCTGAATATTTGCCATCATCGTATAAATTAATAACATCATCCCAGATTCTTGGTCGCACTTCTTCTACATTGGGCATTACATTCTCCTTAATTCGGTTCATAAAACAAAAGTCTATTGACTTCCCATTTTGCAAACAGGCCTTGATAAGTCCTAACCTTTTGCGCCTAATACAAACTATACGACAAAGATATCAGATAATATGGATTTTCATTCGTAACGCTATGTTTACAAATTTGGTGGCATATAAAACACACCAATCTCAGCTAGTGAAACACCATTCTTGATTTTCTTCTTGTTCAGGTAATTGTAAGAGGGCTACAAATACATCAACCTCCCAATCTATCAGCAAAATTCCTTACTTTAGAAAAAACATCAAGGCCGTCGAAGCGAAGCCACGTGCACTGAGTAGCACGCGCATTGACTGCTCACGACCTGGATATTGCATCTGCAATTTTACGATGAGGCAAGTGGAAAAAGGACTCAGCACTGAATGATGATCACCATGCCAATGGCATCCGCAGTTTGAAACTGATGCACCACCCTACCATGAGACAAAAAACATCTATTGTAGGTGTAATAATATGATAGGCAACCTCAAGCATTAGTCTCGCAAAGTGCTAAGAGACAGAACATTATTTCCGGTATTCTTTAAAGATAAGGTACGCTACACTAAAACGATCAAAGAATTACTTTATTATCAGCTGTTGCATTTCAAATTTAAATCCGCGCTACATTATCAGGATACAAATCCTTGCGGCACTCGAAATGCGCGAATCAATCACCGGAGAAATATCATGGCAGGTCATAGTAAATGGGCAAATATTCAACATCGCAAAGGTCGCCAGGATGAAAGGCGGGGCAAAATTTTTACACGCTTGATCAAGGAAATTACCGTGGCGGCCAGGTTGGGCGACAGCGATCCGGCCACTAATCCACGTCTGCGATTGGCGATGGAAAAAGCCTATGACCAGAATATGCCTAAAGATAATGTGGAACGTGCCATTAAACGCGGCAGCGGCGAACTGGAAGGTGTGGATTATCTTGAGCTTCGCTACGAAGGCTACGGCATCAATGGCGCAGCGGTAATGGTAGATTGTATGACCGACAATAAGACACGCACCGTGGCCGATGTGCGCCATGCTTTTACAAAGTACGGCGGCAATCTCGGCACAGATGGCTCTGTGTCATTTCTATTTAAACATTGCGGACAGATGGTTTTTGCACCTGGCATCGATGAAAACGTGCTCATGGAAGTCGTACTGGACGCCGGAGCAGAGGACGTAATGAGCAATGATGACGGTAGTATCGAAGTTATTACTGCGCCCAATGATTTTATCGAGGTTAAGCAGCGCTTGGAAGCCGCGGGCTTTAAGCCGGAAATGGCAGAGATAATTATGAAACCTATTGTCGAAGTTCTATTTACGGGTGACGATGCAGTGCGCATGCAAAAACTTTTGGATGCGCTGGAAAACCTTGATGATGTGCAAGAAGTGTACACAACAGCCGTGATCGTGGAATGAATGAAGAGGGAATAAAGGGAATAGAAGGAATAAGAGACAAGAGTAAACCCTCCCTACACCAAGTGAGCCTTTCTTCAGTTACACGCATTTTAGGGATAGACCCCGGTCTGCGCATCACCGGATTTGGCGTACTGGACAAAGTGGGACAGAAACTCATTTATGTCGCCAGCGGTTTTATCAAAACGCCGAGCGGCGATTTGCCTGAGCGTCTTAAAGTCATTCTTAATTCATTACGTGAAGTGATTGAAATGCATCAGCCGCAGCTGGTGGCAGTAGAAAAAGTATTCGTTAACGTCAATCCGCAATCCACCTTGCTACTGGGGCAGGCACGTGGTGCAGCAATTTGCGCTGCGGTACTGGCGAGCCTGCCGGTTGCGGAATACACGGCGTTACAAGTAAAACAGGCAGTGGTCGGTAACGGCCATGCAAAAAAAGAACAGGTGCAAGACATGGTACAGCGACTGCTAGAATTATCTGGCTCTCCCAGCCCGGATGCAGCGGATGCGCTGGCGTGTGCGATTTGTCATGCGCACGCTGGTATGGGGTTAGGCCGGCTGGCGACCAAAGGCATGCGCATGCGCAATGGCAGATTAACTTAAAAACATGATAATTTCTCTAACCATAGATTAAACGCGATTGTAATTTTTCGAATGCAATAATTATCGCGTCTGCACGATTAGCCAAAAAGGATTAACAAGGAAGACATGATTGGGCGTTTAACAGGTAACTTGTTGGAAAAAAATCCACCGCAAATTTTATTGGATGTTCAAGGCGTGGGGTATGAAGTGAATGTGCCGATGAGCACCTTCTATAATCTGCCTGTACTGCATGAACGTGTGGTGTTACATACCCAACTTATCGTTCGCGAAGATGCACACCTGCTCTATGGTTTTGCTTCTGAGGACGAGCGCGCGGTGTTTCGTCACTTGTTGAAAATTAGTGGCGTGGGGCCGAAGTTGGCGCTGTCGGTGCTGTCTGGCTTGAGCTTAAATGATCTTGCCATTGCCGTGGCAAATAAAGAGGTAGGACTGTTAACCAGAATTCCAGGTGTTGGTAAAAAAACTGCCGAGCGGCTGTTGCTGGAACTGCAAGATAAGTTCATCGTGTCCGTATCGGGCGGCGCAAGTGGTGTTGCGACGCCACATGGCAACGATATTACCAATGCGCTGTTGGCGTTAGGCTACAGCGCAAAAGAAGCCGACTGGGCAGCCAAACAATTACCTGCCGATGCAAATTTGGCGGACGGCATCCGCCAAGCACTTAAGCTATTATCCAAGTCATGATCCAAAACGATAATCTGACCGCAGTTGATCGCATTATTTCTCCCGCTACCGCCTCTTTACAGGAGGAAATGCAGGAGCGTGCATTACGCCCTAAACATCTGGACGAATATGTTGGCCAGGAAAAAATACGCGGGCAGCTGGAAATTTTCATTGAAGCAGCTCGCAAACGCAAGGAGCCACTTGACCATGTGCTACTGTTCGGTCCGCCAGGACTGGGCAAGACGACTTTGGCACATATCATCGCACGCGAAATGGGTGTCAATATGCGCCATACGTCCGGGCCAGTTTTGGAACGGGCCGGCGACCTTGCTGCCTTGTTAACCAATCTCGAACCAAACGATGTACTGTTTATCGATGAAATCCATCGTCTGTCGCCAGTGGTGGAAGAAATCCTGTATCCCGCACTGGAAGACTATCAGATCGATATCATGATCGGCGAAGGTCCCGCCGCGCGCTCGGTAAAACTGGACTTGCCCCCATTCACTCTGGTGGGAGCAACAACTCGTGCCGGTATGTTGACCAACCCTCTGCGCGACCGTTTTGGTATCGTGGCGCGTTTGGAGTTTTACACCACTAGCGAACTACAGCGCATCGTGACACGCTCTTCCGGTTTATTGGAATTACCGATCTCACCCGATGGAGCGCTGGAAATTGCAAAACGTTCACGCGGTACGCCACGTATTGCAAATAGATTGCTACGCCGCGTGCGCGACTTTGCCGAAGTGAGGGCGCAAGGCGAAGCGACGCGCAAAGTGGCAGATGCCGCACTTACCATGCTCGACGTGGATATGCAGGGGTTGGACATGATGGATAGAAAACTATTGTTGACCGTAATCGAAAAGTTTACCGGTGGCCCAGTAGGCGTAGATAACCTTGCCGCTGCCATCGGTGAGGAGCGCGATACCATTGAAGATGTGCTGGAACCTTATTTAATTCAACAGGGCTATTTGCAACGTACCGCGCGCGGAAGAGTGGCGACCGCTAATGCCTATAAACATTTTGGATTAGTCCAGCCGCGTAATGTTAACAACAAAGATTTATGGGAGAACAATTAGAAACCATGCATTGTCAATAATTCTGACATTCGTTATTTCAGCCCAGTTAAATTCAAACCTTCAATATGCCCACGAGGAACACCTCACAGCCAATACTCAAATCTGCGAGCAACCCATTCTTTAAGTCGATTGCCCAGTGAACGTTGTTCCCATGTTTCCTTGGTAATTTCGATTGAATTGCGAAGGTCTTCGAAAAACGCATTTTCCATCGCAGTGCCGAATTCATCGCCAAAGACCACCACGTTGATTTCATTGTTATGCAAAAAACTACGGGTATCAATATTGGTCGACCCTACCGTCGACCAAACCTTGTCGATCACGGCGGTCTTGGCATGCAAGACCGCAATTTGCAGCTGATAGATTTTGATCCCGTTGGCCAACATTTCGCTGTAAAAGGATTGCGCTGCATGGAAGACCAAGCCGCTGTCCGTTACTCCAGGCAAAATAATTTTAACCTCAACACCACGATGCGCAGCATCAATTAACGCCCGCAGTATCTGCGCGTCTGGAACAAAATAAGCACAGGTAATATGGATTGTTTTCTTTGCCTCTTGTATCGCCAGAACATAAGCCTTGTACGTATCATAATCGCCACCGGGTTCGCTAACCAGCACCCGGACAAGCTTGTTGCCGACCTCTTTTAATGGCGGGAAAAAATCGTTGTCCGGAAGATCAGAGGATTGCTGGCTGGCCCAGGTATTTAAAAATGCCCACTGCAATGCGGCAACCCCCGGCCCTTCAATCTTTATATGGGTATCGCGCCAACCGACTTTGGTACTACGCTTGGCTTTTGAGCGGAATAACGAACTGTTGGCATAGGTGCTGCTGATATTCACACCACCTGTAAAGGCGACTACACCATCGACAACTAGAATTTTCCGGTGATCACGGTTATTCGGCCCCCATGCCCCCGTCAACTTCAGTGGGTTCACAGGATTAAAGGCCAATAGCTGAATTCCGGCATCGCGCATTTTGTCGAAAAATGCCTGCGGCGTACCAATCGTGCCGACGCTGTCGTAAATAATATTGACTTGTACCCCGGCACGTTGGCGGGAGATAAGAAGATCCGCAAAGCGGATACCCAACTCATCCTGATCGAAAATATAGGTTTCCAAGTTAATGTGATCCTTGGCCGCACTGATCGCCTCGGTCATTGCGGCCATGGTTTGTGGCCCATCATAAAGCAAGGTGACTTTGTTACCAGCGATTAAAGGACTGCCCGTAGCCGCTTCTTCCAGTGCCGCCAGCGCTGCTACATCCATGTGTGAATTGCGCCAACGTTTGACCAGCAGGGAATTCGATTTTTTTGCACTAAGCGTGCCTTGTGCATTAATCACCGTTGGATTTTCTGGCGCTACCAGTGAACTTTTGAGATACCGTACTTCGGGCAGCGTCGCACAGGCAGTGGTCAGCAGACCAATCGCAACCATGCTGGCAAAACGGATAATCCAGTTACAGTCCATGAAGCGCTCCAAGTGTGGGTACAAGCTACCAAAAGTATTAAATATATAGTTAAACTCGAGGTTCCATTCCAACCTCCTTCCTTATCGTCAGCATTTGAGAAACATTGGATTTTTTGCCAGCTTGCCTCAATGTATTATGGTTGACAGCCACTCCATCCCTCGCTAAATTCTATACCTTAGCAATTCAGTCAACCAAAGGAAAAAATCATGGCCGTTCTCGTCGGTAAGCTTGCACCCGATTTTACTGCTGTTGCAGTGATGGGTAATAATGAAATAAACGAAACTTTTAACTTAAGTCGCCACTTGGAGGGCAAATATGGGGTGGTATTCTTTTACCCACTGGACTTTACTTTCGTTTGTCCTTCCGAATTAATTGCATTCGATCATCGTCTAAACGATTTCAAGGAACGTAAAACCGAAGTAATCGGGATTTCCATTGATTCACAGTTCACACATCTAGCTTGGAAAAATACGCCCGTTAATAAGGGCGGAATCGGTCAAGTAGGCTACCCACTCGTGGCTGATATTAAACACGACATTTGCCGTGCGTATGACGTTGAACATAAAGATGGGGTTGCTTTCCGCGGTTCCTTTCTTATAGACCGTGGCGGTGTGGTACGCCACCAAGTAGTGAACGACCTACCGCTGGGTCGCGACATTGATGAGATGCTGCGTATGGTAGATGCATTGCAATTTCACGAGGAGCATGGTGAAGTTTGTCCTGCTGGCTGGAGCAAGGGTGAAGCTGGAATGGATGCCTCTTCTGAAGGTGTGGCGAAGTATTTAGCCGAGCACGCTGAAAAATTATAAATACTCATTTTCGAGTTAAGCAAAGGCTCCTTCGGGAGCCTTTTTATTGATCTCAATCGCAGCTCCGGGCTGCTACAATTCGACCATTCTGTTACGATTTTGCAAGGCACTTATGTTGATTTGGCTCGTAATTCTGTATCTGATGATTTCTATCGGAATCGGCTTATATGCCGCCACACGCGTACATAATGTTAAAGATTATGTGATGGCTGGCCGGCACTTACCACTGTATGTTGTAACTGCCACCGTGTTTGCTACCTGGTTTGGTGCGGAAACGGTATTGGGAATATCCACAAAGTTCGTCCAGCAAGGCTTGAGAGGAATAGTTGAAGATCCTTTCGGTGCCAGTATGTGTCTGATTTTGGTGGGTACATTCTTCGCTGCCAAGCTCTATAAGATGAACCTGATTACCATCGGCGACTATTACCGAAAACGCTACGATCGCTCGGTGGAGGTACTTACCAGTCTGGCTATTATCGCTTCATACTTGGGCTGGGTATCCGCGCAAATTACAGCGCTGGGCCTGGTGTTTTCCTTTATCACCCAAGGCGCGATTTCACCCAGTGAAGGTATGGTGGTTGGTGCTGGCATCGTGCTGATTTACACCTTGTTCGGTGGAATGTGGTCGGTGGCGTTAACCGATGCTTTTCAAATGACGATCATCGTAGTTGGTATGTTATACCTGGCTTTGCTACTGTCCGGTATAGCAGGGGGTGCAGGCATGGTCATAGACCATGCCGCCCATGCCAACAAGCTAATTTTCTGGCCACAGCTGGAAACGAGAGATGTGCTCGCATTCATCGGCGCAGCAGTAACCATGATGTTAGGCTCGATCCCACAGCAGGACGTATTCCAGCGCATAATGTCCGCAAAAAATGAAAAAACTGCCGTACAGGGTGCTCTACTTGGTGGCATTCTGTATTTTCTGTTCGCCTTCATTCCCATTTTTCTGGCTTATTCCGCTACGTTGATCGATCCCATCATGGTCGCCTCGTTGATTAACGAAAATGCGCAGTTAATTTTGCCTACGCTGATCATGAACCATACACCAGTATTTGCACAGGTGATGTTCTTTGGTGCGCTGCTTGCTGCCATTATGAGCACTGCCAGCGGCACTTTACTGGCACCATCAGTGACTTTTACCGAGAACATCCTGAAAGGCATTATCGGTCACCAGAGTGATAGACAGTTTTTATGGACCATGCGCATGGTCGTTGTATGCTTCACCGTGGCCGTTACCTTGTTTGCGCTAAAATCTACATCGAGTATTTATTCGATGGTGGGGAACGCCTACAAGGTGACTTTAGTGGCAGCATTCATTCCACTGGTGTGCGGGCTGTACTGGAAGCGTGCAAACACACAAGGGGCGTTGTTTGCAATTGCCGCAGGATTGTCTTCCTGGTTATTGCTTGAAATTTTTAATCCTGAAGGACTGTGGCCACCACAACTAGCAGGCTTGCTGATGAGCGCAGCAGGCATGTTGGTCGGCTCGCTGCTGCCAGATTTAAAGCGCCGCCGCCAGTCTGTTCATCAAACTGAGTAGCAAACATGGCCGTCATACTACTGTCACAATTCTGTCATACCATCGCAAACTGTTTGTCATGTGAACGACGGAGAAATAATGACTGCTAATATTCTGGTAGTGGAAGATGAACCTGCAATACAAGAGCTGCTGGCATTCAACATCGCACAATGTGGCTATCGCGCAATCGCGGCATATGATGCCGATAACGCATGGACGTACATCAATCATGCGCTACCAGATCTAATCCTGCTTGACTGGATGCTACCCGGTAGCAGTGGGGTGGAACTGGCACGCCGTCTGCGCGCCGATCAGCGTACACGCAACATTCCCATTATAATGCTGACTGCGCGTACCGATGAACGTGACAAAATTCTGGGACTGGAGTCAGGCGCAGACGATTACATAACCAAGCCATTTTCGCCGCGTGAACTAATGGCTCGCATCCGTGCCGTGTTACGCCGCCGCGCGCCACAAATGAGTGATGAAACAGTCACTGCGGGTGAGCTGGAATTATCGCCAGCGATGCATCGGGTCAACGCTAATGGTACGATGATTGATCTGGGGCCGACAGAATTTCGGTTGTTACATTTTTTTATGACCCATCCCGAGAGAGTCTATAGTCGTTCACAGCTGCTCGACCAAGTTTGGGGCGATCATGTATTTGTAGAAGAGCGTACAGTGGATGTCCATATTCGCCGACTACGTCAGGCGCTTGAACCTTCCAACCTCGATGGACTGATTCAGACTGTGCGCGGCAGCGGCTACCGTTTTTCATGCAATTAAGAATGAGTAAATCATAGCTATAATTCATTCCGTCAATTGCATCCTGTTTGCATCATGTCAACATGTAGTTTCTACCGCTTTGCACATCCTAAATAATGGCGCAGCGTAATTTTTAAAGGCTACACCATGTTTGATTTTTGGCGGCGTGCACTTTTTTTTCCATTTGTCTTCCTGGTTCTCTCCTTGTTAGTGTGGACAACAGTTGGGGCGTTACCCGCCACCTTATTCTTTAGTGTATTTTTGCTGATATATCTAGTGCTTCATTTGCGCCAGCTTGAAGCACTAAATCACTGGCTAGCCGATTCTGATGGACGTTTAGTGCCTGATGGTCCAGGAATGTGGAAGGAGATATTTACGCGGCTGAACAGAATGGTACGTCAACATCGCAAAGAACACGAACAACGTGTCGCGGCGTTACAGCACATGGAACAGGCTACCTCGGCACTGCCAGAAGGCGTGACCATACTTGATGAAGCCTACCACATTGAATGGTGTAACCCACTTGCCGAGCAACATTTCGGCCTGGACTGCAAGCGCGATATCGGCCAGCAAATCACTTATCTGGCACGTCAACCTGAGTTCGTACAGTACCTTGCCCTGCACGAATTCAGCGAACCGCTGGTTCTGTGCGGTGCGCGGCAGGACGGGCTGACACTGTCCATTAAACTGATTCCTTACGGCAATAACAAACTGCTATTGATCAGCCGCGACATTACTCATCTGGAGCGCATTGAAACCATGCGCCGTGATTTTGTCGCTAATGTGTCGCATGAGTTACGCACACCGCTTACCGTGGTCAACGGTTTTGTTGAAACATTACACGACATGCCCAACCTTGAAAACAGCATGACGCGCCGCGCGCTACATCTGATGGGCGAACAAACGCACCGCATGGAAAGGCTGGTAGACGATTTACTTACCTTGTCCAAGCTGGAGGACACACTCAATGCCTTGCAGGAAGAAACCGTGGATGTATCTGGGCTTTTACGCAAGCTGCATCAAGAGGGACAATCTTTGAGTGCGGAGAAACACACTTTACGGCTAGAACTAACAAGTAGTTGCGCTGTGCTTGGCAACACCGACGAATTGCGTAGCGCCTTCAGTAATTTGATATCAAATGCCATTCATTACACTCCGCAAGGGGGCGAGATTTTGGTGAGTTGGCACGAGCAAGGCAATCAGCCAGTTTTCAGTGTGCAGGACAGCGGCAGCGGCATCGCACCGCAACACATTCCGCGCCTGACCGAACGTTTTTATCGGGTAGACCGCAGTCGGTCACGAGAAACCGGAGGAACGGGTCTGGGGCTAGCCATTGTCAAGCACATAGCCAGTCGACATCAAGCACGACTGGAGATTACCAGCACAGAAGGGAAAGGCAGCACCTTTAGTATAGTATTTCCGGCTAATCGAGGCCTATCATTACACGCAGAAGAAACTATTGCCACCTAGTGACGCTACATGCCAAAGCCGGATATTCAATAACATTTCTTACATTCAAGCCAAGCTTTTAACATACCATGCCATCGACTCTTTCAGACCTTGGGCAATAAAATGACTAGGCGTATAACCCAACAAAGACTGGGCTTTTGAAATATCTGCTTGAGAATGTCGTACATCACCTGCGCGAAAATCACGATAAACCGGTTTAAATTCTTTTAAATGGGGAAAGTGTGGCAGGAGCAATATTCGGCATTGATCAAAGAGGTTATTAAGCGTCGTTCTATCCCCGACAGCAATATTATAAACTTGATTGGCGGCAGCGATATCCTCTACCGTCGCGGCAAGAAGGTTGGCTTGCACAGCGTTGTCGATATAACAAAAATCGCGGCTGGTTTCTCCGTCGCCATTGATATAAACCGGCTGATTCTTGATCATACCGTCCACCCACTTCGGGATGACCGCTGCATAGGCACCATTAGGATCCTGGCGACGTCCAAAAATGTTGAAATAGCGCAATCCGATTGTGTGGAATCCATAGCATCGACTAAACACATCGGCATAAAGCTCATTCACATATTTTGTCACTGCATAAGGCGACAACGGTTTGCCTATTAAATTTTCAACTTTGGGCAATCCTAGATGATCACCATAGGTTGAACTAGAAGCCGCATATACAAAGCGTTTTACCACTGCATCGCGCGCCGCCACCAGCATATTAAGAAAACCCGAGATGTTATTTTCATTAGTAAGGATGGGATCCTCAAGTGAGCGTGGCACCGAACCAAGTGCCGCTTGATGCAGCACATAATCCACACCTGATACCGCCTTTCGACAAACACCTAGATCGCGAATATCACCCTCAATGATACGAAACCGAGCCCATTGCTGCGACGTGACGTAATGCTGTATCTCCTTTAGATTCTCTCTATGACCAGTAGAAAAATTATCCAGGCCAATAACATTTTGCTCGAGCCGGAGAAGTGCCTCCACCAAGTTGCTCCCAATAAATCCAGCCGCACCCGTAACCAGCCAAACACACGGTTCCTGCTGAAGACGCTGCTTAAGAGCTTGAAATACGGTCATAATTATTCCTCACACATACCAAAGAGCCATACCCCATGCCTTTGACTACCATCGGATTAAAACGCGAATTTGTCGCTCGCATATGCATAAATTATTTGTACTTAAAATAATAACTTCTGATGATTTCTAAATGGGTACAAGGACGATTTAAATTACAGACAGAAACTCCCCCTGTCGAATTCTACCTTAGCTCAACTTCATTTCACACTTTCCATCAGGCTTATGGACCGCGCTGAATATTCATCAATGGTGATCATTCAAGTAATAAAAAAACTTGCAATTGCATTTATATAAAGCAATAATAATACGAATTATTCTTATTTATATTAAATGGATTTCGATAGCTATGCCAACTCAACGCGAAACAGAAATCTCTGGCACTGTGTGCGAGTCAGTTCCAAACTCTAAAAAAAATTCACTCATCCGCATTAAAAGTGAGGATTTGTTCCAACTAAAGCGCGAAATAGAAATTGAACATGCAGGCCGCATTTATCGGCTTCAGTTAACTCAAAGCAACAAAATGATTTTAACAGCATAAACACACAACTAGGTTAGTAACGAACGGACCATAATTCGTGTAATAACAATAATTCCGCACATTCCATCGCTATCAAATAATTAGTGCATCATTGGTAAGTAGAACGAGGCGGATCAAGTTCGAAGCGCAACAGCTCATGTTGATTTGGTGTAGCGCGTCTCCACCCCAAATAATACTTCATGCCGGAGCGTAAACCGATATCAAGGTTACTCTGCTGACCTGCATAGCCTCTGGCAGCAAAGTTCCCAGCCACACTTTAGTCGAACTTTTAACAAGATTTTTCTGCTGCGACAGAACTTTGTAGATGAAATACTGTCAATCATAGCGAATAACGGGGCAGCACCGATCTGCTGCATGGGTTCAGTGTAGGGGAAATGTCCATGTACAGAATTATCTTGGCTTTACTTAGCATAATTGCTGTTTCAGCCTCAGCAAGGACTATTCCGCAGACGATTACTCCTAATGTCACATCAAGATTGCTGTCTACCCCAAACATGACAACTGGTCTACTGTCTACCCAAAATATCACACCAGGATTGCTGTCTACTCCAAATATCACATCGCGCCTGCTTTCATCCCCACAATTTTCTACTCCACCACCCTTTATTCCTCATACGTTCTCTAATCCAGCAAATTTGAATCAAGCTATTCCAATTCCAGAAATCTCTCCCCCATTTATTCCAACACCATAAATTTTATGTGAACATTGGAAGTGATGTGATTTTGAGGTAATAAGGAAACAAAGAATTATGCTGCTATCCGTCATATCAACCTTATGATCGACCGACGCCGAGTAAGGTAACTAAAACGCCCCATGTATCTAGTAGCATTTATGATTTTATAATTGTAATTGCCTATCGCAAATCACATAGAACCGAAATTATTTTTCCGCCAGTTTTCACCATTGTATTAGCAAGCATGTGTTTATTTCTTCAGAAAAATTAACATATCTGAAAAACCGAAAATAATTAAGTGCTACGGCAATTAACTGTACCAATGACAGCAACACAGTCAAAATCAAGCTAGCCACCAATTCCGTACAAAACGAACCTATCCGAATAAATCTACGATGAAATGCAGAAAATGCAGTAACTTTATCCAGAAAACTTTTATGATTCATTTTTTGATAAAACAAATTTTTTACATAATTAACAACTTTAATACCATACACCCATGACCACCAACAAAGAAATTCTTATACTGTATTACAGCCAGCATGGTGCAGTGCGTCAGATGGCTCAACTGGTAGCACGTGGCGTGGAACAGGTATCTGGTGTTCGGGCACGACTGCGTACCGTACCTAAGATTTCCACAGTATGCGAGGCGACCGCGCCTGGCATACCTGATGAAGGAGCGCCCTATGCCGAGTTATGCGATCTAAAGGAATGCATAGGCATTGCTGTTGGAAGCCCCACGCGCTTTGGCAACATGGCCGCTCCAATGAAATACTTCTGGGATGGTACTGGCTCACTATGGATGCAACATTCGCTGGTCGGCAAGCCCGCTGCCGTGTTCACTTCAACGGGCTCCATGCATGGTGGACAGGAAAGTACACTACTATCTATGATGTTACCGCTGATACACCACGGTATGATTATCGTTGGACTACCTTATTCCGAGCCGGAACTCTCCACCACACAGCAGGGCGGAACACCTTATGGTGCTAGTCATTTCGCAGGAATGGCTAATGACCACCCCGTTAGCGAAGACGAAAAAAGACTATGTATCGCGCTCGGCAAGCGGCTCGCGCAAACTGCATTAAAATTGGCTACATAAATTGAGATACTAATTACCTTACAGCATTCATTCCCGCTTTCCCGGAAATAATACATAAATAATTTTCAGGAATATTCATGAACAATGCGCGCGAAGCTCGCCAAATGTTACGTGCTCATCGTTATGGTGCACTATGCACGCTGTCTAAAAAATTTGATGGCCATCCGTTCGGCTCTATCACCCCCTATCTGGTTGACCATGATGGCAGCTTACTCATTCTGATTAGCACATTAGCGGAGCACACCAAAAACATCCAGTATGACTCGCGTGTGAGCCTAATAACGCATAACCAGGATAGCCCGCACATCCAGACACAAGGACGCATCACCGTGGTGGGGACAGCGCAAATAATTACGGATAAAGACAAAGCTGGCACACGTTATTTGCGTTACTTTCCGGAAGCACAAACCTACTTCGACATGCATGATTTTTCAATTTATCGCATCATGCCGCAGGCATTACGTTATATTGGCAGCTTCGGCAAAATTCACTGGATCGAGGCCAGTAGCTATTTGGTGCCACCTCATCCGTTAATCCAACAAGAAAATGATGTGATTTCGCACATGAACGCGGATCATCGCGACACAATGCGTCACTATTGCCAACACTTTCATAGAATCGAGGTGCTGCATGTGGAAATGTTAGGCATCGACTGCGATGGTTTTGATGTCCGCGCCGATGAAAAAATATTACATTTTGATTTTCCCGAAATGGTGCTCGATGCACAGCAGGCTCGCCATGCTTTAATTGCTATGTCACGAGATACTAGTTAAAAATCCATGCCTAAGATTCTATTTTTCTTACTTCCAATAAATTTAGTAAATGAATTATTCAAGAATTTATAGTCTTATAACCTTAAGAGTAATAACTCTAAACAAATTCAAAATACATGCAATTTAAAACCAACTAATCACAGAAAATAAAAATACGTGCCACATAGCATTAGCCTGATCACTACAATTGCCGCCAGTTTTGGACTTGCATTGATTTTTGGTTTCATTGCTGCACGCTTTAAATTACCGGTTCTAGTCGGCTACATGATTGCCGGCATAATTCTTGGCCCTGGCACGCCCGGATTTGTTGCAGACATTGGACTCTCCAGTCAGCTTGCTGAAATCGGCGTAATTCTACTCATGTTTGGCGTTGGGCTACACTTCTCTCTAGACAACCTCTGGGCCGTTCGCCGAATCGCCTTACCAGGTGCCATTATCCAGATCACAGTTGCAACAGCACTTGGTGTAGCTGTCTCTAAATTTTGGGGCTGGAGTCTTGGCGCTGGCATCGTGTTCGGTCTTGCTCTTTCCGTAGCGAGCACAGTAGTGCTCCTTAAAGCGCTCGAAAATCACGGTGTCCTCGAATCCGTAAATGGGCGCATTGCTGTCGGCTGGCTTGTAGTCGAAGATCTAGTGATGGTCTTAGTACTCGTATTTCTACCACCACTCGCCGGATGGTTAGGAGGCGATGCAAATGGACTTGTCGAGAAATCAGGAGACAGTATCCTGAAAATGCTTGCGCTTACGATTGGGAAAGTGTCGATATTTATTGTGCTTATGCTTGTTGTGGGCCGTCGCGTGTTCCCTTGGTTGCTATGGCAAGTCGCCCGGACCGGTTCGAGAGAACTTTTTACATTAAGCGTCATTGCGGTTGCCGTCGGTATTGCTTTTGGTTCCGCCGAACTTTTCGGTGTCTCTTTCGCGCTCGGGGCTTTCTTTGCCGGGATGGCTATGAGGGAATCTCAATTAAGTCATCGAGCAGCTGAAGAATCCCTCCCGCTTAGAGATGCCTTTTCCGTTCTGTTCTTTGTATCGGTTGGCATGCTATTCAACCCAGATATTGTGTTACAACAACCTTTACAGCTACTTGCAGTAGTCTCAATCATAATTTTCGGTAAATCATTAGCCGCTTTTTTGCTCGTCCTTGCATTCCGCTACCCCCTTAATACAGCAATTACTGTATCGGCCAGTTTGGCGCAAATCGGTGAATTTTCTTTTATCCTGGCAGGATTAGGCGTTACGCTAGGACTTTTGCCCATTGAAGGTCAAAGCCTTATTTTAGCGGGGGCAATTATCTCAATCGCACTTAACCCTCTGCTATTTCATGCTATTGAACCTGTACAAGCGTGGATTCGATCCCGCTCAACAATAGCCAGCCTTCTGGAACGCTCTGATGATCCACTAGCAGAGCTTCCCATGAATGTTGATCACGCGTATCTAACGGGACACGTTGTACTCGTGGGCTATGGCCGCGTAGGCCGCCGCATCGGTGAAGCGCTAACCAAGCGCAGAGTACCCTTCGTTGTAGCCGAACAAAATCGCGAACTAGTCGAGGATTTACGCAAACACGGCATGCTGGCTGTCTCCGGGAACTCTTCAGACCCCGCCGTACTCATTCAAGCGCATATTGCACGGGCGCATATATTGGTAATCGCGACTCCAGATTCATTTCATGTACGTCGAATAATTGAAATCTCGCGTATGCTCAATCCAGGCATCAAAACAGTCGTGCGCACCCATACCGATGAAGATGCGGCTCTACTCCAAAAGGAACATGCAGGAAAAATATTTATGGGTGAACATGAGCTTGCGCTTGGGATGACACGTTATATACTCGAACTTATCGCCGAAAAAAGCCGAAAAAATACTTTAGCTGAATAGCTTACTTTTTCTGGCTTCCTGATTTACCAACCTATCAGCGGCCATCTTCAAAAAATACTTGAAAGATACGCCCCACAAAAATTAACATGCTGCCCTATGAAACCTTACTCTGAGTCATGCGAACAAAATCAAGCTCCTATACTTGAAATATTACGAGAAATACTTGCCAATCAAAAAAATGTATTAGAAATAGCCAGTGGAACCGGCCAACATGCTGTCTATTTCGGGCGGGCGCTGCCTCACTTGACCTGGCAAACCAGCGAATTAGCGCAAAACCATGAAGGCATTCTGGCCTGGGTGAACGAGGCCCAACTGCCTAATGTACTTCCACCTGTAACCATCAACGTGAATGATGACCGATGGCCTATCGAAATAGTAGATACAATATTTAATGCCAACACGGTACACATTATTTCTTGGCCCGAAGTAGAACGAATGTTTACGGGCATAACACGCGTTTTAAGCCCAAGTGGCATTTTGTGCCTGTACGGACCTTTTAACTATAACGGCAAGTTTACCTCCGAAAGCAATGCGCGTTTTGATGCATGGCTCAAATCACGCAACAATAATAGCGGTATACGGGATTTTGAAGCTATCAATCGGCTCGCCGAAGTACATGGACTATTTCTGCTGAAAGATGTGCCCATGCCCAGCAATAATCGAACCTTGGTGTGGCAACGTGCTCCCAACAATCTTAAAGTGCCATGAGCATAAAAATAATCGAATCCATAGCGGATATTTCTGAGACGCAATGGAACGCACTCGCAGGAAGTAATCCGTTTCTTTCTCATGCCTTTCTACGGGCACTACAAGAAAGTGGTTGCACCACCCCGCGTACCGGCTGGAAAGTGCAATTCCTCACGGTCTGGAAAAACAACCTTCTTGTTGGTGCCATGCCGATTTATCGTAAATATCATTCTTATGGCGAATTCGTTTTTGATTGGGCGTGGGCCGAGGCTTATCAACAAAATGGGCTGAACTATTACCCCAAATTATTGTGTGCCATACCTTTTACGCCTATTACCGGGGCAAGACTTCTGGCAGCAACCCCTGAAATACGAATACAGCTAATCCGTTCCGCTCTGCAAATGGCGCAGGAGTCAGACGTATCCTCCTTTCATTGTCTATTCCCCGACAAAAATCAGGCGCTGGAAATGCAACAGGAAGGAATGATGTTACGTCGCGGTGTGCAGTTTCACTGGCAAAATCCTGGGTACGCCGATTTCGATGCCTATCTGTCCAGCCTGCGTCAAGACAAGCGAAAAAAAATCAAACATGAGCGACGCAAAGTGAAGGAAGCTAACATTTGCTTCGATCGCATTCACGGAAAAAATATCTCTGAAGCACAGTGGGATTTTTTCTTTCAGTGCTATACCCGTACCCATAATCAGTACAATTCCCCACCATCGTTGAATCTGAATTTTTTCAAACGCATCGGCGCAACCATGCCTGAAAACATTCTACTGATCATCGCATCACGCAGCGGAAAGCCAATTGCCAGCGCACTCAACTTATTCAACCATGATGCTCTTTACGGACGCTCATGGGGTACGCTGGAATATCATCCTGGTCTGCACTTCGAAACTTGCTACTACCAAGCCATTGAATTTTGCATCGAACATAAAATCGCCACCTTTGAAGGCGGTGCCCAAGGAGAACATAAACTTGCCAGAGGATTTTTGCCAGTCACAACTTGGTCAGCGCATTGGCTGGCGCAGCCGCAATTCTCACGCGCAGTGCAAGATTTCTTAAAGCGTGAGGCAGGAAACATCACCCAGTACATAGATGAACTAAACGACAGCAATCCCTTTAAATGCCAGGCTTATTAACCAAACATAGATTTGTCGGGTTTGTAACATTTCAACTCTCCAAGGTGTTGCATCAAGCGCGCCCTCTGCCTTCCGCATCTTTATAGCACGTACATTCAGATCATTTCTTCACGCCTGAACGCTAAGTTAAACTGGATACCGTATCTCAAACTTGAGCAGTTTACCTACGCGCCACATGGCTACTCAATCGTCTTACCAAACGATTTGCCAATGTTATGCTAAAATATATAACAGTTTAGATCGATTAGATTCATAATAACCACATCTTCAAATTGAGTTAAAAGCGATACTTGACAAGCCCTTATTTCTTGCGAAGACAGCGTTGCTGTATGGAGGACGAATTTGCATACAACCGAAAGTGATTTAACAGCATGAATGTCTATAGCGATACTGTTTTCAAATATCTTCTCTCATAAATTAATATCCTTTCTCATAAAGAAAGAAGCTAAAAGTCCAAGCTAGCAAAGACAAAAAGTCGAAGCTGTACTAAAGTTTTTCATGCTTCATCCGATGATCTATTATTCAGTTTAGTAAAAATTCAGCATATTTATAATTGAAAGTTTAGTAACAAAATTACAACTTCATCTAATACTCATGATGGGATGTGCGACATGTGCTTAGCATACTTAACCATCATCATAAATGATCGTAAATTAAGGAAATTCAGATGGATACTCTACATACCAATATCATGAAATGGCTAGTTTGTTTTGTTATAGTTTTTTCGGCATTAACTCTTGGAGGTTGCGCTAACACTAAACGTATAACTCTTTCTCCAACAGATGAACCTCCCTCACATGACTATATAATTGGCCCGGGTGACAACGTTAATATCATAGTCTGGCACAATCCAGAGGTCTCTATGTCAGTTCCAGTTCGTCCAGATGGAAAAATTACCACCCCTCTGGTAGAAGATCTGCCCGCCATGGGAAAAACATCAACACATCTGGCTCGTGACATTGAAAAAGCACTGGCTACATTCATTCAAGATCCGGTTGTAACAGTTATTGTGACTGGTTTCATTGGACCATACACAGAACAAATTCGTGTAATAGGAGAAGCTGGCAAACCCCAAGCCCTTAACTATAACAAAGGTATGTCACTAATGGATGTCATGATTTCCGTAGGTGGCATCACAAATTTTGCCGCAGGCAACAAGGCCAGCATTATTCGCAACATCAATGGAAAAGCACAATATATTGCAGTCCGGTTGGACGATCTAATTCAAGATGGCGACATTTCGGCAAACATACCCGTACGCCCCGGAGATATTTTAGTTATTCCTGAAAGCTTCTTCTGATTTATATTTTCTTTCTTGAACTTATTAGCAATGATTTAAACGATCAAGTGTCACACACCTAATTTTCAATACATTCCATAATTAAATGGTTACTCCACTATGTAATGGCGGAGTACTGTTAAGTTAAAAGCTGATACCCGCACCATTAAGGAGATTTTCACAAGATGGAGGAATTAATAGCCCTGCTAATTTCCTACTTAAAAGGAATATGGAAATACCGGTGGTATGCGGTGGTTATTGCGTGGATCGTTGTCTTGGCTGGAGGGTTCAAAGTATATTCCTTACCTAACAATTACGAGGCTTCTGCGAGAGTTTTCGTGGATACTCGAACTATCTTAAAACCATTGCTTGCAAGCATGACAACTGTTCCCAGTATGGAACAACAAGTTTCAATCATGAGTAGGACTCTGATCAGCCGTCCAAACGTAGAGCGAGTTTTACGAATGGTGGATTTAGATATTAAGGTAACAGATGCAAAAGATCATGAGCGGCTAATCAGCAATATGATGAGTCAAATCAAGATCAGCGGAAGCAATAATGCCGACCTCTATGTTATTTCCTATAATCATCAAAATCCAAAAATTGCAAAAGATGTAGTCCAGTCTTTTCTAACCATCTTTGTTGAAGGCAGCTTTGGAAATCAGAAACAAGACTCCGAAAAAGCAATTAAATTTATCGAAGAACAGATCAAGAATTATGAGGATCGATTAGTTACTGCAGAAAAAGCAGTCACGGACTTCCAAATAAAGAATAGTGGTCTATTGCCCCGGGATGGTGATTATGGATCACAACTGCAAGCAGTATCGGATAGCCTGAACGAAGCGAAATTAGGACTACGTGAAGCAGAGCAAGCGCGTAATGCCATCAAAAATCAAATTGAAGATGGCGCACCTCCTGAAGACCTGACGACAGGACAAGCTCCCTCAACTATTGCTAACCCGGAAATTGACGCTCGGATCCAGGCGTTAACGAATGACATGGATGCCTTGCGGCTACGCTTTACAGAGCGCCATCCAGATGTTATTTCAATCAAGCGCCTGATTACAAAACTTGAAGAGCGTAAGGTGGAGGAGGCTAAACTTAAAAAACCCGTCACTGATCGAGATCGAGGTAAAAGTTACAGCCCAATGCTGCAACAACTAAATGTTTCTTTATCAGAGGCCGAAGCTAGGGTCGCTGCGATGAAAGCTCGAGTAGAAGAATATTCTTCACGCAGTGCTCAATTAAAAGCACTGACTATTGCGAAACCCCAAGTAGCAGAACAGTTCTCACAACTCAACCGTGATTATCAGATCAACAAATCAAATTATGAAAGTCTCATAGGACGCAGAGAATCTGCAAAGCTGTCAGGAGAATTGAGTGCTACTTCAGATATGCTGACATTTAAGGTTATCGACCCTCCTACAGTTCCCCTTGTTCCTTCAGGACCGAACCGATTAATGTTATTTAGTTTAGTTTTTCTTGGAGCCCTGCTGGGTGGAATAGGAAGCGCGCTCTTAATGAGTCAAATCAGACCTACTTTTTTAAGTCAAAATAGCCTACGGGAATCAATGGGGTTACCGATACTAGGTACCGTGACCATGAATTGGACTGCCAATGAAATAATCAAGCGGAAAAGGAGCCTGTATGCTTTTGGCCTTTCTATCTCTCTGCTGATTGTTCTGTATAGCGTGGTCATGGTGTTTTTGTTCCTTAAACTATAATTTTGAGGAAGCCCTCTTAGAAACTTAAAACCGCAATTTGAAGCAATTAAAGTATAGATGTTTATTAAATTAATAAACCCAAACCAAAGCGCGGACATAGCAGCCAGGTCGTATACTGTTGGGAGATTATGTGAGCATTATTGAAAAAGCAGCAAACCGATTTGGGCAGGATAAAGGTGAGATAACGCCTGCACCAAAAATAAAACTGGACAATTCAAATGAACAAAGTTCAAGAATAATTAAGGAACACAATACCCACAATTTAGATAAACCAATGATTGCACAAGTCGAGATCAATCTTGCTAAATTGCATCAATTGGGAATGATCACACCGGATCAAGGAAAAACTTTAGCCGCACAGGAATTTAGAGGGATAAAACGCTCTTTGATCCAGAATGCTTTCATTAAAGGGGTCGGTGAGATACACCACGGAAATCTGATTATGGTAACGAGTTCGTTACCCAAAGAGGGAAAAACATTCTGCGCCATTAATTTGGCCATGAGTATTGCAACAGAAATGGATCACACAGTTCTTCTGGTAGATGCAGACGTCGCTCGTCCCTCGGTTCTTCGCACACTAGGATTAAAATCAGCTGTCGGGTTGATGGATATTCTTCTAGACGAAAAACTCGATTTAGCAGACGTTATGATTAATACTAACGTCAATACTCTCCGAATTTTACCTGCTGGAACAAGTCACAGACACGCAACAGAACTGTTGGCAAGCCAGGCGATGAGCAGCTTGTTAAATGAAATTTCAAATCGTTATCCAGACCGCATTGTCATATTTGATTCTCCCCCTTTGCTCCCTACAACTGAGGCACGTGTTCTAGCCAGTCAGATGGGTCAGATTGTCATGGTAGTAGAAGCCGAAACCACTACCCAGCATGCGGTCAAAGAAGCACTTCGTCAGATCGAAACAAGCCCCCATATTAATTTAATCTACAATAAAGCAAGAGCATTCCCGGGCGGAACCAATTATGGTTACGGCTATTATGACTGAAGTAAATAAGAATAATATATTTCCTAAGCTTCTCCATAAGATAGTAAAAACGGTTGCCACTATCTTACTGATACACCCTGCCTATTCCACCGCTGCTGACTGGAAAATAGTACCCCGATTAAATTTAATAGAAACTTATACCGACAATGTCACACTGACAACCAGAGGAAATGAAAAAAGCGATTTCATTACCCAAATTAATCCTGGAATATTATTGTCTGGGACCGGGGCGCGCTTAAAAGTCAACGTCAACTACACAATGCAAAATCTTTTTTATGCAAATGAAAGCAATCAAAGTAGAACTGTTCATCAACTAAATGCAAGAGAAAATGCGGAGATAATTAAAAATTTTTTGTTCCTTGATAGTAGCGCGAACATAAACCAGCAAAACATTTCTCTCCTTGGCCCACTGGTAACTACTAATGAAAATATCACGAACAACCGAGCCACTATAAAAACCTATAGCATTAGCCCCTATATACGCCACAACTTCTCCAATTTTGCTTCAACTCAAGTGCGCTACACACATAACGCGGTCTACACAAATACCGGTGGGTTATCTGCAAGCCAATCGGATAACATCTTGTTAAGCCTCACTAGCGGCTCTGCTTTCAGAACGCTAGGCTGGGGTTTAAATTATAATAAGCAGAAGATAGACGGTTTGGGTACATCCATAGGTGGTTTAAGATCATCTGTAGAAAATGAACGATATACGGGCAATCTTCGTTACCGCGTTTCATCAAAATTCAGCTTGACTGGAACAAGTGGATATCAAAAGTTCAGCTATCCATCAATTACCGGAAAATCAGCTGGGGCTTTCTGGACAACTGGTTTTATTTGGACACCAACCGCAAGAACTAATATCACTGCCAATGCTGGTAAAGCTTTTTTTGGCACTACCTACACACTCATGGCTAGCCATCACACGCGCAGATCAACCTGGAGCCTAAACTATAATCAGAATATCACCACAACCCGCGATCAATTTCTGATTCCCGCCACGACCGATACGGCAAACTTTCTGAATCAGCTTTGGACGTCTAATATCCCCGATCCCGTAATGCGACAGCAAACAGTTGATGCCTTCATCAGAGATAATGGACTTGCAGCCTCCATTTTTGATCCCATTAACTTCCTCACAAATCAATTTTTTCTGCAAAAACGCTTGCAGGCAAGTGTTGCGTTAAGTGGTGCTAGAAACACACTCGTGCTTAGCATTTTCCATATGCTACGTGAACCACAAACATTAGGTAATGCAAATGATGTTTTTCTTGGAACGAACAACTTTGCACTGAACAGCAGTACCAAACAAATTGGCGGAAATGCGCTGTGGAGTTGGAAAGTTACTCCAAGAACCAACGTCAATCTTGGTGCCATATTTATCCGATCTAATATACTCGCCACAGGCCAAGAGGACGAGACCAAGACTTTCAGGGTCGGGCTAACAAAACAAATACAACCCAAGCTTAATGGCTCAGTTAATTTACGACATGTCGACCGAACCTCTAACCAAATTGGCAGCTCATATCGCGAGAATGCCATCATCGCATCTCTGTTAATGCGTTTTTAGCTGGAGTTATCAAATAAATGTATGAATCTTACTACGGACTAAGTGCTAAACCATTCCAATTAAAACCTGACCCACAGTTCTTTTTTGGTAGCATAGGCCACAAGCGTGCCATGGCCTACCTGGAATATGGTCTATCTCAAGGAGAAGGTTTCATCGTCATCACCGGTGAAGTCGGCGCAGGTAAAACCACCTTGGTACGTAGCCTTTTTTGTAAACTTGAATCGGAAAAAATTCAAGCAGCACAAATCGTCAACACCAACCTTAACGCAGATGACACATTAAGAATGGTAGTCGCAGCATTCGGACTCTCCTACGAAAATGACTCCAAAGCCTCTCTGCTGAACAAACTCGAGCTATTTCTTAGACAATGTGATCAAAAAGGAAAGCGCGCACTACTGATAGTGGATGAAGCACAGAATCTTTCATCCCAAGCAATAGAAGAGTTAAGAATGTTGTCTAATTTTCAAACTGCTGACAAATCATTGCTGCAAATCTTCTTGTTAGGGCAACCTGAATTCAGAAGAACCCTCCTTAGTCGCGACATGCAACAATTACAGCAGCGGGTAATTGCAACCTACCACTTGGGGCCATTAGACGCCCTGGAAACCAAAGACTACATTGAGCACCGGCTGCATACCGTTGGCTGGAATGGAGACCCCTCTTTAAGCGAAGATGCCTTCTTTGAAATCTATAATTTTACTGGCGGCATCCCCCGTAAAATCAATACACTTTGTGATCGCCTTTTTTTAATGGGTTATCTCGAAGAACGTCACAATTTCAGAAGCTCTGATGTAACTGAAGTTTTAAGTGATATTCAACAGGAACTTGCGCTTCCTATATCGGAAACCGCAGCACAGAATACATCCAACATGCCGCAAATCGAACAAAAAGAAGATCCTCAAGGAAGTTTGGGAAATATGGACGAAAGGCTTTTCAAGATGGAAAACTCTGTCATCTCCGTTCTAGATCTACTTAAACGGATTCTTTCTCGCTCCAATTCAAACATTAATAACCTTACAAAATAAATGACCATATCAATAGTGTAATCATTGTATTAAAGAATGAATTCACTTTGTGCATGGGATTGAAGTAGACAAATCAACAAACATATTCAACAAATTTAATAAAAGCTTAAAGAGTGCAACAACGTTTTGCCGCCTTACACATCATTTAAATAAATTCATATCATCAATAACAGTTAATGCAAATTATAAAACCACCGACCCCCGGACCTTATAGCATTTTATGTGTTGTAGGCGCACGTCCTAATTTTATGAAAATGGCTCCCATCATGGCGGCCTTTGCCGCTCTTGGACCAGAACTGGATATATCCCTAGTTCATACCGGCCAACATTATGACGTAACCATGAATCATCAATATTTCGAAGCGCTCGGCATACCGCAGCCCGATATTAATCTGGAGGTTGGCTCTGGAAGCCACACAGCACAAACCGCCAATGTGATGCTCCGCTTTGAATCAGTTCTGGACACAAAACACCCTTCCGCAGTGCTGGTAGTGGGTGATGTTAATTCCACGCTAGCCTGCACGCTTGTGGCAGTAAAAAAAGGAATTCCCGTAATTCACGTGGAGGCTGGTCTGCGCAGTTTCGACCGTGCTATGCCGGAAGAAATCAACCGGGTTTTAACCGACCAGATATCTGAACTCCTTTTCATCACTGAGCGCAGTGGTCGAGAAAACCTGTTGCGCGAAGGAATAGCCGAATATCGCATTCGATTTGTCGGCAATGTCATGATTGACACCTTGCATCACAACCTGGCAAAAGCAGTCCCGGTATCTCAAATCCTGCAGAATGCCGACAGGGCAAAGTTTCTGGCTGGTCATAACGGATATGCCATTCTCACCGCACACCGACCTTCCAATGTGGATGATCCTGACACTCTGCGTTCATTGCTTGAAACCATCCTCAAGATCAGTGCCAGATTGCCCATTATTTTCCCGATACATCCACGCACGCGTGACATGATCCAAAAATTTGGATTAAACAAAATATTGGATGTTCCTACAATCCTACAACTACCTCCAATGGGTTATCTGGAAATGCTGGGGCTTATGAAGGATGCACGAGTTGTATTGACCGACTCAGGCGGTATCCAGGAAGAAACCACAGCTCTTGGCGTACCCTGCATTACACTCAGGAATAATACAGAAAGGCCGATCACAGTGGATGAAGGTACCAACACTATCGTTGGACTAGATCCCATAAAGATATTGGCAATATTTGACGAAATCATGCTTACTGGTGGGAAAGCAGGTCGAATCCCTGAGTTTTGGGATGGGCATGCATCAACCCGAATTGCAGCGGACATTCTCGATTGGCTGAAAAACGGTTTACAACGCAAATAATGTATTGAAGCCTTTACAAATATAAGTTAGCCAAAATAAAAAATGGTAGTGCTTGCCCGTATTTCATAGCAAGTTGTAAGGAAGATGTATAAGCACGACATTTTTCCACAATACACTTAGATGAAAATGAAGCGATTTTAGCAAGCAATCTGCACAACCAATGTTATCAAGTATGGATTTTTACCGGAAAAAACCTGATGACCACAGCAATAATACGTAACGCGATGACGATTGATGTGGAAGATTACTTCCAAGTCTCAGCGTTCGCCTCCACTATCCCCCGCCAACAATGGGAAAATCTGCCGTGCCGGGTAGAACGCAATATTGATATCGCACTCGCTTTACTGGATGAAGGTAATGCGCACGCAACTTTTTTCACTTTAGGCTGGATTGCTGAACGTTATCCCAGCATGGTGCGCCGCATCGTAGACAATGGACATGAGCTTGCCAGTCATGGTTATGGTCACCAACGCGTTAGCGATTTAAGCCGCAATGAATTCAACGAAGATATTTCCCGCGCCAAAAAAATACTGGAAGATCTCTCCGGTAGCCCGGTAATTGGCTATCGCGCCCCGAGCTTTTCCATCGGCGCTGCTAATCTGTGGGCGCTTGATTTACTCCAGGAAGCTGGCTATCAATATAGCTCTAGCATATATCCGATACGGCACGACCATTACGGTATGCCCGAGGCACCTCGCTTTGCCCACTACCCGCGTGGTACGGATGGTATGTTGGAACTTCCCCCAACCACGGCAGCATTGCTGGGCCGAAACCTGCCAGCGGCAGGTGGAGGTTTTTTCAGATTATTGCCTTATCAAGCGTCTCGCTGGCTCATCCGCCATGTCAATCAACAAGACGGGGAATCCTGCATTTTTTATTTTCACCCGTGGGAACTTGATCCAGACCAACCACGTCAAGTTAGCATCTCGACAAAAACACGCTTTCGCCATTACATCAATCTGAAGCGTATGGAGCCCCGCATACAATCATTATTGCGAGATTTCTACTGGGACCGCATGGATCGTATATTCATGAAAGCAGGCGCGTGAAAGAATTCTCAGCGCTTACATCCGCACTACAAGTACGCGTGATGACATCAAATGACGTCGCACGTTGGGACGAATTCGTTTACGCCTGTCCTGCTGCCACATTTTTTCATCGTGCTGGCTGGAAAGAAGTAATAGAACGCGCCTTTGGGCACCACACTCACTTCCTGCTGGCGGAAGAAAATGGAACTATACAAGGCGTCTTGCCACTGGCAGAGATTAACAGCAGAGTGTTTGGGCATTCATTATCTTCACTACCATTTTGCGTTTACGGCGGTATCATCGCAAATACCGAGCCAGCGCGAATAGCACTGGATGATGCGGCTCAGATGCTGGCTGCAAAACTAGCTGTGGATTTCCTGGAGTATCGCAACATTATGCCCTTCCACACTGACTGGCCAAGTAAAAGTCTTTATGTCTCTTTTCGCAAAATCCTCGAACCGGACGTAGAAGCAAACATGCTCGCCATCCCCCGTAAACAACGGGCAATGGTTAGAAAAGGCATTAAAAACGGTCTCGCTAGCGAGATTGACGAAAACGTGGAGCGATTTTTTTCCGTGTTCGCAGACAATGTACACCGTCATGGTACTCCCGCATTGCCAAAACGCTATTTCATACTACTCAAAGAAATATTCGGCAGCGACTGCGAAGTACTGTCTGTAGTCAAGGACGGGCTTATTTTAAGCAGCGTACTGAGCTTCTATTTTCGCGATGAAGTTTTACCTTACTACGCGGGCGACACCGTGGAAGCTCGCGATTTTGCGGCAAATGATTTTAAATACTGGGAGCTGATGCGACGCGCGTGCGAACGCGGCATTAAGATCTTCGACTATGGGCGCAGCAAGCGCGGTACCGGTCCGTTCGATTTCAAGAAAAACTGGGGATTCGAACCGCAGCCGTTGCATTACGAATATCAATTGCTCAGGGCGAAAAGCGTGCCTGATACCAATCCATTGAATCCAAAATACCAGTTGTTCATCAAGATGTGGCAAAAACTACCCCTGCCAGTAGCTAACTGGCTAGGGCCACACATCGTAAAAAATCTGGGATAAGGTCGATGGATCATTTGCTTTATCTTACCCACCGCATTCCCTACCCACCCAACAAGGGTGACAAAATACGTTCATATCATTTACTAAAATATCTGGCGCAACACTACCATGTTCATCTCGGCACCTTTATCGATGATCCAGACGATAGGCAATACATAGATACAGTGAAGCAATTATGTGAAGACACCCATTTTGCATCTCTAACCCCCCGCACAGCGCGTCTACAAAGCTTGAGCGCATTAATGATGAATCGCCCTCTAACTCTTGATTATTACCGCAATAACGGTTTGCAAGAGTGGGTAAAAAAAGTAATAACGACTCAGACAATTAGACGCGTTCTAATATTTTCTTCCGCAATGGCACAATATGTAACAGGCATCCAGCAAGCATGTTGCATCATCGATTTCGTCGACATCGACTCCGATAAATGGCGTCAATACGCAAAAAGAAAACCATGGCCGATGAGTTGGCTATATCAACGCGAAGCTCGCTTGCTACTCGGCTACGAACGGCAAATGGCGCGCACATATGATGCATCGCTGTTCGTTTCGAAAGCTGAAGCCGATCTTTTTAAACAACTGGCACCAGAAAGCGCTGAGAAAATTGGATTCTTCAATAATGGGGTGGATAGTGATTATTTTTCGCCTAACCGGGAATATCTTGATCCATACCAGCCAAACATGGCGGTCATTGTCTTTACCGGGGCCATGGACTATTGGCCGAATGTGGACGCCGTGTGCTGGTTCGCCCAGGAAATTTTTCCCGTTGTACTTGCTAAGCATCCTCATGCACGCTTTTATATCGTAGGATCTCGCCCAACCGCCGCGGTGCAAGAACTGGCACAACTACCTGGAGTCGTGGTAACAGGTGCGGTCGCAGATGTCAGACCCTATTTCGCCCATGCTCAACTAGCGGTGGCGCCCTTACGCATCGCCAGAGGCTTACAAAACAAAGTTCTGGAAGCCATGGCCATGGCCATGATTGTTATTGCATCTCCCCAAGCAGCAGAAGGCATTCTGGCGACATCAGGTAAAGAGCTGCATATTGCTAGCAACAGCCAGGAATTTAGCCGCATTATTATATCGATGCTCACACATATAACCGACGAGCATTCTGGCACAGCCGCCCGCGCCCGGATTCTGGCTGATTATGAATGGGAACGCAGCCTTGCGCATATCAAAAGCTTGCTTGATAAAGCGCCGATAACGATGTTTCAATCCTGTAAACCAGACAAAAATTCTTGGATAACACAGGAAATTCCACACTTGGTCACTTTCAAGGATGAGCAACGATGACTGGCACAGCACCCCAAGCATTGACTCCGTCCAATATCAACAGCCAAACCGGGCAACCCGTATTGCAATGGCGTTTTATGACCATCCTCACATTTGCGGTCATTGCCACAATTCTCGTCATTCATCAGCAAACCGTGTTATCCACCGTCGCTATCTGGCTACGATCCGAAACCTTTACTCACGGTTTTTTTATTTTTCCAATTAGTACCTATCTCATATGGATAAAGCGTAAATCACTTGTCGAGATCCCCCTCCACCCGGATTACCGCGGCTTGTGGGTCATGGCAGGATTAGGCCTAGGCTGGCTATTTGCCGATGCCGGAAGTGTTCAGGTTGTCGCTCAGTTATGTTTGGTAGCGATGATCCCGGTGGCGGTCTGGATTATGTTGGGGCTGCAGGTAGTCCGCGCGATAACTTTCCCCCTCGGATTCTTGTTCTTTGCCGTTCCTTTCGGGGAATTTTTGATTCCCCCGCTAATGGATTTCACTGCCAATTTTGTAGTAACCGCACTGCAAGCAACAGGCATTCCGGTTTACCGCGAGGGAACATTCTTCACCATACCTAGCGGCCAATGGTCCGTCGTAGAAGGTTGTAGCGGTTTGCGCTATCTGATCGCATCATTCACTTTGGGTACCTTGTACGGCTATCTTACCTATCGTAGCAATAAACGCAGACTCATTTTTGCCACACTGTCATTGATCGTCCCCATTTTTGCCAATGGAATGCGCGCTTATATGATCGTGATGATCGCCCACTTAAGCAATATGCAATTAGCATTGGGAGTTGACCATTACATCTACGGCTGGGTCTTTTTTGGAATCGTTATGACGTTGCTATTCTGGATCGGTGCTTTCTGGCGAGAAGATCAATCAGATCACCACCAACAACAAAACGGAATTGCGGTTAATACGACTCGCGGAACGATCACGAGCCGCAGCTTTGTCATTGCGGGGGTTATCACTATTCTGGTTGCAGCCTTGTGGCCTGCTTACGCAGCTTATTTGGACAACCGTCCAATCAAAACCAATGGACTCACAATTAAGCTGCCTCAATCAAATCAAGGCTGGAATTTACAATCTATGCCACTTACCGCTTGGCAACCGCACTACGTTGGTACGAATGCGCAAGTCATGCAAACTTATCGCAAAGAAGATAAGGTCGTCAGCGTATACCTCGCTTATTACCCAACTCAGCGCCAAGATGCAGAATTAATCAATTCCCAAAACTATATGATCCAACAAAAAAATCCAGTATGGAGCAATGTAGGAGAAGAGCAACGCAAAATCTCTCTTCATGGCAAGAATGAAATGATCCAGCAAACATTATTACGCGCCTCCAATAACCGGTTGTTAATCTGGAGTTGGAATAGCTTGGGAGGCACATATACTATTAACCCATATCTGGCAAAGTTGCTTTTGGCCAAGGCCAAACTACTTGGGCAGCGTGACGATGGTGCAGCGATCATTATTACTGCCCCCTATGAAAGTACACCGGAATCAGCGGCAGTATCGCTGCAATCTTTTGCCAACGATATGTTGCCGGCAATTGATGCAAGCCTTCATGAAGTTGCCAAGCACGAAACACATGCACACTAATAGCCCACCGCTGATTGTGCATGTCATTCATCATTTTGGCGTGGGTGGAATGGAAAATGGCATCGTGAATTTGATCAACCATATGCCCCCAGAACGCTATCGCCACGCCATCGTATGCCTGACCGGATACAGCGAATTTCGTCAACGCCTGAATCAACCGGTTGAGTTAGTAGCACTCAACAAACGTCCTGGCAATGATGTAGGCCTGTATGGTCGATTATTTCGTGAGCTGCGTCGGCTCAAACCAGCCATTGTGCATACACGCAACTTAGCGGCCTTAGAAGGGCAAGTTGTTGCCGCTGCCGCTGGCGTCAGCAACAGAGTACATGGCGAGCATGGGCGGGACATGTTCGACTTGCAAGGCAAGAATCGCAAATACAATTTGCTCAGGCAAGCAATCCGACCGCTGGTAAAGCATTACATCCCCGTGAGTAAAGATCTTAAACGCTGGTTAGTCGATGCCGTGCATGTCAATCCGGCAATCGCTACCCAAATTTACAACGGTGTCGATAGTGTAAAATTTACACCACCCACTACACCAAGAATTAATTTTGGCCCGCCGGGATTTTGTCCGCCAGATGGATTTGTGATCGGCGCCGTGGGACGCATGGCGGAAGTCAAAGACTATCCAAATTTAGTGCGTGCGTTTCTGCATATGCTCGAACTTAAGCCCGAGCTCCGTACCCGTGTCCGGCTGGTTATTCTAGGGGAAGGCATGGCGCGCATGACCTGCCTGACCTTGCTCAAACAAGCCGATGCCGAACATCTTGCCTGGCTACCGGGCAGCAGAGACGACATAGCGGATTTGATGCGCCAATTTGACATATTCTGCTTATCATCATTGGGCGAAGGCGTATCTAACACTATTTTAGAAGCGATGGCATGCGGTTTGCCGGTGATTGCAACCGCCGTCGGCGGCAACAGCGAACTGGTAGACGCAGGGATCACAGGTACATTAGTGCCATCTGCCGACCCCAAAGCAATGGCACATGCCTTGCTGATGTATTATCAAGATAGCGTACTTACCCGCACACATGGCACGGCGGGGCGTGCCAAAATCGAGGCACACTTTTCAATGTCGGCCATGGTACGCGGATACCTGGGCGTCTATGACACAGTGCTGGGTAATTTAAATAGAGACAAATAACATCTAAAAATGAAAATAAAATCATGTGTGGCATAGCCGGTATATTTGATACGCAAGCCAAGCGCCCCATTGACCAGGCGCTCCTTGCGCGCATGAACCAGACTCAGCATCATCGCGGCCCAGACGAGAGCGGTTTGCACGCTGAGCCAGGAATTGCAATAGCGCACAAGCGGCTCTCGATCATCGATCTCTCCTCTGGTCACCAACCCCTGTTCAATGAAGACGGTAGCGTGGTAGTGGTATTTAACGGCGAAATTTACAACTTCGTCGATTTGATCCCCGAACTCCAAGCACTGGGGCATACCTTCCGCACCCGCTGCGATACTGAAGTCATCGTGCACGCCTGGGAACAATGGGGTGAAGCCTGCGTCGAGCGTTTCCGTGGCATGTTCGCATTCGGATTATGGGATCGCAATAAAGAAACGTTTTTTCTGGCACGCGACCGCCTCGGTGTAAAACCGCTCTACTACGCACTGCTCGACGACGGTCAGCTTATCTTTGGCTCCGAACTCAAAGTTTTGACCGCCCATCCGGCATTGCGACGTGACATCGATCCGCACGCGATTGAAGAATATTTCGCCTACGGCTATATCCCCGAACCGCGCACTATTTACCAACAAGCTTTTAAGTTGTCCCCCGCCCATACTCTCACCGTGAAGCGCGGTCAGCCAATTCCACAGCCGCGAGAATATTGGGACGTACCATTCCACCCCCTTACTTCCATGACGCAAGCCGAAGCGCAGGAAGAACTCATACCCCTGCTACGCGAATCTGTGAAAATCCGCTTAGTCTCAGAAGTACCACTGGGGGCTTTCCTCTCCGGTGGTGTAGATTCCAGCGCCGTGGTAGCCATGATGGCCGAATTGTCCACCGAACCAGTGAATACCTGTTCTATCTCATTCGGTGATCCCGCATTCAATGAATCCGAATACGCAGCGAAAGTTGCAACACGCTATCACACGAATCATCGAGTGGAACAAGTTGATACCGACGATTTCGATCTCATCGATAAGTTAGCGGCACTCTACGATGAACCTTACGCAGACAGCTCCGCCATCCCCACATATCGCGTATGCCAACTGGCGCGAAAAAACGTTACTGTCGCGCTTTCCGGTGACGGTGGTGACGAGAGCTTCGCTGGCTACCGGCGTTATCGCTGGCATCTTAACGAAGAACACATGCGTAGCTTCATTCCATCTGCGGTGCGTCGTCCTGTATTTGGTTTGCTAGGCAAGCTCTATCCAAAAGCAGATTGGGCACCTAAAATTTTTCGTGCCAAATCCACTTTTGAAGGCATGGCGCGCGATTCGGTAGAGGGCTATTTTCATAGCGTTTCGCTCTTAAGCGATACAATGCGTGCGCGCCTATTCAGTCCGGAATTTAGCCAGACGCTGGAAGGTTACCGCGCAGTGGAAGTTATGTACCGGCACGATGCACGCTCGCCCGCCCAGGAACCCTTAGCACGAGTGCAATACCTCGACATCAAAACCTATCTCGTGGGCGACATTCTCACCAAGATTGACCGTGCCAGCATGGCGCACGCACTCGAAGTACGCGAACCTCTGCTTGATCACAAATTGGTGGAATGGGCCTCACGCTTACCCGCTTCGCTGAAGCTTCAGGGAGGGGAAGGCAAGTATATATTCAAGAAAGCGATGGAATCTCACCTCCCAAATGATATTTTATATCGCAAAAAAATGGGTTTCGCGGTGCCGCTTGCAAGCTGGTTCCGCGGCCCTCTAAAAGAAAGAGTGCGGCAGGCAGTGCTCGGCCCAACGCTAGCTGCCACTGGTTACTTTAATACGGATTACCTCCGTGAACTGGTCGACCATCATCAAGCCGGACTGCGTGATTACAGCACACCCTTGTGGACACTATTAATGTTCGAGGCATTTCTTCGCAACATGCAGCAAAGCAGTTCCATAAAGGAATAATCAAATTTGCCGATTGAGTTTCAAATACACCATGCAAAACTTTCTTTACAGCATGTATAAATTTAGCTCATGTTTCCCGCTTCAGTTAGTTTAATTAATAACACGCTACTTTGCAGTGCATCTATTTAAGGAAATTGTAATGAAAAAGGTTTTAATCCTTGGCGTCAATGGTTTCATCGGACACCACTTATCCAACCACATTCTTGCTACGACTGATTGGGATGTATATGGCATGGATATGAACGCTGACCGTATCACTGACTTGCTCGATCAGCCACGCTTTCACTTTTTTGAAGGTGACATCACTATCAATAAAGAATGGATGGAATATCATATAAAGAAGTGCGACGTAATTTTGCCTTTGGTTGCAATTGCTACACCTTCCACTTATGTTAAAGAGCCGTTGCGTGTATTTGAGCTGGATTTTGAAGCTAATCTACCTATCGTGCGCGCAGCCGTTAAGTACAAGAAACATCTTATATTTCCTTCTACTTCTGAAGTATATGGCATGTGTCACGACGAGGAATTTGACCCCGAAAATTCTGAGCTTATCTGTGGCCCGATCAATAAACCGCGGTGGATTTATTCCTGTGCCAAACAATTAATGGATCGCGTAATTTGGGGCTATGGAATGGAGCAGGGATTGAATTTTACTCTCTTCCGTCCATTCAACTGGATTGGCTCCGGGCTAGACTCCATCCACACACCTAAAGAAGGAAGTTCGCGCGTACTGACACAATTCTTCGGCCACATCGTGCGCGGCGAAAATATAAGTCTGGTCGACGGCGGGCAACAGAAACGCGCATTCACTTATATCGACGATGGTATAGCCGCACTGATGAAGATCATTGCAAACAAGGATGGTATCGCATCCGGCAAGATTTATAACATTGGCAACCCGGTCAACAACTATTCCATCCGTGATTTGGCTACCATGATGCTAAAACTGGCCGCAGAATATCCGGAGTACCGCAATTCTGCAAGCAAGGTGCAACTGGTCACCACCACTGCCGCAAGCTATTACGGCAATGGCTACCAGGACGTACAAAACCGTGTTCCCAAAATCACCAATACGTGCGAAGAACTGGAATGGGAACCAGTTATTTCGATGAACGATGCTCTGCGCAAAATTTTTGATGCTTACCGCGAACAAATCAATGACGCACGTGACCTGATGCGATGATATACAAAATGCTGAGAGAGATTAGAAATCTGGATAGCTACTCTTTAAAAACATAGGCTATATCTAACCACTATGAATTACTGCACTTTGAATCCGTCATCTAAATTCACGATTTAAAAATACGTAACCGATTAACAAAGTAATGCGCATCCTACATATTCTTGATCACTCCATTCCACTGCATAGTGGCTATACTTTTCGCACCCTCTCTATTCTTAAAGAGCAACGTGCCCTAGGATGGGAAACTACTCACTTAACCAGCCCAAAGCAAGGAATCTGTAGCGCAAGCGAAGAGACCATCGATGACTGGCATTTTTTCCGTACACAGCATGCGATTGCTCAAATAACGAAAATACCTGTATGGAACCAAATTTCCGTCATTAACAGTCTTGCCCGACGTCTTGATAAAATAGCCAGAACTGTTAAACCGGATATTTTGCATGCCCACTCCCCTGTTCTGAATGCCATCGCTGCTTTACGCGTTGGCCGTAGCTTAGGCATTCCAGTGATCTATGAAGTTCGTGCATTCTGGGAAGATGCGGCGGTAGATCATGGCACAAGCACCAAACAAGGTCTGCGTTACCGCCTCACTCGCGCACTTGAAACCTATGCCTTAAAACGCGTGGATGCCATTACCACGATTTGTGAAGGCTTGCGTAACGATATCGTGACGCGTGGCATTTCGGCGCAAAAAGTCACCGTCATCCCCAATGCCGTTGATATAGAAAAATTTTCCTTTGCAAGCACACCGGATAATGTACTTAAACAGCAATTAGGTCTGGCAGGCTACCGTATTCTCGGCTTTATAGGCTCATTTTATGCCTATGAAGGCCTGGATTTGCTGCTAACTGCATTACCCCGCATACTCGATCAAGCGCCAGATATACGTGTTTTGTTGGTGGGCGGTGGACCACAAGAAAAAGCATTGAAGCAGCAATCTAGACAACTTGGTATTGCAGATAAAGTTGTGTTCACCGGTCGAGTGCCGCATAGTGAAGTGAACCGCTATTACGACCTAATAGACGTACTTGTTTATCCGCGTCACTCAATGCGCCTCACTGAATTGGTTACGCCATTGAAACCGCTGGAAGCGATGGCACAAGGCCGTTTATTTGTAGCTTCCAGTGTGGGCGGTCACAAAGAACTCGTCCGTGATGGCGAAACGGGCGTGCTTTTCCAAGCCGAATCTCCCCACGACCTAGCGAGCAAGGTGCTCAATTTACTTAACACGCCCGAGAGTTGGCCGGCAATAAAAGCTGCAGGGCGGCGCTTTGTCGAGACTGAGCGTAACTGGAAAGTATCCGTAGCTTGCTATCGCGACGTTTATAACCGCTTAACCGACAAGGCGTCAGGGTAAGCGGGATGCCAATTCAAGATTTAAAAATTGCCCTTGTTGGGCCGTTGCCACCACCTGCGGGCGGCATGGCTAACCAGACTTGGCAACTGGCTACGCTGTTAAAACAAGCAGGCGTCAAGGTAGAACTTGTCCCAGTGAATGCCCCCTACCGACCACGCTTTATCGGCCACATCCAAGGGCTGCGTGCCATATTTCGCTTGCTGCCGTATTTATTTCATTTATGGCATGCTGCAGGTAGAGTCGATTTATTCCACATCATGGCCAACTCTGGCTGGTCTTGGCATTTATTTGCGGCACCGGCAGTATGGATCGCGAAGTTACGGGGCAAAGCAGTATTAGTCAATTACCGCGGTGGCGAGGCGGACGATTTTTTCATCCGGGCATTTGCCTGGGTAAAGCCAACACTGAAGCGAATCAATATCATCATCGTACCTTCCGGTTTTCTGGAAAAAATATTCGCAAGTCGAGATTTTATCACTCGTATAGTACCCAATATTATAGATTTAAGCCGCTTCATCCCTAACCATTCGCGCAAACGAAACCTTTCGGCACCGCATATCGTGGTCGCGCGTAATCTCGAACCTCTGTACGACAACACCACCGCACTGAAAGCATTCCACATTGTGCGTGTAACCATTCCTGACGCGCATTTGACTATCGCTGGTTCCGGCCCAGAGCGCGCGAAATTGGAAGCCATGGCAAAGGAACTGGGCGTAGCCGATGCTGTAGTGTTTGCGGGTCAAATAGATAATGAGCATATGCCCGTACTTTATCGCGAGGCAGATATCGCTCTTAATCCCAGTCTGGCAGACAATATGCCAATTTCCATTTTGGAAGCATTAGCCAGTGGTGTGCCAGTGGTCAGTACTGATGTTGGCGGTATACCGTTTCTGGTTAAAGACGAAAAAACCGCATTGCTGGTGCCACCGGGTAATCCAGAGAAAATGGCCGAGGCTGTACTGCGTGTATTACATGATGAATCGTTGCGAGAACACATGATTAAAGATGGCTTGGATCACGCCCACCGATTCGCATGGAAAAGCGTGCGAAATGAACTCTTTTTGGCGTACAAAATGGCACTGGATGGGGCAACGTTGACTGTTACCTCGAAGGGAAAATAAACATGACCAATCTCTATAGTCGATTGGTAGCACATACTCTGTTTCCTTTGCATGAGCGGCTAATGCAGCGCCCTACTTTCGACTACCTGGACGAGCTGGAAAAGAGCCAATGGTTATCTCGTGCCGGAGTCGAACAATTACAGATGCACAAGCTCAAGCTGCTGCTCCAATCGGCGGAACAGCACAGTCCGTGGCATGCCGAGCGCATTCAAGCCGCCAGTCTGGAACTGCGAAGTGATACACCACTCACCCTGGAAACACTGCGCCGCTTGCCCACTATGACCAAACAGGACGCCAGTCGCAACATTGAGCAACTAGTCTGGCGCGATATTCCCGGTGGCGCCTTCAAATACAATACAGGCGGTTCCAGCGGCCAGCCACTGATTTTCTACTATGGACGCCTGCGCCAAGCCTCTGACGCCGCCGGGCGCATACGCGCACGGCGTTGGTGGGGCATCGACGTGGGTGACCGGGAAATCTATCTCTGGGGCTCACCGGTCGAGTTGAACAAAACCGGCCGCATCAAGACACTGCGAGATCGACTACTTAACCAGTTGGTGCTGAATGCTTTCGACATGTCGATAGCCAATATGGATGCCTACATAAAAGCCATTCATGAGTTTCAGCCCAAATGCATTTACGGTTACGCCAGTAGCTTGGCTTTACTGGCGGCGCACACCGGAGAACGCGGCATCAAGCTCAGGTTACCCTCGCTCAAGGTGGTGTGTACCACCGGAGAACCGCTTTATCCGCATCAGCGCAAGCTGATCGAAGACATCTTCGGCGTTCCTGCCGCTAATGAATTCGGCAGTCGCGACAGTGGTTTCATTGCCCATGAAACCCCGGATGGCCAGATGCTGTTGATGAGCGAAAGCACCCTCCTCGAAGTCCTCGATGCACAAGGTAATCCAGTCGCGCCAGGTGAATCCGGTGAAGCGGTCATCACCGGACTCTGTTCCTACGCACAACCCTTTATCCGTTATCGCACCGGCGACGTGGTACGCTACGCAAACGACACCTGTAAAGCCGGACGCGGGTTGCACGTGATTGGAGAAGTGATGGGCCGCACCACAGATTTTGTAGTGCGCTCCGATGGCACAATCATGCACGCACTTGCAGTAATCTACGTATTACGGGCAACAGAGGGAATCGACGAGTTCAAATTCATCCAGCACAGCATTCAGGACGTAGAAATTTTTGTGGTACGAAACCCTGATTGGACCGAGCAATCTCCTGACAAGATCATAAGCGGCATTCAAGCTCGGCTTGGAAACAACGTGCGGATCAAATTACAATTTGTGGATTTGATTCCGCCAGAAGCTTCCGGTAAATATCGCTACGTGGTGAGCCACGTGCCACTACAATCAGGCCTCAATAGCGCACTTCAGAAATCACCGTCTACCATACGACCAGAAAAAATTTAATAAGAAAACAAGTAGCATGAGTCTGACTAATTTACTTGTACTAGCACTTCGTTACCGTCCTGGGTGGCTCACGCGTAACACCTTGCATAGTGTTTGCATAATAGCGTGCTCAAAAAATATACATTTTAAAAAAACGTACGAAATGGTTTTCCCCCACTTCTTCCAAAAAAAACAGAGGTACATCAGTGCGTGATCTGATCGTCGCTGCCATCGTATTTGGGGTTTTACCTATGGTTTTATCGCGCCCTCACGTTGGTATCTACCTTTATTCCTGGTTGAGTTACATGAACCCCCATAAGCTGGCCTGGGGTTTCGCGACCTCCATGCCTTTTGCATATATCGTGGCAATTACGACATTAATTAGTATATTCACTTCAAAAGAGCCGAAGCATATGCCATGGACGCGCGAGATGACGGTGCTGCTCATGTATATTGTATGGATGTCAGTAACCACATATTTTGCACTTTACTCAAATCTAGCCTGGGAGCAATTGCAAAAAATCCTCAAAATTCAAATTATGATCTTCCTTACACCTCTGGTAATCAATAATCGCCAACGATTGCATGGGCTAGTCTGGACAATCGCACTATCCCTTGGTTTTTATGGGGTGAAAGGCGGAATTTTCACGATCATGAAAGGCGGGGCTCACCGTGTTCAAGGACCACCAGGAACATTCATTGACGGTAACAATGAAATCGCTTTGGCTTTGCTAATGACTATTCCTCTAATGCGCTATTTACAATTGCATGAAACACGTAAATGGCTACACCAAGGATTAGGCGTGGCAATGGTACTAACAGCAGTATCAGCCATTGGCTCACAATCCCGAGGTGCCTTGGTAGGCGCAGCCGTAATGGGCTCAATCCTCTGGGCGAAAAGCAGGAATAAATTCTTCACCAGCATTATGCTTGTCGCCGCCGTCGGCATGGTGGCCCTGGTTATGCCGCAAGAGTGGTATGACCGCATGTCAACCATAAAAACTTATGAACAGGATGCATCTGCTCGAGGCCGAATTAACGCTTGGTGGACAGCATGGAATGTGGCTAAAGCTCGTCCCACAGGTGGTGGATTTGAAATGTTTCAGTATCCAACATTTCAAGCGTACGCTCCAGATCCGATCGATGTTCATGATGTGCATAGCGTGTATTTTGAAGTACTAGGTGAGCATGGATTTATCGGACTTGGAATATGGTTATTGCTTGCTCTCTTGACATGGCAAACGGGTTCTTGGGTAATCAAACAGGCGAAACGCGATCCTGACAAAAAATGGGCGGCAGATTTAGCCGCCATGGGACAGGTAAGCATGATTGGTTATGCGTCGGCCGGAGCCTTTCTTGGATTGTCCAATTTCGATCTCTATTACCACCTGCTCATGATTATCGTACTGACAAAAATAATTTTATTGAAAGAGCAAGCGCAGACCGCCAGTACATCAATCTTATTTAAAGAGAAAACGCAAACAGTCAATACCGTTGCAGCTACACATCCCCAAAAAAATTTGTAGGTGTTATTGACTTAACCTTAAGCAAATGATTATTTTGCTAACTTATTTAACTTAAGTTGAATCATAATTGGTATACCCGAAACTACATTCCTACCTAGCGAAAAATAATGACAAATACACTTAAAATTGGCCTTATTTCAATTAGCGACCGAGCCAGCAGTGGCGTTTATCAAGACGCTGGCTTACCTGCATTGCATGAGTGGTTTACACAGACGTTAACCAGCCCATGGCAATCTATCACGCGCTTGATACCTGATGAACAGCCGATGATTGAAGCTATCTTGATTGAATTGGCAGATCAGGAAAAGTGCCATCTGATCTTGACTACTGGGGGAACCGGTCCAGCGTTACGCGATGTTACGCCAGAGGCTACATTGGCCGTGGCACACAAGGTGTTACCTGGTTTTGGAGAACAAATGCGTGCAGTTAGCCTACGTTATGTTCCTACGGCAATTTTGTCACGCCAGCTTGGTGTGATACGTGGACAATCCCTGATTCTGAATTTGCCTGGGCAGCCGAAGGCAATCAAGGAAACACTGGATGGTATTTTTGCCGCCGTACCTTACTGCATCGACTTGATTGGTGGACCCTACATAGAAACAAACCCCGAGGTCTTAACATCATTCCGCCCCAAGTCAGCGCAACGACAAAAATAGATTATGCCGCTTGCCAATGTCCTGAACGCCCACCCTGTTTTTCCAGTAAGCGCAACCGATTAATTTCCATGCCACGATCAACCGCCTTGCACATATCATAAATCGTCAACAGCGCGATACTGACTGCGGTCATGGCTTCTATTTCGACACCGGTGCGGCCAAACGTTTCGGCGGTCGCGATGCATTCCACCGTACTGCTCTCCTGATCAAGATGAAACTCCACCGCAACATGGGTCAGATACAGCGGGTGACATAATGGAATTAATTCAGCGGTACGCTTGCTCGCTTGTATCGCAGCAATGCGGGCTATACCCAGCACATCGCCCTTCTTCGCTGTACCGGAAGCAATCAATGCCAATGTGCTAGGACTCATTTTGATATTACCGGACGCTTTTGCGATACGCTGGGTCTCGCTCTTACCAGCCACATCCACCATATGTGCCTGTCCGTCTTGATCGAAGTGGGTCATGCCATTTGTCATGCTGATTTCCTGACTGTATCGTTATGCCAATGTTCCATGCGTTTCACGTCTGTCTCACGTGTTTCCAGCCACTGTGAACCTTCCCGGGTTTGTTCTTTTTTCCAGAATGGGGCGGCAGTTTTCAAGTAGTCGATAATAAATTCACAGCCCGCAAATGCTTCACCCCGATGCAATGCCGTAGTCGCCACCAGCACAATCTGATCGTTTGCAAACAATTGCCCAATGCGGTGGATTACACGAACATTTATTAAACTCCAGCGCTCAGTTGCCTCAGAAATAATTTTATTCAGCGCCTTTTCAGTCATACCAGGATAGTATTCAAGATAGATGCTTTCTATCGTTTCATTATGACTAAAGTCGCGCACTAAACCGACAAAACTAACCATGGCACCCACTTTTGAGTTTCCGGAACGCAGGGTTGTCAATTCGGAGGCAAGGTCAAAATCTTCTTCCTGTATCAACACACTCATTGATTAACCTCCGGAGATTGGCGAAAAAATGGCAATCTCGTCATTCTCATTAATAGCGGCAGGCAAACCAGCAAACTCTTGGTTGATCGCGCAACGCACACGGCTATCTGCCAGCTCCTGCGCCCATGTATCTCCACGCAAACGCAGCCACGCCAACAGACCGGCTAGTGTCGACGCCTCTGCTGGCACATCCGCAGTTTCGCGTGACAACTTCAAATGTTCTCTTGGCCGACCAAAATACACCAATTCAATTTTCATAGTTGTTCCTGGAAAAATTATTCAAAATAAATACGGCTAGTTTCTTTTGGCGTCTCTATATCCAGTAGGGATGCGAAAATATCTATTCAGAAATCACCTATAAAACTCTTATTCTATTGCTATAAATTACCGGCATGCCAATATTGCTATTGCATAGCATAATTAAGCCATCATATAGATCTTACTAATAACATCAAGAGCATGGGTTCAGTCTAACGGGTGGCTTTTTTGGCCTTAAGCGAGGATCATCAATCCAAAATTCTGAACAACCATGGTAATGGGCGGTGATGGCAATTTCGTCATTTTCATTCAATGGTCGTGCCAGACCCGCAAATTCCTGATTAACCGCGCAGCGCACACGATCTTCATTCATTTCTTGTGCCCATACTCCTCCACGCAAACTTAACCATGCAAGCAGGCCGGTAAGTGTCAACGACTCTCCTGGAACATCTACCGTTTCCTGTGATATGTTTAAATTTTGTTTAGGCTTGCCAAAATACACTATCTCAATTTTCATAGCTTTCCTTGAAAATAATTCAGAATAAACGCGGCCACTTCCTGTGGCGCGTCGATATCAAGCACAGGTAGCGGGAATTTGTCTTTACTATTTGTCACCACCGCGATAATACCCGGATCAGATGGATATAGACTCTCAGCCCCGGTTTCTTTGCGATGCACCTCTAGTTTTGGTATGGCCGCATGCTTGTAACCTTCCGCCAATATAAGGTCATAAGTTGAGAACCGTGAACAGAGGTATTCCAGGCTAGGCTCTGATTCATCGTTCAATTCATGCATTAACGCCCATCTTTGCGCTGAAACAATCAACACCTCACTTGCGCCTGCTTTACGATGACGATAGGTATCTTTACCTGGTTTATCGATGTCAAAATCATGATGGGCATGCTTGATAATAGCAATTCGCAAACCTTGTGCAGTCAGAAAAGGAATGACTTTTTCCAGCAAAGTCGTTTTGCCACTACCGGAATAACCCGCGAAACCCATTATTTTTTTATCAAACATAAAATTTTTAATTATTGCGCATGACCAAATTGAGTGTCAGCGTAACGTACAGTGAACCCCTCCGTCAAGACAGAAACCAATCTGACTTCAGCTATTCCGTAGACCTCAGCGCAACTGTACTAGCTGTCTCGTTCTTGCTAACCAACTTACCTATCCTTACCTGCAACTTGTCCTGTAACATATTAGTAGATAGGTTTCAAAGTGTAGCAACTCTTATGCAAACTTGTCCTCAATTATGAACAACTACTACGCAGCACAATTTTGCTTGCGTGAGACAACTTCGTGAATCCAACAAAACGCCAAGAAATTTTTCTACGCCTGCAGGCAGCGAATCCTCATCCTACCACTGAGTTGGAATACCACTCGGCGTTCGAGCTCCTTGTGGCGGTGATCCTCTCGGCCCAAGCGACCGATGTCAGCGTAAATGCCGCCACCCGGCAATTATTCCCGGTAGCTAACACGCCACAGAGCATTCTTGATCTGGGCGAAGAAAAACTACGCGGCTATGTACAACGCATCGGCCTTTACAAAACCAAAACAAAACACATTATTCAAACCTGCCGACTATTATTAGAAAATCATGATGGCAAAGTGCCTCAAACACGCGAAGCGCTGGAAGCGCTGTCAGGCGTAGGACGCAAAACCGCAAACGTAGTGCTCAATACTGCCTTCGGCCAACCCACCATCGCAGTCGATACACACATCTTCCGTGTATCCAACCGCACCGGACTTGCCCCTGGCAAGACCGTGCTGGAAGTGGAACATAATTTACTCAAATTTGTGCCGGGCAAATTTAAACATGATGCACACCATTGGCTGATCCTGCATGGACGCTATATATGTCAAGCACGCAAGCCCAAATGTGGCATTTGCAGCATTGTTGATCTGTGCGAATACCGTTACAAGGAAATATAATGTTCAATCCCAGCAGAGATGAAGCACGAATGTTTCTAATCAATACTTGGCGCAAGCGTCGCACAGGAGCGCTGCTCTCGCCACTAGAAGACCTCGCTGCACAACTCATCGAAAAGCATCCTGAATATTACATAATGTTGGAAAATCCCGAACGCTATCAAGATAAAGACTACACACCCGAACAAGGCACAACTAACCCCTTTCTGCACCTGATGATGCATCTCACTATTGAGGAACAGATCTCTATCGATCAGCCGCATGGCATCCGCATGCATTTTCAGCGTCTTGTTACACAACAGCAATCGGAACACGACGCTCAACATCGCATGATGGAATGTCTGGGTGAAATGATCTGGCAGGCGCAACGCAACGGCACAGCACCCGATGCAAACGTATATCTGAATTGTCTGGAGCAACAATAGTGGCTAATCGTTTAAGCAAAATTGTCACTCGCACAGGCGATAAAGGAAGCACAGGTTTAGCCGACGGTACGCGCGTAGAAAAATATTGCGCACGTATTCAAACTATCGGCAGCGTAGATGAACTCAACAGCCACCTCGGCGTATTGCTCGCTGAAACCGTACCAGATGACGTGCGCAACTTACTCTTACATATACAGCATGACCTGTTCGATCTAGGCGGCGCGTTGGCTTATCCTGCTGCACAATTTATCGAAGACAAGCTTCAGCAAATAGATGCCGCCATTGCGCACTACAACACTGACCTGCCTCCACTTAAGGAATTCATTCTTCCGGGTGGAACCCGTGCAGCGGCACAATGCCATGTAGCGCGTACCGTGGCACGCCGCTCTGAACGAGACTTCGCCACACTCGCCCAGCTCGAAGCCGTGCCGCAATATGGCCTGCCCTACCTAAACCGTCTTTCTGATTTATTGTTCATACTGTGTCGTGTGCTCAATCGTACAATGGGACAAAAGGAAACTTTATGGCAAAGAACTTTAGTAAAGCAGCTAGATATCTAAAACGTGCGATGCTCTTGCAAATCTGCTCACATCTTTTCCTTTCATTGAATGCTATGTGGACTACACTCCGAAAGATAACGATAAGAGCAGATTCTCTGGCAAGCACAGCCAGGTAAGAACCACGTCCATGGACGTGGTTCTTACCTCTCAATGAACAAAATTACATGACTCTAAATATTAAGGTGTGAAATTATCCATCATTGCTGATGGCATAATTAATTATTTTATTTCTATTAATTTTTGTTTCCATTAACTCTCTGTAATTTATTTCAGCGTTGCTAACGGGATTGTTTGATTAATTGCTTTCACGTTGAATTTGTGTAAACAGAACTGTTAATGCTGCGGCATCCGTTCCTCGAAATTAGCTATTAAAGCGATCAAGTGCAGACAGAGTGTGCACGTAGATGTCGGTTGGAAGGAACAAAAGCTATTTCGCCCAAACTAAATCATTAAAACACCACAAGCAAATTTATATTATGTCGATAATATTTACATGGCTTGTTGCATGTCAATACATTTATTGACAACTAATTGTTTATTTTGAAAAAAATATCTTGGCATGAATAATGCTTTCATACTATGTATGATCTCCTCGATTGCCAAATCAAGCTTGATCGCATTCAATTTAACCTTACAAGGATATCAACATGAAGATTCCATTTAAATATGCTAGAAGTACGTGTAATGGTAGCTTATTGAGGTTATTGTCGACTTTGAAATGGGTAGTGATTTGTTTATTTTTCTGCCCATTCTCGTTATCGGCTGTGCCAATGTTGGGTTCAACTTTGACCAGCTTGGGAGTCCCAGGCAAACCGGGGGGAACCAATGTTCAAAAAAGTAAGATTATTGGAAATTTGAGTTTCTCCAAAAATATCTTTGTGGCCCAAGAAAACACCTATGGAACATTCAGCTCGGTACCCGCCTTAGTCATCCCGGACATTAGCTCTTACCCAGTGGACTATACCGTTATTGGACCTATTGTCAAAGTTGATCCGCCCTTTACTGACCCGATCTTGCCGGCTACTGGGTTAGAAACCATTGGTAACATTGACCAAGCAGTCAAAATTCAATCGGTAGCAGCCGTACCAGAACCTGCCACATTGACACTGTTAGGACTCGGACTAGCAGGACTTGGATTTGCTCGCCGTGCTCGTAAGTCACTTTAGGCAGCATCATTAGCTCATTTTCTTTTTCTAATGATTCTTATGTGGCTTGACTTTGGTATAAGAGTTCTGTTTTGATTGTTGCATTGATAACAGATCAGATCCTTCAGAACGTAAAGTAATCTAAAATTTAACAGACTATCTTAGGAGATCAACATGTTTAAAAAAATACCATGTATATATTTTTTTGCCATTCTAAGTGCCCTCGTGGTTACTCCCGCACAGGCTAAGCCGCAGACCTTTGTTGCCTCTTACGGGAATGACGCCAATCCATGTGGCCGTGTCCTCCCTTGTCGCCTATTGACCAAGGCGATGAGCGTAACCGATGCCAACGGTGAAGTCGTGGTGCTCGACTCTGCCAACTATGAGCCGATAACGATCACCCAGTCGATCTCTATTACGGCACCCCCTGGTATCTATGCCGGCATTGCCGCTTTATCGGTGGGGACAGCCGGAATAACGATAAACCCAGGTGTAAGTAATGTAGTACTGCGTGGTCTGAGTGTTAATGGCCAAGGTGGTGCTAACGGGATTTTGATGAACAGCAACGGCAATCTTTCGATTGAAAACAGTCTCATTTCAAATTTTTCGGACGCTGGCCAACACGGCGTTTTTGTCAACGCGGCAGCATCGGTGCGGATGGTAGATACCCTTATTCGCGACAATAATACTGGCATTCAGCTTCAGGCGGGGGCAGTCTCCGACATCTCAGGCTCGAAATTTCTCGGTAATAGCGTTGGCATCCTGACTGCAAGCAGCTCTATCCCGTTCACCAGTACCACCGTCAGCGATGCCATCGTGACTGGAGGTGGTACTGGCATTGAAGCAATTTCGAGCGGCGCTGGAAATAGTGCCCGGATACAAATCATCCGTTCATCAGTCACAAATAATTTAACAGGCATCACATCATCTGCTTCAGGCGGAACTGCCCCAGTCACACTCAGCGAGAGCATGGTGACCGGAAATGCGGTTGGATATTCTGTGGGCGCCGGCGGATCGCTGGTATCACTGGTGAATAACACCATAGCGGATAACGGCTCTAATACTGGCTCGCTTACTCCGCTTCCGGGAGGTCTTCAGTAAAACTGGCCTATCCGCGAATAGCCAATGTTCCCGTACAAACCAGCGACCTTAAAAATCAGGAGATCGATATGTTTAAATTCTCATCCATATATTTGCTTGCTGCACTGAGTGCCTTCATAGTTACTCCCGCACAGGCTAAGCCGCAGACTTTCGTCGCCTCTTACGGTGATGACGCCAACCCATGCGGCCGAGTCCTACCTTGTCGCCAATTTACCAAGGCGATGAGCGTAACCGATACCAACGGCGAAGTCGTGGTGCTCGACTCTGCCGACTATGAGCCGATAACGATCACCAAGTCAATCTCCATTACAGTACCCCCTGGTATCTATGCCGGCATTGCCGTTCCATCCGACGATATCTCTGGAGTGACGATCAATGCTAACGGTGCAAATGTAGTGCTGCGCGGCTTGACTATCACCGGTAATAGCCAATCCGAAGGTTCTGAGCTCAGTTTGAGCGCTGGGATTTTAATGACCGCTGGCTCCAAGCTTTCAATCGAGAACTGTGTCATTTCTAACTTTTCGTCCCCTGATAGCAGCAATATCCAACCCGCCGTTTTAGTCCAAACAACAGCAACGGTGCGAATGGTTAACACCGTTATTCGTAATAATGAGGTAGGCGCTCTATTTCTAGATGGATCTACGGCCGACATTTCAGGATCGAAATTTATGGGTAATTCACTTTACGGCATCGTTTCGAACAATAAAATAAACGGTACGACCACAACCGCTTCTGTCAGCGATACTGTCGTGACAGGAAGTGGCACCATCGGCATTGCAGCGATTGTAGAGTCCGGCACCAGCGCCATTGCCAAAGTAGAGATAGTCCGTTCGATTATTTCAAATTATAACGAAGGCGTTCGTGCCGAAAGCCAGAATGGAACCGCTTCGGTTAGTATTCGCAAAAGCATGGTGACGGGAAGCAGCGCATACGGGCTTGTACAGAACGGCGCTAGCTCTACGATGACATCGTACGGAAAAAATACCTTAGTGAATAACTCCAGCAACCTTCTCGGTATACTAACTACCGCAGCTCCTCTCTAAACCGGCATATCCGGACGCATTCAAGACGCTAGGGAGACTATGGATAAAATCGCGATCAGGACAATAAATCTGCAATCCAATTTACGGAAAGCCATGCCGACGCTAAAATGATCGTTGTAACGAATATTTAGTATGGCTGGCGCTAGTCCGACAAAGAATGAAACCATCCAAGCTCTGAAGCTCTTAAACAGGAGCCAAAGCTTCAAAACATATTCCTGTTACAAACAAACGAGAGGCATACCGTTATTTATGCATGTACCAAATTTTTGGCCTGATGCGTAAATTGCGGCATCGCGGCAAGCGGCTCGTGAACCAGTTATTTTGTTCACTGCTTACAACCTGGTCAAGATGAGAAAGTGGAAAAATTGGGAAATCCACTAAAAACAGGCTTTTTTTGAACTACACATCGAAAATTGACCTACAATTTCTATTGCATAAGCGAGCAAGATACAAAAATAAGGGTTTTCAGTAGCTCTAAAAGTTAACAAATTATTGGTTTGCATATTCAAGTGTAAATCGAGTCAGTCATTGGAACTATGCGCACCCGGCCAAGAATGAAAATCACGTTAAGCAGCCATTTATTTTTCGCTATTATTTTTCAATTGTTTCTTCACTGACGGTCATATTTACCAGAATTTTATGGCTGGCAATAAATGTTGTCAGGTACTATCTTCTATGCAAAAAATTGCTCTTATTACTGGTGTGACAGGACAAGACGGCGCTTACCTGGCCGCATTTCTGTTAAAAAAAAGCTACATCGTTCATGGCATCAAACGCCGTTCTTCTTTGTTCAACACAGATCGTATTGACCACTTGTATCAAGATCCTCATGTCAGCAATCGCAATTTCATTTTGCACTACGGTGACATGACTGATTCGAGCAGTCTGATTCGCATTATTCAGCAAATACAGCCAGACGAAATATATAACCTCGCCGCGCAAAGCCACGTGGCTGTGTCGTTCGAAGAGCCAGAATACACTGCTAACTCCGATGCGTTAGGCGCCTTGCGTGTGCTTGAAGCCATTCGTATTTTAGGCTTGGAAAAGAAAACACGTTTCTATCAAGCTTCCACCTCTGAACTATATGGCTTGGTGCAAGAAACACCACAAAAAGAAACCACTCCATTTTATCCACGCTCACCTTACGCAGTGGCCAAGTTATATGCCTACTGGATAACCGTCAATTATCGCGAAGCCTATGGCATATATGCCTGCAATGGCATCTTGTTCAACCACGAATCTCCAATTCGCGGCGAAACTTTCGTTACCCGCAAGATTACCCGTGCCTTGTCCCGCATCAAGCTGGATCTCCAGGATTGCCTCTTTCTGGGAAACCTAGATTCCTTACGTGACTGGGGACACGCCAAAGACTATGTTGAAATGCAATGGCTGATGCTGCAACAGGACAAAGCTGAAGATTTTGTCATTGCCACCGGTGTGCAATACAGTGTGCGCGATTTTGTGATTGCGGCAGCAGAAGAACTCGGCATTAAAATACATTGGAAAGGAACAGGCGTAGATGAGAAAGGTTATGATGCAACAGGAAAATGCATCGTGGCAGTTGATTCACGCTATTTTCGTCCGACCGAGGTGGAAACCTTGCTGGGGGATGCGACCAAGGCGAAGGAGAAGCTGGGATGGACGCCAAAAATCACTTTCAAGGCGCTGGTAGCCGAAATGGTAAGAGAAGACCTCAAGGGCGCTGAACGTGACGAACTAGTCAAAAAGCATGGATTCTCAGCGTATGATTATCACGAATAATTCAATCATCAACAAGCAAACCAAAATTTATGTGGCTGGCCATCGCGGGATGGTGGGTTCGGCTATCCTGCGCCGTTTACAGGCTGGTGATTACGCCAATATTTTAACTAGAACACATGCTGATCTGGATTTAACGAACCAATCTGCAGTTGCAGAATTCTTTCTGAAGCAAAAGCCTGATTACGTTTTTATGGCTGCCGCCAAAGTGGGGGGTATTCATGCAAACAATTCCTATCGCGCCGATTTCATTTACCAGAATCTAATGATGGAGGCAAACATCATACATGCGGCTTGGCAGGCTGGCGTGCGGCGTTTACTATTCCTCGGCTCCAGCTGTATTTATCCACGAGATTGTCCGCAGCCGATCAAAGAGGATTACCTACTGACAGGCCCGCTAGAGCAGACCAACGAGCCTTACGCAATTGCCAAAATTGCGGGCATCAAGCTGTGTGAAAGTTACAACCGTCAATACAACACTCAGTACGTTTCAGTGATGCCTTCCAATCTTTATGGGCCTAATGACAACTATGACTTGAACTACAGTCATGTGCTGCCAGCGCTAATTCGTAAGGCGCACGATGCCAAACTGCACGGCGGCACAGAACTTGTGGTGTGGGGTAGCGGCATGCCGATGCGGGAATTTCTTTATGTAGAAGACATGGCGGACGCCTGCATCTTTTTAATGGAAAATGGTGTTACCGATGGCTTATTCAATTTAGGCACGGGTATAGATGTAACGATTCATGAATTAGCTGAAATTGTGATGAGTGTGGTCGGATTTAAAGGCGAAATCGTATTTAATACTTCCAAACCTGATGGCACGCCCCGCAAGCTATTAAACGTTGATCGAATGCGAGCCTTGGGTTGGCAAGCAAAGACTGAATTACGTGAAGGAATTGCCAAGACATATAAAGACTTTACTACTCATGTCAGACAATGACATACGCTTGGAATGTTGTTAAAAACCGACCCAGGCGGCCTGTGTTGTTAGAGTTTTTCAATGAACACCGCTCGGCTTTGGATCTGCATTGTTTCACAACCTGTCAGATTGATGCAAAAGCCAATAACGATGGTTCCATTAATTCACAAGCACGCCATTAAATCTATCTTTCCAATACTTTTTTGTATTCCAGCTCAAGCTCATCAACATACTGATCAATATCCATTGGCCGAACAGCAGCTCCTGATAATTTCTCCAATAGATCGTGGTCGTCTAAAAGACACATGATCATTTGAGCCAAGCCAGTTGCCGAGCCCGGGCTAAATAAGAGACCATTTTTGCCAGGATCAATGACGTCTGACAATCCTCCAATATCTGATGCTATCAAAGGGCAACCTGCTGCCTGAGCTGATAACGAGACCAACGGCATGTTCTCATGCCACAAAGAAGGAATAACCAAAACATCTATTCCATCAAGTATGGCGGGCATCCTCGCGTTATCAAAAGTACCGTAAAATTTTATTCTTTCGTCACCCTGTACAAGCATATGCAAATCTTTTATATAGGTGGAATCCCCAACTGGAGATTTTCCATATATCTTGATTTCGACAGCAGCATCCGTAGGTAAAAGTCTACTCGCTTCAACTAGTATATGAAGTCCCTTGTGAGGCAATATCGAGCCGATAAAACCTAGTACCAATGGCCTATCCGTTCTCTGCCGGATGCGTTTTACATAGCCATGATTCTTGATTCCAAATGGCAAAACTCGAAATTTCCCGCCCATTATTCCAGCATTCTCAAGCATTCTTTGAGCGTGACTGGTAGCGACAAAAATTCTTTTCAGGAAAAGTAGTCTGGCTCCAATTATTTCACTTCTTCTTACCAGAGCCTGGACATCGCCAACCTTGCCCGAGAACTTTATGTTAGACCTCTTGAAGCCATACATAATGCCCCTCACGACACCGGTAGGTATGCAATTTACTATTTGGTATACCCATTTTGGCTGAGATATAGAAATTACATGCTTTAAGCAGTTTACGCCACCGATAGTTGGCCCGTCGCACATTTTTCCATTTTGCAAAAGCAACGTATGTGTGGGGCAGACATACCAAAAATCTGTTGCAGTAAGGAACGCTGGGATTTTTCTTTCCTTACATGCGTCAATTGCTTTAATTGATAGCCGTTCCAAGTGATGAAAATGCACCACATCCGGCTCGATCTCTACAAGCAGTTGGCGAAACCGAGCTTCAAAAACAGAGTTGTCGTAGTCATTTTGCATGACACTGTTTTGGTCTCCCAATACATTACGACCATGCCTAAATCGAATAACACGGATGGAATCGACTTCATACTCATCAAACTGACTAGTATCGCCTAATTTATCCTTTTCAGGATAACCTGTCACAACCGTAACGTTATGTCCTCTTTGTTTCAAGGTAAGTGCAACACCAAGAACAAGCGTTTCTGTCCCGCCAAAATATTCAGGCAAAAACACATGCGTCGTCAAAAGAATTTTCATTGTTTAAATTCCTGGCTCCAGTAACCCGCATATAACCGTATTTTGTCAATTCGTGAGCAACGAGATAAGAAGCCGCCGCATACTGAAGAAAGAATTAATGGGTAGTAAGATGAATCCTCACACAATTGAAAACCTAGGGCCAGATCAAGTATCCAACGCTTCCAATTTACGCTTCATCCACCCCGCAACGCGAGCTATGCCACCCAACATAGAAATCGAAGGAATCCACTCCAATTCATTTCGTGCCAAATCATTACTTAGAACACTCACCGGAACATCAAATGATCGACCCGGCAAATAGCGAACCACGATTGGCTTGCCGAGCACATCTTCAAGTATACCAATGAGCTCATTCAAACTGGTTCCAACACCAGAGCTGATGTTAAAACAACTCTTCACACCCGAGTATTCTACTGCCCGAACAAAAGCCTCCGCCACATCACTCACATGAATGTAGTCCCGAGTAACGCTGCCATCGCCCCAAATTTCTATGGGTAAACCTTTAAGTGCATGGTGAAGAAAAACTCCAACAGCGCCTTGTGCAGTTTCAATACGCTGACGTTCGCCATACGGATTCGCAACTCTCAGAGTAACGGCCTTGATTCCATACAAGTGACTGTACATCTGTAGGTATTTCTCAATGGCGAGCTTGGTAATGCCATATGACACTAGAGGATCTGTAGGGTGCCTCTCATCGATGGGTAGATACATCGGGGGCCCATACACGGTACCCCCAGAAGAAATAAAAACTATCTTGCGAACATTATGAGCAATCATAGCGTTGAGCATTTGCAGTGTTGCCACAAGGTTACTTTGTACGTCGTAAATTGGGTCATCGTTTGAATTCTTGGGCAAAGTAGTCGAAACCAGGTGCAATACAACATCCACGCCACTGATTGCATCATTAACGTCGTGAGTGCTTGATAAATCCCCTGCGATCCATTCAACCCGCTCGAATTCTGCAAATTTTCTGTAGGGCATAACTCGTGGCCGTTCGAAAATCCTAATTTCGTGGCCATCCAGTAAAAGTCGATCGGCAATTGTTGATCCGATAAAACCGCCGCCACCAAAAATTGCTATCTTCATTTAAATCCTTGCAGAAAAATGCTTGAAAATCGTAAGTCTTAGGAGCTGAAGTTAAGCAACATTTGGGTTCACCATCTTTTTCAAAAGCCTTTTCCCAATGGTTTTCAAAAACTGACTGCGAGTAATCTTTCGACCAATCCAAGTTTGACTCAAAAAAATAGCAAATTTTACAATCGCCTGCGCCTCCGCAGACGTGGTCAGCAACGTATTATCGACAGTTGCAAAATGAGGAGGATTGGTATTCCATAGCCAATCCACCGCCTCGCCAAGACGTTTGTATTCAAGCGAAAGTAATGCCAGTTCTCGCCCAAAGCTCGGGCTTATGGAACATCGCGGATGGTCAACCCTAAGCTGATGAGCTTCATCCAGGAGTGCCATAAAATTATCAATCATGCCATCCCATGACAATTTTGACGCGGCAAGAGCCTTGCACTGTTTCGACATCTCATGCAACTCTGCGGAATTGGATAGTAAGTGGCGAATTGCATCCAAATATTCTTGAAGCTCGTTGACCCCATGCGGGATCAATATCCCTGCATTTTGGCTCACAATTTCTTCCTGTCCACCAACCTTAGCTACAACTGGCACAACACCAGCAGCCATTGCCTCCAGGAGCGCGATTGAAATACCCTCATATTGAGAAGGCATCAATAAAATATCCGAGGCAACAAGGATATCAAGCCATCTTTGATGTGAAACAGAGCCAAGCATTTGAACATTTACGTTCAATTGATATTGACTTAGCAAGCCCTCCAATTGACCCCTTTGTTCGCCATCACCGATAATTAGTGCCCGAAATATCAGACCATCATCATGTGCTGCTTTAAGAATTTTGGCTAAAAGGGCGGGGCGCTTTTGTTCACAAATGCGTCCTGCAAAAACAATTAGTGGCACATCTGCCGGAATGCTCAGTTCTGACCGTACTTGATTTCGAACTTCAACCAAACGATTTTCTTGAACAGCGCGGACGCCCGTATACATCACTCTTATCCGTGTGCCGTCGGCACCGCGCCCCTGCATCCATTCCGCCAAATGTTTGGTCGTCACGATATTTAGATCAAGCATATCTTGATAACCAACCCCAAACCTCGGGTGTCCCCCATTCAACCAATGAAGCTCTTCAACATGACACATGTCGACAAACGTCACACTAGGTGAGACGGCTCTAAGATAAGGGAGGAGCTGGTAACCGATGGTGCTGCCAGTAATAACCACGGTATCGATCTGCCGGGATTGAATCAAGTATGCCAGGAACCTCGGATAGTCTGATGCATGGAGAATCCTTGGCAGAACAAAGATATCTGGCGTGAAACGCCTGAATTGATGTTCCCATACATGATCAACCAGCAACGTCGCACAAATTGTTATGTCGTGGCCTTTAGACGTCAAACCTTCAATCAAATCAAGATTAACTCGATCAGCTCCGCCCGTCACCATCCACGGGATAATGAACATAATCCGACGCCTGAGCGGGTTGGCCGCCAAAGGATTGCACACCAGCGTATTCGTCTCAATGGTCTCATATGGCAAAGGATAACGTCGGCCAGGTTCAGGAAAGTGTTTATCCAGACCATCATATTTCCGATGCATCATTCTTTCGAATTCAGCGTTGACATTTCCGGACCTCATGATCTGTTCAAAACGTCCGTTGCCGCGCTTGCGATACCACTGTAGGAATTCCGGAATCGTATAGCCCCAATGCCCCGCTTTTGCCATCGCCAGCCAGAAATCCCAATCTTCATGGCCAAACCGGATGGACTCATCGAAACCACCACAGTCTGTATATGCCGAGCGACGAATCACTGAAATAGGTGGCCCACTATTGGCCTGTAAGTGCGCCTTGCCTCTTTCAAATCCGGTAGTCCAGAGATATTCCTGTTCGCCAAATATAACGCTATAAGAGTTGCAGAATGCAAATTCTGAATTTGAATCAAGAAACCAGACAGCTTTCTCAAGATAGGTCGGCTCGACCATATCATCACTATCGAGCAAACAAATGTAGCGGCCTGACGCATTACGGAATGCCGTATTGCGTGCTGCGCCGGGCCCTGCATTTGTTTGGCGAATTACCTTGATACGTTCATCTTTTGCCGTGATTTTTGCAAGCCGGTTCACAGATTCCTGGTCTGTCGAACCGTCGTCCACAATCACCCATTCCCAATTCTGTAATGATTGTGCCTGCAGCGATATAAATGTTTCAACGAAAAACTCTTCGGTATTGTAGTAAGGAGTAATAATTGAAACATCAATGTATTCACAAGCAACAGTGCTGCGTTTGTAGTTGCGCTGGACGGTTCTACGGCCTGGCAGATCACTAAAATTCGGCTCTGGGTAATTGATCATAGTATTCAAAATAAAACTTTAAAAGATCACAATCAGTACGGCACAAACCGAAATGGCTACCCAAGATGCCTTGACCACAGATCGCAAAGTCAACGGAATATCCCTAAGCTCAAGAAAAGGTTTTTCAATCTGATGGTAAGTTATCCACGCAGCCAAATAAAAAAAGGTGAAGTAAATAGGGTAGAGAATGAAAGGATTCCCGTATATCTGGTCGAATAACCCAAAGTACCCAAGAGCTCTATTAACTGCAATAATTACCAAGATATGAACCAAATAAAGCGAATAAGAAAGCTTGCTGGTTACAACAAAAAAACCGCCACGACTGTCGGAATGTAATCCGTCAAACCAGGGCAAGAGCAATGCACATAAAATTGCTTGGGCTGTAAATAAATTAATCTGTAATCCACGGGATTCCATCAGGTGAGGAGCATTTGCAAACCACCAAGCACACAACAACACAAATAATGCCGCCGTGATAGGTGTTCCACCTTTGATCCAGTTGAAGCCGGCATTCCAATAGTGCTTTACTGCGGCCATAAGGACACCAAACATAATTGCATCCAAACGTGAAAGAACAACAAGGCGAATCGTCCGGTTGTATTCATTCCAGTCTAAAAATAATGGAAATGAAAGGCGAAAAGCGTATGCAATGACGATGAACGTAACGGCGGATAAAATAAGTGCAAGTTGAGCCCGTTTTGTTATTCTTTCCCATATCAGGAAGACGATTGGAAACCACAGGTAAAAATGCTCTTCAATTGCTAGGCTCCATGAAAGCTCAAAAAATTCGGGAATTCTATAAACAAAATTTTGCAAGAACACAAAATAAGCAGGGAAATCAAATAATTCATGTCGGCCATGGTAATCAAAGCGGAGGAATGCCAACAAAGCCACAAAATACAGCGGCAAAGTACGTAACCATCTCCGTTTCCAAAATGTGGAAATGTCGGCAAAAGAATGGAACCGCTTCTCGTCGAGAAGCCTCATGATGATTGAACCAATCAGGAAACCGCTCAAGACGAAAAATAGTTCGACGCCTAGGATACCGAGGTGGCCATAGGTTTGGATTTCAGGCATGATCTTCGCATGTTCAAAGCTGTGTCCCATCAATACAAACAAAATCGCAAAAGCACGAAATACGTCCAAGCCATAAACACGATTTGTTTTGGAATGACCATCGTTCGTGGTAATAACTGAACTCACTACCCAGTTGCTCCAGTAGCTTTGAGTGCTTGTACAATCGGCACCTTATTCGGTCGCGCAGCCTTCAAAGCAGTAAATCCGCCCCTTGGCCATTTATAATTTGAAGACACACCCTTAACAAACCGGCTCACAGATTCCTGATCTGTAGAACAGTCGTCCATAATCACCCATTCCCAGTTCTGCAACGATTGCGTCTGCAGCGATAAAAATGTTTTAACAAAGAACTCTTCGGTGTTGTAGTCGGGGGGAATGATTGAAACGTCAATATGTTCGCAAATAACAGTGCTGCACTTGTAGTTGCGCGGGACGGTTCTGCGGCCTGGGAGATCTGTGAAGTCAGGGGATAAATCGCTGATCATTATAATTTTTTGACTATTTGACTAGCTTCTTGTCGCCACGAACCGAGCGCAAGCGCCAGCCGGATGGCCTTCAACTGTCCGTGGATTTAACGGATTTCGACTATCGCAGTCAGCCTTTAACGGCATGCGAACATCTGTGAATCTACCAGACCTGAGCATGCCCATAAAACACTCAGCGCCCAAAACCCACCAATATGTTTCGTTGCCCCAAAATACACCTTCAATAAATTGGGATTGGGTAGATGGCTCAGAATTGAATGCCAGCTTTTCAATCAGTAGCATCGGTTCCTTGACGTAATATATCAAATCCTGGCAATTCACGAAATCGACTCCTCCGAAATAGCGGGAGGTTAAGATCTTTCCATCCTAGGCTCATAAAACTAACCTGAGATATATCGTAAGCAACATTTAAAAACATGCTTGATGATAGAAACCATAAGATTCAAGTTCCACTGCTTCAATCGCATCTAAAGAACTCATAAGAAATTTATCATAGCCAGTATTGCAGCCAATATTGAGGACTCGTGATCCCGCAAGATTCGTGAGCATCCCTAATGTCTTTTATATACTTCAAATCTGCCACGATCCATTAATCCGTCCAACTGAAAAGCACCTCTATAAATTCAAATTTCGTCGCTCCTCGAAGTCAAAAAGCAATGTAATAAATGATATATATTTCAGCTTTCACGGAAATAACAAATTAATAGTAGAACCATAAATACATTTAGAACTTAAATTTAGGTTATCTTTCGACTGGAATGTGTTATTACCTACCTTAATTTTTGCATCCAGAAAGAACAACCATATGGAGGTTGTACACCGCGATAAAATCCCTCAAGTGCTTTTGCATTTGTTTTGAATAGAAAAGCATTTGCGATTAATATCTTATAGTCTCTATTATTCATAAGAAAAGCTTGTAACAAATATTGTTCATTCCATGTTTGCCCCCGCTCAAAAATCCACAAATCCGGATAATCGTTTGGCAGAAAAATATCGTGAATATGTATAATTACACCTGATGCCAGCCGCGGTAACACCTCAAAAAAGAACCAATTAACGTCGCTGGCTGCCTTTACGCAATGTGATCCATCATAAAAACAAATATCCCCCGCTTGTAAGGACTCGAAAATTTCAAAAGGGGCTCGTTGCAATGAAGTTCGATGGAGCTGCCAATCCTTCGGAAATAATTCAAACAAAGCAGGGTTTGGGTATGGCTCGATCTGTGTCACCTGACAAGGTGTTTGGTTGCGTATAAGAGCACGCTGCATTAACAAACTAGACCATCCACATCCAACTTCCACCACTCGCTTGGGCTTTAAATCGCGGAGCAATCCATATTGAACAAGCGCATCGGTATTATTCCACATGGGATTGTTCCAACAATATTCCAACTTACCTGGTTGATGATCTTGAGGTACATCCCGCAATTCCTCCACATAGCTGGCTACTTTTTGCGCGATGGCAAGCTGTTCATCAACATTCCAATCTATTGATGAGGGTGATGAACGCTCTTTCCATAAATCAAGATTTTCTTTTAGAAATGCCACATCATTTAATGGGGAGTAATAATCGTTCGCTTGAAAGTGATAACCTGCCCGTTGAATTTCAGCAAATGGTGTTGCTTTTAAAACTTCAATGGCAGCGGACACTGTGTTAAGGGGCGGCATAGTACTCTCCAATGAATCAAAAAATTTAACTTTTGATAAATAATTAACAAATCGCATTCCCCGATGGTTGCGAAGCTTATACAGAATGGCATCACTCATTGCTAGCCTTTTTTCGGTCTCATGCAGCCGAGAAGTCAACTCCGTGATCGACTGTCCGTGCCCAGCAGCAACCTTTTCCCATGCCTTGCATTGCGACGTCAGCCAAGCGTTGCCGATCAGCAAGTCTTGCACCTGAGTTTGCAGCGCGGCGATCGACTGTTCGCGTTCGACGATGGTTTTTTCCCATACCTCGCGTTGCGATGTCAGCCAAGCCTTGCCAATCAGTAGGTTTTGCACTTGAGCTTGTAGCGCGGCGATGGACTGTTCGCGTTCGACGATGGTTTTTTCCCATACCTCGCGTTGCGATGTCAGCCAAGCCTTGCCAATCAGTAGGTTTTGCACTTGAGCTTGTAGCGCGGCGATGGACTGCTCGCGCTCAGCGATCTGCTTGTCCCATTCAACAAAATAAACATCAAATTCTGCGGTCAATCTAATGAAATCCATATAAGAGAAGGAATAAAGCTCTCTTATTTTTTTGTAACGGGTCTTGTCATTAAGCAAATCAAACAGCCACTTTAGACCTAATTGCCAAGCACTTCGCTGCTTGCATTCGTACAAACAAACCATAGCCAATAAGAATTTACTGTCAAAACCTTCCGGATTTCTAAAACGTTCGAGACTGGGAAATATCGCGGTAATATCTTCAAAATTAGTAATAGAAAGATAATTCTCCCGTAATACATTCCATTCATTGCTAATTCTAATTGCAACGTCAATTCTGGGACCACTGGTGTTTGACTTGTCCGAAAATAGTCGATGCTTTGTTAATTTCTCCTGAATAACGTGTATGGGAAATCTTATTAAAACCCTACTCCACATTTCAGCATCAGGCGTCTGGGCAAGTCCGTAGCGGTATACGCCCACATCTTGGTAGCACTGTTTTCTGATCAGCACGCTAGGATGGTTTAGATAATTTTGTTCATGGAAAAGTTGATTAAGCCACTGCCATCGGGTTTTGTTTTCCTGATTAAACCAATTATTTTCAAATTTAGCGCTGTTCTCGTCGATTATTTGCGCCCATGTAAAAACCGCGCCTATTTCACAATGATTATCCAGACAGGCAACCTGCTTTTCCAGCTTATCGAGTTCCCATACGTCATCTGAATGATGAATAGCGATATATTCACCTGTAGCTATCTCGAAGATAGCTTTGTTTATTCCGTAAATACCTCTCTTTGTTACTTCATTTTGAAATACCTTAATACGTAAATCTGAATAGCTATTGATGACTTCCCAAGATCCGTCAGAGGAAGCATCGTCCCAAATAATTAGCTCAAAATCAGCGAAAGTCTGATTGAGGACGCTATCAATCGCTTCACGAAGATATTTCTCATGATTGAACGATGTCAGAATGACAGAGATTTTAGGCATTCTTACTACCTTAAAAAATATCCAACGGCGTATTTTTAAGTTCTAGCATAATTTGTTTCGTAATTTCCTTAGGCAATATGTTCTGCCAACGTTGATCACTCGCATTGGCGCGATAAACTGAGTAAGGATCGGGATCATGCCTTGATTTACTGTCAACGAGGAATTTTTGCACCGGATCGCATACCTCTAACCCACAAAAATCAAATAATTTTTTTGTAGTATTAAGCGGCGTCTTATTCAGTTCGTCATAACGCACCAAGCAAAATTGCTGAGGGAATTGGATTTTAAAACGAAGAAACGCCTCAGTAGATTCCTTCCATTTGTCAAAACCGAAAAACTCTTCTGGCTTATTATGATTCTTGCTTGGCGCCCATCGCCACTCGCTATTGATATCCCACTCCGGATTAAATTCCTTTGGTGCCGATACCCAAGAAGCAAGCACTGCCAGCGGATTCCTGATAATCCCAATTATTTTAACTTCACTGCACTGAGTAAGAATGTTTTCAATGATATGAAGATATCGCGTCTCTTTAAAAACAATATGAGTAGGCCGCACGGTTTTTTGAAAAATCGGATAATCCTTTTGCATCTCAGATGTCATCGTTGCGAAAGCATCTTGGGTATAAAGAATTTCTTCAAAGAATGTCCGGATCTCTTCGGCAGATGAACGCGCTGTCAGGCTACCTTTGTGTCCATATGAAAAAAGCGGCTGAAATCTTAGCGCCACGTCAGGATGACTGTTAAGAATCTGGCTAAGCCACGATGTACCAGAGCGAGGCGTACCAAATATCCCGATTTTTTTCATTGGCATTTTTCAAGAAGAACACCAAATCGATAGTACGCTGTATACAACACTGGCTCTTGGGGTAAAAATGTTGACTTAAAACCGCGTGTGACAACAAGCCGCTCAATTTCGTCCATCAACCACCACCGTCCTATATGTGGTCTACCCTCATTCTCACGTTGCATGTAAAACGCAATTTTTTTTTCGGTATCATAGTACGCGCTCAATTTTTCCCTATTTGGAATACTTCCAAAGAAAACTAATGATCCTGCTGCCAAACTTTTTAACTTATCCAACAGAATGCCAAATTGTTGTTCAGAAAAATGTTGCAGAGCTTCATACATTACAATTTTCTTAAATCCTAAAAAATATCCGGAGTCAAGGCTGAGTACATCCGAATTAACATATTCAATATTATAAAAAGCATTACATCTCTTAGCTGTATCGATTAAACCCTGCGTAAAATCCACACCATCGACTTTTTCTACAAGAGGTGCCAACTGTCTGGTTATCAGACCGTTCCCGCAACACAAATCAACAATAAAATCTTTTGCATTTAGCTGCAAAACGTTAGCTACATTTTCAACTATCAATTTTAATTGAAGTTCGGGTATTTCTCGACCATTTACAGTTTTACCCACCTGCTTCAATAGAGAATCATGAAATTGCTGACTACTTAAATCGTAGTAGCTTTTCCAATAGCTATTCATTTACCACCCGTTTCAACAGAATAATTTTCCAAAAGCCTCTTCGTGCCATCAACGCCATTAAACATCATCACATCGATAATTGAGAGCCAAGGCACGTGCGTAGCTCCGAATTGTTTATACTTTACGGGTGTTGGTATTAAGAACTTCAAATCCAAGCCGCTTTGTGCAAAGGTAGCTCGATCATATAAAGCTTGTCCGCCTGGCAGATTGATGTAGGTGGTCGCTCCCTCGCGTTTGCAGATGTCAATTACCCGCTCCTGACCGGACAAGTCATTATTCTCATAACTGCGTCCGGTAACCACAAACTCGGTTTTAAAATCTAAGAATGCGGCCAGCGTTTGAAGTTGATGCGCCAGATAATCCGACAAGCTATCAATATTATAGAGAATTAGCTTCTCTATAACCGGAAACACTTCTGCATAATATGACGCCCTTCGGTAAGTAATTTCAATTTTTCTTACCAATGTATGGCGCCAGCTAGACGAAGAGAGCATGACTGTTTCACAAATCCACTTATATGGGGAGGACTGATGCAACGGTACTGTGATATAGGCAGGCTCACCATTAATCAAGATACGATTACGATTAATCCATCCATGCCTGATGTAATTTAGATTATCGTGAATCATGAAACGATCGACGGCATGAATCAACTGCCAGTAGCCAATGTAGGGGAAAAAATAAGGCTGCATGATGGCAAGTTTCATTACAGCGTCACTCCGCCCTGCAAGGTGCGTCTGATAAGGTCGCAAACAACATCAATCTCTGCCTTACTTAACCCAACATACAAGGGCAGACAGAGCACGCACGAAGAAATATTCTCTGACATCGGACAGGCTCGTTTTAATTCCGGCTTCAAGAAGGGCAGAGTGTTCAACGATGGAGAAAAGTATCGCCGTGGGCCGATTCCGTTATCCAGGAGTGTCTGCCGCACTTTCATCATGACATCATGAGACGGGAAAATGACCGGGTAGTAACCATAGTTGTATTCGAGGCCAACTGGAGGAACAGGCCATTGCAATAAGCTACCTTCGAGTTGTTCGTCATACCAGCCTGAACACTCTTTCCGCGCGGCAATAATGTCATTCACCCTTGGCAAGACACAAAGCCCCATTGCTGCATGCAACTCCGACATTTTGGCGTTGATGCCGATGTCGAGATAGTCATCTTCGCCGATGTGACCGAATTTTTTCATCAGAAAAACACGTTTGGTTACTTCTGCATCTTTGCAGACCACAGCACCACCTTCGACGGTATGAAACAACTTGGTGGCGTGAAAGCTCAAGGTACTACAATCCCCGTGCTGCAAAATCGACTCGCCCGCAAGCCTCACTCCAAAAGCATGAGCTGCATCGTAAATGACTTTGATCTTGTGCTCATCTGCAAGCTGTTGAATTCTTATCACGTTACACGGATAGCCATAAACATGTGTAGCCAGAATCGCGGAGGTTTTTTTGGTGATCGCCGCCTCAATCAGCTCAGAATTAATGCAGAAAGTTTGCGGCTCAATGTCAACAAACACCGGTTCGCAGCCTTCCCACAAGATTGAATTCGTTGTAGCAACATAGCTATATGGTGTAGTGATAATCTCACCCTTGAGATTTAGCGCCTTGATGGCAAGCTGGAGCGCAAGTGTGCCATTAGTCACCAACTCCAGATTGGAGACCCTAAGATAGCTAGCAATATCAAAAGTCAACTGTCGGCATAACGGCCCGTTGTTGGTTAACTGGCCTGCTTGCCAGATCTGCTCAAGGTATGCAGCATAGACTTCAAGACTTGGTAGAGTTGTTTTAGTTACCGGCAACATATTTATTTTTCGTAATCCAACGCTTGCAAGCTCCGACTAATATGCTCTGGAATGGATGAAAAATCGAAATCCGTGTAACTTTTCCAAGCGTAACGGCTTCCTTTAAATATTGGCACCTTCTTATTTTCACGCCACTCATTTAATGCCACAGATGAAACATTTTTTGTATTTAATTTACTGTACATACCGTAGTCAACATAAGTTGCAATATCCAGTAGGGCATGCTCAAAGTTCACACCTAAGTGTTCACATATACGCCTAAGTTCAACCCCAGGTTGTTCTACAAAATCTTCATATCTAACCTGGAGCATTTGAGTTGTATTCAAAATTTTATTTGATGAGTCGATGATTTGGCGAATTTCGGTATGCCACCTTTCCAGATTCTGTCCAAGGTCATCATGCCACCATGGGGTTCGCGCAAATGAAATCGCAACATCCCTGCCATCCCTGACCATGTGAATGTATTTTGCATCAGGAAATAGCTCATTAAGAATATCAATTCGTTGGCCGTACCACGGAGTCTGCTCGATAAAGATTTTTTTATGTTTGAACTCTGCTATTTCGCTATAGAGGCTATTTACAAGTTCTTTAAGGCTACGGATCGGATATTGCCGCTTCTCAAAAAAATTCCTGTAGTCAAAATATTCATGGAATTTATGTGGGCACCTGGCTTCAATCAATTCTACGAAATCTTTGGGTCCCAAGCATTCATTCTTTTTTTCCTTGAAAATTTCATAGAGGCGAGCGCCATTATTACTGTATTCGAACAGAATCTGGAGTTCGTGCGGCACACAAATCATCGAGTGAGAATTAAGCATCTGAGCAAGCATGGTTGTGCCGCAGCGCCCGGTTCCAATAACAAAGGCCTTCATTTCACCCACGCACTTTCATTCCAATCGTAGCGAATACCGATTTGGCTAAACAGTTTCTCATTATGTGACCTATAAAAATCTTTAAGCAACAGAAAAGTCTCCTCATTTTCAGCGCACATCCCCAGATAATTACCGACATTACTTAATATTGGGTTATTCATTGAATCTACATTAATAGCCACATTTAAAAAATCGGATATTTTTTTAAATATTGCAACTGGTGAGTTCAATTCTCTTTGCTCCAGGAAAAGAAAATCGCTAAGACTGAAATACTGGAGGTAATTTGCAATCTGTTCAAAATAAATACCACGTCTTACAAACGAGGGCTCAATATCGCCAGATCGAGATAAATATCGTTCGATATCATCTTCAACAGCCTGTTTAAAAGAAGGAAAATGTTCTGTAAATAGTAAATTTCTTATCGCTTCTTTTTCCGAAGGATTGGCGTATTGTGTAAATTGCTCAAAAATTTTATTTGGTGAAAATTCATTGAATCGCCTGAACATATTCCATGCTGAGTAACATCGAGTAGCCGGCTCCCTTAGAATCACAATAAACTTCATGTGCTTATTGAACAAAAAAATTCTTTTCGCTGCATCTGGATGGTATATGTAAGCAGGTGTGCCTTCAAATTTTATTGCGTCACGTCTACATTGTTCAAATTGCTTTAAATACCATTCATAACCTTGTTTATAAAATACGTCTTTAATGAAGAATCCAGTTTCTTTATCATACGAGCCACAAAAATTAGAGCAGTGATTAAGCATGTCGAAAAGTGTTGTTGTACCCGCTTTTTGTACTCCTATTATTAAAAGGTGCGGATATCTGCCATCAGTAATAATGCGACGCAACTGTGACAAAACACTATTCACGAGTGCCAATCCTTTTCAGCTTAAAGGATGGAAATAAGTGTACCTTCGACCAGATTGTCGAATTTTTCCAGCGTTCGATGAAGAAAACAACCGCATCCTCGATTACATCCACAAACTCGGCCATCTCGCCGCGCAAAACAGGTGATGTAATCTGCGTCCTCAGCGAATAACTGCCTTCTTGCAGCGGTAGTCGAAGAGTATATTCGACCAAATATTGCCCACCGATTTCGGTCGTCAGAAACTCCTGTTCAACTTGAGTAAATCCACAGCCTGTCAAATTCACCTTTTTGTCATCACGGATATTGAAATTGACCGAAATGCTTTGCTCTGACAATGATTCAACATGGATTCGAATTTTTACTTCTTGGTTGAATTCCACCAACACCTGTATGGGCTCATTATTCATGTTGAGTAGTTCAACATAGGTGATTCTTGCCCCTCCGGAGCCATACCGAAATGCAGCCACTCGTTTATCAAACTCGTCTGATCGCTTCAAAACTATGCTACCTCTCTCCAAGGGTTGCACGTTTTCCTCTTTCATTTTTTTAGGCTCCCTCATAAAACCAGCTGGCTCACGGCTGAATCGACGAGTTTCTGCATTCATTTCTTCTCGCATCATTCGGATGTATTGTTCTGCCACATCCGGCGCATTTCCGATGGCCTTAACTTTACCGTGTTCGAGATAAACACCCATCGAGCACAAGCTTTTGACCGCACCAATGTCATGGCTGACAAACAAGATAGTAGAGCCGCTTTCCTGGATGCGAGTAAGTGCGGTCATGCACTTGGCCTGAAAACTCATATCGCCTACTGCCAGTGCCTCATCAACAATCATGATATCCGGCTCGGAAATTATGTTTACAGCAAAAGCTAGCCGAACGAACATTCCACTGGAGTATGTCTTTACTGGTTGTTCGATGAAATTACCGATGTCAGCGAAGGCCGCAATATCATCAAACCGTGCGTCGATTTCCTCTTGGCAAAGCCCTAGCAAGGCCGCATTCATATACACGTTTTCCCGGCCTGTGAATTCAGGGTTGAAGCCAGAGCCGAGCTCCAGCAGGGCGGCAATACGACCATTTGTTTGAATGGCGCCATTGGTTGGGTTGAGCGTGCCGCAAATCATTTGCAGCAAGGTGGATTTCCCACTGCCATTACGCCCAATGATGCCGACGGTTTCACCTTTTTTTATTTCAAAGGAGATATCTTTGAGCGCCCAGAATTCGCGGAAGTATTGCCTTGGAGTTTGCCCGGCCATGCGTTGCAGGCGCGGGACAACAAACTGCTTGAGCCGATCACGCGGCGCGTTGTATATCTCGTAGCACTTGCTGAGATTGCTTACGCGGATGGCGATATCGCCCGCACCTTGGGGAGTAGCAAGAGGGGAGGTGCAAGTGGGCATGCTCTGGTCAGTAGCTTGGTTCATCATATCTGGCAATTCTCTTATTGGCTCTTTGGGTAGTAACCACCCGTTTTAGGCGCACCACGATACTCGATTAGCTGATTGTCTTTTAATTGTTTGAGCCAGCGTTCAAGGGTTCGCCGCGATAAATTAAAGGCAGTCGCCATTTCACCCGCTCGCTGCCCCGGGTGTGACTGGATGTAAGCGAGCAAGCCATTTACTCCGCCATTTACTCCGCCATTTACTCCGCCATTTACTCCCTCGCGCCGGGCAAACGTCACCATCACCCCGCCGGCAAATTCTTTGATTTCAAATTCGATCTCGGGGTAGTCGCGCAGTGCTTTGCGAATTCGGATGAAGCCGCTACCGTATTTTTCGATGTTGCCGGTGAGATAAAAGCCTTCCGCAACCAATTTGTTGCGCAGGCTGGAGCGGTAGTTATCGGCCTGGATGTCGGCCACGCTGATGCCGCCGTAAAAGGTGCCGGGGCTAAAAATCGAGATTTTGTCGTCGAATATTTTGATCTGGATGTCCGATCCGTCGGTGTAATTGCGGTGAATAACCGCATTGAGCAGTGCTTCGCGCAGGGCGGATAACGGATAGGCAAAGCGCTCTTTACGCTGGAGACTACCGTCAAACTCAAACGCGACGCTGATGTAAGAAATCATGAATTTCATCGACTGATCGACCACTTCAAAAAGTGTGTCGGTAAATTGACGGTCATCGATGATCATGCTGGGCGTTTTGAATCGACCAATATGAATGTGGTGACGCAGGGGTTCCTTGGCAAATAGTAGCAAGGCCGCCCAAGTGGGGTGTCCGTTGACGATGTATTTGAGTTTTTCCAACGCAGTAAGCGGCTCGCTTTCTAGCGCAAAGCGTCCGCTATCGTTCACTTGACTAATGAAGTGATTAATTTTTGGCAAAGACAATGCATCCAGGGATTCACTAGGTGCCTCGTAAGCATCCCATGAAAGCTGAAGTGATTGCATATAAAGGTTTGCTATTTCAGCCAATCCGAGTTGATGGTTAGAGCTGGCCACACGCTTGAAGTACCGTCCACGGGTGCTGACTGGCTTGACCGGAAACTCACTCACATGAATGATCACCACGGTTTTGCCATCGATATTCTCAGCCACCAGGTCTGGAATAAGGGATGGGCTGGTGGCCGATTTGATCTGCCCCAGCCATTCATTGAGCGTTTCTTTGCCCAACGTTACGCCGTGAATCAAACCGACATCGCTAACGCCCACGAATACCTTTCCGCCCTGTGCATTGGCGAAGGCAACCAGTGATTCAACCGTGGTTTTGTCAAAACTGGTCTTGAATTCCAACGTTTGGGATTCGCCGGCAAGAAGCAGTTGGTCAAAGAACATCAGCAAATCCCTTCCTGGTTTTTTGAAACCAGGCGTAACCTGCCCAGGCGACTAAAGTGGCGGCGAAGGTATACACGCCTAATCCCGTCCAATCTGGCAAACGTCCCCATATCAGCACTTCTCGCGCTTGCTCAATGACGAAAGTGAGCGGGTTGGCCATGATCCAAGGACGAAACTGTTCCGGCAGGGCAGTCACAGGGTAAAAGACGGGGGAAAGAAACATCATGACCGTGGTGGTCATACCGATGGTTTGTCCCACATCACGCAGGAATACGCCCACGGATGCGAGCATCCAGGCAAAGCCCAGCGTAAGGATAACTATAGGCAGCAGTACAACCGGGACGAGAACTACCGTCCAGTGTAAATAACCGATAAACAGAACAAAAGCAGTGAGCAGTACACCCAGACTAATGAAGCTATGGAAGAGTGCGGCACTCATAGCAATGACCGGCAGTGTCTCCAGCGGGAACACGACTTTTTTGACGTAATTGACGTTGAGAAGGATGAGTGATGGTGCACGATTGAGCACCTCAGCAAATAATCCATGCACAATCATGCCAACAAACAGCACCACAGCAAACTGTGCTTCGCTCTCTTCGCCCCCAATACCCCAGCGGGACTTAAAGATCACAGAAAAAACGAAGGTATACACAGTCAGCATGAACACTGGGTTGAAGAAGGACCAAGCCAAGCCCATAGTAGAGCCTTTGTAGCGGCCTACCACTTCACGCTTGGTCATTTGCACAATGAGCTCGCGGTTGCGCCAAAGGCTTCTACCCAGTGCCACGAGAGATATGGGTTGAGCGGCGTGGGGATTGGTGCCCTGGTGATTAATTAGTGATGAGTGGTTAGTAGGGGTCACGCGAAGTGCTCCGCTTCTGCCAATAACGTGGCTTGTTGATTTTTTGCAGACAAGGTAGATTCGCCTTGAATAGACCATTGAATGCCAATGGCGAGCTCATTCCACGCAGTGCAACGTTCGAATTCAAGTGCACTTTTATTTCCTGAACACAAATAATATCAACCTCTGCTGCGCCAACCATGGCAACAATTTCTTGCTGTAGGCAGAACGAATCCCGTCGAAGTTAATGCTAATTACGCGCACTAAAGTTCTCCATAAGCAAAGCATGTAATTATAATGTAGTACATCTAAATTTTAGATCTATTTGCCATGTCTCATTTTCACTAAGATTTCATCCGTTTCGACATCAAGCAAGATATATGGTGTTTCGGTGAATTCAAAACCAAAGCTGGCCGTACAGCCCTGCTATCCTCACAATGTATATTCTGGAAGGGATTGAAGACGATTTTGGATGCCTAATATTAAAGTGCAAAATATGAAAATAGCTGTAATTCATGATTGGCTAACAGTGTATGCCGGAGCCGAGCGTGTTCTGGAACAAATATTATTATGCTATCCAAATGCTGATTTATATAGCGTGATAGATTTTATTCCGTCTAAAAAACGAGGTTTTTTACTGGAGAAAACGGCAACAACTTCGTTTATACAAAACTTGCCATTCGCCGAAACTCAATACAGGCAATATCTACCCTTAATGCCTTTAGCGGTCGAGCAGTTCGACTTATCAGGCTATGATTTGGTGCTTTCCTGTAGCCACGCTGTTGCGAAGGGTGTTATCACAGGGCCGGATCAGCTTCATATCAGTTATGTTAATTCGCCTATGCGTTATGCGTGGGATTTACAGCATCAATATTTGAGAGATTCGGGTTTGGACAAGGGCGTAAAAGGGTGGATCGCCAAATGGCTCTTGCATAAAATACGAATATGGGATGTAAGAACGGCTAACGGTGTTGATTGCTTTGTAGCAAACTCACAATTTATTAGACGGCGAATTTGGAAAACCTATCGTCGCGATGCTGCCGTAATTCATCCTCCAGTAGAAATTTCAAGATTTTCCTTACGCGAAAACAAGGAAAGTTTTTATTTGGCTGCCTCCCGTCTGGTACCTTACAAAAAAATGGATCTAATCGCGGAAGCATTTACTACCATGCCAGAGCGACGTTTGGTGATTATTGGCGACGGACCGGAAATGCAGAAAGTAAGAGCGAAGGCGGGACCAAATGTAACGATGCTGGGATATCAGACTAATGATGTTATGTGCAATTACATGCAGCGCGCCAAGGCATTTATATTTGCCGCAGAGGAGGATTTCGGTATTACCCCACTAGAAGCTCAGGCTTGTGGTACGCCAGTCATTGCCTATGGCAAGGGCGGTGTGCTGGAAACAATTCGTGGCCTGGATGATAAACAACCGACCGGGGTGTTTTTTGCGGAGCAATCTGTTCAGGCTATTAAAGCAGCAGTCATTTCTTTTGAACAGGAAGCCGCTCGAATTTTGCCAGCATCCTGTCGTAACAATGCCTGTCGTTTTACACCCGAGAGATTTCGTGCAGCGTTCATGGCGTGTGTAGAAGATGAATGGGATCGATTCCAACAGTCATTGGCGGCGACCGCGCCAGACAAGATTGGGTTGTCGTGAATACGCGCAGTCTGCTCAAGGAAAATGCTGGCATTCTTGAATTAGCCCAGCGTTTTCTGGACCCTCTTGTAGTGATAGCCACTGGAATGATACTTTTCGCGATTAAGTTCGGGTCTTGGGATTTTCCGAGAAATTACATTTTCGTATTAATCGGTGTATTTCTGTTTTGTCTTGCAGTATTTCCATTTTTTGATTTATATCGCCCTCGTCGGGGGGCCAGTCTGTGGGCTGAAATACAGGTATTGGCGAGTGCCTGGGCAATAGTTTGCGCTGGATTGATCATCGTGCTGTTTGTTACCAAGTCCAGCACCTATTTTTCCCGTATATGGATAGGCCAGTGGGCAGTGGCGGGATTCGTCTCGTTAATAGCCTTCAGGGTGGTATTGCGAGGGGGGCTGCGTCTTTTACGCCGCCGTGGTTTCAATCTCCGTTTTATCGCCATTGCGGGCGCAGGAAAACTGGGCCGTGATATAGCACACCGCCTCGCCGCTTCACCATGGACGGGCTTGAAAGTGGTAGGTTTTTATGATGATGATCCGCAAATGCAGGGACAAGTATTCGAAGATATTTCAGTTCGTGGTGGTCTGCATCGTCTTCCCCAGGAAGTCGTTGAACTTGGTATTGATCAAGTATGGATTGCCCTACCGTTGCAACAAGATCAGCAAGTCAAATCACTGGTAGGCAAATTAAGTCGCTTGCCGGTACAGGTCACTTTCATTCCGGATATTTACGGGGTTCATTTACTTAACCATTCCATTGGCGAAGTGGCTGGCTTTCCGGTCATCCACCTAATGGAATCACCTTTATCTGGGGTGCAGGGCATCGTTAAAACTGCCGAGGACAAAATTCTGGCAGTATTAATTCTGTTGATTGCTAGTCCCCTCATGTTACTGATCATAATCGGAATCAAACTAAGTTCTGCTGGTCCAATTTTCTTCAGACAGTTACGTGGCGGGTTACACGGGGAACGCATCTGGGTCTGGAAATTCCGCACAATGAAGCATCATGCCGAACCGACTGAAAAAGTACCTCAAGCAATACCTGGCGATCACCGCATTACAGCCTTTGGTTCTTTTTTACGACGCACAAGCCTGGATGAATTACCGCAGTTTTTTAATGTGTTAAAGGGCGATATGTCGATTGTGGGTCCACGCCCACATGCGGTGGTACATAACGAATTTTACCAGCAACAAATCGATGCCTACATGCTGCGGCATCACGTCAAGCCCGGTATTACGGGGTGGGCACAAGTAAATGGCTGGAGAGGTGAAACGGGAGAGATCGAAAAAATGGAAATGCGAGTAAAGTACGATCTGTATTATATTAACAACTGGTCTTTATGGTTTGACCTGCGAATTATTTTTATGACGGTTATTATGATGATCACGGGCAGGAATGCACATTAAGTAATAATTTCTGCGTGTACTTTAATCAGCTATTTCATTTTAAATCAACAATATTATGGTATGCCCATTCAAATTGAACCCCACTCTATCTCCTCTAGAAAAATCCTTTACCAGGAGTGGCTAGCTGCACCTCTGCTATTTTTTGCGAGCGCTTTAATTTTGTCGCTTGCCTACCTTCACTATAACTGGCCAGGAGAATGGATAAGCAGCGCCCAGCCTTTAAGCTGGAATGGTGCGGCACTAACCCTGAACAAAGGCCAAGGTTACACCAACCAAGGCAAATTGATAATTAAGGGGTTAGCAGATCAGGATGTCGCTGTTGCTTCACTCTCGCCCACAGCCTTTCAGGCAAAGGATTATTCAACCATTATCTGGTCTGTTTCAGGTGCCTCACCCAGTATTGAAATGGAGTTTTTATGGCGCACCGCGGATAATCGCATTTTTGTGCGCCCGCTCGTTTGGGTAGCTAATACTCTGGAACCATTGCAGACAACAGAAGATAAAAATTGGCAAGGACAAATTATAGACCTGGCTATCATTGTTAAAGGAACACTGGCTGCTCCGATTTTGGTAAATAGTATTTCACTTGAACCTACATCTTTACCCCGAACGCTACTCCACAGGGTAAAAAAATGGTTTACGCTTGACCGATGGCAGGGAACTTCGATCAACTTTGTAGACGGAGGTGCCCTCAACAAAAACGCTCCGCCTGTTTTAGCCATCGCCGTAATTATATCGCTGGCATTGGTCTTAAATTTAATCTTGGCTATAACAAAAATCATGCCTCTGAATATTGCCATGGTTGGAAGTATGGTATTGCTCGGCTGGTTCATACTGGATGCCCGTTGGCAGGCAAATTTGTTTCAACAACTGGCACTGACGCACCAGCAATTTGCCGGTAAAACCTGGGACGACAAACATCTTGCTGCCGAAGACGGTGCCTTATTCAACTTCATAACAAAAGTGAAGGCAAAGTTACCTGCTACAAATAGCCGTATTCTTTATTTTTCCGATGACACCTACTCGCGGGGAAAAGGCGCTTACCATTTATATCCTCATAACGTTCTAGCTCTTAATGAGCTGCCGCCAACATCACAACTCAAAACCGGGGACTATATTGCCTTGTTCGCAAAAAAGAAGGTGGAATATGATCAGTCACATCAATTACTAATATGGGGAGATGAGCAATCCATAAAAGTGGATTTACTATTTTTAGCTGAAGGCAATGCCTTGTTCAAGGTGCGTTAAATGGAATTCTTTACGTTAGCGGTTGGCTTGTGTTTGCCTTGGCTGTTGGGGATAGCGTGGTTGCGTACACCTTGGCTCAAAGCTACCGATATCACATGGCCAACGCTTTTAGGATATGGCTATCTGGGCGGAATAGTATTAACCACGCTGGTAATGCGTTTGCTGGATGCGCTGGGAATCCGCCTCGGCTTCTTCAGTATTGGACTTGCACTTTTATTATTGACGATGGCTGGTGCTTGGCTTGGTCGTAAGGAAGCGTGGCAAATCAGGAAACCGGGAGCAGATTGGCGCAGCTTGGCCGGGTGGCGAAAAATCGTATATGCCATCGTATTGGCCGCTATTTTAATACGACTGGCAGGGCTGGGGCTGGAGATTGTGTGGCGTCCGCTGTTTCCTTGGGATGCCTGGTCACAATGGGCGACCAAGGCCCGAGTTTGGTATGAGCTTGGACACTTGGCGACATTCGTACCCGCTAACATTTGGCTTGGCAGCGAATTGGCAGGTGTGTACACGGATGCAGCCCCCCACTACCCCCCTGCCATACCGCTAATACAAGTATGGATGAGCTACAGCCTGGGCAGGTGGGACGATACTCTGATGAACTTGCCGTGGCTATTATGCGCGGTCGCCTTGGGTCTGGCATTTTATGGTCAGGCCAGACAATGGCAGGTATCACCCTTATTTGCTCTGATATTTACCTATTTCCTGCTTTCACTTCCTATTTTGGATGTTCACGTGGCTTTGGCAGGATATGCAGATTTATTTATGGGAGCATTTTACGGCTTGGCAGCCATGGCTTTTTTCCACTGGACCAGAAAGCGCGATTTCTGGCAGGGCGCTATGGCATTGCTGTTTGGGTTAGGATGCATCTTGATCAAGCAACCGGGCATTGCATGGACGTTGACTTTTCTTCCCGCGTTATTAATTGTGTTCATGCCCCGTGCTGGACTAGTGGGAATTTCCGTACTGGCAGCAGCAGGTGTGGCAACTTTGTTTCTTCTTGGAGAAAATGATTTTCATTTATTTGGTTATCACGTGCATCTGCACTTCGCGGCGGATTGGCATCCATTTTGGCAAAATATGATGGTGATGAACAATTGGCATCTGCTCTGGTATCTGGTAGCGGCGGCGCTTGTTTTGTCGTTTCCAAAGCTTCTTGCCCCCTCTTTTCGAAGCATGACTGTTTTGCTACTCTCCGCTGCTTCGTTTCTCGCGGTAGTTTTCTTTTTTACCCATGCTCAAGCATGGGCCGAAGACTACACTACGATCAATCGTGCTTTACTGCATATGGTGTCCATGCTTTTGTTTTATGTGATGGTGCTATTCCAGGAAGCTGTCAATTTCCCGAGGATCATGGCTACCCGTCAAAAATTGACGTGATTAACAGCGTAATACCTCCAATAATAATTGAGAGCATGCGGCGCATTCGCTACGCAATGCGCTTAAAACCCTTAATGCCGAACTGACTCTATGTGTTCACATATCCGTTTTGCACCCAGCAGAATACGCGGCGTGGAGCGGCTGATCAGATCAGGGTGGATGAAAGCCATATGACCTTGCCGGGCAGCGATCAACGGCAACTCGCGCCATATTCTATTTGTCTCTTCTTCCTGTTCATCCGTAGCCGCGACAGCCAGCATCACCTGCGGATTTTCTTTTACCAGTGCCTCATTCGAAATGGAAGGAATCAACAGGGGCACAGCGGCAAATACGTTCTGTGCACCACACAATCGCAGCACATCACTGATGATATGTGCATCATTTACCGTAAGCAACGGCGCTGCGGCTATTTGAAAATAGGCGCGCACCTTAGTGCGCCCAGCATATTGCCGGCGCAAGGTATCAAGCTGTTGCACGAAGGCGTGCGCAGCAGCTTCGGCTACTGTCTCATTGCCGACAATATGTCCCAGCAAGCGTAATACTTTGGGAATATCATCAAGACGGCGGGGTTCGAGTACCAGCACTTTCAACTTCAGCTTTTCAAATGTAGCGCGGTCACGCGATGAGAAGCTGCTGCCCCATGCAAGCACCAGATCGGGTTTTAACGCGACCAAACGCTCCCAATCGAGACGAAATACATCGCCTACTTGCGGCAGCTGTTTGGCTTGTTGTGGATAGTCACTGTACGCCGTAACCGCCACCATATGACTGCCCATGCCTGCGGCATAAGCGAGTTCGGTCAGGTTTGGGGCTAAAGAAATAATACGCTGTGGTGGTGTGGCGAATACTATTTGCGTACCGCTGATGTCGGTGACAGTAAATGGTGTAACGGCCTGCGAAGTCGCGCAAAACAGCAGCAAGCAGAAAAAAATGGCATGCTTTACAACAATAAAATTACTTTCATCCTCGCTTCTTGCGCTCATCTTCAGCAAACAGGAAGAATAAAGCGAAAGAAGCAAACCAAACTGAAGTGGCAAGCTTCCGTTCACTGCGCAAAACGTTGCGCCAATGCCACACGCTTTAGATACGCATCACGCGCAATTTGTACGTCCTCAAGGAAGTGCGGCAATTCTTTCAGCAATAATGCCTGCGGCCCATCCACCAGAGCCTTTAAGGGAACAGGATGAAAATCTACCAGCACCATATTGGCACCAGCCATGACCCCCTGCGCGGTGATGTGCATCACATCCAGAATGCCATCAGGCGCGGCACTACGCGTACCGACTGAATGCGATGGATCAATGCACACAGGCATCCGGGTCAGGCGTTTGACCACCGGCACATGCGCAAAGTCCACCAAGTTGCGGTGTGGATCGCCCATGTTGGTCTTCATACCACGCAAACCGAACACCACATTGCGATTGCCCTCAGACGCCAGATATTCAGCGGCATTGAGTGATTCGTCCAAGGTGATGCCGAAACCACGTTTGAGCAGCACCGGGAATTCCTGCTGACGCCCAACGATTTTCAGCAACTCGAAATTCTGTGTATTGCGTGTACCTATCTGTAACATCACACCAGTGGGATTACCGGTCTGCTGCAATGCGGTACGGATTTCATTGAGATGCGACTCATGCGTAATTTCCATCGCAATCACCTTGATGCCGTACTTTCCTGCCAGGTCGAAAACAAAAGGCAAACAATTCTTGCCATGCCCCTGAAAAGCATAGGGACTGGTGCGCGGCTTATATGCGCCCATGCGCGTGCAAGTCTGACCATTATCGCGCAACGCTTTTAACATGATCTCAACGTGCTCAGCGTTGTCCACCGCACAAAGCCCGGCAAACACGTTGAGTGTATCCTGGCCAAAGCGTACACCGTTATAATCGAAATAAGTTGGGCGAGGGTCGTCTTTATGCTGCCCAAGGATACGATATTCCTCCGACACGCGCACCACACGCTCGACACAAGGCAAACTTTGCATGTCCTTGATGTCTAAAGACTTGGTGTCGCCAATTAGGTAAATCTCGGTTAATACCTGCTCTGCACCGCGCTCCACATGCACGCGCATCTGAACACCCATCAGCCCAGTGAGATATGCAATCAGTTGCTGGTAGTCTCCGCTTTGCTGGTTGGTATTGGAAGAAAGAATCAGTATCATGGTGAAGCTCCTGTTATTTACAAACCAATCATTTTCGAGCAAGAACTACCCATTGCTATGATTACTATGCTATCGAATCTCACGTAAGCCGCTCTTACCGAACTAATACCAGCAGTCCCATAACATAACACAGCAGCGCTGTTGGCCTGCGCACCCACATCCGCCATACTATTCCCGTTTAATAACCCAAATTTTCTAGTAGATCACCACGTCGAAACGTTGCTGATAATTGTTGCAAGGAAATATTTTGTTCTTTATATAGCTTCGCAAGAGCAACCTTAATTTGTTCAAAAGCATCTTGGAGATAAATTTCTTTTTTCTGAAGCAAAGTTTCGGCCAGCAATCTAAAATTACGATGGTCAATTTCTGCTATTTTCAAAGTCTGCGATTGGAGTAATTGCTGCCCTACTAACATTGCCAAATAATGCGCTGCATAAGGTAAGAATTCTGGCGGATTATCCAATGTAGGTCTTTTGCGTTCATTCTCTACAATACGAAAAATTAATACCGCCAAGACTGCCTGCGCTGCATTCAGGTTTTTAAATATATCTTGATACAGTTTTCCAAAATGTTCCCTACGCAAAAACTTTGCCTGATGTGGCTTGTTACGCCATATAGCTAATACGGCTTCTGCTGCAATAGTGCTCGCAATTCCAGTGGAGCCACCCACCACGCCCTCTTCGCGCTGCCGTTTGTAGGCATAGCCTAGTGCTGAAATACCAGTTTCAAGTTGCTTTTGAATTTCGTCATTGGAATGTAAATCCCGTAAATCCACGGGGTTTTGACTGTTGGTAGCATAAGTGATATCGCGCACAAAATCCTGGTCATCATCGGCTAACTCATAGAGTCTCAGCAATACGTATACGCCACTATAATCTTGTTGAGACTGACTTAAAGTTTGCTGAATAGTCTTACAAGTTTGCCCACCATTGATGATTTGTATGCCCTCAACCTTGAGTTGATAACTTTCACCTTGCAGTGCGTTGTGACGAAATTTCCGACAGATCATCGTAATGCCGTTATTAAAGAAATAAAAATTGTTACTTTTATCTTTATTGGTAAGAGTGGCGTGTATCGCCGAATTAACCCGATTAGCATGTAGCCCGAGATAGCGGCGAATATTCCGTTCCAGCAACAAGTCATTATGTCGATTAAACAACTCTGCAATTTCAGTGATGGCAACCTTGCCAACTAGCACTCGACGGAAATCGAACTCTTCTATATAAGCCTTACCCTGTAATTGTATGCTGTCATCCACCGCTTTTTTACTTTGCAAAACAGCAACAATATTGTCATGATTAAAATGTATCCAACTTACTTGATCAGACGAAAACCCTGTTTGATCAATCCAGGATTGTGCTTGCTTGTTCCATTTCACACCGTTGTTACACAATATCAAGCGTACACTGGGAATATATCCATCACGTATAAGCGAGCGAATTTCCTCCACGCGTGGAGCAAGATGCTGGTTTAGTTGGATGAATTTACTTGGATCAAATAGCGTGCTCATCATATTGATCGCAGCTTTAACCCCATTTTCTGGAAAGTTTGCAGCACCCTTCAAATCTTTTTTATATTTTCCTTGAAAAATAGTTACAGTAAACTCACCATCATCTGGTTCACTGAAATGAAGCGCATCAACTCCAACATCATTCCCACCTTCAGTAAGTAACTCTGCAGCATCTTCTAATGAAAGCTCAAGTGCGGTGCTAGCACACAACAAAACAAATGCAACTGAACGTTGTTTAACAGTATCATTACCCGCATACGGTTCAACTAATGCCAGATAGTCATGTACAATCCCCGTCAAACGCTGGTCTACTATGCTTGCATTGATGTCCATACACATCTCTCCTTGACACTACTCAGAAATAAAACGAACCTCACAAACAGCGTAAAACCCTCGGCAATTCCAGCACATCTCTAACTTTCATATCCACATAGCCGGGCGAGCGCGATGTAGCATTCACCCACACGGTAAACATCCCCAGACGTTTGGCAGTTTGCAGGTTTTCTGCACTATCTTCTACCATCACGCAACGTGCCGGATTCAGACGATGCTTGCGTAGCAATCGCATAAAACCTGCTAACTGTGGTTTGGGTTGGTAGCGCGTATGCTCAATGGCGAACACATCATCGAACAAATCATCTATGCACAACAATTGTAATACGGCATGTGCATAGTGCTGCGGCGCATTGGAAAATAACAGTTTCTTGCCCGGCAATTTTTTCAATACATGGCGCAAGCGTGCTTCACGCAACACCATCTGCGGTAACTGTGGAAACTGGTGCGTATGCCGCAGGAAATGATCAGGGTCGGTGGCATGGTGTCGCATCATGCCACTTAGAGTCGCCCCATAACGTTGCCAGTAGTGCATTCTCAATTCGTTCGCTGTCTGTTCATCCAGCTTCAAATATTGCTGCAGGTAAGCGGTCATACTGCGGTTAATGTGCGGAAAGATGTGCGGCACCGCATTGTGCAATGTGTTATCCAGATCAAAAATCCAGACGAGTCGACTCATTTACTTTTAATCAGCGTACCCACACCTTCATCAGTCAGAATTTCCAGTAACAGCGCATGTTCCACCCGGCCATCAATGATGTGCACCGACCTCACTCCCCCGCGTGCGGCATCCAGCGCCGAACTGATCTTCGGTAACATACCACCGGACAGCGTACCGTCCACCACCAGTTCGTCAATCTGTTTCGGTGTCAGGCCGGTGAGCAGCTTGCCGCTCTTGTCCAGCACGCCGGGCGTGTTAGTCAACAGTACGAGTTTTTCTGCTTTCAGCACTTCCGCCAATTTGCCCGCCACTACGTCGGCATTGATGTTTAGTGTTTCACCATCTGGCCCGACAGCAATCGGCGCAATGACCGGAATAAAATCGCCAGAATCGAGAAAATTTATAATAGATGGATCAATCAAATTAATTTCTCCTACCAGACCGATGTCCAGCAACTTGCCCGGCTCATCGTGGCTCTCCAGCAACATCTTGTCCGCACGGATAAACGAGGAATCCTGCCCGGTCAGCCCCACCGCCTTGCCTCCATGCCGATTAATCAAATTAACGATGTCCTTGTTGACCTTGCCCAGCGCCATTTCGACTACATCCATGGTCTCCTCATCCGTGACGCGCATACCTTGGACGAATTCCCCCTGTTTACCAATGCGCTGAAGCAGATCGTTGATCTGCGGCCCGCCACCATGTACCACTACCGGATTCATGCCAACCAGCTTGAGCAATACTACATCGCGCGCAAAACTTTCCTGCAACTTGGGATCGGTCATGGCATTGCCGCCATATTTGATTACGATAGTTTTATCGAAAAACCGTTTGATGTATGGCAACGCCTCAGACAGCGTATGAGCTTTCTGAAAGGCGGTGGCAGAGGTAAGTGACATGATATTTCCTTCGCTAAACAGGCGCGTATTTTACCTCAGAAGTCCACCATCATTGCAGCAGGAAAAAGGGCCGCACCAGCCCGCGCATTGATTCAATGAGGCACCATCAAAATACTAATGGGTATGATGCTCGTGCTCATTGCGGCTTGGGCTGAGTGATTGAACCTCGACGTTCACATTAATCTTTTCTTTGCGCTTATCGGCGAATTCCACGGTAATGGTGAGTGGCACATTGTCACCCGCTTTAAGAGGATTCTTAAGGTTAAGCAGCATCAAATGATTACCACTCGTTCCCAATTTAACCATCTTTCCTGCAGGTAATTGCAGAAATTCAATGGCACGCATTTTCATCACACCCTTATCATGCGTCATACTGTGAATCTCGACTGCGCCAGCAACCGGACTGACAATCGCCACCAACCTTGCTTCTTTCTTGCTAGTGATGGAAAGCCGTATGGTGGCGCTTTCTTGTCCCGGAGCCGTGGCACGTGCCGAAGCATCACTCACTACCACATTTTCTGCCCATGCTTGTGTCGCACAAAACAACATGATGATTGCAATTACATAACGCATTCGAGTCTCCTCTCAATTAATTAAGATACACTATAAGATACATCAATAATACGACAATATGCAATCATGCCTCTCGCTCAGTATATAGAACCAAGAAAACGAATGCCTACATAAATTTAGCGAAATATAAGCATTTTTCCATCTGCAATTTGGCTAAAATGTTAACCGTAAGCATTTATTTAACAGTCAAATAATAAACAGCACCAATTCGAGGAATGAACATGTCGACCAACAGCACAGATGTAACTGCCTGCAATCAAAATATTGATCTAAGACAGGCTGTCACGAATATTGATGCGCTACCCGCCATGCCGGTCATTGCGCAAAAACTGCTGGCGTTACAGATAAATGCTGACGAACACGAACGGGAAATGTTAATGCTGATCGAGCAAGATCCGCAAATATCAGCAAAAATTATCGGGCTATCCAATTCAGCAAAGCTTGGTGCCACACGAAAAACAACGTCAGTAAAAGAAGCTACGCTCTTGCTGGGCATGAATCGTGTCAAATCGATCGCGACTGGCATTGCCATCATGTCCTTGTCGACCGAAGTATCCACCGGTAAATTTAAGATACAGGATCTTTGGTTGCATAGTTTTGGCATCGCGTTTGCGATGCTCGGCATCGCTCGTGCCATGCCCGCAAAGGTTCGTCCTAACGATGATCAAGTTTTTTTGGCTGGCATACTGCACGACATAGGCTATCTTGCACTTGCTTTCCTGGATCCGAAACGGAGCGATGACCTGCATGTCCTCTTGTCAGTCGAATCTGATCGTCCTGTGCTGAGTATAGAGCGAGAAATACTGGAAATATGCCACGATGAATTAGGTGCGGAGCTAGCGCGCCACTGGAATTTGCCGGATGAAATTATTGCCGTGCTGCGCTACCACCATACACCAGATGTAGTGGAAGCAGCGGGGCAACCCATAGTACACATGATCAGTTTGGCAGAAAAATTGCTGGCTTCTTTTGGCATTAATGAACACGTCGATACCAATATCAGCGACGAGGATTGGGAAGTTTTGGGCATCGATCCAAGTAAAGCTGAAGAAATTAGTGTACAAGTAGCGGAACAAGCAGAACAGGCTGCAGCAGTATATTAATTAAGGAACACGATTTTCCAGCTTATTTAAACCGTCTAATCAAACTCACCCCATATCCCAACCAATCCTACCAGTCTATAATTACGGTTTTGATTACTGGTTTCAATATGAAGTTTGCGTTGTCGTTTCTTATCATCCTGTTATTCCCGTTGTTTGCCCATGCACAGCTAGCCAGCCTGCCGCCCCCTCCAGTGCTGGCCGCTAAATCTTATCTGCTATACGACTTTACCAGTAATCAGATTTTGGTCGATCAGAACGGCAATGAACGCACCGAACCCGCATCCATTACCAAACTGATGACGGCCTACCTGACCTTCAACTCCCTCAGGTTGAACAAACTATCGCTGAACCAGACAGTAATTCCTTCAGAAGCAGCACTGCGCACCCAAGGCGTGGAATCACGCATGTTTCTAGACAAAAATAAACCCGTGACAATTGCAGAATTACTACGTGGCCTCATCGTACAGTCTGGTAACGATGCAGCGCGCGTGTTGGCAATCACCCTGGCTGGCAGCGAGGAAAATTTCGCAAAACTAATGAACCAGGAAGCGCAACGACTGAACATGAACAATACGCATTACATCAACGCCACCGGGTTACCACACTCACAGCACTATTCCAGTGCATATGACACAGCACTACTTGCCGCTGCTATAGTGCGCGACTTTCCCGAGCACTATCCGATCTATAGCTTGCGTGAATATCAATACAATCATATTAATCAAGCCAACCGCAACCGCTTATTGTGGATGGATCCCTATGTGGATGGAATGAAAACAGGACATACAGAAAGTGCAGGATTCTGTTTAGTGGCATCGGCCAAGCGTGACCAGCGACGACTAATATCCGTGGTGCTGGGCGCAGCATCCGACAACTTGCGAGCTACCGAAAGCCAGAAACTACTAAATTACGGTTTCCAAAATTTTGAATCGGTGCGCCTGTATCAGAAGAACGAACCGGTCGCCAGCTTACGCCTATGGAAAGGTACAGAAAGCAAGGCCAAAGTTGGATTCCGCAGCGATCTATTCCTGAGCATCCCCACCGGGCAACGCACACAATTGAAGGCAACCATGGAAACACAGCAGCCTCTTGTTGCACCGATTGCTGGTGGGCAAAAAATCGGCATGATCAAAATTACCTTGGGCGGTAAACCCTATGCCGAGTACAAACTGGTGGCACTCGAACCTGTGCCGCTAGCCAATGTGTTTTCGCGCGGCTGGGACAGTATCCGCTTACTTTTCAAATAAAAGTTTCTATTTAGGAAATCATACAATGACCGTCTATTTGAACGGGCAGTTCATGCCCATTGAAGAAGCCCGCATTCCCGTGCTGGATCGTGGCTTCATTTTCGGCGATGGCGTATATGAAGTTATTCCGGTGTATTCGCGCTTTGCTTTCCGTCTGGCCGAACATCTCAAGCGACTGCAATTCAGCCTGGACGGCATACGCCTGACAAACCCACACAGTGACCAGGAATGGACCAAGCTCATCACGGATCTAATCGAACGCAATACCGCGGAAGATCAATATTTATATCTGCATATCACGCGCGGCGTGGCCAAACGCGACCATGCCTTCCCTAACCCTGGGGTCCAGCCGACCGTATTTATGATGAGCAACCCACTACTCACCCCACCCGCCGCATTACTTACCAGCGGCGTGGGAGCAGTAACCGGGCCGGATAATCGCTGGCTGCGTTGCGATATTAAGGCTATTTCACTGTTACCTAATGTACTGCTACGGCAAATGGCGATAGACGCTGGCTGTGCCGAAACTATTTTGATACGTGATGATGATTTCATGACAGAAGGTGCAGCCAGCAACATTTTCTTAGTAAAAAATGACGTCCTGCTCGCCCCACCTAAAGACAATCTTATGTTGCCTGGCATCACCTACGACGTTTTGCTGGAAATCGCCGCCGCTCATAACATACCTCATCAAGTTCGCAAGATTGCCAAGGGTGAATTATTCAACACTGACGAACTATTACTCACTTCGTCTACCAAAGAAGTACTTGCTATCACTAGCTTGAATAATAAACCAGTAGGCGATGGCAAACCCGGAGCAATGTTTGCCAAACTACATAAACATTACCAGGGCTACAAGCGCGACGTAATGCGAAAAACTTAAGAAAGCCCGACATTCCCATACAATCAACTCACAACTTGGGCAGAAATCAGAAATTAATAATCTTGATCAAACTGCAATCACCATATCTGTATGGGATTAGACAATCTTAAACTTACCAAATAATCCATGGCACTTACTGACAGCCTTATCGAATACCCATGCGACTTTCCAATAAAGGTCTTGGGGCTGTCGCATCAGAGCTTTGCTCAAACAGTAGCGGAAGTCGTTATGCGTTACGATCCCAACTTTAACGCCGCTACGATGGAAATGCGTCCCAGTAAAGGCGCACGCTACATCGGTCTGACCTGCACCATACGCGCCACTTCACGCGAACAACTCAATGCACTGTATCAAGAATTGTGCGACCACCCAGAAGTAGCAATGGTACTTTAGTGAGATGATACCGCTGATCAAACATCTAGGCCTGGTCGAATACCAGCAAACCTGGCAAGCAATGAAACAATTTACCGCTACGCGTAACGCCGACACGCGAGACGAAATCTGGCTATTACATCATTTGCCAGTCTATACCCAAGGCTTGGCAGGAAAACCGGAGCATCTTCTACATGCCAGTAACATACCGGTGATCAAAATCGACCGCGGCGGCCAGATTACCTACCATGGCCCCGGCCAGATCGTCGCCTATCTTATGCTGGATTTACGCCACTGGAAACTTAACGTGCGTGGGCTAGTACGACTAATGGAACAGGCTGTGATAAATTTGCTTGCATCATTCGACGTAATAGCACAGGGGCGCGAAGAAGCACCGGGCGTGTATGTAGACAACGCAAAAATTGCAGCGCTTGGATTAAAAATTCGCAATGGATGCTGCTATCACGGACTCGCGTTCAACGTAGACATGGATCTTGCCCCGTTCGCGTACATTAACCCATGCGGCTTTGCCGGATTACGTGTTACGCAAGCGAAAAATTTAGGTATCTGTGCTCCACAATCCGAGCTGGAACTGCAACTTGCACAGAATTTGATCACATTATTACAGCAACATAAATCAGAAAAATCGGTTCAATGATATATATTTTCAGAAGCAGGCTCCTGCGAATTATTAAAATTTCACACCAGACACGCTCCTAAAACAAAATGCACAATTGCTTGTGTTAAGAACACACATGCATGCAAACCAGCTAAAGGAAAAACTATTATGACTATCGCAGAAAAGCAAACTGGAGCAGCTAAAACAACACGCAATCCAATTAAAATCGTTCAGTTAGAACAGCGCCTCCGCAAACCAGAATGGATACGCGTTAAATCCGGCAGCGGACAAGGTTATCACGACGTCAAGCGCCTGTTACGCGAGCACAAATTGCATACTGTGTGCGAAGAAGCATCTTGTCCTAACATTGGCGAATGTTTCAGTAAAGGCACGGCCACTTTTATGATTTTAGGCGACCTTTGCACACGACGCTGTCCTTTTTGCGACGTAGGACACGGCAAACCTCTGGCGCCAGATGCTAATGAACCGGCACATTTGGCGCAATCCATTGCGATACTCAAGCTTAAGTATGTGGTAATCACCAGCGTAGATCGCGACGATCTACGAGATGGTGGCGCCCAGCATTTCGTCGATTGTCTGACCGCCATTCGTGCGTCTTCACCCCATACCAAACTGGAAACACTGGTTCCAGATTTTCGTGGCCGCCTGGAAACCGCATTAGACATTCTGGCAAATAGCCTGCCTGACGTACTTAATCACAATATGGAAACCGTACCACGCCTCTATAAACTGGCACGTCCCGGTGCAGACTACACTCATTCGCTCAAATTATTAAAAGATTTCAAAACACGCTTTCCACAGGTGATAACAAAATCTGGCTTGATGTTAGGACTGGGTGAAACTGACGAGGAGGTGCTACAAGTAATGAGAGATATGCGCGCGCACGATGTACAAATGCTTACGTTGGGACAATATTTACAACCCTCCGACAGTCATCTGCCGGTGTTACGTTATGTCCACCCAGACACCTTCAAAATGTTCGAACAGTCTGCGCTGGAAATGGGATTTTCACATGCAGCCTGCGGGCCGATGGTGCGTAGCAGCTACCATGCTGATGAGCAGGCACATCAAGCCGGCGCTATCTAACTTTAAATAAATAAACTTCTTATTGCTTGTTCAATTATTGAATGATTACCCACAACCAGACTTCCACAATTTCCTCACTTGTAATAAGCGAGATGCTTTCCAGAATATCCTTTATTTCACTATGCGGAAGGCACAGTGATCATGGGTAATAAAGTATCACTGTAAAGTATCAAAGAGATACACACAATTCAAGCTAACCCTGGGAAAGTGCGGGATTGCAGATAGATATTGATGAAGTACGAGAAAAAGTCGCCGATGTACCAAAAAAAGCAGAAACGTCGGTACCGCAAAATAATAACAACACATACGCGATGCATAAACAATAAGGCCAGCATTACTGCTGGCCTTATTGTTTAATTTCTACTTCTTAACATCATAGTGCCATATTACCAAGTATTATCTACCTTGATAATAATTTCTTCCTGAACTAGTTGGGTATTTATTAAAGCAAGAACCTGATGGATTATTCGCTCCTGCCATGCAGTGGAACTCATTGGACTCAATTTTTGGCTTTGCTACATTACGAGCCACAAGAAACGGATTGGCTTGACCATGCACTGCTCTTACCCCATGCTCACTTTCACCTACACTTGGCAAGTCTTGAGCCATATTATAAGGAAGACGAACTCCCTTAGCATCAACCTGCACATTTTGTGTCTGGCCAGATACCGTTGCTTTCTTGAAATATGAATCCGACGTAGCATGAGCATGTCCATCATCCGCAGCAGCAGCTCCATGCCCATTGGTCTCATGACTTGAAGCGTGTGCTACTGACAAGCCAAATGCAAAACAGGAAACGATAGCTAGATTCATAACAGTTTTTTTCATTATTAAGCTCCTTAATATCAAATCTTACGAGGATAGTTGAGTGGGGGTGAAATGTGCTTCACTCCTACAAGCTTTATTGCTACTGCATTAAGTGTGCAAATAATCATCACGGACGTAAACCAACATACCAGCTCACTTTAATATCAAACAATATTTATTGAATAAACTCACTTCAATATTTATATAACTTATTGATATTAAAATAAAGATTAACATCTTACAGAAAAAAACATACGTATAAAGTATTCTCCTGATAAATCTCTATTCCATTTTCATTAAATACATCACTTATAAAACATTGTTTTAATTAAAAAAATTGTATCCATTTAATCAAATTATACTGACCACATAGACACTAACTACATGTAGTAGCTTAATAAACGGTATTTACAGTCTCTCCGCCTACAGCAACTTCTACATCTTTCACGCCAAAACGATTAACTTCATGGAGTTTCCAGCAAGTATCTTTAATTTTTAATTAAGACAACCAACCATCCGCTTTAGTCCCACTTAGTTTCACGTACCCCACCTTCACATATACACCGATGAGAGCCGCATAATAGGACGACGGCTATAAAAAGTAAATAAGCAAATCGTTTAAGTCACACAACTACCAGTAACCTATTAAAATTAATGGATAAATCATATTCGATAGACCTAAGAAAATCTGAATATCTTGGCAACAACCGATAACTAAAAACTATATTTCAAAATATCAATAGCTACTGAAAATAAAACTATCTATTGCACATTGTAAAATTCTCATCCCCAATATTATTAAATAACCCAAACAAAAAACACAGCCGTATTTTAAGAAGCAATCAATGCTACGATTAAATCGCGTAAGGTGGGGTTCCATCCAAATAACAAGGCCAGCATATGCTGGCCTTGTTATTTGGATGGACTGGCTCAATTTATCGATGAATATTATTACTTTCAATACTACTCTTTATCAATTGCGAGGTAGGCGATCCACTTTCGGCTTCCACTTCGACTGTACCTCCATCCGTACGCACAGACTCTTCTGCCATTTTGTTCATCACAATAATATTTATACGACGGTTAATTGGATTGAATGGATCTTTTGCATCGAATAGCACAGCAGAAGACAATCCCACCACTCGTACCATTTTTTCCTCCTCCATCCCACCCGCAATTAATTCACGGCGCGAAGCATTAGCACGATCTGCCGACAAATCCCAATTGCTGTAACCTTTTTCACCAAAAGAATAAGGCCGAGCATCTGTATGCCCCGATAAACTCACTTTGTTTGGTACTTGATTCAGCATCTTGCCAATTTCACGCAGAATTTCTATGGTATAAAGTTCGAGTTTTGCACTCCCGCTCTGAAACATAGGACGATTTTCTTCATCTACTATTTGAATACGCAGACCTTCGGTAGTAATGTCAAGTAGAATCTGTTTTTTGAATTTTTGCAGCTTAGCATCGGCATCAATCGCTTTTTCCAAGCTCATTTTCAACATCTTAAGCTTGTCCAATTCTTTGCGCCTTTCAATACGCAAAGCTTCTTCAGTTGCCACCTTCAAATTAACTATCTTTTTTTCAGTTGGAAGCTCTCCTTGCTTAACTTGGCCTTCACTGCGTGTCAAATCTTTACCGCCTCCCTTGATCAGGCTGGAGCTATCACCGCTACCCGATCCACCCAATAATGAAACCTTGAGCGGTGTATTAAAATAATCAGATATACCTTTCAAATCACCTTTAGCAGTCGAACCCAACAGCCACATCAACAGAAAAAATGCCATCATTGCAGTAACAAAATCAGCGTAGGCGATTTTCCATGCACCGCCGTGATGCCCGCCCGCCACCTTTTTAATACGCTTAACTACTATGAGTCTTTTATCGTCGCTCGCCATGATGCAACTCTTTCAATGTAAATTCTCTAGTCAGCGCTTTTGCTTAACATACTCTTCCAGTTCGAGGAAACCGGGACGTTCAGTAGAATTGAGCACTTTACGACCAAACTCTACCGCCATCGCCGGAGCGTAGCCATTTAGATTGGCCAATAATGTAACCTTAACTGTTTGAAACATTTTGTTTGACTCCTCTGCTTTTTGTTCCAACAGAGTCGCCAAAGGGCCTACAAAACCATAAGCTAGCAGAATTCCCAGAAAAGTACCTACTAATGCTGCGCCGATCAGTATACCCAATTCGGCGGGTGGTATTCCGACAGACCCCATGGTATGCACAACCCCCATAACTGCCGCAACTATTCCGAAGGCTGGTAAGGCGTCACCAAACTTGGCCAGCGCATGCGACGGTACCATTGCTTCATGGTGATGGGTTTCTATTTCTACATCCATCAAATTCTCAATTTCCATCGCATTTAGGTTGCCGCCCAACATGATTCGTAGATAATCTGCTAAAAATTCAATTATATGATGATCCGCCATTACCTTTGGATACTTAGCAAAGAGAGGACTTTCATGTGTATTCTCAATATCATTTTCAATGGCCATTAATCCTTCCTTACGAATTTTGCCAAGCAATTCATAAAGCAGGGCCATTAGTTCCATGTAGTGGCTTTTATTATATTTAGCCCCCTTAAATATACTAGGCAATGCTTTCAAAGTGGCCTTAATTGTTTTGCCGCTATTTCCTACTAAAAAGGCACCGGAACCAGCACCGGCTATCATTAACAACTCAATTGGCTGCAACAAGGAGGCCAAATGCCCGCCCGCTAGGGCATAGCCCCCGAACACCGAAATTAAAATTACTACATATCCGGCAATTACCAACATGTCCCAGCTCCACTGAATTGCGCACAAAGCGATCTTTTATAACAATCCAGTATCGGCTTCTGTAAAAAACTCGAAAAAAAGTTGGACAAATCAATGTCATTTCGTGCATTCACACGGACAGATAGCGTAAACATCATCATAAAATTATTCCACATAGACTTTTGTGACGGTAACGACACCCGATAGTAAAACTTTAACTTGTCAGGCTTAATGCCAACAAACTTGATGTTGCAGCATTTCTTTTTGTTTTTCCGGCACGAGAGGGTGGGCGACAGATGCCACACACATAGCCAGAATACAGCCCATTGGCATGCGCTACGAAATGTCCACCGCACTCGGTGCAGCCTGTCAGCTGTAGCATCTGTGCATCAAAGAATCGTACTAAAAACCAGGCACGTGTAACACTCAATATTGGCTCATCGCCACTAAAATTAATTTGCTCGAGATACAGTAAATAACTTTTAATTAATGCTTCAACACCCGTTAAGCTGGTATGCCTTAGCAGAAACTGATGAATATCCATAAACAACGAAGAATGGATGTTAGGCGACCAGCTCATAAACCAGTCAGTTGAGTAAGGCAACATACCCTTTGACGGCGACACCCCCTTTATCTCCTTGTACAATTTAAGCAAACGTTCACGACTTAAAGCGGTTTCTTCTTGTAGTAATTGCAGACGTGCTCCTAGCTTGATTAAATCTACAGCAATCTGAATTTGATAAGCTTCAGTGACCACACTTTTGTTTCGCATGATATTCCTCCACCAATAATTTATTTAAATCAAACAACTAAATCCTCCAAAGGCTGCCCGGCTATCAGGATAGCGGTGTGCGCTTGTGACATCATCCTGTCCTTGTTGTAATCGGTGATCATATTGAGTAGGAGTTTTTCATCAAAGCGAAAGCGGCACAACAACATATTGGAGGCCGCCATTTTGAGTAATTGTGCTGAGCTTAACCCAGCGATAAGTTCAGCCATTTCTTGGTTAATTCCAAGACGAAAAATAGCTGCCTCCTTATCGTCCTGAATCATCTGCCGTGCGAGCAGCATATAAGAAAGATTGGCGTCTTTAATTTCTAGATGAAGTTGATCTATATTCATGATTCGTCCCCTTGCAAGTTAACAACACTGTCTTTTTCGACGGTTGAATATTGCTATAGGAATGAACAGAAAAAAATCAGAAGACTTCCGATCTCTTTGTAAGAAATTTTCCTACACAGACAAACAAACCTCCACTTACCCGTATTAGGTTGTAAGTGGAAGATTTAATGCTTACCTGAATCTGCAAGGGGACAAATTCAAGCTTACGTTTTTGTTATCGACAGGCAATTCCAGAACTTTAATTTTTTTTGAAATATATTTCACTTGGCGCAGATGACAACATAGGTAATTGATAAATATCAACTATTGATATGCAACTACAGCCAGCACAGTTTTACCATAACTGAAAACTAAATACCTTTCCAATATTTTGCCTGAGCAAGTGACATGGCTAATAATCACAGATTCTTGAATTAGCCAAATAATTTAGCGTTTAATAAGGCACTGATCGGAAAATTTTTATAGAGATTTAATACTGTTAGATTTAAACTTAGCTCTGCCATCCTGTTATTAGTAATACTTGAGATCTCGCAAAATTTAGTTAATTTATGTTCAGCGATACCCCTACACCATCCTGAAAATCAGATTTTTAGATCATTAAAATTTAATTTCAACCTTATGAAGTAACAAATAAAATATGGTTGCCAATAAACTTCGTGTCTTATTAGTGGAAACTTCACTTGAAGATGCTCAACGCACGCTCACAAAACTAGAACAGAGCGGTTATAAGGTTGCACATCAGCGAGTAGACAATGCATCCACCATGCAAACTGCCTTGATTGAAAATGAATGGGATGTGGTGCTGTGTAGCTATGACCAGTCGGGATTTTGTGGACTGGCCGCACTCCAACTAATGCAATCGAAAGGAGTGAATATTCCTTTTCTATTCCTGTCGCATGACCTACATGAAGAAACCATCATTCATACCATGCAATCCGGTGCGAACGATTACATTTTTAAAGGGAGCTTAAATAGGCTTGCTCCTTCGATAGCCCATAATTTACGTGAAGCACGTATTCGTTACGAACACCGACAGGCACAAATCGCCTTACAAGAGAATCAGGCACGTCTGCAAGCCTTCATTACCAACTTGCCCGGTATGGCCTATCAAATATTGCTAAAACATGACGGCCAAATATTATTTCCTTATATCAGTGACGGTAGCAAAGCGCTTCTCGACTTGAATCCACAGGATTTAGAAAAACACCCTCATTTATTCATGAATATGCTACACCCGGATGATCGCATCTCATATGAACAATCCATGCGCACTTCAGCGAATAATCTTTCCTTCTGGAACTGGGAGGGACGCATCGTAATATTGCCAGCAGGTGAAATTAAATGGATCAACTTACGCTGCAGCCCTCGAAAAATATTGCATGATGAAATTCAATGGGAAGGCATCATGTCCAACATCAGCCAGAGCAAGCAAGCGGAAATCGAAATCAAATATTCACAGGAACAATTGCGTGAACTATCCTCCCACATCCAGCTCGTACGCGAACAGGAACGACTTAACATTGCACGCGAGGTGCATGACGACTTGGGAAGCACTCTTACCGCCATTAAGCTCAACATCGCCTGGCTGGGTGGACGCCTGGGTAAAGAAACACCTGAGCTGATTGCAAAAATTAAAGATGTTGAAAACCTGATTGATAAGTGTACCGCCGCCGCCAACGACATCTCTCATTCCCTGCGCCCAAGCACGCTAGACAGCTTCGGGATCATCGCAGCAATGGAAATTGAAGTGGATGAATTTGAACAACGTACCGGCATTTCTTGCATATTCAACCACCCAGATGAAGATATCACGCTAGGTCCGAATATCGCTATCGCACTGTTCCGTATCCTGCAAGAAACGCTCACCAATATCATGAAACACGCACATGCCAGCAATGTACAAATAACGCTAGACAATCAAGTTACCCACATTGAAATGATCGTTAGCGACAATGGCCTCGGTTTTACCGAATCCGATCGCATCAAACCCCGTTCCTTCGGCCTGCGTGGTATTAAAGAACGAGTCGCTTATTTCGGCGGCAATGTGCATATTAACGGCACACCAGGCTCAGGGACCACAATTAAAGCATGCATCCCGCATCAACCTGAACCAACAACCATTGACAGCTTATGTTTGCCTCAACCCCAGCAAAAACTGTTGTGGTAAACACTGTAAAAATCAACCATGATTAATATATTAGTAGTAGATGACCACGCATTGATCCGCAAAGGTATGAAGCAGATTCTCAATGACACCGAAGATATACGCGTAACCGGAGAAGCTGAAAATGGCATGCAAGCCATTAAAATGACACTAGAAAAAATTTACGATTTAGTGTTACTAGACATTAGTATGCCTGATAAAAATGGCATCGATGTACTTAAACAGCTCAAGCTCAATAATCCGCAATTACCGGTACTGATATTAAGCATGCATGAGGAAAATCAATATGCATTGCGTTCTATGAAAGCCGGGGCAGCAGGCTACCTCAGCAAACAAAGTGCCCCGACACAACTGGTTACCGCCATACGCCAAGTCGCCTGCGGTAAGAAATACATTAGCAATGAACTGGCAGAAGAATTAGCCAATGGCTTATCACAAGGCTATCAGGAATTATTGCACCAAACCCTATCTAACCGCGAATATCAAACGCTGTGCCTGATGGCATCAGGTAAAAGTCTTAGCGAAATGGCGGAAGCTCTGTCGCTTAGTGCCAAGACTGTCAGTGTTTATCGCGCACGCTTACTAGAAAAAATGAAACTGAAAAACAATGCTGAAGCAGTGCGTTACGCAATCATGAACCACTTGATCGAATAATACTCTTTACATAAAGTAAAATTGGTTTAGTTTCCGCACGATTGGTGTATTCACGCTGCCAGACCCATTTCATTTTGAAACTCAATAACAAAACTGAACAAACTAATTTTTAGGAGGCAATTATGAATAAATTTCTGTTGTTCGCGAGCCTGATATTTTCAACTTCTGCATCTTACGCTGCCGTGCAAGGTAAAGAAGTAACCTATAGCGCCAACGGTACCAATCTCAAGGGTTATATTGCCTACGACGATGCAATAAAAAGCAAACGCCCAGGTATTTTAGTAGTGCATGAATGGTGGGGGCATAACGAATATGCGCGCAAGCGCGCTCGTATGCTCGCAGAGCTGGGCTACACTGCGCTGGCAGTTGATATGTACGGCGATGGCCAACAAGCGCATCACCCGAACGATGCGGGCAAGCTTGCCAGCAATTTGGCCAAGAATACTGAACTCGCCAAGGCTCGATTCGAAAGCGCATACAACCTGATCAGCAAAGAAATAACCGTGGATTCTAAACAAATCGCAGCTATCGGTTATTGTTTTGGCGGATCGGTAGTATTGCACATGGCACGAATCGGTGAGCCTCTTAAAGCAGTGCTGAGTTTCCACGGTGACTTGGGAACTGAACATCCGGCAGAGGCAGGAAAGGTTAAGGCACGAATCGCGTCCTTTACTGGTGAAGACGACCCGATGATTCCCGCTACGCAAGTCGCCGCTTTCAAACAGGAGATGGAGAAGGCAGGCGTGACTTACAAAGCGGTGACCTATCCCAGCGCCAAGCACAGCTTCACTAATCCGGACGCAGATAAATATGGTCAAGAATTCAAACTGCCACTGGCCTATAACGCTGTAGCAGACAAGGCTTCGTGGGATGAATCCATGGCATTTTTGGCCGATGCGCTTAATGTTGGAGATACCACTAAACGGAACTGAAAAAATCAACGATCACGTCGAGAAACTCAAGATGCATGGCTATGCTGACGTGGTCAAAATATTTTACGATCATTTGTAACATCTAAAGGAGATCATCATGAACCAATACCAAATTGCCATTATCGTTGGCAGCCTTCGTAAGGATTCATTCAATCGCAAGCTCGCTCACGCCCTTGTAAAACTGGCGCCATCAGAGTTTTCATTCAAAGAATTACAAATCGGTGACTTGCCACTGTACAACCAGGACGACGACGCAAACCAAGCTCAGCCCGTCAAACGGCTGAAAGAGCAAATTACAGCGGCACAAGGCATTCTGTTTGTTACACCCGAATACAACCGCTCTATCTCTGGAGTGCTCAAGAATGCAATTGACCACGCCTCGCGTCCCTATGGCCAAAGCGCTTGGGCGGGTAAACCTGCTGGTGTATTAGGTGCTTCTCCCGGAGCCACCGGCACAGCCATGGCACAACAACATTTACGCAACATTCTCGCTACGTTGAACATGCCAACACTTGCTCAGCCTGAGGCATTTATCCATGTAAGAGATGGGCTGTTTGACGAAGCTGGCGACATCGGTACAGCTAGCAAAAAATTCCTTCAGAACTGGATGGACCACTATGTCGCGTGGGTGAAAAAGCATACTGTCTGATGTAATTAAAAAGACAAATACATTATCGCTAAAATCTCTCCATCTGTGATGTCGTGACATGCCGCTATGCACGCAAAATCTACGCCAAGTTACCTTGCTGGTTACCCTCTAGAACTAAAAAAGCAAGTGCAGCGGCTTATCGAACAAGACCTGCTGCCCAGCGTGCTACTGCAAAAATATCCGCATGCGCACGCTGTGCGCTCTGACAAGGCGCTCTATGACTATGTACTGGACGTCAAAGATCTGTATCTGCGCAATGCTGGGCAGCTAAGCAAGGTGACATTTGACGGCAAACTACATGTCATCCAGTACGCACTCGGCACGCATACCCGCATCTCACGAGTACAAGGTACAAAACTTAAAGCCAAGCGCGAAATCCGCATAGCGGAATTGTTCAAAGAGATGCCGCATGAATTTTTGCGCATGATCGTTGTTCACGAACTTGCACACATCAAAGAACGCGAACACAACAAAGCTTTCTATCAACTGTGCCGGCATATGGAACCTGATTATCACCAACTGGAATTTGACCTGCGAGCTTACCTCACCTATCTCGAAGCGACTGGCCAGCCTCTTTGGTCAGCCGCCAGTTTCAACTCAGTCTCGCTCTTGAATGAGAAATAAGGCCGCGCAGCACGCTGCAGTGCCACGTGGATAATGAGGTAAATAAATTATCTTGTGCACGTTTTCATCGTTTTGATCTGCACCATGCCTCGCATCGAGCCCTGCATCACTTTATGGCCAAGAAAGAGCAATTCTAACACGACACAAAATGACGCATACTGATCGATAATGGCATTTATTCTTTACCCTCCCAACCCACAAACAATATGCGTGCATTTTCGAAGTCGAAGCTCATGGCCCTCCGCCAGTGTCCCAAACGTTTGTGGCTGGAAGTTCATCGCCCAGACTTGCGCAAAGATTCAGCCACGACACAGGCAAGTTTTCAGATAGGTTTTCAGGTTGGCGATATTGCCCAGCGCATTTATGACCCCGAGGGACGTGGCGTCGTAATCGACTTGCAAAACGAAGGATTCAACCGTGCGTTCGAGCGTAGTGCAGAATTACTTCATTCAGCACAGCCGATCTTTGAGGCTGGCTTCTCTTCCGCTGGCGCACTGGCCTTTGCCGATGTGATGCTGCCGAAACAACAGGATGGCAAGCAGGTTTGGCGCATGGTAGAAGTAAATCCTCTACCAGCGTAAAGGATTACCACCATGATGACGTGGCCCTGCAGGCGTTTGTGGCTCAGTCGGCGGGCGTCCCGCTGGAGGCCATTGCCCTGGCGCACATTGATAGCTCATGGCTCTATCCAGGAAATGAGAATTACCGGGGGCTGCTAAAAGAAAATGATCTCACAGCCGAGGCGCTCGCTCGAACCGATGAAGTCAAAGGCTGGATTGCCCAAGCCCAAAATATCGCCGCCGAGCCTTCCGAGCCTGTTATCGAAACTGGCGACCACTGCGGCACGCCATTTGAATGCGGTTTTTACGACCATTGCAGTCGCAACGAGCCTAAGCCGGAATACCCAGTCTGTTGGCTACCCCGCTTTTCCTCGGCAAAGATAAAAGAGCTCGCCATAAAAGGCGTTTACAATCTAAAGGATGTACCAGACGATCTGCTCAACGACAAACAACAACGGGTCAAAGATTACACTCTCGCCAATGAGGTGTTCTTCGACGCGGTTGGTGCCGCAGCAGATTTAGCTGCACATGATCTTCCCGCCTATTTTCTCGACTTCGAAACCATCCAGTTCGCCGTACCCATTTGGAAAGGTACCCGCCCCTACCAGCAGATTACCTTTCAGTTCAGCCTGCACACGCTGGCTGTATCCGGCCAACTTGAACAGACGGCCTTCCTTGACCTTTCGGGCAACAATCCTGCCGAACCCTTCGCTCATGCGCTGATTGCTGCATGTGGTAAGCAAGGTCCTGTATACGTGTACAACGCTGCATTTGAGATAACACGCATTCGCGAACTGGCCGAGTGTTATCCTCACTTGGGCGAATCGCTGCTGGCCATCAACGCACGTGTGGTCGATCTGCTGCCCATCGCCCGCGAGCGTTACTACCATCCCAGCCAACAAGGCAGCTGGAGCATCAAAAAGGTGTTGCCCGCTGTAGTCCCCGAACTGCGCTACGACGCCCTCGACGGCGTGCAAAATGGCGGCATGGCGATGGGCGCCTTCCTCGAAGGCATCCATCCGAACACCAGCGCCGAGCGCAAAGCCCAAATCGAACAGCAACTTCTTGAATACTGCAAGCTCGATACCTACGCCATGGTCCGTCTATGGCAAGTATTTGCCAGCCGCACTGACCTGAAGCTATAAGCCATGCCAAAACGCCCAGATTCGCTGGAAACGCTCCAGCTCTCTCATGAGCTATTACGGCGCATACCCAAAGGCCGCACAATCACCGCCCCTGAGCTGCGCGAACAATTGGCGGACGCTGGCTTTGAGCGGGATATGCGCACCATCCAGCGCCAACTGGAAACACTTTCCGAGTTTTTCGACATCGACCGCGATGACAGCACCAAGCCCTATCAATATAGCTGGAAGCCCTACGCCAAAGGGCTGTCGCTACCATGCCTCAGCACACAAGAGTCATTGCTGCTCATGTTGGCTGAGCAGCACTTGAGCAACTTACTGCCCGCCAAATTGATGAAATCCATGGAAAGCTTTCACCCAGGCGCGTAGCCAAATAGGGGGCAAGGAATCGAGCCAGCGTGAACGGGAGTGGCTGGAAAAAGTACGCGTGGTCAGCACCAGCCAGCCGCTGCTGCCACCCAAGATTGATCCCATCGTATTTGATCAGGTCAGTAATGCGCTTTACGGCAACCAGTGGCTGGAGGTGGATTACAAAAACGCCACCGGTAAGCAAACTTCAACTCGCGTAATGCCGCTGGGACTCGCCCAGCAAGGACCACGCATGTATCTCGTGTGCCGTTTTGATGGCTACGACAACGAAAGAAGCTTGGCGCTGCATCGCATCCTTTCAGCACGCGCATCGACCCTGACCTTTGAACGTCCCAAAGATTTCAACCTCAAGCAATACGACGACGATGGACACTTTGGGTACGGCGATGGACAGCGCGTTCGATTGAGCTTCCGCATTGAAAAGGAAGCGGGTTTGCATTTGCTGGAATCACCGTTATCTGCCGATCAGACAGTAGTGGAACTGGAGGATGCGTACGAAATTACTGCAACGGTGGTCGATTCGGCAATACTGGAATGGTGGTTGAGGGGGTTTGGGGAGTCGATAAGCGGGATAATCTACGTAGGCCGGTGAATATAAATGTTGGAATCTAACAACATGAATGTTTATGTCATTATCATAGGTAGATAGCGAATAATTCATCTCAGCTGCTGGGGCTCATACTGTTTCGAAGTTGATCAAAAGTATCTTTGCCGTTGCAGAAAGAGACCGTTTTTAAATTATAAAACGATAAACAAGAAAAAATAAATCGCCATCGGCAAACAAAGGATAAGTAAAAATTCATCCACAAATCAATTATCTACTCGATGAAGTAGCATTCAAAATTGGGACATTGAGAGAAGCCAAGAAGCGCTTTTCTGATCAGCTTGCGCCGGAGTTCAAAATATTTGACTACGTGCGTACGGATGAAATGGGATTGTCGCAATGCATCGCAAGTCTGCTTAACCCAAATGAAAAGCACGGGCAAGGTGGAGTGTTTTTAGAGTCTTTTCTAGAAAAATTTTGCTTAGTTACAGACTGGTCAACGAATACTGAACATCCTCTAGTCACCACTGAAGAGCAAGCTAATGGACAACGCCGCATTGATATATATTTGAAGTTTCAAAACGGCAGTGTCATAGGCATTGAGAATAAGCCATGGGCAGGAGATCAAGATCAACAACTGACAGACTATGCGGCCTATCTAAAAAAATCTGCTGGTAGCAAAAATTGGCTACTCGTCTATTTGAGTAACTACGATCCATCTGAGAACAGCATAAAGAAAATTGAACGAGAGAAACTTGAAAAAAATGGACAATATATTCGACTCAGTTATACAAAAATCATTGAGTGGCTTGAAATCTGTGCCTGCAAATCTAAGCCTTTGGTTGTGCGCATATTTATCGAAGAGCTTGCGAAATTTATTCGTATGAATATCAACGGAGAATTAGATATGTCAGAAGAGAAAGAAATAAATAATGTCATCCTTAAATCGCCAGCTAGTCTCAGCTCTGCCTTCCAAGTTTTCAAGGCAATGGAAGGTGTCAAAAAAGATTTACTGAAAAGATTTAGACATGACCTTGAGGTATGCCTTGAAAGTCATGGTCTGATACTTGATTGGGGTTTGGATAGTTGGCAAGCTTGTAGGGGTTTCGATATTCAGTTTAGTGAACGTCCACAGAGTCTAAATCTTCGCTTCGAGTTTCAGCAAACAAGCATGAATCAATTTTTCTGGGGGATTTCCAGAAAAAACCCGCATTACAACAATCCACATTTTTGGAAATCAATTAATGAATTAATGAGTACAAAATTTGGCTCTACTAAATCATCAGCCCACTGGCCGTGGTATTCAGATTTACCTGATCCCGAGTTTAGTTCAGAAATGAAGAATTGGTGGTTCAACGACTCGCCTTGGAAGGGCATGCTGGATGGAAGTTTGGCGATAAAAATTTCTGATTTAGCTGTTCGTGTGCGCGAAGTATTCAATGCTACAAATCAATTCCAGATATTATTTGAGAGTGACTCAACTGTGGCGCCCTGATCCAATGGAAAGTCGCATCGAACATAATATCCGCTCATTATTTTTACAGGGAGAATTAATTCAATCGCCACCAAAATCAAGAATGGAGTGCCCCGTTTGTCCCCACAAGAAAAATTAGTCGTCGCCATCTCCTCTCGCGCCCTATTCAACCTTGATGATAGCCATGCCGTTTTTAACAATGATGGCATAGAGGCGTATAGCTTCTATCAAGTGGAGCGCGAAGAAATCCCGCTCGAACCCGGCGTGGCATTCAGTCTGGTGAAAAAATTGCTGGCGTTGAACGAGCGCGATATAGCCAACCCGCGCGTTGAGGTAATTTTGTTGTCGCGTAATAATGCAGACACCGGGCTGCGCATCTTTAACTCGATCCAGCACCATGGCCTGAATATCAGCCGGGCGGCATTTACGCGAGGCGAGAGTACGCATCCCTATATTTCGGCATTCGGCGCGCAATTGTTTCTTTCCGCTGATCCAAGTGACGTGCGCAAGGCACTGAAAGCTGGATTCGCTGCCGCGACCATTCTGCCCTCGTCGGCAGCGCCGTTGGCTGAAGTTAATCCCACACAATTGCGCATCGCCTTCGACGGCGATGCAGTGTTGTTTTCGGATGAGTCTGAACGCATCTACAGACGGGATGGGCTGGATGCCTTTGAAAGCAACGAAATGCTTGCCGCCAAGCAGCCACTGCCTGGTGGCCCGTTCAAAAATTTCCTTGCCATGCTGCACCAGATTCAACTTGACTCTCCAGGAGATACTTCGCCTATCCGTACTGCGCTTATCACCGCACGTGGTGCACCCGCCCATGAGCGCGTCATCCGCACTTTACGCGCATGGAACATCCGCATTGATGAAGCGCTATTCCTAGGTGGAAAAGACAAAGGCGAATTCCTGAAAGCTTTCGGGGCGGACATTTTCTTTGATGACCAGCAGAAACATTGCGAATCCGCTCGTCAGCACGTTGCTACGGGGCATGTGCCGCATGGTGTGGCGAATGAGTAAATTTGCGTTTTTATCTTGGTGGCTCTAATACAGTAACAAAAAAATAATCGGACATGGTGGTCGGCGATATGCGACACATTACGTCATTTCCATATGGAAACTATAAGTGTTACCACCAAACGAGAAATATTATGCCGCAATTGATTGAACACATCGACGCCATCGCCCGTCAAAAGCAGCGCGATGTACTCTTCCTCAAATTTTCCGACCCAGAGAATCTGGATTGGGAAATCAAAAAAACAAATTCCAGTTGGAACTGGGAGTCATCGGTAGGTCGGCAGTCGGTCATCGAGTGGTTAAACAATAACCAGATCAGCTGGCAGCCCTGCGGTAATGTTGCCGACACCAATTCGATGAGGTCGTACGCTGGGCAAATTTACATCGACGTGCCCTTTGAGGAGACGAATCGGGTCTATCAGCAAGTCCTCGGCTACTTGGAAAATCCCGATGGGAGCACCCGTCGGCCGGATGTCTGGTTCTTTGCCTTGACGCTCCATGACGCCATGAAAAATGCTCATCATGATGCACCGGGTTTCTGGAACCGCTGGGCCGATAATTTTTAGGCAAGGCACAGGTAACAGATCGGTATAACCATGGAATTCATCGACATATATTTCTCACCGGAGCAAGTTTCCAACCCGGTGACATTTTCTCCAAGCCCTCGCAAGCCGGCGCTGGTTGTTGCCGACTGGATTGAGAAAAACCTACCTATCCGTATCATTGATCCGGTTCCAGTGACACGAGAGCAGATCCGTGTGTTGGAAATCCACCGAAACACGATGGTTGCTTGCATGGCTGAGAATGTAACAAGTGCAAATCAGTGAGCTTTAAATCAAATAGAGTAAACGCCAACTATTGCAACAGCCAGAGTCAAAACCGCTCATGCGGCATCAAATATCGCCATAGCCCGGGCTGTAATTTGGCCATCGATATTCGCCCGATCCGAATCCGTTTCATGGCCAGCACCTGTAACCCGACACTTTTACACATATGTGTGATCTGCCCGGGTTGCGCTCCTTTGAGGGCAAAGCGTAGCCGTGTTTCGTTTTGCCAGCTGACCTTAATCGGAGGCAGTACCCGTCCATTAAATTTGAGTCCGTGGTTGAGTTGCTTGAGGCCATCGGGAATCAGCTCACCAGCAATCTCAACAATATATTCTTGTTCAATCGTCGCTGCATCATCGATCAGCTTGCGTGTTACTCGAAAATCCTGGGTAAATACCAACAAGCCGCTAGCATTTTTCTCTAACGGTATGCTTTGCTTCAGTTGAGCAAAATGTTGCTTGGCAATGCGAATGCCGGATGGATCGTCAGCCACCCGCGTATCAGCGCAAATAAGTTGCTGCGCAGAGTTAGCATCCCTACCTGCGACTAACGGTTGATGAAACAACATGGTCACTGGCGCAACCGGAATCAGACTAGCTTCAGGATGGAGCTCAATTTTCTCCTGCTGCAATACCATGACCTGGGGTTTGTCCACGACTTGTCCATCAACCATCACCCAACCACCTGCAATAAAAAGCTCGGCCTCTCGACGCGAGCAGGAAATTAATTCGACAAGGCGTTTTGAGAGTCGAACAGGATCTGTCATGGCAAGTGCATACTGAAAAAAGGAATGCTATTGTAAATGCTCAAATCCAGCTATCACATGTAAAATGTAAACATGGATGCACATAAAAAAACCGTAACGACTCCCAGTTTGGACGGCATTACCCTGGAAACTATCATTACACGACTATCCGATAGTATGGGCTGGGAAGCTATGGGCACTGCTGTGCCGGTGCGATGTTTCACTCACGATCCCAGCATAAAATCCAGCTTGAAATTTTTACGCAGAACGCCCTGGGCTCGCAAGAAGGTGGAACAATTGTATTTACAACACGCTCAAGCTGTTAGTTAATACTATTCTGCACATTTAACGGGTAGTTTTCGAAACACGATAAGGCTGAACTGTTTGTAAATAATTGATCAAGATATTAATTAGAGTCCGCCGTAAATTAATATGACCAATATAATTGGCCATCATTTATATTGTTAAGCGAGTAGGCTGGCAGATAAGTTCACCTTGTCAGATCGATAATAATCAGTACTGCTCTTGTACGCTGACAATGCGAATCTTGCGCTCGGAAGGTGGATAATCTACGCCGGCAGCGCGAATTTTATCAATTATCGCGCGGTTAATTTCCGCTCCCACCGAACCGTAATCGGATGCTTTAACCCAAGGTTTGACAGCGACACCTATTGATGAATCGGTCAGGTTCCTCACCCCAATGAATGCCGCGGGCTGTGTCAACACGCGCGAATTATCCTTAACTACTTCGGCAATTGCCGTTAGAGCTCGCTCAAGATCATCAGCCCGAGCGATGGCTACATGCAAGTCAAGTCGCCGGATATGACCGTAGTTATGCAAAATCTCTCCAACAATTTTGCGGTTGGGCACTATAACCACTGAGCAATCCCCTTGGCTGAGCTTGGTAGAAAAAAGGTCGATTTCCTCAACTTGACCTTCGACGCCGACTACCGCGATATACTCCCCTACCCGAAACGGTTGAGTAAAGATAATCGTGAGTCCCGCCACGAGATTGCCCAATACCCCTTGCATCGCAAGAGCAACCCCAGCTCCCACCACACCTAAACCAGCAATCAGAGGCAGCAATTCAATGCCAAGATTTTGCAGCGCAATGATCAGGAAAAGACCTAACACCATCAGGCGCGCGAGACGCACCAGAAGTAATTGCACCGGTGGCTCAAGCTGGAGCTTGCCAAGCCAGCGATTGAAAACTACACCGACCCAGCGCCCTGCATAAAAACCTACTACTAAAATGAGGAGAGCAACGACGACCTTCGGTCCAAACTTGATGCCTAGGTCGATCAGTGTATCTTGCGCTTGTTCGATGACAGCGAGTTGATTCCGCATGGTTCGAATCCTGTTGATTTAATTACATGGTTTTTAGTAACCTGTTAATTATCAGGCTATTTATAGGGTATCCCATGAGACATTTTTGGATCTATAGAGGTACTACTTTTTAAAACGCCTGCTATTCGGGACCTTGATCACTGTGGTATCTGATTGATCACTTTCATTAGATGGGACAGATCGCCCGAATTTTGCGCTGTCAGTTTCTTCCCTTCTATTTTCTCTTGGCTCCAATCCACCGCCTCTCCCGCACCCAATGATACCAAGGAGGCAACTGCAAATACCAGTATGCCGCGTTTTGTGCCATCGATTGCGCCCTGCTCATCCAAAAAACGGCGAACATACCAAGCAACAATGAAAAACACGATAGTGGAGATTATCAAATTCCATATGGAAGGCAGCGAAAACATAATTTATTTTTAGGTTAGAACGTTAAAATTCGCATTTTCCTGATTTTTTGCGTTGTAGGTCAGGAAAACAAAGCATCCATTAAAGCTATGGCACCACCAAGATAACGGAGATTGAGTGAGGACGATATTTGTTTGCCACGCGCAATGTAAACGGATAGATCAGCGGCCTGATTAGACAAGCTAGCTCACATTAGCAATAGAGCCGGAGGTAACTCTGGCTCTAATTTAATTTATGACTACCCTACTCCGTAACGTGCTTTAATCACAGAATGCTTATCCAAGTCAGTGCAAAAAGGATAGATATAAAACCAGATTTACTTGTTAGGTATTTTTATAATCAAGTTTTTGACTTGATAGCTAGCCACTCATCTACTCGTCGTTGCGCCTCTTCAACTGCGGATGGCGTCAAGTACGATTCAGCAATCTCTAGCCCATCTTTTGCATTTTCGTCCCCATCTACACCAGCAATGCGGAACCATTTATAGGCTTCAATAAAATCCTGTTTAACATCATTGTCTGGTGAATAAATGGATCCTAAATTCAATTTAGCCACTTTAAATTGTGCTGCCACATCCCCCTGTTCTGCAGCTTTACTCAACCAAAACATAGCTTGCTGATAGCTTCGTGGAACACCTTCGCCATTGGCGTACATAAATCCTAAAGTATATTGTGCTTCTGCATCTCCTTGCTCTGCAGCCATTCGAAACCAACTTGCGGCCTTCTGATAGTCCTGTGTAACACCTAGGCCTTGTTCATACATAAGTCCTAAATTATTTTGTGCGAGTACGTGTCCTTGTTCTGCGGCTTTGGTCCACCAAGACACAGCCTGTTGCTCATCTTTTGTGATACCTTGCCCTCCTTCGCACATGAGTCCTAAATAGAATTGCGCCTCAGCGTGTCCTTGCTCGGCAATTTTCTTAAATGATTCTGCCGCTCTGGCGTAGTCCTTGTTAGCGACAAACTTCATTCCTTCCTCAAAGTTTTCAGCTAAATCTGGATGTATTTGCGCTACCATATTACGCCCATCACTATTAACATTTGCATAATTTCTCCCTTTTCAGTACTCTATATTTTTATAAAACAAATACTTATATTATTTTAAACCGTATTATCCACTCGCACGCAGCTGCATGATGCTGCCCCACTCATACACAATTTTCTTATAATTCTTGCCGTACCTTCGCTTGCCTTCGCCCCATTTCGTTTATTGTCCCATCATTTTATTCGGCTAACGTACCTCACCATTATAAAACACAAAGTATTCGAATTAGCGATGTCATCAGTTCAGTATTTTCAATCCAGAAATAAATTTAACAAAGAACTATGATCTGAATTACTGAGTTTTATCTGATTCAATCTGATAAGTGGATACTTTTTGCGTTGGTGATTCTATTATAGCTCTTGACCAGCGGTAAGACGGCTATACGGTGAACATGTGGTTGATGTAATAAGAATGCTCGTAGTCTCGTCTCCAGACTTTGCGAACCGCATCCGGTATAGACCTTAAGCTCTTGCTTGATCTACTCGGCCATACAAAACCGTGTTTAGTTTAGGATGATCACTATCCTTATCAATAATCAATCAACTAATCTCTCCAATTCAACCTCAATTTGGTTGCATCAAGGACATTCCCCTGTAAGAGAACATAGCTCTCGTTCAAGCTCATATCAGTTTTGAAAAAGGGTAGTGTCTCAGTTTGAATTTCAACTAAGTTGAACTTGTTTTTATCAATGCTATCATACAGGCATGAATAAAAGACCTAAAAACTTAGACATGAATCAGCTAGCCAAACGCATTGTGGATGAGGCTGTGGGAGATGAGCCTGTAACCTCACCACCACCAGAGAAGAATCAAGCCGTCGTAGATAAGAGGCGGCTTGATGGGTTGAAGGGTGGCGTTGCTCGAGCGGAAAAATTAACTGCTGAACAACGCAGTGAAATAGCTAAATTGGCTGCTAGCATTAGGTGGCATAAGGTAGATTAAGCAGCCTTATTAAAAGGCATTTGTAATTCTTCGACGTCTACCGTAAAGTCCAAAATAACCTGTATTGGCTCCGCAGATTTCCTTTTATCGTTATATACATCAGCATCAGTTTTTAGCTGGTAGCAGTCGCCCACTATTTGCGAGCGTCTTTGTGCTATAGATTTCTGAAAATGAGAATGTGGTGCATTAATATCATCCATATCCGCCCACAATGACATTGTCTTATTGCCTTGTTTCTTTATAACCGCATGTTTTGCTCTATATCTTCTTCCATATTGATCTGTTCTATATTCTTCTCGAAAGAGCTGAGCAATATCTTTAGCAATTAAATCAATAATTGTTTTTGTACTTGGTTTGTGCAAACCATTTTGATAAGCCCATGCCGCTAAATTATGCGGGTCAATCAATGGGTTGTCATCTACCTCCCTTTTATAGCGGTCTATGTATTCCTTTACTGCGTTTGAATATGCTGACATATGAATTCCCCTTAGTTATTTTCTACGAATCCCCAGCCATCGGTTAGCGCGCCAATAGTTGCATGGTTGCGAATTTTTACCTGATAGCCTTTACCCCTTAAATAATCATGCCTGCCCAATCTTTTTTGAAGCTGACCAACAACAATTCCAATATGAATGCCAAGCCGCTGAGCAAACAGCTTGACTTTATGCTCACTAAAAAGAGGAAATACTCGAGCATAAAAATTTTCCAGTTCTTTTTTAGGGACGCAAAAATCATCACCTGCTAAGTTTGCTATGTTCTCCTCCTCCGCTATTGCATCTAAGCTTTGTTCCTCGGAGTCTGAATCTAAAATGTAACCCACTTCCTTGCCGTGTCCCTGTAAAACATGTTCAATTTCATGGCGCAATACGAACCAAAAAATATCAATTCTATCTAGACGCAAAGACAAGGCTATTACTGGCTGACCATTGTCCAACCAAAAACATGCGCCATCAATTTTCGAGCCGGGGAAAGGTTCAACAATGACATATTTAACCCCGCACTCCGTCAAAATTTTTGAAACATGCCTTGTTTCTTCTGGGGCTGCAAGTAGTGCGCTTAATTTTGGGATTGAATTGCTTAGTGCAGTTGCATCGTATTTTTTCGTCACCTGTGACGAGGCCAACATCTTGGCGCGATAAAGCCATGCGAGCTGTTTTGGAGTAATGGCATCATGTGCATTTGTTTTTTTGGCGGAATGCGAAAATGCTGGAGATCCCTCCAAGTCAGAAATATTAAAAAACTTCTTAAATTGCTGCTCTAATATATCAATGTTATCAGCCGCCTCAACCCAGCCTCTTTTTATCATTTCTCTTACAGGAAATTTTTCATATAATTTTGCTTTACGGGATATTGTATTTACTGCCTTATCCCTTACCTTAAATAACTGATATTGGCTTTCAAGATTCATCCAAACTTCGGGGCCAGTGCCCAAAGCGTCGCCTAGCTGAATAGCTGTATCAGGTGTGATTTGCTTCTTACCGGTAATAATGCCGCTAACTAAAGTCGTGGGACGTCCGATAATCTCAGAAAATTCTATCTGAGACCATTCTCGCGCTTCCAGTTCTGCCGCCAAAAATTCACCAGGTGAAAATATCTCTGCTGCTTTGTTCATTTCTGTCCCCTCGTATCAGTGGTAGTCACTGACTGATATAACAACCACCAACTTACTTGAATTTTCCTTCCTTAATTTAAGTATTAAGCGCCATTTTTTATTCAAGCGCATTGAGTGCAAGCCATCCAAAGTGCCTTTAAGCTTTTCATAGTGCAATGACTTCATATTGTAGAAGGCTCTCTCATCTTGAGCCGCCCTAATATATTGAATCAACATCCTGAAAGACTTAACTATTGATCGTTCAAAGCCTGCATCGTAGGATAAATCTTCTTCCAGTTTCTTTAGCGAGTCATCTTCAAAAATTATTTCCATAAGGGCAATATATTAATGCTTGTTCGGACAGTATATATATATTTACACTACGTGTAAATATACTATAACAATGCTTAGTATTAGTATATAATTCAGTTTCAATATTGACAGCAAAGAACGCCATGAATGTCCTCACAATAGAAAAACGCACACAGATAATTAATCTGTTGGTTGAAGGTAACTCAATGCGCGCCACATCCCGCATTGCTGACTGTTCAATAAATACCGTTACCAAGTTACTCATAGATGTTGGTGTGGCGTGCAGCGAATATCAAGACAAGGTAATGCGCAATCTCACATGTAAGCGCATACAGTGCGATGAAATATGGGCTTTCTGCTACTGCAAACAAAAGAATGTAGCGCCAGAGAATGAGGGAGTTTTGGGCTATGGTGACGTTTGGACATGGACGGCGATTGATCCAGTTACAAAACTGGTTCCTTCTTTTATGGTCGGAATCCGTACTGTAGAGTATGCGGAAGCGTTTATAGGTGATCTAGCCTCTCGTTTGGCTGGGCGTGTGCAATTAACCACGGACGGATTGAAGGCATATGTAGATGCCGTTGAAGGTGCGTTTGGGGCAGATATAGACTTTGCTCAACTGGTCAAAATCTATGGTTCAGAAGGAATAACAAAAACCGATGCTAGGCGGTATAGCCCATCAGAATTTACAGGCTCAGAAAAGCGCATCAAGATGGGTGATCCAGATATAAAACACATTTGCACAAGTCATGTAGAACGGCAGAATTTAACGATGAGAATGTCCATGCGCCGTTTTACTCGCCTTACCAATGGTTTTAGTAAAAAGATTGAGAATCTAGAGCACATGGTTGCGCTGCACTTCATGCACTATAATTTCGTGCGCATCCATAAATCACTGCGCACAACCCCTGCAATGGCGGCTGGTGTAAGTGAGAAACTTTGGGAAATTTCAGACATTGCCGCGCTTGTTGTTGACCCTATTCCAATGAAGCGCGGAAGTTACAAAAAGAAAATTTCAAACTGAGACACTACCTGAAAAAGCTGTAATTTGACCTTTTATATGTATTGAGGTAATCTGCTCGCCCTTTAGGAGAGATGGCCGAGTGGTCGAAGGTACTCCCCTGCTAAGGGAGCGTAGGGTTTATAGCCTTACCGAGGGTTCGAATCCCTCTCTCTCCGCCATAGCAACTATTTTAAAAACAGTTTTGCGCCCGTAGCTCAGATGGATAGAGTACTTGGCTACGAACCAAGGGGTCGGGCGTTCGAATCGCTCCGGGCGCACCAGTAAATCAAAGGGTTAGGTCAGAAATGATCTAACCCATTTTCTTTTGGTTGGGGACTTTTTGGGGACTTTCGCTCCCAATCTGTTCCCGCCGGATCATTGCAAGACTACGATTGATCCGACTGCCTTCGTTCGTGATGCGGTTTAATGCCGCCAGAAGCTCATCAATCTGTACGACCGAATAATGAGCCGTCATCCCTTGTCGGGTATGCCACAAAATGTCAGCAATCGTTTCTTCACGTGCACCAGCCTCTCGCAATCGCATTCCAACCGTATGGCGCAGATCGTGGATATGCAGGTCAGGTATCCCCGCAAGCTTCCGCACTCGTTGCCATGCGTTGTTGTTCATGGTTTCAATCCGATGTCCCTGATAGGGAAACACATACTCGCCATGTTTACCGCGCTGTGCTTCGATAATGCTTTGAGCCACCGTATTGCAGACCAGAACGCGACCCCGTTTTCGTCCTTTGACGTTCTCCCTTGGAATATCAAACACCGATACCCCAAGTTCAGGAATGGAAATTTCCCATTCCCACTTCAGACCACACACCACCCCATCCCGTGCACCCGTGTTCAAATCAAACAAGACCATCGTTGAAAGATGATCCGGCAGTAACGGCAAGATGCGCCGCTGTTCTGCCCAAGTAATAGGACGGGGTTCACGCTGATGTCCCAACAGCGGCAGCATAGTGATAAGGGGCGGCGTTTCCAGCCACGTCTTGCCATCCTCATCGCGCCAACTGCGTGCAGCAAGATTCAGAATTCTACGAACCAGCCCCAGCCCCAAGTTAATGGTTTTGTGTGCCAGTCCTTTGTCCTTCCGATCCTTGATATAGGTTGCCAGCGTGCCATCGTGAATCTGATCCAGCATCAGTTTGCCTATAAATGGCACCAACCTTTCCAGCAAATAGATGTCCTGTTGTATCGACACCTTCTCCTGATGGTCAAGCAGATATTTTGCAGCGGCTTCGTCATAAGTCTTTTTGGGACGCATCCCGAAAAGATGTAACTTGCGAAGTTGCTCAAGCTGAAAGATTAACCAGCTTTCCGCTTCTTCAAACGACTGGAAACGGTTGCGAAGTCGAGTGCCTTTGTATATCCGATCAACGCACCAGAAGCCTTGCTTGTCTTGGTGGATGCCTGTTTGAGCTCGGCCCATGTGTTACCTCCTTTCTCCACAGGCCGCCCGTTCCGCTGGATATGTTCTTCTAAAAGGCGATCAAGGTCAAATCGGTCGAATATCAGCGAAGTACCAAGCCGCATACCTGTAAGTAACGGTCGAATATGTTTTTCAAATGCCCGCCGTTTGATGCCGAGGTAATGAGCTGCCTCTTGGCAGTTGTAACCGCGCTTATCCATCATTAACCGCCTTTCGATGCCTTGCGATAAGCTTCAGCAGCTATTGCAGTTTCTATGCGCTTTTGTTCTTCTAGTCTTCGTTCTTCTTCAGTGTTATTCGATATGGTGTTGAACTCTCTTGCACGTAGCCGGACTTTCTCAATCAGAAAATCTTCCGCTGACAAACCCATAAAGTTACCGCTGGTTTGAAGATATCCGTAAAAGTCGAATAAAAACCGATCAAGGCCGTCACCATAGTCCGTGATGCCATGCTTCGCCATATAGGAGGCAATCGAACTTGCCCCCAAAGAAAATATCCTTTTATCGTCTGGTAATCGCGTTGCCTTGAATGACCTTGTAAGCGGCCCTCCATCGGTTTCCCAGTCAATTGAAGACAGATATGCCCATAGAGGATGGACAGGCCAGCGGGAGCGCGTCTGATCGTCTGGATTGGGCAGGGTCAGGCGTAGCCATTCCGTTGATGCATAGCTCCATAGGCCATTTAGATTCGCCAATACACTGTCGAAAGTGACTAGGCCGTGCTGAGCCAATACTTCACGCCTGTATTGAAATTCCACGCGCCAGATAGATTCTTCATACTTCCATCCTGCTGCTTGCCATACCGGAATAAGGTCACCACGACCACTGCTAAAGGTTTCCAGCAATTTGTTATACAACCGGCAGGCCATAATTCCACCTAAACCAATCGTCCAGCCCGTAAATTGTTCAGCAACAGCGTAGGCAGCTATGTTTTTGCCACGCGTGACCCATGCTTTACGATCCCATGATTCCATATCTTCATTGGAGACAAAATCGGCACATAGATCAATGCGGCTAACATGAGCGGAGTCGGTAAGTGTTCCTAGCTCTTCCAAAATTGAACGCAGGTGTATTTCTGCTTCTCTGGGTGTAATGCTAGACAAATATGGCGATGATAGCTTCACGTACGCCATAGGCATACGTTTTGAAGGTCTGGATAACTGAATACGAAATGCACCGTCTTCCAGAATATAGGGGAACACCGAGGAGCCTTTATCTTTTACCTCAAAGATATGACCGGCGATAGTGTATTGCGCGAGTGCTTGTTGATCTATTTCTGGGTGTTGTGCGAGTTTTTTGAGAGCGGCTAACCGTTCTTCGACATGGGGGAATATTTCACCTTTATAGGAAAGATATAGAGCATCTACCCCAAACCTTAAAAGCTTGAAATACTCATTATTGCTGTTATAGGGTTCTCTGTTAGTAGGCGTCGAACCCTTTTCAAGTTCAGGGGCAACAGATTTCGGCAACTCTTCGCAGGACAGTGAACGCGGAACGGGCGCTGCTGCCACCTCGCCGTGTATCCGCCCGCCCGGTGCGCTAGCGCGCATCCGCGTGTGCGACTCCACAACTGCGGCGGCTTGAATTAGATTCGTAGTATCAGAAAGTTCTGGCGGAATTTGTTTATTAATTGACATAAAGACCTCAATCCGAGCGGCGAGCATGCAGAATGCTTCTCGCAACGGTTGAGGAATTTATGCTTGATGTCTAATAGTTACGACGACACAAAATTGATGTTTCATGTCGCCGTGTGTTTTGCGGCCTTCCATCGTTGAATAAAGCGCATTAAGCTTCGAGCAGGATCATCACCTTTGTCTTGGTATATCTTCAGTTCTTGAATTAGCAGCAAGTCCGCTTCATTTAAAGTGAGCGAATTAATTGTGTTTATTTCATGGAAGAACTGTAACAAAGTACGTAGGTCTTGATGGATCAAGAGAGAATCATGCGGTTTACCTTTAAATGCCTTTCGAAGACGCAGGATGAAATTTTTTTCGCTAAAAAATTCAGCACGGGCGAGACGGGCGGCAAATGTTGGGCATGTCAAAACCGTGCGGTCAATCATAACCGCCTTGAAGTAGGCATTATCAGCGTCCTTACCACCCTTTCTAACTTGCGCTACAAGTTCGTTTAAATAAAACCCATAAATCCCAAGGCACCGGGCAGAAATTTGAGCGGCATGAGTTATTGAATATATGTCTGCTTCGCAAAATAGACCTTTATGCCCACCGCTCCATTCTACTTCTTCATTTTCATCCTCACTGCTACGAGTCGCTTCGTCAATTAAAAATTGATTAAGATTAAGTCCAGCACGTGCTGCCTGCACCATTCCCTCTAAATAACCCAGCGAAGCAAGAGTCAGAATAAACATTTGCTTTGCCTCCAGTTCGTATAGTTCTGACCATGAAAAATCTGCTGGTAATCGTGTTTCAATTTTGTCTCTTTTTTCTTTGACAAGTGCTATTGCTTTACCGTAGTTTTTGCGAGATTTTGGGAGGAGAGAAACAAACTTTTTTATGGTGGCAAGCTTGAGTTCACCCAAGACATTTTGAAGGTTACTCATGAATTACTCTTGGACGGCCAATATTGGAAAGGTATTCAGGCAAAAACAACTTACATCTGGAAGTTGATAATTAATTTATTAGGCTTTACCAAAAACCATTAGCGATTTTCAGCATTCTGAGCATATAGCTCAGAATTTTATTTAGGATTGAATTTAATTAACTCTTGCCCACTCCCAGATCAAAGGCAAGTTTTCTAGCTTTTTATCTTTCGTTTTTCTATTAATATGGCGCTAACTTTAGACACAAACTCATTAGTGTTATCAATGGAAATCCATTTATCACCTCAATTACTTAATTGAGTGTTGCACGCTTGGTTAATTGATACAGACTAATATATGAAATTAGTCTCCTAACATAACCTTGACGCGTTCCTGTAGATAGCTGAGAGCAATAATTTCCGATCCATATTGAACGCTAAAAGGGTAGGCGCGTAATTTCTTTTGTACCGTCCACACCCTCAATTGTGTAAGTAAATGTGGCACTCGAATAGTTGTTGAATCTAAATGTTCCGGTCCCAACTTGATTAATTACAAGTTGATTAGGGTCGTACGTTGCACCTAAGTAGGTACCGGTAGTCTTATAAATTGGGCCAGTATAGACCGTAGAGCTTAGCCATTGCCCCGGCTGAAGCGTATACCATATAGGCTGGCCCATTTGGTTATACACAAACCACGCGGCAAATATTCGGTCACTGGGGTGTTGCATGATGCTGAAGCCCATGCCGGATTCCTGTGGATTCCACCAGTGGTCAGTATAATCAACGAGAGGAAACGGCCCGACTTTGGACGCATAACTATCGGTGACTGTAAATTGTGCTGAACCCCACAACCTTACTTGGGGATTGTTACTCTTAGTTGGGTCGTATGTTTGAAAAAAATCGACATTGAATACACCTGGAGGAAACTGTCCCAATTTGATATCGATAACTGGAAATACTAATTCTTGCGGCCCAATGATTTCTGCACAGTTCTTTTGTTCACTAAAATCGACTCTAATAGTAGAGCCTACCTGTTTTATTTTCAGTGCGATGCTTGGGTCATAATGACAATTGAAAATTTCTATTCTGGCTACAACTGACTCAAGGGACGTGGGACTGGCTGGATGTATTGTCACATTTTCTGCTTCAGCCGTTGTCATTACAGCACAAGTCATTGCAATTAGGATTACTCTCTTGAAAAATAAGTAAGCACTGACCTGAATGTCCCCTATGACATTTCCGGCGTGCTCACACAGACGCTTCAGGGAACTTTCTAAAAAGTGAGATGGTATATGCATAGTCTTATGTACCTCATTATCAAAATTAGTGATATTTTCTTTTCAATTTAATAGGTGGTTGGACGGCTACCATTATTTAGATAGACATAGCCCAGTGTTGTCACATTTTGAGTATACCCATCGTTCGCCATTATGGTCTGCTGCTGTTGGGGGAAAATAGCATAATCGTCCCGCGTTGGGTTATATGCGCGCAACAGTGGGGTTGCATTTGTTGGCTTGCTCAGGCTGGTCGGATATATGTAACCCTCAATACCATCCAATTTATAAAAAGCTGATCCAATATAGCTTTGCGCCTCTGTCAAGCTCGTTGTATAAAAATGACTTACGTGATTAGGGTTAGTTCCGCACACAGAAACACCAGGATCACCACATTTCCAACTTAACCTATAAAGCGGTTTCAATTCTACGGTGGTACTAAAGGGATTGACATGGGTAGAGAATACCCATACCTCCGCAAGAGGACTGGTATAGCTGACGAGCTGTGGAGCAGCAAATTGAGGGTACTCATTCACTGTAGTTCCATAGGGAAAATACTGTGTTGGAGACTGAGCATAAGGGAGCAACCCATAAACGATGGAGGCTCGTGCCATTTGCGGCACTACGGTATAGAAATGGTCTTTAGCTGTGCTGCTATAATGACTAAAAAGCGGGGTTAATCGATTAGTGGTTGCCAGCACATTATTGACCGCAGTTGCCACATTCGGCACGCCATATCCACGGGTAATATTCGGGGAAGCTGCATTGTCGCCTGAGTTCAATAACGCGCTGGTAATCTGACTCGCACTTAACAGTGGATCAACGGTGCGCAACAGCCCCACAATACCCGTGATCCGTAATATGGGGGGCTGCCATGGATGTACCTGTGCAAGCTCCATAATTTGGTCCTTTGGAGCTTCCCATTGATACAGCGCTCCCACAACGAGTGGTATTACCCCAATTTTTACTATAATAAAACGATGACAGTACATCCCGGCCAGGTGCAAGGATGCCGCGTGTGTCCATGCCTGGGCCGGTACTTGATCCTTTAAATCCAGCAATTGAACCCACCTCAGTCCACAGATTTCCACGTGAGCCAGAAGATGATTGAGTTGCACCAACTGCAATTGTGTATGGAGAAACTGCTGGAAAATCAAGCGTTGTACCGAGCCCACTTCCAGTTCCGCCTACCCGAGCATCACTATTGCCAGCAGCAGCAGCGATGATTACTTCTCTCGATGAAGCCGTCTTAAGTGCAAGGCAATAGGCATGATTAACGTTAATTGCACAATTTGGATCTGGACCGCCTAAGCTTATATTGATCGCTTGAGCCCCCGATTTGACAGCCCAATTGATAGCATTGGGGATATCAATTGCGTCATTAATAGTAATTCCTGCATTGACATTAATCCGGCTTATCTTTGCAACCATCAGGTTACAGTACCAACAAACACCAGCCCCTCCGGTTGAAGGCGGATTAGGATAACCCGACGCTACACCAGATCTACTTGTTGCAGCGGATATAATCCCAGCAGTGTGGGTTCCATGACCAGCAAACCCTCCGGGATAGCCACTAACAATTAGTAGATCCGGGTGTTCATCAACATCACCTATGAGGGTGCCATTCGCCGCACTTCCCGTCACACTTCCCCCAACGTTGAATGTAAATTGCGAACGCCATGATTGCGTCAAATCCTCATGTACCGGAACACCCGATACCTTACCGCTCTGAATACCGTTATCTAAATGGGCAATATAAGCCGTGCCACGGACAGTATTCCAAGCAGCCTGTAAATTTAACGGATTGTTAATTCCCCACTGATAATCTTGAACCGGTGTATTAACAGGATACAGTGGGTCAGAAGGCACAACTAAAAATTCGCTGAATGTACTTTCCTGAACGAAGAGTACATTGAGATCATTTTTTAAAATCGATTTAGCCTTCATGGTGCTCGCTGTATCGGAATACTCAAAAACGACATAACGATGTAGTAATTCTTCAGGCTCATCATCCGGCAGAGTAGCACGGTATTCCTCTGGCAAGCGGTGGGTAAGCAGCAGGCTTACCCGTAACGGATGGGAAAATCGCTGTTTGTAATCTTCCGAGGCAGATTGTGGGTCTCTAAATTCCCGCACCAGATCCTCGGCTTTAATAAGCTGAATACCATTTTTGCTGTAATCCAGTAGAACTGCGAGCTTAAGCACTTCAGGAGAAGACGTTTCTTTATCGTTTGCACTTACGTTAATACTTAACAACATGCAACAAAACGGCACAACAAGACCAATGTTACAGCGTGACAAAAGCGACAGCATAATTCTTCTCCCTCGTAATATTTAGAAGCAAATTAAAGCACCACAATCAAGCAAATACTGAGAAAACATTAAGAGTCCTAAATTATTATCCTAGAATTACACTAAAAATTTATAGTTTTTAAGGTAACATATATTCTTTCATGTAGTCAACAATATTCAACAAAGCACACCTAAATGATGTGCTAAGGCTGTCTTTTGACAAATGCCTAACGAACGGTCGAGCAATGGGGACTTTCCGGTGAGTCAAGAGCGAAAAACATGTCAGAACGGTACAAAATGGGAAACGGACGGCACAATTATATATAATAAAAACAATATTTTACAAAACGCAAACGAACTACGAACCAAGGGGTCGGGCGTTCGAATCGCTCCGGGCGCGCCCGGAGCGATAAATCTGGGCACTAGCAAGAAGCCATCCTACTGCCTTGCCGTTCAGCTTTCAGGCAAGCAAATAGCGAAGGTGAAGGACAGCTCACGACACAAACTGGTCTATCAGAGTACTTCTCCATAGCGGCCATTGAACGATAACACCTTGTTCAAACGTGCATGAATTTACTTCGAAAATTTCAAGGACGCGGCTTATCCATACAATTCGTTGCGATCAGACTCGCGTCAAGCGACGTTCAGATAAGGCGCGCCGGATGGTTGTAGGATTGTGAACAACACCCAAGGAAATATCAATTTTGTCCTAGGACTGTCCAAGTCGGGAACGGACGCCACTTTGCGACCCATTGAGGGATTTCCTCCGCCGGCATCGGTCGCGCTATCACAAATCCTTGCGCTAATTCACAACCAAGGGAGAGTAACTTTTCACCAATATTCTCTGTCTCTACGCCCTCAGCGACAACCTCGCGACCAAACGCGGATGCTAATCCGATGATGCCTTCCACAATAGCGAGATCATCAGGATCTTCAAGCATGTCGCGAACAAAGCTCTGATCAATTTTAAGCGTCTGGGAGGGCAAGCGTCTAAGGTAAGTGAGAGATGAAAAGCCTGTGCCAAAATCGTCAATGGAAAAACGTACACCCAAGTCATGACAGTTACGCATCACGTTGGAGATAGCGTGGATGTCCTGAAAAGGGCTGGTTTCAAGAATTTCTAATTCGAGATCGGTTGGGTTGATCTCTGTATTGTCCTCTAATACTGCAGCGAGCTGTGCGGTGAAATTGGGCTGTTGTAACTGTCGTGCGCCGATATTCACACTTACTGACATATTGAGTCCCAATTTTTTCCATTCGTTCATTTGTGAAAGCGCCGTCTCAAGTACCCATTTTCCTATCGTTTCACTGAGAACGTTGTTCTCTGTCAAAGGCAAAAATGACGCAGGTGAAAGTATCCCTTGCTCAGGATGATTCCAGCGGATTAATGCTTCAACACCGAACACTTTTCCTGTGCGCATGTTGACCTTTGGCTGATAGTACAGAACGAACTCTTGTGCTTTAACCGCTTGATCAATTCTTCGAAGTTGCAGCCTGCGATTTGTTACTTCAACTTCATAAGCGAAATCAAACAAATGAAACCGATTTTTCCCTGCTTGCTTCGCTTCATACATTGCACGGTCTGCCTGGCGAATGAGTTGATCACCATTCACGCCGACAGACGATTGTGGAAATAGCGTCGCGCCGATGCTGACAGAAATTTGTAATTGGTGCCCTCGTATGATCACCGGTTCGGCGCAGGCCATCAAAATTCTCTCAATTAATTGGCTGCAGTCGTATGGAGTACTCACATCGACCAACACGACCACATATTCGTCACCACCGATACGCGCCAATGTATCTATATCGCGCATCACCTTGCGCATATTGTGGGACACGGCGATCAATAATTCGTCACCAACATCGTGTCCGTATGTGTCGTTGATATTTTTAAATCCATCTAGATCAAGATACAGAACTGCTAGGAGCTGATTTTGACGCTGGCATAGCGTCATGGCCTGCGATAGCCGGTCACCGAGCAAAATCCGATTAGGAAGATCGGTCAGTGAATCAAAATTGGCTAGATGCTCCAACTGCTCTTGTTTTAGCCTTAATGGTGTGATGTCGGTAAATAGAGCGACATAGTGTTGTACCTGATTTAAGGTATCTCTCACCGTATTGACCGTCAAAAATCCCGCATAGGCCTCACCGGTTTTGCGTCGACTCCATACTTCGCCCTGATAGTGGTAGTGTGTATTCAGTGCATTGCGGATTGCTGTGGTCAACTCTGGCCCTTGGCGGCTAGACATAAACATGTTCGGTGTCTGCCCTATGACTTCTGCTCGGCTGTATCCAGAACAATAACAAAACGCTTCGTTAACTTCGATAATTTGACCATATGAATTTGTGATTACGATGCTTTCATGCGTATTGAGGAATACGCTGGAGAGCAGATGCAGACGATTTTCAGAAGCTTTTTGCGCGGTGATGTCACGCGCGATTTTTGATGCTCCAACGATATCCCCATTTTCATCACGCACAGGTGAGATCGTGACGGAGACGTTGATCAATCGACCGTCTTTACGAATTCTGACTGTCTCAAAGTGATCGACCTTTTCACCCGCGATGATTTTTTTGAGAATGAAAGCTTCTTCATTTTCTCTTCCCTCCGGGAACAGCCTTAACATGGATTGTCCGAGCATTTCTTTTGCGCTATACCCAAATAGCGCTTCGGCACCGGCATTCCAGCTAGTGATAGTGCCCTCTAGCGTCTTACTGATGATGGCGTCATCAGAGGATAGAATAATAGATTGATAATAATTAGTCGCGACAGCGCTGCTGATTAACGACACAGTGGAGATTTCAGGTGTATTCATATAAGTTGAATGACGTCTTCTGGCTGTGTATGGTTATAAGAACAAAAATGCGTTATCGTTTCTAGTCTTCTTATTTTAATGCCGCAACCCATTAAAATGCGATGTTTTATTAATGCTAATGTCAATGCTTAAGAAATATTCCCTCACATCAACTTGTTTTTGTAAGACGCGATGGCGCAATAAAATTCTCGTCGGCATATTTGACTGACTGCTTTTCTGAAAGGCGACTGACGGGATTGTGCGCATTCCCGCTATTCGCCAGTGTCCGCTTTGAAGTGCCCAGATTTATCTTCTCGGGTAAAAATGAAAAAAGCTTACTTCCCTTGAGAAATAAGCCTTTTCTGAATGTGGCGCACCAATAATCAAAGGCTTCCAGCGATGGAAGCCTTTGATTTTACGCTATAGAATTGCTATACCTTATTTAACTCTGCTTTTTAGCAGATCTGCCAAATATGCGTTACCCTTTAATTTAAATCTTAGTCGTTTATAAAATGGTACCGAACCTTTCAATCACCACCGACAACACTTACAAATTTGCATGCTTGTTAGCCTCACCATCATCATTACAAAAAGCAGACTTAAGACTACCTTAACCTACTAACCAAACGTAAAGTAATCACTGATATCGCTCGCCAAATACCTTATTAGCTTTCTTAAAAAATTACAGAAATATTAAGGAATTAATCACTTTCCGTGTTATCCCCAAAAAAATATTTGCGAGAGTTAAATTTCTATACGGGTACCCATTTCAATAACCCGATTCGTTGGAATCTTAAAGAACTCCGTCGCATTCATTGCATTTTTCGACATCATAATAAATATCCATTCACGCCATTTCATCATGCCGGGAGTTGATGCTGAAACGATCAAAGCACGAGACGTAAAGAACGTGGTATCCATCATGTCAAATGACAACCCCAGTGGCACACATAAATCCAACGCAGCAGGCACATCGGGAGTTTGCATGAATCCATAGAAAACCTTCACTCGATAAAAACTGTTTCCCAAATCATTAATTAATATACGGTTATCTTTCGTAACAAAAGGCTTGTCTTCAATAATGACGGAAAGCAAAACATTGCGTTCATGCAGCACTTGGTTGTGCTTTAGGTTGTGTAGTAATGCGGCAGGGGCGCCTTCATTAACACCAACCAGAAAGACGGCAGTTCCCTGTGCCCGGTTGACTTCGCCCACATAGTCGACAATTGTCTGAATAGGGATAGATCGACGAGAAATTTCTTCGAACAACAACTGTCTTCCGCGCTTCCAAGTGGTGAGAACAACAAATGAAACAAGAGCGATACCTAATGGAAACCAACCGCCCTGCGGAATCTTTATGGCATTGGCCGCAAAATAGGCCAAGTCAACGCAAAGAAATGTCCCTATAAGAGGAATAACCAGTAATGGGGACCAACGCCAAGCAATGAGCACAAAAGCAATCAGGATTGTGTCGATCATCATCGTTCCGGTAACAGCAATACCGTAGGCTGCCGCCAGGTTACTGGAGCTTTGAAACGTAAAGACCAAATAAATCACTGCCACATACAGCGTCCAATTAGTAAATGGGACGTAAATCTGGCCATGCGCTTTACTGGAAGTCTGGCGAATTTCCATTCGTGGCAAAAACCCCATCTGCACTGACTGACTTGCCACTGAAAATGCACCTGAAATCACTGCCTGCGAAGCAATCACTGTTGCCGCAGTTGCAAGCAGCACCATTGGAATTAATGCCCATTCAGGGGCCAGCAGAAAAAATGGACTTTTGACAGCTTGTGGATTATCTAGCAATAGTGCACCTTGCCCGAAATAATTCAATACCAGCGCGGGAAGCACAAAGGAGAACCAGGTCAGCCTAATTGGAAGCCGTCCAAAATGTCCCATATCGGTATATAAAGCTTCGCCCCCCGTGACAGCAAGTACGACTGATCCCAGGGTTAAAAATGAAAGCCAAGGATCAAGAAAAAGGAATTGGTAGGCATAAACAGGATTGATTGCCAGCAGTACGTGAGGGCTGTGTGCTATAGATAAAATACCTAGAACACCCAAGACTAAGAACCAAAGGATCATGATGGGGCCGAATGCCATTCCCATCGCGCCAGTACCTCGTTTCTGAACAAAGAACAATGCGGTGAGCACCATGATGGTGATCGGTAGCACATAGCTATCCAGTTGGGGGGCGATAATATTCAAACCTTCAACGGCTGATAACACCGAAATGGCCGGGGTAATCATGCTATCACCATAAAACAATGCTGCGGCAAATACGCCAAGCATCGCGAGCAACCACTTGGATTTGGGTTTGTTAGCGTTTAATTCACTAGCCAAGGCTAGCAAAGCCAATGACCCCCCTTCACCATGATTATCGGCTCGCATTATGATGGTCACATATTTCAGTGACACCAAGACCATAATGGTCCAGAACATAATCGAAAGAACACCGAGAACATTAGCCTCGGTAATAGGCAACGGATGATGCCCGGCAAAGGTTTCCTTCAACGCATAGAGCGGGCTGGTGCCGATGTCGCCATACACGACACCAATTGCACCCAACATAAGCATAGAGAAATTTTGCTGCGTTTGCGGGCTGCCCATATACTCTACTTTTCACCTTATTCAAAGGGAGCGGAACTCTACGCGTAATTAATTAAAAAAACAAATGGCACTTAATAAACCGTATAAACCACATTGCTTTGAATAAGGCAAAACACCTGCCACAGATGAACGATATGATATGAGAGACCTACCTGTTTGTTTTGGGATATCCCGGCTCACGAATGTACAAAACCTATACAATTAAAATCACCAATCGTGTCCATAAAACCCATGAAAAACTTGACTCTCGCTGTTGTAATGATAGCTGGATTTACAAGCAGCTTTACCCACGCAGAAGACAACAATCCAAACACCCCGTTAACCTTTAACGGTTATGCTGAAACATACTATAGCTACGATTTTAATAAACCAATCAATCATACTAAGCCACCCTTTATTTA
>QFXG01000023.1 GCA_003402285.1 Candidatus Nitrotoga sp. SPKER | reverse complement strand
TGACCATGATACCGGGCACTTCGTTTTCCAGTTCGTAGCTCACACTGAACTGTTCACCATAGGCGCAGTTTGCATCCAGTGCCTGGTGTAGAAGAGGCATCAATTCAACCGGTTTGCATTGAATATCCATCTTGCCAGCCTCGATTTTTTCCATATCGAGAATATCATTGACTAACAGGATGAGGCGTTCGCTATTCTTGTGCGCAATGTCCACCAGCATCTTGGCTTGCGTGGGTAGTTCACCCGTCACTCCGCCGGCGACAAGCCCGAGCGCGCCCCGGATGGAGGTAAGCGGCGTGCGCAGCTCATGGCTGACGGTAGAAATAAAATCATTTTTCATGCGTTCGATTTTTTGGCGCTGGGTGATGTCCTGGATAATAGCGACAAAGACTGGCGGGTTTTCCTTAGCGGACAAGTGCAAGTGGATCTCTATAGGATAACGGCTCTTGTCCTTCCTTTGGTGCTCAGTCTCGTAGATCACAACGTCCTGCTTGCCAAGCCTCAGCAGAGCGATTCGTTGCTCGAATATCTTATGCGTAAGATTGGGCTCAAGATTGAGTACCGTCAACGCCTTGAGTTCATCCATGGAATAATCCAGGTTGCGCTGTGCTTCAGCATTGACCATGGTGAAGTGCAGTGTCTGCGCATCAAACACATAAATTTCGTTCGATGACTCATCGAGTACGCGCCCTAAACGCGTCAATTCATGTTCCGCTTGCTTGCGTTCTGCAATATCGCGCGAAAGACAAATGAAACGTGGCTCCTGTCCAAGCTCAGGCGGCATCCGGGAGATAGACAGTTCGAACCACAACTTGCCTTGCGGAAGTGCAAGCTCGAATTGTTTACCTTGTGAACGACCTTTATCATTAGCCTCTAGCAATGCAGACATGACAACCGCCGCCGCATTGGCCGGAAGGACTTCAAATATTGTTTTACCAAGCAGATCCTCCTGAGGGGCAGCTAACAGTTCAACACGTGGAGAATGGTAAGCGTAATAACGCCCATCCAACCCTAGTTCGAACAGCAAATCGGGGATCGCATTGAGCGTAGCTTGCAACTGGTTCCGTGTCGCAAGGATCTCGCGCTCATAATTTTTACGATCCGTGATTTCCCTGACGTCACTTGCGATACGAATAATGGCGCGGACAAGCAGAAATCCAATCCATAAAACTAAAACTAAACCAATAATTGCCGTAGCGATTGAAATGTTGCGAATAGTTTCGTAGTGACCACGGATTTTTTCATACTCTTCTTTTGCCACGGTTAACTGAAGCGTGCCGAGATCCTTGATACCGTTTCTAACGGGTTGATAAAGAGGGTGGATATCTTCCACGAGGATATGATTCGCTCTATTAATGTCGTTAGCCCGCAATGCGCCTATTACTGGATTCAGACCCTGTGTAATTAATTTATTACGATCCTCGATTAATTTCGCCGCCATAATCTTTTCCTCGGGCGTGAGATAGGTTGCCATGTAGGCTTTCCATATTATTTCGATTTCCGCGATATTTTTTTCGATTTTTGCAGTATTGAGTCTGATGCTCTCAGGCGTCGGTGTTACTATGCTAGCTGTTACAGCGATGTGGTTTTGTAATATTAGCGATTCAATACCAGTTATCTGGCTGAGCGCAACAAGACGGTCATCATAAATGGTTTGAAGGCTGTCTTTAGCACTATTCATTTCAAACAGGACAACCCATCCGATTCCCAGCAAGGTAGCTCCCATTAAACAAAAGTAGAGAATCAAGCGCGATTGAGTGGTCAAATTTTTAATCATAATTTTTCACATGGGTAAGCGATATTATCTATATTGCTATTAACAAAGATTACTGATTGTTACTGTTTTTGTTACATGAGCTTAAGTAGTACTATGCTTTAGAAAAACTATAATAATCAAATAATACGTGAATTATTAATTCGACAATAAATTGTTGAACTTAAGCCGCATACTTTACTACAACACCTTCAAAGTTACTTTCACACGCTCAGTAATGCTATAGCTTACAATGAACCCGGCAGTCCCAAAGTCTGACTATATGCCTGTACCTTTGAATTCGTGTCCTTCGGTCTTTTTGTTCCATGCATAATCTATCAACCATATCATTAAATTAATTTCAATATTCAACGACTAAATCGTAACCAGGTTTGTATTAATCAGATCGAAATATGGCTTTGGGATACTTGAAATTTCTGCCAGCTACCTCATCTATTAATCCATAATTTTTATTAAAGGAGCGATTATGCGATTCGACAAATTTACGACCAAGCTGCAACAGGCGCTGTCTGATGCCCAGAGTTTAGCTGTGGGTAGTGACAATCAATTCATTGAGCCGCAGCACTTACTGCTGGCATTGCTGAACGATACTGATAGTGGCGCAGCCTCACTACTTGCACGCGCAGGTGGAAATGTTGTTCCTTTAAAAGAGGCGTTGACGCAAAGTGTGGCGCGCCTGACCAAGGTAGAAGGACACGGCGGTGAGGTACAGGTCGGGCGTGATCTCGCTAATTTATTTAATCTCACCGACAAGCAAGCGCAAAATCGCGGCGACCAATTTATTGCCTCGGAAATGTTTTTACTCGCGCTAACCGAAGACAAGGGTGAATGCGGACGTCTATTGAAGCAGCACGGTGTCATCCGCACAGCCCTGGAACAAGCGATCAACGCGGTTCGTGGTGGACAAAATGTAGGTAGCCAGGAAGCTGAGGGGCAGCGCGAAGCACTGAAAAAATATACTGTAGATCTGACCGAACGTGCCCGTCAAGGCAAGCTGGATCCAGTAATCGGGCGTGACGATGAGATCCGTCGCGCTATTCAGGTTCTGCAACGCCGCACCAAGAATAACCCGGTTTTGATTGGTGAGCCGGGCGTCGGCAAGACCGCTATCGTGGAGGGTTTAGCACAGCGTATTGTTAATGAAGAAGTACCGGAATCACTGAAGGGCAAGCGCGTGTTGTCGCTTGATATGGCAGCACTACTGGCCGGTGCGAAATATCGCGGCGAATTCGAAGAACGCCTGAAATCTGTACTCAAAGAAACAGCCATGGAGGAAGGGCGCATCATCGTATTTATTGACGAACTACATACCATGGTCGGCGCGGGTAAGGCTGAAGGGGCAATGGATGCGGGCAATATGCTGAAGCCAGCTCTGGCACGAGGCGAATTACATTGCATTGGCGCCACGACACTGGATGAATACCGCAAATACATCGAGAAAGATGGCGCGTTAGAGCGTCGTTTCCAAAAGGTGATGGTGGATGAGCCAACTGTGGAAGCAACCATAGCTATCCTACGCGGTTTGCAGGAAAAATATGAATTGCATCACGGTGTGGACATTACCGATCCGGCTATTGTGGCGGCGGCAGAATTATCACACCGCTATATTACTGACCGTTTTTTGCCGGACAAGGCGATTGACCTAATCGACGAAGCCGCCGCACGCATCAAAATGGAAATTGACTCCAAACCGGAAGTGATGGACAAACTTGACCGGCGCCTGATTCAGTTGAAAATTGAACGCGAAGCAGTAAAGAAGGAGAAAGACGAGGCATCGAAAAAACGTATGCAGCTTATCGAAGACGAGATTAAAAAGCTATTGCGTGAATATGCCGATCTGGAAGAAATATGGAAAGCGGAGAAAGGCTCGGCTCATGGCACGGCACAGGTAAAGGAAGAAATCGAACGCGTACGTGCCGAAATTATCCGGGTACAACGCGAAGGCAAGTTGGACAAAGTAGCCGAATTGCAGTATGGCAAACTCCCGCAACTTGAGGCGAAATTAAAAGAGGCGAATCAGGCGGAGGCAGCCAAACCTCAAAATCGGCTGCTGCGCACGCACGTGGGTGCGGAAGAAATTGCAGAAGTGGTAAGCCGTGCCACTGGCATTCCAGTTTCAAAAATGATGCAGGGCGAGCGTGACAAGCTGCTGCACATGGAAACCAAATTGCATGAGCGTGTGGTAGGTCAAGATGAGGCCGTACGCTTGGTGTCGGATGCAATCCGTCGTTCGCGTTCTGGACTGGGAGACCCTAATCGTCCCTACGGGTCCTTTCTGTTTCTAGGACCGACTGGAGTGGGCAAGACCGAATTATGTAAGGCGTTGGCCGGGTTTTTATTCGACTCAGAAGATCACCTCATCCGCATCGACATGAGTGAATACATGGAGAAGCATTCCGTGTCGCGACTGATCGGAGCACCGCCTGGCTATGTGGGCTACGAAGAAGGTGGCGGGCTTACCGAGGCCGTACGGCGCAAACCGTATTCCGTCATATTGTTGGACGAAGTGGAGAAAGCGCACCCGGATGTATTCAACGTCCTTCTACAAGTACTGGATGATGGCCGCATGACCGATGGACAGGGGCGTACCGTAGATTTCAAGAACACGGTAGTTGTCATGACCTCCAACCTTGGCAGTCAAATGATTCAACAGCTATCAGGCGATGATTACCAGGTCATCAAACTGGCGGTGATGGGCGAGGTAAAGAATTATTTCCGTCCTGAATTCATCAACCGCATAGACGAAGTGGTGGTGTTCCACGCACTGGATGAAAAGAATATCAAGGCTATCGCACGTATCCAGTTGGGTTATTTGGAAAACCGCTTAGCTGCAATGGATATGAAACTTGAAATTACCGATGCCGCCCTGACAGAAATCGCTACCGCCGGATTCGATCCTACGTATGGCGCCCGCCCCCTTAAACGTGCCATTCAGTCACAACTGGAGAATCCGCTTGCCAAACAACTTCTGGAAGGTCGCTTCGCCGCTAAAGACACCATCAAGATTCATTGCTTGAGCGGAATAATGAGGTTTGATAAAGGCTAAGATCATATAAAAAGCCGCTGAATTGAACTGGTTTCAATCTGAGACTAGTTCAATTCACAATATCAATATTTGACACGCACCCGATAAGTCAACGTAGTCTTGCCGCCAGCAGGCACCATTACTTTCCATTCCGCCATACCGGATGTCACCTTGGTGTGTGGTTGAGATTCAGATATCATCGTCCAGTCACCCGGCATGGGTTCCCTTACCACCACAGTGACTGCCTCATTCTTGGCATTCTTCAATACAATCTCATAAGCACTTTCGAAGATGTTACTAGAACGCCCCATTCCGGCCAGCTTCTGAAAATCAGTCTGCTTTTTGTCGGCCGTTACATCAAATGCCTCTCCCAATTTTAGGCGAATAGACTCATTTTTAGGTGTGTGATTAATTTGATCTTCACCTACAAATTGGGCATTGCCCTGAGCATCTTTTTTATAAACCCGAATTATCCCCTTGGGGAGCGGAATCCCTAAGCCTTCGCCTTTGTTTTGAAATTCTACAAAAACCCCCACTTTAAGCTTCTGGCCGATGTCTCCATACTGTCCAGAGTAATAATAATTCGCGCCTGTCAACAAAAACTCTTTATTTATTGGTACGCTGGATGCCGACATTAACGCCACCTGCTTGGTCTGGTTCTCCATTAATGTCGTAGCGCGTTGCAGCGTATAGAGATGATATTCAAACAGCGATTCTTCTTTCATTTCCTCCGCATCCGCCATTTTTGACGCCATCGCCATCATGTTGCGCGGGATAGATTGCGGTTGACGCACCCGATTCAGATCGCCAGCAACCAGTTGCAACTTGGCATTCGGATACGCTGCCCCACTTTGATTGGTCAGCGTAACCCAGCCATTAAGATCAAGACGGTCATCGCGTTCATTTAATTCCGCCACATAATCGGCGCGCCATGATAGCCCGGCAGTCAAATAAGAAAGTTCAAGATTTTGTTCGCCCACGACCGGGTTGATGAGTGAGACAACCAAAGTAGGTGTATCGCGTAAATTCTCCGGAACACCAGAGAATGCCAGGCGTCCCGGGACACCGGTCTCTATACGATCCGCAAATTTGAGTACAGTACCGCCATTGGTTGCAAGCACTGTGGCTGTTTCCCTGTTTTCTGTACCCGTAGCTGGGTTGGTTTGAATAACCGTCACTTCTTTGTTGAGATATTTCTCCAGTAGTTTTTGTGGCGTCAACAAATCAAAATCAAAATTTTGCTCCTGCAAGCGGAATCCATTAGGATTGGTAAGATTACGCAGTAGTGCCGTCTCGGGCCGCATTTGTGCGGAAACTTCGCGCCAGGCCAGTTTATTGAAATCACGAGCCAGCTTTACCCTACGCGCATCTTTAATTAAAGCCAGGTTGTCGTTGTAAATCGTGACAGCGACTTCCTTTTGATCTAACGCTGTTGTGACTTTCTCATCTTGAGGAGCAGCAATTCCATTTTGAGATACTAATAGAAAGCTCGCTACAATCATGTTTGCTATTAATACTCTTGGCATTTATTTTTCCTTTAGTGATTGCCCAACGCTGGCATGGATTCAACGACGATCCACAAATAACTGAATCACGCGAGTGCCATCGCGGATCTACGCAAACCCAAAGCAAGAGGCTCATGAAGTACGCTCCCTGCTGATGTAAACAAGCAGGGAATTAAGTGCCCAACTCACCACAATCTACATCTGGCTTTGTAGCCAATTCTGGATGCCGACTTTTTGCATCACATCCAACTGGGTTTCCAGCCAATCAATGTGCTGTTCGGTGTCTTCCAGAATTTTTTTAAAAATCTCACGAGAAACATAATCGTTAGCACCTTCACAAGCGGTCATCCCCGCGACCAGATTTTCGCGTGCGCCTAATTCTAGCTTGAGATCAGAGGCCACACACTCCTCCGCTTTCTCACCGATCATCAGCTTGCCAAGTTCCTGCAAATTAGGCAGACCTTCCAGAAACAAAACGCGCTCTATCAGCAGATCAGCGTGCTTCATTTCCTCGATGGATTCCTCATACTCGTGCTTACCCAAGCTATTGAAGCCCCAGTTCTTGTACATCCGTGCATGAAGAAAATACTGATTGACTGCAGTTAACTCGTGTTTCAGTTGGCGATTGAGAAACTGAATAATGTCTTTATTGCCTTTCATAATGATCTCCTTAGAGTGATAGCCGGAACCAGATGGCTGAATTATTTGTATGCTTTATATTCTTCATTGAAAAATCAAAATATACGATAGTTGGTGCTTCTGCAAAAGTTGAACAACACCGGGTATTTATTTCGATTTCATAACATTCGACTACATTGTGCACCCTATAACAGGGGTTACGAAGACAACCAAGCTTAATAAAAAAATATTTATTGCTATTTTTTTGCATGTTTTCACCCTCATTAACATAACATCAAAAATTAAAAATAAATTTTAATTAGAAAGAATTCGCCATATATAAAGTGGGTAGATTAATAAACGTTCCGTTAATCAATACGGACGGATCTAAACCGGAATTTCACGCCAGAGATTGTGTTGCGATCACTCACTGGAGGAGGAACACCAGCCTTCAACCAACAACGACCACGTGGTCCCTGAATCCCCCGTCGCACATAGGTCCAAGCCGCACACATTTGATCGTTCGTGCATGTAGTCTCACAGGTCTGCCATGAGTCGATCCAGAAATTGTTATAGTCTGATCCCGGACGATTGGTATTATCTTCTGCCTTCAGATCACGCTTTGAAATGTGTGCCGCTGAGCCGGAGTTGCAGCAATTATCCTTAACCAGTGTTGGAACTTTATCCTTGAGCCAGCAATGTCCACTTGGCCCCTGAATTCCCGGCTTGACCCAAGTCCAAGCTTGACATCGAGGATCGCCTCCGCATGAGTTTCTACAGACAAATGCCGAATGTGCATTGAAATTGGCATAATCAGAACCAGGCAAATTAAATCCATCGACAGCGTGCGCTGAGATGGAAAACACCCCCACTGCAGTTGCAACAAGTAGATAAGCTCGCATGATATATCCCCTACTGAATATCGCATGCAGAACAGCAGCGACTAAAACAAAACACCGGCGTTGCTTTTTACAATATCAATGCGTCAACAAATACACTAATCAGGTTAATCCTAAGATAACAATCTTAATAAGCAAATAAGCAAATTGCTTATTTTGGCTAAAAAATTCATATTTTTTAAATATTTTTAATGCTGGGCTGACTTGATAGATGGGACTTTGCGGATTGCCGCTTACCTTATCGTCCGTAATTAGTTACACAAATCCTTGATGAATAATATTACGTAATGAGCAACTCATAACAAGCTATAGCAAGATAGCGGCAATTACTTTGCGATCTTCCCCCATAAGGATATTGTAAGTACGGCAGGCGGCGGGGGTATCCATACTTTCCACGCCAATGCCGGCCGTAGTCAATTGCTGATACAGCCGTGGATGCGGAAAGCGCTGCTGCGCGCCTGTTCCAAGCAACACAATTTCTGGCTTCATGGCTAGAAGATAGACAAAGTGTGTTTCGTTTAATCCATCGAAACCTTGCGGCTGCCAATCACTGAATACCTGTTCCGGCGTAACCACGATGGAATGCTCAAAGCGCTGACCGCTGACCGTGACATAGCCAGTGCCGTGAGCAGTAAAATTTTTTTGGTCTGTGCGGGTGTTGAGATGCAGTTTCACGTAAGTTCTCCATTTGCTGACCCAAGCGCGCTCGGTTAGAATCATGCCCTTTGCGGTCAGCCTTTTCTAAGGATACATAAGTGTATCAATGCCGTTTTTCGTTCGTGTCAAATTCTATCATCCAGTGAATTAATGTCACAGTTTGAAGTAACAGATTGAGAGAGCCAATTGAACCAACCTGACAGCACAGATATGGAGGGTGTACCCCTAATATTGAAATCCACCAAACTAGCCAGCGTCTGCTATGACATTCGCGGCCCCGTGATGGCACGCGCCAAGCACATGGAAGAAGACGGTCATCGTATTATAAAACTGAATATTGGCAATTTGGCGTCATTTGGCTTCGAAGCGCCGGAAGAAATTCAGCAGGACGTCATACATAACCTGCCTAACTCTTCCGGCTATTCTGATTCAAAAGGACTGTTTGCCGCGCGCAAAGCCATTATGCACTACGCCCAGCAAAAGAATATCGCCGGGGTAGGGTTAGAGGATATTTTTATTGGCAATGGCGCATCCGAATTGATTGTGATGTCCATGCAGGGACTACTCAATACCGGTGATGAAGTGCTGGTACCCGCACCGGATTATCCGCTGTGGACAGCAGCGGTTACCCTGGCGGGTGGCACACCACGCCACTATTTATGCGACGAGCAGGCTGACTGGCTGCCGGATGTGGCTGACATGAACAGCAAAATCACGCCCAACACACGCGCCATTGTGCTGATCAATCCGAATAATCCCACTGGTACGATATACCCGGATTCGTTGTTGCAAGAAATCATCGAAATCGCACGCAAAAACAGACTCATTGTGTTCGCCGACGAAATTTATGACAAAGTGCTCTATGACGGCGTCAGTCATACCTCAATTGCTTCGCTGGCGGATGATGTACTGTTCGTTACGTTTAACGGTCTGTCCAAGAATTATCGCGCTTGCGGCTATCGTGCCGGCTGGATGATAGTGTCAGGCAGAAAGAAACACGCTCAGGATTATATTGATGGCCTGGGAATTCTCGCCTCGATGCGGCTGTGTTCAAACGTACCCGGACAATTTGCCATCCAGACTGCACTGGGAGGTTACCAGAGCATCCATGATCTGGTTGCACCTTCTGGACGACTATGCAAGCAACGGGATCTTGCATACCGATTGCTTACTGATATTCCGGGTGTGACATGCGTCAAACCGAAAGCTGCGCTCTATATGTTTCCGCGCCTGGATTCCAAAATGTACCCTATCAATGACGATCAGAAATTCATCCTTGAATTGCTGGAAACGGAGAAAGTGTTAGTAGTTCAAGGTACAGGCTTTAACTGGCCGAATCCCGACCACTTCCGCGTGGTGTTCCTGCCTAATGCGGATGATTTAGTCGAAGCGATTGGCCGAATTGCGCGTTTTCTGGAGTATTACCGCAAGCGATATGGGAATAAGTAAAAAAGAGGCCTGAGTGCGCCCTAACCCTTTCCAATCCTTATTGCCAGGAAGTGGAAACGGGATGAATCCACAAATTGAATTTTGGAGTAAAAAAACATGAAGCCAATGAACGTAGGTCTGCTCGGTATAGGCACCGTAGGTGCGGGTACATTTACTGTGTTGTCACGCAATGCTGAAGAAATCTCCCGCCGGGCGGGTCGTCCCATACGCATAGTCACGGTGGCGGAAAAAGATGTAGCACGGGCCAATGAAATTACACAGGGTGCCTGTCGTGTCGTTGACGATGCATTCGCTGTAGTGAGCGACCCGGAAGTGGATATCGTTATTGAGCTAATCGGCGGCTGCGGTGTGGCCAAAGAATTGGTGCTTAAAGCCATTGCGAATGGCAAGCATGTGGTCACTGCGAACAAGGCACTACTGGCCATGCATGGCAACGAAATATTTGCTGAGGCACAAAAGCAGGACGTAATAGTTGCATTTGAAGCGGCAGTGGCGGGCGGTGTGCCGATTATCAAAGCAGTACGCGAAGGCTTGAGCGCCAATCGCATTGAATGGATTGCCGGGATTATTAACGGAACGACCAACTTTATCCTGTCCGAGATGCGCGATAAGGGGCTGGGTTTCGATACCGTACTGAAAGAAGCACAACGCTTGGGTTACGCCGAGGCCGATCCAACTTTCGACATCGAAGGCGTGGATGCGGCGCACAAAATCACAATCCTCTCTGCGATTGCATTCGGTATTCCGATGCAGTTCGACAAGGTTTATATTGAAGGTATTTCCCAGCTTAATGCAAAAGATATCAAGTACGCTGAACAACTGGGTTATCGCATCAAACTGCTCGGAATTACCAAGCGTACGAGAACAGGTGTTGAGTTACGCGTGCATCCCACCTTAATTCCCGCCAAACGACTAATCGCCAATGTTGAAGGAGCAATGAACGCGGTGGTAGTACAGGGCAACGCAGTCGGTGCAACCCTGTATTACGGCAAGGGTGCGGGTGCGGAACCCACAGCCAGTGCGGTGATTGCCGATCTGGTTGATGTGACGCGTATGCACACTGCCAACCCGGAACATCGTGTGCCACATTTGGCATTTCAGCCGGATCAATTGATCGACCTGCCCATTCTGCCAATCGCTGAGGTGCAGACCTGTTTCTACCTGCGCCTGCGGGTGCATGATGAACCTGGCGTGCTGGCCGATATCACACGCGTGCTGGCTGATGAGCAAATTTCGATTGATGCCTTGATTCAAAAAGAGCCCGGGGAAGGTGAAGACGAGACGGATTTAATTCTGCTAACCCATTTGACACTCGAAAAACACATTAATACAGCTATTGTCAGACTTGAGAAATTGCCAGTGGTAGTGGGTAAAGTGACGCGCATCCGCATGGAAGAATTGGGCAAATAAGGCATTCATCTCTACCCAGAAATACTGGTAAGAACTTATTCCCTACTCCTCTCTCTTATAGAAGGAATAGGAATTAAAAACGAAGCGAGCAAAATAATGAAATACATCTCTACCCGTGGCAATTCACCCGCTAAAAATTTCAGCGAAATCCTGCTTGGTGGACTCGCGCCCGATGGCGGCCTGTACCTGCCGGAAGAATACCCACAAGTAACGCGGGCCGATCTGGATGCCTGGCGCAATCTAACTTATGCTGATCTCGCTTATGCCGTGCTGTCTAAATTTGCAACAGATATTCCAGCAGCCGACCTCAAGGTGATTGTTAGCAAGACCTATACCTCTACCAACTATCACAACGCCCGCGCTAATTCCGACACTCAGCAAATTGCTCCGCTGCGTACGCTGGAGTCGGGAATGCATATTTTAGAATTATCCAACGGCCCGACCTTGTCGTTCAAAGACATGGCAATGCAATTGCTGGGGAATCTGTTCGAATACGTTCTGGATAAACAGCGCGAAGAACTTAATATTCTCGGCGCCACCTCCGGTGATACCGGCTCGGCGGCGGAATACGCGATGCGTGGCAAACGCGGCATCCGCGTATTCATGTTGTCGCCGCACGGCAAAATGTCCGCTTTCCAGCGCGCGCAGATGTATTCACTGCAAGATCCAAACATCTTCAACATCGCCATCCGTGGCGTGTTTGACGAGGCGCAGGACTTGGTCAAAGCAGTGTCCAATGATCACACCTTCAAAGCCAAATATAAAATCGGCACGGTCAATTCGATCAACTGGGCGCGTGTATCGGCGCAGATCGTCTATTATTTCAAAGGCTATTTTGCGGCCACACAATCCAACGATGACAAAGTTGCGTTTTCTGTGCCTTCCGGCAATTTTGGCAACATCTGCGCTGGCCACATTGCGCGCATGATGGGCTTGCCCATCGGCCAGCTTATTCTTGCCACTAATGAAAACGATGTATTGGATGAATTCTTTAGAACCGGCGTCTATCGCCCACGCGCGACAGATCACACCTATCACACCAGCAGCCCGTCGATGGATATCTCCAAGGCATCCAACTTTGAACGCTTTATATTTGATCTGGTTGGACGCGATGCAGCCAAGGTGCGCGAATTCTGGAGCAACGTTGATGCAGGCGGTGCGTTTGATATCAAGGGCACACCCTATTGGCATGAGCTGCCTAAATTTGGTTTCGCTTCCGGCAAAAGTACGCATCTCGACCGCCTAAAAATCATCCGCGAACTGTGGGAAGACTACAACGTAATGGTCGATACCCATACTGCGGATGGAATTAAAGTCGGCCTCGAACAACGCCGCCCCAGCTTGCCGCTTATCTGCCTGGAAACCGCATTGCCAGCCAAGTTTGAAGACACCATCATCGAAGCACTTGGACGCAATCCAGAACGACCAGCTGGATTAGAGTGTATCGAAAAATTACCGCAACGCGTTGAGGTGATGGACGCAGATTTGGAAAAACTTAAAGCGTACATCGCTGCCAATATTCCAAATTAGAGGCAACACCCGTCGTAACATTGGACACGACAGCTCTGGCAATGGAAGGCGTACCGGTTACACGAAACCATTGTTGTTACGGTTCGCGGACTTGTTTGTATTGAGCCGCTAGCGCGTTATTTGCTCGCTGGAGCAATTATCCAGGACACCCTCAAAAAATGAATGATCCCTTAACCGCCCTACCCCTCAGTAGAGCCCCGCTTGCGGCCCGTCCAGCTTAAATGGGAACTTAGCCTGGATGGCGGCTCTATAAGACGTCTATGTTGATCCGCTTTTCCTTGAGAAAGGTAGCTGTAGCAACGGCTTTGAATTTTGTCAGGTTTGCTTTTGAAGGAAAGGTGGACTTAAGCTCGCCCTTTTCATAGGCGGCTAAGATGTCTTTCTCAAACACATCAAGTTTTTTCATCAAATAATCTCTGGTAGCCTTTCTGCTTGGAATCACCGTCTTCAAAAAATAGTAAATCTAACTCTTCAACGTACCCGGTGGATGCCGTTGTTTGCTGTCCTAATGAAAAATGAAGTGTGGTATAAACTAATGACAAATAGATTATGTCTATATCACTGTAATGTCTCAAAGAGTAATAAATAATGCCTATATTGAGTGCGAAAAAAATAATTGATTTATCACCGTGTTTTTTAGTGGAGCTACCTGTAAACGAAAACAGTATTGAAATTGAATACACAATAGACGGGTATCAAATGCACATTCTTTGTGAAGTTGACCCCGATGGTGGAGCATCAATTAGCGGAGCATTAGGGTTGTACCCAGTAAATAAAATTACAATTATTGCTCAAAAGGAAGTAGATTTTACTCCTGATATTCCCGTATCAAACAGTGAAGGAAAAGACTTCGCCAATGTCCAACCATTTTTCCAAGAAAAACTAAATAATTATGGCCCTGTGGTAGTCGAAGCGTTTAGGCGAATACTTTCCTTTTACAAATTTAATTTAAACCAACCTAATTTAGATCCGGTTAATTTTAAGAATAACAAATTTTATGATATGCAATGGTACGACAATAATGGCCACGATTATGGTTCGCTTACTCTGTCGTTTTCAAGTCCTTTAGTAGGTCAAACGAACAGATTATTTGAAGTCGAGCCTTATAGGGTTTCTGATTATGAGTTACTGAAGGTAACTCTTATACATGGAAGTACAGAAGAATTACAACACCAAATCCTATCTGATGCTCAATCAGCAATTATGGGAAAAAACTTGCGAAGGGGAGTGTTTGAAATGGCCGTTGCATGTGAGCTAGCGGTGAAGAGAACTTTTTTCTCTAAACAGAGTTTTTCTGGTGATGCATTTGAATTTATGGAAGATAAAGGCAAGGTTAAAGTTACAGTTTTAGAGTTTATCAGTAGCATTGCAAAAGCAGTATTTAACGAATCGTTTAAGGATAACTCATCGATTGACTACCAACGCATTGATTATTTATTTAGATGTAGAAATAAAATAGCCCACCGGGGAGAGTTAGTATTTAAAGATGATTCAGGAAATGTTTGTGAACCAAGTCCTGAAATAGTTAGAGAATGGTATAAATCTGCTAGAACTTTAATTCGGTGGCTAGAGTCACAAGAGCAGTTGAAATGATAAACGAACATGAACTGGCTACCCATATTTATGCCAACGTCACCACCGCTCTCGATGAAGATCTGCGCGATGGTGACCTCACCGCGCAACTCATTCCTTTGCATACAAAAGCACACGCCACTGTGATAACGCGCCAAGATGCTGTGTTATGTGGCACAGCTTGGTTTGATGCCTGTTTTAAAGCGCTGGATAAAGATTGCAGCATTCATTGGCTTGCACAGGATGGCGATGTCATAACAGCCAAGCAAACGCTGTGCGAGATACGCGGGGATGCACGGGCGATGCTGACTGCTGAACGGTGTGCACTCAATTTTTTGCAGACACTTTCCGCTACCGCCACGCAGACGCGACAGTATGTCGAGGTGGTGCGCGGCACGCACGCGAAAATTCTGGATACACGCAAAACGCTACCAGGGTTGCGCATGGCACAAAAATATGCGGTAAAAACGGGCGGCGGATATAACCAGCGGATTGGTTTATTTGATGGCGTGCTGATTAAGGAGAATCACATTCTGGCTGCGGGTGGTATTTGTCTTGCGCTGGAACAGGCTTTCCGTCTTGCTCCGGAGAATATAAGCATCCAAATCGAAGTAGAAAATCTGGAACAGCTGGGTGAAGCACTGGATGCTGGCGCCAAACTAATTCTGCTCGACAATTTTGATCTTGAGAGTATGCGTGCTGCTGTTAAATTCACTGCCGGTCGCGCCGAATTGGAAGCCTCCGGCGGCATTAGTCTTGAGAAAGTACGCACCATTGCCGAGACCGGCGTAGAGCGCATCTCCATTGGCGGGCTGACCAAAAATATACAAGCAGTCGATTTATCGATGCGGTTTGAAATTTAAACTATCATCCCCCATGTAAGGAGCATCTACAACTGAGGTAACCATCATGAGTGATTCTATTAATATCGTCTGCCCAAATTGCGACGCGGTCAATCGTATTCCCGCTGGAAAGCTAACCAGCCAGCCGAACTGCGGCAAATGTAAGCAAGCTTTGTTTAACGCACATCCGATTGAGCTGAATAGTAGCAACTTCGAAAAGCACATCACGCGTAACGATATACCGGTGCTGGTAGATTTCTGGGCGCCGTGGTGTGGCCCTTGCCAAATGATGGCACCCGCTTTTATACAGGCAGCAGAGAAACTCGAGCCAGGAATACGTTTAGCTAAACTCAATACAGAAGAGGCACAGGAACTGGGCGCGCGCTATAACATCCGCAGTATTCCTACCTTGGCCATATTTAAACATGGACGCGAGGTGGCAAGACAGGCAGGTGCCATGGATGTGAGCGGCATTGTGTCGTGGGCGCGTAGTAACGTCCGAAATGCCCAACAATAATCTGTCAGGCACAGTGAGCAAGAAAATTAATTCTTTAGTTTTTATTCACCCTGATGGTGTACGAGCCAGTACCTTGAGCCTTATTGTAATGTCGAACCTGGGCAAAATATTGTCCTGGAATGAGTTCAGCTGCGATTCTAGAATTTAACCCAACGCCACCATCGTCGTCTTCGGTGATAAGACTGGTCTGACTGTTCGGGCCAAACAGTTTCATCACCACATCAGTCTGACCACCCGTTTGTATGATATGGCGGCCACTCTTTTTTACCGTGAATTTGAACAAATCTTCTTCACCAGGCAGGCCGATCGAAGCCGATACGGGCGCTGCATTGACACCCAACTCGACCGCCTGAACCGCAATCTGCGGATAGGCTTGTGCGCTGGCAATAAAAGCCTTGTCCAGCGCTGACAAAACGTCATTTTCTTTGGTGCCATGACCACTTTTGACCCAAGTATCGGGGAAAAAATAAAGCATGATCGAATTGGGATCGAATTCCGTCCCCTTGATCTGATCAGCCGCATATTTTTCCAAAACATTGTGCCGGATTTGATCCGGAGTCCAATTATTTGGCGGCCCGCTTAAGTCGTGGAGGACGACTTCCTCGTTCCACTCAATTCCCCCAGAAGGATTTTGATGCTCGTGTGCCAAACCGATTGTATGGCCAAACTCATGTGCAGCCGTGCCACCATCGAGAAATCCAAGGTTCATCGTGGGCTGATCGCGCGGGATTGATTGACAATCTGTGCCGATATAAGACCACGCCCCATCCGAAGAATCAAAAGCAATACGAATCTCTGCGTCGGGTGCATTATTAAACTCAAATTTTAAATTCGCATGGGGAAGCCACCAAAGCGCTTGTTCTTTGGCGATTGCTTGCTGCGCAGTGGTTCCGCCCATGAATCGTACGCGTAATGTCGACCCATTAATCCACATCTTTCTAAAAACGAAGACCGCCCTTGCTGGCCCCGTGCCAAGCCTGATAGTCTGCTGTGGGCGAACAAGATCAAGCGGCAGAATTCTGTCATGACAAATTTTTAAATTTTCTTTCATCGTGATCTCCTTAATAATAAAAAAGTGGATTTCTAGTCAATGTTTATACCATTCTGATGTATCTTCGAATAACGGGTTTTACGAGCTACGCATAATCAAATTTTTGATCAGAAAGTCACTATTCCAACAAGGTCACAATAGTAGGGCGTCACTCAAAAAAAACGAATAAGCAAATTGCTTATTTTTGATTAACGGGCGTACTACCATTTAATTAAAATTACAGGCCAAGTAAGCTCGTTCTCCTGCATGCCATGGGTTAACACCAGCATCAACGACGTTCCAGATATCAGCACATTATTAGAAAGGAACATAGGAAAGGGGATTTAGAGCACTCAAAAACAGCATAACAAAAACATTCAAGCAACAACCAGATGGGCAATTTTCGAAGGCACCACTCACATCTTATGGTGAAGCGTTGTCCTTTGACATAAACTACTTCGGTAATGTTTCTGAGTGAGATAAAGATTCAAGATTATTTTTTTGGTGTAATGTCGATAACCTTCACACCAAGTTCTTTTAACTTTTCATCAACTTCTTTACCTTTCTTTTTGGGAACGGTTTCAGTGAAATCAGCCTTTGGGTCAATTGGATCGTAAGTAACCGTCCCGTCAGCGTTTACTTTCTTTGTCATGGCGGGAGTTGACGTAATATCAATAACCTGAACACCCACTTCCTTTGCTTGTTTATCAATTTCCTTACTTAGCTTTTGGGGAACTGTTTCTGGAAAGCCAGCCTTCGGATCCCCCACTGGGTCATAGGTAACGGTACCGTCAGCGTTAACTTTTTTGGTCATGACGGGCGCCGCAATTACAACGCTTGAAATAGCAATAGAGAGCAATAGTGTGATGAATTTCATATGAAGGCTCCTGGGAATATTTACAAATGATTTAAAGCTCGTGCAATTGAATAGTCGTAGTTACATACTGATTTTATTGATCCGACAGTAAATTGCTGAACTTAAGCCACATACTTTACAGGAGCATATTCAAAATTGCTATTTACACGCTCGGATGGGACTCTCGGCTAATGCTGCCGCGTTATTTACGGCCTTTCTGAATCTCAACTGCTAAATGCTGCTTTCATTACCTTGATCATGTAGGCCACGTCCTGCACGCCCGCGCTTTCACGCAGGCTGTGCATGGCCCACATGGGCGAGCCGACATCCACGCTGGCGATACCCAAACTGGCAGCAACAATCGGGCCGATGGTGCTACCGCAACCGAGGTCGGTGCGGTGAGTGTAGTTCTGATAGGGCACACCGGCACTTTCGCACAGCGTGATGAAACGCGCGGCGGTATCCGCATTGGTACTGTAGCGCTGGTTGGCATTGGTCTTGATCACCGGGCCAGCATTCACCATCACGCGATGATTGGGTTCGTAGGCATTGGGGAAATTGGGCTGGTAGGCGTGCGCCATATCGGCGCTGATGAAAAAGCTGTGTGCCGCCGCGCAATGCTGTTGTTCATCATCTAGATCCATGCACAGGGAAATGCGCTCGATCACGTCACCGGCAAAACTACCGCCCGCGCCCGCAACGCTTTCGCTGCCCACTTCTTCGTGATCGAAAAAAGCGGCGATGCAGGTGGCAGCCGGAGTGGCGGTGGCGAGCAGCGCAGTAAGCGCGGCGTGGCAGGAGGCGAGATTGTCGAGCTGGCTAGTGGCGATAAATTCCTGCTCAGCTCCCCAGAAGGTACCGGCTTGAGTGTCGCACACATTGAGCTCGTAAGTGAGGATGTCTGCTGCCTTCACTTTCAACTCACCCGCAAGCAGGTTAAGGAATTGCTCACGAGCGGAAAATTTGTCATCGGTAATGGCAAGCAGCAACGGCAATTCGGTTTGCTTATTGAGCTTGAGGCCTTGCTCGTTCACCTCCCGGTTCATGTGGATGGCGAGGTTGGGCAGCCGCAGCAATGGTTGATCGAAATTAATTAAACGTGTTTCAAAACCCTGAGCAGTGCGGACATTCACGCGTCCGGCTATACTCAAGTCACGGTCAGTAAAAGTGACCAGTAACGGCCCGCCGTATATCTCTACACCCAAGCGCACCACGCCGTCACTGGCATGTGCCGCATTAGTCTTGAGGCGTAAGCCGGGAGAATCGGTGTGCGCCCCTATCAAGCGAAAGCCGGTTTCAGGCAAAGCCTGATGCCCGATCCTGAAAGCGATCAGCGATGCGCCCCGCACCACGTAATACCCTTTGCCGGATTCCAGTTTCCAGCGCAGCTTCTCCTGCAGTTGCACAAAACCCTGTGCCTGCAAACGTTGCGTGATCGACTGCACAGCATGCCACGGGCTGGGGCTGGCGTCGATGAAGTTCAGTAGATCTTGCGCCTGGGCGCGGTCTTCAGAAGTGATGGGCATAAAGCTTCCTGGATTTATGAATACAAATTTATTGGTCTGGTACAAATAGAGTTTCCGCTTCGTTCGGCCTGGGCCCTTCGGCTGCACTCAGGAGAGCCTTGTTGAAGGCTTGTGGAATCAAAGTCGGCAGGCACGAATCTGCTTTACTGCGTGAATTATAGTGGACAGCGCCGTGTTTGTTTGAGGCAACCCATCAACATACTTGCTCTTGGACTAACTGCTTCAGCAGGTGAAGTGGATGCCTAATTGAAAATACATGCCGAAGGAATTAGGATCCGTCCTCATAGAAGTTAGAGGCTCAAATGCGAATCTGAGATTACTCTAGATTAATTCGTAGACATCAGGTTCTTTGCTGCCGGTTTACCCTTGAGTTTGATAAATAACCTAGAGGCGTCTAATTCGTTTTGAGAAAATGCCTCCGCAGCTTCTGCTCTCCAAAGCAAATCGCCCGGTTCATGTAACTTTCCTCTTAGGTTTCTTAAGGTTGCAAGAGCATTTTTAGCCCATGTTTTAAAGTCATCAAGGGGCCATAATGCAACTTCATTTAGATATGGTATCGCACCTTCTTTTGCTTTGGTTACGGGTGTTATGAGTACCGGCAATATTTGCGAGTTTTTGCTTGCCTCTACATTTACTCGCATCCACTGAGGATGTGATGAAACCTGCCGAGCTTTTTTTACATCAAGGCTAGACTCTTGTTGAGCGCCGGCATGATCTTCAAATACAAAACATAAATTTCCGACAATCCACCAAGGGTCAGGTGACCCATCCGTTTCAATTTTTCCAGTGTTAAAGCCTAGGAGTTCTCCTAAAAGTTTTTGTGCATGTTCGAATGTTGTATTGGATTCCAGTCCATCAAGAATCTCCTTTTCTCTCTTGGAAAATGCATAATCATGCGTGATTCCAAAACGACTTAGTACTGCGCCTGACTGTTCGATTTGTTCCATGAGAATCGTATTATTGTTATTTTCTTGGCCCTTATCTTCATCTTGGTATCTGGCAAGAGATACGAGCCAAGGCAAATCTTTGGCGGCCTCTTTTGCTTTGTTGAAATGTGCTCTTGCTTTTGGAGCGAGCTTTAGCCCCCCAAGAGTCGCCGCGCTTCCAGCTAAGTAATGCCATAAGGCACGATACCCACGCAATTCTGCTGAAACCAAACTGCCCAATATTCGTTCAGCAAATTCAAGTGCGAGTTCGTAATCTCCTCGCCATAACCGATTTTGGAAATCTATTTCATGATTTGCGCTCGTTTCAAGATCATTCATTGCAGGGAAGTTTTCTCGATTTAGGTTCTTTCTTGAGGCAACAATCTGCTGGTTAACCTCCTCCCATTGTTCCCCATTTTCCAAAAACAATTCAAAATTCTCTACGATATCTTCCAATGTGGTGTTCTTAGATTGATTAACGCCAAATTCAATTTCTGCTTGTAGTTCTGGATGAAAAAACTTTCGGCGCTTAATGTCAGCAAGGTAATCTGGTAGCTCTTCGCCAGCGACAACAACCGCGGAAAAATCTTCAAGTGACCTTGTGCATCGACCTATAGCCTGTAAAACCCGCGTTTGGATACGTTCATTGAAGAGAATATTTGCACCCATGCGTGACATAAGAAATCGCTCTTGAAGGTTCATTGCTCTAGGTAATCCGTCAATAAACAAAAGTCTGCACTCGTCACCTGGAAAATCAATGCCGTCGTATCTGTTGGAAATAATTGCTGCAACGTTCTTTTTGTTAACGAATATTTTTTTTGATTCTTCAATATCTGTTGCCAAGTATGTGATAAAACCTAAGTTCTCAGTGATATCCTTTGATATTTCTTCGCACACCGGATCGTTTGGCACCAAGACCACGCTACGATCTGTGCTGCTCATTAATTTGCGGCGCAGTTCAATAATTTCATCATCTTTTAGCGACATGCTTGGAAAGATAAAAAATCTCCTTCCAACTCCTTGTTTGTCCCATCCACTTTGAATTGACAATCGAAATATGTTTTTTCGCCCCATCAATCTTTCTAAATCACCACCAGTTCCCAGTGTGGCAGACATGAAAATACGTTGTTTGGGTTGTTGGAATGCTGCGTGTGTCCAAGTTGGGGGAATAAGCGGTCTTATCAAGATTTCATGAGATGAAAGATATAACTGACAAGCGGATAAATGTTCACGAATCATTTGCCACGAATACTTTAAATCGGTACTGGGTGCATGTATATCCAATACGGCAGTAATCTCATGGTTGATGTTGATAAATTCTGGTGTGGGTATTTTGTCAACCCAATCTCGATCGATAGGACCTTCCCATTCACCAATGAGCCTGGCATAGTTTGTAGCCGAAAGTAATGGTTTTAGAACATTACTTATTGCAGCATGCAATACCTGATGTTCTCTCCGATTTATTCTCAGAGACCACAGTAACGCAATATAACTTTCTGCTGCGTGCGCATCATCCACAATGATGATGTCTGCATCCTTGAAAAAGGGGTTGGTGTTGAACAGACTGCTATACGTTGTTACGGCTATCCTATCCGCATTTCGGTACTCTGCTTTTGAAGTTGGATCATATTGATTTGCACTACCCGTAAAGCCAAGAACAGTTAAACCGTATTTTTCATGTGCTTGTTCTACCACCTGATTTACAAGCTGACGTGTTGGGCATAGGTACACCACACGTTCTTTATATTTTCGACGTCGCCATTCCGCTATTAATAATCCAACGAGTGTTTTTCCGCTACCAGTTGGGAGTTGTAATGCAACATCCGACTTTTCTATAGCATTGGTTGCCTATTGACCCATCACCCAGCTTTGATGCGGAAGAACATCGGGTATTTTTCGGCGAGGCAAATCTAGAAATAGTTTCTCTGGACTATCTGGCACTGCAGAAGTTGGGGCGATTGTTTTGAAAGCCATTATTAAAGTCCTAGTGGGTTAGGTAATTAAATGTTCAATTTAAATGCTGAAATTCAAAGTCAGATCAAATGGTTCAACGAAGAAAATGCTAAATAAGTATGGTTTCGAATACTTCGCCTACAGCGCGTGCACCTTAACCGTCTTGCCCTTCACCTTGCCCGCCGTCAATTTTCGCACGGCTTCGTTGGCAATTTTTCGATCCACAGCGACGTAGGTGGAGAACTCGGTGACGGTGATCTTGCCGACTTGTTCGCGGGTATAGCCAGCATCACCGGTGAGCGCGCCCAACACATCTCCGGCGCGTATTTTCTCTTTGCGCCCGCCGAGGATTTGCAGCGTGACCATTGGCGGCACAAGCGGGGACTGATCATCGTCTTTCAATTCTTCCAGCTCGTGCCACTCCGGTACGATGCGTATCGATTTGGCAATGGTGATGATGCGGTTGCGATCCGTCGGCCCGCACAGCGTCAATGCCCAGCCGTTCTGGTCGGCCCGCCCGGTGCGGCCGATGCGGTGCACATGGATTTCGGGGTCGGGCGTGACATCGACGTTGATGACCATTTCGAGCTTGTCTATATCCAGGCCGCGTGCCGCAACGTCGGTTGCCACCAATACAGTACAGCTGCGGTTGGCAAATTGGATCAGCACCTGGTCACGCTCACGTTGATCCATATCGCCGTTGAGGGTCAGGGCCTTGATACCTTGGGCATGCAGCGCTTCGAGCAACGAGCGGCATTGCTGCTTGGTGTTGCAGAAGGCCAGCGTGCTGACCGGGCGGTAGTGTTTCAACAGCACCGCGACTGCCTGCAGGCGCTGCGCTTCTTCGACTTTATAAAATCGCTGGCGTATTTTGGTTTCCTCGTGTTGCTCCAGCAACTTTACTTCCTGCGGTTTGCGCATGAACTGGCGCGCCAGCCGCGTGACGCCGTCGGGGTAGGTCGCCGAGAACAGCAGCGTCTGGCGCTCTGTCGGGCAACGTTTCGCGACGAAGGCGATGTCTTCGTAAAAACCCATGTCGAGCATGCGATCCGCCTCATCCAGCACCAGTGTGCTGAGTGCTTCGAGGTTCAGCGTGCCGCGTTCCATGTGATCCATGATGCGTCCTGGCGTTCCGACAATGATGTGCGCACCGTGTTCAAGACTGGCAATTTGCGGATGCATTGTCGAGCCGCCGCACAGCGTCAGTATCTTGATGTTCTCAACAGAGCGCGCCAACCGCCGTATCTCCTGAGTGACCTGGTCAGCCAACTCGCGCGTGGGGCAAAGCACCATCGCCTGCACTGCAAAGTGGCGCGGGTTGAGTTTGGTGAGCAAGGCCAAAGCGAATGCCGCCGTTTTGCCGCTGCCGGTTTTCGCTTGTGCGATCAGGTCGTGTCCCGCTAGCGTGATCGGCAGGCTGGCGGCCTGTATCGGTGTCATCACCATATAGCCGAGCTGACGCAGGGTCGTCTGCATCGCGGGCGCCAGCGGCAACCCGTTGAATGAGCTGCCGGTGCTGGCTGCAAAATCTGGTGAGGTACTGCTTTGTTGGGTAGTCATATTTTGATCGTGCATTTTGCAGCGCAATTGCATCACGTCTTAACGTTTCAGCCCTTGCGTCGCTTGGATGGAAACGGCTTGCCTTTAAAATTAGCCAATTCCTTGGTGGGAATCCAGACCGTCTTGGGTTTATCTCTCAGTACATTTTTGCCCGCAGTTTTTTTGCTCGCCTGAAACGCTTTGATAGCGGCAAGAAGCTGATCGGGATGAATCTGGATGGCGGCGTGCTCACCTTTGAGGTGGTAGCCCGCAAGATGCTCCTTGAGGCGAAACAACTTCTTTTCGGTGTCGTCTTTCTTGCGCTGATTCACCATCATTTTTTGCGCATCGGACGAGAGCGCATAGCCGCCTTCAATCTCGATAACCAGGCCGTATGCCGACATGCGGGCGAACGCATCTGATAATTTATTGCCGGAAGGAATCGCATCATGCGCCAGATCGATTGCCGTAATGATCCCCGTCAGGTCGGCAGGCCGCCGCTTCGCCGCGACAGACAGGGACAATAAAAGAATCGCATCAACATCCTGGACTGGGTACATCGGAACCTTTACTTAATAAATGAGCACCCAACCCGGACGGGGGTTGAGAGACCAATTTGGGACAAACCACGTTTTCAATTTTAAGCTTAGTAGGGCGGCCAACATCGTTTTTAGCTCTTAACTCCCCAACGCCCTAACCACTACTTCCTGCACATCTTTCGATAATCCCTTGGCCGCTGCCACTTTTTGCAACGCAGCCTGCATCTGTTTATTTAGCGCAGGCTGGTATTTTTTCCAGTGATCCAGCGTGCGTACCAGACGCGCGGCTACCTGCGGATTGAGTTTGTTCAGCGCGATCACCTGTTCCGCCCAGAAGGTATAGCCGCTGCCATCCGTAGCGTGAAACTGTGACGGATTGCCATTGCAGAAACTAAAGATCAGGCTGCGTGCGCGGTTGGGATTTTTCAGCGTAAACGCGGGATGGGTCATCAGTTTGCGCACGGCGTTTACATCAGTGTGCATCGCCACGGCCTGCAGGCTGAACCATTTGTCGACTACCAGCGCTTCTTTTTTGAAATCCTGATAGAAGCGTTTCAAAGGTTTTTCCGCCGTCTTGCTACCGGTGTTTACCAGAGCCATCAGCACGGCAAAGCGATCGGTCATGTTGTCGGCGGCGTCAATCTGCGCGTGGGCGAGTTGTAGCGTGGAAGCATCTTCCCAGCCCAGCAGGTAAGATAGGCACAGGTTTTTCAGGCCGCGCTTACCAGCCGATTTTGCATCGGCGCTGTATTTGCCGGGCGTGAGGTTGGCAGCATAGGTGGCGATGAAATCGGCCTTGAGTTTTTCAGAAATTGTCTTGCGCATGAACTGGCGCGCAGTGTGTATTGCCTGCGGATCGATTACCGCGCATTGTTCGGCCAGCATCAATTCTGAAGGTAGCGTCAGCATCACTTCACGGAAAGACGGATCAAGCGTTTGATCGTTGAGTGTGGTGCGCAAGGCGTTGATGAACAGGTCATCCAGCGTTAGTTTTTTATCTGTTTTTACCTGCTTGATCAGCTTCAGCAAGCGTTCCATCGCCAAGCGCTGTCCGGCCTCCCAGCGGTTGAAGGCATCGCTGTCATGCGCCATCAGCTGTGCCAGCTCCTGGTCGGTGTAGTCATATTCCATCACCACGGGTGCCGAGAAGTTGCGCAGCAGCGAAGGCGTGGGTTTACTGGTGACGTTGTTGAAGGTGAACGTCTGTTTTTCCTTGGTCAGCTCCAGCACACAAGTAGTAGTTGAAGAACTTGCCCCTGTCAGATGCAAAGCCATGTCGCGGCCCTCGGCATCGAGCAGGCCCACTGTAACGGGGATATGGAAGGGCAAGGTCTTTTTTTTGCCGACACCGGATTTACAGCTTTGGCTCAGCGTGAGTTCATAGGTTTGTTTGGTATCGTCGTAGTGGCTTTGCACTTTGAGTTGCGGCGTACCGGACTGGCTATACCAGCGCTCGAACTGGGCGAGGTCGCGTCCGCTGCTATCTGCCATGGCCGCACGAAAATCGTCGCAGGAAACCGCCTGTCCGTCATGCCGTGCAAAATATAGATCCATGCCTTTGCGAAAGCCGTCACGGCCTAGCAGGGTCTGATACATGCGCACTACTTCCGCCCCTTTTTCATAGATGGTGACGGTGTAAAAATTGTTGATCTCGACATAGCTGTCCGGCCGCACCGGATGAGCCATTGGCCCAGCATCTTCAGAAAATTGCACCTGACGCAGTATGCGTACATTTTCAATACGATTCACTGCACGACCGCTGTCTGTGCCAACCATGTCAGCGGAAAACTCCTGGTCGCGGAACACAGTCAGACCTTCCTTCAACGACAATTGAAACCAGTCGCGGCAGGTGACGCGGTTGCCGGTCCAGTTATGAAAATATTCATGACCGACTACCGCCTCGATATTGGCGTAATCGGTGTCTGTGGCAATGCTGGGATTGGCCAGAACATACTTGGTGTTGAAAATGTTCAGACCCTTGTTTTCCATCGCGCCCATGTTGAAGTCGCTCACCGCAACGATCATGAAACGGTCCAGATCGAGCTCCAGCCCGAAACGTTGTTGATCCCAGCGGATACTCTGCTTGAGTGATTCCATTGCATGCTGCGTCTTGTCCAGATTGCCTGGCTCCACCCACACTTGCAGTAATACTTTGCGCCCACTGTTGAGCTTGAACTTTTCTTCTTGACACACCAGTTTGCCGGCCACCAGCGCAAACAGGTAGGACGGTTTTTTGAACGGGTCTTCCCACTTGGCATAGTGACGGCCTTTGGGCAGATTGCCCTGTTCGATCAGATTGCCATTGGACAACAGCACCGGATATTTTTTCTTGTCGCCGCGCAACATCACCGTATATTTGGCCATCACATCCGGGCGATCGGGAAACCAGGTGATCTTGCGGAAACCTTCGGCTTCGCACTGGGTAAAGAAATTACCGTTGGAGATATATAGCCCCATCATCGAGGTATTTTTCTCGGGCTGAATCAGTGTCTCGATCTCTAGCGCGATTTCGTCCGGTGCATTAGCAATGCGCAGTTTTCCGTCCGTGATGGTATAACCCGTGGCACCTTTGCTTAGTGTTTTGCCGTTCATGCGCAAAGCCACCAGCTTGACGCTGCCGTCACCCAGCAGTTCCACATCCTTGTTAGGCGATGCGCTGTTGCGCTGCAAGGTGATGCGCATAGATACACGGGTTGCTGCGGGGTCGAGATCGAAACCTATTTCAACGGTGTCCACCCAATAGGCAGGGGCGGTGTAATCTTTACGATAGATGGTGACGGGGATGTTTTTGGTCATGAGTAGACGATCCTGAGGTAATGAGATGAAGTGGATTCTAACAGTGTTAGCTGTCGAACAATCATCCTCAGGCATATGACACAGGACCGAATAAAGCTTGTGGCCTACCCAGAAAAGTAATGTAAGCCTGGCCTCACTTTCTTTTTGTTACTACAATTAAAAAGCCGGCATTGGCACAATTTTCCAAAGCATCCTTTCTATGCCGTCCCTTTTGAACACCAGATCGATTCATTCCTTCTTTACACGCACTCGCGACTTTAAAATATTTTTTGGTGGAAAATTTATGTAAGCAATGACAAGCTAAAAAATTGAATGTTCTTGCGGAAAATCTCGTTGAATAAAAATGCTGAGAAATAATGCGTTTGCGACGATGCTTAGCGGTTAAAAAACCACCTTGGGATGAGGAACCGAGAGCATAAAAAAGCGCGATGAGTCCCACGCTTTTTTACATCCACAATCTCTCAGAAATATGTTTTACAACCACCAGGACATCACCCCAGCCGCGCTTCCTCGATCTTAGCAATGTCTATTTTTTTCATAGTCATCATCGCATCGAAGGCGCGCTTGGCCGCCGCACGATCAGGATCTATTATCGCGTTAGTAAGTGCGCGCGGGGTAATTTGCCAGTTCAGTCCCCATTTGTCCTTGCACCACCCACACTCACTTTCTTTGCCATCGTTCTCCACAATCGCATTCCATAAACGGTCAGTTTCTGCTTGATCGTCGGTCGCGATTTGAAAAGAAAATGCTTCGTTGTGTTTGAAATGTGGTCCACCGTTAAGCCCAATGCAAGGTATGCCGACCACAGTGAACTCGACAGTCAACACATCTCCCTGTTGTCCATCAGGATAGTCACCGGGGGCGTACATCACTCTGCCTACCGAGCTGTTAGGGAAGGTTTTAGCATAAAACTTTGCTGCATCTACGGCGGTGCCGTCGTACCAAAGACAAATTGTGTTCTTGTTGTCCATAACCCTACCCCTAAGTAAAATGAAGAAAAATCTCTTTCACCAAGCCCAGCCTCTATACGACATTAACGTCAGCCTCGCTTAGGTGGTTGCACACAATGAAGTCAGTTATCGTCATATGACATTCAAACACTGCCACCTATATTTAATATTACTCAAACGCAAGGTCGATTTCTGCAGCAATCGTTTTTCTTTCAGATAAATAATCTGGTGATACCAATCCGCCATAGAGTCTGCTCAATTTCGAGCATAAGAAAGAATATCCAGTGATACAGCTAAGCATTGTCTTAAATAGATTCGAAGACGAATCCTGATTCAGGATATTTTTCCACGGTTTCTCAGGATCTCGGTATTAAACGATTCGCCACTTCAATAGTGGCTTGAGTAAATGCTCTGAATCTAAGCGCGCCACGTATAATTAGCGACTGTTGGCCAATTGTCTTGATCGAACCCCTCGGCTAATTCAAACTTAGATTTGTCCACGTCAAGAATAAAACGTTTATTTTCTGTATCTAAAGTTAAGGCATCCCAAGGTATCGCAAATAGTTTTTCTCCAATGCTTAAAATACCCCCGAAAGATAGAACCGCATAAGCAATTTCGCCACTTTCCATATCTAGCATGATTTCTTTTATCTCACCTAAATCTTCCTCCGAGTGATTATAAACATCATTGCCAATTAGCGAACTCCCACCCATTATCTCCGGCCCAGGCCCATCATCATTACTCATAACTTCACTATACGTTGTATCAATGTTAGCCATATTATTCTCCAAAAAATTAATTAATTTAAAAATATAATTTCATTTAATTTGATAAAAATCGCTCAAAACTGATGATAAGAAAGTGACTCAATGCAGTAAATCACCCTCTAAACAGTGCTTACTATCAAATTTTAATATTTAAAAATTCTGCTAAAGAAAATTTGCACATAAACATTAAAAAACTGAGAACGATAGAATCTTAACTATTAGACTTGTCGTTATCTGTACGGCATCAGACATTGTACGAAGACTATCTATTTCAGAAATTTTAGATCAAGTGTAGCTACAAGAATCACAACAAAAATGACCGCAGCTACGACATAAACAAATAATCGAAAATAGTTTGGTGAGCTTGAATCTATGTGTTTAGGAGTATCAATTTCAGATTTTTGCATGTTAAATCTCCACTGAAAATATTGAGGATTCTCTTCACTAAATGCGCGTCACGGGAGGCTTAGAGTGCGGGGCGGCAAGCAAAACCGAAGCCTTCTTTTACAGGTAGCGTAGAGCAATTGCAGAGTAAGTGTTCAGCAAATAAATATCTGTTCGGTGTCAAACATAGATAAATCGCAGATTTTCGAAAGATCGTCAGACGCGCTCTTACCAAGAACGGAGAAATTCACTGGGGTGATGGAACGGCCCTGGTTAATACCGATGTATGGGAGCATGATTTTGCGCGTAAGGGAAAAACGCCAGTGATCTATGTACCCGGTACGCGGCAACAGCTGTCGATGATTGCCATTGTGACCAACAAAGGCTATGCCCACTGGCAGATTATCGCCGGAAATTTTGACTCGGATCGGCTCATTGAATTCCTTGAGCAACTGATCAAGGACGCGAGGAGAAAAGTATTTTTGATTCTGAATAATTTGAAAATGCACCACAGCAAACCCGTGAAGATTTGGCTGGAAAATAACAAGGGAAAAATCGAATATTTCGATTTGCCAGCTACAGTCCAGAATTGAATCTGGAAGAACGGTTAAATTCAGACAGCATGTTGAAAGTCAGGATAAATTCCAGCATAACAAAAAATGAGAATTTCCTAGCGAATAAGAAAGGAAAATTGTTTCGACCTATTCGAAATTTTAATCTCTTGGGTATGATTCCTCGCTGCAAGCCGCGAGGAATCATACCCAAGAGATTAAATCAAATTAATCACTGAAAGCGCTATTAACATTGGTGCCCCGAAGACGAATCGAACGTCCGACCTACCCCTTAGGAGGGGGTCGCTCTATCCACTGAGCTACCGAGGCCTGCGTGCATTCTAACGCAAATGAGCCCCGATCACACCTCTGCGATTCCGCATTTATCCTGTGGCAATGGGGATGCTGGGCGAGAAAACTTAGCAGCAACAAATAAACAAACACACGCTCAAGCTGGTAATGTCAAAATTCGTGAACCATATGTTCAGACGAATAAGAACGACTGACCGATGCTAAAGCGGTGAGTCGATTGAACAAGTAGCATAATTTCCCAAAAAACAAGATGAGGTCTGGAAGATGCTAGGGCAGTCACAGAAAAACAGTTTTTGCTTAAGCTACACTTTATAACCGGCTGAATCTTTGTTTCGACGATAGCGAAAATACAATCTTTTGCTAGAGTTTCGAGCGAAATAAAACCGGGCAATTATTCAACTGTCCGGTTGTGTATTGATCATACAAAACATCAAAATTTAAATGTGATACCAGTCGACAGGAAGTTCATATCTGTTTCACCCGTGGTGGCGTCATCGCCTACCTTGTTTAAGCGTTCCCATTCTGCACGAACGGCAAGATTCGGGACGAAATCATATGTCGCGCCAAAGCCAAAGTTGGCGCCAGTATTGGATTCTTTTTGGTGAGCCTTAAAACCAAGACCAGAAGCGTTAGTTTTTAGCTCGTTCCTGGTCAAACCAAGCTTACCGAACACCGAGAATCCATTACTGATGGGTGCCGTGAAAACACCTGCCAATCCCCAAGCTTGAACTTTGGCAGATGCGCTAACAGGAACAAGGGCGCTCCCATTAAATGCGGTGTCATTACCCGTAAATTTACCCAAATCAAAATAGGTGGCTTCCACCCCCCAGTTTGGGTTGATTCGATAGCCACCATATAACTTGTACCCCGTATCCTTGTCATCGACATTTCTCAAACCTTGCGGGATGTCCTTGTATTTTGACTGACCGATACTGCCACCAAGGTAATACGGTGATTGGCCTGTTTCGGGTGCAGCTATTGCTGAGCGCAAGATGAACGCGCTTCCTACTCCCAGCAGTGCAACTGCACTAGCTATTTTTTTTAGTTTCATGATTTTCCCTTTCGTTATGTTTAAGAACGGCAACCTGACAAAATCTTTATTTTTATCAGGTCACCCTATCTCAGCGCGCCGCTTTTATAAGAAATATCTACCTTCGCAGTAATTCCCATATCATTTGGCACTCTAGCGTAAACATTGTCATACCTACACGGGTGATCTCTAAATTTTAAGGGTAGAAGAAAATTGTCACGCTACATCTATATTTTTACCCCTAATAACGCCGATTTAAATACCAGCACATTTACGCTTTATGGATTACCCACGCCCATATAACGCTTCCAGCAATTCCACTTCAAATACCAGTGTTGCATTCGGTGGGATGGCGCGCCCTGCACCACGCGCACCATAGCCCAATGATGCTGGTATAGTCAGTTTACGCACACCACCAACCTGCATGCCTTGTACACCTTCATCCCAGCCAGCGATGACTTCTCTTGCGCCGAGAGTGAATTGAAAAGGTTCGCCTCTCTCTTTACTAGAATCGAATATAGTGCCATCTGTAAGCCAGCCAGTGTAATGCACGGTAACAGTGTGCCCGCCTTGAGCGGTACCTCCACTGCCAACGGTAATGTCTTCATATTCCAGTCCGGATGGGGTAGTAGTTGTAGTCATTTCTTTCCTTGTAAGTTGATTTAGAGTTAGTCATTTCCGTTTGTATTGGAATGACGGTTAATTTACTTTTTTTCACGTTCTGCTGCTTGTATGGTATTTGCTATCAGCATGGTAATGGTCATTGGGCCGACACCGCCAGGTACCGGGGTGATGTAGCCTGCCACTTTTGTGGCACTCTCAAAATCAACGTCACCCACCAGCTTGCCGTTGGGCAGTCGATTAATGCCGATATCAATTACAACAGCGCCTGATTTGATCATATCGCCGGTAATCATATGGGGCTTACCCGTAGCGACCACCAGAATGTCAGCATCCCTTGTGTACTTGCCAAGATCCACCGTCCTGGAAGTGCAAATAGTGACGGTAGCACTTTGGTGCAACAGCATAAGTGCCATTGGTTTGCCGACAATGTTGCTACGGCCAACTACCACGGCGTGCTTGCCTTCAATTTCGATGCCCATTTTCTCTAGCAATTTCATTGTACCAGATGGTGTACAGGGCGGAAATAAGGGGGTACCGGTAACTAATGCGCCGACATTCATCGGATGAAATCCATCCACGTCCTTGTTTGGGCTGATGGCTTCCAGCACCTTGTGACTGTCAATATGATTGGGCAAAGGAAGCTGTATCAGCAGACCATGAATCGCCGGGTTAACATTTAATTCAGCAATCTTTGCCAGCAATGTTGTTTCCTGCGTGTCGGCGGGCAGAGCAATATGTTCGGAATAAAGCCCGATTTCACCGCAGGCTTTTACTTTATTGCCAACATACACTTTAGAGGCCGGGTCTTCCCCTACGATGATGACTGCCAAGCCCGGCGTAATGCCATGCGCCTTTAGCACATCTACACGTACTTTCCACTCAGCGCGTAATTCCTGAGCGATGGCCTTGCCGTCAATGATGCGAGCTGTCATTTTTATTCCTTGAAATTAAAACAAATACCTTCTTGATGCGTTTGATAGTTGGCAACCTTGATCATAATTTTGAATAGGTTTAATCCAGCGAAAAATGCATCCTGAATCTTGCCCAACTTGAACTCTGGATGTGAGTTTTTTATAGGCATTATTTTAAGAAGCGAATTATAACATTCGGTGAATCGTGAATATGGACGAGGACAAATGAGCGTGGTAGCAGCCCCAAAAATATCCTACTCAATGAGGTTCATAACAATGGCACGATCATTAGCGCCACAATGTTCATAATTTTGATTAACGGATTAATGGCAGGGCCCGCCGTATCCTTATAGGGATCCCCGACCGTGTCGCCCGTTACCGCAGCCTTGTGGGCTTCAGAGCCTTTGCCACCGAAGTTACCTTCCTCAATATATTTCTTGGCGTTATCCCATGCACCACCACCGTTAGTCATGGAAATTGCCACGAAGATACCAGTCACGATGGCGCCCACGAGCACGCCGCCCAATGCCTGTGCACCAAGAGTTAGGCCGACGATTACCGGGACCGCGACCGGCAGCAGAGAGGGTACGATCATTTCCTTGATAGCGGCTTTGGTCAACATGTCAACGCAAGTTCCATATTCAGGCTTGCCGGTACCTTCCATGATGCCGGGAATTTCCTTGAATTGGCGGCGTACTTCCACCACCACAGAACTGGCGGCACGGCCAACTGCTTCCATGCCCATGGCAGCAAACAAGTAAGGCACCATACCACCGATGAAAAGGCCGATGATCACTCTATGATTAGATAAATCGAAAGTCAATCCCGGATGATTAAAGGAAAGCGCATGGGTGTAATCGGCAAACAGCACCAATGCCGCGAGGCCAGCGGAGCCAATGGCGTAGCCTTTGGTCACGGCCTTGGTGGTATTGCCTACCGCGTCGAGGGGGTCGGTGATGTTTCGTATGCTGCTCGGCAATTTGGCCATTTCGGCAATACCACCGGCGTTGTCGGTGATCGGGCCAAAGGCATCGAGCGCCACGATAATCCCCGTCATAGAGAGCATAGAGGTTGCGGCGATCGCAATCCCGTACAAACCGGCCAGTTCATAGGCGCTCCAGATGGCCACGCACACCGCCAATACTGGCGCAGCAGTCGACTTCATTGATACGCCCAAGCCGGCAATTACATTGGTGCCGTGACCAGTGGTGGAGGCTTCAGCAATATGTCTTACCGGGCTGAATTCGGTCGCTGTGTAGTATTCAGTGATCCACACCAGTGCGGCCGTCAGCGCCAGTCCAATAAAAGCCGAACCATATAGCGCGCTAACGGAATAAACGCCGTTGTCGCCCATTAGCCATCCGGTGATGGGATAAAAAGCGATCAGCGCCAACACGGCAGATACGATCAAACCACGATAGAGTGCATTCATAATCTTGCCACCCTCTCGCGCTGTTACGAAATAGGTACCGACGATAGAAGCAATGATCGAAAATCCACCCAGCACCAATGGATAAATCACGGCGTTTGCGCCGGAATTGGCCATCAATAAACCGCCCAAAAGCATGGTGGCAATAATGGTCACGGCATAGGTTTCAAACAGATCGGCAGCCATACCAGCACAATCACCAACATTGTCACCGACGTTGTCGGCAATCACCGCCGGATTACGCGGGTCATCTTCCGGAATGCCTACTTCGACTTTACCCACCAAGTCTGCGCCTACATCAGCGCCTTTGGTGAAAATGCCGCCGCCTAAACGGGCAAATATAGAAATCAGCGAACCACCGAAAGCCAGACCGACCAAAGCGTGGGTTGCTTCAAGAGGGGTACTGTCCATTGAAGTAGTGAGAAAGGCGTAGTAACCCGCTACCCCCAGCAGACCCAAGCCGACTACCAACATGCCAGTGATGGCTCCACCCTTGAAAGCCACATTCAAAGCTGTATTGAGACCGGCGTGTGCAGCTTGTGCAGTACGCACGTTGGCACGCACTGAAACGTGCATACCTATGTAGCCGGTTAGACCCGATAGAATTGCACCGAGAGCGAAACCTATGGCTGTTTTCCAACCCAGATCCGGTATAAGTAAAATTACCAGAAACAACGTTACACCAACAATAGCTATCGTGCTGTATTGCCGGTTCAGGTAGGCAGAAGCTCCTTCCTGTATGGCAGCAGCGATCTCACGCATTCGATCGTTGCCGGTGGACTGAACCAAAATCCATTTGATAGAAACCGCTCCATATATGAGCGCCGCTACTGCACATAACAGCGTAAATATCAGACCATCAGACATGAGTTTCTCCCTATAGTTAAACCAGTCTGTTAGAACCGGCACATTACACAAACACAAAAAACCAAAATAAGTTATTGACCTTTACGTAATTCGTGACAGATGCCATTTCAGCAACCGTTATTCCCGCAAAAATCGGGGTAACGGGGTAGTAGATATTGCTTGTTACTGCACCCTTTCTAAATATGGAGCGTATTGACTAAATATTTTATGCGATGTTTTAACTAAATTTTGAAATCGTTCAGTTTCTTGGGTATCGCCACATTCTTGAGCCGAACGTACTGTGGTAAGCCGTCTTTGTAAGGGGGATAATCTTCGCCCTTGATCAACGGAGCGAGGTATGCACGACACTTGTCGGTGATGCCGAAGCCATCCTTGGTGATAAAGTTGCGCGGCATCTTTTTTTCTACATTAGCCACATTTTTAAGCTGGGCAACGCCAATTTTCCACTTGTAGGGCTTATCGGTGAGCCGAACAATGGTAGGCATGACAGCATTTTCCCCTTTCAATGCCAGCTGCACCGCAGCCTTGCCGAGCGCATAGGCCTGTTCGACATCGGTCCTGGAAGCAATATGGCGCGCGGCACGTTGCAGATAATCAGCCACCGCCCAATGAAATTTGTAACCCAGCGCATCCTTCACCATGTTGGCTACCACCGGTGCTACACCCCCTAACTGGGCGTGACCAAAAGCATCTCGCAGTCCTTGGTCGGAGAGAAATTTGCCGTCTGCACCTTGCACACCTTCTGATACCACCACTGAGCAATAGCCATGCCGCTTCACCATGACATCGACTTTGGCCAGAAATTTTTCTTTATTGAAGGGAATTTCAGGAAACAGGATGACAATCGGCAACTCGCAATTCACATCCGAGGCCAACCCACCGGCAGCGGCTATCCACCCAGCATGTCTACCCATCACTTCCACCACGAATACATTGGTTGAGGTCTTGGCCATGGAAGCAACATCGAAGCTGGCCTCGCGTACTGATACGGCGACATATTTGGCGACCGAGCCGAAACCAGGGCAACAGTCAGTAATGGGCAAATCATTGTCCACCGTTTTAGGTACATGGATCGCTTGAATGGGGTAGCCCATTTTATCCGCCAGCTGTGAAACTTTCAGGCAGGTATCCGCGGAATCACCCCCGCCGTTATAAAAGAAATAACCAATGTTGTGTGCCTTAAAAACTTCGATCAGCCGCTCATACTGCAATCTGTTTTCTTCAATACCTTTTAGCTTGAAACGGCATGAACCGAATGCACCGGATGGGGTATAGCGCAGTGCAGCAATGGACTTGGCAGAATCTCTGGAAGTATCAATCAAATCTTCAGTCAAGGCGCCGATGATTCCGTTACGACCTGCATAAACTTTGCCGATTTTGTCCTTATGTGCACGCGCGGTTTCGATCACACCGCAAGCCGATGCGTTGATTACAGCGGTTACGCCACCGGACTGGGCATAAAATGCGTTTCTCTTTGTCATGTGGCTGATAACTCCCTATAAATTGATTGATCTTCTAACTATTGATTGATAATCCAGAAATTTATCTTACTCCCTTTTTTAGGACTCAGATAATCAAATAATGAGCCTGTATTTGGCGCAAGGTTCGTTTCATAATCCTTTTAGTTTGGCTTTCAAGCTTTCCTTAAATCGTTAAGTTTTTACTACCGCCCTATGGTAATGAACTGTGAGCAATGATGCGATTCCTCATCTAAATTACTTTAACTCGCACTAAAGTTGATCACGACACTGCCGATGTTAATGAACCAAAAGCCTGTTTGGAAGAAGTATCAAAATGAAGTGTACAAGTATGTCTTCTATTACAGAGATCAACCATTTGATCAGAGTTTCGCCGGTCGCTAGCTGAATGATAATAAGGAGCTTTACATGCAAATACTGAAAAACATGAAATTAAGTTATCGTTTTAGCTTAATTGTCTTATCCGTTATCGTCGGCTTCTTTATTTATGGCCTGTGGTCATTGAAAACACTAAATGAGCTCAAAGTCAATGGGCCAATTTATCACCATATAGTTCAAGGCAAAGATTTGGTAGCGGATATTCTTCCTCCTCCTGTATACATCATTGAATCCTATTTAGTTAGTTTGCAATTAGAAGTAAGTGATAAAAACGATCAGCCTCCATTGATTGCTCGCCTTAAAACGCTCAAAAACGAATATGACACTCGTCATGAATTTTGGAAAACAGAAAATCTATCACCCGATCTAAGTGAACTTTTGCTTAAGGATGCGCACGAACCAGCTGTCACATTTTATGAAATTGCGCTTAAAGAGTTCATTCCTGCTATAGAGAGCGGAAACAAAGATGCCTCTGAGAAAGCCATGAAAAAAATGAAATCAACTTATGAACATCACCGTAAAGCCATTGAGAGCGTGGTTGGAAATGCTAATAAACGCATTGTTGCTGATGAAAATACTGCAACGGCTCAAATAAACTCCGCAACGTTGTTAATGTTAATGGTTCTAGTTATATCAGTGGCTGTAACAATGTGTATCTCTATACTGATCTCTAAATCGGTTACAGTTTCTCTTTTGAACTTACAGCGTACGATGCTCGAAATTAAAAACACTAATGATCTTACGCGCCGAATAAATATCGCCAGCGATGACGAAATTGGTCAGACTGCCAAGACATTCAATGAGCTGATTATTAGCTTGCAAAGCTCTTTACTATCACTTACTACCAACGCAAACGGTGTATCAGAAGCAGCCCTCGAGTTATCTTCTTCCGCTCAGCAAGTGGCAAATAGCTCAAAAGAGCAGAGTTTCTCTGCGTCTGCTATGGCAGCAACTGTGGAGCAAGTGACGGTCGGAATAACGCTCATTACTGATGGTGCACGCGAAGCGAAGGATATTTCGGTCAAATCCGGTAATCTATCAAGCCTGGGGGCTGAAATTATCCAAAATGCAGGTGCAGCAATGATGCAAATAACTGAAACAGTTAAACAAACCTCCACATCAATTGTGGCACTTGGCTTACAGTCCAATCAAATATCTTCCGTTGTTCAGGTAATCAAAGAAGTAGCTGATCAAACCAACTTGTTGGCACTAAACGCTGCTATTGAGGCAGCAAGAGCCGGTGAGCAAGGTAGAGGATTTGCGGTTGTAGCAGATGAAGTTCGAAAGTTAGCTGCACGCACCTCTAAAGCCACAGAAGAAATTTCGCACATGATACAAAGTATTCAGAGCAGTACGAATAATGCCATGGAGACAATGAAAACTGCTGTAGCTAAGGCAGACAGCGGTGCGGTATTAGCTCAAGAAGCTGAAGTCTCCATTATTCAAATCAAAGATGGGTCTTCGAAAGTGGTAGAGGTAGTAAACAATATTTCGGACTCACTTAATGAACAAAATAGTGCGAGCCAAGATATTGCTGTTCACGTTGAGCGGGTAGCTCAACAGGCAGAAGAAAATACTGCGGCAGCTGGTCAGACCGCAAGTTTTGCAATTCAACTTGAAAAACTCGCAAGCGATATGCGTACTACGGTAGGCAGATTTAAATTGTAGCTGGCATTTAATTGTACTAGCTCAGACCTGATCTGACAGTTACCGAATTTTTAGGGTGTCTGTCAGATTAAATTTGGTTTAGATTTTTTCCATTCCAAACCGGTTTCCCACTAAGTAATGTTTCCAACGGCGTTCTGCCATTACAAACCTTGCCCTGATGAGTTCTTTCATTATTATAATAATTAAGAAAATCGTCTAGATCTTTCTGCAAGGTTTCCACATTGGCATAAAATTTTTTTCGGAATGTGACTTGGTAAAATTCCTGCAAAATGGTTTTGTGGAAGCGCTCGCATATACCGTTAGTCTGGGGTGACATCGCCTTGGTTTTAGTATGGTCGATGTCGTTGATAGCAAGATAGAATTGGTAATCATGTTGCTCTACGTTGCCACAATACTCAGTACCCCGATCCGTTAAGATACGCAGCATGGGCAGCAGAGTGTCGTGGAGTTTTTCGAGGATTTTTATTTGAGAACGATTCAAAATAATTTTTGAAAGTACCCTATACATTTTGTTAAATGATTGTATAACCTTAAAAGGGATGGGAGATATATTTCAGGAAGATCAGCCCCATCACCACATGCTTGTATTCGACAGCGTCGTCTTATTCTCTTTTACTGGTTTAGCCATGGCTGTATGTTCTCTTTATCTGGCAACGGGATAAAGCCGCTTATCATTTTGTGCAGAATGAATACGGACAGTACGTTTACGTGCGATGAGCAACTTGGGCCGAAGCAGTTTTTTTCAGCGAAGCGAGATTAGAGAATGCTCGCCAACGACTTCCGATAGCGACCAAGATTTTCCACATAGCGCGCTGCATTAGTATGCAGAGCTAGAATTTCTTCTTCCCGCAGGCTGCGCAACACTTTACCGGGCGAGCCTACTACCAGTGAATTGTCCGGGATTACTTTGCCTTCTGTAATCAGCGTGTTTGCGCCTATCAGGCAGTTGCGCCCGATTACGGCGTGATTAAGGACGGTGCTGTGAATGCCGATCAGGCTGCCGTCACCGATGGTGCAGCCGTGCAGCATCACCATGTGACCGACAGTGACGTTGTTGCCTATGGTGAGCGGTGCGCCGGGGTCGGTGTGCATTACTACGCCATCCTGAACGTTGCTGTTTTCGCCGATGCAGATGGGTTCATTGTCGCCACGTATTACCACGTTGAACCAGATGCTGACATTGTTTTCGAGAATAACCGAGCCGATGACGCTGGCATTGGGCGCGATGAAATGTTGTTGTCCGCGTAGTTCCGGTGTGCGGTCTGACAGGGTGTAAAGCATGGGTCAACCGTCAACCGAGTGCCGCTACACCGGCTTGCGCGATCTGCCCGTCCTCAAACGAGCGTACGCCGCTGATGCCGAGGCCGCCAATGATCTGGTTTTCATACATGAGTGGCACTCCACCTTCGGAAGGGAGAACGCCCGGCAAGGCAAGATGAATCAGGCGACCGCCCATTATCGCGTCTTCGGTAACTTTGGTCGGCCGTTGAAAGGCAACTGCTGCCCGGGCTTTTTGGGTGGCGATTTCCACACTACCAAATTGGGTGTCGTGATTCCGTTGCAGGTAGAGCAAATGACCACCATCATCCACGATAGCGATCACGACACGCCAGGAATTACGCAGTGCTTCGGCCTCGGCAGCCGTAGCAATTTTTTTGGCATCGTCAAGTGTGAGGATAGGTTTGCTGATCATAATTGATGTGCTGCCAATGCGTTAAATATCCTGTCACGAATACTATCCACGCTACCGATGCCAGGAATGTTGATGCAGTGCGGTGCCTGCGTACCCTCACATTTCTCCTTGGCGGAACCATTTTTTTCCCAATTTAAATAGTACTCAACGAGGGGTTTGGTCTGCTCATGATAGACTTCAAGGCGTTTTCTGACGGTATCTGCGCGGTCATCCGGGCGTTGTATCAAGTCTTCACCGGTAATGTCATCCTTGCCAGGTACTTTGGGTGGATTAAATATTATATGGTAGGTGCGTCCCGAAGCGGGATGGGCGAGACGACCATCCATGCGCTGGATGATATCGCTATCTGGGACCTCGATTTCCACCACGAAATCAATAGCGATGCCGGCGTCTTTGATTGCTTGAGCTTGTGGAATGGTGCGTGGAAAACCATCCAGCAGGAAGCCATTGGCACAGTCTGCTTCTTTAATGCGCTCTTTCACCAGATTGATGATGATGTCATCCGATACCAATCCACCTGCATCCATTATCTTTTTGGCTGCTTGTCCCAGCGGGGTATCTGCCTTGACCGCCGCACGCAGCATATCTCCGGTTGATATTTGAGGGATAGTGAATTTCTCTTTGATCAGGTTGGCTTGGGTGCCTTTACCGGCGCCAGGTGCGCCAAGCAATATAAGTCTCATAATGGTACTCCGTTTATTTGGTCGTTGATTATACGCTTGCTGTCAAATAGCTTGCGGGTAGCGTGCAGATCTTGTTCGGTATCGACGCCACTGGGGGGGGCGTCTGCGCTAATAGCTACGCCAATCTTGTAACCGTGCCACAACGCGCGCAATTGTTCCAGAGACTCAATTTGTTCGATGGCGGCAGGTGCAAGATTGCGAAAGGCCCGCAGAAAACCAGCACGGTAAGCATAAATACCGATGTGGCGTAATGCCGTGAGATCTTCCGGCTGTGATGTGCCGGGGGTGAACGCATCGCGCGGATAAGGAATCGACGCACGGCTGAAATACAGGGCATTGCTGTGTTTATCCAGCACCACTTTGACAATGTTGGGATTGCGCACGGTCTCTTCATCATCGGTAGGATGACAGGCGGTGGCAATAGCACATTCCGGATGGTCGTGCAAATGTTGTGCTACCGCATTGATCAGTGCAGGTGGCATGAGGGGTTCGTCGCCCTGCACGTTGACTACAATCGTGTCGTCAGACCACTCAAGTTGCTCCACCACTTCGGCAATGCGGTCGGTGCCGCTGGTATGGTGAGCGTCAGTCAGACAGGCCTTAAAGCCATTATCATGCACAGCAGCCATGATGGATTGATGATCAGTGGCAATCCAGATTTGTTGCGCACCACTCTGCGCAGATTGCTCGGCAACTCGCACTACCATCGGCTTGCCACCAATCGGCAATAACGCCTTACCCGGCAGGCGGGTAGAGGCGAAGCGTGCCGGAATGACGACATGAAAAGCTACCATCATCGGAGCAGTTCGATTTCTTCCGGGGTAAGTTTGCGCGCCTCATCTGCCAGCATTACAGGAATGTCATCCTGTATAGAAAATGCCAGACGATCCGCCTTGCAGATTAATTCCTGTTCGATTTTACGATAAACCAACGGGGATTTGCACAAGGGGCAAACCAGGATTTCAAGTAGTTTGGAGTCCATCTGGAATAAGCCTTTCTAGGATTTGTTGGGTAAGCAAGGAATCCAACTGCGCATCCACACGCAGCACCCAGCATTTTTCGTTGGCGAATATCGTGCATTTTACCGCATCTTTTTCCGTCATGAGTATTGCGTCTGCATCAGTGTAATCCAGATCGGCAGGCGTAAAGCGATGATGGTCGGGAAAAGGATGAGTCTCTGTCTTCAACCCCAGGCGATTCAGATGTGAAAAGAAGCGCTGTGGGTGGCCGATCCCGGCAATGGCGTGCAGACATTGGCCGTTAAAATCGGCAACTTGAGCTATGGTATTCGGATTGAGCAGATTGTAAAAATTTTCCCCATAGAGTTGCATGCTGTATTGGCCTTCAGTGGCCATGCCCCCGTGAATGACGACAACATCCACTTCTGCCAGGCGTGATATGGGTTCACGCAACGGGCCAGCTGGGAGTAAGAAGCCATTACCAAAACGACGTATCCCATCTACTACTGCAATTTCAAAATCGCGCTGCAAGCGGTAATGTTGCAGGCCATCATCGCTAAGCAGAATATCGCATTCAGGATGGGCCTGTAACAGCGCGCGAGCTGCGCCAACACGATCGCGCCCAATCCACACGGGACACAGCTTACGTTGTGCCATGAGCACAGCTTCATCGCCAGTCTCATCGGGGCTACTTGATGCATGAACGGCCAGCGGGGATGTGGCAGTACCTCCATAGCCGCGACTAATAATACCGGGATGCCAGCCGCTATTAATTAATTGCTGCACCAGCCATAGTGTAAGCGGTGTTTTGCCACTGCCACCAACGGTAATATTACCCACCACGATGACAGGTACCGGCAGCTTCATGCTCGTTAAAATACCCCCCCGGTAAAGCGCATGTCGGACTGCCACGAGCATGCGAAATATAAAACTGACAGGCAACAGGATGAGATGTAACGGAGTGGTGCGATACCAATGTTGCTCTAGCGACTGCATTCGCTTAGCCTGACCGCCCGTTATTTTCGGCTGGTGGTGAAGGTAATTCGGCCATAACCAGCAAGACGCGCTGCTTCCATAATGTTAATTACGGCTTGGTGCGGTGCCTTAGCATCGGCCTGAATGACGATGGTCGGATCTTTTTGTTCACCGGCAGCGGCGTGCAGTGCTTGTGACATATTCTGTACGTTATTGAATGTTGTGGCCGCATTGTTGATGGCGTAGTGCTCCGAAGCATCGACTGACACATTGATTTGTTTTGCTGGTGTAGTTGTTTCATCACCACTCGCCTGCGGCAAGTTAATCTGTAACTCGGAGAATTTGGTGTATGTGGTCGACACCATGAGAAAAATTATAATTACCAAGAATATATCTATCATTGGAATCAGGTTGATTTCTGGTTCCTCACGCATGCGGCCGCGTTGAAAATTCATGGCTTAACCTCGGCGTGCGCCATGGATGATTTCAATTAATTTGATTGCTTGCTGTTCCATCTCGATAGTCAGGCCATCTACTTTAGCGCGAAAATGGCGATAGAAAATCATGCTGGGGATAGCCACCATCAAACCGAATGCCGTGTTATACAAGGCTATCGAGATACCGTGGGCGAGTGCGGCAGGCGCATTTTCTGCAGTATTTTGCACGCCGAAAATTTCAATCATTCCCACCATTGTACCAAATAGGCCTAATAATGGGCTTATTGAAGCAATGGTACCTAAGGTTGTGAGAAAGCGTTCAAGCTCGTGTGCAGCAGCGCGTCCTGCTTCCTCGACTGATTCTTTCATCACTGCAGATGGGTTTTTAATATTCTTGAGGCCCGCAGCGAAAATACGGCCTAGCGGTGATTCTGCTTCTAAACGGGAAAGCATGGCATCGTTAACTCCACGCTGCTTAAGTTCCTGGACTACTTCGTTGAATAACTCTGCAGGTGCAATTTTTTTGCTGCGCAGGGTCATCAAACGTTCTGCAATTAACGCAACAGCAATCACAGAGGCAACTATCAGAAACCAAATCGGCCAACCAGCCGCTTCTACAAGAGCAAACACTGAACTTCTCCAAATAGGCTTAAATTTAACAAAGCGGAACTGTATCTGGTCACACTTGTTTGAGCAAGATTTCTCCAGCTAATTTAACCCGAATATCCTTTAAATTTGTATCATATTTGTTTTGATAACAGCATCATAAAGTGAAGGAACAACGATACTTTCGCACGCACAAAAGTTGTGGATAACTATGTGGATAAGACATTATAAATGATGCTTAACTACTTATAATATAACCCATTTTAGCCACTTTCTTAATTTGCATACTATTAAAATATGCAATAAGAACAAAAGCTTATTATATTTTACCAAAGTATTGCGCTATAACTTTTATACAGCTATATCCTTTTTCCTAACCTGTGGATTATTAAAGAATGTCAATATGATTTTCAAATTAGTTGAAGATGAAAAAAATCATGTATTCAGTGTGCAAGAACTCAATATGGCCGCTAAGCAGATATTGGAAAACAGCTTGCCCTTGCTATGGGTACGCGGCGAAGTTTCCAATTTTGTTTGTGCGACTTCCCGACATTGGTATTTTTCCCTGAAAGATGAAGAGGCGCAGGTACGCTGCGTAATGTTCCGCCACAAAAGTCAATATCTTGACTGGCTACCAAAGAATGGCATGCAAGTAGAAGTGTTAGCTCTGGCCACGCTGTATGAAACTCGTGGTGAATTTCAATTAAGTCTGGAGCAGATGCGGCCAGGCGGACTAGGTGCCTTATATGATGCGTTCGAGCGCCTCAAGCGCAAACTGGAAGCTGAGGGATTGTTCGATACTGCACAAAAACGACCGCTGCCGTTTTTCCCTGGACAAATTGGTATCATCACTTCGCCGCAGGCAGCAGCGTTACACGACGTATTGATCACCTTGGCGAAGCGTATGCCAAGTACTTCTGTCGTGCTGTACCCCACACCGGTACAGGGAGAGGGGGCGGCGCAAAAGATCGCACACGCCATTCGACTTGCTAATGAGCGCGCAGAGTGCAATGTGCTGATGCTATGTCGTGGTGGTGGCAGTATCGAGGATTTGTGGGCATTTAACGAAGAAGTAGTAGTGCGTGCAATCGTCGCCAGTCGTATTCCAGTAGTGAGTGGCATTGGACACGAAACCGATATTACCATTGCTGATTTTGTTGTGGATCAACGTGCTGCTACACCCACTGCAGCAGCGCAACTGGTTGTGCCAGAGCGACAAGCGTTATTGCAACGGGTATACCATTGGGCACAGCGATTAGCACATGTCAAACAGCGTCAATTCGAACATGTGATGCAACAGCTCGACTACTTGCAACGGCGCTTAGTGCATCCTGCACAGCGAGTACAACAACAAACGCAGCACCTTAACCATCTGCAACGACGCTTGGAGACCATGCTCGCTTATATGTTACAGCGTCAACAATGGCGTTGGCAGTCCTTACGGCAGCGTTTATACACGATGTGTCCAAACATTGAACAGCGTAGTACGCGACAAACGATTTTGGCGCGCCATCTACTGGAAGCCATGCAACGCACACTGGAACGCTACGATGCGCGTCTTGGTAGTTTACAACAACATCTCGATCATCTCGATCCACAGCAAGTATTGGCGCGCGGCTACAGCATGGTGCGTGATACACAGGGCACAATTATTTTAGACAGCGCTGTTTTACCTGTAGGCGCGCGCCTTGATATCACCTTCGCACATAGTTGGGCACGTGTGGAGTTAAAAGAAAAAGGAGTCTTCCCCTGTCTAGATGTGGATACGAGCGAAAAATAATAATATTGTGTGCCATATGCCCGCAGATTTAATGTTGGAAAAAGCGGCATTATTAATATCGTTAACTTGATGGAATAGCTATAGGTTGATCTAATAGAAGTTTTTAGAGTAGAATCGCGCTTCTTTTGCAAACTAGTTGGGGAAATAGCTATGGCTCGCGTCTGTCAAGTAACGGGGAAACGCCCGATGGTGGGAAACAATGTATCTCACGCTAATAATAAAACAAAGCGTCGTTTCCTGCCGAATTTGCAACGTCGTCGTTTATGGGTTGAAACTGAAAATCGCTGGGTATCCTTACGCCTTACCAATGCTGGATTGCGTACCATTGACAAGAATGGTATCGATGCTGTGTTGCTTGAAATGCGTGCACGCGGCGAGAACGTTTAAGGAGTAACGAAAAATGCGTGAAAAAATCAAGCTTGAATCCAGCGCTGGTACTGGTCATTTCTATACAACAGACAAAAATAAACGTACTACGCCGGAAAAGATTGAAATCAAGAAATTTGATCCAGTGGTACGCAAACATGTGATGTACAAGGAAACCAAACTGAAGTAGGCTGTTCGCTTTGTTTGAGTATATTAAAAAACCCGCTTAAGCGGGTTTTTGTTTAAGCTTGCAAAAACATGCTAAGCGTAGCACCTCAAGCGTTGGGAAAATTCCTGTAACGCCGCAATCCCGCTATTTTCCGCTCGATGACACCAATCTTCCAATTGTTTTACTAATTGCTCTTTAGTCGCCGTAGAGCTTTGCCAGATAACAGCCAGCTCTTGGCGTAGAGTATAGGTTGTCTGTAGAATACCACTGGCTTTAATCACTTCACTTAATTTCGTTTTTTGTTGTTCTGTCAAAACATTTTCATCCAAGTGTAGCCAATGTTTGATACGCACTACATCAATTTTATCTGAGGCTTGTAGCTTGAGCCGAGCTATTTCCATCGAGTAGGTTTTTTTCAGTAATTTTGCATATCTGGCTGTGACTTCATAGCGGTTGGCGATAACAGCGTGCAAGGTCTCCATATCACATGAAGTTTTAGCCTGGTTCAGGCGTACTCGCGGTGCACGTCTCTTAACTTGTGCTAGACCGAGCATCTCTATGACGCGGATGTAGAGCCAACCGATGTCAATTTCATACCACTTGTTAGAAAGTTTAGCGGAGGAGGCATAAGCATGGTGATTGTTGTGCAGCTCTTCACCACCGATGAAAATACCCCACGGCACGATATTGGTGGAAGCATCCTCCGTCTGGAAGTTGCGATACCCCCAGTAGTGCCCAAGGCCGTTAACAATACCGGCTGCATTAATAGGTATCCATGCCATTTGCACGGCCCAGATAGTTAAGCCCAGCGGACCAAACAAAAGTACGTTGATGATCAGCATCAGCGTGATGCCGAACTCGCTACGTTTGCTGTAGAGATTGTTTTCCAACCAATCATTTGGTGTGCCGTGGCCGTATTTATCTAGTGTTTCCTGATTCTCAGCTTCTTTGCGGTAGAGCGCGGCGCCTTCCAATAGCACTTTTTTGATGCCCAGAATAACCGGACTATGAGGATCATCCTCTGACTCACATTTAGCATGATGTTTGCGGTGGATAGCGACCCATTCTTTTGTGACGATAGAGGTGGTTAACCATAACCAGAAACGGAAAAAATGACTAGGAATAGCATGCAAATTCAATGCACGATGCGCCTGATGGCGGTGCAAAAAAATGGTAACCGATGCAATGGTAATATGAGTTAAGGTCAGTGCAACAACTACATAACCCCACCAAGGCAAATCAATCAAACCTAGAAACATTCACTATCTCCTGAAATATCAGCTAAACATAACAGATTATTTTAACATAATTAAAAGCTAATCAAGCTGCACCACCCAAGCTTTAGCTTGTTCATAATCAGTAAAAACGCACATATCAGCATCCACGAAAATGCGCGATAGCCAAGCCTGCCAAGTGATCCACTGATCGTCCGTAATAACTGCAATCCTACTGAACGTATGCATGTGTTCTTGATTGAAAAATTTGATTTCCTCCCATGCTACATCCACCGTATAGCTAATCATGTCACGTAGGTCGAACAACAAATTGACCGTACCGGGTGATTTAAGCAAGTAAAGTGCATGCTCCTCAAATTGCTTAAAATCGGCCAGGGTGAATTCGCCCAGTACAGCAATGTTAAGCAGGGTGGAGGTTTGTTCTATTGTGATCATATCAAGTCTCTTCTTCGTTAGTTATGCACCACTGTGCCTGGGTGCCAATTTCAAGCTTAACACACCACCTGCAATGATAAGCCCTATGCCTATCCATCCCATCAATGACAATGCCTCGCCCCACAAGACCATGCCGAATATGCTGGCGAATATCACCGTACTATAGGACAAGCTACCTGCCACTAGCATTTTCCCCGTATGGTAGGCACGGGTCATGGCTAGTTGTGCTAGCGTGGCAGTGCTGCCGAGTCCGAGCAAAATGAATAAACCAGACGTAGTAATGGGATGAATAGTCCCCAGCAACATGCCACCGCCGCTGCTAATAGCGGCAATCAGACTAAAATAGAACACTACACGCCATTCTGGTTCACCACGTAACCCAAGCTGTTTAACATTGAGATAGGCGATACCAGCCAAAAATCCGGAAATCAATCCGATTAGACCCGGGATGAGTTGATCCTGAGCCAACGTGGGATGCAATAGCAATACCACACCACCGAATCCCAACAAGATTGCGCTGGACAGAGCCGGACGGAAATGTTCTTTGAAGGCCAGCGTGGTCAGGATAGTGAAATAGAGCGGTGCGGTGTAATTTAGCGTTACTGCAGTAACCAGCGGCAATACAGTGATACAGTAAAAATATAGCATCAACGCGATAGTGCCAGAAACACCACGCCACAAGTGCTGCTTCAAGTAAGGAGTCGACAGCGATAACCCTTGTTGGCGGATAACAACGTAGATCATCAGTAACCCGAGTAAAGCACGATAGAATACTAATTCAATATGGGAAAAATATGCTGCACCAAGTTTGACAAACACCCCCATGCAGCCAAAAAAGAACCCGGCGACTAGCATCCATAATGCGCCCATTCCAATAAATTATTTAAGTGGCTGGTTAAAGAAAACGCTAATCCAGCGCAGACAAAAGATGATCATTTTTCTAAATGCGGATCAAGCTGGCGTCGCAGAAACTCATGGAAATGCAGCAAACCATCCTCGGTCGGAGATTGATATGGTCCAGCATCCTCGATCCCATGCTGATATAGCCATTTGCGCCCTTGGTGCATTTTCAGGCAGATAGTATCGTCCTCAAACGCAGTTTCGCGGTAGGCAGCCTTTTCCGCTTCGACATAATCGCGCTCGAATAACACGATGTCTTCAGGGTAATAAAATTCCATAATGTTAGTGCAGGCATCAACCCCGCGCGGAATGACAGTGCTGACCACTAATGTATTGGGGTACCACTCAACCATGATGTTAGGATAATAGGTCAGCCAAATCGCGCCGTATTTGGGTAGTGTGCCATTGCTATACCGCAACACTTGTTCCTGCCATTTGCCGTAGGCGGCACTCCCAACTTTACGCAAGCCATGATTAATGCCTACAGTTTGCAAGCTATACCAGCCGCCGAATTCCCAGTGCAGATCATCACAGTTGACAAATTTACCCAGGCCGGGATGGAACGGGGCAACATGGTAGTCCTCTTGATATACCTCAATGAAAGTCTTCCAATTGAAAGCATATTCATCTATCTCGACACGATCCAGTTGATAGTTAGAAAAATCCAGTTCCTTTAGAGCGGGGATATCCGCCAGATCCTTGGCAACATTACGTTTACCTGCGAACTGTAGGCCATTCCAATGTTGCAAGGGGATCTTATTAAGATTCCGGCACGGGTTTTGCGGGAAGCGCGGTGCACCCAACAGCTTGCCATCCAATTGATACGTCCAACGATGGAGTGGACACACAATGTTTTTCGCGCTACCACGTCCTTCGAGCATGGTGGCCTGACGATGACGGCAAATATTGGAGAGTAGTTCTACCCCGTTTTTATTACGCACCAACATCTTGGCATTATCCATCCAGTCCAGAACATGGTAATCGCCTAAGTTTGGCACTAATAGTTCATGTCCGATATAGCCAGGGCCATCATCGAATAATATGCGCTGCTCAATCTCCAGGATTTTTGGATCGAAATACCAGCGTAGGGGCGGTTGTGTAAGAACTGGGGTGAGCTGATCGATCTTTGCGATCTCGGACATACCAACATCTTCCTTGCAAAAAAGTGAATCGTTACGGGCAAAATAATCAAATTGTCCCTTAAAATTGCAAAGGGGGGCAACAAAAATTGTCATTTAGCTTTATATTACATTCGCCACCAACCCGTTTTAATCCCACCTCATGAGAATCTGCCGGAAATCCATCACATAATTGGTGATGCGAATGCTGACTCAACCATCTGCCTGCACAATCTGTAATCGGCGCATCTCCTTTTTAATCAGCAGTGCATCAACAAAGTTTCCAGTAGCAAATTCCGCTAAAATAACAGTCTGCAAAAAGTAAATAAAACTAATATGCCCCTGATTACCAGCTACTGTGTGACCACCTTTCACGACACTTACTTGGCTAATCCATCTTGGTCTGCATCTTCGGTCATACATCATACCGATAAGACTGAGATATGGCAGGAAATCATCAAGAATCATTGCAACAATTGCCTGCTTTGGACGCAGGAAGATTTGGCTCGCCGTATTAAGGTCAGCGACATTGATATTGCCATTAATAAGCGCGCTATCGACCGCTACAATCAGGCGCGCAACGATGCCATTGAATGCATTGATGAGCAGTTATTAATCGCTCTTAAGCTAGTGGATGCTGTCTCTGCACGAACTGATTCGCCGATTGTCAAAGTCGCAAAAAATGTACGTTTGAATAGCGAAACTGCTGGTAGCATGGTGGATAGATTGTCGATTCTCGCACTGAAGATATACGCCATGCGTCAGCAAACCGAGCGTACTGAAGTTGACGAAGCCCACCGTTTAATGTGCCATAGCAAATTAGAGCGGCTAAATGAACAGCGCAACGATTTAAGCGCTTGCCTGGACGAATTACTGACTGACACACAGGCAGGCCGGGCATACTTCAAAGTTTATCGCCAATTCAAAATGTACAACGATCCGCAGTTAAATCCGGCACTAGTGGCAGAAAACAAATTGTAAATGTCTAACTATAGATACAGAAATGTAAAGAAATTCTCATAAACGATTACGCTACCATTGTACACAAGGCATCTCGCACTCTCGCCACTACCTCTTCCCAGTCGCCAATTTTGCGTTGTCGGAACAAGCGAAGGGATGGGTACCACGGACTATCTTCCCTCTCCAGCAGCCAACGCCAGTCCGCCGCAAAAGGCAATAGCACCCATGCCGGTTTGCCAATAGCCCCTGCAAGATGAGCAACCGATGTATCAACACAGATCACGAGATCAAGATTGGCAATTAATGCCGCGGTACTGGCGAAATCTCCGATATCTTCCGTTAAACCGATGAACTGGAGATTTGCAAGCGGTTGTTTTGCTTGGGCCTCTCCAGAGCCTTTTTGCAGATTAACAAATACCGCATTTTCTACGGTTCCCAGTAAATCAAGTTGACTGAGGGATACGGAGCGATTCAGATCGTTTTTGTTTCCTGGGCTTCCAGCCCACATCAACCCAACTTTTAATGCTGCTCCGGTATCCGGTATGCGCTTCCACCAATCATTAACCAAGCCTTCATCGGGGAAAAGGTAAGGAACCACTGCTGGTGTTTCCCTCCCAGTTTTGCCGAACCTGGATGGCAAACTCAATAATGGACAATGGAAATCATGTTGGGGTAGCGGTTCGCTTCGCAAGATGATTTCATGTACTCCTTTTACTTCTTTAAACAGACGTTTTAGCGCGGGTTTACATTCAAATAAGATGCGCCCCCCAAGCGAAACCAACAGTGGCACATATCGAATGAACTGTATCGCATCGCCAAAACCCTGTTCCGCATGTACAAGTATTGTTTTACCGTGCAAGTCTTCGCCATTCCATAACGGGCTGGTAAAACGTTTTCCTTCACCAGCCAGTTCTGGCGCTTTCAGACGCCACTCATATTCATTCCATCCACGCGAAAAATCACCCATTACGAGTAATGACAGTGCACAATTCCAGTGAGCCTGAGCAAAATCAGGCCGCAAGGCAATTGCTCTTTCATAATACGTAACGGCTTCAGCAGGAAGTCCTGTGGCTTCAAGAACCAAGCCCAAGTTGTTATATGCTTCGACATAGTTGGCATTCAGCGCGATTGCCTGGCGATAACATTCGATAGCCCGTTGATGATCCCCAATGGCTTGATACACCAATCCTAGATTATTATGAAAATCTGGAATTGAAGGCTGAATCTGGATGGCCTGCTCAATCAGTTTCAAGGCTTTTTCGTGGGTACCGGATTGATAGGCAATCACCCCCGAATACTGCAATGCAACGGCATTTTGCGGCTGTTCGTATAAAATCAAACCATAAATTGTGCTGGCATGAACGATGTGGCCCAACTGATGGTGTTTTAATGCGACGGCTAACATCCATTGAATGTCCTCCTCACGAGTTGCGCCGCGTGGTATAGAGGTCACCGCAATTTTTCCGCAGCAGTTCTTGTAACGTTCACCGCTACCACACGAACATGTTTCGTTTCGGCTTATCGATGATTTTGAAGCTGGCAGACTTGTTATTGCCACTAATTGGCTACGAGCCTCTGAGTTCTCAGGATTGTTATCCAGGATACGTTTAAAAATTGTCTCCGCGAAACGAAATTGCCGCAGATCCCGATAATTGATCCCAAGCCGAAAAAACTGGATGGAATTGGTAACATTGGGCGGTAGGCTATGAATAAATTTTTCCACTTCATTTGGTGCAAGGGTCATCCACATATTGAATAACCCGTGAAACCCAAAAGGCTGGCAAGCTGGATAAGTGGTTTCGAAAGAAAATTTTTCTGCCGCGGATTCGGGTGCAAACCGCACTTGGTATTGCTTCTCCAGCAGGGGCCGATATTTTCGGCCAATCAATTCATCTTCGGCTAACGCTTCATCGAAAGGGATTTCCCGCGTTGCAAGCAACAATTTACGCGACCGCAGTGAAAAACCACCGTTACCAACCCTGAATTCATCTTTGTGATGCCCCCACACCGCACCAATATAGTCAAAGTTCAGAAATTCACTCGTCCATGCGTTGGAGTTAATGATGTAGCCATCCCACTGCACAAGAAGAACGAAATCACTATCAATATAATAATGCAATTCATGTAACACAAACTTTGAATAATCTTGCCGTGAGCGGATCGATGCTATTTCTATTGTTTCAATACCTGGAAGGATAAAATCTCGGTCAGTCAGGAAAAGTACGCGGTCAAAAACACCACTTTCTTTAGATTTTTTTAATGCCTCGATGGCAAGGTCATGATTGATACAATCCACGCAGCAAAGCGTGATCGTGATAGCTTGTTCAGTTTTCATCGTAAAGCCAGTCAATTTTTAACTTGAAGAGTCAATCAATTTTTATCAGCTGTGTTTGCAGCTGAGCATTTTCAGTATAACTTTAAAAAAATTCTGTCATGCTCTGCAACAAGCTCGCCAAGTAGAAACTCGTTCTATCCAAATTTCTTTATTCATTTCTATAGTAGCAGGCTGACGCTCAGCGCATGTCTTGATGTTTTGGGCTACGTTTTGTTGTGCTCATTGCCTTGAGATAGGCGATGATTTCTTTTGTGATTTTCGTTCGATCAGGGATTTCCTGCGCCAGTCCCGGCATCAAGGAGTTATGTCGAATACTCGATGGATTCTCGATCCAACGCGTGAGGTATTCAGGTTTGATGTACTCGACCACACTCGTCGGATAATTGAGTTCAGGTGCCTTGCCGCCACCTTCGCCATTAATCATATGGCATGCCATGCAATATTTGCGAAAATACAAGAAACCACGCTGCACTTCTGCAGATGCCTTGGCTGGCGGAGAAAGGTTCGGAAAGCGGGTCGCAAATGTTGTGAGTTGAATACTCTTTACCTGATAAGGCATGTCAGAGGCACCCTCTTTAAGTAGCGCTTTTGATTTCATGTTGTCCCAGATTAAGTAAAGCGGCCCAAGTTGTACTACCTCATTATTCTGTAGTATGTTGGTCATCGTAAAAGGCGAATCATCGTCGTGAGCAAAGGCAAAATAAGCATCATGAGAGAGAAACTTTGTTACCGGAATGCTCGCCTGGTATCCATCCGTGGAAACAAACACAATCTCCTCTGCTTTCAGCCACTTTTTACCGAACGTCTTGTCAAAAAGCGCCCGTACAGGATAAGCCTTATAGATTTGGTCTTTTTTCTCGTGGATTTCGAAAATCTTTAGCGAAACTGCTGTAACTTCGGTAGCAAGATCGCTTAGAGTCAAAATTTTGACGATTTTATCTTTGTCTTTAAACTCAATACCAAAATTGCTTTGTGAAAACGCCAGGGCAGGTAAACAAACGCCGCTGCAAATTGCAGCAAAAGTCAGAAAAATATTTTGGAAACTTCTTGAGATTTGGTTACTCATAACTATGTCTCCCCATAGCTGGTGGTCAATTTTCTTGAAAACATGGCATCATAGGATACAAATTTTTGACAACAAATAAGGTAAAGAAATTTTCACCAACACCTGAACAAATAGCTTGACGTCGGTATTTTTTCACGTTTTATACGCATTAGCGAACTGAAAGTAGGCAACGAAGTATTATTTTAATAATTCTTATTTTAAAAGTGAGGTAACGTCATGAACATCAAAATTGCGACAATTTGTTTTATGGTCGGTATATTGGTTATACCTCGTATAGGTTACACCGCCGATCCAATAATGGATAATCCAGACCCCACTACAATAGACAAAGACTCAAATACAACAAGTAAAATAAAAGCCCGACTGAATGCTGATAGACATTTAGGCAAATTCAAAAGTATTAAAGTTGATACGGATAACAATGGCGTTGTTTGGTTAAGCGGTACTGCCCACCTTTTATCAGAAGAGGAAAAAGCGATTGAAATTGCGCGGGGTACAGAAGGTGTGGTTATAGTCCATAGCAACATCAAAATCAAGAATGGACATCCAATAAGTGATTGATGTAATACGCAGCATCTTAATAAAATGAAAAATAGTTCGCTAAAAATTAACCCATCAAAACCATTGTTCCGCAGAAAAGCTAGTACTGCTTTAACCAAACAGGTTTGATCTATTACTTACATCACCCTCTCGGGTGATGTTGTGCGTGCAATTGTTTTAACCGTTCGCGCGCAACATGCGTGTAAATCTGTGTGGTAGAAATATCAGCATGGCCAAGCAAAAGTTGCACTACACGCAGATCAGCTCCATGGTTAAGTAAATGAGTGGCGAAAGCATGACGCAAGGTGTGCGGCGACAGGGGTTTGTGTAGACCGCCATGCTTGGCATGACGCTTAATGAGATACCAGAACATCTGGCGCGTCATCGCTGTACCACGCTGAGTTACGAACATCGCTGCATTTAATTGATCACCCAGCAAAGCAGGGCGTGCATCTACCAAATAACGGCGCAGCCAGTCCAGCGCGTCCTCTCCCAACGGTACCAGACGTTCTTTATTACCTTTACCCATCACACGCACTACCCCCATGTCAAAGCTGACTTGTGCAATGCTTAAGTTTATCAATTCAGACACGCGCAGGCCGCTGGCATATAGCACTTCCAGCATAGTGCGATCGCGCATACCCAGAGGTGTATCCGTATCAGGTGCTTGCAACAGTGTATCCACATCTTGTTCGGTGAGTGTTTTTGGCAAATTACGCGGCAGCTTGGGGGTTGCGATTTGCAGAGTGGGATCAGTGTCTATTTTGCTTTGCCGTAACAGATAACGGAACAGGCGTTTAAGGCTTGATATGACCCGACTGGTACTGCTGGCTTTAGCTTTTTGTTTAACAACCAAATAAGCGAGAAATTCTTGAATGTCAGCGTGTGTGGACTCTAGTAAAGACAGGTGTTGTTGTTTTTCCATCCACAAAATAAATTTACACAGATCGCGTCTGTAGCTTTCCAATGTATTTCTCGACAAACCATCTTCCAGCCATAGGCAATCGCAAAATTCATCCAGAATGTCAGTGTTGTTCATGCCTCTTTGCCATTTTTGAATGCAGCAAGCAGTCTATGCGATCGTTCACTATGTATATAAATTAATTTCACTAAATAATATTTATCTCAAAGCCATCAATTATTACGAACCAGGTCAGATTCCTTCCTAGTTTTATTGCTTTTCATAGGCCAGCAACCAACGTTTTATATCCAGCGCACCCCCTGCGCGCTGGTGTATGAAACCGCCGATACCAGACTTACTTACTACGCGATGACAGGGAATGACAATCGGAATGGGATTTGACCCGCACGCTTGACCAACCGCACGCGGGCTAGAAGCTAACAACGTAGCGAGGTCGCCGTAATTACGCGTTTGCCCGGGTGGAATAGCAGATATTGCCCGCCATACTTTTGTTTGGTGGGTAGTGCCGTTTAGCTTGAGGGAAAGATTAAAACGAAAATTTGGATCAATGAAATAGGCCTGCAATTGTCTGCATACCTCTTGAGCGAACGCTTGGGTTGGCAATTGTAGCGTGACATCTGACTCCAGAAAGTTGATATCAGTTAGGGTATCCGCTTCACAGCGAATACCCAACATACCAAATGGTGTCGGTAACTTTGCCTGATAATTCATTACTTACCTTTCTTACACAAATATTTGACACGAATATTTGGCTAATTTTAAAGGTCTAACCCAGACAATATGAGACTTGGAAATAATAAAGAGGGCAAGATTGCCCCAGCTTTAGGGGGCTTATGAATTACCAGAACTTTTGATATACCCTCGGCAGTAAGCCTCCTGTTTTGCGAGAGGTAATCAATTTACCCATTCTCATTTTAAATAAAAACAAGAATGAGCTAGCTACAAACTTAAACTGCTTTGCGATTAGGGAGTTTTTCCTTGATGCGTGCAGATTTTCCGGAACGGTCACGCAAGTAGTACAGTTTGGCACGACGCACATCACCTCGGCGCTTTACTTCAATACTGGCGATGGCTGTTGAATATGTTTGAAAGGTACGCTCCACGCCTTCACTAGCGGAAATTTTCCGCACAATGAACGATGAATTCAGGCCGCGATTGCGCTTTGCAATCACTACGCCTTCGTAAGCCTGCACGCGCTTACGTTCACCTTCGACCACATTCACATTGACGATAACAGTATCGCCAGGGGCGAAGCTCGGGATTGCCTTACCCAGACGGGCAATTTCTTCTTGTTCAAGTATTGCGATAAGATTCATTTTATTTCCTCTTGTTGTACGGATGCTTGTTCCTGCTGGTACTCTGCCAGTAGCCGAGCTTCCTGTTTTGTTAACTGGCGTTGTGCCAGCAAATCTGGGCGGCGTTGCCAGGTTCGTCCTAGCGCCTGTTTCAACCGCCACTTTTCTATCTCGGCGTGATGTCCGGAAAGTAAAATCTCCGGTATTCCTTCGCCTTCAAAAATTTCTGGCCGCGTATAATGCGGACAATCCAGCAAGCCCGCTACGAAAGAGTCCTGTTGTGCTGATTCGGCATCTCCCAACACACCAGGCAAGTGCCGCACCAGACTGTCTATCAACACCATTGCTGCCAGCTCGCCACCAGATAATACATAGTCACCGATGGAAAGTTCTTCATCCACCTGCTGTCGTATCAGGCGTTCATCTACACCCTCGTAACGGCTTGCCAGCAGAATTAACCCATCATTCCGCTCCAAAAACGCCTTCACCACTGCGTGGGTTAGTTGTCGTCCTTGTGGTGACAGGTGGATTACACAACTTTTGATCACGCCAGTCTGCGCTTGGCCTTGTTTCGCTGTTGCGATTGCCTGCGCCAGTGGTTCTGCCAACATCAACATTCCAGGGCCGCCGCCATAAGGTCTGTCGTCCACGGAACGATGCCTGTCTCTAGTGAATTCACGCGGATTCCATGTGTGAAGCACAAACTTGCCCTGCTCAGCTGCACGCCGGGTTACCCCATATTGGGTAATCGCGTCGAACATTTCCGGGAATAACGTAATAACATCAAAACGCATCGCCGCTGCTCAGCGTTTTACTGCCCAATCGGCTGCCCAATCGACACGTATCACTTTTTCCTTCAGATCCACTTGCTGAATTGCGCTGGCGATAAATGGGATTAGTAACTCCCCTCGATTTTTTTTGGATAAGTCTTCCAGGACACACAACACCTGATTAGCACCGGTATCCATAAGGTTGTCCACCACTCCCAGGCATTCGCCATCGAGATTAACCACCCTTAGCCCGATCAAATCCGACCAATAATATTCATCCTCAAGTTGTTGAGGCAGACTGCTGCGCGGCACTGCCACCAGCAAGCCTTTATATTTTTCGGCGGTAGTCCTGTCATCACTATCGAAGAATTTGGCGACCAAGCCTTTACTGTGCACAGCAAAGGCTTCCACACTTATCTCACACCAAGGGCGCTTCTCGTCTCCCAGCCACCAAATGGGATAATCAGCAAGACTATCCACGAATTCGGTGTAAGTTTTAATCTTTACCCAGCCGAGAATTCCCTGCGCACCTGCCACGCGCCCCATAACTATCATGGGGTCTGATTGATTATGCTTTTGCTGCGGCACCAGCACGCTTGACCAGCTTGGCGACGGCATCGCTTAATTGCGCGCCTTTTTCTTGCCAGAACGCCACGCGATCTAGTTCGATGCGCATGCCTTCAGGACCTTCCTGAGCAACCGGATTATAAAAACCAACGCGCTCGATGAATCGGCCATCACGACGGTTGCGTGAATCAGCCACAACTACATTAAAAAATGGGCGGTTTTTGGAGCCACCACGTGCAAATCGAATAATAACCATAATTTATACTTTAATCGTTAGCAAATGCCAAAGGGCGCAGATTTTACGATACTTTACAGCGAAGTGGCAAGTGGCATTAGCGATGCAGTAACACTTCCAACACGAATTTGGTGCCCAGATAGGCGAGCAGCAAAAAAATGAAGCCGCTCATTGTCCACCGCACCGCGGTACGTCCGCGCCAGCCTTTATAATGGTGACCCAGTAATAACACTGCGAACACACACCATGAAATGAAACCAAACAACATTTTGTGATTGAATTGCCATGGCTTGCCAAATAACTGATCGGAAAAAATAATGCCCGACGCTAATGTCAAAGTAAGCAGAACAAAGCCTGCACCGATAATGCGGAACAATAAAGTTTCCATGGTGAGCAATGGTGGCAATCCTTGCAGTACACGCGGCAACATAGCTTGGTGCAGGCGTTTTTCCACCAGTGACATCAGGCTTGCATGCAGCACCGCAATAGTGAACAGACTGTAGGCAAGCATTGCTGCCAGAATATGCGCTTCCAGGACAAATGAAAGATTGTTCGTTAACGGATGGATCGCAGGAAACAGCACCGGCAGTAACACACCTCCTGCTGCCAGAGGTAACACTAAAGTTTGCAGGCTGGCAATCGGGTAAAAAAAACGTGCTACCCAATATACCAGCATGGTCAGCCACAATATCAACGATAGCGCATTAATTAACCCTAAGTTCAGATCACCGCCACTGAATATATTGCTATACAGCAGGTATGCATGGAGTGTTAGTGGCAGCAATACAGTATGGCCAATCATTCCACGGTTTAAAACATCTATTCTTCCGGTAGACTGTACACGCCAAAAATGAACCGCTAACACGCTGTACGCAAGAAAGGTGATTACATAAAGCGGAAGATTCGACATTTTTAGCCAGGATGTTTTAGACTTCACGGATTCTACACTATAGCCAATGCTGCGGAAAACAGGAGTGAAATCATGCTAGACAACCTTACACAACGCCTTTCAGGCGTTATAAAAACCCTACGGGGACAGGCGCGCATGTCTGAAAGCAATATTCAGGATGCCTTGCGTGAAGTACGCTTGGCCCTGCTGGAAGCGGATGTGGCGTTACCCGTGGTTAAAGAATTCACTGCCCAGGTGAAACAAGCTGCGCTGGGACAAGAAGTATTAAGTAGTCTGACGCCGGGACAAGCATTGATTGGCATCGTACATCGCGAACTGACCAAGCTAATGGGTGAGCACAACGATGCATTGAATCTCACCACTGTGCCACCGGCCGTTATTCTGATGGCAGGTTTACAGGGCGCAGGCAAGACTACCACGAGTGGAAAACTTGCCAAATTGCTACGTGAGCAGATAAAGAAAAAAGTACTGCTGGTTAGTTGCGACGTGTACCGTCCTGCTGCTATTGAGCAATTACGCACATTGGCGCAGCAGCTGGAGATCGATTTTTTCGCCTCTGACATCACCCAGAAGCCGCGCGATATAGCACTATCGGCGCTTGATTACGCGCGCAAACATCATCACGATGTGCTAATTGTGGATACTGCTGGTCGGCTTGCAATCAATGCCGCCATGATGGAAGAAATTCAGCAATTACACGCCGCCCTTAATCCGATTGAAACCTTGTTCGTTGTGGACGCAATGACCGGCCAGGACGCCGTGAATACCGCAAAGGCATTCGGCGCGGCATTACCACTAAGCGGTATTATCCTCACCAAACTGGATGGTGATGCGCGGGGGGGTGCGGCCTTGTCAGTGCGGCACATCACCGGCAAACCGATCAAATTTGTTGGTGTGAGCGAAAAACTCAATGGCTTGGAAGCCTTCCACCCAGAGCGCATGGCTTCGCGCGTGTTAGGCATGGGTGATGTGTTATCGCTCATTGAAGATGCTCATCGTGAAATTGATCACGCCGAAGCTGAGAAACTGGCAAAAAAAATAAAGAGCGGTCATGGCTTTGATCTCAACGATTTCAAGATGCAAATTGTTCAAATGCGCAAAATGGGCGGCATGTCTGCCCTGATGGATAAACTACCCGCACAACTCGGTCAGGCGGCGGCAGGCGCCAAGATGGACGACCGCTCCATCAATCGCACTGAAGGGATTATTAATTCAATGACAACACAAGAACGTTCCCACCCAGAACTCATTAAAGCGTCACGTAAGCGCCGCATCGCTGCCGGAGCGGGGGTTCAGGTAATGCACGTCAACCAGTTATTAAGCCAGTTCGAACAAACGCAAAAGATGATGAAAATGTTCAGCAAAGGCGGCATAGGTAAAATGATGCGAAGCATGAAAGGCATGTTGCCTGGCAAACGTTAGACTCGCGTGCTGCGCTCGCTGGTTAGATGGTTTAGTATTTATCCATCCTCTTAAGAAATAGAGTCTCTAGCAAATCCTGGGCGGTTTACTCAAGCGAGGGAATCATCACGTCCTGCCAACGACTCTTCTTAAGACTCTTCTTTACGTTAGCGCACATATAAAAATTATTATTTTATAGTAACGCTGCGGCTACCGCCTCCCACAATTCACAACCTGTACCAATATTAAGTGTCTGCGGCGTTGATTGTCGGGAAACGCTCGAAAATAGACAAGTGGCTTCCGAATAGCTCCGTAGTTGGCGGCTTGTGATGACTAAACATTAACGATTGTTGTTAGCTCTTGAATTAGCCCACTACAAATTAATGAAAATTATGGCCCTGTCTGGGTACCAGTCATTTCAATTTCAACACGACGATCAGGTTGCAAACATTTAATAGTTTCGGGAGTTTTTTTGCTTGGGCATTGGTCTGTTTTTGTAATCGGCTGCGTGTCACCCTTTCCTTCGGTAAGCACGATATCGGGCGAGACACCCTTTCTAACGAGATAAGCCTTTACTGAAGCTGCTCGTTGTTCGGAAAGAGTTTGATTGTAATGAGCACTACCAAATCGATCGGTATGGCCGGTTACTTTAATTGTTTGGGGACTGATATTTTTAAGCTGTTCAATAAAATCATCCAACTCAGTCCGAGCTGATGGTCGCAATATGGGCTCACCAAAATCGAACAATTCACTTGCACCCAATGTTATTTTTTTAGTGAAGACCGGTGGCGGCTCCGGCACTGCAATCGGCTCCTCTATTTGAATTGGTGACGCAATTGGAGTGATCTTATCAATCGGAGCCGCCTGATCAATTGGAACATGCTTATCAGTTGAAGCAGCCTTATCCATTAAAGCAGGCATGGCGGTCTTTTCTTTCGGTTCTATCGGTGTTGGATTGCATCCACCCACTCCTGCCTGACCAAAGTGAGTGTGCCAACATTCTCCAGCCCCACTTTTCACTATCTGATCACTCGAATCATGAATGCTTACTTCAATATGTTCATTCTCACTACTCACTGTTTGTGCACTAACCGAGGCTGTGACAATTCCTAGCATTAAAGCAATTGACACAGATAATCTGGATTTTTTATTTGCCAATAGTTTCCTCATGTAAGCTCTCTCTTTATAAATTAAAGTATTACTCTGCGTTAATTCTTCCATTATTTCATGCTAAACATATATGCAATATCACATTTATAGCAAAATATTTATTAAGGAATAAAAAAGGCGCACAATCAAAAATTGCAGCGCCTTTTATCATCTGTCCTGATTGTAGCGAGAGGATCCAAGATCTTTTTAGGATATTCCTTATGGCAGAAGCATCTATAACGCCTAAAAGTAACAGTAGCAGATATCCATAAAAGCCTTCAACTTATAGTAATGGTATCTGTTGCCATTTAACTACAATCTACAAAAATATACGTTGCTGAGGTATACAACCCACTAGTCATTATGAAAACCGTGCACACACATCATCAATCAGCGCGGGATACGCGATCATTGTCCACCCGTACACGATCACCAGTCTTCATATCACTAACGCTGCTTTGAGTAACTATGTGAGTAGTGCCATTACTTAATCTAACACGGATACGATACTCCTCTCGATTTGCGACTTGTGAACGCTTTTCAATTTCACGACCAGCAACAGCACCTCCTACCACACCAGCAACTGTAGCTGCGGTTTGGCCTTTTCCGCTTCCAACTTGATGTCCTAATAGACCACCCACCGCTCCGCCAATTAAGGTTCCAGCAATATTTTTACTATCATCAGAAACCTTGATGGTTTCTATATCTTCAACCACACCATAACCAATAAAATTAGACGAAGATGATGATGAGGACGTGGATGGCAATGAAGATGTATTGTTGGATGTGGTAGGATTACTACTGTTGGCACAGCCTCCTAATAACGTCATAGCCGTCATGGCTCCTACTAAAGTAATTCGCATCAATTTCATTTTGCCCTCCTAAAATAAGCCAGCGTAGCCGGATTTTAAAAATAAATTATAAAACTTCAGCAAAGGCCAAACCATTCACAGAATTTCAGCAAATCATAAAGAGCACGCGCAACCGACATATGTATTAAAAATTCACGCTATTATTTTTTGTCACCGTTAACGGCATCTTTAATTTTGTCTCCGGCCTTTTCAATTTTCTCTCCGGCTTGCTGGGCTGCCTTGTCAATTTCTTTGCCAGCACTCTCAGCCGGACCTTCGTGTTTCTGACAACCTAATAACGCCAATATTAGAGCGCTGGCTGCTAATGCTGTAGCAGTGTGTATTTTTATTTTCATCATTTATTTAAACTCCCTGAATAAATTGTATATCCGCTAAAGACCTATTTTCGCCTTCAGTTAGTTACAGATGCGTCGAATTGAAATATGTTTTTATTTACTAATCTCGTGACCTACAACCCCACCAACTGCAGCGCCACCAATCGTTCCAACAGTGCTGCCTCCTGTCAGCACCGCACCGCCAAGAGCGCCTGCCCCAGCGCCGATAGCAGTATTTTTATCCTGGGTTGACATGCCCGAGCATCCACCTAAACCAAGAAGCATAGTTGCGATTAAAGTATTCACTGCAACTTTATGTATCGTTTTCATGTTAATTCCTTTTTAGTTGTAGAAAATCAATCGTGATCACCGACCCTAAGCCAGCTTTTCTTGAACAGCTGCATTAGCATCACACTTTGCAAGCGCAACAGTTATTGCTAACGTATCTTAATTCCCAACTTTTAATTTTCTTTCGCCGTTTCCATTTGCGCTTTGGCATCAGCTTTTGCAGCAGTCATTGCGGCTTTAGCTTCCTTTTGGCAAACATCTTTGGGCTTGCCACTTAGATCATCGCATTTTTCCTTGGCTATTTTATAATCTGCTTTTGCTTTGGCGATACGCGCCTTGTAGCTAGATTTCTTTGATGGCTTATATTTAGCACTTAATTCGGCCTCTGCAACTTCCTCTTTGCCTTTAGCTTCAGCTTTGCATATATCCTTAGCATTATCGGCTAAAGATTGGCATTTATCCTTATCAGATTTGTATTCAAGTTCAATACGTCCCTTTTCAGATTTATATGCCTCTTTTGTCATAGACTCCTCTGCTACCGCGCTGAAACTAATAGCAAGACCAATCGTTATCATGCTGATATTAAATTTATTCATGGTTTTTCCTTTTGAATTTTTGAGGAAGACATCAAAGTACATTTTGTTTAATGCACAACTCGAATACAAAAATTTTTATTTCTGTCTTTTTTCCCATTCAGAAATTTCTTCTTCCGCTTTTTCTTTGGTGACGCCATAAGCTTCTTGAATTTTGCCTGCCAGCTGATCACGTTTACCCGCAATAACGTCAATATGATCATCTGTAAGTTTTCCCCACTGTTCTTTAACCTGGCCCTTTAATTGTTTCCAGTTTCCTTCAACTTGATCCCAGTTCATCTTGTGACTCCTTTTTAATATTGATTCATTCAATATAAATTTATTTTTTAATGCGCAATTCATTAATGACATTTTGCACACCCTCAGTTTTGCGTACGACATCAGCTGCACGATCAATTTGAGCCTGATTATCGACAAAACCACTCAGCTGAACTTCGCCATTATTTGTTATGACTGCAATATCGAAACTCTTAATATCAGGATCAGCGAGCAACGAAGATTTAACTTTGGAAGTTACAATACTGTCATCCACTTTGACGCCCATAGTCGTGCCGCCATTATTTTTTAAGCTCACTCTGTTATCTACATTCTTAACACCTTCTACAGAACGCGTAATCATCATTGCATGATCAATTTGAACTTGACTATCCACAAAGCCACTTAACTGAACATCTCCCTTATGCGTCTCGACTTTTAAATCAAAACCCTTAATATCCTGATCAGCCAGCAACTTGGATTTCACTTTAGCAGTGATAATACTGTCGTCAATTTCTGTTCCCACCGTAGTATTTGCGGCTGCTTGACTTCCATTTTCTTGAGTTTTACCGCAACCAGTAAACGACAAAATACCGGTCATTGATACAATCAGAACAAGTCCTTTATGGTAAGTATTCATGTTTTTCTCCTATAAATTTAACTAGAGGCGGGATATGAATCGGTAAAGGCACGATAAATCCATATCATCAAACCTCACAGTCTTCTATGGATTTTTTCATACTTCCAAAATCTATTCAGTGCGCTAGCGAACATATTTGCCAGCGCATAGAAAATTATTTGGTTATTTACGTGCAGCTTCGTAGAGCGGCATGACGGTTGGCAGCAATTTTTCAATTTGCCGAATGCGGGTTGAGTCAGCCGGATGGCTACTCAGAAACTCAGGCGGACGCTGACCGTCGTTGGCCTTCATCATTTTCTGCCACAATGTAACACCTGCACGTGGATCATAGCCTGCTCGTGCACTCAACTCCAGACCAATGTGATCAGCCTCAGTCTCGTCAGTACGACTGAATCTGGTTGCGATCAATGCCTGATAACCAGCGCCAGCCAGATCAGCTATACCCTCACTTAAACCCAACAATGCAGCGCCAACACTGATTGTGGTATTGGCAGCAATTGCTTGAGAGACCTGTTCACGAGAGTGCTCGCGCAATGCATGAGCAACCTCATGTCCCAACACAACTGCGATTTCATCATCAGTTAACTTTAATTCATTGATCAATCCTGAATAAAAAATAATTTTTCCTCCAGGCATACAAAATGCATTAAGCTGTTTATCGCTAATTATATTGGCCTCCCATTTCCAGCCTGGCGCATCAGGACGAAATGTTGCGGTATGCGGTTTGATGCGGTTGGTAATCGTAAGCAACCGCTCCAATATCGCGCGATCTTGATTCAGTGTTCCTTTTTGTGCTGCCTCTTCTTTCAGCTTGGTATAGCTTTGTTCAGCAACCTGCTCTAATTGCTGAGAAGAAACAAGCATGAGCTGAGAGCGCTTTGCGCCGACTGCACCGCCACTCGTAGTAGTTTTACATCCGTCGAGTGCAACTAATGAAAGACTGATAAATATTGCCGAATAAATCCTATTATTAAACATGCTTTCCTTTACGATTCTTACTTACCCATCACAATATTTTATATCGCGAAGGGCTACCGTATCGTTCGATACAAGAAATTAAACAAATTAACGACGATTCAAAAGCAGCCCAATCACTGCTCCAATTCCAACAGCCACACCTATAGCACGCCAAGGATTTTCATGAACATAATTGTCAGTGGCCCGCACTGCTGTCTTGGTAGTTTCAATCGCAGTTTCTTCAATGTGACGCAGCCTATCTTTAGCAGCTTTCAAATTTGATTCCATCTTTGCGCGTAAAGCATTAGCTTTATCACCACCTTCGTCTACCACAGATTTCAGTAATTGCTCGCCTTCATTTACAACAGCATTGAAGTCTTTGAGTAAATCATTTTTTAAATTTTGGCTAATATATTGAGTCATAATATGCTCCATTTTTAATTAAAAATTAGACACTTAAATAGTCTATCGTTGAAAAACCACAAAATCCTCAGAAAACGTATTCAATATATTACTAATAATAAAAAACCATCAGTTCGGTAGCGAACATACTTGTGAATAAGCCATATTGGCCAATACAACTTCCGGCTGGCAACTTTCCAATCACCAGTCTGAAGCTTTTCATCTAGGAGGTATCCCTAGTTTTGAGTATCCGTAATGCTGAAGGGATGCCGCTCTTGTCCTGACCAACATAGGTTGTGACATGCGGATAAGGAATCTCTATGCCTCGAGCATTAAACGCCCCTTTTAATCGCCTTAAAAATTCGCGGCGCACTCCCCACTGTTCAAGCGGGATTACTTTAAAGCGGCAACGCAGCACTACCGCTGAATCCGCCCAATCTTGAACACCGGCAATATCAATGTCCTCGACTATTTTGGCTGCATACTCCGGCGAGGCTCGCATTTCCGAACCCACTTTCCGCATGACGTCGAAAGCTTCATCAATGCTTTCTCGGTAAGCAATTTTTACATCAATCACCGCATACGCGTAGCCTCGTGATTTGTTGGTAACTGTGGTAATCAATCCATTGGGGATAAAATGAACGCTACCCTCAAAGTCACGTAAAAGAATATAGCGAAGCGTAACCTTTTCAACTACACCAGTCTTACTACTCACTTCGACAACATCACCTTCGTGGATCTGATTTTCCAGCAGAATGAAAAAACCGTTAAAGTAATCTTTAATCAGACTTTGCGCGCCAAAACCAACAGCAATACCGGCCACGCCAGCAGCACCAAGAATAGGAGCAATGGACACGCCCAATTCGCTCAAGATCATCATGCTGGCAATCAGGGTAATCAGTGAGCTGATCACATAACGAGATACATGTGCCAAAGTATCAATACGACGAATATTTTCAGCCGTAGCAGCTCGCCCTCCCATGTGAACACGGAATGTCTGAATCAACTTACGACTTATCCTGAGTAATAGCCACGCAAACAGAAGAATTACGACTATGTGGATCAGTGTACCTGCTATAGGTGGGGCGTCGCGCAAGTAGGCAAGGTCAAAAACATTCATGCTCTTTTTTATCTTTACTAGAATTATTTTGCTTTAAATCACATCTGCGCTGTGCCGATAACTCGTTTAAGGCAGTCCTGTATTGGTGCTGTAATAAGTAAATATATTGTCAAACCGCGTTTTTTATTAAAAACTTACTCAAGATTAATTTATCAGGTATCACTCACCCACTAACTCTGCGCGAATCAAGCGCAGTAATAGATCGTCAAAAGTGTAAAAACCGATATCGCAAGTTATCAACTGGGATAGTGCGAAGACCGCACCTGTACCAAATGCCTCACGTCTAATTGATGAATGCACAAGGCGAACAGTCTGGTGAGGAAAACCAAAGATCACTTCATGATGACCGACAATCCCACCCAACCTTAGCGAAGTGATATGTTCATCGTCAATACATAATTTTTCCGCGATCTTGCGCGCCGTACCTGAAATTTCGGGTTTTTCTTTGAAATGCTGCTCAAGAATTTCTACATCAGCAAAAGGCGCAATCTTACGCAAAAGGTTGGCCGCTACAATAAGGAAATTAATGCCAAGGGTAATGTTAGGGGAACACATTACGCGAATATCTCGTCCTAAGCTACGCACATAATTCAATTCATCTTCCGAATAAGCCGATATCGCAGTGACCAGCATAATGTGTCGGCTCCGAAGTACCTCACCATAAAGATGTACCACTTCACTGGACGAGAAATCGACCAATGCATCGACAGGATTCTGATCAAGCAAGGACTCGAACGACATCTCTTCAATCCCAACAATGGGAATTGTGGCATTTAGTTGCACTTCAGTATCCACGCCAATAGAACGACGAACAATCCAACACAGCTCGAAACGTGGATCTTCACTTATTATTGTGGCCACTGCTTTGCCTGCCTTGCCATAGCCTATGAGACCTACACGAATTTTTTGGTTCAAAACAACCCTCCTTTTAAGATCACGGATGCTTGTTTATCTGCCCTTCACGTGTAACTGAATACACGTATATTCTGATTGAAAATAAGGCGGCTACCGGGTTAAAGTCATCACACAAGCGATATCGTTAAATAGCAGCACAGATTGATTTAAATTCTCCAACCGAAATCTTTAGTTAACGACTATCGATTTTTTCAATAGTTCCTGTCGCATTGGAAGTATGACACTACACTTCCATCAACTAAAAAAATCAAAAATATAGAAATTTAAACATCTATGGGCTGCACCCATAAAAAGACACAAGACCAACCAGAAGATTAGCTAGGCTGCCTGTACTGAAATTTCATCGCGCTGGGCAATAATACGATTGCGCTCATCAACATACACGAGTTGTGGATGAAATTTCTGCAACTCCAATTCGGTATATATTGCGTAAGTAGCGATGATTAATATGTCGCCTGGATTGGCCTTATGCGCCGCCGCGCCATTCACTGAAATAACGCCGGAGCTGCGTTGTGCGCGGATGGCATAAGTGGTGAAACGCTCACCATTGGTGACGTTATAAATATCGATCTGCTGGTATTCACGGATATCAGCGGCATCCAATAAATCCTCATCAATCGCACACGAGCCTTCATAATGCAATTCCGAATGCGTCACATGCACTCGATGCAATTTGGCTTTGAGCATAGTTCTTTGCATTGCGTTACCCCCTACGGGAGAACAAGGACGAGTATTATATAAGGACGCTTCTATAAATCCAAATTTCGTCCCGGTACTGCACCCCTCTCTTTTAAGACCTCCAGATTATCTATCAGTCGAGTCTGCCCCAACCAAGCAGCGGCCAATATGACCAGATTACACTCGCTCGCAGTGGGCTCAGCCAAGTTGGCTTGGCTGCGTATCGCCACATAGTCGACCCGCCAACCCCGCGCGCTAAGCGCTTCCCTGGCTTGCCGTTCCAACTTAAAGAAATCCGTTACGCCATCCATAATACTCAGGCGCATCCCAGCAAGACTCTGGTATAGAAAAACCGCTTCAGCTCGCTCCGCAACATTCAAGTACTGATTGCGTGAACTCAGCGCCAGACCGTCCGATGCCCGCACAGTTTCACCGCCGATAATGTCTACCGGCAGATTCAATTGTGCCGTCATTTGGCGCATTAAATACAACTGTTGATAATCTTTCTTGCCGAAAACTGCGATGTACGGTTGCACAATATTGAACAACTTTAACACCACCGTCGCCACGCCACGAAAATGACCGGGGCGGAAAGCACCGCATAACTCATTGGCGACGGGAGGTAGCTCTACTGTTACTTGCTGCGGCTGCGGATATAAATCACGCTCACTCGGCGCAAAGACCACATCCACCCCGCACTGCTCCAGCTTTTTACAATCCTGCTCCAGTGTTCGCGGATATTTGGAATAATCTTCATTCAGGCCAAACTGTAGCGGATTGACAAATAGGCTGACCACTACAAACACGCCATGCTGGCGGGCAATCCGTACCAGATCAAGGTGTCCCTGGTGCAGATTGCCCATAGTTGGCACCAAGACGATGCCAGTTACACCTCGCAAACATTCGCGTAGTTCGGCAATGGTGTGAGTCACTACCATCAATATTCCTTAAAAAATTATTTCTTCTTCAGAAACTGTGTTCCACACCAGGGAAAGCGCCCGATTTCACCTCAATCACATAACGCGTCACCGCATCGGCAATGCCTTGTGCACCTTGCATATAATTTTTCACAAAGCGTGCTTTTTTACCTGGGTAAATATCCAGCATATCGTGCAACACCAGCACTTGGCCTGAACAAGCCGCACCCGCGCCTATGCCTACGGTGGGAATAGAAACATTAGCGGTAATTTCTGCGGCCAGCAGCGCTGGCATGGCTTCCAACACCACCAGTCCAGCTCCAGCCTGCTCAATGATTACCGCATCTTGCAACAACTTCTGAGCATCGCCTTCATTCTTACCTTGCACTCGATAACCACCCATCTGGTGTACCGACTGCGGCGTAAGTCCGATATGGGCACATACTGGAATACCACGTACAGTCAGGAAGGAAATAGTCTCGGCTATCACCACACCGCCTTCAAGTTTGATCATCTGCGCGCCCGCTGCCATCAAGCGCGCGGCATTTTCAAATGTTTTTTCCGGGCTCGCCTGGAAGGTACCGAACGGCATATCGGAGATTATGAATGCCTGTTTTGACCCACGTGCTACGCAGGCCGTGTGGTAAACCATCTCGTCCAAGGTCACCGGCAGAGTAGTCTCATGCCCTTGCAATACCATGCCGAGAGAATCGCCCACCAGCAGTGCGTTCACACCAGCGGCTTCGAGCAACGCCGCAAAGCTGGCGTCGTAACAAGTCAACACAGCGATTTTTTCGCCTTTGTCACGTAATGCCTGCAATGACGTTAATGTCGTTCGCATCATGCTCCTCTACTAAAGAATTCACGCGACCCGCGCATCCCCTCGATACGCTGTAACAGCAAAGCGAAATCCTCGTCGCTTTCCACAAAGTTTAAATGCTCACTGTTCACGATAAACACTGGCGCCGCGTCGTAATGGTAAAAGAAATCGCTATAGGCCTGCACCAGACGCGTCAGGTAGGAATCAGCAATCTGCCGCTCGTAAGGTGTGGCACGCCTGTGCACGCGCTCGACCAACGCTTCCGGCGAGGCTTGCAGGTAAATAACTAAATCTGGTGCAGGCACTTGGGGTTCCAGGTTGTGGTAAATGGTCTGATACAGCGCAAATTCGTCATCGCTAAGATTCAAACGGGCAAACAGCACATTCTTGTCGAACAAATAATCCGCCACGGTACTGGCACGGAATAAATCCATTTGCGCCAAATCACGCACTTCATTAATACGTTGAAACAAAAAGAACAGTTGAGTAGCCAACGCATGACGTGCAGGATCTTCATAAAATCGTGCCAAAAAAGGATTTTCTTCGGGCTTTTCCAGCAAAGCAGTCGCTTCATAATGTTGGGCAAGACGGCGAGCCAGGCTGGTCTTGCCCACCCCAATCGGTCCCTCGACCACTATGTAACGGTACTTATCAAACAACATCTACAATCCGCTCTAATTGCTGTTGCTGGCAATCTAGTAATACTTCTGCCACCGCACCCACGCCGGGAATAACACAATCCGGTGCAATTTCCAGTAAAGGACGCAATACAAATGCACGCAAGTGCATCTGCGGATGAGGAATGGTTAAGCTGTGCTCATGGTGCCGCAAATCATCATATAACAGCACGTCCAAATCCAGCGTTCGCGGTGCGTTACGAAATTCCCGCGTACGACCACACTCGCGTTCCAGTTCAAGTAGCGCATCCAGCAGCGCGCGTGGACTCAATGTCGTTTCCAATTGCGCGACCGCATTAATAAAATCTGGTTGTTCGAGATAACCAATTGGCGCACTGCGATAGAACGAAGAGCTCGCCAATACCCGGATATGTGGCAACCGAGCTAACGCCCGTAAAGCGTGCAATAACTGTTCGCACGGATCGTCCAGGTTACTACCCAAGCCAATGAAAGCCGTATGCCTGGAATTCATTCTTAAAATATACCTTATGCGATTTCAGCAGGATATGTGCAGCACAACGATACCTATCGCATTTTAACGAAGGTCGACAGGCAAAATGACATAGCGCAAATGCGCACTTCGTGGACACTCATTATTTAGTAGGCAATTCCGCTTGTGCCGTCGTGCCCGATTTCTTGCGACGACGGCGTTTCTTGACCCCTTCGTCGGGCAATAGCATTTCGGCGCGGCGTTCGTCCTTGGCATGCTGAAACTCGTCCCACCACAAACCCAGTTGCGAATCTACCTCGCCACTTTCACAGCGCAGTAACAAAAAATCATACGCGGCGCGAAAGTGCGGTTGAGACAACAAACGAAATGGCCGCTGCCCACCACGCTGCCCGAAACGAGGTTGTAATAACCACAAATCCTTCATGACTGCATCATAGCGACGGGGAATGGCGATCTGCGCCTGCTGCCTGTCAAGCACCTCGTCCATCGCTGCATGTAGCGCTGCGACGGGACGCTCACCTGCATCCTGATGCACTTTCCAGGCTGACAGTACATGGTGCCACAGTAGCGCTGCAAACATAAAAGCAGGCGATACAGATTTCTCATCACGAATACGCTGATCGGTATTCTGTAAAGCCAACATGACGAACTTTTCGCCCAAAGGCTGTTTCAATATCACATCCAGCATCGGTAACAGTCCATGGTGTAAATCCATAGACCGTAGTTTCTTGACACACTCCAACGCATGACCCGATAGCAGCAGCTTAAGCATCTCATCCAGCAGGCGTGCCTGTGGCACGTTACCAAGCAAATCTTTCATTTTTGCAATGGGCGCGGCAGTAGCGGCCTCCAGCTTCATGCCCAACTTAGCCGACAAACGCACCGCGCGTAGCATGCGCACCGGATCTTCACGATAACGCACGACCGGATCACCAATCATGCGCAGGGTATTGGCGCAGATGTCGGCATAACCATTGTGATAATCGTAAATTTCCTGACTGGACGGATCGTAAAATAGTGCGTTGGCGGTAAAGTCGCGTCGCGCTGCATCCTGCTCCTGATCGCCAAACTCATTGTCACGCAGCAACCGACCATGTTCATCCGTTTCTGCCTCTTCGCTTTCTATCTTGCGGCGAAAAGTGGACGTCTCCACCGTTTCCTCGCCGAACAATACATGCACCAAACGAAAACGCCGCCCGATGATGCGCGAACGACGAAACACGCGGCGCACCTCTTCCGGTGTGGCGTCAGTTGCAATATCGAAATCTTTAGGATGACGGTTGAGTAATAAATCGCGCACTGCACCACCCACGACGAAAGCCGAATAGCCCGCTGCCTGTAAACCATCCGTCACTTTGCGCGCAGCGGGGCTAATGCCAGCGCGACTAACGCCATGTACATCAAAAGGGATGATGTGACATTTGCCCTCTATCCGGGTGCGGACAGATTTTCCGAAGATGCGCTTGAACAGCTTTTTTATCATTGCTTTCTACTGTGACAGGAATGCCGCAATAAACTGCGACATAATTAGAAGCGTGGATTATACACCCGCTACAAACCAGCGCTCTCCCTCCACGGACAGCTCACGTAACGGACACTGATATAGCGCCTCCAAGTGTGTGCGCGTCAGCAATTCTTGCGCTATGCCATGCAACACATGACCATCAGCAAATTGCATGAGTACATGATCGCAGCAGCGTTGCGCCCACAGCGTGTCATGCAGCACCATCATAAGCGCACAGCCCTGCTCCTTCAACCTACTGAACACTTGCATTGTTTGTGCCTGATGACGCAAGTCAAGATGCTGTAAGGGTTCATCCAGTAAATAACACTGTGCCTGCTGCGCCAGCGCCTGGGCAATTGCGGCACGCTGCTGTTCACCGCCTGACAATGTGTTGTATGGTCGCTGCGCCAGCCCTTCTAACTCCATCTGCGCCAAAGCCTGCTGTGCCAGCGCTTCATCCTGTACGCTATAACCAAACAACGAGGCACGATAGGGAAAGCGGCCCAACAATACATATTCCTGCACACTCCCCCAAAACTCACCAACTTCATTTTGCAGTAATACCCCAAGATGTCGCGCAAGGTTGCGCCGAGTATGAGCGGCCAGTGCCACCCCATTCCAACTCACCATGCCAGACTGTGGTGTATGCAAACCGGCCAGCGTGCGGAGCAAGGTGGTCTTTCCTACCCCGTTCTGTCCTAACACGCCCCAACACTCACCGGGACGAATCATCATATCAAGTTCGCGGCATATCAACTTACCACCTATTGCTACTGTGAGTTTGCGCACCTCCAAAAATGCTTGCATCAGCTCCGCCGGCTCAATAACCACAGCAATACCGGCACACCCAGCAGCGCAGTGAATATACCCACAGGCAATTGCAACGGCGACCACACCATACGTGCCAAAGTATCGGCCAGCACCAAAAAGCTGCCACCCAATAATATCGATAATGGAATAAGCCAGCGGTGTGCGCTGACACCGAGAAGACGAATGGCATGCGGTATCATCAAACCGACAAATCCAATACTACCGCCAAGTTGCAGCGCAATTACAGTAAGCACCGCAGCAGCAAAATACAATCCCGCCTGCCACCGACCAACCGCCACTCCCAGCGCCGCCGCCTTGTCCAGCCCGCCCGCCAGCACATCCAATCCACCGGAAAATCCCGTGGCACATACCCCTACTGCCAGCAACACGAACCAGGCCAATGATAAACCTTGCGCATGCGACAAATCCCCCATCAGCCAGAACAACATACCCTTCACCTGCTCACCTTGCGCTAATGTCAGCAGCAGGCTAATCAGCGCACCGCAACCGGCAGAAAGGACCACGCCAGTAAGCAACAGGCGGTATATATTTCGTTCGCCGTGTCGAAAGCCCAAACCAAATACCGCAACTATAGCCAACAATGCACCCGTAAACGAAGATAACTGCGTGGTAGCCAAACCCGCACCGAGCAACATAGCGGCCAGCGCACCCACCGCCGCACCACCCGAAATACCAAGGATATAAGGATCTGCCAGCGGATTACGCAGCAGTGCCTGCAACAGCACACCAGACAAAGCCAGCAGCCCGCCACAGACAAATGCCGCCAATACACGTGGTAAACGTAACTGCCACAGTACCTCTGTTGCAGTGCCCTCGCCATTGCCCAACAAAGCATGCCACACCTCAATTGGTGCAAGTGGCAATGAGCCGTTCATCAGGCCAAAGCCTAAACTCAGCGGGGCTGTGCATAGCAGCAGGGGGAAAAGGACTCGTGGAGACATTATTTATTTGATAGCAGCAGTTAATAAAAAACGCACGGTATTAACGTGCGCTTTTTTAGGCATAATTTATCAGTAAGATTTATAGTCTAGTTGCCATGTTGCCAGCCTTCAACGCAACGTCAAAATTCGCCAACCATGCTGTTCAGCATGTTTGCGTAATGTTGCATCCGGATCGACCGCTATTGGATTGTTCACTTTCGCCAACAATGGCAGGTCGTTCAAAGAATCGCTGTAAAAAAAGCTGTCAGAAAAGTTATCCCATCCCCATCCTCGTTGCGCCAACCAGCTTTCCAACCGGGTAATCTTACCTTCACGGAAGCACGGCACGCCAGATACACGGCCGGTGAATTCACCGTCCTTTTCTTCCGGCTCGGTAGCAATCAAATGTTCCACGCCGAATTCACGCGCAATCGGCGAGGTCACAAAACTATTAGTGGCAGTAATGATGATGCACACATCCCCCGCCGCACGGTGCCGTGCTACCAACTCTTGCGCAGGCACAGTCATCATGCCGCGCACCTTGTGCTGCATGAAGTCGTCGTGCCAGCCATTTAATACCTTGCGCGCATGACGCGACAAAGGTTTTAACTGAAAATCGAGGAACTCATAAATATCCAGCATACCCGCTTTGTATTGCTCATAAAAAGCCAGATTCTTCGCTTCAAACAGCTCGCGATCAAGCACGCCCTGTTCGATGAGAAACTGAGCCCACTCAAAATCACTGTCACCGTTCAGCAAGGTATTGTCTAAATCAAATAGCGCAAGGTTCACACAGACTCCAGATTAAAAGTTTGCATCACTTCTTTCAGTAATGGTATCGAAGGGGCACGCTGCAAACGCAAACAGTGCGCGTCCAGCGCATCCATCAGCCCGAGCAGCGCAGGCATGTCACGCCGTCCGTGACGCAACAGATATTGCGTCACGTCGCGCGGCAATATAAAGCCGCGCGCTTGTCCATGCTGTTCTAATGCTTGCGCCTTTTCTGCATCATTCAGCGCATGCACCTGATATACCAGCCCCCACCCTAAACGGGTGCGCAGGTCATCGCGCAAGTTTAAATGGGTCGGTGCAGATCCACCGCTGACCAGCAACACGCCGCCACTTTCGCGCACTCTATTATAAAGGGCGAACAGCGTAATCTGCCCAGCATCATCTAGCAACTCAACATCATCCACTGCAATCACCGGGACCAAATCCGGCACAGCGCCATGAGCAAAGACTGCGGGCTGTCCCAATGAGCGTGCCTGCTCCACTGCTGCCTGCATAAGATGGCTCTTACCGCAGCCCCCCTCGCCCCATAGATAGAAACACCGCTCATTCGAGGTACCCGCCAAGGCATGTTGCAATACCGAGAGCAACTCAACATTGCGACCCGGTACAAAGTTATTGAGCGTAGGCAGCCAGTCTGGAGTGATATTTAATAATAATTGCGTCATAAAAAATGAATCACGATACACGGACAGCGATAGCGGCCATGCCCTGGATATGGCTCAATCCGATCAACAATACTGCCCGCACGGACAGGGTCGAGCAGTACACAAGCGCACCCCCTTGCAGTGCGGCGAAGCGTGGAATGGTCATTTGGAGTAAAATATCGCTTACGAAATGACCTGTACTGTATCCCGAAGAAAGCGAGAACTCAACTTGAGCTTACCTGATACCCTTTCCTACCGCGACGCCGGCGTAGACATAGCCGCAGGTGATCGACTGGTGGAAAACATTAAACCATTCGCCAAACGTACAATGCGCCCGGAAGTTTTGAGTGGCATAGGCGGCTTTGGCGGATTAGTCGAAATTTCTAAAAAATACCGCGAGCCGGTGCTGGTGTCTGGCACCGATGGCGTGGGTACTAAATTGAAGTTGGCATTCGAATTGAATCGTCACGATACCGTTGGCATCGACCTGGTTGGAATGAGCGTCAACGATATTCTGGTGCAAGGCGCAGAGCCACTATTTTTCCTCGATTATTTCGCTTGTGGCAAGCTGGATGTGGATGCTGCTACCGAAGTCATCAAGGGCATAGCGACAGGATGCGAGCTGGCGGGTTGCGCGCTCATCGGTGGCGAGACCGCTGAAATGCCGGGCATGTATCCGGTGGGTGAATATGACCTTGCCGGTTTCGCTGTAGGTGTGGTGGAAAAAACCAACATCATCACTGGTGCTGACATCCGGCCTGGCGACATCGTGCTGGGACTCGCCTCCAACGGCGCGCATTCCAACGGTTACTCGCTGGTGCGTAAAATCATCGAGCGCAGCCAACCCGACCTCGATGCTAAATTTGAGGGTGAGCGCACACTGGCTGATTGCATTATGGCGCCCACCCGTATCTATGTGAAACCATTGCTGGCGCTGATGCAAACCCTTCGTATAAAAGGTATGGCGCACATCACTGGCGGGGGTCTGCTGGAAAATGTGCCGCGTGTGTTGCCCGCCAACGTCACCGCCGTGATTGACGGACTTGCCTGGCGCACACCCAAGCTGTTCGAATGGCTCCGCGAACAAGGTAACGTAGCTCAACAAGAAATGTACCGCACTTTCAACTGCGGCATCGGCATGGTGGTTATCGTGGACCAGAATGATGTCGCAGAAGCGATGAACCAGCTAGTCGCCGCTGGAGAAACTGTATGGCGTATAGGCACAATTGAAGCGCGGATAGCCGATGAACCACAAACCCGAATCTGTTAACGTAGCGATCAAATCCATCGTTATCCTGATTTCCGGCCACGGCAGTAATATGCGCGCACTACTGGAAGCCGACCTGCCCTGTAAGATAGCAGCGGTTATCAGCAATCGGGCCGATGCCCCGGGATTGGAAATTGCCAAACAATATGGGATTGCAACAAAGGTTGTGGCACATCGCAACTATCCAGACCGCGAATCTTTCGACGCCGAACTAGCCCTCTGCATAGACAGCTACCGGCCCGACCTTATCGTACTTGCCGGTTTCATGCGCATTCTCACCCCTCAATTCGTGGCACGCTATCAAAACAAACTTATTAACATTCACCCCTCGCTATTGCCCGCTTATAGTGGCCTGAGTACCCATGCGCGCGCGCTTCAGGACGGCGTGAAGATCCACGGCTGTACCGTGCATTTTGTTACCAGCGACGTCGATCACGGCCCCATCATCATCCAGGCCGCAGTACCGGTACTCATGGACGATACTCCAGCAACCCTGGCAGCACGCGTATTAGACCAAGAACACCGCATTTTTCCGCAAGCCATCCGTTGGCTCTGCAATGACGAGATCAGCTTAAGCACGGAAGGTAAGGTGCAAATGAAATGCCTGGAACAATCCGGTTGTCCACTCATCTCTCCAAAAATGGAACTCGCTCATGCGTAACATTATTTATCTAGCCAGCTTGCTATTACTTGCTAGCATTGCCCCGCAAGCACTATTCGCTGCTACACCCGCCTTACCGATGCAGTTCACTAACATTGATGCCCATTACGATGTACTTAAAGGCAATATTAAAGTCGCGACCATGACAGAAACTTATACCCGCAAGCAGGGCGGCTACCGTATCGAGAGCGTAACCAAAGCAATCGGCCTGCTTGCCATGTTCAAGCCAGAAGTCATCCGCGTCACCAGCGAAGGCACCGTGACAGCGAAGGGCTTACGCCCACTTACTTATATTCAGGGACGTAAACTCGATACCGAGCGGAATACGCGCGCCGACTTTGACTGGAAAACTAAAAACATCACGCTGACTGATCGCTCCGGGAAACGCACGCTGCCGCTGCAAGCTGGAACGCAAGACCGCTTAAGCGCAATGTACCAGTTCATGTTTGTACCCCTACAAAATGCCACCGAACTCAACTTCAATATGACTAACGGCAGCAAGGTAGATGAATACAGTTACCGCATTACCCCCGACCAAAGCATGACGATCCCGCTTGGGACATTCAAGGCATTGCACGTAGCCAGCCCGCCGCAAGACGGTGAGAATCAAACTGAACTCTGGTTGGCAACAGAACACGGCAATTTTCCTTACAAGATGATCATTACCGAATCCAATGGCGACAAATTCACGCAGGTGTTGACCCAAATAAATTTTGAGTAGCAATCATTCTGGGCTCTTTATGAAATGAATTCTGGCACGCCCACCAGACGCATCATTTTTACCATCGCGCTTTCTGTGCTGCTGCATAGCGCAGCACTGTGGCTCTTGCAAGTAGAGTTGCCGAATAGCGAAGCGCTACTGCCCCCGCTTAGCGCTAGACTCGAAGCGGTGCCAGGGCAAGTCGATGTGCCCACGCCCGAAGTTGAGCCTGCAAGTCCGCCTGCCGAAACTGAACATACTGTAACGACCTCATCAGAACCGGAGTCAATACCTGTTACGGAAGCAGCATCACCTGTAGCAGCCACCCCCGAACCGGAATCAATACCTGCTACAGAACCTGCATCACCTGTAGCAGCCACCCCCGAACCGGAATCAATACCTGCTACAGAACCTGCATCTGCTGTAGCAGCCATCTCCGAACCAGCATCAATACCTACTATTGAAGCGGCATCTGCCGTAGCCAAGGTAGACGAACCAGTCACCCACCCATTACCCAAACACGCACAACTAAAGTTTGTCGTTTACTATGGCCAGGACGATTTCAAGATTGGCGAAATCAGCCACCAGCTTGAAATTAGTGAAGATAAATATGTCCTGAAAGCGGAAACGAAATCAACCGGGATAGCCCGATTGTTTAAAAGCTACCAACTCATTCAAACCAGCCACGGCAAGGCAGGCAACTTCGGGCTGCAGCCCGAAGGCTACGAAGAAGAACAAAATGTATCCAGCGGCAAACAACAAATGGCTGTCGCCTTTAACTGGACGAGAAATAAATTGCATTTTTCTCACGGCGGTCAAACTGAGTTACCTCCCGATGCCCAAGATATTTTGAGTTTTTTATATCAACTCTCACAGCGTCCCCTGCACAATAAAATTTTATCGATTGCGATCACCACCGGCAAAAAACTTGAAAAATATGATCTTGAAATTGGTGCAGAAGAAGAAATTACCACCCCAATGGGCAAGTTGCGCGCATTACCTTTGCGCAGGCTGCACAGCCAAGATGGCGACGGCATGGAAGTTTGGCTCGGGCTGGAATATCGCCTGCTGCCAATCAAGTTTCGTCAGATTAAACGTTCCGGTGGAATGATCCTGGAAGTTGTCATTTCTGACATCCGGGTCGCAGGCGAATGAGAAATTCAAAAGTCATGCAGCCCTGTCCTGTAAACTTCGCCTCCATACCTGTAATCACTTCCATCACCGCATCCATACTTTTACCCTAATATAGAACCATGCTACTGACCGAATATCGCCTAGACCTCGTTACCCAAGCCCTGCGCAGCATCCTGCCACTGGAACATCCCGCGGACGCCATGCTGCGCCAATTTTTCCAGCGCGAGCGTATTGGCTCCAACGAGCGTGCGCTGGTGGCAGAAACGATGTTCGGTGTGTTGCGTCATCGCCTGTTTCTGGAACATGCCTGCGCCAATCAGGCCACGCCGCGTCGTATTGCGCTGGCTTATTGGATCAAGTTCGGCGGCTATAACCTGCGTGAACTTACCCCGCTTCTAAAGCGCGATGAGGCTGACTGGTTGGGGCAAGTGAAGGCCATCAATGTTGCCGAATTATCATTGTCGGTGCAGGCCGAACTGCCAGAATGGTTGGTTGAACAACTGCAAATCACCATGACGGATGAAACCATCCTCACACTAGGTCGCTCCATGCAGCAACCGGCCGCACTGGATTTACGCGTTAACACCCTGCTCGCTACGCGCGACGAGGTGCTGCAAGCCTTGCAGGCAGACGGCATGAACGCGCAAGCCACGCCTTACTCCCCCATCGGCATTCGCCTGAAGGACAAGCCATCACTCACCAAACACCCGTTGTTTCTCGGTGGGAAAATAGAGGTGCAGGACGAAGGCAGCCAGCTGCTTGGATTTCTTCTCGCCCCCAAACGCAATGACATGGTTGTAGATTTTTGCGCAGGCGCAGGCGGCAAAGCACTCATGCTAGGGGCCATGATGCAGTCTCAAGGCAGACTGTATGCACTGGATGTATCCGAAAAACGACTGGCTAACCTCAAGCCACGTTTGAAACGTTCGGGGCTGAGCAACCTGCACCCGCAACTCATCGCACATGAAAACGACAGCAAAATAAAACGTCTGGCTGGAAAAATCGACCGCGTTCTTGTGGATGCACCATGCAGCGGATTGGGCACACTGCGCCGCAGTCCGGACATCAAATTTCGCCAATCGTCCCAAAGCGTAGCCGAATTCACCCGATTGCAAGCCTCTATCCTTGCCTCAGCCAGTAAACTACTTAAACCCGGCGGAAGGCTGGTGTATACAACCTGTAGTTTTTTGCCCCAGGAAAACCGCGCCGTAGTCGATGCATTTCTTGACGACCACCCAGAATTTACGTTACGTCCTGCCGGAGAAATACTCGCACAGCAGAAAATCCCGCTGGAAGCGGAAGAGTATCTGCAACTGTTGCCGCAACTCCACAACACTGATGCCTTCTTCGCAGCGGTATTGGAACGGGTCAAAACGGTTGCCCCGAACGACGTCGCTGCTACCTAAGTTCGGAAGAGGATAACCGGGAATTTATTCGACCAATTTTGCTACATTTTTTTGACTGAGCGCCATGCTGGATTTCACCGAATACACCAAGATTTTTATCAGCCTGTTCGCCATCCTCGATCCGATCGGGATTATCCCTGTCATCATCCTGTTCACCTCCGGCATGACGGCGCCAAAACGAGCCAAGGTTGGCCGCGTCGCATCGCTGGCGGTATGCGCCATTTTGCTGGTTGCTTTATTTATGGGCCAACCACTACTGGCTTTTTTCGGTATCAGCATCAGCTCATTTCGCGTGGCGGGCGGCATTCTGCTGATGTTAATGGCCTTCAAAATGTTGAATGGCCACCTCTATACCTCCCTCGCAACCGATAATAACAGTGCTGAGAGCGAAGCAAGCTCGATCCATGCAATCGTGCCTCTATCCATCCCACTACTGGCCGGGCCCGGCTCCATCAGCGCGGTAATTCTAGAGGCACACAAGGCCCACGGCATTGAGCATTATTTAATTATGAGCCTGGAAATTATGTTGTTAAGCGTAACGGTCTGGTTAACCTTCCTCATTGCACCGTGGGTGGCGCAACGTTTGGGCAAGATAGGCATAGACGTATTTACTCGACTAATGGGCCTGGTACTCGCGGCCATTTCCGTAGAATTCATTGCGGGTGGAGTACGCGGCTTATTTCCTACTCTTGGCTAGTTCGGGGATGGAACGAGAAATACTGCTGTTAAAGTTCCAGGTGATATATTTAAAGTTTACGTTTTTATCAGCAACTCAATCGTCAAAACGTATCGCCCGATAAGCAACGTCCACTACCACCAGCTCTTCTACGCCACCGGGAATGTGCAACATTACCACATCATCGGCGCGCGCCTTTAGTAGCGCTCGGGCTAGCGGTGATACCCAGCTAATCAATCCACGTCCGGCATCAGCTTCATCCACTCCGACTATGCTATAGGTATACTCTGCGCCGTCCTGCCGGCACACTGTGACTGTCGCACCAAAAAACACTTGATCACACGACTCTCGCTGCACCGGATCCACCACTGCGGCGTTTTCCAGACGCTTGGACAGAAAGCGGATGCGCCGATCGATTTCACGCAGACGCTTCTTGCCATAAATATAGTCGCCATTTTCCGAACGATCGCCGTTGGATGCGGCCCAAGTAATGGTTTGGACCAACACCGGACGTTCCACTTTCCATAGCTGATCAAGTTCATCTTTCATACGCTGGTAACCGATGGGAGTGATGTAGTTTTTGACTCCGGGTGGAAGGGGTGAAACTATCTGACCCTCTTCATCGTCAGGATTTTCGTCCGTTTCTTTGGTAAATGCTTTGCTCATGATCGCCCACCCTTTTGGGTAGTCTCCATAATGTCATAGACAACTCCAACTAATTTCGTCATCCGTCATAAAACTAACGAAGATTAGAAACTCAGAATTTATCAAAAAACCCTAACAAGATTCAATTTCAGCTGCTAGCGAGTTCCAACGCAGGGTACGCGAACGCCAATGCCTGCCAATACTTTGTACAAAATCAGGGTGCACCAACTTAGCTCGAGCAATTAGCCAGTCTTTATTTTCATGTCGAAGATAGATGCCCTCACACCCTCCATCACGGTAAGTGCTTGGAGTCGCGGCAAGTATCCGCTTAAGTGAGCTCATCTGGTAATGTCCTACTCCCACCTGATGAATGGGGTGCAAGCCAAGCCCTGATGCCAACCCATTACGCCGGATCGTACTCCAAAAGCGTCGCGCATTTCGGTCATACACATCGAACACCAAGAAATAATCCGGCAAGTTTTGGTAATCCAAATTATGCACAGCTGCTACCCACTCACCAAACAGGATCAGGGTTTCGCCCAGTGCTGCAGATAATGTGTTTTCATGGATTGCAAGCCATTCGTTCAGGCGAGCGAACTGCCCAGTGAAGGGACGCGAAAGATATTGTCCACGGTTTTGGATGCGAATTACTCCGTTGCTATCTACCGAAAATCCCAGATTGGCGCCGTCAACTTTTTCTTCGAGTACGACGTCATGCGCCAAGAACGCTTCGGCCTCTGATACCGTCAACACCTTGTCGTCACGCGGAGTGCCGCCGCCGAGCCAGACAATGTGTGATGTGTGAGGGAATCTGAAGAAATCGCTCATTCGCCAAACTTGCTCTCGTGAAACCGTTGAATGTCAGCTTTGCACAAAAACGACACCTCGATCCCATGCCGTTTGAGTGCCGCATCCCAATTCAGCCACTTAGAATCTGTAGCTTGGGCGATGGATGGCTTTTCCAGATGCGCCCCAGAAACTGCGACAAATTTTCGATCTGGAGCATCAAAATTTACCAAGTCCGTGTCTTTAGGAAACGACTCAAAACCCCGTTCGTCATGTTCCAGCAAAGTTACTTTATCTACCCGCTTCGCATTACATAGGTTATTTAACGCCCATTTGACGAAAGCATCGCCCGGCCGTTTGCCCTGATTGGGCAGCGTCTTGTTCTGATACTCACGAAGGATAAGAAATCCGTCATCAAGCGCCAGCTTCCCTGAACGCATGATTTCTTGCAATGCAAGAACACAGTTCTTGACGCATTCGGGAGAAACATCCGCGTGCTGACCGTTCGCCACCAACACAACATTGGTGTCAACCACCGTAACTCTCACTTGATTTTCTCCTGTTGCTGCCGGTTCATGGCAGCAACAGTCCGTGCGGTCAGATCGGCCATTTCATCACCAAAGAAATTTGTTGGCCAATTTTCGATGTTGCCGTAGAGATCCACTTCCAGTGGCTCCAGCTCTGTTTCACTACCAGCCCGTTTACAGAAATAGATGGCGACATCGTCGGGGGTAATTTCCCCCTCGGCGATACGTCGTTGCAGACGATTCAGGAAGTGCTCGGAATGGCTTTCAACGATCAGTTGCACGTTGCGTGCCTCACCGTTCTCGCGAGATCGGATCGCGGAAATAAAAACGTCAGCCAGTTCCGCCTGTACTTGCGGATGCAGATGGATTTCCGGTTGCTCCATCCAGACGGTAGAATTGGACGGACAGTAAAAAGCCTGAACCAAGACAGGCAAAACTTGCGAAACGCCAAAACCCACATCGGTAATCTTTACCTCCGGTGCCTCGGCATGAGTTTTCAGCAGAACTTCATACTCCTTCCGTCCTGCAGCCACAGGCTTCACGACAAAACTGTGAATCACGCCCAAATCCTTCAACCAGCCAGCAATCAACTCAGCAAACGACTGCCTAGGCCTTTTTGGCCCCCGATTAAGTATTCTGCCTTCGTTCTGTGCTGCCAGGATAGCCGCAATGGCATGTTCACCCATTTGCCCGACCCCCTCCGGCGTATCGCCCGACCACTGATAAGTACGTTTCGGATGCTCACGCAAGGGCCCAAGATAACTTAGGCTGCCGAGCATGGTTTCTGTCGCCAATGCGAAATCCGTTAAGAAACCCGCATTCTTGAAACGCGCCATACTGATTTCCGAAACTCGATAAAATTTTTCCGGATCTTCGAGGGGCCACTTGCGTCCGACTGCATTCATGAATTGATAACGTTCAGATTTAAGCGAGAATTTACGGTTCTCGCCACGCGAGAAATCCACATCGAGCACCACTCCTTGCTTGTTAGCAAGGCCGTAATACAAATATTGAACCTCAGGCTGCCCAGACTTGCCTTCTACGAAAGAAACATTAAGCTCGAGACGGTCACCTTGGTCTCGCCAGGGCTGAAGTGGATCGCGCACTTCCAGCGATTTTGGCAACGTCCAACCTAGGCTGAAGTCGAGCGAATTCGTAAGGTCATGCCCATGCAAACAGTCCGCAAAAGTGCCCAGATCAATCAAGGTGTTGGTATCGCCCAGATGCAAGGCACGCTTCCGGTCAGTGGACATCGCCGTCTGCTTAAGCGCCAACAAAAGATGGCCGAGACTGCTCTTGCCCGCACTATTGGCACCAAAAATGACCGTAAGTGGCGCAAGACGGATTGAACCAGTATTTTTCCAAGCTTTAAAATTTTTCAGGTGCAATTTGGTCAACATAAAATCTCCCTACGCTATTTTGTCTTTGCTTGTGGGCATTGACGAGCCCACCTGAGCTTATTGGCAAATTAGTCATCATAACTTATTGCGGGTATGCTCCAGCAGCGCACTAGCCGATTTGTTACTTGAGTCTTGGAGCACGAGCTCACCGCAGGCTTTGGCAAGTGTGGACGATTCTTGTAGCGGCGTATAACTTGCAAAGGCTTGTCGGCGACGCCAGTGATCTTGATAACCGCATTATATCCACGCGGGCCGCTAACGCTTTTAAATCTTATTTATCTCATCAATTTGCACCGACCAGGGATATCTTATGACTTAGCCGCACGTCTGCTTTTCGCCGTATATCGCCTTACTGGTCTGATTGATCGTCTGTCCTGCATAAGCTTGTTGCCTATGTATCAAACCATCGGTAGTTTTTCTATCGCGACAAATAACACTGACTGGCCCCCTTGTAGCGTAATGGCTGCGCTTAAAATTTACCGGATTTACTTTCAAGGACGGTTTTAATAGGAAGTCCTCGATATCCACCTCCGAAAACAAGACGGCAACGCTAGATTGTGGGCGTAGTGCAGCTATTAGTAGCAGGTAGCAAGAGTCATTCTTATTTCAACTTTAATAGTGTCATCGTTCGGATGACGCAAAGATGAAGGCTGAATATCTAAAAGTTGAGTAAAATGAGGAAGTTCAGGGAATTAAAAGCTAAAACAAATGTATATCAACTTAGACCACGACGAAAATTTCCTGGTAATTAATAAATTTTTTAACAAGCAAATGGGGATTATCCCTTTCATTTGGAGATAACCATGCAAGAGCTACAAGAAGCCTGGATCGCATTTAAACTCGGCGGGATGATTATCCTGCCATTGTCTTTACTGGGGGTAATCGCTTTAGCCATTATGCTGGAGAAGGCATTTCTCTATTGGCGCTTTGCACGTCTTTCACATGATTTGCTGAACCTTGTTGAAACATATGGTTTCGCATGGGAAGACCTGGAAAAGATACTTTCCGGACTGAACGAACGCCACTACTACAAGCGATTCTTCGAGGTGGTGATCGCCAATCGACATCGACCTTCATGGTGGACTGAATCTCGTGCAGCTGATGAAGCGCTGGTGATTGAAAACTCTCTTGCGCGCCGGTTATGGGTGTTAGAAACGATCGTTACCGCGGCGCCTTTGCTCGGGCTGATGGGAACCATTATTGGAATGATGCATGCCTTTCAGATAATTGGTGGCAGCGGCATCGTCAATCCTACGGGGGTGACAGGTGGCGTGGCTCAGGCACTTATTGCAACGGCCGTCGGCTTATTAATCGCGCTGATTGCCTTATTTGGATTTAATTATTTTTCTCGTCTGCAATCACAAACAATGGATGAAATGGAGCGGCTGGGTACACGCCTGATTGATCACATCCGTTTGGATCAGCAGGGATAGCACCCATGAAACTGCGTAAATCCAGAACGTATCGCAAGGGACGCATTGAGATCATTCCGATGATTGATGTGATGTTTTTCTTGCTGGTGACATTCATGCTGTCTTCATTATCGATGCAGAATCTTGATTCCTTGCAGGTGAATTTGCCCCAAGGGGAAGCCGAAAAGCTGAAATCTGACGCACCCGTAACGCTGACGCTAACAGGTGACAGCAAAATTTATATCAATCGCATTCCCGTAACACTGGAAACCCTGGCCACCACGCTCAAGCCGCTGCTGCAAGCGTCGCAGCAAAACGTGGTCGTATCGGCGGACAACGAAGCACCGCAAGGTTTGGTGGTGCAGGCGATGTTGCAGGCTCGATCTGCCGGCGCCCAACATTTTTTGATTGCGGTAAAACATAAATAACGTGGTACGCATGTCCGAATCAAGATCGAAGGAGATTCGATTCTGGTGGCCAACACCACTGGCGGCCTTGATTTGGCTGATCATCATTTGGGAATTTGGCTATTTCCTGAAACCTCCCAAGGATGAGATTGTTTCTTCGCCGCCAATTGATGCACGCTTTGTAGAATTGCCTGACACAAAATCAGAACAAGAATCCTCACCTCCAGAATCAAGTCCTCAAACTGAACCTCCTAAACCGGAACCGGAGCCTAAACCCGAGCCTAAGCCTGAGCCAAAACAAAAATCTGAACCACCGCCTCAACCCCGGCCTATTGAAACGGAAATACCAATTAAGCCTTTACCGGAAAAAACAGTCACAGAGACTGAGGTTCCATTAACGCCCCCCCCAGTGACACATTCAGCGCCTCTCACCGATTTGGCAAGCTATATTAATGCCGCCAGAGCACGCCGACAGGCAGCTGAAAATTCTGAGGAACGCGAAAATACAGAAACCATGTCTAATCCACGCCCGCTTTCAGCTGATGAAAAAAGGATGGCTAACATCAGGCGCAATCTACAGCCAGAAGGAACAAGTGGGATATTTCAAATTATCAGCATGGGCAGCCGAACCGCCCGATTTTCATTTCGAGGCTGGACAACAGACTATAACAATTCTCGGCGCGAGGTAATCGAGGTCGATGCCGGGTTAGGTGGAGATGTGGAACGCGCAATTATTCGCAGGATGATTGAGCTGATTCGCAAGCATTTCAAAGGAGATTTTAATTGGGAATCACACCGCCTCAACCGCGTTATCGTCCTGTCAGCACGTATGGAAGATAATGAAGGGCTTGAAGATTTTTTAATGGTTGAATTTTTTGGCCCTGGCTCAGGATTTCAAAGAAACCAGTTACGTTAAGGCCTCTTCATTAGGTCTGTCCGATTTCAGTAACAGAAAAATGACTGGGTGTGCGTTGAAGCAACCGCACGCCCAGTCATTCATCCAGCATCGCAATCCGACGACTCAATTTGGATTTTGGCATGCAGAGCGCACGTCCTGCCTGAGCAAAGCCGCTGTGATCAACAACTTGAACGTAGTAGTAAAGATCATTTAAATCTTGCATGGCAGCCTTATCGTTCACCGAATAGAACACTGATGGCGAATTTTATTATCTACACAAGACATTGTCCTTAGTTTACTCTTCTGACAGCAATTAGTTTGTCACTATCATTAAGGAGATGACCATGAAAAATATCCTCGGTGTTTACAACGCGCCCAGCCGCCATTGGGTCGGAGACGGCTTTCCTGTTCGTTCGATGTTTTCTTACCAGAGCCATGGGAAACAGTTAAGCCCATTTCTGCTGCTGGATTACGCCGGCCCAGCCGAGTTCAGCGCTACAGACCGTCCGCGTGGCGTCGGTTCGCACCCCCATCGTGGCTTCGAAACCGTCACCATCGTCTACAAGGGCGAGGTTGCGCACCGCGACTCTACAGGCCAAGGCGGTGTGATCGGCCCCGGAGATGTGCAATGGATGACGGCTGGTGCCGGGATTTTGCACGAAGAATTTCATTCCGAGGCATTCACTCGCTCCGGCGGCATGTTGGAAATGGTGCAATTGTGGGTGAATCTACCGGCCAAGGATAAAATGACCGCGCCGGGTTACCAAGCCATCCTTAGTCACGACATCCCAACTGTCGCGCTGTCTGACGGTGCGGGCACAGTGCGGGTGATTGCAGGTGACTATAACGGGCATGTCGGTCCAGCGCATACCTTCACACCCATGCAAGTGTGGGATTTGCGTCTGAATCAAGGGGGAGTCTGTGAGCTGTCCGTGCCGAATGGCTGGAACTCGGCGCTTATCATTTTGCGAGGCACGATATTGGTCAACGACAGCACCGTCGCCCGCGAGGCACAGCTGGTGCTACTGGATCGCGCAGGAGGCACCGTGTCTATCGAAGCAAACAACGATGCTGTCGTGCTGCTGCTCAGCGGCGAGCCGATTGACGAACCGATCGTCGGGCAGGGGCCGTTCGTGATGAACACTCAAGAGGAAATTGTCCAGGCTATCACGGACTTCAACAGCGGACGCTTCGCGCAGATTCCTCGCTAATTCGTGCCATGCTGGTCATCCCGACGATACGAATGCATATCCAATCTCAAGCTGTATCTTCTTGCTCTTGAATGCCCAGAAATGTTGATGCACAATCTTCCAAACGAACACCATTTGAAGACCCCAGTTCTATTGCAAGTCACACCCCATTATTTACCGAGAGCCACACAATAAAAAGTTCATACACAACATACCTATTATTTGCATTACAATAAATGCTTTCAATCGTGTATTCTGGCAAACAATTTGCTGTGCGGAGTTAGTTTAAACACCTCCTCAATAATAGGAACTTAAAAAGTAATAAAGTTCTAATAAGTATCTGTAAAGTAAGATTACCGCCTATCTTTAGGCTTTCTTAAATATTAAACTGCGTTATAGCCTGAGTGTAAGTATTTAAACCCATGATAATTTACTACTACCATGCCTGAATATATTGGGTCTAATGCCATGTCTAAAAAAATAATTCCAATTATAGATTATCGTCACTCCAAGACAGCGCCAGTCATTCCTGCCGTTATGGAAGAGCCTAATGGGCTTATCGGTGACGCGTTTGGACGTCCGTTACAGGATTTGCGTATTTCACTTACAGATCGATGTAATTTCCGATGTGTATATTGCATGCCTATAGAAACATTTGGCAAAGATCATGTATTTATGCCGCGGGCTTCAATGATGACTTTTGAAGAAATCACGCGTATAGCACAAATTTTCGTTAACCATGGCGTTCAAAAAATTCGCCTTACAGGTGGTGAACCCCTACTACGCAAACACGTAGAAAATTTAATTGAAATGCTTGCGAAGCTGAAAACATACGATGGCAATGATTTGGACCTGACACTGACTACCAATGGCGCATTACTCGGAAAAAAAGCTCAATCTTTGAAAGACGCAGGATTGAATCGTGTTACGGTCTCCCTGGATTCACTGGATGATGCCACTTTCAAACGTATGAACGGTGTTGATTTCCCGGTATCGGATGTGCTGCGCAGTCTGGATGTCGCTCACTCGGTAGGCCTCGGCCCGATTAAGGTAAACATGGTTGTCAAAAGCGGTATGAACGACCAGGAAATCGTACCTATGGCTCGCTATTTCAAAGATTCCCCGTTCATACTGCGATTCATCGAATACATGGATGTAGGAACTTCTAACCATTGGGAAATGGGCGAGGTGATTCCCTCTGCCGAAGTAGTAAGACGAATTTCCGCCCACATGCCACTTGAAGAAATCGAACCAAACTGTACCGGCGAAACTGCCGAACGTTGGCGCTATCAGGATGGCGGGGGTGAAATCGGAGTGATCTCAAGCATCACCAAGACCTTTTGTCACGAATGTGTTCGTGCCAGACTGTCCACCGAAGGCAAACTATATACCTGCCTCTTTGCGGACAGCGGCCACGATCTGCGAGCACTCATGCAGAGTGGAAAAACAGACCAAGAAATTTCTACTGCTCTTGCACACTTATGGCGGTTGCGCGCAGATCGCTATTCAGAATTACGAAGTGCAAACACCAAAAACAAGACACAAACAGGCAAAAAGATTGAAATGTCATATATTGGGGGATAGTTTGCAAGTACGTATCTATCTGTCAGGTGCGTCAAAACCACTCCTCCAGGCAGCACTGCCCAAATCAAGCGAAACTAAAAATCAGTCTGATAATTGTGCTGTAATCTGCAAAGTTTTATCCGGTTGCCAAATTTAACGAAGGACATTCATGGAATCTAAGTCTTCTTTTTTGTCTACTCTTGAAACAAGGGGGGATTATGACCCCAACTCAATGCCCGTTGAACAAGCACGCCAATTTATCCAACAGTTTCTCGCGCCACTCGCGGAAAGTGAATTGATCAACCTGTGCGATGCATTGCATCGCACGTTGGCAGCAGACATACTTTCTCCTATGAATGTGCCGCCGCACAACTACTCAGCAATGGATGGTTACGCTGTACGCAGTGACGATTTGGCAACTGCTCCTGGCAAACTCGCTATTATTGGCAGTGCCTATGCTGGACGCATGTTTGAGGGTCGTGTTGCTGCAGGTGAATGTGTACGCATTATGACTGGCGCGCTTATTCCTGAAGGCTGTGATAGCGTGGTGATGCAAGAACACGTTCAGATCGCCGGATCCTTTATTGAAATAGGAGAAGGACATCTCCGGGGTCAGAACATTCGCCTGGTCGGAGAAGATATTACGCAAGGTGCTACGGTGCTGACTCGCGGACAGATCATTCGTCCCGCCGAGATGGGCCTGCTGGCTTCGCTTGGTTTAAGTGATGTTAAAGTTTACCGCAAGCTAAAAGTTGCACTATTTTCAACCGGTGACGAGTTGCAGCAACCAGGAATACCCTTGGCTCCTGGGCAAATTTATAACAGTAATCGCTATTCCCTGCTAGGTATGTTGGGCGAGCTAGGCGTAGAAATTATCGATATGGGTACCATTCGTGACGACAAAGCCAGCCTCAAAGTCGCCTTGTTAGACGCGGCAGCACGGGCTGATGTCATCATAACCAGCGGCGGAGTTTCAGTCGGTGAGGCTGACTATATCAAGCAACTGTTAGCAGAAATTGGCGAGGTTGTGTTCTGGAAAATAGCCATGAAACCGGGTAAGCCACTTGCTTATGGCAAAATCGGGACTTGCCATTTTTTTGGATTACCCGGTAACCCAGTTGCAGTCATGGTAACTTTCCAGCAGTTCGTGCGCGACGCTTTACGAATGCTTATGGGGCAACATCCCAAACTAGCCCTTGAATTTCAGGCCACCTGCATTAGCCCCATCCGAAAAGCTCCCGGACGCACTGAATTTCAGCGCGGCATTCTCAGTCAAGATAAAGACGGCGGATGGATAGTACATACAACGGGTGCGCAATGCTCCGGCATTCTCAGTTCAATGAGTAAAGCTAACTGTTTCATTGTGTTACCGGTATCACAGGGCAACATTGAAGCAGGTTCTGCCGTTCGAGTACAGCCATTTTAACCAGAGACCATACCAAAGTACGATTTTAATATGATAAAAATACTCTCCTGATAACCTCTTGAGAATATTAATAAACCCAGTAAATCCCACTAGAAATATTTCAAGCTCTTTCGCTTAAAGAAAATAGATATGCAAAATGAACCGGATGAATCCATCATCACAGCAACAATGGACAACGATTTAGAGGGAATAAAGAACGCCATTAACCTTGGTGGGGATATCAACATCCAAGATTTTTTTGGGAAAACGGCGTTGCACTATGTCGAAAGTGTAGAGGCGGCCCAGCTGTTAGTTGACAACGGAGCTGATCCAAATATTGTGGATTATAATAATCGTCCGCCCATATTCGATGTTAACGATCCCGAACTTGCAATATTTTTAATCGATCACGGGGCCGACGCTAAATTTCAAGATAAAGATGGCTTAACCGCCTTGTATATATGGGTGGATTTTCCTAACGTAGCTAAACGTTTATTAGTTGCCGGGGCCAGCCCTAACGTCCAACTTGAAACAGGAAGTATGATTATTAAAAAAGGAAATACCGCTTTGCATAAGGTGGGAAATCTGGAATCTGCCCAGCTTCTAATTGAGTATGGCGCAAATATCACCATTAAAAATATTGAACGGGCAACTGCCGACCGAACCACAAAAGGTGAAATACAACGCTATCTTAAATCTGTACTTGAACAAAATAGCTTATTACCCGTCGATGCCCAGCAAAAATTCATTGAACCTACACCGAATAATACCGACAACCGACTAACTGGAGATACAACCATTTATCATAGCAAGCCTTAAATATTGAAGATTAACTTCTCTCACTAGCAATTATAGGAATAGGTCACGCGCGTGGAGATTACTTCATGAAATGCAAAACACCCCCGCGCAAACCAGACACTCTGCCCCTCTAACTTCCAACACATCTGGGTTTCAACCCACCTGGCTCGTTTCACTCTGCCAACGCAACCGTCTTGATCATGGCATACACGACCAACCCCTTGCGTAAGTCGAGTCGATCACGTGACCATGCAGTGATTTCAGCGAACAGATTCTGCCCTTCACTTAACT
>QFXG01000022.1 GCA_003402285.1 Candidatus Nitrotoga sp. SPKER | reverse complement strand
GCAGCACAAAACCATAGCGTTCCATGATTTTGTGCGCTTCGGAGGTCTGGAAGTACGCGGCAAACCGCCGCGCAAGTGTGCTGTCTTTGGCACGTTTGGTGATGACGAAGGCTTGGGCTAAAGGATCGTGAAGGCTATCATCAATCAAGCTATAGCCGCCTTGTTTAACCATTGCAGGATTAAGTGCCAGCGAAAGGGGAATAAGCCCGGCATCGGCTGCCCCGGTGCTGACCATTTGTGCGGTATGTTCAACATTTTCGCCAAAGACAAGTTTATCCTGGATTTTTTCCCATACTCCGGCTGCTTTCATCGCTTCTTTGGCACGCATGCCGTAGGGTGCCAGTTCTGGGTTGGCGATGGCTAGTTTACGAATGGTTGAGTCAGACAGCTTTTGCAGGGTCAATTTAGTGGCATCTGTCGTGGAAGACCAAATTACCAATCTACCGATTGCATAAATTACTGGATCAGAGCTCGTTAGTCCCTCTTTTTTCAGTATCTGCGGAAAGTTAGTATCCGCAGCGAAAAACATATCGAAGGGTGCACCGTTCTGAATTTGTGAGGTGAATTTTCCTGATGCGCCATAAATAGTCTTTACCTCATCATTACGGTGTTCGGCATTAAATTTATCCACGATATTGGTCATAGCGAATTTAATACTGGAAGCGGCGACGATCGTGATGGTTTCTGCCGTGGCGATGCTGGATCCAACCGCGAATGCTGCTGCAATAACAAGAGTGTGAAAAATTTTAATCATGGTAGAACCCCTTTTCATTGATTGAAATTAAAATGCGACTACCGTAGCGTCTATCCAAACCAGGTGTGAGTTTTCACCTCGTCCAGGTGTCAATTTTTGGGACGTTGCTTTGGCAAAATCTCCCGCCATGAAGTAGGAATAGCCTACAACCATGGATAAGTATTTATTGACTGGGAATTGTGCACGCATGTCAAACTCATCACCGATATCCTTGCCACTTTTCCCTGTTGTGTCGCGTAAATTATTTCCACCAGACCAGCGGTCTGTAGCACTGGCAAGTTTGTACCAGCTATAACCCAAATCGAGTTTTAAGGTGGCGGTAGGGGCGAACTCTCCGCGAATCTTGGTGGCATGAATATTTTCCATCTGGATGTAATCAGTATGAGACCACGGTCTGGCAAAGCCGAATAAACGTTCAAAACGTTGACTTGTTTTGTCGTTTGGATTTTTATCGCCGCTGGCATAGCCTAGATTGGCCATGACACGGGGTTTCCATGCATGGCTAAAGGTATAACCAGATTCTAGGTTATAACCATAGGCATCGTGATCCTGTCCGTTATCGGTACCCCATTGCTTGACATAGTTCACGTCCCAATCGATGCCGGTATTGGCTACTATCCCATAGGCACGTAAGCCCCCGGTGTTAATGTTGCGATTTGTTTTGTCGGCGGCGGTAGCAAGTGCACCCGTCGAAGCATATTTTACCTTGCTACCATCTTGTTGTAGTAAGTAGTAATAAGGCTGGAATGTGGCTACGTTAGACCATTTGCGCACATCAAACATAGCTCCATAAAACCACTGCGCTTCATTGCCTTTGTCCGCTGCTTCCATAAAACGAACGATGGGATTAAAGGCAAAGATAGTTCCTTGCCAGTCGCTATTTTTTTGGCCTAAAACTGCACGGTAACCTTGGAAATTATTCGTGGTATTACGATATTCATTTCGTGCAACCAAGCGTTTATCTGTTAACTCAAAAGCCATACGTCCCGCTCGCAGACTGAGTGGCCTATCGTTGCCCAGTGCATCTACACCCAGTGCATCCTTAAAATATAATTCGCCATACCCTTGAATAAACTCTGTTTTATTGACTTCCAAATTGGTATACGGGTATCCCTGGTTAAAACGCCTAGAATCCTGGAATTCAAAGGTAGCGCGGAATGGGTCAAATTTGTTTTTTACAGCAGCATAAAGGCGTGTCCGTAATGAAATGGGTTCATCCACCGTATCTGTTCTTCGGCGATAGTCATTTTCACGAGATTCATAACGAAGTCGAGCTTCTACACCAACGTCCAACCAATTAACATCTTGCCAACCGTCAATATCTTTAAGCCATGTTTTATTGGCTTGTTTGACATAGCGAGGAGGTTCAGTTTGTATGGCTAATCCAGAACTACGAAATTGAACATAATAACTAGGCGTCTGAGCCGGAGCTTTAGCCGGGGCTTTAACTTCGGATGTTTCAGTTTTAGTCGTTTTTTGTACTTGTAAGGTAGTATCTGCTTGGGCAATGACCAGCGGTTGCTCTATTGCCGATATTTCCTGGCTTGACTCCTCTTTCTGCGGTTTTAACTGCGTATTTTCCAGCGCCGCGGAATAGGGAGATGCGGCTAATAAGCTACTCGCCAGAATGCCTGTTCTTAGACTTGATTCAGACATTTTAATTTTGAAAAGATCTGAATCTTGAAATTCTATTAACTTTGTAACTTTCTTGAAATTGACAGCCTTATTTATCATTTTGCCTAGTGGGCAATAAAAAGTTTTGATCATGATCTCCCCTGAGTAAACTATCTAAGTTCGAAATATAAAAATATATACAACGATAATTAAAAAACTGCATCAACTGCGGTAGTACTATTTATTCTTTACAGCTATTCATTAACGGCAAGAATAATATGAGATGCCTTGATTAAGGCACAAGCTGGATTACCAATTGAGAACTTAAGAAAATTTTGCGATTCATTGGTGATGATTGAAACCAGGCTATTGCCGTTGCCAAGATCAATTGCTACTTCAGTGTTGACTGCGCCCTTTTCGATTCGGCTGACCACCCCACATAGCCGATTACGTGCCGATGTTGTTATTTTTTCGTCCGCCAGTGCCAATATCACCCATGATGATTTTATTAGTGCATAGGCAGTTTTGCCTGGCACAAGACCCAGTAACCGCGCACTTTCGATTGTTACAATGGCGTATACCGCTGTGCCACTTTCTAATCTAAGTGTGACTTCTGAATTAACGGCTCCTTCAATAACTGTTTCAACAACTCCTTTCAATGTATTACGTGCACTTGTTCTCATTTAAATTACCTAAGACCGTTTATGAAAGTTATCCAGCGTTGTCATTAATTGAATTCATTAATACTGCAACTGACTGAAATAATTGTGTTTGTAATGCACTGGGGCGATTTAATTTAACCACTACCCACGCCTCTCTGTAGGGCCTGCCGATCGCTTTTGCGCTATTAAATTTCTAATTTTATTTTTGGATGGGATCATCGAAATATACCATACTAAATAACGCATGGCAAAAAATCATAACCTCGCCAAGATTGACTGAAAATTGCTATGACTTAATGGGGAGCAAGCGGGAATTATTTTCTGGCAAACTCAACTCTGAAGTGCAACTTTTGTAAGTGAATTTAAGGGGTGAGCTGCGTTAATGCAATTCTACTGGCGTTGCGCAAAACCTTAAGCTATGACCAGGGGCGCGAGATGAGTTAACACGCACAACTGACAGAATGAACTGGTGTCACGGTGTATTTTTGCGACCCACACAGCCCGTGACAGCATGGACTGAATGAGAACACCAACGGGTTGCTGCACTAATATTTACCAAAAGGGATCAACCAGTCGATATATACGCAAGCGTAACTGGATGAAATTACATGGGGTTTGAATACACGCTCGCGAAAGTCTCTCAATTTAGATCACCGGTAGAGGTTTACAGCGAGTTGCTGCACAATACAAAACTTGCGAACATCTGGGTTAATGAGGTGAATAAATGAGCTCCAGCTATAACCCATGGTTAGTGTTGTTTTCTATTGGAATTGCGTTCTTTGCCTCATATATCGCACTCGATCTGGCTTCCCGAGTGATCCATTCAACCGGACGTGCCATGGTAATTTGGCTTATCGGGGGATCATTCTCGATGGGGGTAGGAATATGGGCAATGCATTTCATAGGGATGTTGGCATTTCATTTACCCATTCCTTTGGCATACGACATACCCCTGACACTGGCTTCCATCATTCCAGCCATTGCCGCATCAGCAATAGCACTTTGGACGGTCAGGAACGGCCATCAAAATGCGCAAACAACCTTTGTTGCGGCGATTGTGATTGGCTCAGGTATTTCAGTTATGCATTACATGGGTATGGCTGCTTTAAAGATGCAACCGTCAATCGAATATACCCCGCTACTAACAGTTCTGTCGGTCATGATTGCGATCGCCGCATCACTGGCTGCGCTTAAAATTATTTTTACATTGAATTCTAATCCAGGCCCTAAAAGCATCACTTTGCTGAAAGCGGCCAGTGCTGCTTTGATGGCCACCGCAATATCGGGAATGCATTACACAGGAATGGCGGCTGCTAATTTTCCGATCAATGGCATGTGCCGTTCCAGTCCACAAGATCTAAGCTCGGGATGGATGGCAGTGTTGATCGGAGGTGGCTCCCTCATGCTGATGTTGACAACCCTTTTGATTTCGATATTTGATGCGCGGCTTGCCGACCAAAATTCTCGTATGGTTAAGCAATTTAAAGAGATTAATTCAGAACTGCTCAGTTATATCAAGGCCATCGGCCAGCACGCCATGATCACCGTCACCGACAAAGCTGGATGCATACTTCAGGCTAATGACAAGTTTTGTGAAATTAGCGGCTTCAGTCAGCAAGCGTTGTACGGTCATGATTATCGCTTAGTAAATTCCGGGACGCATTCAAGTCTTTTTTTTGTCGAGCTGTGGGCTACCATTGTCCGAGGTGATATATGGCGAGGAGAAATTTGTAACCGGGCAAAGGATGGCACGTTGTATTGGGTGGATACCGCTATCGTGCCACTTAAAGATTCTATTGGGGAGATCGAACGTTACATTTCGGTTACGATTGATATCACTAAACGCAAGCAAGCGGAACATGAATTGACGCGCTTAGGGCGCGTACTCGATGAATCATCGAACGAAATTTATGTGTTCGATGCGCAGACACTGCATTTCACCATGGTCAATGCTGAAGCACAGCGCAACCTGGGTTACGCCATTGGATGAACTCAAGGCGTTGACGGTACTCAATCTTGAGCCCAATCTTACGCATAAGATATTCGAGCAACGAATCGCTCTGCTGAGGCTTGGCAAGCAGGACGTTGTGATCTACGAGACTGA
>QFXG01000021.1 GCA_003402285.1 Candidatus Nitrotoga sp. SPKER | reverse complement strand
CGGCTTATCCTGTACATGTTGCAGCTCCGGTTTGTGAGTTGGCGCTCAGGGGTATATCTCCTATTACCAGATGCTGCAACACCTTTATGCCTATCGGCTCAATTTATTCCGGACAGCAGTGCACGCAGGCGGGAATCCAGTTGTTTGAAAATTACCCCGCGAAGCGGGAGAATATGGTTGCATTGTTCGCTGCGTGGAAATGACGAGGTTAATGGATTACTTTGTTTTAAATCAGGGAATTTAACCCTACCTGAACAGTATTGTCTCTGTTTTCATTTTTATGTTATTTAATTGGTTAACGATAGAGAATATGGAACCACGGATCACAGTACTTAAGTAGCTGTAAATTCTTACAGGGTTAAATGGCAAAATTGTTAGGTCTGAGCGTTACTCGCGACATAGTGAAATCTTGCAACCATAGTTGCAAGATTTCATCGCCTGTTGAAGCATTTGCTGAATTTTGAAACGTAACGAGAAGTATGCTTAAGTGGGAGCACATGGCAGGTGCCTTAGGTATCGCACTTGCAAGTGCACAGGTTTATTGGATGCCGTAGGATGGATAGATCATACACTTGGAAAACTTATGTTTCATAAGTGCCATAATGTATGACATTTCGTTATCCTTGCTGTCCTTGGAATGAAAAATAGCTGGAGGTAAAGTGTTCGATGGAGCATTGCGTAGTGATCATTCGGCTTAATTTCATTCATTAGCAACTTTCTTGTAATCTATAGTTGATTGCTATTGAAAATAGTTACCACACGGGAAGTGCCTGCAAACTATAATTGCGCATCACTTTATATTTATAAATTTATGAATAATTTAATGTCTCCCTTATGGGTTGTACTTTTGTTCGTCGGTTATACAAACCATGCTCTTAGCGCAGATACTTCGTCAGTACCTGCCACATCTGCTGTGGCGCAAACTGCCGCTCCTGCTGCCCTGCCATCTCTATTTACACGCCGTCAAGCCAGACGCCCAGCTCCCGATGCGGTAATCAGCTTAAAAAATCCTTCGTTTAATCCCGATAAGCTAGGCAAGATAACTGGCTGGGTAGAGATTGAGCACGGTTCCGGTAATTCTTATACCTTTGTGGCTGATTCGGAAAATGCGCTTTCCGTCCCAAGCAGTGCGCGAATCAAGCGCTATGGCTCTGAGCCTTTTGGTTTGCTCCAACAATCGATTAGCGTTCACCCATCATGGCACAATAAAACAGCACGGCTTTCTGGATCGCTTAGAGGTGTCGATATCAACGGAGCTGGCGGTGCACTCGTTCTTCGTGCAGATGATGGAAGTGGCCAAATTTTAGCTTGGAATTTCATGCAAAATACTCGCGTGAAAGGCACGCAAGACTGGAAGCAGTACACTATCGAACTCAAAATCCCGCCGTCTACCTATTCTTTGATAGTTGGCGTCATGCTGGAAGATGGTGGAACGCTATGGGCGGATAATCTGGCGATTGAATTGGTCGATTAAGTTATGTCGTGTATCTCGTGATATTGATTTTATTAGATTCGCGTTTTCGATGGACAATCTGGGATGAACAAACTTTTCTCATGTACGCGTAAGCATGGACATCCATGTGCAACTTGATGTTTGGCTGATGGCAGCCTTTGTCGTTACTCATTTGCTTATGTCTTCAACTTCACGTTTGTACGCGTCATGGGAGAGGCCAGCGTCTTTGAGGCAACGATCTCTCTCTTGAGCTTCGGGGCGTTTGATGCATTCCGATCTTTGAGCATTGCGGCCTGCAGCGTAAAGTTGTTCTGAAGAACACGCTGTAGTTAATGTGCTAGCTAGTAAAATAGTGAAGAGTGTCTGCAGTTTCATAAAGTTTCATCCCTTTTGTCCTCAAGAGGCGGTGCTATTTTAATAGCAGGTAACAAGTAAAATTGAGCATTCTTTAAATGAATATTAATATAAAACTGGTTAATCTAGTCGGTGGCTGTAGAGCAAAGCTGTTTGTCTATTCAGAAACCAATTAATCCAACAATAATTCGGAGAATCCTTATGAAACTTTTTTACTCACCCGCAGCCTGTTCTCTTTCCCCTCATATTACCCTGCGCGAACTACAGCTTCCTTTCGAACTGGTGAAGGTGAATCTTGCTACTAAGCATGAGGAAAATGGGGCTGATTACTGGACGCATAATCCTAAAGGTTATGTGCCTGCGTTGTTACTTGATAATGGTGAACTACTTACGGAAGGTCCCGCCATTGTCCAGTATCTGGCCGATCTCGTCCCCGAGAAAAAGCTTGCGCCTGCGAACGGCACGATGGAGCGCTACCGTCTGCAAGAAATGCTTAATTTTATTACTTCTGAACTTCACAAAGGTATGGGTGCGATGTTTAAACCACAACTGCCGGCGGAATGGCGGCTGGTGGTGGTTGAAACCCTCGGCAAACGTATGGATTTTCTCTCTAAGCATCTTGAAGGTAAGTCTTGGGTGATGGGCGAAACGTTTACGGTGGCTGATGCTTATCTTTTTACCATATTGCGGTGGTCTGATTTGTTGAAGTTTGATATGTCGGCTTGGCCGGAACTTAAGGAATATGTGGTTCGTGTAGCTGCCCGTCCTGCAGTGCAAGCGGCGCTTAAGGCGGAAGGATTAAAGTAACCACTCGAGGTATTTGTATAAAAAATACGAGCCTATCAGGGTGGCTGTCGATTTAGAAATGACTTATTTTCTAGATATGACCTGAGATGGTGGGGCGCCCATCGCCATCTAGGCAATGGATACTTATATTTCATCCATCAGGGCTTGACGAAGCGAAATGCGAATTTGTCGGTCGGTATTTTCATATCGAAATAAGCTTGATTGCGAGGGTCGGACGGATTGCGAAGAAAGTTATTTTCTTGTTCAAGTCGAAAACCGGCTTTTTGAATCTCATCCAAAACGATAGCCTGGTCCATACGATGGAGCCTCTTTGCCGAGGCAATATCAGTCCCCACCTGGGTGGAGTGATCGATCACGATGAGGTATCCGCCAGACTTCAATGCTTTGAATAATCGCTGGTTTAATCTGACCCGACGGGCAACCGATATGTGGGAGCCGTTGTGATAATTCATGATGTTGGTAATCAAATCTAGTTTGGACACATCATTGGGTATGGGATCTTCGAAAGGGCGTGTTACAGACACAATGTTCGGCTGGGGGTGATCGGTCAATCGTTGGATGAAAGCTGGTTTTTGCTGTTCTCCTTGCGCCCATACTGTACCGGTACTCCCAGTAACCAGTGCAAGCAGTTGTGTCGTATATCCGTTACCAGTCGCGATATCCAGTACCCGCATACCGGGTCGCACTTGGGTGAACTGCAGGAACTCCATCGGTTTGCGTGACGTATCAGCACGCTTGTCTTCATTAGTTCGAATGGGGCTGGTAGCCGCCTGTTTGTAAAGATCGGATAGTGTTCGCGAGTTGTTTAATTCAGACGCGGTATACGTATTTATTCCCCATGCCAATTCCCCGCATACAAAACCAGCAGTAGCGATAACTACCAGTATCCATCGGCGACTTAAGGAGTATTGAGGAATCACAAAAAAATAATTTTGAAAATATCAAGAATGAAGATATTTTTAGAAGGTATGGCCATCATATTCATTGGAGCTTGTCTGTGGCAAGCTCCAATGAAACGCTAACGTTCAAACATGTGCCGGTTAGCGTCTATGGCAATGGATCTTTCTATCTACTAAGGCTTGACAAAGCGCAAGGCAAATTTGTCTGACGGAATTTTCATATTGAAGAAAGCTTGATCACGAGGATCGGACGAATTGTGCAGGAAGTTACTTTCTTCTTCTAACTGGAAACCTGCTTTCAGGAATTCTTCACCAACGACCTTTTCGTCAATACGATGCAGTGTCTTTGCTGCTGATATTCCGCTGCCCGGCTTTGCCGAGTGATCAATGACAACGAGATGTCCACCGGGTTTCAATGCATCAAACAGTCGTTGGTTCAGTTTGGTACGGTCAACGGGTTTATAGGCGATATCATGGTAGTTCAGGATGATGGTAATTAAGTCTAGCTTGGGTATATCACTGGGTATAGGGTCTTCGAAAGAGCTGATTACCGGGATCATATTCGGCTGGGGATGATCGGCCAATCGTTTGACGAGCGCTGGCCGTTGTTGATCTCCTTGCGCCCATACGGTTCCTTTGCTTCCAACAACTAGCGCGAGTAGCTGCGAGGTATTTCCGCCACCTGCTGCGATATCCATTACCAGCATACCCGGCCGCACTTGGGCGAATTGCAGAAACTCTAGTGGTTTGCGCTTTGCATCAGCATTTTTGTCATCACTGGTCCGTATCGGGCTGCTAATCGCCTGTTGGTAACTCTCATTTACAGCCTGCAAATTATCCCATTGAGGGGAGGTATATCCGTTAATGCCCCATGTTAAACCAAAGCTGGCGATTAACGCCGGTAGCCATCGTCCAGTTACGCAGTATTTTGTTGTTAACATGAAGGTTCCTTTAAAAAGTATTGTTAAGTTTGGTGATACCGTACGCATACATCTGTAAATCCAGATTGGATAAAAGTGTAACTTAATTATATTAAGGTCTTATTATACGACGACATCAGTTAATCGTATTTGTGCGCTTGCTAAATTTGATGTTTAAAGTTGAGACTTAAAGAAGTTGAACGAAAAAATAAGTTGTTTGATTCTGTTAAACTGCACTTAATCTTGGAAAAATTTAAATCTTGGAAAAATTTTAAACTGATTTCATGCTGACGTTTTTAGTTAAAAAATAATTATTTGAATTGTCGGGTTTGCTTTATTTATGTCAGGCCGCACTTGAGCTATTCTTCTTTCAAGATAGAATGTACTGTAAATTAAGTCCGCTTCGAATTATCACTTCTGTTGCTACGTTTATTTATATGCGTTTAATCATATTACTATTAGTCAATTTTTTGCTTTTCACGTTCCCTAATGCTTGGGCGGATGACGTTGTTAAGAACGATGCACCTATGTTTTCCAAGGTTGACGAGAGCTTGCGTGCTGAATTGCTGCTTTACGCGATGAGTTTGATCGGTACGGGTTATAAATTAGGCGGACAGTCTTTTGATACTGGCATGGATTGCAGTGGCTTCGTGCGTCACGTTTACAGCATAGCAACTGGAATATTGTTACCCCATAATGCACGAGCAATTAGTCGAACTGGTATGAAAATTCATCGGGCTGAACTTCAGCTGGGTGATCTGGTTTTTTTTAATACGATGAAACGTACATTTTCCCACGTTGGCATCTATCTGGGTGACAATCGATTTGTTCACGCATCCAGCAGTAAATCCGATAGTGTGATGGTCTCTGATATGGGGGAACGATATTGGGTGAAACGCTTTAATGGTGCGCGGCGTATCCTTTAGTCCAGTTCAGGATGACAGTCAAAGTTTTTCAAGAATAATAAATAATTAAAGAGCATGTTTTTATCGTATTGGAAAATTAATGATCATTTATGGTTAACTGGTACATGCTCTTAGTTTTCTTTTCATTTAATTCATATAACTGATACTTCGGAGTTTATAGAAATGGACAAATGCCTGTCGTTCTTACATCGTTTTTCTGGCATTTTTGCCGCTACTACCCTGCTAACGGTGGCAATGACTACCTATGCGGCTAATGAAATTGTGGTTTATACGGCTCGTAACGAACAACTCATCAAGCCACTATTCGACGCCTACACCAAGGAAACCGGCACCAGTATCAAATTCCTCACTGATAAGGAAGGAGCGTTACTACAAAAACTCAAAGCAGAGGGGGCTAATACTCCCGCCGATATGTTGATTACGGTAGACGCCGGTAACCTGTGGCAAGCAACTAAGCTGGGACTATTACAGCCAGTGCAATCCCAGATGCTGTTGGATAATGTTCCCGTCCATCTGCGTGACCCGGCTAACCAGTGGTTTGGTTTGTCGGTACGTGCCCGCACTATTATTTACAACAAGGACAAAGTGAAACCAGCTGCTCTTTCTACTTACGAAGATTTGGGTAATCCAAAGTGGAAAGGACGCTTATGTTTACGCACTTCAAAATCGGTGTATAACCAATCGCTGGTGGCGATGATGATTCAGGAATACGGTGAGCCTAAAACTGAGCAGATCATAAAATCCTGGGTGACTAACCTGGCCACTCCTCCTATATCTGATGATGCTCGAGCAATGGCTGCAGTGGCCGCTGGTCAGTGCGATATAACGGTGGTTAACACTTATTATTTCGGTGGCCTGATGAAGAAAAAGCCCGATCTTCCGCTGGCGATTTTCTGGCCAAATCAGGATACGAAAGACAGTGGTGTGCATGTCAATATTTCTGGTGCAGGCATTACTCGCCACGCTAAGCATCAAGTAGAGGCTGTTAAGTTTCTTGAGTGGCTCTCTTCAGAAAAAGCGCAGAATCTGTTTGCTGATGTAAACATGGAATATCCGGTCAATCCTAAGGTGAAATCTGATGCTAGGGTTGCGGCTTGGGGCGAATTTAAGCAAAACCCCCTTAACGTAGTTAAAGCGGGTGAATTGCAAGCTGCTGCCGTTAAATTAATGGATCGTGCCAAATATAAATAAGTAACTAAATGCAGCAATTGTCTACATCTACTGCAAAAGCGCCCATTGTGGGCGCTTTTATTTTTAAATTTCGTTTGCCCAGTGGTTGGATTTTAGCGGCATTGCTGATTGCTATGCTCACCTTGGTCCCAGTTGTTGTAGTGCTTAGCTCATTGCTGACCCCGGAAAGGGAAATCTGGGCACATCTGGTGGAATATCAACTGCCACAATTGCTGACCAATACTTTCTGGTTAGTATTGGGGGTGGGATTAGGTGTAGCAATATTGGGGGTTTCCCTAGCCTGGCTTACGGCTGTATGTGAGTTTCCAGGGCGTAGGCAGTTTTCCTGGGCACTATTATTGCCGTTGGCGATTCCGGCCTATGTGACGGCATTTGTCGCTATCGGCCTGCTTGATTTCACTGGGCCGGTGCAAACCCTGGCGCGAGAATGGTGGGGGCCCATTGAATTTCCGTCGATACGTTCAAGTGGCGGTGTCATTGCGGTCATGACATTAGCGCTCTATCCGTATGTTTATCTGATTGCTCGAAATGCCTTTCTCACCCAGGGTAAGCACGCGCTGGAGGTGGCCCAATCCCTTGGATTGTCGCCCACCGTTGGGTTTGTTCGGGTGGCCCTACCGATGGCACGGCCTTGGATCGTGAGCGGTGTGATGTTGGCGCTGATGGAAACCCTGGCGGATTTTGGTACCGTGGCGGTATTCAACTACGACACGTTCACTACTGCGATTTATAAAGCGTGGTTCTCGTTGTTTTCGCTTCAAGCTGCTTCGCAACTAGCTTCACTGTTGATTGTGTTCGTGTTGGTGGTGTTGCTGGCAGAGCAGCAGACCCGTGCACGCATGCACTATACTCAGACTGGTAAACATAGCGTTCAGGCTCGCATTCTTCTGACGGGTGCCCAGGCTTGGTTGGCTACCGGTTTTTGTTTGATAGTGCTGGCACTTGGTTTTATCATCCCTATCTCTCAGTTGTTGCTTTGGGCGTCGGAAGTAGTGGAACAAGATTTAGATGCACGATACTTGGATTTTTTCTGGCATTCGTTGGCGTTGGCCGCTTTGGCCGCGTTACTGGCAGGCGCAGTCGCCCTATTGTTGAGCTATAGCGCCCGCCAGCATCCTGGTTTGCTGTTGTGTATGACGGCACGTATTGCCACTATTGGTTACGCGTTACCGGGGGCAGTACTGGCGGTAGGAATATTCATTCCGGTGGCATGGCTGGATAATCGATTTGTGGCTGCGGGCTGGGTGCAATCGCCGCTGCTACAAGGCTCCTTGATAGTAATGCTTCTGGCATATCTGGTACGCTTTCTGGCGGTGGCTCACAGTCCAATAGAAAGCCAGATGCACCGCATTACCCGTAGCGTGGATGAGGCTGCGCGCAGCTTGGGTGTATCTGGTGTCAGCTTAATTGCCCGGGTGCATTTTCCAATCTTGCGTGGTGGCCTTTTAACAGCGGCGGCACTGGTATTTGTGGACGTGATGAAGGAAATGCCGATTACTCTGATGACGCGACCATTTGGTTGGGATACTTTGGCAGTACGAGTGTTCGAGATGACATCGGGCGGTGAGTGGAACCGTGCTGCATTACCCGCTGTGGCACTAGTAATGGCTGGACTGGCACCCGTGGTTATGCTGACTAGGTATCGTTCAAAATAGTTTCGGTGTGTTGGGTTTAGTTTTAAACAAAGGCAGAGCATCTTGATGTCATAAAAACAGAAGAAATTTTTAATATTCTGGATCCTTGGGGAGATTTCTGAGTTTATGGTTATGTGGTTGAATAAATAAAAAAGAAAATTGAAGACTACTTTTTATGCTGCTCGAACTTAAACACGTCAGTCAGTCCTATGCTGCACGCAGAGTATTGCGCGATCTTTCCTGTGCACTTAATGCGGGCGATATCGGCTGTCTGCTTGGCCCATCAGGGTGCGGCAAAACCACCGTGCTCCGCGCTATTGCTGGATTCGAGCCTATTACAGGTGGTGAAATTGTGCTTAATGGTGAACGAGTGAGCGCACCCGGTTTTATTGTTCCTGCCGAGAAGCGTCGTATCGGCATGGTGTTTCAGGACTATGCTTTGTTTCCGCATTTGAATGTAGCCGCTAACGTAGGCTTTGGTTTGCATGGGCAATCCCGTATTGAACGTAATAAGCGTGTGGAAGAGTTGTTGCAAACAGTAGGCCTGGCAGGGAGTGGCCAGGCTTATCCGCATGAATTGTCCGGCGGTCAGCAGCAGCGCGTGGCATTGGCTCGCGCGCTCGCGCCGTGCCCAAGCCTATTGTTGATGGACGAGCCATTTTCCAATTTGGATGTTGAGCTGCGCGAACGACTTTCGCTAGAGGTGCGCGATATACTTAAGCAACAGGGTGCTACCGCTATTATTGTCACTCATGATCAGCATGAAGCATTCGCCATGGGCGACATGATAGGAGTAATGCACGATGGTGAGATCCAGCAGTGGGACAAAGCCTATAACTTATACCATCTGCCCGAAAATCGTTTCGTTGCCGATTTCGTTGGTAAAGGCGTTTTACTGCCGGGGAAGCTACTTAACGATAACCAGGTTGAAATCGAGCTCGGTACACTTCATGGCAAAATTCCTCGTGCTTACGCTACGATAGACTGTAATGAGGGCAGCAATAAAAAGGGCTGTGAAGTAGAGGTATTGTTACGCCCGGACGATATTATCCATGACGATGCAAGTTCTCTGCTAGCTCAAGTTGAGCATAAGGCGTTTCGCGGTGCGGATATTCTTTATACCTTACGCCTGCCTGGCGGTAACCGCGTGCTTTCCTTGGTACCGAGCCACCATAACCATGCTATCGGTGAGTGGATCGGGATTCGTTTGGAGGTGGACCACGTGGTGGCTTTCCCCCTTATTAAAAATGCGGTGCCCTAAAACAGGCTTATTCTTCCGTTTAGGGCATCAGATTTAAGCCGCGCTCTTAAGTAAATATTTACTTTTAAAGAGAAAAAATAAATTCTTCGCTCTTGAGCTCGATTTATGTCTTGTTTGGGCAATTGACTTTACTACAGTCAGCATAAAGATAAAGTGCATGGTCACGGATCGTGAAACCAAGTTCATCGGCTATTTTTATTTGGCGTTTTTCGATAGCTGAATCGTGGAATTCTTCAACTCGACCACATTGCAAACATATTAAATGGTCATGGTGTCCACCTTTATTCAGCTCGAATACCGCTTTGCCAGTTTCAAAGTGGTGACGGACAAGTAATCCTGCTTGCTCGAATTGTGTGAGAACACGATATACCGTCGCCAGGCCGACATCGAGCCCCTCTCCGATAAGCATTTTATAAACATCTTCGGCGCTTAAGTGCCGTACCTCGGCATTTTCGAACAAATTGAGGATTTTTAAGCGCGGCAGCGTAGTTTTGAGGCCGACAGTTTTGAGGTCGTTTGGCGTAGTCATTAGGTTATCCTTTAAAATTATTTATTGAGCTCAGCTCTTCAAAACTGCATGGTGTTAACATTTTGCCATTGATAGCCGCATCATGCCAGTAATGGTTGTCTAGCTGGCCTTTCTTGACGCCCTAAATTAAATAATTTTTGGTCTGATATTTTTGCATGAGACTACAGGCATGGGCTAAATTTCCATTCACAGTAATTTTGGAATTTTTAGAGCGGTACCGTCTACAGGGTTTCGAATGTATTTATTGGATTTGCACAAACCCTGTATGACAAAGCTGGATTAATAGAATGAGCGATGTTAAATATAGTACCGAAGTCGATAATGGGGCGAGAAAGAGTGCATGTTAAGTGCTCATATATTTTGATGGAATTTGTGCTGAGCATGGAGCTCAGTTTTGATGCGGTTAAATTGTGATGTGGGACTGTTATTAGCGCAGTACGCATGCACTCATATGGGTTCTTCGTTCAATTACTTGTTTTGCGGGTCAGTGATGAACCCGATTTTACTCAATCCACCCGTCTGTGCAGCAGCCATGATTTCTACAATTTTTTCGTATTGAGTAGTACGTTCCGCACGTATATGCAGTTCAGGTTGTGGTGTCTTTTTTGAAGCTTCAGCGATACGGGCATTCATTTGCGCCGCATCAATGGTTTCGTTATTCCAATATATTAGACCTTGCGCATCAACCGACAGGTTGATGTTCTCCGGTTTGATTTCATCGCGCTGGTTGGTCGCGCGCGGTAAATCAATTTTTACGCTGTGATTGATCACCGGAATTGTGATGATAAATATAATTAATAATACCAGCATGACATCGACTAACGGTGTGGTGTTAATCTCCGGGTTAAAATCGTCATCCGTATCGGACAGAGAGCCCATTCCCATTATGCACTCCTGATAGCGGCAATTTTGGCGCTATTATCGCCGACTATCTCGGTACCGCTGGAACGGGCGCCGGTGATGAATAGTGCGTGCAAATCGAATCCGAATTTATTTAGTTTTGCAATAGTGGATTTATTGCTGCGGAGTAAAGCGTTGTAACCAAAGGTGGCTGGAATCGCTACCGCTAAACCTAGCGCGGTCATAATCAATGCTTCGCCGACTGGCCCAGCAACCTTGTCGATGCTAGCCTGTCCTGAAGTGCCGATTGAGACAAGCGCGTGATAAATACCCCACACTGTACCGAGCAGACCGACAAATGGGGCGGTCGAACCGACCGATGCCAATACCGCCATACCGGCTTGAAGTTTGCCAGAAGTTTCATCTATCGCTTGCCGTAATGACAGCGTAACCCAATCGGTAAGTAATAGCTGGTCGTGCAAATGACCTTTGTGCGCAGCATGATGACGCATGGCGGTCACGCCTGCGCAGGCGATATCGGAAAATGGATTGTTGGTGCCAAGCGTGGAAACACCTTCAGTGAGGTTGGTAGTATCCCAGAATGCGTGACCGGCAGCATGTGATGCACGGCGATAGCTCAAGAGTTGCAGCGCTTTAGTGACAATCACGTACCAGGATGCGATCGACATAATGACAAGTATTGCAGTGACGCCCTTGGTGATTAAATCGCCTTGGATCCATAAACTTTCTAATCCGTAAGGATTTGCTTGCATGATGATTCCTTCTTTAGTTATCCAGATGAAAGGTAATAGGTACGATGGCATAAACGCTGGTTGCTCTGCCATCTTCGATATGTGGCTTGAACATTGCATGCAGAACTGCTTGCCTTGCTGCTTCATCAAGTCGAGGCGAGCCTGATGTTTTTTGTATATCTACGCGGGTCGGGCGACCAGCTTCATTCACCAATACGCGAAGGGTAACCCGTCCTTCTTCACCCATGCGTCTGGCAAGAGGGGGGTATTCCGGTGCGGGGGGTTGTTGATACTCCACACCGGTTGAAACAGTCTTGGGTTGGGTGGGGGGAGGCGGAGGCGGAGGCGCAGACGGGGCAGGCGACACCGGTTCAGAAGGCGGAGCCACTACGACCGGTTGAGGTGGAGCAGGCGGAGGCGGAGGAACAGGCGGTGCCGTGATGGCTTGTTCTGACGGTGTTTTGTTAATAACCGGAATGATCGGTGGTGGAGTAACAGTTTGTTTGACGACCGGCACTGGTTTTGGTGGCGTTGGCTGAGGTTCTGGCGGTGTTGGTTCTGGTGTATTGTCAACCGTGATTAAGCTGACGAATATTTCTTTTGGGGGCCCTTGTTCGATTTTTGGTAATGCTTGCTCGGGTTGGTAAAACCAGCCGTTCAGCAATGCATAGATAAAACCGATGTGAAGCAAGATGATCAACAGCAATGGTACTGAGCGCTTGACCTGTGGCCAAGTCATTATAGGGAGATGGGGTGCTGAAAATAATGATATTGCGCTCATGTGCCGTTTTTATATTGCAATAGCTATTGCGCGAGGGTAGCAAGCCATTACTTGTTTAAATATTAAGGCATATTAAATGAAATTGATATGCTAAGAGACTAGTTTAGCGGCATTTGCTTTTCGATCGGAAAAATAGGCATAGATTAGCCAAGCTAACGGTAAAATACCAAAGCTATACGAAAACCATTGACTATACTCACCTTCGGGTGACCAAGGCTCAGTGGCTACATGCCAATAAGCATTATCGACCAAAGGTAGCGCGCCCGCTTCGGTAAATTCATGGAACGCATAAAATATTAATTGCAATGCAAAGATTGTCATGAAGACAGCGGTAAACTGGAAAAACTTCTGTAAATTTATGCGTCGTCCAAACTTGATCCAAGCCCAAGCAAGTAAGCCTGCCAGTAATACGCCTATCACTGCTCCGATCGCCATATGCGATGTTTCTGCTTGCGCCGCGAGTGAAGCAATCATGGTTGCTGTTTCGACTCCTTCACGTCCCACCATAAAGGCAGAAAAGAAGAAAGCGATCATCCAGGCACGGCTGGATGATTGCTCCGATGCTTTATTGAAGCCATCGGTAATTTCTTTTTTCATAAACTTGCCCATCTTGCTCATATGCACTGTGCAATAAATGACTGATACGGCAGCAACAAGTGCCATTACCCCCATCCAAAATGGAGAAATAGCACCGATGCGAGCCAATACTACCCCCAGCAATGCGGACAGCAGTAGCGCAAACCCCACACCGCTATGCACGGCAGGGATAAGTTCGCGGCGGTTAGTTTGTGTTAAATAAATTAATGAAATTGCAATGATCAAAAAAGCTTCCAAGCCTTCTCGAAAGGTAATCATCAGTGTTTGAAACATGATTTCTCCATTAAGATATTCAAGCCAATGGGTGTTGGTATCCGGGATGTTATGTGCTATTTAGTATTTTCGCGACTAAGTGCAACTTGTTGCAAGGGCTAGTTAAAGTCCTATTCATTCGACCTATATGTGTTGATTATGATCACGCGCTTTTGATGAAACAAATTCTAATTCTTAAATGCCAATAACAGAACTTGTATTAAAGCGGGAGTCTATGCAAATACAGCGCTACCAGAAGTTTTAACTTAATAATAATCAAATAAATGTAAATGCGAATAATTCGCGCTGATTATCATCATTTTGGAAAGAAATTGCAAGTTTTTGCATTTCAGTGTAGTGAGCAATGGACGGCTCAGTTCAAGGATGGGCACAGATAATGAATTCTAAGATGCATTCTATGGTTATTTATTTAGGACGGTAATGGTCGCTGCGCGGGCTTAACGGAGGGTTGCTGCCACCCTCCAGCCAATGCTTTAAACAAGTCAGCAACTGCTGTACGTTGGGCACGCTCTGCATCTATCCGGTTCAGTTCTGCTTGCAGGTAATTTCGTTCAACATCCAGAAATTCCAAGCGGCTGGAAATGCCGATGTTATATCGCAATTCTGCTTGTTTATGGGCTTTTGAAAGTGCCCTGCTGCGGGAGCTTTCGACAGTTAGTGTTTGGCGCGCGGATTCTTGTGCGAACAAGGCATTTCGCACATCGGCGAAGGCGCTGGCGACTGCTTGCTTATATTGAGCTAACGCCTGATCACGGCGAGATTCTGCTAACTTTACGCCAAATTTAATGCGGCCAGCATTAAAAATTGGCTGACCAATACCAGCGGCAAACTGAAAAATTCCTGCCGGTCCGGTGAAAAGATTAGAAAGAGAGATGCTTTCACTTCCGAGATAGGAGGTCAAACTAATTGAAGGGAAGAACTGCGCGCGTGCTGCGCCGATACGTGCATTCATTGCTATTAATTTTTGTTCTGCTTCTTGTAGATCGGGTCTGCGTAGTAATAATTCCGCCGGTAACCCATCGGGCACCCACACATTAGTAAGAGTGGGTTTACCACGCTCCAATTTTCCATTCATCACATTACGCGGTGAGCGGCCCAGCAACAGCGCAAGACTTGCTTCTTGTTGATCACGCGCTTTAGTAATGGAGATCAGTTGTGATTGTGCACTGTCAGCATCGGCTTCAGATTGGTGAAGTTCATATTCTGAAAGAACCCCTATCTCGTGACGTTTTTTATCTAAGGCGAGCCTTTCCTGACGTCCGGCTAACACTCGGCGTATGGCAGACTCTTGAGCATCAGCCGATAGCAAAGCAAAATATTGCTGCGCCACCTGTGCAGTTAGTGATAAGCGTACAGCATCGGTGTTAGATTGTGTTGCAAATAGATCTGCACGTGAAGCTTCGCTGAGACGGCGGAACTTTCCCCATAGATCCAACTCATAGCTGGCATCCAAGGTGATGCGTGAAAAATTTATAGTTCGTACTGGAGGAATAAAAAGTCCGGGGTTAATGCTTCTTTTGGTACGTGTTTGAGCTCCATTGGTGGTGAGTTTTGGATACTGATCTGATTCGGTTATGCCGAGTTGGGCACGCGCTTCTAATATTCGTGCAGTGGCAACTTGGGCATCCACATTATGGGCAAGTGCTTCATCTTCGAGCTTATCAAGGACTGGATCGGCATACAGACTCCACCAACGTTCTCCAGCAGTATTGGCCGATTTTTCTGTAGCAGGGGTGATAGTGTTTGGTTGGGTAGTCCAATGTTCAGGTAAATCCATTTCCGGGCGTTGGTAGTTTGGCCCAGCAGCGCATGCAGCTAGTAGAAAAACGCTAAGCAGAAGCACGAGCGATGTTCTGGCTTTTGTGAAATAGTTATTTGTGCAGTGTTTCATATCAATAAAGATTGCGCTATTTTTGGGTTGACACATGATCGTCTTCCTGATGCCGGCGTGGGTGACCGGGAAAAATGCGACGAATAACAACAAAAAATACCGGTACTAAAAATACCGCCAGAACTGTTGCCGCTATCATTCCCCCCATGACACTCGTGCCAATGGCTTGGCGGCCATTCGCTCCTGCACCTGTGGAAATAGCCAAGGGTAATACGCCCAAAATAAATGCGATCGATGTCATTAATATGGGACGGAATCGTAACCGGCAAGCTTCCAGCGTAGCATCAAACAAACTGTAGCCACGCTCCTGCAGGTCACGTGCAAATTCAATAATCAAAATCGCATTTTTGGCCGAAAGACCAATGATAACGATGAGTCCTACCTTGAAATAAACATCGTTTGGCATGCCTCGCAGCGTCATGGCTAGCAATGCGCCAAGGATACCGATCGGCACGACCAGCAGAACTGCCACTGGAATTGACCAGCTTTCATATAGCGCTGCCAAGCATAAAAACACGGCAACTAACGAAAGGCCAAAAAGTAATATTGCCTGGCTACCAGACAGACGTTCTTCATAAGAGGTTCCAGACCATTCAAAACCAAAACCGGGTGGTAATTTATCAGCCACTTGTTCCATCGCTGCTATTGCATCGCCGCTGCTTCGACCAAGAGCCGGGCCACCGGAAATTTTCATTGAGGGCAGGCCGTTGTAACGATCTAGCTTGGGCGATCCGACATCCCAGCGTGGAGAAGCAAATTCGGACAAGGGTACCATTGCGCCCTGAGCATTTCGTACAGGCAAGCGCAATATTTCCTCAGGTGATGTGCCTACGCGGGACTCTGCTTGCATTTGGACCCGCAAAATGCGGCCTTCACGCACGAAGTCGTTGATGTAGGCGACGCCTAATGCCGATTGCAGGGTTTCATTCAAATCAGCTAAATCGATGCCTAGGGCACGCGCTTTTAATCGATCAATATCCAGCCGCAATTGTGGCCCCGCTTCTTGTCCTTCTGGTCGGACACCCACTAATGCCGGATTTTGACCGGCTATGCCTAATGCCATATTACGAGCTTCCAGTAGTTTTTCACGTCCCTGACCTGAGCGATCCTGCAAGCGAAAATCGAATCCACCCACAGCGGCTAACTCTGGAATGGGTGGTACGTTAATGGAAAAAATCATGGCTTGTTTGATGCGAAACAGCGTCATATTGGCGCGTTGAACTAGAGAAGAAGCAGAGTTTCCTGGTGCAGGACGTGCATCCCAGTCCTTAAGCCGAACAAAAGCAATCGCAGCATTCTGGCCTCGACCAAAGAATGAAAAGCCAGCCACACCGATAACGTGCTCAACTTCAGTTTGTTTAAGATAAAACTGTTCTACTTGAGTCAGAACTTCGAGCGTCCGTTCACGAGTAGAACCTGGCGGCAATTGGATCACGCTAATAAAATAACCTTGATCTTCCTCAGGCAGGAAGCTGGTTGGCAAACGTGAAAACAGTCCCCCCACCGCAATCAGAATGACGGCATAAATAATCAGATAGAGCCCGGTTTTTTTCAAAACATGTCCCACGCCAGAGGTATAGCGTTGGGTTGTTCTGCCGAAAAAACGATTAAACCAGCCAAAGAAACCCTTACCCGGTTTTTTTTCATTGCCTGTGGTGTGTTTCAGCAATGTAGCACATAGCGCTGGCGTTAACGTTAATGCCATCAACATTGAAAACGCTATAGTCAGTATCAGCGTTACTGAAAACTGGCGGTAGATGGCGCCGACAGAGCCACTAAAGAAAGCCATCGGAATAAACACGGCAATGAGCACTAAAGTGATGGCAATAATGGCATTTATAATTTGTCCCATTGCCTTGCGTGTGGCTTCGCGTGGCTGTAGTCCTTCTTCGGACATGATGCGTTCGACATTTTCCACGACCACAATGGCGTCATCCACCACAATGCCGATGGCTAATACCATGGCGAATAGCGTCAAAGTGTTGATTGAGTAGCCCACAATGTACAGTCCTACGGTGGCTCCGACGAGAGCAATCGGTACCACGATAGTGGGAATCACAGTGGCACGCAGACTTCCGAGGAATAGATACATAACCAAGAAAACGAGGACCATTGCTTCGGCTAAAGTCTTCACAACTTCCCGGATGGATATTTCAACAAATTGAGAAGTGTCATAAGGCACCACCCAATTGATTCCTTTTGGAAAAAATTTGGCGAGTTCCGTCATCTTTGCTTTGACAGCTTTAGCGGTATCCAGGGCATTGGCACCCGGTGATAAGCGAATGGCTATGGCTGAAGATGGTTGACCATCAAGACGAGCGGAAACGGAATAATCTTGTGCCCCTAATTCCACTGACGCTACGTCTTTAATACGCACTGTTGAGCCATCCGGGTTAGCGCGCACTATGATGTTACCGAATTCCTCAGGGGTGGACAGTCTGCCTTGGGTAACGATGACAGCGTTTAATTGCTGGCCCTCCAGTGCGGGTAGTTGTCCAAGCTCACCCATGGCAAGCTGTATGTTCTGCGCTTGTACAGCGCGTGAAACATCGCCTGGAGTTAAGCTGAATGCATGAAGCCGTTCTGGCTGAAGCCATATCCGCATTGAATATTCGGTGCCAAAAAGTATGCCTTCACCTACCCCCGGCACACGACGGATGTTCTCCAGTAGGTTCGCCGCTACATAGCTGCCAAGCGCAACGTTATCGTGGCTTTTGTCTGGTGAAATAAGGGAGACGAACATCAAGTAATTTCGTGCTGATTTCGCTACGGTTACCCCTAAGCGGCGCACATCTTCCGGTAAGCGCGCTTCGGCACGCTTGATGCGATTTTGGGTTTCGACCGAGGCAATGTCCAGATTAGAGCCGGCTTCGAAGGTTAGTGTGATGGTGCCCCGACCAAGTTCGGAGGAGGAATCCATGTAGAGCAGATGTTCGATGCCGTTCAATTCCTGCTCAATCAAGGCGACGGCGGTTTCCTCAACAACTTGCGCGGAGGCACCCGGATAGGTAAGCGTAATTGCCAGAGCCGGAGGCGCTACAGCCGGATAAGAGGTAACCGGTAAACTGCGTAGCGCGAGTCCTCCGCCAAGCAGGATTGCTAGGGCGATGACCCAGGCAAAGATGGGTCGATCTATAAAGAAATTAGCTAACACGTCAGCCCTCTATTTTTTCGCTTGGGCTATTGCCACTGGGGCATTTGCAGCTTGATTTAAAGGGACGGGCTTCACAACGCTGCCCGGACGTACTTTTTGCAAGCCGTTGACAATGACCTGCTCCCCACCTTTTAACCCTTCGGTGATGATGAAATCACCACTCGCCATACTGCCCGTTTTAACCCGCTGAACCGCTACCTTACTCTGTGAATCGACAATCATCACAAATTGCCCCTGTGCATCCGCTAGCAGTGCACGTTGAGGTATTTTGAGAGCATTGTCGATATTGGCTTCTGGGAAGCGAATACGAACAAACATTCCGGGGAGGAGCTCTTGTTTAGGATTGGGGAATTCTGCCCGGAGTGAAACGCTATTGGTGCTGGGATCAACGGCCAAATCAGAGAACAGAAATTTGCCTGATTGGGGGTAGACACTGCCATCTTCAAGAACCAGTTGTACTCCGGTAAATTCGGTTCGCGTCAATTTGCCAGCTTTAATTGCCTGCTGGAGGCGGAGAGTATCGGCACCCGATTGCGTGAAGTTTACATAAAGAGGATGGACTTGTTCAATAGTTGCAAGTAGCGTGGCTTCGTTACGGCCTACAAGTGCCCCTTCGGTAATTTGAGAGCGCCCTATGCGCCCCGAAATAGGAGCCGGTACACGGGTGTTGTCCAAATCTTCTCGTGCCTTGGAAAAGGCTGCTTCGACCTGTTTGAGCTTGGCCTCTGCCAATTCATATTCTTGTCGGCTTACTGCTTTTGCATCTAGCAGATATTTATAACGTGCCAATGTCTGACGGGCAACAGCCACGTCTGTTTTGGATGCATCATGAGTTGTCTGATAGTTGCGTGGGAAAATTTGATATAGAGAATCCCCCTCTTTAACATTACTCCCTTCGATAAACTTTCGTTTTTCAACCACGCCTTCTACTCTTGCTCGTACTTGGGCGGTACGAAATGCTTGCAGGCGACCAGGCAAATCTTGAGTGAGAACTACTGAGCTTGGAGTAACAGTGATTACATCGACTTCTGGAGGCGGAGGGGTGGCAGCCGCCACAGTTTTTGGTTGACTGTCACCAGAACCGCAACCTGAAAGCAGTATGGAAAAAAATAGGGCCGCACAAGCTGCTTTGCAAATTGACAGAAAAGCGTCTTGCTTCATGTATATCTCCAGTAAATCATTTTTCTCAATTTAACCAATTCATCCGTAAAAATAATAATCCTTTTAAATATATTCAGAATAATTTCTGAATAGCTAAGCCCTGGTAATCACGGACATTTGTTTTGAGCAATTTGCTTCAAACCAGCAAGAGAAAATTCTCCGATATGTTTCGCAATTGCTTTAATTTCTTGGTGGTCATAATTTAAATTTGGATGCAATCGCTGAATTACGGGTTGTCCATGACGGTAGTACACGCACTGGCCAAAAATACTGAACACACAGCGACGCAATTCTGCTTCACTGATCTTGTTGCCTACAATTTCGCGCACTAGATTTGCGACAAACTGATGTATCGGTGCGATGGCTTCCTGCACGATCTTCCCCAGTACTGGAGTGGGCTCTGCCAGTTCGCGTGCCATAAACTGGCATTGCACGGAGCATTCTTTTTTATCCAGCAGTTGTATCAAAAAGTCGTGGATAAAGTTAAGTAAGCGCACCTGGGCGCAAATGGAGTCTTGATTGATTTTGTTGCACAATGCCAGCAGTGGCTCAAAATTCAAAGTGGCAGCGAATAAAGCTTCTTTACTGCTAAAGTGATAATTTACCGCTGCAATATTTACCTCTGCATGGCGGCAAATTTCACGTACCGTAGCGTTTTGAAAACCGTTTTCTGAGAAAACCAAACGAGCGGCTGCAAGCAAGCGCTCGCGTGTCTGTTCACTCAAGTTAATTTTTGTTTCAGTAATCATGCTAGAGAGGTGCTCAACGATAGAATGCTGGAAGTAGGTAGGTTTTTATCGGGCGTAACTACGACATATGATTTATTAAGAGGGAATTAAACAAGTGTATCAAACGTTTGTTTTGAAGTAAACAGAGTGATGCTCATGGCGCTAGTACTCTTAAAATCAATTCATATTAAGATTCCTTCTTTGGATATATGAATGCGATGCTATGGTGCGGATAGGTGACAGTCTGGATGCAAATTTTGCTGTAAGCTGGATTGATATCTTTTGGACTGACGAAGGATAGTAATAGCAAACTTAAAAAGCATGGAGGAATTGGGCAGGGGGCGAACAGAAACCCAAACGTTTGCTCACAAGACATACATGCGTTGGGTGCAGCATTTAATACCGGAATTTGAAAAGAGTCGTTTGTCTGGTCAGAGATAAAATACGACTGAGATTTACCTCACTCCATGTATATTCCACCATTCACATGTAAGGTTGCGCCGGTTATATAGGCCGCTCCCGGACCGGCAAGAAATGCTACGGTGGCAGCAATATCGGCCACTTGTCCCAAACGTTTTAATGGTACATGTTCAACCAGTTTGTCGCGTTGTGGTTGTGATAATGCTTCGGTCATATCAGTAGCGATAAAACCGGGTGCAATACAATTAACGGTGATATTTCGACTTCCGATTTCGCAAGCTAGCGATTTGCTGAAACCGATGATGCCAGCCTTGGAGGCGGCGTAATTAGCTTGTCCCGCGTTGCCCATACTGCCTATTACCGAGGAAATATTGATAATGCGACCATGACGTGCCTTCATCATGGCTCGCAGTACGGCGCGACTCATTCGAAACACAGATTTGAGGTTGGTCGACATGATGTCGTCCCATTCTTCATCGGTCATGCGCGCTAGCAAATTGTCGCGGGTAATACCCGCGTTATTTACCAAAATAGAAATTTCACCATATTGTTTTCGAGTATCGCTAATCACCTGATCAATTTGTATGACATCATTGACGTCTAGCGCCATGCCACAGCCCTGAAGGCCAGCTGCTACCAAATACTTACTAATTGCCAGTGCTCCATCTTGGGTAGTTGCAGTGCCGATCACGGTTGCACCCTGTCTGCCTAGTTCCAACACAATTCCCTGTCCGATGCCGCGACTGGCGCCAGTTATCAATGCGATCTGTCCTTGCAAATTCATCCACTCTCCAGTTTTCTTATGATAATGCTGCGTATGCGGATTTTAAGGCTGTGCTATCGTTCAGTGCCAATGCCTGTTGGTTGGTGTCAATACGTTTGTTCAGACCCATTAGCACTTTGCCAGGTGAGCATTCCACGTTATGTGTAATAAATTGTTGACCGAAACATTGCACGGTTTTTACCCAACGTACCGGCGAATATAACTGGCGTACGAGAGCATCTTTAATAGAGGGTACATCCATATAGCTTCTTACATCGGCATTGTGCAGCACCGGAATGGAGGGAGCTTGCATCATCACGTCATTTAATCTCACGCGCAGCAATTCCGCCGCACCACGCAATAGACTGCAATGTGATGGTACGCTCATCGGTAGCATCACCGCGCGTTTCGCACCTTTGACCTTGGCTAATTCCATACCACGTTCCACCGCCGCACGGTTGCCGGCAATGACTACCTGTCCGGGTGTGTTGAAATTGACGGCTTCCAATACTTCGTTTTGAGCGGCCTCAATGCACACTTTGAGCACACTTTCGTCATCTAATCCAAGAATTGCGGCGATGCCGCCTACACCCTCTGGCACGGCTTCTTGCATACATTCAGCTCGATAACGTACCAGTGGCAAAGCATCAGCAAATTGCAGTGCCTCACCCGCTACCAACGCGGTGTATTCGCCGAGGCTGTGGCCAGCCAGTAATGCCGGTATCGGAGCATTTAAGCTTTGCCAGGCGCGATAAACTGCCACTCCGGTAGTCAGCATAAGCGGCTGCGTATTTACAGTAGCGTTGAGCTCCCCATCACTGCCTTCTGCAACTAAGTGCCACAAGTCTTGGTGCAATATATCGGAAGCTTCGGTAAAGGTATCACGCACTACGGGGAAGTCGGCATAATTGTTCATCATGCCGCGTGATTGCGAGCCTTGCCCTGGAAAAACGAAAGCGAATTTAGTTATAGGCACTTGGAGAATATTATGAAAAGTTACCAACGCAGTAAAACTGCACCCCAGGTGAAACCACCGCCGACTGCCTCCAGTAGTACATGCTGGCCGGACTGAATGCGCCCATCGCGCACTGCGGTGTCGAGTGCTAGTGGGATGGATGCCGCCGAGGTATTGCCATGATGGGCAACGGTCACTACAACTTTATCCATACTCAGGCCAAGCTTTTTGGCGGTCGCTTCCATTATGCGAATATTTGCTTGGTGAGGAACGAGCCAATCGACGTCGGTACATTTCATTTTGTTCTCGGCTAACACCTCTTCCACTACTTCACTGAGTACTTTGACAGCGAATTTAAATACTGCCTGACCGTCCATTTTAATGTAAGGATTGCCAAATATTGTGCCATCACGTATGCCGCCGTCAGCGCTTAATATGTTACGGTGGCTACCGTCGGCGTGCAATTTGGCGGATAGGATGCCTGGCACATCGCTACGCTGCAATACTACCGCGCCTGCCCCATCACCAAATAATACACAGGTAGTACGATCTTCCCAATTAAGTAAGCGTGATAATGCTTCGGTACCTACTACTAAGGCATTGCGTGCCTGTCCGCCTCGAATAAACAGATCAGCGGTATTTAACGCATAAATAAAGCCGCTGCATACAGCTTGTACGTCGAAAGCCGCGCCATTTTTAATGCCTAGCTTGTCTTGCAGGATGCATGCAGTACTGGGTAGTATGTGGTCCGGTGTAGTCGTAGCGACAATGACCAGGTCAATTTCTTCCACGCTGATTCCAGCGGCCTCTAGTGCGCGTTGACTGGCATGTACTGCCATATCACTGGCTTGCTCACCTTCAGCGGCAAAATGCCGCTCGACAATGCCGCTACGGGTGATAATCCAGTCATGCGAAGTATCGACCAATTTTTCAAGGTCGAAGTTAGTCACCACCTTGGTTGGTAGGTAGCTGCCGGTACCGATTATTTTTGAATATATCAGGAGGCCTCCCTTGTTTTTTGTTGGCATGCGTTATGCCATTTCTCTATGTGTTCGCTAATATGATGCAACATGCCGCCGCGCGCTTCTTCGGCGGCACGTTCAATGGCGCAAAAGAAAGCGAATGCATCGGCAGAGCCGTGACTTTTCAGCACGATACCTTTTAGTCCCAACAGGCTGGCACCGTTGTAACGGCGGGGATCAACACGGCGTTTGAATGCCTTGAGTACCGAAGTGGCAAGTAGGCCGGCCAATTTGGTAAGCATATTACGGTTAAATTCTTCACGTAGGAAACCACCCAACATCTGCGCCAGTCCCTCTGTTGTTTTTAGTGCAACATTCCCAACAAAGCCGTCGCAAACTACTATGTCAGTTACGCCCTTGAAAATATCGTTGCCTTCGATATTACCGTAAAAATTTAAATCGCTTTGCCGTAACAGTTCACCTGCTTGCTTGACAATTTCATTGCCCTTGATATCTTCACTGCCAATATTGAGCAGGCCTACCGTAGGATTGTTTTTATGTTCAATAGCATAAACCAGAGCGGTACCCATTAGAGCAAATTGTAATAAATTCTCAGCGTTACAATCCACATTCGCGCCAAGATCTAGCATACAGACTTGCCCCTTATAAGTGGGCAGAAATGAGGCAATCGCGGGGCGATCTATACCAGGTAACATTTTTAGCACATAACGTGCTGTGGCCATCAATGCTCCGGTATTCCCAGCACTTACGCAAGCAGACGCTTCGCCATTTTTTACAAGATTAATGGCGACACGCATGGAAGAATCTTTTTTGCTACGTAACACCAATTGCGGGGATTCATCCATGCCGACTACTTCACTCGCTGCATGGATACGCAGTCGTGGCCCGATAGTCATTTTGACAGTACGCAATTCAGCTTCGATGGCGTCCGGCAAGCCAACCAATACGATAGTATCGGTTGGATGGTGTTTCAGATATCGTATCGCAGCGGGAATAGTGACGTGCGCTCCGTGGTCGCCACCCATGGCATCAATGGCTATTGTGACATCCACCAGGCGATCCTCTTACGCTTTGTTCAACTTGGATTTTGGATATGTTTGCACCCTTTTATATGGTGTGTATCCATTACCGCTAGATGGGATTAGTCGCCTTTTATTTTGATAACTCTTTTGCCGCGATAATAGCCAGTTGGGCTAATGTGGTGACGCAGATGGTGTTCACCAGTGGAAGGTTCCACCGCCAGCGCGGGGCTAACTAGAAAATCGTGCGCGCGGTGCATGCCACGCTTGGATGGGGATTTTTTATTTTGTTGGACAGCCATATTAACTCCTTACAAAACCTATAATAAAAAACTACTTGTATTTCAACCCGGACAGTACAGCAAATGGATTCTGATTTATCTGATCTGTTTCTTCCACTAAATATCCTTCTTTCACAGGTCGACAAACGCCTACAGGATGTCTTGGTGCAAATGGCAGATTTAGTAAAATCTCTTCCTCAAACAAGGAAAATACGTCCAAATGACAGTCAACTAAAATACTATCTATTTCATCTTCTTCTTCAAGAGAAGATTCATCCAACTCTTTCACCAACAGTAATTGGGAAACCAGCTTCAATGGATAAATTAAGCCCTGCAAACATCGCTGACACCGCAGTTGGCAGAGTCCGTTCAGTTTCACTTCCAATATTGGTTTATCATTCCGGTCACGAAAACCGCGCAGGATATAGCTAATGTTTTCTTTGTGATCGTGTTCAAAACCAGCATCAAGAACAACCAGCTTATCTTGAAGCCGAGGCATTTGAGCCATTGCAATTTCACCGCGTAATTCTCGGTTGTTATTAGCAAAGTCCAAGCTATCAATAAATTGCCGTTCAAACATAAGACGGGCATGATATATATTTCACCTGTTTTTGTCAAAAAAGCCTGTCCATATTAATCGTATTGGCGCTATATAGACTTAGTGATGCTCAACGACAAGTTACAGCGTTAGGTGATCCTCATCAGATTATTTTCATATTATTCCGCACAATGCTTTTTTTTCGTTACGCGATAACTCTTTGATCTGTAGCTCGCGTTTTAAGGCAGCGGATTTGTGGGCGTATTTCTCGACATGCATGAGTCGGACTGGGCCACGGCCACGAGTATATTTCGCGCCCTCGCCAGCATTGTGTGCGGTCAGACGTTGTTCCAGATTATTGGTGATGCCGCAATATAAAGTACCGTCCGCACAAGAAATCAGGTAGCAAACCCAGTTCATTGTAAATTCCTCAATGCTTTTCTTCATCTTAAATTTCTGACGCTGTGAGAGTGTACTGAAAGTGGTGAGAGGATTACTTTCGTGGCACCAGCTTGGCGAGGGCAAGCATCATTAGCAAAATAATCAGCACCGCCGCGTTGCCCCAGCGCGCATAGGGTGTGTTGCCGGTATAGCCTTGCGCCTGTCCAGCGAGTATACCTTCCTCATGTTGTGGCAACATCTGCTGTACGCTGCCATCGCGTCTGATGATAGAGGTTACCCCCGTGTTTGTAGCGCGTAGCATCATGCGTCCTGTTTCCAGTGCGCGCATTTGTGCGATCTGGTTGTGTTGCATCGCAGCATGCGATTTACCATACCAGGCATCGTTGCTGACATTTACCAGCAAACTAGCTTCAGGCAAGTAACGAATGATTTCTTCGCCGAATACATCTTCGTAACAAATTTGTACCGCAACACGCTGGCCGGCTATGCGCAATACTTGTTGTCGCTCGCCGCCACGCGCTAAATCAGACATGGGAATATTCAATATTTCGTTAATGATCCAACCCAGCGCTGGGCGCAATGGAATGAATTCTCCGAATGGCACCAGGTGATTTTTACGGTAGCTTTGGCTATATGCTGTGCCAAGTGTGAATACGCTGTTGTAGTGCAGCTCGTTGTCACTTTCAAAAGTACCGATCAGGATATCGCCGCCGTTTTGCTTGGCGTGATTACTTAAAGTAATCATGTAACTTTCCGGCAGATTGTGACGTAACAGTGGTAGTGCGGTTTCCGGCAAAATGATCAAACGCGCGTCGGTTTGTAGCACCAGTCGGCGATAGGTTTCCAATGTGTCGCTAAGTTTCTCTTCGTTGAATTTGAGATCTTGCGGAATATTGCCCTGTAATAGCGCAACCTTGAACGGTTCGCCTTCAGGTTGTGTCCAGTCTAGGCCACGAAGTGCCGCGCCGCCGCCCCACAACAGTAGCAGCGCGGCTAGCGCCGCTTTCCCTTGAACATTCCAACGCATCTGCCACCATAGTGCCAGCAATCCTGCGCTTACCGTTACCGCGAGTGATACCCCATAAACGCCAAGTATTGGCGCATATCCTACCAAGGGGCTGGCAGATACCTGTGAATAAGCCAGTGTCAACCAGGGAAAGCCAGTGAATAGCAGCCCGCGTATCCATTCCAGAAGCACCCACAATGCGGGCATTACCAGTATCAAGCGTACCCAGGAAGGTGCTTGTAACCTTGCTTGCGTATAACCAATCAACGCGGGAAACAGCGCCAGAAATGCAGCGAACAGAGCGGTAGTGGAGAGTGCCAGTAACAGCGGCATGTCGCCATAATCATGCTGCGCAACGTATAGCCAGCCTATGCCGGCACTGAATAAACCAAAACCAAAGAAAAATCCCAGCCATGCTGCCGCACGCTTCTCATTTGCCTGTTGCCACAGCCAGAAGAGGGCAGCGAGTGAAAAGATAACCAGAGGAAATAGTGAAAAGGGTGCGAAGCCTAAAACGGTCAGCAAGCCAAGACAAAAAGCAATAATGAATCTATACGTAGAAATGAATTTCACAGAAAATTACCGCCGGATTAATCTTGCTAATTATATGGCTTCTCCAATATTATTTATAATGGCCTCTAAAGACTTGAAGTTTTATTAAGCTGCAAGGTAAATTTTTTATGAGTATTGCTAAATCGCTAATGGAAGGTTCGGAATGAAAACTAAAGCTATAATTTTTGATGTAGACGGCACGTTAGCAGATACCGAAGAGGCGCATCGCCTCTCGTTCAATAAAACATTTGCAGAAAATCATCTCGACTGGAACTGGGATGTTGCCCTGTATGACCAGTTGCTTAAAGTGACCGGTGGCAAAGAACGAATCAATCATTTTATTAATACCTATGTACCTGATTTCAAAAAGCCAGCCGATTATGAGGGTTTTGTGAAAAATCTCCATTTGGCCAAGACCGCGCATTACACCGCGATGCTACGCGAAGGTGGCATTCCACTGCGCCCTAATATAAAACGCCTGATTACCGAAGCCAAACAGGCAGGTTTGAAGCTTGCTATTGCTACCACTACCTCGTTGGATAACGTTGTTACGCTTCTACAACAGGGATTGGGCGCGGATAGTGTAGCGCTGTTCGACGTCATTGGTTATGGCGATCTCGTTATGCATAAGAAACCCGCACCTGATATTTATTTTTGGGTGTTGGAAAGACTAGGTATTGATGCTAAGGATTGCATTGCGCTTGAGGATTCTGAGAATGGCCTGCGTTCTGGTTTGGCTGCTGGAATAAAAACATTTATTACAATAAATAACTACACAAACAAGCATGATTTTTCTGGCGCATCAGCGGTGCTGGATGATTTAAGCGATCTGGAAAATTTTTATCAGCTTGCCGGCCTGGATTTCTCCAAACAGGCAGTTTCTGCTTAAAATTTTACAATCCGTATTTTTATACGCTCTCCCGATCGGGAGAGCTCTCTCCTTACTCTCCTTGCTGAACAGCCAACGTGAATGTAATGGCTTCCACCAATGGTATAACCATAGGGATAATAAGAGTTGCAATCGTGTAGCATAGCGTTCCCGCATTGTTTCTGGGATAGCCGCACTGGATGTATCGCTACGACCACATTGGACTTGATTACAAAAAATATGGAAAAAATACGTCTTTCGAAACTGATGTCTGAACAGGGCTTGTGCTCCCGCCGCGAGGCAGACAGCTATATTGAACGTGGTTGGGTGTTGGTGGATGGCAAACCAGTAACTGAGCTGGGAACGAAAATAGACCCTGCACAGCGCATCACGTTAAATCGCGCCGCCCAGGCACAGCAACAAACACGCGTAACAATCCTGCTGAATAAGCCGATTGGCTTTGTTTCCGGGCAGGCAGAAGACAACCACAAACCCGCAGTGACCCTGATTAATGCTTCAGCACGTTTTGCCAGCGATCAATCACCGTTGTCTTTTCATCCCATGCATTTGAAAGGCATCGCACCTGCTGGCCGGCTGGATATTGATTCGCAAGGTTTACTGGTATTCACTCAGGATGGCCGTATCGCCAAACAACTTGTCGGCGAAGATTCCAGCCTCGATAAGGAATATCTGGTGCGCGTGCAGGGAAAAATTTTAACTAACGGTCTATCCCTGCTGAACCACGGTCTTAAACTGGACGGCGAGATGCTCAAGCCCGCCAGAGTGAGCTGGCTGAATGACGATCAATTGCGTTTTATTCTGCGCGAAGGCAAAAAGCGTCAGATTCGTCGCATGTGTGAACTGGTTGGGCTAAAAGTTACCGGGCTAAAGCGCGTGCGTATCGGCAAGATAAAATTGGGCGATTTGCCCAGCGGACAATGGCGCTATTTGCGCGAAGACGAAGCGTTTTAATAACTGCAAAGCTTTGTGATGCTCACCGACCAATTTAACTTCGTACTTCCCGAGCACTTAATCGCGCAACACCCACCCGAGCGGCGAGATGCTAGTCGCTTGTTGTGTATACGCGGAGAGGCCAGAGAAGACCTGGTGTTTGCTGATTTACCCTCCCTGGTGCGTGAACATGATTTGCTGGTCTTGAACGATGCGCGCGTGCTAAAGGCGCGCCTGTTCGGGGTAAAGGAAAGCGGCGGTAAAATTGAGGTATTGATCGAACGTATCCTTGACGAACATCATGCGCTGGCCCAAGTGCGAGCCAGCCATGCGCCCAAGCCGGGCAGCCGGTTGTTACTGGCAGGCCATCTCCCGGTAACAGTGCTGGGACGCGAGCGAGAATTTTTCAACTTGCGTTTCGACAGCACAGAGAACGTATCGGAATTGCTGGAACAATACGGGCAACTGCCGTTGCCGCCCTATATCACTCATGCAGCGAATGCCGAAGACGAAGAGAGATATCAAACGGTATACGCATCTCAGCCTGGTTCGGTAGCCGCGCCCACGGCAGGGCTGCACTTTGATGACGCAATGCTCGCCACCTTACGCGCTCAAGGTACGCAACTCGCCTATCTAACATTACATGTTGGCGCCGGCACTTATCAACCAGTGCGTGTAGATGATGTCCGTGATCATGTGATGCATAGCGAACGTTATGCCATTCCGCAAGCAACGGTGAATGCTATTTTGCAAGCTCGGGCGCGGGGTGGACGGATCATCGCGGTTGGCACGACCAGTTTGCGTGCGCTGGAAAGTGCGGCGCAGCTAGGCCAATTACGTGCCGGGGAGGGTGAAACCAGTATTTTCATTACGCCGGGTTATCAGTTTAATGTGGTGGATGTTTTGCTGACTAATTTCCATTTACCCAAATCCACCCTGCTAATGCTGGTATGCGCTTTCGGTGGCATGGAAGCAATGCTCGCCGCCTATAGGCATGCGGTGGAACGGCAATACCGTTTTTTTAGTTATGGCGATGCCATGCTGATCGAGCGACAGCATGTTTGAGCAAAGTAATGTCTTCAGGATTTTCTAAAGTAAGGAATAATTGAAAATTCGCTTTGTGTGAAGAAGACACTCGGTACAAACCAGGCAGGGAGATATAGATACTTTGCAGTGAAAAATAGAGCGTGTAATCCAGTCCACGTAAGTTTCCTCAGTGCGAATGCTGTATGCTTTACACGTAGCTTCTCGCGCATGTGGTCAAGTGATTTTGGAGTGTTTATCGTGGTGCTTTTATCCGGGAAATTAGGGTGTGTAATAATTTTACCATTTATTAAAACAAGGCATTGCGAGACAGATGCCAGTTTATACACCTTGAAGGTGCTTTTACCGGCGCGTTTTAGGGTGTCTAAATTACGTTATGCGTCTGCACCAGTCAGAGAGAGCTAGCTCATAAATGGCTTCGAATAAATTGATCGATTGCTTGCCTTCTGATCTCTTGCCTGATAATTCAGCAGCGATCTACAAAAGCTTATCGAAGAAATCTGCTCCTAGATTCGAAAGCCTTTGCAAGGTATACGAGACGCTTTGCTCCCGACTAGATGGCTTGCCAGAAGACGTTTCTCTTATTGCCTACTCAACTTATGACCCAAAGCAACTATCAGCAATACATCCAGGTGGTCTAAATTGTCAGGTTAAACTTTGCGAAAGCCTGCTTTTCATCTTCGTTTACACGCATTTCTATAAACTGAAGCAGATGTTTCAATCACTTAATCTTGTCCTCCTATCGAGAAACTACCTTTCCGCCGGGATACTTTCTAGATCGGCAATAGAGCACGTCGCCTTTTTCTTTTATTTCTTGCGAAGGATTGAGGATTCCACTCAAAAGATCATTCAGTCATTCAAACATGCCAAGCGAGGAAGAATTGACGTCAATCAGTGGAACAAAGGGATTTCACAAACATTTTACGATCTCTTTTCCAACCTAGACAAAGCCACGAGAGGTAGCCGCTATGATTGGTCAAAATTGCACAATAGCTTCGACAGCTCCCAGCTTCCGAACAGTGTGAATGTGCTCACATGCATTAAGGAATTAGTCGATAGGTCGAATTTTCCGATCGACGAGCACTACACTTTGTTTTCAGAGATGGCGCATCCAAATTTTGGATCGCATACCATGCTAATAAAGACCAGAGTTTCAGTTTCAGATCACCTCAGTCAAGTGGTGCTTGGGGAAACAACTAATCTGGAGAGCTCATTATGGTTCTTTGATATGTTCTCAGAGGGGCTGGATGAAATGGTTAAGCTCTCCCTTGTCTCGCTGGAAAGGGGAAATAATCAATTGAATTTCTTCAAAACAATATCGGATTTATGTGATCATAACGCATAACCCTACGGTCCAAAGAGAAAATAGGGTCAGACTCTGAGGTCTCCCCTCAAAGTTGCAGCGCATGATGCTCATAACGCAGTCTCGCAAGGGCATCTCTAAACTCCTGTGGCTGGAATGCCGCCATCCCGTGTTGCACAAGCTGCAAGGCAAGAGAGATCACAGAGAGAACCGGGCGCGAGCGACGCGTGTTGCTCTGGAATTGGAACTCCATCTGTCGAGCCTTACCCACTTCACCAATCAGGCGCAGGA
>QFXG01000020.1 GCA_003402285.1 Candidatus Nitrotoga sp. SPKER | reverse complement strand
ATTCAACGCGTTGAAGGGAACCCCTCCCCTTCATTTGGTACGCAGATTACTTATAAGCCATCTCCCAAACTCACCTTAAATAGTAGTACATTTATTGGCAACGACCAGCCTGATAGTGATAAGAAAATGCGTTATTTCCATAATTTTTATGGGATTTTTCAGCTAAATAATCAGTTTGCCACAATACTGGGTTTTGATATCGGTGCGGAACAAAAAAATAAAGGCTCTTCAGCCATGAACATGTGGTTCAACCCCACGATTATCGTGAAATATACGCCAACAGCAAAAACTGCTATTGCAATAAGAGCTGAATATTATGATGATAAAAATGGAGTCATCATCGTAACTGGCACACCTCATGGCTTTAAAACATGGGGCTTTTCAACCAATTTTGACTATCACATTACAAATAATATGGTGTGGAGAATGGAAGCCAGGGCATTGAGTAGCAACGACACTATTTTCACAAAGATTAATAATGTCGTTAACAATAATGCTTTTGTGACGACAGCATTGGCTGTCAGTTTCTGATGAAATATGTCAGAAACTGACTATTATTGAGGATCTGGTCTCCATCAGCGTTCAAGCCACGCAATGCAAGAAACCACAGCGTTTTTACTGGCATCCGCATTATTTCCAGAATACTTTTTGCCGCAAAAAATTACGCCATGCGTGACGTAATTTTTGTAAGTACACTCCCCTCGAGCGGGCCGCCCATCCAATAACGATACCTGCTTGCCCGCGCTACGTAGACAAATCCGCTAACAACCGCTGTGTGACAGAAGCGAAGTGCGCCGAGCACATCCTGTAACGCAGCCAGAGCCTCAAGACAGAGGCTCGCACGTTTATATGTGTAAAATGCCAGAAAAAAACTCCGTCGCATAGGGTAGCTTCTTAGCTTGCGATCCTTAGCGCATGACGTTCAGTGGTGTTCAACGCAGCATGGAGTGGCCCTTTGCGGCGTACACGCTTGTGTTGCCCGGTGAAGGTTTGGGTGGCAAGTTCGCCAAGCACAACGGGGACTCCTGGCAACTCGGCCTGGCGCGCAAGTTAAAGGCCTAGCGTCAGCACCAGCCGCCGTGTGTAGCGCTGCGACAATACAGCTTCAAGTGCTGCCTGTCGGCAGGTATCGTGAAATTTGGCGGCATCAGCCTGCAACCGTGCCAGCGCTCGATTGTCGGACAACTGTTCGACAATGTGCGGCAGCGTTTGCGTAACGGATACGCCCAAGTCCCGCGCTGACTCGAGACAGCCCATGAGCCAGCGCAACTCCTCCACAACGCTGGCGCGCACTTCAGGGAATACGGTTTCAAACACACCTGCACCGAGTGTAATCTTCTCACCGCGACGCGCGCTTGGTGCAGATATTCGGGATCTTGCCCCAGTTCCACCACATTTTCTTGAAGTTGCGAGAGGCATTCCCTCGCAATACGCTGAAATGCTTCCGCAACCGGCATTTCTGGCGCCAGCGGCACATACTGCGTCTTACGGGGTGACGGCGTCTCTCCGTTGCATAGCATATAACTGCGCTGTGTCTTGCTTCTGTCGCTACCCAGAACGGCACGTGTTTCTGAATGGCCTGTGCGACTTCAAACAGGCTCGCCGCTTCGCCCGTCTTCAGTTCGAGCTCTATTTCACGGATCGACTGACGAATATCAGCTGCACGCACCTCACCTTGGTCGGACACCAATTCGATTTCGACCCCTTTGCGCTATGCGAAGCTGCCATATAGTGCGCCAGTAATCAGTAACGAACAGCGACCGCGGCCGCGCCAGCAACTTGGGCTCAACAATTTGAGGTCTGAGGCCGTAATCGGCGCCGATTCTGGCTCCTCGCCGCACACGGCCACTCCCACTCATTGCGTTGATGCAGCCCCGCTTCAACGCCCCCGTCACTCTTGACCGTTTGTGTCCAGCTTCCATTCATTCTGCGCAGACGGAGGGCAACGCCCGCGCGCTGCAAATCCTGATCTGGCGTATCGAAATAGACGTTGTAAAGCTTACGACGGAAAGGTTTACCTAGCACCATGGATTCCAGCACAGCATGATGCCGAAAGCGCGCAACATGCATGGGATCGGTGGTCAGTTTTAATTCAATTTCAATACCATACTCGCAATAGAGTAAAGCTTTGGATAAACACGCCACAAAATTTGATGCAACACCACCTTTCTTCTTCCGCAGGCTTCATGTTCGAACACCTCATAGAATTGGCCATCAATAAAGTGCAATTCATCCCTATGAAGACGAATATCTAGATGTTAATTAATCTAATGATTGGCCGATTTTTGATTTAGTGGCGGTTTCGATCATATCCGCATGCACGTGAATCACGACATTTCGTTCTTCGTAGCAGGTGTAACCCCTGATCTGCTTTATCAAGCTATCATCAAGTGTGGAATCGGCTGCAAGCAGTAAAGCGCCTTCACGGCTAATCAGATCGCGGCTCAGTATCATGCCGGGTCTGAGGGCATTTGGACCCATCGCACACTCCTTCTGCACTTTTTCGGCGATCTCACTGCCACTCAGGCTAGCGAATGCATCGAGCACCTGCGGGTCGTAGCGTTTACTCCGCGACTGCTGGAGGAAGGCGAGCGCCTCGACTGAAGTCAGACGTTTGGTACTGAAGCTTCCGATCTGTAAGCCGTCGTAGTCGTTGGCAACGGCGAGGATGCGAGCACCCAGCGGAATATCCGTGGCGCTCAGACCATCGGGATAGCCTTGACCGTCGTAGCGCTCATGATGCGAACGCAACAAGCGGGCGGCGCTGCGCAGGCTGTCGAGTGCCATCAGAGCTAACTCTCCCTTGATTGGGTGTTTCTTGAACAGAATAAACTCTTCTGTGTTCATCTGGCTTACCGACTTTGTGAGCAGGGCATCGGGCATGCCAATCTTGCCGATGTCATGGAGGAGACCGGCGAGCATCACGTCCTGCGTCGCAGCTCGATCCAGTCCTATTTTGACGGCGATACGTCGAGCCAGGTCAGCGACACGACGTGAATGTCCCGAACGGGACCCCTCAGTTACCTCAATCAGGTTCGAGAAAACTTTGATCGAGGTAAGAAAGCTGGTCTTCAGTTTCTCATTGACAGCAGCAAGTGCATCATGGGTCAAGCGCAGTTCAGCGGTGCGCGCTTCGACCCGGGCTTCAAGGCTGGCATTCAGCTCGCGCAGTTCCTCGTTTTGCCGTTGGGTCAAGGCCTCGAGACGCCGCTTATCATGCTCTAGCTGCTTGTGTTCAAGCGCATGGCGCACAATCAGACGCATGTCCTGGTCGTCCCAAGGTTTGGAGATGTAGCGGAAAATCTGGCCCTGGTTGATCGCCTCAATGGTCGAGGTGATATCGGCATGGCCGGTGAGCAGGATGCGCAAGGTGTCCGGCCAACGACTACGTACCATCTCAAGAAAACGTGCTCCGTCCATTTCCGGCATGCGCATGTCGGAAATCACCAGGTCGACTTGCTCGCTCTCCAAAAGCTTTATTCCAGCGTCACCGCTGGTAGCTGTCAGCACACGGTAGCCATCGCTGCGGAACAACCGGCACAGGGCAAAAAGAATATTCTGCTCATCGTCGACGCACAACAGTGTCGCGCTTGCTTTAGCTACAGCAGGCGGCAGTAAGATACTCGTATCGCTCATGGTACTTCCTCTTGGGTCGATTCATGATTCTGCCGCTGCGGTAGAATGACACGAAAAGTCGTACCTATGCCCACCTTACTGTCCACTTCAATGCTGCCACCATGCTTTGTTACGATTCCGTAGGAGAGAGAAAGACCCAAGCCCGTACCCTTGCCAATTGGCTTGGTGGTGAAGAAAGGGTCGAAGATGCGCTTCAGATTTTCCGGCGCAATACCGCTGCCAGTATCCGCGACCTCAATCCAGACATGTAAATTGTCGCAACCACTGCGCAATGTGATGATGCCGCGCTCCGTATCGGCGATTGCATGGGCAGCATTGACCAAGAGATTAAGAAACACCTGATTAATCTCCGATGGCAGACACTCGATCTCGGGTAATATGCCATATTCCTTGACCACTTCAGCTTTGTATTTAATCTCGTTGTTGACTACGTTGAGGGTCGAGTTTAATCCTTGATGCAGGTCGATCCACTTCCACTTCTGACTGCTATCGACGTGAGAAAAATCTTTCAGATCCTGGACAATCTTGCTTACACGCGAGATACCTTCCTTAGACTCTGCCATAAGCAACGGAATATCCTTACGTAGAAAATCCAAATCAAGTTCCGCCTTAAGTCTCTGTAGTTCGCTATGTGCCGCTTTGTCGACCATCAGAACATTCTCTGCACGGACATATGCGTCAAGGATTAAGAACAGATCATTCAGATAAGTCTCTAGCGCCCCAATATTGGAATGCACATAGCCAATCGGGTTATTGATCTCATGTGCGACGCCAGCGGCGAGCTGGCCGATCGAAGCCATTTTCTCGTTTTGCAGCAGTTGCTCCTGCACCATGGTGATACGCGCATTGAGCTCATTCAGCTCCATGTTGCGCCGCAACAAATCTGCTTCGACCACTTCTCGCTTCCTCACATCCTCTGCCAACCGAAGGTTCGCCTGCTCAAGCTCGGCGGTACGACTTTGGACCAACTGCTCCAGGTCACGGTGCGCATGATTCAGCTCCTCTTCAAAAAATTTTTGCTTGGTGATATCCCTGAACGTCGTAAGGGCGCCAACAACCTGCTTTTGTTCGTTTATCAGAGGGGCTACGGTACAACTTAACCAGAGGCCATGCTCACCCAAAGAAGGATGGAAAATATCGACATTGTAAGCACCGTCGGGTAGTGGAAAACATCGCGGATTACTGTAATGTAACTCGACGATTTCAGCCTCGCTGACGCCCTTAACCACCAGGTCAGACAGCACTAGCCGCCGCTCTTTATAGAAGGCACGCCAGTGATTGTTCGTGCCAACCATATCGGCCGCACTAATGCCCGTGATCATCTCGCAGGCCTTATTCCAGTGTGTCACGACACAATTGGCGTCGATAACAAACTTGGGCATCGGATTTGCATTGACGACCTGGGCCAACACCTGCTGCGCATGCAGCTGCGCCGCTTCGGCACGTTTAGTATTAGTATCGGTAATACCCGTAACGAGCACCGTCGGCTCACCTGAAAGTTCAGTATTTACGGTACCTCTCTCAACCCCGGTTTCAGCGTCGCTCTTGGTATTAATAAGATATTCAAAATGGGCATCTCTCACTTCACCACGCTGGTACGCCAGTTCGCGCGAATCGGGATGGGCGAGTTCGCGATAATCCTTGCTTAGTAGTTCATCATGCGTAAAGTCGGTGAGTTCGGTTACTGGATTTGCATGGATCAGTTTACTGCCGCAAAGTGGTATTACGCCTGTGGCGAGGGTCTCGGACAACCCGCGGGACAATTGCAGGTTGTATTGCAGCTCCTCCGTCTTTACCTGCGCAGTAATATCAGTGGAGATCACAACATACTTGTGGGGTTGCCCATTTTCATCCAACAAAGGCACAATTGTGGTCGACACCCAATAAAACTCACCGGTCTTACGTCGATTACGGATGTTGCTTTGCCATACCTTGCCAGCACCGATAGTAAACCACATGCTCTCGAAAAAACTCTTGAGATGGTAACCAGAATTGAGCATGCGGTAATCATGGCCGATGAGTTCCTCACGCGAAAAGCCACTGATCTTGGAAAATAATTCGTTAGTATCGAGGATACACCCGGCAGCATCGGTGACACTGAGAATGACATGATGGTCAAATACAAAATGATAATTATCCAGTTCTGTTTCCATGCTGTCGCCATTCCTTCCTTCTTTAGCTTAGCATCCACCCCGCCTCATCGCGCTGAGCATCTACCTCGCCCAACAGGCGCTTAAATTCAACCCAGCCGATACCTAATCTATCCCAGGCAGCATCAGATAAGCACGGCACCAGCTTTTCATTACCACCCGAAAATTCCAGCACATGCGCCATTACATCGGCCATATGTACTAAATCGACGAGAGAATTTGCGGGTATATCCATTGGGTTATGATGGTGGGCAATCGCCACCGCTATCTCGGCAGGAAATTTCCAGCGCACAGCGAGTGCCGCACCAATCTGAGTATGATTGAAGCCAAGAATTTCTTGCTCTGCCTCAATTGGATAGCAATCGTGCTCGTCACGGTATGCCATCACGCGCCGATGCGCTTCTGGGAAAAGTGCCACGAGAATAAACCGGCCTATATCGTGAAGCAGGCCAGCGGTAAAAGAATTTTCCATATTGGCACCAAGCTCACGGGCCAACGCACGCGCGCAAAGTGCAGTCCCAGCACTATGCAACCAGAAAGCACGTTGATCGTAGCCCACCGCTACCAAAGCCTGAAAGTGCGTCACCACGGCAGCCCCGATAACCAGGGTGCGGGCAGCGCGTAATCCAAGCACTGTCAAAGCATCCCGTATCGTTGCTACCTGCCTCTGCAGGCCGTAAAAAGAAGAATTGGCAATACGCAACAATTTAGCTGCCAGGGCCGGATCGCGCGCGATCTTGTAGGCGACTTGGCCGATATCCACTTCAGGACGCTGCAGATAGTCCATAAGATCCTGTACCACTTCAGGCAAGGCCGGCAATCGGTCTAGATCAGCCACCACCATTTGCAGTGTGATCTCACTCACTTGAATTTCTCCAGCCGGTATTCAAGCACTGCACGCCGCAGAGCCTGCATGGTCACATTCGAACTTGCCCGTCTGAACAAACGCTCTACCCGCTCGCGCAACACTTCGCGCTGCTCATTAATCTCCGCAGTAGAAGGCTCGCTCGGCACCAACACAACGATCTCGCTCACGCCGCAACGACGCAAACTATCAATATGTGCATCCTGAATTACCGTGCCGAGCGGCAGCAGTAGGTTACTGCCACTCATCACTTCTTCTCCCAGCACCATACCGGGTAAAATCTGGTCGAGCGAAATTATTTGGATCATTACTGGCTTAATCAGAGAACAAGTGGTAGCAAAACGAGCAGGGCACCGCGCGAGCGCGAGTGCTCACCCATACTACTGCCGCGCAAACGATAGCGAATGCCATTAATATCAATATCCGTTTCTACCGCCATGGACGAACCCAACGCCGCGAGGAGCGTCGCTGGTAGCGAGGCGTACATATTGCGGCCCAATAGCGACTTACCTTCGCCACAAATCACATCGGCAGCGGTATTAGCCAAGGCGACAATGAACTCATCGTCAATACCGATGATCGGCCAAGGTAGTTGCTGCAACACTTCTTGCACGATGTCGAGCAAAGACTCGTCGCGCATCGTCTGAAGATCCTTATTCACCAGCATCTTCTGCAATTGCTCGTTGACCACTGTCATTTGACTGTTGGCTAACGCCAACCCTGTATGCAAGCGACGGTTCTCATCAGCCATTTCTTTATGCCGGAAAGCTTCCTCGATATTAGCCCGAAGAATGCCGTCATCCCAAGGCTTGGACAGAAATTTATAGATCGATCCCTCATTGATCGCGTCCGTCACCGCCTGTAAATCGGTGTAGCCGGAAAGTACCAGACGTACTGTATCTGGGTGTAGCGTTTTGACTCGACGCAGAAATTCAACCCCGCTCATGCCGGGCATGAGCTGGTCGGAAATGATCACGTCGACTCGATGACTAGCGAGGATTTCCAGCCCCTGCTCTGCGCTCATGGCAGTAAGAATGTCGTAACCATCACGGCGCAGCAGCCGCTTCAACGCAGATAGAATATTTGCTTCGTCGTCGACCAAGAGCATCGTTCGGCTCGGCTTCAGGCCCGCCATCATCTGGCTGTCCAGCGATCGACCCTCGCGCAGCAAAACAGTTGCTTCCTCGACCGGCAGAGGACGACTAAAATAATAACCTTGAATTTCGTCGCAATGATTGGCGATCAGAAGCCCCAGCTGTCCCTCGGTCTCGACCCCTTCGGCCACCACCTTGAGTTTCAGGTTATGTGCCAGAGTGATGATGGCGCGCGTTATCGAAACGTCATTAGGGTCGGCGATGATATCCTGAACAAAAGCCTTATCGACCTTCAAGCTGTCGATGGGAAAGCGCTTGAGATAGGCCAGGCTGGAATAACCGGTACCGAAATCGTCCACCGTAATCTTTACGCCGATCTCCTTGATCCGCTCCAGCACACCGATGACGCCATCCACATCTTTCATCAACTGACTCTCGGTTAGCTCCAGCTCCAAGTAAATCGGTGCCAGCCCGCTCGCCGCGAGCGCCTGTCGCACCGTCTCGCACAGGTCGGCAACATGGATCTGCCTCTCAGAGACATTGACCGCCATGCTCAGCGTCCCCAACCCCTCATCGTGCCAACATCGCAACTGTGCGCAGGCAGTAGTTAGCACCCATTCGCCAACAGGAACGATCAAACCGGTTTCCTCCAGCAACGGAATGAATTCGTCAGGCCCCACCAGCCCACGCACAGAATGCTGCCAACGCAGCAGCGCCTCAAAGCCGGTAATTTTTCCGGTGGTGCAACTCACTTTAGGCTGGTAATAAAGCAAAAATTCGCCATTGATCAACGCATAGCGCAGGTCTGTTTCCAGCCGCATCTTGTCTTGTGCGTTCCGGTTCATCTCCATGGTAAAGAACTGGTAGGTATTACGTCCCTGATTCTTGGCCCGGTACATCGCTGTGTGGGCGTTGTGGATCAGGGAAGCACTTTCGTCGGCATCGTCCGGGAACAAAGTAATACCAACACTAACCCAGACGAACAGATCGTTGCCGTCAATCAGGTACGACCCGGCACAACTATCGATCACTTTACGCGCTACCATCGTCGCGTCTTCGCTACGGCTAATCTCTGGCAGGATAATGCAGAACTCATCTACGCCCAGGCATCCAACTGTGCCAGTGTCATCCAGACATGCAGTAAGGCGGCGAGCGACTTCTTGTAGCAGACCGTCGCCGATACTGTGCCCTAGCGTATCAATGACCACCTTGAAATTATCCAGACTGACTGACAATACCGCCAAGAGCCACTTGTTGCGCCGTGCCGCCATCACTCCTTGATCCAGGCGGTCGTGAATCAGGGTGCGATTGGGCAGTCCGGTGACAACGTCGTAGTAGGCCAGATAATTTAGCTGCTGCTCTTTTTTTATGTGATCAATCGCAAACGCGATGTCACCAGTCAATTCGGTTAACAGCTTCATTTCTTCCTCATGGAAGAATTCGCTTTCGCTAGCGTACAACGCAAATACACCTGCTACCTCATCCGAAACAATAAGCGGCAAAACGGCCATCGAGCGAACTTTTGATTCGCTATAAATTTTATTGAACAAAACTCGGGGGTCGTTTTTCGAATCGTTGGCCACGACGGGGTTTTTCTCTCTTACCGCCCGCGCAAGCATGGTATTGGGTGCAATATCACTTGCTAACATGTCTTTAATGGCAGTCAGGAGCGCCTCATCTTTGCCCGCAGAAGCGATCGGAACAATTTCCATGGTGCTTCGATCCACAATGGCTATCAAGGCCATGCGGAATCCACCTACTTCGACCGCGATTCGGCACGTTTCCCGGAACACCTCGTCGAGCTCGCGCACCCGTACGATGAGCGTGTTAATACCACTGAGCATGGCATATACGCGGTTGAGATATATAATACTGGCTTGCGCTTTCTTACGTTCAGTGATGTCTTCGCCGATGCTAGCCGTTCCGATCACATCACCAGCTCCCGACCGTAACACCGAATTATTCCAGCGAATGAACCGACGCTCACCCGAACGTGTGAGGATCTCGTTTTCGTGATGCCTTGTTTCTGGCTGGTTAGCGAGGAGCCCTCCGAAAAAAGAGCATATTAAATCGTTAATATCGGGTGGTATGAAAAGCTCAAACCAGTTTCGCCCGATAACTTCCCCGAGCTGCCAATCGGTCAGGTGCAATAAATACTCGTTGCAGTAAGTAATCGTCCCTTCACAGTCGAGCATTAATGAAATCAATTGTACATTTTCCAACAGGTCGCTAAAGCGACGTTGGCTTTCGTGCAGTTCCTGCGCGACCTTTTTTCGCTCCGTTATGTTCAAGTGCATGACTACGACACCATTTGGAGGGTCATCCGCGAGAGGAGCTACTGTCAGCAGAAACCAGCGCTGTTCTGTCGACGAATGACAGGAATATTCCAGCGAAAAGCTTTTAACTCCGCCACCCAGCACTGATCGAATTCCTGCGGCGGCTTGATGCGCCTCAGATGCGCCCTCTCCCTTCGCCCTATCGCAAATCTCCAGGTAATTAACACCGATCCCATGCCCTTGGCCCTGGATCGCATTCGTGCTGGCAAACCGCCGCCATGCCTCGTTCACCGATATGATGAGTCCTTGAGTATCAAGCAAAGCGATATGCGCGGGCAATGCGTTGAGAATAGCGGCCTCACTGTGACGCATGTGATCCTGGGCACGTCGCAGCAAGAATGGCCGGCCATTATGATCCGCCACGGTATCCACCTCGCCTGCCGTTAGTTCGTCCAAGCGTTGATCGGTGTGGCGTAGTGTCTCGATTAACGCAGAAATTTTCTCATTCGAGTCTTCCAAAGGTGGCGGGTCTTTCGGGTTCATAACGCGACAGCTTCCAGATTCAAAGCATGCAATACGGTCTGTGTCTGACTGAGCGACCCTACGATTATTTGGACGGGAGTCGGCGCAAGTTTAAACAGAGTCGGAGTCATGAATACACCGTCTATCAGTGCACGCTTCGGTTCCCGAAACACATCCACGATTTCAATCTCATGCCGATTCGTAAGGTACACCCGGCAAAGTGCGGTAAGGTTAGCAAACGCCTGCGCAGAATTCGGCGCATCGCCTGCGACATAGAGCCGGAATTTAAAGATGATTTGTGAGCTCATAGTCAGTTCATTTCCGATCGGGCTTGGTTGCATCAGCCCCACGCAACTCTTCCATGCGAGTGAGACCTTGCGATATCTCCCCCTTGAGGCTTTCCGTAGTGCGTACCAATAATTCTTTTTCGACTTGCTTTGCCAAGAGTTCCGTCTGCAACGACTTCACTCGCACCTCAAGCTCCGCTTCTTCTGCATCGAGCCTGACGCGCTTAAGCTTCGCGGCAACTTCGTTGACCTCGTTCGCGACTCGGTCAGCACGTTCTTTTTGCCAGCGCAGCGCGCCCATTAAAACCTCACCGCCTGCAGTATAGGTGTCGGTCAGTGTCACACCCGAATCACTGAGGATCAGCTCGCGCACTTGGTTCGAATGCGCCGTGCCGCGGGACTTGATGATGGACAAGCCCCGGTTGCGCTCTCCGGCCTGCAGTAAATAATTGAGGTGGATCCAGGTATCCGCGATCTTCGAGATCTGCAAAGACGAACTGCCTTCCGACTGGCTAGACATCTCGTCGAGCAGACTGGTGCAGACCAAGGTCGTGCCGTTGGCCTTAGACCAGTCAATTAGCCGTTCCGCCACACTGCGCGCGGTCAATGCATTGCCGGATTTAGACCATGTAGAGACCGGATCGATCACCAGACAACGAGCCTTGTGCTCCTTAGCGAGCGTCTTGATGCGCGCAAGAAATGTTTCTGCACTGCCGGTGATAGTGCGGGCTGAGATCATGCTCAGGCAGCCATTTTTTACATAACGCTCCAGCCGGATCCCTACCGAGGCCAAGTTACGAATTACCTCGGAACCATCAGAATCAAAACTAATGAACAAGGTGCGCTCGCCGCGCTGACAAGCTGCATCCGCGAATGCACCACTCAAGGTGGTTTTGGCCGTACCTGAGAACCCGGTAATTAGCACACTCGCACCGCGATAATAGCCACCACCCAACATGGTATCGAGCCGCTCTATTCCGCTTGAAATACGCTCGTTGGTCACCTTAACGTTCACACGGCTCGGCGTGTGGGCGACGGCGACCTCAAGTCCGTTTTGACCAATGACGAAAGGTAACTCATCTTCATCGAAGCTGGAACCACGATACTTCTGAACGCGCATATTGCGTTGCGACACGCCCAGAGTCACGCTGTGATTGAGGATCACGGTACAGTCCACCAAGAAGTGCAGGAAACTGAAAGGCTGCTCACTCCTGGTGTTTATATATTCCCCACCCGCTTTAAGGGTTATGATGCCTGTCAGTTCACGCGCCAATAACCACTCATGCAGCCTATAGATCTCTCGCCTTCTCGCCGCCTCATCGGGAAGCAGTGCCAATATGACATCCAGGGCATCGAAGACAATACGCCGCGTTCTTGTTTCATTGGACTTAACCTCCAGCGCCGCCAGCATCCCTCTGAGATCGAAATCTCCCGACTGGACTATGTCAGGCGTGGGGTGGATATCCATGAAAAATAACTTTTTCCGCTGCAATTCCGCGAGTTTCCACCCAAAGCTTTCAGCATTGACCACGAGGCGTTTTGAGTTTTCCTCAAAAGCGACAAAAATACCCGACTCTTTACACTCCTCCGCGCCATACACCAAAAATTGCAGCGAAAGTACGGTCTTGCCGGAACCTGGCCCCCCTACCAGCAATGTCGTGCGTCCGTGCGGTAAACCTCCGTTTGTGATTTCATCAAAACCGGCAATGCCAGTCGGTGCTTTGGTTGCCACCTTTAAGGTAGGCGATCGGACAGATTTCATCTTTAGAGTCCTCTAAGAAACATAATGAACTCGGCCACTCCAATTACAACGGGTAGCCAACATATGATGCTTTGGTTGCAATTCGCTTACCGTTGGTTGCTGATGACCAATAAGAAAGATAAGACCTGACGTTTACCAAACATTGCCTTGAAGAGATAGGCGAATAATCTTAAATCTCGACTCGACTCGAATCCGATAGACACAAATGTTGGAGACCTCCAGCATCGTAGTCGAGAACGAAAGCACCAGGATTGCTAGCAGACATATTTATAGTCTCTTGTCGAAACATAGAATAATCCCGAATACAGATCACATAGAAAAATCGCGTGAAAGCACGGAAAAAATTAGGTCAGGAGTAGGATAATGACCCACACTTTTTTAAAGTATATCACCGTGTTTACTATGATGAATACGCAATAACACACATAAATTACCCCTTTAATCGGGCAACTCCCCATAGAAAATTCTGTATTGATTACTAGTCTGCACAGCAGGGTTATCGCTAGCTCTATTGCAATTGCTATACAGGCTGCAGAAGTCGATAGTAAAACGGTTAATGCGCGGGTGGATAATGCAATGGCAAAGCGCAACGCAAAAAACAAGGCGCACAAGCCAGCACTGAATCACCCCTGGAGAAATATACCCATCGGCAAGTCCGACACCGTGGGGCGTAAAACCACCTTGTAATGGAGGTAGTGCAGGTGAAAAGGGACATTTCTACTTTACAGTCAAGGGGACATTTCTACCCGAACCAAACTGCAATAGCTAAGATTTTTAGCTTAGACATCCAGACAATAATCGTCTCGCTCGTTAGCTATTATTCAATAATAATCATACTAAAGCGGGCGCTTCATGTTGAGTGCAGGAATTAAGGCGAGCGATGCCGACTTTGATTGAGACTCAATAGTTAACCAGCGCAAAACCATAAAGCTCAGGATAATACTTAAAACCCATGCAAATTTCAAAATGCGTCGAAAGTAGCTCTTTTAGTCCAGCCCGTTACTCCGAAAATGATGTTTTTTATTGTGTTGCCGACATTAATACTTATAGTGTTGCTATTGGATTAACAAACGAACAAATATCAAGATATGCGATGGCAGTTTAAACATTTTTATCGTCCAAATTTATTTACTAAAGCAACATTCCAGCGACTGCGCTAAATAGCTTGTAGATCGACGGCACGCTATAAAGGGTATGCCTTGGTTTTGCGCCAGGTTGCGGAAATGACGCATCACGTTATGACCCAGAAAATCCGTGAACAATATCAAAAGCTCTGTATTCCTTGGCAATCCATGTTGTTTACGCTGATGTGATACATGCCGTCCCGTGATATGACGGGTTATGTTTATGTCCCAATCAGAAAGTAATTCAGGGATATTTCCCAAGTGATCCGCACCTATTAACATTGCATTCATAAATAATCACCCAAATAATTAATGGCATACATTAACTGCTTTTTAACCAAGACCAAATGCCATGATCAATATGACAATTAAATCCAATCTCTACGAAACAAGCAGTTCGTGAAAGCGTAATATACACTCAAATATAACGATGACTCAAGCAATTTCTGCAACCCTGCTGAATAGCAGGGCTAATACTTGATAATATTATTTACAATCAATTTCTTATGCACAAAACTCGGACATCTGCCCGCTCCATGTAAAATCGGCTAATGAATTTATTCAAGATAAACTTTGTTCATTTTTGTAGCCACACAAGCTGTCGTTATCTTTCTTTTACAGGATGAGCTGGAATGAAAATTTCCCCCTGCAATAGCCTTAACAATTTCATGGTGAACGCATATAGCACTCTTTTGAATCGTTTTTCCTGCGTACCGAAAAAACCCAAAATGGAACTTATTCTCGTCCTTAAATTTAGGTAAATCACAAGATAAAATAACCTGTTACCATAATGAGTGCGGTCAATAAGCGAGCTGCCGGTATATTTTAAATTACGAAAATGAAATGGAATTAAAATATGAAGCCAAAAGAAAATTCGATTGAATTACATGGTTCAGTATGGATGACGGTGGGCGGTGAAAATTTTGGTGGTCCGGGTCGCATAGGCTTGCTCTCTAAAATCGCCGAATGCGGCTCTATTTCCCAAGCAGCCAAATCCATCAAAATGAGTTACAAGGCCGCTTGGGATGCCATTGACAGCATGAACAATTTGTCAGGCGAACCCTTGGTAGAAAGGGTATCGGGAGGCAAGGGCGGCGGCGGTACCCGCTTGACTCAGCGCGGCCAGCAATTAGTAGAAAGCTTTAGAATCATTGAACGGGAACATCGTGAATTTGTTGATCGACTTAGTCGGCAAGCGGAAGGAATCGCGAGTGATTTCTTATTGATTAAACGAATGAACATGAAAACCAGTGCCCGCAACCAGTTTCTAGGCAAGGTCACCGCAATCAAACGAGGAGCCGCCAACGACGAAATCGAACTCAAAATAGTCGGTGGAGAAAAAATTGTCGCTATCATTACTCACGAAAGCACAGAAGCACTTGGGTTGTGTCTCGGCGGAGAAATATTCGCCCTTATCAAGTCATCATCGGTCATTGTCGTGATAGATGATAACAACACTAACTTTTCCGCCCGCAATCGTTTATGCGGCACCATTTCTCGCGTGAATCCAGGAGTGGTCAACACGGAAGTGATCATTGATTTGGTTGGTGGAGGCTCGATTGCTGCCATCATCACCAACGAAAGTTCTACTTCGCTTAGGCTCGTTGTCGGGGCAAAAGCCATGGGAATTTTCAAAGCATCCAGTGTAATTTTAGGTATCACGGCATAAGCTGGTGCAAGTGATAAGCTTGATTGAACTTATGAAGCTGCGGAATATACCCTGCTTCTGCCAATAATTACATGACGATATTGGAATAACCCAAGACGCCTATTTACCACGGCGCTGTCAATCCTGCGTGTAACGCCTTCTGGTTATATTAACTCTAACATAAGGCTATATCATAATCATCCAGCCAGGGAGTTGTTATTACAGGCACCTCAGAGCATCACTAATAAACCTCTCTATTCCTATCCTGGAAGGCTAACCAAGCTGTTGCCGGGGTGGTTCGCGGATCCACCGAGTAGTGCTGCAATGAATAAATACAATGAAAAGAAACCCCATGACTAACATAAACGTCTTTTGGTTATATTGACTCTAGCATAAGGCTGTATCATAATCATCCAGCCAGGGAGTTGTTATTACAGGCACCTCAGAGCATCCCTAATAAACCTCTCTATTCCTATCCTGGAAGGCTAACCAAGCTGTTGCCGGGGTGGTTCGCGGATCCACCAAGTAGTGCCGCAGTGAATAAATACAATGAAAGGAAATCCCATGACTAACACGACAGTGGGGCTCGAAGAGCTCTTGATGCAGCGCTCGCTGACCGATGCACAGCTTCAAAAGGCAGCGTCGGCAGCAGCAAATTTCCGGATATTGCCGGATGCGACGGTGATCAAGATTGGCGGACAGAGCGTCATCGACCGCGGTCGTGCGGCCGTTTACCCGCTCGTGGACGAGATCGTCGCGGCCCGCAAGGCTCATAAGCTACTAATTGGTACCGGCGCCGGTACGCGGGCTCGACACCTTTACTCAATCGCTGCGGGGCTTGGCCTACCGGCGGGCGTGCTCGCGCAGTTTGGCGCCTCAGTGGCCGACCAGAACGCCGCCATGTTAGGGCAACTCCTCGCGAAGCACGGTATCTGCACGGTCAGTGGTGCGGGATTATCGGCAGTGCCGCTCTTCCTGGCCGAGGTGCACGCCGTCATTTTTAGCGGCATGCCGCCCTACGCTCTCTGGATGCGTCCCCCTGTCGAAGGCGTCATCCCGCCCTATCGCACCGACGCCGGTTGTTTCCTGCTCGCTGAGCAGTTCGGTTGCAAGGCAATGATCTTCGTGAAAGACGAGGATGGCCTCTATACCGCCAATCCGAAGACCTCGAAAAAGCCCACCTTTATCCCGAAAATTTCGGTCGACGAGATGAAAGCGAAGGGTTTACATGATTCGATCATCGAGTTTCCGGTGCTCGACCTCCTTCAGGCCGCAACCCACGTCCGCCAGGTGCAGGTTATAAACGGGCTCGTCCCCGGCAACCTGACCCGCGCACTTGCCGGCGAGCATGTCGGCACCATCATCACCGCAAATTGAGGAGTACCATCATGACTGATACCACCAATACCATTAAACATGTCGCCTCGCCGCTTGCACGCCAGACCCTTCAAGATAGCGACCTGACCCGTCCCGTCGCGGGCATACAACCAATCCGGATCCTCCCTTGGTTACAGGTCGTCAAGATCGGCGGTCGCTCCATTATGGATCGCGGTGCCGAAGCAATCCTGCCGATCGTGGACGAATTGCGTAAACTCCTGCCCGAGCACCGCCTGCTCATTCTGACCGGCGCTGGCATCCGCGCCCGCCACCTCTATGGCGTCGGCCTCGATCTCGGTCTGCCAGTCGGCTCGCTCGCTCCACTCGCCGCCAGCGAGGCCGGCCAAAACGGTCACATACTGGCGTCTGTACTCGCACCGGAGGGCGTCTCTTACGTCGAGCACCCGACCGTTGCCAGCCAGCTGGCGATTCACCTTGCTGCGGCCCGTGCGGTCGTAGCCAGTGCGTTCCCACCGTACCATCATCACGAGTTTCCGAACTCGCGCATCCCGACCCACCGGGCCGATACAGGCGCCTTCCTGCTCGCCGACGCACTCGGAGCGGCTGGCCTGACGATAGTCGAGGATGTCGATGGCGTGTACACCGCTGATCCCAATGGCTCCGACAGCAAGCAGGCGCAGTTTCTCCGCGAAACGAGCATTGCTGACCTCGCAAAAATCAAGGGCACACTACCATTCGACCGTGCCCTCCTTGAGGTCATGGCGACTGCGCGCCATATCGAGCGCGTGCAGATAGTAAACGGACTCGTCCCGGGCAGGCTAACCGCCGCGCTGCGCGGTGAGCACGTCGGAACAATCATCAAGACTGGCGCACGTCCGGTTTAAGCGCACCCTTCTCGGCACCGCCCCCTGCTTCTAGGGGGCGCCGCAGGTCCTAACAACTTAATAAATATGAAAACCAGTGCCCATAACCAATTTCCAGGCCAGGTAACGAATGTCAAGCGAGGCTCTGTTAACGATGAAATTGAGCTGGAAGTGGCCGGCGGAAAGAAAATCGTCGCTATAGTCACCCATGAAAGCGCAGAGGGACTTGGATTACAAGTTGGGGCAAAGGCATTCGCACTTCTCAAATCCTCATCAATCATTATTGCAACTGACGAAAAGGGAGCAAAATTTTCTGCCCGTAATCATCTAGCGGGTACCATTTCACAAGTGAAATCCGGTGGAATCAATTCTGAAGTAATAATCGAACTTGAAGGGGGCGCTTCTATTGCAGCTATTGTCACTAACGAAAGTTGCAAGTCACTCGGACTCACTATGGGTATGCCCGCTACCGCAATTTTCAAGGCATCGAGTGTAATCATAGGCACTCAAGCATAACTTTTAAGTTATTCCTAACAAAATATGCCGTTCAATTAGGGCAGATTCAAAATAATGTTCGCCACACAAGATGAACTTCAGCATTGACAGCATCATGCTGTCGTCATCGACCACTATTACAGAAGTTTTTTAATTTCACCCCACTATTCCACCCCGATCAATCGTTTTATAGTTGCCAGCAATTGTGCATCGCTGGTGCGTGATTTCACCATCAAGGACGCTACATTCCGGATTTCTTCTCGCCCAACTTCACGGGCTGAGAATACCATCACTGGAATCGGCGGCGTTGCGCCATTCAATATAGATAGCAGCTCTTGGCCCGAGCCGTCAGGCAAGGTGAGGTCAAGAATGACCAGGTCGTAACGGCATTGCTTAAGCAGGTGCCTGGCATCGGCAAGCATTCCGGCATGATCGAGGTCTGCCATATCACCTACGAGTCCATGCATCACTTTAAAGATATCCG
>QFXG01000019.1 GCA_003402285.1 Candidatus Nitrotoga sp. SPKER | reverse complement strand
GTCTGATTACACCGCTTATATGTATTTGGGTGATCTGATCGAATTCGGTGATACTAGAACAGTGTTTACTAATCCTAAACGTAAGGAAACAGAGGATTATATTACCGGGAGGTTCGGGTAGATGCCTGAATAGTGAAAATCATGCTTCGATATGATTTTCAAAAAATTAACTCACTACTGAAAAACTGACTCCCACTGCTTTCCATTCTTTAATCTCTGTCTGTAACGCATTTTCGGTAAGCGGATTTTGCTCAATCCATTTTTTATCAAGTTTAATGCGATACTCATTACCGCTTCTTTTCAATTGCATTTTAGGTAAAACCACATCCGTACGACTCCGACAAAACAAAACTGCCAAACGCAAGGCTAGTATTGCAGTCCAATCTTTTATTATTCCCGCCAATTTTGGTATTTTAGAAAGTGACCCACGTTGCGCTCTTGCTTGCAACCCAAGCTGAAACTGCTCCATTTTAGAAAAACCCGGCATATCAGCATTTTCTAGAATATATGCTGCATGTTTGTGACAACCATTATGTGCGATGGAAACACCAATTTCATGCAACCTGGCCACCCACTGCAACTGCTGCTGCACAGTCTCAACATCAACATCAGAACCTTGCGCAACTTGCTTGAAAAGCAACAACGATAAGTCCTCTACACGTTTGGCTTGTAATGGATCAATATGGTAACGCCGCATAAATTGGCTCACCGTAACATCGCGCATATCCTGATGATGCAACCGACCTAACAGATCATATAAAACCCCTTCTTTGAGGGCGGTGCTCGCTACGCTCATATGCTGAATATTCAATTCAGTGAAAACTGCCGACATAATGGCGAATCCACCAGGCAAGACGGGCATGCGATCCGGTTTCAGTCCAAGTGTATCCAACCGCTTGCATTCTCCTGCTTTTAATAACATGGAACGCAGTTTTGCCAAGCCTTCTGCCGTTATTCCTTCGTTACTCCAATTGTTTTGCTTTAACAAATCTGCCAATGCACGTGCTGTACCAGATGAGCCGATCGCCTCTTGCCAATTTCCGCCAGCAAATTCAAAACGAATTGTTTGTAACTCCATGCGCGCAGCAAGTTCCGCCTGCTGCATAGCAGCTTTAGTAATTTTACCGTCGCCAAAAAAACGCTTGCTATAGCTAACACATCCCATATACAAGCTTTCCATTCGAAACGGCTCCAGCCCCTCACCAATCACACATTCGGTAGAGCCACCGCCGATATCAATCACCAATCTATGATTTTGCGATGGTGGCATGCCATGTGACACACCCAGATAGATTAGCCGCGCCTCCTCTCGACCAGCGATTATTTCGATCGAAAAACCCAAGGCCTCTTCTGCTTTTTCAAGAAAAGCAGATGCATTTTTAGCCAACCGAAAAGTATTTGTACCAACCACCCTTACAGCATGGCTTGGCAAACCTCGTAAACGCTCGCCAAAACGCTTAAGGCATGCAAGGGCACGCAATTGGGACGCATCATCCAGGAAGTTGTCCTGCGTTAACCCTGCAGCCAAGCGTACTGTTTCCTTCAAGACATCGAGCGGATATATCTGTTCTTCCACCACTCGTGCAATTTGTAGCCGGAAACTATTGGAACCCAAATCCACTGCGGCAATGGTATCGTAAACTTGCACAGCAATTACCTATCAACACAAAATTAGCCACTATTCAGTGGGATATTTAGCTTATCAATGAGACAAAGCGCTTAGCATCTTAACAACCGATTAATGCTTAGTTGGCCGGCCTGCTTTCAATATTTTTACTTGCCTACCACATTCACCAATTCAGAACCCAATAGCTTTGACAAGCAAAGCAACCCGGCTCTCAGCAATTCACTTTTTTTCACATGAATACCTGTTAACAGGCACTTCTTTTTTAATGCAGCGAATTGTGAATATTCACTTTCCGGCATACTGAAACTACACGCACCATTTTAATTTTTTAAAATTATCTACCTTTGATAATTTGGCTACTTTAACTACCTTAGCAGTATTCACCTCAGATTTTGCGACAGAATTTTTGTTTGCCATTTAGCCGCTGTCTGTTTAGGTGATATGACTTTAACCGTTGGAGCAGGCTTAGACTGACTACTTGCTAACACTTTAGCTGGCTAATGATCTCGTAACAATTTTAGATTTAATAACAGGTTTGGCTTTAGCTGCATTTTTTACTTTAATCGTCATGGCTCATTCCAAATTCAATGAGAATTCAAAAAATAGTTACCTGTGAAGATTCGTCTGATTATCTTACATGATAAAGTTATAAACAGCTTATATAATATAAAATACTCAAGAAAATTATATTTTCTATACTTATATTCAATTAGTTGAAAAAATATATTGACTGATCTAAATTAATTTTATGCGACAGAAGCATTGAGATTAAATCTACAAACGAATTTGCTAAACCTACAACTTGTGGAATACTTAACTAGAAAAAATATTCAAACTCTACTACATAGACCATCTTATATCTCCCTACCTGTTAAATTTCACCTTATGAGCGATAGCGAACTGATGAATTTACATGAAAGCATTACTATTAATGCTCTATTTAATAATAAGGACTTGAATCATGAAAGTAAAATTTGCTACAACTTGTCTTGTTATTAGCATGATGCTAACACCTGTCTTAGGGTTTACCGCTGATTCAAATACGGATCATTCTGGCCCCGTAACATTCGTAAAAGATTCTGTTATAACAACAAAAATAAAGACCAAGCTGGCCGCGGAAACCCATTTGGGCAGCTTGAAAGATATTAAAGTTGATACAGATAAAAATGGTGCCGTATTTTTGAGCGGAATGGCCCACAATCAAGCAGAAGTAGACAAGGCTGTTTCAATTGCTCACGATACAAAAGGAGTAGTTACGGTTCACAATGACATCAGAATCATGGAGCATAAGTAAGTAAGCCATTAATTTAAATAATATCTCAAAAGTATGCCTGATGGTTTAACCAATTATTTGCAATAGCAAAATTTATGCACCTTCCATATGCCGCCAACCTCCCCAAAAGCGGCATTTTTTTGGAAGTTCAAATAATACCTAATTAGCCACCAGATTCAGCTATACACCTCGTTGCTAGGTATGGATGAAAATCTTTAAAATTGCACTTTGTGAATCCAAAATTTCACATCACCTCTCGCCAAAATACACCTATCTTGTTCAGGCTTATCGATTGAAGTTGACTCCATTTCAAGAGATAGAGTGTAATATTTAGTAAAATGCTTATTAATTCACAGTCATTGTTCCCGTATATCCATGAACCAAGTTAGATCAACAAGTTAGATACAAGTTTTTGCTGGGATGACGAATTAAATCAACGCTTCCCTTGGTTTAATTAGCGCAGGCTGGTGCAAATTCCAAAATTCGATGGACTACTAGATAAAAATCTTGACTTCCCAACCATCGACAATAAATTTCTTTCAGATGATTTTCCAGTGAAAGTATATGTTCTACGACAGATTTATATAAAATGTTCACATGTAATTTCAACTAAACTTTCTTGAACGGAGAAAAAATGAATTCTATTATCGTAAGCATGGTTACGGCTGTAGGCCTAATGACTTCAGGCCACGTACTCGCAGTAGATATGCCTGCAGAAGGTAAGGCTAAATGTGGTACATGTCACACCATTGATAACAGTAGCGTTGCACCGTCTTTTATGGAAATTTCCGAAAAATACAAAGGTGATAAAGACGCAGTAAATAAAATCGCTACTAGCATTACTACGGGCGGTTCGTTTGGTTGGGAATATGGAGAAATGCCAGCAAAAGGCTTGGGCGCAAATGACGCTGAAATCCAGTCTCTTTCAAAGTTTATTGCTGGCTTGGCAAAATAAGATTGGACTTTGCATTGTTTTTAGTATTGCTCTTACAAAGCAAAATTGTGTAAGATTTTTTAGCGTTTAATTCTGGCCAGAAACACAGTCACTTCTTCACGGTCATGGTAAAGCTGCTTCGCTTTCAAGCGATACTTGAAACCTTTCTTATCCATAACCTCGCGGATGCTGACGAGTGCTTCGTTCAAGGCTTCCAGGCGTTTTTTCATTGGCAACTTAAGATTGAAAAAGGCGCGGCTGGCTGAGCCGCTAGCAATCCAATCAGCGACCAACGCAGCCACTCGTCCCGGTTGCTCTATCATGTCACATACCAGCCAGTCTACCGCGTATTTGGGACGATAACGAAAACCATCCAGACGCAGATGTTTAACCAAGGGATGATCGGCTACTACGCCTTTGAGCGGTCCGTTATCAACTGCCTCCACCTGCATGCCCATGCTGACAAGATGCCAAGTCCAACCACCAGGAGCTGCACCCAGATCTACCGCGCGCATGCCCGGCCTGATCCATTGTGTTTTTTCGTCTTCGGTTAAAAATACCTCAAAAGCCTCTGCCAGCTTGAGTACAGAACGACTAGGCGACTCATAAGGCATTTTCATGCGCAGAATGCCCATCGCTGCGGAGCTACTGTTATGCGGATCACTTGTACCGATCAGTGCACGATTTTTGTCAGGAAAAAATATATGCAGGCGGGACAGGTTAGGATCTTCAGCCATGCGCCCGCTGGAACGCAGCTTTTCTTCCAGCAAGGGTTGAAAGCGCTTAATAAAACCGGATAAAGTTTTGCCATCGTTGGTGTCAGGCGTTTCCAGCCACAGTACACTGAATTGAGCAGGTGTATCGGGTATGGCTGCAAGCAAAGGGGTGAGGCGATCGCGATCGGGCAGCTCATTCACTTCGACTAGCAACGTGATCAACTGACGGGTAAAGGTAAGTTGATCATAATGCAGAAGCCGTTTGCTATGAAGGATAAGAAAGCCACTGTTGGCACTGGCTTCGAGTGGCGATGCCTGTGTTTCCTGCAAACAATCTCGTTCAAAGCCGGGGCGACAATACAGTAGCCATTGTTTTAATTTTATTGGATTTGGTGTGCTCATGGCACACATGTTAGCAGCCTGTCGGTGAAATTTATTCTTTTAGTATATTTAAACCATATTCAGTTTAGTTTGCGCCTGTGTCAACCAGGCGTTAAATAGACTAATGGTAATTAGATTCCTACCCGCATTGATTGCATAACAGCAGTGATCGAAGCTAATTTAATTTGTACAGTTAACCTACCTATTCTTATAATGAATCACATGAAACAACTTTATATAGAAATGCTGACACATTCCCACAGCAGAAATTCTGCATCATTCATGATCCTTTTCTGTCTTTGGGTTTGCCTGAGCACAGGTTGCACGTCATTGCGTCCAAATTTTGAGACACCGGCAGTCGGTGTAACTTCTTTTAAGTCACTAACATCTGAAAATCTCATACCGCAATTTGAGATTGGCATGCGTGTAGTTAATCCCAACGCAACCAAATTAAGCTTGCGTGGTATGAGCTACAAAGTCTTCTTAAATGATTCCGAAGTCGTAACAGGTGCAACCAATGTGTTACCTGAAGTGCCAGCATATGGTGAGGCAGAATTCAAAGTCATTGCAACTATCGGCCTGATTGAGGGCATCCGATTCGTTGGTGGGCTACTACAGAATACCCAAGGTCAAATCGCTTACCGAATTCAAACCAAACTTGATATCGGAGCGATGGACCCAGTAATTCGAATAGACCAAACCGGCAGCTTTTCTCCCTAATCGAATTGCTATCAGCAAAATCCAGCTACTTCACCTGCTTTAGCAGCATTTACTGTCTCAGTAACCTGTTTTTCATCCAAATTATCTACGCGCTTGGACTGTCTTGGCGACATGATTGCCAAGACAGTCAAATGTAACTCGACGTTGGATGAAGTCACGCTCAACGTAACGATGATCCAACTGGATGAGACAGGACATCAGCTATTTCCAACCAGCGCAACTGCATCGTTCCCTACTCAGTATCTCAGCATTTATTGATAACAAAATCAAATGCGATAAATTTTTGTTTGTTGCTAAGTTTTTTTCTTAAAAAGCAAAATTTTACTAGTGTACGCCATCGTACAGACGTACTTACTTTGTCATCTTATAGTTTGTAAACATTACGCATTATCAAGATAACTGATGTAGTACCCCAACTTTCACATATAAACCCACGTTTAAAGCCGTTAGGCTAGCGTTCCTCACTAAGGAGATCAATTTTGAGTACAGAAAAGAAAACCAGTGACTCTGAAAAACTCAAACAGAGTAAAAGTTTGATCTCGAATGAAAACGAAACTCTGGGTGTGGGCGGCGAACTTCATCAAAGTGCTAATGCGGAGCACCCCGCTCTTACCACGAATCAAGGCGTTGGACTTTCCGATAATCAGAATTCGCTCAGGGCTAATTTACGTGGACCTACTCTTCTGGAGGATTTTATTCTTCGCGAAAAAATCACTCATTTCGATCACGAACGTATTCCAGAACGTATCGTTCACGCCCGAGGAACGGGCGTACATGGATTTTTTGAACTGACCGCCTCGTTAGAGCAATACACCACTGCCCGGATTCTCACCGAAATAGGTGAACAGACGCCCGTATTCACCCGCATATCGACCGTCGCAGGCGGAGCAGGTTCAGTCGACACTCCACGGGACGTACGCGGATTTGCCGTCAAGTTTTATACCAAAGACGGCAACTGGGATTTGGTTGGCAACAACATTCCGGTTTTCTTTATCCAGGATGCTATTAAATTCCCCGACCTTGTCCATGCAGTAAAGATGGAACCTGATCGTGGCTTCCCACAATCGGCGAGCGCACATGACACGTTCTGGGATTTTATTTCGCTCACGCCTGAATCCATGCATATGGTGATGTGGATCATGTCTGATCGCACTCTACCGCGTTCGCTGCGCATGATCGAGGGCTTTGGTGTGCATAGTTTTCGGCTGATTAACGATGCAGGCGAATCAACCTTTGTTAAATTTCACTGGCGTCCCAAACTCGGCTTGCAGTCCACCATTTGGGATGAGACTGTCAAGATTTCCGGCGCTGATCAAGACTTTCATCGCCGTGATATGTTCGAGGCCATCGAATCCAGTAATTTTCCCGAATGGGAATTTTCAGTTCAACTTTTCACTCAGGAGGAAGCGGACAGATTCCCCTTTGATCATCTAGATGCGACAAAATTGATTCCCGAAGAACTCGTACCCTTGAAAGTGATCGGACGCATGGTACTCAATCGCTGGCCAAACAATTTTTTCGCAGAAACTGAACAGGTTGCTTACTGCCCTTCTCATGTCGTGCCAGGCATCGATTTCTCGAATGATCCCCTATTACAAGGCCGTTTATTCTCATATCTCGACACACAACTTTCGCGCCTGGGTTCACCCAACTTTCATCAGATCCCAGTCAATGCACCCAAATGCCCCTTCTCCAACCATCAACGTGACGGACACATGCAAATGACACAACCTGTGGGCCGCGTTGCATATGAACCCAACTCGTTGTCTGAAAACTCGCCACGGGAAACGCCAATCAAAGGCTTTCATAGCGCCGCAGTAGCTGAAACTGGCGAAAAAACTCGCATCCGTGCCGAAAGCTTCGCCGATCACTACAGCCAGGCACGGCAGTTTTACCTTAGTCAAACCGCATATGAACAGGCGCACATCGCCTCCGCATTAGTGTTCGAGCTCTCCAAGGTCGAACACGTACACGTGCGTGAAGCGATGGTCGGTCATCTACGGCATATTGATGACGATCTCGCCAAACGGGTGGCCTCAGGTCTTGCATTTGACAAAATGCCCGATGCGCCCGATACCGCAGCGCCCGTGCAAGAAATGGAGCCTTCACCCGCATTACAGATTATTGGCAAAATGAAAGACACGCTCATGGGCCGCGTGATTGGTATCCTGATCGCGGATGGTTCAGACGGCACTATCATTAAGAACATTAAAAAAATCGTAATGGATGCGGGTGCTAATGTGAAGATTGTTGCCCCCAAAATAGGGTGCACGAAGCTTGCCGATGGTTCGATGCTGGCGGCTGATGGACAGCTGGCTGGCACACCTTCTGTGCTATTCGACGCAGTCGCCGTCATCCTCTCCGACAAAGGCGCGAAAGAGCTGTCGATAGAAAGTGCCGCGATCGATTTTGTACGAGATGCTTTTGGTCATCTCAAGGCAATCGCCGTCGATCAAGGCGGTCGGGTAATGTTAAAAATAGCAAATGTCGCGCAAGACGCGGGGGTCGTGGATATCAATAACACGAACGCATTTATTGCCGCGGCAAAAACACGCCAATGGGATCGAGAAAAATCGGTTCGAACATTGGCATAGTATCTAATTGTCTGACCGCTGAAAACCGGCATTCTAAGGCCATGAGAAGTGTTGACGACCTCGTAGATAAACTAAGAAGGCAAACAATGAATACGATCACTACAAAAGACGGTACGCAAATCTATGCTGAAAACGGCAGCCAATCCCGATGGCTTGCCCATTGAAAAATTCGACGAGATTCGCCAAGACTCTATCACCGACCGCTCGCAACTCTACAAGGATATTGCCAGTGGCTCTTTCTTCGGAGCCAACAGACCCGGTGCCAAAGTTTCGCAGGGCATGATTGATTCGTTTTGGCTCCAGGGCATGCAGGCCGGTCACAAGTATACCTTCGACTGTATTAAGGCGTTTTCTGAGACAGATTTTACCGAGGACCTCAAAAAATTTGACGTGCCGACGCTGATTCTTCATGGCGATGACGACCAGATCGTGCCTATCGGTGCCGCAGCTCTCCGCTTATCGAAGCTTGTTAAGCACGCGACCCTGAAAATTTACACCGGCGCACCCCACGGACTCGCTGATACATACAAAAATCAGCTCAATGCTGATTTACTGGCATTCTCTCAAGACCTGAAATCGTTTTGCCTGTAGGGTCTCCTTAAAATGATTATGTGCACCGTAATTGTATGGTCATATCTCTTATTCAGCGAGGTTGCCTTTAAGGCCATAGATAATGGTGACACAACGACATTTATTAATGATTGAGTCCATTGTTGATATAGTGAGTATACCGTTGGTGTAGCCATTCCACTGGCAAAGAGCCGACACACTTATAAGAACCATTATGTATTCTATGGATCAATTCAATGCCCTTCTTTTGGCGCGTATTCAGTTCGCATTCACCATTAGTTTCCATATCATTTTTCCGGCTTTCTCGATCGGTCTTGCCAGCTATCTTGCCGTGTTAAACGGTTTGTGGCTAAAGACAGGCCAAACTATTTATTTAAGCCTTTTCGACTACTGGAAAAAAATCTTTGCTGTTGTTTTTGGCATGGGAGTAGTTTCGGGGGTTGTCATGAGCTATCAGTTTGGAACCAACTGGAGTGTGTTCTCGGACAAGACTGGCCCAGTACTGGGGCCATTATTGGCTTACGAAGTGTTGTCCGCTTTTTTTCTGGAAGCTGGATTCCTAGGAATCATGTTGTTTGGCTCGAACCGAATTAGCCCCAAATTACATTTCTTTGCCACCGTTATGGTGGCGCTCGGCACCCTCGTATCAGCGTTCTGGATTCTGGCCGCCAACAGCTGGATGCATACTCCGAAAGGCTACGCAATTAACACTGCCGGTCAATTCATCGTTACCGATTGGTGGGCCGTGATTTTCAACCCTTCTTTCCCGTATCGTCTCGTGCACACAGTATTGGCCGCTTACCTTACTACGGCATTAGTTGTGAGCGCAGTGGGAGCATTCCATCTGTTAAAAAATAATACAAATACAGGTGCACGTATCATGTTCTCCATGGCCATGTGGATGGTGGTTATTGTCGCCCCCGCGCAGATCATTGCCGGTGACCGGCATGGCTTGAACACACTCAAGTATCAACCTGCCAAGATCGCCGCCATGGAAGGACACTTTGAGACCCAAGCCGGTGCCCCTCTTATTTTGATTGGTTTGCCGAATCCAGATAAGGAACGAATCGATTACTCAATCATCATTCCGAAACTGGGTAGCTTCATATTGACTCATGACTGGAACGGTATGGTAAAGGGCTTAAAAGAATGGCCAGAAGATAAGCGCCCCTCTGTCAATATTGTGTTCTGGAGTTTTCGAATCATGCTTGGCATCGGCTTTACAATACTTGCCATGGGGGTTTGGAGTCTCTATCTGCGTAATCGCCGTCGCTTTTATGAAACTCCATGGATGTATCGGGCTGCATTGTTGATGGGCCCTGCTGGGTTTATCGCGGTTTTAGCTGGCTGGATCACGACTGAAGCGGGACGTCAGCCTTATACAGTCTATGGCTTGCTGATGACATCGCAATCAGTGTCTTCGATTAACACGACAGCGGTGGGTATTACACTGATAGCCTTTATTATGATTTACTTTATGTTGTTTGGTGCCGGGGTATTCTATGTTTTACGTCTCATGAGCAAACCACCGATGGATAGAGAACCTGATATCTCACCCAATCAACCAATACTCGCCACAGGGCTCATGCCGGCACCTGTAATCGTATCAAACCAGACAGAGTCATCCTTATGACACTTGATCTTCCTTTGATCTGGGCTGGCATCATTGCCTTCGCGGTCTTAGTTTATGTCATCCTCGACGGCTTTGACTTGGGTGTTGGTATTCTCTTTCCTTTTATCAAAAATGAAGCTGATCGTGATCAGATGATGAATTCTGTCGCGCCCGTGTGGGATGGCAACGAGACGTGGCTGGTGCTCGGCGGCGGTGGTTTGTTTGCGGCTTTTCCGCTTGCTTATGCGGTCATATTGCCAGCTCTTTATATACCCATCATTACTTTACTGCTCTCTTTGGTGTTTCGCGGTGTCGCTTTCGAATACCGTTGGAAAACAAAACGCGGCCAATATCTTTGGGATTGGGCATTTGCCAGCGGTTCAATTCTAGCTACATTTGCACAGGGCATTACACTTGGAGCACTCATTCAAGGCATTCCGGTCATTGACCGGACCTACGCTGGACAATTTTGGGATTGGTTAACGCCTTTCAGCCTCATGACGGGCGTGGCTCTTGTAGTAGGTTACGCCTTGTTGGGTGCAACATGGCTGATCTACAAAACCGAAGGCGATGTCCAACGCGCGGCACATCAATTTACATGGATCGCCGGTCCGATGACATTGGTGCTGATCGGTTGTATCAGCCTGTGGACACCGTTTCTGAATGAGCGTTTCATGGAGCGATGGTTTTCATGGCCAAATTTACTCTACCTCACCCCCGTACCCATTCTAGTTGGCCTGTGCGCTGTTAGTTTGTATTGGGGTCTGATAAAGAAAAAGGGTTTAATACCGTTCCTGGCTTCGCTCGGACTTTTCATACTCTCCTTCATCGGCCTGTGTTTCAGCTTTTATCCTTATATAGTGCCGCCATCGCTCACGATTTGGTATGCAGCCGCTCCTGATAGCAGCCTTTCATTTCTTTTAACGGGGTCAGCCTTCTTGCTCCCATTAATTTTAATTTACTCCGTCTATTCTTATTGGGTATTCCGTGGCAAAGTAGGTGCAGAAAGCACTTACCATTGATGAAATTTTGTGATCTAGTAGCTGCATAAGCCATTCAATTTGAACGATATACCGCGTTAACAATTCACTGCATCGTTTGACACCTCTTTAAACTTATCAAAAAACTTTGTTATTTTTTTCATATTTCTGAGTGTGTAATACCGTACAGACAGTCAACGTTCATACACGCAATGTGTTTATACAGTTTACCAATAAGGGTCGGATTGGAGTCAATAAACCTATCTAATAAGGCGTCGTTAGCCTGACTAAGATAATTTCGGAAATTTCATTTCAAGGAGAATTTCATGAAAAAAACTATTATTAATCTCGCTATAGTTTCTTGTTTAACATTAGCTGTTACGTCAGTGTATGCCGATTTGGATACATCGATGTCGGATAGATCCGGTAATTCTGATCAATCAAACTCAGATATGTCGGCACCATCTGACGCATCAGGATTGTATAAATCCAAGGCTCCCGAAACATCAAAGTCTGATATGTCAGGACAATCAGGTAAATCTGAGGAAAATAGTTATGATGCGCCTAAGGATTCCGATCACTAACATGTATCTTATTTTAAGATTGACAAGAAGCATAAACGATAAGGCCAGCATATGCTGGCCTTATCGTTTATGAAGCAATACATTCTTTAGATCATAAAATGGACTTGCTAATCTCAACTGTCTGTCAATAATCATTCATAATTTATGGACTCAAATTTAACCCAATAATTCTTATAAATCATCATGAAAGGATTACCTTTTAATTTTCGCCGCCCAAATCTCAGCTGGCTCCGGCTTGCCAAACAGATAGCCTTGATGAATAACCAACCCACGCTGATTGAGAAACGCGGCCTGCTCAGCTATCTCCACTCCTTCCGCCACTACCCTGAGATGCATATGCTGGGCCACGGACAGGATGATTTCCACTAGTGACGCGTCATTCGCGTTGATTGTCATGTCTTGCACGAAAGTCTTGTCGATCTTAATTTCGTGAATAGGTAAGCGCTTAAGGTACGATAGCGAAGAATACCCGGTGCCAAAGTCATCCATGGAGAAGTGGATTCCCATCGAACTCAACTCACTCATTTTGGCAATCACATCATTGATGTTGTCGATCACCACTCCCTCCGTTACTTCCAGAGTGAGGCGTGTCGGATCCACCCCGGTACTGGCGAGGCCATACTTGATCTGATCAACAAAATTAGATTGACGGAAATGGCGCGGACTAATATTGATCGCAATCCGCATCGGGCAAGCAACCATGTCCTCACGTGCCATCAGGCGGCATACTTCGGTAAACATCCATATGTCTATCTCAATAATAAGATTCGACTCTTCTGCAATGGGAATGAATGCGCTCGGCGGTATGAGTCCTCGCTGCGGATGTTGCCAGCGCACCAGTGCTTCCGCGCCGACGGTCTTACCTGCTGCATCCACTTGTGTTTGCAAAAACACGCGCAACTCGCCGGACGTAATTGCTTGGCGCAGTTCACGCTCAATATTGAAGCGTTGTTTTGCGATCCCATCCAGGCTGTCTTCGAAGAACACAGTCTGTCCACTTCCTTTTGTTTTGGAGTGATGAAGAGCGGTATTCGCGCGGCGCAAAATGTCCAGCGGTGAATCTTCATTGCTTTCTGGAAAAAGTGCGACGCCAAGGCAGACGGTGATAGTGATGCATTCATCACCAAGGTGGAAGGGTTCGTGCAGGCTGGCATGTATTTTTTCAGATACATGCAGGGCAAAGCATGCGGCTGAGTTTTGCTGCGGTGCAAGACCGGTCAGCAAGATTCCAAATTCGTCTCCTGCAATACGTGCTACGACATCTCCTTCACGTAGGTTCTGAGTCAGTCGTTCGCCCACGGCCCTGAGTAACGTATCGCCGAGCGTCTGACCACCCGCATCATTTATGGTTTTAAAACGATCAATATTAAATGATATCAACGCACTGTGATAACCATTTCGACGATTTGTACTCACGGTTTGCGTCATGCGCTCTAACAGCAGGGCGCGATTGGGCAGGCGGGTAAGCGTATCATAATAGGCCAGACGATGAATTTCGACCTCAGCAAGTTTTGTTTCTGTAATGTCTTGCTTAATCTCCACGTAATGCGTGATGCATCCATTTGGCTGGCGGACAGGGCTGATGGTGGTATACGCGATAAATTCGCTGCCGTCCTTGCGTTTATTATAAAACTCTCCCTGCCATACTCTGCCCTCAGTCATACTCTTCCATAACGCATCGTAAGTACTTTTTGTGATCTTCTCTGAATGCAGTCTGCTTGGATTTTGGCCGATAACGTCTTCACGACTATAACCAGTGATGCGCAGGTAAGACTCATTCACATATTCAATATTGGCATCAAGATCGATGATGGCTATACCCTCCGGACTTTGTTCTACAGCCTGAGCGAGCTTATGCAACGCAATTTCTGCAGCTTGACGGGCTCGGCGTTCATTGGCTTCCACGAGAGCCCTTTGAATGACGCTAGGTAGACGCGCCAAATGATCTTTGAGAATAAAATCCACGATACCCAAACGCAGCAATTCGACCGCTGTTTCCTCACCAACGCTGCCAGATACCATAATCACCGGCAGATCAGGATAATGCGCTTGGATACATAACAAGGTTGTGCGGAAATCCATACCTGGCACATTGAAGTCTGCGAGTACCACATCCCATTCGGTTTTCAGCGCGTCATTCAGTTCCGCGTCGTTTCCAATACGCCGCCACTCGGCCACGACCCCATTTTTGCGCAAGTTGCGCTCAAGCAACAAGAAATCGGCTGGGATGTCTTCAATGATGAGGACTTTTAGCGGGCTATCGATCACGAGCTTTATCTTTCTGGCGGCGGTTCGTTGGTTGCTAACCAATAGACGCCTAAGCGCACAACAGTCTCGGCGAAATCAGCGAAATCTACCGGCTTCCTGACAAAACTGTTGGCCCGGTTTTCATAGCTCTTCAGACGGTCATGCTCTTCGTCCGAGGAAGTCAGAATGACCACCGGCACTAGTTCGGTACGTTTATCTGCGCGCAACCGCGCCAGCACTTCCAGGCCGGACAAACGCGGCAGGCTAATATCGAGCAGAACTATGGTGGGGAGGCAGAAAGCTTCACGGTCTGTAAATTCACCTTCTCGAAATAGATAATCTAATGCCTGCTGACCATCCCGCATTACGTCAATGTGGTTGGCCAGATTGGCACGACGTAATGCACGCAGGGTAAGCATTTCATCCTGGGCATTATCTTCCACCAGCAGGATGGTTTTAGTATTCATTACTAGATCTCCTTTTTATCTTATGCCAAATCAGTAAGCGTGTCTGATAAAGTAAAACAAAATATCGCGCCCTTATCCGGCTCTCCTCGTGCCTCAATAGTCCCGGCGTGACGGTTCACAATACGTTGCACGGTAGCCAAACCGATACCGATACCGGGAAACTCGTCCTGACGATGTAGGCGCTGAAAAGGTTTGAATAAGCGGTTGGCGTGAGCCATGTCGAAACCGGCTCCATTATCAGCGACGCAGAAGAGACGCGCGTTATCCCGTTCTTCGGCATACACGCGAATACTCGGTTCCGCCGCGTGTGCTGTGTATTTCCACGCATTACCCAGCAAGTTACGCATTATCACTTCGATCATGCGCACATCACCGCGCGCCTGTAATCCAGATTCCACCTCTACCGTCACTTGTCGTTCAGGGTCGCTTTGCGCCAGTTCGATTAGAAAACGTTTTGACAGAGCGGAAATGTCCACCATTTCGTATTGCAATCCACCGCGCGTGCTGCGCGAGAGAGTGAGCAGACCATCGATCAAGTCGTTCATCTTGCGACTAGCAAAACCAATTTGATCCAAAAAAATCAGTGCTTCACCCTGTAACTGGCCACCGTAATCCTCTCGTAAAGCCTGACTGAATCCGTTCATAGCCCGCAAGGGCGCGCGTAAATCGTGCGCAACAGCATAAGCGAAGCTATCCAGCTCTTTGTTGGCAGCAGTTAGTTCGGCGGTGCGCTCGCCCACGCGTTGCTCCAAATCAAGGTTCAGACGGCGGACTTCATCCTCGACTTGTTTGCGTTCTGTGATATCACGCAAGATCGCTGTGAACAGTTTACCACCGGCAGTAACACTCTGCGAAATAGACGCTTCGATGGGAAATTCCTCACCATTGGCCCGCATGCCGTTGACTTCTCCCAATCTCCCCATGTGGCGTGCCGTCTTACCCGTATGCGTAAAATTCCGAATATGCTCTTTGTGCGCGCAGCGGAAGCGCTCCGGAATGAACCGCGACAAAGGCTGGTTTATCGCCTCAGCCGCACTCAGGCCGAACATCTTTACTGCGGCCGGGTTGAATATACGTATCTGTTGCTGCTCATCCACGGAGATGACTGCATCCATCGTCGAGCTGATGATGACCGCCAACTGCTCCTCGCTTTCACGCAACGCCTGTTCAACCCGCTTGCGCTCTGAGATATCCTGCACCGTACCTTGCATGCTCACGATGTTGCCATCGGCATCGCGAATTGCTTCACCACGAGCAGCAATCCAGCGGCGGGAGCAACCAGAGGGACGCTTCACCTCCGCATCACATTCGTAGGGAACGCCTTCCCCCACACCCTTTTCCACGGCGGCGGAAAGCGTGACCCAGCTTTCTGGGGTGAAATATTTCTGCACTTCCGGATAAATGGCCGGCGGCAAGGCAAGGTCACGACCGTAGATGCGATAAACTTCCTCCGACCAAACATGGGTATCGCTCTGAATATCCCAAGACCAGTTACCAACACTGGCCAGTCGTTGTGCTTCTTTCAGCTTCTGGTAGAGCTGGGATGTTTTTTCGTTGGCTGACTTGGCCATAGATAAGGCCTCGTTGGCTCGGCGCTTTGAGCGTTGGAGCTGGTCAAAAAAGAAGCTGAAGAGGCAGCCGGTGAAAATGAAAATCACAATAGAAAAAAAAGACGCGGGATTATCCAGCGGAAACGAAAAGGCAGGAGGTATGAAGATATACCAAGCCAGTAATGTGCCAATGACTGTCGCAGCCAGGCCACCGAGAAGACCACCGATCCAGGCGCTGAGAAATACTGTAGGAATAAAGAGGAACCAGACGTAAGGCTTGAAGATGTCCCAGAGCAGCCACTGAACGGCACAGGCAACGAAAGGTAGCAAAACGGCGAGAGCCAGGCGCGCGTTCATTATGGTTTGTTGCCTTTCGATTGCAACGCCGCTACGTCAGACAAGATTTGTGCACTGAATTTTTCCTCGGCAATACCGTGATGATGGAAATCTCGAGCGCGATTTGTATACTCATTTTTATGGTCAATAATGGACTTCAAGTTGATACCTCACACTACACTTTAATGCAAATTTTATTGGTACCTGACTTTGAGAATACTCAACTATTTCAAGGCGTCGCCAAAGGTAGCTAAAGCTTCTGGACCACTCAACTTTCCTGAGCAATTAAATTAATTAGTTTTAACCCATTGCGATAATTAAAAGTTACCCCTCAGTGAGGCACTATATCGGGGTGAATGACATAAACTTAAGGGCATCTCAATTATTCGTTTTAGTTGACCTATAGTGCATTTATAAAATATTAATAACATCATTTTTATCACAATCCATTTTATGTAAACCCCTTTCATACTACGACATTTGTTGGCGACACAAATCGCTTCATGCGATAAACCAGGTTCACCATCTTAATCTACACCTGCGCCCGCCATCAGGCTGATGGCGGGCGCATTTAACTTGGTACTGCACGCTACACTTTGTTACAAATTCATCTTTGACACGGATGATTTTTATGATTTATTTAACGCATAAGAAATAGTGAGCTATTTTTAGCTTAAAAATTTACCAAAAATTGATATTTAAGACTTTAAAAATTGATCAATATCACATTTTTTAATAATTAAATTAAGCCGTTATCCTAGTATAAGTAAATTCTAAATGTGATAATATTGAACACTGTTCAATACTTCACAAATGCCTTTGTGCAGATATTTAGTGGTGGAGATATTGCAAATATTGCATCATGCAGGGGACTATCGTTGGCTAACTCAAAACTTGAAACTGCCCTGTCTGAACTTGTTCAACTCACCTAACCTTTTAAATGAGCAGAATGCATTGCTCATTATTTAATGATTGGTTCAATAAATATGAACAAGGTAAGAATTTCTAATTTCCTCCTCGGTACCTTATTGACCGGTTGGCGCCTCTGGATTGTATGGGTAATCTGCGTCAGTGTATTTTTCCTTATTATTAAGTTTCGAATAGCAACTTACGCCGAATTCGATTTTGCATCCTTAGCAGTGCTGCCGGTACTTGTAATTACATGGATAAGCGGAAAAAAGAACGGTTTAATTATGGCTGTTCTTGCATCTACGATATCTCTCGTAGGGGATATTGCTTCAGAGCGTCAATACAGCTTCCAGTGGATTCCATGGGTAAACGCTTTAACCCATTTAATGACCTATAGTTTGGTAGCCCTTCTCGCTAATCAGGTTCGCCTGCAATTTGAAAGAGAGCATGAACGCGCGACCCGCGATGCTCTGACTGGACTTCATAACAGACGAGCCTTTCTCGAGGCGGGCACCTTAGAAGTTGAGCGCACAAAACGCTATGCTCATCCATTGGCCGTTATTATTCTGGATTTAGACGACTTTAAACAGCTTAACGACACCAAAGGCCATGAGGCTGGAGACGCAGCACTGCGGGCAACAGCCATCGCGCTGCGCAGTATCTCGCGCTCTAGCGATCGAGTCGCGCGATTGGGTGGTGATGAATTTGCCGTTCTGCTCTTGGAAATTGGATACGAAGCAGCTATTGAAGCAGGTCGAAAAATTTCCACTGCAGTGGACACCGCACTTCATGGTTTCCCGCCCGTAAAAGGTAGTATTGGGATAGCGTGGTTCGGTGAAGCGGATCGCCCGTTTCCTGCCATGCTTAAAGCCGCCGATGAATTAATGTATGAAGTAAAGAAAAATGGAAAAGGCAATGTTCGTTCACGACATTTTCCTGAAATAAACAAATCAGACTCTAAAAGGTAGCATTCTTGCCTCCGAACTCGCCTGGCTCACTGTCAATCCAAGCGTGGTACAGCCATCCTGCGACGTTAATCAGATGTCCGTCAATTCACGTCTACTTGAAATTTGGAGATTAATAAAGTGAGCAACGCGCATATCAGCAAACTGAATCCACCAGTGCAGAGCAGATCTGATCACACGCTGGGCGATGCCGGGGCTGAAATCACGCTCGTAGAATACGGTAGCTACAATTGTCCATACTGTCAGGCCGCGCATGACGTCGTTGCTAATTTGCGGGATCGATTTAATGGACGGATGCGCTATGTGTTCCGCCACCGCCCTATTCTCGGCAATGACAAGGCACGCCAGGCCGCCGAGCTAGTCGAATACGCTCACGAAACCACGAATCGATACTGGGAAACTCACGATGCACTGATGAAACTGGGAGCCTCGCTCGAGCACGTGGATTTTGAAACTTTAGCGCTTCAACTTGATCTTCCCCCGCGTGACGCATCCACGCAAGAGGCTTGGAACCGGGCGCAAGCGAAAGTCGAAGCGGATATCGCCAGCAGCAAACGCAGCGGCGCACCCGTATCTCCGACTTTTTTTATCAATGGTCGGCGCTACGAAGGGCCATGGGACGAAAATACATTGGCCGAAGCCATTCTCGGGTCGCTTGGTCACCGGGTACAAACTCTAGCTCTGGACTTTGCCCGATGGGCTCCATCGACTGGTTTGTTACTTCTGGCGATGACCATCCTGGCCGTTGTTACGGTTAATTCACCGCTAGGCTCAATATTTGAGGGATTGTGGAACATGCCAACTGGTCTGATCGCGGGAGACATGGCGTTTCGGCTACCGTTGCGCGAATGGATCAACGATTGTTTACTCACCATTTTCTTCTTGGTTGTTGGGCTTGAGATCAAGCGCGAATTAACGGTCGGTCGTCTTGCCGCGCGACGCGCGGCGGCGCTGCCTTTAGCGGCAGCTCTTGGGGGCATGACTGTCCCTGCAATCATTTATCTACTGCTGGTGCCGGCGGGTCCTCTGGCCAATGGCTGGGCAATCCCGACTACCACGGATACCGCTTTTGCGGTGGCCTTAATTGCCCTACTGGGAAGACGCGTGCCCGTCGAACTGCGGGTATTCCTGACGGCGGCGGTCGTGGTTGATGATCTTGTTGCCATTGTGCTCGTTACGGTGTTCTATTCCGGGCACATCGATCCATTCAATGCAACTGCCGCAGTTATTGTTACCGGGCTGTTGGTTCTGCTTAACCGTGGTGGCGTCTATCGCGCACTTCCTTACGCACTACTGGGGCTTATCCTATGGTTATTCCTGCATGCCGCCGGGCTACATGCCACCCTCGCAGGAGTAATCGTTGCAGTCCTTACACCAACCAGACCACCCGCAAATTTGGCAGCACTAACGGCACAGGCCGAATCGATACTCCACGCTGAACTGCGCAGTTCAGAAGAGAGAGTCCTGCGACACGGGCCGTCGGAATCATCAATGCGCGCCCTTGATGCCATTCACGACCGCATCGAATCCCCAGCCGACAAATTACTGCGGACGGTAGAACCGTGGTCCAGCTACTTGGTGCTACCTTTATTTGCACTCGCCAATGCGGGCCTTGTTCTTTCCATGGAAGTCGTCGACGGACGAGAATTTTTAATCCTTGCCATCATGCTGGGGCTGGTTGTGGGTAAACCGCTTGGCATGGTTGCGGCAGCCGCTATCGCGGTTCGAATGGGGTGGGCCGTCAAACCCGATGCCTACTCTTGGCAGCAAATGATCGGCGCCGCTGCGCTGGCTGGTATTGGATTTACGATGTCGCTTTATATCGCTGAAAAGGCATTTACACACGCCCCGGATTTCGCGGCTGCAAAGATTGGGGTATTCCTTGCGTCCATTCTTGCGGGCGCGCTAGGAACTTTTTTACTCTGGCAACAAGGCAAACGAATGATAAAACCCACCTGAGCGACAATGAACTCAATCGATCGACAACAGCAAGATAAACGATCTTCCAGGCCACAAGGGCAGCGCGTTTCCCTGCTTCAGTCAAGAAATCTTCGCGCCGCCACTGCGTAAGTGGTCTCAGCGTAACGCACATAGTCTTCATCGATCATGCCACCATGCACAATGGTGAAATCAGTGCGCCATTCATCCCACCACAGATGCGCCCACAAATGCATTGAGTACATGCCTGAGAAATCCTCGTCAAGCCCCTCGAACAATGTATGCACACCGACCGGATCAGCGCCGTGTCGATGAAAACAGCGCTTGGACAGCACACGCACTGCATCCGGTATCTGCTGCCGCACTCGCGTCGCCTCCTGGCAGGAGTGGCGACTCCAGGTACCATCAAATACCTGATACATGTTCTCCAGCCAGCGTGCTAAATAGGCTGATTCAGGCCGTGCCAGCATCAACGCATTGCACAGCGAGCGTTTCATCGGGTCGCGTTGTTCTGTCTCATCCTGTTCCGCGCCGATAACAAATTGCTCGCGATAAAACTCGTCTGGCATCGGCTGCAAGAACAACGTGTCCATGTCAGAATATACCCCACCCCAAGTCTGCAGCGCTTTCATACGAATAAAATCTGATTCGTGCGCGTAGTCGAGGTTGCGTTGGCGGATGATGCGCCCCTCAGGCGTATTGGCATACCGGGCACTATCACGAATGAATGGCTCCGGATCGACCTGATGCAACACCAGATGCGGTCGAATGCGATCCCACCAATAACCCCACGGCTCGTTGAGATAGTGAAAGTGAATTGTCTCGGGCCGATTGACTTGCCGACATGATTCTAGGCACAGGTAGTGCAACAGATGAAACGACTCATTCTGCGGTCTTAGTCCAAACACAAAATGAAAAATACGTGGTATCTCAATCATCCAAGCTCGCCAGTAAATGTTTGGTCAATCGTTCTATCGATAACTTCTGGCGTAGCGCTTCGGCAGTCTGTGTGGCATATGTCATGGCTGTTGGCAGATCACGATACAGACCGCGCATCAGTTCGGCAGCATGCACCCGATCGGCCTGCGCCCATCGCTGCGAAGCAAGAAAACTAGCCTGCTGCGGCCATGGCGTCACATGAGTCAATCGATAGTTCACTAACCAAGGCCATTCGCTGCCGAGGTAATCGAGCTGACCGCTCCATCCGGTCATCAGTACCGGACGACCACGTGCCAGTGCCTCACAACCGCCCATGCCCCAGCCTTCGCCGCGTGTCAGCGAAACAAACACGTCACTGGCGCGGTGCAGATCTTCGATCTGTTCACCGGACAGATTATCCCCGATCACACGGATCGACGGCAGACAGACTTCGCGACCACGTGCGGCGCGCTGATGCCATGTCGCAAACAACTCCTCCACCGGTGCAGCATGGTAAGACGGCGCTGCACCGATACCTCGTGGCGAAGTCTTAAGCAGCAATAGCACGTCATCCACATCGGAAAAAGCGCGCACAAAGGCGCTCAGGAGATCGTAAACGCCTTTGCGCGGCTCCCAAGTGTTGATCGAATAAAATACTGTGGTGTACGGACCAATACCAAACTCGGCGCGTATCTGTTTACGTTTCTCGTCCGACACCGGCGGTGGCACCTCGCGCAGCATAGGTGACACCACACGCACCGGCACCACAACGCCACAACGCTCACACACCTCGCGGTTCATGTTGCTGAGCACCAGCACACGTTCGGCCAGGTTAAGTAGCGAAGGCCAGTGCGGTGGTAAGCGATCGGTTTCCCAGGCAGTGAAACCGATATTACGGTGTCCCGGTTCGAAGTACACTGGCCAGTATTCCGGCGGCAGATACACCAGTACCATGTCGTAATCACAGGGTTTACAGCAGCATTCAACAAGCTGCGGCAAGTCGGTATGTATCGGATCATTCGACAATGCTGGGAAAAAATCGAGCGCATCAATGCCAAGATCGGCGCGCCATGGCATGTAACCTTCTGGCCCGGAACACAGCGGCACCCATTCGACCGGAACCTGCTGCGCCACCAGACCGCGCAGATAATCCAGCGCGGACAGCGCATAACCCGATGTGCCCGACCAGGAAACCAGTTTTATGCCACGCATCAGACTTCCAGCCCCATATGAACACGCGTCCAGTGCCCCAAATCGTGCGTGGCCCAATAGCGGTGGGCGGTCACACGAGCTTCTTCAGAAATGGATTGCATGAGTATCGCATCCTCTCGCAGCCGCCCAATACGCTCACAGATAGCAGCCTCATCTCCGGCAGCAACTAGGAAGCCATTGCAACCGTCCACGATCAACTCGGCACCCGGTAGCCTATCCGCACAAATCAGCGGGCAACCTGCTGCCAGCGCGCTGGCAACAAAGCCAAGCGCTGCCTCACCACTTGCCAGCGGTGCGCGTCGAAGCACCAGGCAGTCGATACTTGCCAGAAAATCTTCTTGCGACGTATCAAAGCCATGCAACTTTAACCCCGACGGCAGCGTTGATGGAGGGAAATGTCGCAGCAGAAGCGTGCCGCCATGCACACTTACTGATAGTTTACTGGCCAACAGACGACGGATCAGCACTGCATCAAGCGGGTGCAGGCCATCGATCTCGCAACTACCGCGCAACCCTACTCGAAAATGAATCCCGGGCGATGGGCGCACGATCTCGAACATAGCTAGCGGCAATGTTGGTCGCAAAACCAACCCAGGTAAACCCATCTGTCGCGCAGTGATATCGTCGGGATAGACAAGACCAATTCCGCCAGACACTGCATGAGCCATTTCAAACAGCATGGTTGGACAGTCTCGGGTAACTCGTATCAGTACCAGTGCGTGCAGTTGCGAATCCAGGAGTGGCGGTAAAATCTCGGGTATTCCATCAATCACCAGTACACCACCCTGTTCCGGCCACGATGAAAGCACGACATCCGGCAGTGTCTCTGTATCGCCCTGCAAAAAATGTAACTCGCCCTGCCAACCCTTGAAATCTTCTTTTACAAGCGGAAAACTTTCATTGCAGCGCATCACCAGCATAGTCTGTGCGGACTCCAGCGCAAGACGCACGCCATCTGCTGACAAAAGACGTACCGAAGCACGCAGAGCTTCGCGCAGCTGTTGCGCTTCGATGATGCGGCGCCGTCGGTAATTCAATTGACGATGGAAGCTCGTGATAACCGGATCAGTGGAGGTCGCCAGTGCAACATCGGCATAACGCGCGGCTTCGTCGAGCGCGCCTTGATCATAGGCCAACAATGCCAACGCATGATTGACCATTGGTTGGCCCGGTAGCAACTTATTGGCCACCACCAGACATTCACCGGCAGCTGACAACCCGCCAGATCGGTAGTGCTCGATGCCGACCGCTTGCAGCTGATCACATTCCGTCTGCAATGCCTGATTGGGAGCGGCAAGTTCTGGCCGTACACTGTGATGTCCGCAACAATGTTTATAACGTGCACCGCTGCCACAGGAACAAGGCTTGTTTCGACCCGTACGCTCATCGCCCATTCCATTTTTAGGCAAAATCTGGCGGCTGATAAGCACGCGTCGCAAACGGGTAATTTCGGCATCCACTACGTGTGTCTGCTTTAACAACGCGGGACGTGCTTCTTCCAGGCAAGACAGTGCATCTTCTAACGAACCCTGTATCTCCCAAAGCCTTGCCAGCGACAGTATGAATTCTGGGCAGCTGCGATTGTGCGAAACAGCCGACTCATAAAGCCGGCGCGCACTAAAAACATGACCTTCCGCGAGATAACTACGCCCGAGGTGGAATTCAATATTCGGCTCTTCTGGATAGCGCCTTAGCAGCACCCGCATTGCAGGACGCAGTTCAGCACGTTCTCCATCGTGAAAACGTGCAAGCAAGTCATGCACGAGCAGAGTGTATTCACGCCACAACGCAGAACTACACGGCTGCCAGCGCTGACGCACGCGTTTCGAATAGTATCCGGCACGTGCCGAATCGGCATTCAAACCTATGCTGCAACCGGATGTTCCGGCCTCGATGAAATAATGCTGCGTTGGCACTTCGATACGCTCTATGCGCACATGTGGCGCGAGCTGGAGCCAGAAATCCCAGTCCTCAAAGACTTCCAGACTCTCATCAAAACGACAGCCAAGTTCAATCACACGACGATGAAACAACACCGAGATCACCGGGATCAGATTAAAGAACTGAAACATCAGCGTGTTGAATGGATTGCACTGTTTTCGGGTAAGACGATGATAACGATCGATAAGCCACAGGCCAGCATAGACCAGGTCCGGGTGATCCGGCTCGAGTATGCGGCGAACCAACAACGCAACGTGTTCGGGATCAAACAAGTCATCGTCATCCAGAAAACCAAGGTATTCGCCCGTGGCCGCTTCCAGGCCGAAATTTGCCGCCGCCGGGCGCTTCAATGGACGTCCTGCACACACCAGTCGAAAGCGCACATCTGCTGCAATAACTGCCGGTAATGGCGGATGACGTCCGCCAGTGGCGTCCACCACCACTACCTCAAATTTTTGATAGGACTGCGCAGCCAGCGAACTCAGAGCATCCGCCAAACTACTGCGGCCCATACTGCGCACGATAATTGATACTCGCGGCTCATTGCATGATGGCGTGCGTCCGGGGCGCTGCCGCGCCGGATCGATGAATCTATCAGGCAGAGCCGCTGGCTGCGGACGCCGATAGTCGGCCAGGTTGCCTCCCTGTTCCAATGCAACAGCGTAATCCAGAATCGGCAACCGGCGACCCAGCAGTTGCAGATAATCATTGTATTTCTGACGACCCGCAAATTCACTGGCAGCGTTGTAAATGCCAAGAAAATGTTGGTGATGGAAAGTATTACCGCCGTGTATGGTATAGCAATAGAGTTCTGGCGCATTCATCAACACCACGCGGTGGTCTGCAATAATCTGCCCGGTGAGCACGCTGTCCTCGCCTCGCCGCTGGTCCGGATAGGTTGGCACTGCCGTACGCCGCGCCAATATACTGCCTTCCCAGATACGTTCGCCGGACACTGCGATGCGACGCTCAGCCGGCCACCACAGTGTCCACCGTCGCAAAAAACAGGCTTGCGCTCCGCTCGTCTGCAAAGCCTCTACCTGCCAGGCGAGGCGGCGCGCATCATACAAGTCATCATCATCCCACTGGCACACCAGTTCACCATGCGACTCGGCCAGTGCACGGTTACGCAGGCTACCCAAACTCCCTTTACTTGCCGGCAACATCACGTGCCGAATCAACGGATCATCCATAACCGCCAAAAATTGCGTCAGTTCAGATGCCGGGTTGTCATCAATAATTACCAGTTCACGCCGCCGGTAGGTTTGCCGACGGAAACACTCAATTGCATGACGCGCCGGCAACAATCGACCCCGACTAACCATCAGGCAGGATACCAATGGTCCCTCCGGTGCAACAAGTGACGGCATCCACACAACATCTTGCGGATTGGATCCTGGTTCAAGTAATTTCAATACAAGACGGTCGCCCGATACAGGCCATTGAGAGGTGTGGTCAGTGATCGATGAAGGTGCGCATGGTGTGTTCATTTGAGTGTCACACAAAACATCTGCTGTCTGATTTTTTAGGCGGGTGGAAGAACAGCTGAACATTATAGTATGGCGCAGTTATCAAAAGTCGCTCCATGACATGAAGATATACCAAGGTGCTAACCTTAAGCACTAAGCGAAATTTATATTGCAGGTTTTTATGCAGGAATAAATTACCCCGCCGTAAGCAGCCGGGTATTAACACCGTTCTCCAAGTTGCCGGCTTTCAGCCAGCCCTCGCCCCAAAGGACGAGGAATTAAACCCGGAAAGATTAAAAGTTGTAAGCCCGTTCACCATGACTTGTCGTATCCAACCCTTCGCGCTCCTCTTCTTGCTTCACACGCAAACCGATGGTCATATCCACAATCTTGTAGCAAACGAAGGCAACTACCGCGGACCAGATGATAGTAGTCAGCACCGCTTGCGCTTGTATCCACACCTGCCCGCGGATAGTGGTGTCGACGATCGTGTTATTGACATAATCAACGATACCGGTGCCACCCATGCTCCAGGTGTTGAATACGCCGGTAAGTAATGCGCCCAATATGCCACCAATACCGTGAATGCCGAACACATCCAGCGCATCATCTGCTCCCAGCAATTTTTTCAGGCCGGTTACACCCCAGAAGCACACTACCCCAGCCAGCGCACCGATAATCAAACCGCCGCCTATGCCCACCCAGCCGCAGGCAGGCGTGATGGCAACTAAACCGGCAACGGCTCCGGAAACCGCCCCCAGCACGGATGGCTTGCCTTTCAATAACTGTTCGGCCAGCGTCCATGTCAGCGCGGCGGCGGCAGTAGCAACCAGCGTGTTGACAAAGGCTAATGTGGCCGTACCGGATGCTTCCAGAGCCGAACCCGCATTAAAACCGAACCAACCAACCCACAGCAGAGAGCCGCCTATCATGGTCATGACCATGTTGTGCGGTGCCATTGGTTCCTTGCCGTAGCCGATGCGCTTGCCAACCATAAATGCACCGACCAAACCCGCAACAGCCGCGTTAATATGCACCACAGTGCCGCCTGCAAAATCCAATGCGCCCTTCTGGAACAGCCATCCTGAAGCTGCTGTTGCAGTATCAGCCGCGGCCTGACTGGTGTAAGCATCGGGCCCCATCCAAAACCATACCATGTGCGCAATCGGCACATACGCGAAGGTAAACCACAATGCGGAAAACAACAGCACAGCGGAGAACTTCATCCGCTCGGCGAAAGCACCCACGATCAATGCAACGGCGATAGCGGCGAAGGTAGCCTGAAAAACCACAAAGGCGAATTCAGGAATCACCACGCCCTTGCTGAAGGTTGCCGCATTGGCGACACTACCGGTGACCGGATCAAAAATACCCTTCAGGAACAGCCTGTCAAATCCGCCGATAAATGCATTGCCCTCGGTAAAGGCAAGCGAATAGCCATAAATGGCCCACAGCACAATGATCAGCGCGAAAATTGCGAACACCTGCATCAGAATGGACAACATGTTCTTGCTGCGCACCAGGCCGCCGTAGAACAGCGCAAGGCCAGGAATGGACATCATGATGACCAGCAAGGTGGCCGTCAGCATCCACGCCGTATCACCCTTGTTGGGCGTGGGCGCGACAACGTGCGTGGCTGCCGCTGGGACGGGCTTGACCGTGTCAGTTGCTGTCGCTGCCTGGGCTGTTGTTGATGCTGCCGCAGGAGCGATCTCCTCTGCAAATGCCGGAACTACCAGACCATACAACATACCCAACAATGCAAAAAGCACAAAAAGTTTTTTCATGTTGCTTTCCTTACAAAGCTTCTGCGCCAGTTTCCCCGGTACGGATACGGATCACTTGTTCAATGTCGTGAACAAATATTTTGCCGTCACCAATATTGCCGGTGTGGGCAGATTTTTCGATGGCTTCGAGCACCAGCTCTAACATGTCTCTTTTTATAGCGACTTCCAGCTTGACCTTGGGCAAAAAATCAACCACGTATTCCGCCCCACGATATAGCTCGGTATGACCTTTTTGCCGGCCAAAACCTTTCACTTCGGTGACAGTAATGCCCAGTACACCAATCGCAGTCAGCGCCTCACGCACTTCGTCGAGTTTGAACGGCTTAATTATTGCAGTAACCATTTTCATAATTATTCCTCCTCAAAATATATTGATGCGTAAATCACAACAATCTAAATTTTCTGTTGATAGTTCAACAACGATTTCCTTATAAGGAGAATCATAATTTCACTGTAAGTGCTAAGTTACCTAGAAAAAATGAATCATTTAGTTATACCTACTCTTAATTTTTCAAAGATGAGAAACTATTTAAGGAAATCCTCTAATTAAATTTATAGCAGCTTCCGTGCCAATACAATTTAGCAATTAAAAACAATATATTGATATACTTCATAAATACAGAATAACTTGTCTATGCACCAATTTTATACGTCTGCCAATATACAGTGCACCAATTGGGGGAGCCGAAGGACGCTATCTGGAGGGAAGGGAAACGGGCAGACTCGATTTATTTTTGATGAAAACTGAGTTAAAGCTTCCAATTTTATGAAGCTGGTGGCTAATAAGATCGCTAACCTTGTAAATAAGTCGAGACTGACCCTGAGGTCTCCCCTCAAAGTTGCAGCGCATGATGCTCATAACGCAGTCTCGCAAGGGCATCTCTAAACTCCTGTGGCTGGAATGCCGCCATCCCGTGTTGCACAAGCTGCAAGGCAAGAGAGATCACAGAGAGAACCGGGCGCGAGCGACGCGTGTTGCTCTGGAATTGGAACTCCATCTGTCGAGCCTTACCCACTTCACCAATCAGGCGCAGGA
>QFXG01000018.1 GCA_003402285.1 Candidatus Nitrotoga sp. SPKER | reverse complement strand
GGATCTCTGGTGTACCGGTTATGACGCCAGTCGTATTGCCGGGTAGCTAAATCCGGAAGAGATAACCGCTGAAAGCATCTAAGCGGGAAACTCGCCTTAAGATGAGATTTCCCTGGGGACTTGATCCCCCTGAAGGGTCGTGGAAGACCACCACGTTGATAGGTCAGGTGTGGAAGCGCAGTAATGCGTTAAGCTAACTGATACTAATTGCCCGTGAGGCTTGACCCTATAACATTAAATATGACAAGTTGTGTTGCAATCAAAACTCATTACTTCTTCCAGTTAATGGCTAATGGATTATTTGTCTTAATAAGATAACCAGTTAGTCGACAGTTATGTCTGACGACCATAGCAAGTTGGCCCCACTCCTTCCCATCTCGAACAGGACAGTGAAACGACTTTGCGCCGATGATAGTGTACATACGTATGTGAAAGTAGGTCATCGTCAGACTCCTTATAAATAAAAACCCTCTCCATTGTGAGAGGGTTTTTTATTTATAAGGAAATTATAAATAAAAGCTTTAAGAGAATTTATGTGATTTAGATACGTTTTGCTAATGCACCGGCTTTACCTGTATAGGTGTTTGGTGTTAGTACATACAAGCGCTGTTTTTCCGCTTCTGGAATGTTTAAGGTATGGATAAAAATATGCAGGCTGTCGCGGTTGATGCCGCCTTTGCCGCGTGTTAGTTCTTTAAGTTTGTCATAGGCATTTTCGATGTTATAGCGTCGCATGACAGTTTGGATGGGTTCAGCCAATACTTCCCAGCTATTGTTTAAATCTTCTGCGATGCGTTGCGGATTTACTTCTAATTTATTCAATCCCTTCAAGCAAGACTTATAAGCCAGCAGTGTGTAGCCCAGCACCACGCCCATATTACGTAGTGTGGTGGAATCGGTTAAATCGCGCTGCCAGCGCGATATGGGTAGTTTCTCAGAAAGATGCCGCAGCAGTGCGTTAGCTAAACCTAGATTACCTTCTGAATTTTCGAAATCTATTGGATTAATTTTGTGTGGCATAGTGGAGGAGCCGACTTCACCTGCTATCATTTTTTGTTTGAAATAGCCGAGTGAAATGTAGCCCCAAAGATCGCGGTTAAGATCGATCAAGATGGAGTTGGTACGCGCGTAGGCATCGAATAATTCGGCCATGTAATCGTGAGGTTCGATTTGAATGGTATATGGGTTGAAAGTGATTCCACGAGCCATGACAAAACGTTGTGCGAAAGATTCCCAGTCCACCTCAGGATAAGACGTCACATGAGAATTGTAGTTACCTACAGCGCCATTTATTTTCCCTAGTATTTCTACGTTGGCCAAACGGGTACGGGCACGTTGTAGGCGATGCACTACATTGGCCATTTCCTTGCCGAGTGTACTCGGTGTGGCAGTTTGTCCATGAGTGCGACATAACATAGGGAGATCGGCTAGCTGATGAGCAAGGTCGCGCAGGCAGTTGATAAGCGTATCTAAAGCTGGCAGCATAACTTCGTTGCGCCCATTCAATAACATCAGTGCGTGGCTGAGGTTGTTAATATCTTCTGAAGTACAAGCAAAGTGGATAAACTCTAGCTTGCTACTTGTTTCCGGGATGTCTGAAAGTTTTTCACGTAACCAGTATTCGATCGCTTTTACATCATGATTGGTACGTTTTTCTATGAGTTTGATTTGTTCGGCATCCGTTTCGCTAAACTGTGCGATTAGTTGATCTAAATATGCAAGGGTTGTGGCGGAAAACGGTTCGATTTCAGGAATTCCAACCTCTAAACTAAGCGCTTTGAGCCATTCAATTTCGATCAAAACTCGATAGTAAATCAGGCCAAATTCGCTGTAATAAGTGCGCAATGGGTTTATCTGGCCGTGGTAGCGGCCATCCAAGGGAGAAATTGCGGTGAGTGCGGTTAGTGTCATCGGGATAATCCTTGAAAAAATAGCAAATATGAACGGCATATCGCTAAAAATGATGCTAACGATAGTTAATTGTGCATTGCACGCCCAAACAGAAGGTTCATGTTTGTATGGGTTAGCTTAAAGTGGACTAATTAATTCGATATTTAACTTATTTATCTATACTAAAACTGTAGAAATTGACAATTGTAAGTGTTTTAATTTTAAGTAATGAATTAGTAACCTTAAAGAGAAGTTGTTTGTATTGTCCTTCATGATTACCGATTATTTGTAATGATGCCGCCACCTAAACAAATCTCGCCATCGTAAATTACTATTGATTGCCCTGGGGTAACAGCCCATTGTACTTGACTAAATTTAAAGCTGTTAAAGCTGTCAGATATCGTGTCGAAGTGGCAATTTACATCGGCTTGGCGATAACGGATCTTAGCGGTGTAGTCGCGCGTAATATCAGGTATATGGTGATTAATCCAGTGCATTTCTGTTGCGTCAAGAGATGTTGATAGTAAAGCTGGATGATCGTGTCCTTGTACTACAATTAAGTGATTGTTCGCAATGTTTTTGGCTGATACAAACCAAGGTAGGCCTTGTCCGCCGATACCTAAGCCTTGACGCTGACCAATGGTATAGAACGATAGACCCATATGTTTTCCGACCATTTGACCATCGATTGTGTATATCGGGCCAGGTTGAGTAGGCAGATAGCGGTTAAGAAATTCGCGAAATGGGCGCTCGCCGATGAAACAGATTCCAGTACTGTCTTTCTTGGCGTAGTTAGATAGATTGTGCTGGCGTGCGATTTCTCGCACCTGTGACTTTAGCAGCGTGCCCAGTGGGAACATCGTTTTGGATAATTGCATCTGATTCAAGCGATATAAAAAATAGCTTTGATCCTTGCTGCTGTCGATCGCCTTGAGTAATTGATAATTGCCGTCTATCCTGCGTATTTGCGCATAATGTCCGGTGGCAATGGAATCTGCCCCCATATTGACTGCATGTTCCAGAAAAGCTTTAAATTTTATTTCAGAATTACACAGGATATCCGGGTTGGGTGTATGTCCGGCCGCGTATTCGCGTAAGAAATGGTTAAATACGCGCTCCTTGTATTCTTTGGCGAAATTTACTGTTTCGATGGGGATACCGATGGTGTCGGCGATGGAGACCGCATCGATTAAATCTTGGCGCGAGGAACAGTACTCGTCACTATCGTCATCTTCCCAGTTTTTCATGAAGAGGCCAATGACCTTATAGCCTTGTTGTTTCAACAGAAGCGCAGTAACGGCAGAGTCTACTCCGCCGGATATGCCAACGATAATACATCCTTTCGTCATAATGTATTAACAGGTCTTGCGGTAACGTTCACTGTAAAGATAATCTTCTACGCAGCTCAGTACGAATGGACTATGATGGTTAAGGCCATAGATTTCTTCCACTGTCATTTTAAATTGAGCATATTAAGCTTGTGTTAAGTGCTCGCCCAAGCAATAGACGAGGACGTGCCCAGTGAAGGTGCGGTGCAGGGTAATGTATAAACGCACATGCTAACGGAAAATGTTATTAGTTAGCCATACCATGGCGATTTCAGATTGTATATTTTTAAGCAAAGAATCTGATGAAATAAAAAAGGCAGGGTTACCCCTGCCTTTTTTAAGGTTTGAAAAATTAATGAGCTGCAGGAGCCGCTGCAGGAGCTGCTTCATCAGCTTTTTTAGCTTTCTTAGCTTTTTTATGCTTCTTAGCAGGAGCAGCATCTGACGATGCTGCTGTTGCAGCAGGAGCAGCAGCAGGAGCAGCAGCATCAGAAGCAACAGCAGAGAAAGAAACAACGGCGAATACAGCAGCGATCAGTGTGGACAACAGTTTCATTTGAACTCCAATTCTAATTAGGTTAAAAAATTATGACATTACTTACTGTCAGTGGTACTAACGATCCAGTTAATTAATTGGTTGACAATTTGGATAATGAATTTTTATAGTTGGTGCCGGGAGAGGGACTCGAACCCTCACACTGTCTCCAGCACCGGATTTTGAGTCCGGCGCGTCTACCAATTCCGCCATCCCGGCACGGGAAGTCTAAGATTATCCATGAAACAGAAGTCTTCATCAAGTCCAAGCGTTGTCCAATGCAGTTTGAATTTGGGTAGGATAAATGAATCTAACAGGGATTGAGTTTGAACAGGTGGCTGGGATTGCTCATTTTGCAATGATGGGATGGGCGTCTGGGATTCAAAGCACGAGCAGTTAGCTTGTTAAACTGTTAATATAAACATTGATAATATTTTGGAGTAGCGGGAGATGAGTAACGTGGAACAAGCGCGCTTTAATATGGTGGAGCAACAGATTCGGCCTTGGGACGTGCTGGATATGCGGGTACTGGATTTGTTGAGTCAGGTTAAACGTGAGCGTTTCGTACCGCCGGAAAGACAAAGTATGGCTTTCATGGATATGGAAATTCCATTGGGACATGGCGTTTCAATGTGGCAACCCAAGATCGAAGCGCGCGCATTGCAGGCATTGCAGATTGGCCCCAGCGATCGCGTGCTAGAAGTTGGCAGCGGCAGCGGCTATCTGACGGCCTTGTTATCTCATCTTGCAATGCATGTGACCAGCGTTGAGATTGTGCCAGAGCTATATGCCTTTGCGCAAAAAAATTTGGCGGCGCATCATATTGGTAACGTAACCTTGGCACTGGGCGATGCGGCGCAAGGCTGGCCTGATTCTTACGATGTAATTGTACTGACAGGCTCAGTACCGGTTTTACCGGAAGCATTCCAGAATAGTTTGAAACCAGGGGGGCGTTTGTTTGCCATTGTGGGTGATGCTCCACTGATGCATGCAGACCTGATTACTTGTGTGGCACCCAATATAATAGAGAGAGTTACTCTGTTCGAAACCAGTATTGCGCCATTGCAAAATACACTGCAACCTAAGCGTTTTGTTTTTTGATATTGCTCTATGGTAAAAAGTAGTACTGGCAATAGGGTTAACCGGTGTTTTAGAATACTAACTGCTTTATGTCGATGCTCAATTTTCTTGCTGCTGTATTCGCTGCCACGATGATGAATTCATCCACTTCTTTATGCATGTCATTTGCAGCCGGGATAGATTCAAGAGTGCTGTGGGCTGATTCCATCAGCATGTTGAAATGACTATCCTGATCATTGACCAATGGGCGCGGGACGATGGCCTGAAAATATAGCAGGCCGTGACGCATCGTAATGGCTAGCAGATAGAGTTCCTGACCCATTGTAATGGCTTCTGGATCGCGCACCTCGAAGCATTGTGTTGAGCTGTTTTGGTCTTGATCACGTGGGCCTGGTATTTGTTTAGCGACGGCTTCAATAAATGTTTGTGCGATATTCAGCTTGGGTGCCAGTGTCGCGTGATATTGTCCTGTGCGGTTGAGAATGAGCGGATTCTCAAGCACGGTGCGCTTAGTGTTACGTAGCGTGAGCACGAAAATAATCGTGATGATAATTGTGGCAAGGGTTATTTCAATCATGGTTATAAACTTTAATTCTATGAACCGATAGTATAGCTGCCTCTATCACTTTTGAATAGTAAACTATTGAGATTGAGTTGGTCATGCAATAGATTGATTGAATATCTGAAGTTGGCTGAATTCATATCGGATATAAGTCGCCTTAATTACGCTTCAACGTTTTTTTCCTCAAACCATTTATATAACGTCGGTAGTACCACTAACGTGAGCAAGGTGGAGGTAACCAGGCCACCGATTACCACGATGGCGAGGGGGCGCTGTACTTCAGATCCTGGGCCGGTAGCGAACAACATGGGGATAAGTCCTAGCATTGCTACCGTGGCGGTCATCAACACTGGGCGAAAGCGCTGCTGGCAACCTTGAATTATGGCTTCCGTCTGAGATATGCCTTTATCCCGCAAGGTGCGGATATAGGATACCAGCACTACACCATTTAGCACAGCGATCCCCCATAGCGCGATGAAACCGACTGAGGCAGGCACTGACAAATACTCGCCTGTTAAAAACAGGGACACCACGCCGCCGATCGAGGCGAATGGCAGCACCATGATAATAAGCGAAGCGTAGCGTAAGGAACCGAACAGCAGAAACAGTAAGAAGAAAATCGCAGCAATAGTCACGGGAACGATGACCATTAAGTGGCCCATCGCTCGTTCCATGTTCTGGAACTGACCGCCCCATTCCAGGTAATAACCTTCGGGGAGCTTGACCTTGGCGTCTACAGCCAACTGCAGTTCGGCGACGAAACCGCCCAAGTCACGACCTGTAACGTTAACCCCAACCACGATACGACGCTTGGCCTTCTCCCGACTAATCTGCGCTGGTCCATCCAAAACACTGATGGTGGCCAAATCTTCCAGAGCCACGTGGGCACCATTGGGCGAGATGACGCGCAGGCCATGGATTTCCCCCAAATTGTTGCGGAAGCGTTCTGGTAAACGTACCACGGCGCTAAAGCGGCGTTCACCCTCAAAGATTTCGGTGGTCGTCCTGCCGCCTATAGCTGTTTCGATCACGTCGTTGATGTCAGCTACGTTGAGACCGTGGCGAGCGATGGCGTGACGATCGATATTAATAGATAAATATTGCTGACCAGTAACCCTTTCTACGCGCAGATCCTGTGCTCCCTTGATTGAGGTCGCCACCTTGGCGATTGCGTCGGCCTTCAGCTTGAGTGTGTCCATGTCATCGCCGAACAATTTGATCGCCACATCGGAGCGTACCCCGGTGACCATTTCATCTACTCGATCGGAAATTGGCTGGGCCATCACAATCTGTACCCCGGGCAAAGTTTTGACCTTGTCCCGGATGGCGTCAGCAATGTCGTCCTGCGTCCATCCTTTAGGCCATTCATCACGGGGTTTGAGACTGACAATTGGGGTAGATTCATTCTGACTTTGCGAATCGGCGGGACTCTCACCACGACCCACGCTAGAAAAGGCGGATTTCACTCCGGGCACCTGCATCACCATCCGCATCGCCTCCATTTCTAGTTTGATGGATTCCTCCAGTGAGATATTGGGTACGCGATTTATGCCGGGTACGATAGAACCTTCCTTCATCTCGGGAATGAATGCCGTGCCGAGCAAAGGTAGTAGCAGCAAGGCTCCGACGAACGCCCCTCCCGATATGGTGATGGTCTTCCTGCCGTTAGTCAGCGTCCAATCCAATAGTCGCAGATAAGGTTTTTTCATAAAGGCAACCAGGCGAGTATCGTGCTCTGCCTTTCCTTTTAACAGGTATGAGCATAGAACCGGTGTCAGGGTGAGTGCCAGAATGAGCGATACGAACAGGGCGATAGCAATCGTGTATGCGAGTGGAGCGAACATTTTGCCTTCCATGCCCTCCAGCGTCATAAGGGGCAGGAATACCAGAATGATAATAGATATACCAAAAATAACCGGCGTGGCTACCTCCGACGCCGCTTCAAGGATTATTTGCATCCGGCTAATATCTTTGCGTTCAGCTAGGCGCTGAAACGTATTTTCCACTACCACCACTGCACCATCTACAATCAAACCGGTGGCAATCGCAAGGCCGCCGAGGGACATCAGATTGGCAGATAGGCCGTAATGGTTCATCACCATGAAGGTGATCAGCGGGGTCAGGAGCAGGGATGCAACTACAATCAGGGATGAGCGCACATCGCCGAGAAACAGAAACAGTACGATGATGACAAGAATTACGCCTTCGAGCAGCACTTTCATTACTGTTTTTAACGCAGCGTCTACCAGCTCGCTGCGGTCGTAGTATGGAATGATTTTGAGGCCGCCGGGAAGCATTCCCTTATTGTTTATTTCTGCGACCCTTTGTTTGACTCGGCTAACGATCTCTTTAGCGTTACCGGCGCGGATCATCATCACTATTCCGCCCACCGACTCGGTGATTCCATTTTTAAGTAATGCGCCATAGCGCACCTCGTGACCAATGGTTACTTCAGCGACATCGCGCATGAGCACCGGCACGCCATTCTGCTCCTTGAGTACGATCATACGGATATCGTCCAAGGTTTTTATCAGGCCGATGCCGCGAATCAAATATTGCTCAGCATAATGGGGCAACACGCCGCCGCCAGAATTGGCGTTGTTACGGGCAAGGGCCTGATATACTTCCTGTAGTGTCACCTTGTAATGTCTCATGCGATCCGGGTTCACCAACGCTTGATACTGCTTGACGTAACCACCTTGGGAATTGATTTCCGCCACGCCAGGAATACCTCGCAGCAATGGCCGTACTACCCAGTCCTGGGTAATGCGGCGTTTGGTAAGTTCTTCTTGATTGAGCACCCGCACACCATCGCCTGGATGCTCCAACGTGTACTGATAAACCTCACCTAATCCCGTAGACAGGGGGCCTAGTACGGGAATCACGTCCTGTGGCATACGTCCGCCTACCTCGATCAGGCGCTCCATTACCAGCTGGCGTGCAAAATAGACATTGGTCGCATCGGTAAATACCAGAGTAATGAGCGATAACCCTGGTTTATTGAGCGAGCGCATTTCCTCCAATCCCGGCAGACCCGTCATGGCCATTTCCAACGGCACGGTAACGAAGCGTTCGACTTCCTCGGGTGAACGACCTAAAGCCTCGGTAGCAATCTGTACTTGTACATTGGTCACGTCTGGAAAGGCATCTACTGACAGCTTACGCGTCGCATCCAGTCCAAATGCCACCAAGCATACCGCTACTACGACAAGCACCAAACGCTGTTTGAGCGCAGCTTGAATCAGGGATTCCAGCATATTAGCCTTCTAGCTCTTCTCGCTTGCGCTCGTTGTTAAGATGAAAACCGCCTTTTGTGACGATACGTTCACCTATTTTGATACCCTCCAGTACTGGGAAATATCCATGGCTTTCTTGTCCAAGCAGGATACGTCGCAACTGGAAGCGTTTTTCGTCCAGCTGAACGAAAACATGATCTTTGTTATCCTCTCGCACCACCGCAGCAGCAGGCACCACCAGACGGCGCTGGGATTTAACCAGAATCAGCATGGAAGCAAGCATTTCTGGCTTGAGCAGGCGCTCATGATTCGCTGCATCCATGCGTACCTCCACCGTTCGTCTATCCGGATCAACGGTGTCGGCGACAAAAATTAGTCGCCCTTCAATACGTTTCCCCTCTAATGCCGGAATTTCAGCTTGTACCACTTCACCTACCTTCACCAGGGCAGCCTGTTGTTCGGTTACTTCAGCTACCAGCCAGACGTGGGATAGATCTGCTACGGTAAAGAGTGCTTCCGCCGGTTGCACTACTTGGCCTGAGGTTACCGTACGCTCAATCACCACTCCGTCGAGAGTTGCAATAATGGAAGACATGGAATTCACCCGACGGGTAGCTGCCAGTTGGGTAATGGCATTTTTTGCCATACCGAGCACTTTGAGCTGCTCGTGGGAAGCGTGCAACTCGGCATGAGCCTGAACCAGATCAGCCTCGCGTTTTTGTAGTTCAGCTTCGCCTATAACATCAGCAGCGAATAGTAAGCGTGCCCGCTCCTCAGCTCGGCGCTGTAGTGATTCATGTGATAAAGCCTTGAGATAAGCGAGTTGGGCAGTAGCCAGCTCGGTGCTATTCAGTGTGGTCAGCACATCACCATGTTTTACCGTCTGACCAAGAAAAGCCTGAATCTCAGTCACACGTCCCGTTACGGCAGCGCCAATGCGTGCTACCCGATGTTCGTCTACTTCGACACGGGCCGGTACGCGCAAGGTCTCCGCTACATCACCTTCACTAGCAAGGGTGACTGTTAGGCGCTTGAGAAATTCCGGTGCAACTATTACCACCGAGGGGTCGTTGATCGGATGCGCAATGGCATGCTGTGTTTCTTTGCCCTTGCAACCAGTTAGACTTGTGATGAACAGAAGAGAGATTAAAGTAGGCAAGATCGTGCGCTTCACAGTATTTCTCCGGCATGGGGGGGGGCGGCACGCAGCCGGGCAATTTCGATGAGCGCAGCTTGCAGTTCGTAACGAGCACTAAGGTAGTCCAGGCGGGTGGTGCGTAAAACGCGCTGGGCGTCCAGAAAATCAAGAATGCCACGTTCACCATACCGATACGCCGCTTCTGCTACCTTCATGGCATTTTCGGCATCGTGCATCAAGCCGGTTTCGAATATCTTGACTTGATTTTTGGCAATCTGGTACCGGCCGTAAGCTTGATCCAGAACTCCCAATAGAGTGATGCTTGTCTGCCGTTTTTCCGCCTCAGCCCGATCAAGCCCTGCGACGGCCTCGCCGATGGGACCCTGACGACGATTCCATAACGGCAAGGGCAAACTCACGCCGACTTGCCATTGTTTCCAATCTGGATCTTGATTGGAGCCTACCGTAATGGTGGGCTGTGGGAAACGCAGGTTACGTTCTAGTTGCACGCGAGCTTGCGCACGACGCATTTGAGCCTCCGCAACTTTGAGTGAGGGCTGACGTTCCAATAAATCTTTACGTAGCTCTTCCAGAGTCGGTAGATCGGGTGGCAGTAAAGGTTCCTGGGCCACTTCGAAGTTTCCCGCAAGCGGCGCGCCAATGAGTGCCCGCAGCCGATCACGGGCTTGAGTAATACGTAGCTCAGCACTATTAACAGCACTTTTTGCAGCCAATACCTCGACGTCTGCCTTCACTAATTCAAAGCGCGGAGATTCTCCAACTTTGACTTTGAGTTTAACCCTGTCGCGAATTTGCATTAATAACTCATGGTTGACCGTAGCAAGCTTGACTTCCTCTTGGCGACGTAATACATCAAAAAAAGCCTGCGTTACGGAGGTACGCAGATTTATTTGCGCATCTGATACTACCGCTGCACTGGCGGTGATACCGGCTTCTGCGCCTTGCCGTCGTGCGGCACGAACGGAGGGCAGTTCGATTAGCTGAGATAATCCAGCTACTCGGGTATGCCCATTTGGAACGCTTAAGTGCCTTGAAAGAGAATTGCCTGCGCCGATTTGAAGATCGGGATTGGGATAGGCCCGTGCTGTAGTGAGAGCAGCATGCGCGCCGCGTTCTTGGGCTGTCACATCAGCAAGCGTTGGACTGTGTGTAGCCGCGAGACGCAAAGCTTCATTTAAAGTCAATGATGTCGCCGCATAGGATGGGCTGATGGCGATAAGTAAAAAGATCAACCACCATAAACGAATGGGTAAGCTATGCAAGCGCATGTTATTTTTAATTCTCTAGATACATTCAGGGCTATAACTTGACTATGATAATGACTATAAGTTTCATTAAGTAAAACAATTTCAGCACAAATGCTGCAATTATTTTAGTGCACGGATTAATTCAGCTGAATATAGGCTAAATTTGCGCATTGAGTACTGAAGAAAAATTTGATTAAAGCGAAATTCTAAATGAAACTGTGTAAATGCAGTTATCGCCGCATTAAATGTGTATAAATGTCATGGTAGGCTGCTGCACTCTGATCCCAGCCAAAATCCTTGATCATGCAATTGTATTGCAATGCTCGCCAGATTTTTTTGTCATGATAGGTTAGTACGGCACGTTGTGCCGTAGCTAACAAGCTGGGCGCATCCATACTATTGAATACGAAACCGCTGGCAATGCCCTGTTTCAGAGAAATCGTGTTGCAATCCGATACTGTATCAATCAGGCCGCCAGTCGCATGTACTACTGGTGGCGTACCATAGCGTTGACTATACATCTGGTTAAGTCCACATGGCTCGAAACGCGATGGCATTAAAAAAATGTCTGCGCCTGCTTCTATCAAGTGTGACAGACCTTCATCAAAGCCTACGTAAGCACTGATCTGGCCAGAATAATGATGTGTAAGCTCTAGAGCAATCCGCTGCATTTCCACATCGCCACTGCCGAGCAATACCAGTTGTGCTGGTAAGGTAATTAATTGTGGTGCAATTTCTAGTACCAGATCTACGCCTTTTTGAGGGGTAAATCGACCTACTAATCCGAACAATGGCAGGTCGGGATCAATATGCAATCCCATACGTTTTTGTAACTCTCGCTTATTGGCGGATTTTCCGTTGATATTTGAGAGGTTGTAAGGTTGAGCAAGGTTAGGGTCAGTAGCGGGATCCCACTCGGTGGTATCAATGCCATTTAAAATGCCAGTCAAACTTTCACGCCTGTAAGAGAGTAGTCCCTGTAGGCCGAACCCTAGTGCATCGGTCTGGATTTCGTTGGCATAAGATGGGCTTACGGTGGTAATGTGATCGGCGTAATACAATCCTGCCTTCATGAAGGATAGATTGTCATAAAATTCCACACCGTCAGGCTGAAAGCACTCAATGGGCAATCCCAATTCCGCAACCATTTGTGGCGGGAATATCCCTTGAAATGCAAGATTATGTACAGTCATGACACAACGTGCAGCCCCATTTGAAAAATGCAGATAGGCTGGAGTAAGTCCGGTTTGCCAGTCATTGCAATGGACTATATCGGGTTTCCAATCAAGTGGAGAGTCCGCACAGCTCAGCAAAGCAGCAATTCTTGATAGCAATCCAAAGCGTTGGGCATTATCTGGCCAGTCGAGACCATGTTCATCTTGATATGCTCCACCACCACGTTCATATAATTCGGCACATTCAATTACTAGTAGTGGTACGCCATTAGGTAACGAACCCGTCAGTAACCGTGCTACAGGAAAATTGGGCTGAATGTAAATTTCAATCGCGACCTGAAGATGTGGCAACGCTTTCAAAACTTGTGGATAACCGGGCAGCAATATGTGTATGTCTACGGCCATTTCATGCAGCGCCGCCGGTAATGCGGCGCTGACATCGGCCAAGCCGCCGGTTTTGATGAGTGGTGCAACTTCAGAAGTGGCAAACAATACCCGCATCGTTATTCCAATTTCATTCGAAGGTAATACAACTCAACGACGAACGAGTGAAACTGAAAACCTTAATTTGAGCGAAGGCTAAGCTTGAGCAACAAAGGTAAGACATTAAAATGGCTAAAACAACATTATTCAAAATTAAAAAACGAGGTAACCAAAATAGTGTCACCTATGAAGTGCAATTGAAATTACAGCCAGCGCATTAAGCCCAGCTCAAATGGATGAGTCAGCATTTCGTGGCGTGGATAAACTCGTATGCGATATTCAAGCTTGCCACATAGTTCTGGTGTTAACTCCAGTACATAAATATGTTCACCTGTGTCTGTATTAACGCCCTGTGCTGTAAATTGATAGCACATGGATTGCTTGAGGTTCTCATTGTTGTATGCGTGACCAATCAGCATTTCGACCATTACGTCAGTAGGCTTAAGGCCATTAAGGTTAATGCTTACTTCAAAGTACACGCTTTCTCTGAACAGGATGCTTGGTTTAGGGGCACCTAAGCGGCGTATTGTTACATCGGGCCAAGCCTTGCGGACAGTATTTTTCCAAGCTGAAATTTGATGCGCACCTGCAAAATCATGGTCGCAATACTTGCGATATTGCCGTGTAGCGGGTAAGTATGCTTTAGCAACGTATTCACCTACCATGCGTGTGGAATTGAAGCTTGGCAGCAAGGTTGCGATAGATCGCTTAGACATCGTTACCCATTCTGACGAATAGCCCATCTTGTTGTGTTTGTAGTAAGTTGGTATGACCTGATCTTGCAATAGTTCATAGAGTGTTTGACTTTCTTCACGGTTGCGCTGTGCTTCAGGCAAAAGTTCTGCAACGGGTTTGATTGCCCAGCCATTCTTGCCATCGTAACCTTCATCCCACCAGCCATCTAGCACGGACAAATTAAGTACTCCATTCATGGCTGCCTTCATGCCCGAAGTGCCGCTTGCCTCAAGTGGATACAGGGGCGTGTTTAACCACACATCCACCCCGGCCACCATACGACGTGCAAGCCGCAGGTCGTAGTCTTCCAGCATCAGGATCTTGCCCTCAAATTCCGGCATGCGTGAAATTTGCGTTACACGGCGTATAAGATCTTGCCCCGGAATATCTGCGGGGTGGGCCTTGCCGGCAAAAATGAACAACACCGGACGCTCAGGATCCTGCATGATTTGGCGGAGCCAATCCAGATCTTCAAATAATAATGCAGCGCGCTTATATGTCGCGAAACGGCGCGCAAAGCCGATAGTGAGCACATTTGGATTGGCTGGATCTGCATATTTCAAAATGCGATCAAGATGTGCTTCAGAACCGTGATTACGGAAATGTTGGCGACTGATGCGATAGCGGATTAGTTGCAACATTCTCGATTTAAGCGATTCACGCACGCTCCAGAATTGATGGTCCGGAATACTGTCAACCCGCTCCCAAAAACCGACATCTGCTACATGTTGGCTCCAGTCCCAACCGAGGTACCGCACAAAAACTTCCGACCATTCCTTGGCCAGAAAGGTAGGCATATGTACCCCATTAGTAATATAACTTATAGGGTTGTCTTCTTGTTCGATTTCCGGCCACATTTCGGCGCAGATTTTGGCAGAAATTTTGCCATGGATACGCGATACGCCATTCTGAAAACTTGAACAATGGATTGCCAACGCGGTCATATTGAAATCGGGAGTGTTTGCTACATTTCCCAACGCAAGGAATTCATCGCGGCTGATTTTCAATTGTGGATAATAATTTTCAAAATAGTGCATCATCATGCCGTAGTCGAAATGATCATGACCGGCTGGTACGGGGGTGTGTGTTGTGAAGACAGTGTGTGCAGCAACTGCTTCGAGTGCGGCTGAAAACTCGATACCTTGTTCTGTTAGGGTACGGATGCGTTCTAGTAATAAGAATGCGGCATGACCTTCATTGATGTGCCACGCAGTTGGCTTGATGCCCATTGTCCCGAGAGCACGAGCCCCACCGATTCCGAGCACGATTTCCTGTTCAATCCGAATGGATTTGTCGCCGCCGTAAAGATGGTGAGTGATGGCACGATCTTGTTGGGAGTTTATATCGAGATCAGTATCCAGCAGAAAAATAGTGACATTGCCGACCTGTGCTTTCCACACCTTAATGATTACGTTGCGTCCCGGTAAGTCCACGCTTACATGAACCTCTGAATCATCGCTATGCAATACCGGTGAAATAGGCAGGCTCTCGAATTCAGAATCAGTATAAATGGCTTTTTGGTTGCCATCTCCATCGATGGTCTGATGGAAATAACCTTGGCGATAAAGTAACCCTACTCCGACAAAGGGTAAATGCATATCGCTGGCAGACTTGCAGTGATCGCCTGCTAAAATCCCTAAACCACCGGAATAGATTGGAAAGCTTTCGTGAAACCCAAACTCGGCACAAAAATAGGCAATTAGATCATTTTTCGCGAATCCTTCAGCATGACTATTGCGCACCGGCTTAGTATGATAACTATCATAAGCCGATAATGTGCGATGGTATTGATCTATAAAAATCTGATCTTCCGAGGCAGCTATCAGGCATCGTTCGTCTACACATCGTAGAAAAGCTTTTGGATTTTGACCTACTTCATCCCACAGTTTACGTTCAATGTAAGAAAATAAATCACGTGTAGGCAGATCCCAGCTATACCATAGATTATTTGCCAATTCTTCAAGCCGGGCTAAACGGGCTGGTATTTTAGGTCTGACTTCTAAGATATGCGACGTGCTTTTATACATGATTTCCTGTGATTGCTGTGTGCGTTGGACAATGCTGCCCAACATGGTTACGGTTAATATGGGAGTCCAAACGGTAGAATGGAGGTGTTATTTTCCGCTACGCTAAAATCAGCGTGAAGAGTTGCCTTAAGTTTTGTGCAATATATTTAGCGCCTTCTGATTATGCCTTTAACGCTTGGTGCTTAAAACAATTGTAGCGATAAACGTAGATTTATAACAGCATATTCGTCATCACTACCACTTCCATACATTCCCTTCTTCTAAAAGATGTAGTTTGAAATTAAACCCACAAGGTCGTGAAAAGTAACGTCATATACATTGGATTGTGTCATACAAGGTTATATACATGACATTAACTTTCGTTAATTCGCTCGGTAGTAATCATAAAATAAATAATTTGATTGAGAGTGTCGCGTGCGGATAAATGCGCCTTTAATTTCTGCTTTTTTCATCTAATACTTAAATTCAAATTATTCTCAGCTTGAGGGTGCCTGCTTCCATATTTCAATTCATTCACGGAGATTTAAGTCCCTTTACAGATTTTGTTTATGCTCACATTGATCATTTAAACTATAGTTAGTTGTTATCTAAATTAATATATTAATCAATAAATTGAAGTTAAATTTCATCATCGGCAATGCATTGCTAAAAGTTTAAAAGTAACAGGATAGTGTTCTTTGTATTTTTAGTACTTCAAATTTATTGAATAAGAATCATTATTAATTGTATAATCGTTTACCAAGTGTGCTAGCTTCTTATTTCTTGCCTTCTATCGTAAGTTTTATATGAAATTGTGAAGCTTTGACATGGCGAATTTTTATTCGATGATAAAAGTTATGTATTTAAATAAGGAAAGTTGACATGGCAATCGTTATTTATAGTGTGAATACCGAAGAGATAAAGAACCGATATGTAGATATGAATAATTTACATATCTACAAGGCATTAGCGGCTAGTCAGTTGGTAATTAATTGCGGCTCTTTAAGAGAAGCCCGAGAGAAATTAACGAAGATTATGGGGCCAAATTTTATCTTGTATCAAGGAGGTCATTATTTAGCTATCCGGTTAAGACAAGAAGGAACGGCAGAAGATATTCCGTTGGTTAAGCTGTATTCAACGAAAGATAAAGGACCTCATCAATGGGGTGCCTTGCAAGAGCTGTCTCATGTGATAGCTGTTTAGCTGTGTGATATCAGAATGGTTAAAAATTTGATTTAATTAATTCATGAATTCGGTAGATTGGAACTGAATGGGATGTAGTCCAACATCACAAGAGGTAAGGGTGTGCATCGCTTTAGTTTTGTGGAATAGCAAATTAATTTTCGGATGTAGGAATAGTATACACTGACATTATATCGTCAGTTTTTCTCTACAGCGCTGGTTGATCAGCGGTCAGTTTTAATGGTGTATATTTCAGATCATTACATATGCCAGATAAACAGAGTGGAGTGATGCAGATCATCTACTTGCACGGTTCCATGGTGTGTTTGATCAAGAACGTTAAAAGTACTGCTGATGAACATTGTGCCAGGACGCATTTCGGCACGTGCTTTATGCCAGAGTTTTTCCATTGGTACGGGTGAAAGGTAGGCAAATACCACGTCATACAGCGACAAGTCGCAGTCCCATAAATTCCCCCACCGTACTTGGCAGTTATGGTGATTGCTTAGTCCGATACGCAACCAACTCCAGAAAAATGGTAAGGGTGCTGCTTCCACGCCGAAGTATCGTCCATCCGGGCGAACGCTGGCAAGATGCGTCAATACTCCGCCTAAACCACAACCCAAATCAATGAAGGTGAAATCCGAATTAATTTTTGCAACGGGTAGTAAGTGCTCTAGGGCCTGCCATACTTTATTACTGGAAAAATACAGCGGGACTTGTGTATGAAAAGTGCTCCAATATACAAGTAGTAATATCAGAAATACGCCTAGAAAAAGGGTTGGTGGTAATTTGACTGCGAGCATCAGCACCAATGCTGGCGCAAATATTAGTTGAATGACCAGCCACCATTTGGCAAGTCCGGCAAAGAAACTGAACGTGGCGGCGAGTAGGCCGCAAAGCAAAGCAAATAATAACGGTGAAACATAACGTTCCGTAACGTTTACTGTTAGCAACATGAGCACTACTGCTGCTGATTGGAGCAGTAGTGCAGTGATGGAGGGGGGGAGTTTTTTTAGCATACATTGCTATGAAACAAATTGTTATAGCGAGGCTAACCAAGTCTTTCTAAGGGCTGGCGTACTGTACGTATCGTCGTTTTTATAGATATATAAATTGGGCAAAGTAGTCGTGGCCTATTTCATACAATGAAAATTGTAAATGGGTATCTTCTTATACATACAGAGTATAAAAATGCTCGCGCTTCCTTAAAATTCACTATTAATTGAATTGGGCGTAATTGTTTTTTACACGGTCTGGATTGAAAGTGGTGGCGTTTCTTGGTGCATCAACTTGTTCAACAAACGCTTCGAATTCTTCAAGAGGTAGCGGGCGGCTAAACAGATATCCCTGATAGGCATCGCAACCATGTAAATTTAAAAACTCCAACTGTGTTTCGGCTTCCACCCCTTCGGCAATGACGTCTAAGTCGAAAGTGCGTCCCATAAGGATGATAGCTTGCACAAGCGCGGCATTACTGGGACTGTCGCCCAGATCGCGGATGAAGGATTGATCGATCTTCAATTGATCTAAAGGAAGTTGTTTTAGGTAGGCAAGTGAGGAATAAGCGGTGCCGAAGTCATCCATCGAAAAACTGATACCGAGCGCCTTTAGAGCATTCATCTTAAGAACGGTATCACTGACATTTGCGACGAGCAAGCTCTCGGTCAGTTCGATTTTTAGAAGTGCCGGGTTGATACCGGTTGTAGAAATAGCCTGTCGCACTTGTTCGACGAAATCCGGCTGACGCAATTCGAGCGCACTGGCATTGAGAGCAAGTTGCAGGTTACTGGTGGCCGGATTGTCGGCCCAATCCCTGAGCTGAGCACATGCTGTTTGTAGTACCCACAATCCAATCGGTACGATCAGGCCGGTTTTTTCAGCCAGTGGAATGAATTGTTCGGGAAGAATCAAGCCGCGTTCGGGATGTACCCAACGCAGTAATGCCTCGGCACCGATGGCATGGCGCTCATTGTTGACTTGTATCTGATAGTAGAGACGTAGTTGACCCCGTCCCAATGCATGGTGCAGATCGCTCTCAAGCGCCCCCCGTTCGACTAACGTGGTTTGCATTTCGGGGTCAAAGAATCGGATTCCGTTGCGACCTTCATTTTTGGCATGGTACATCGCGAAGTCGGAGTGTTTGAGTAATTCATCGACCGAAGCTTCATGGCCATAAAACAGACTGACCCCAATACTGACGGTGCACCATAACTCGAGGCCTTGAATTATATAGGGCAATGCAATGGCATCACGTATTTTTTCGCCGATCAAGCCGGCCTGAACGACTGCTTCATGAGTATTTTCGCTTAAATTTTCCAGCATCAATACAAACTCATCGCCGCCCAATCTGGCCTCAGTATCGCCTTCGCGCAAATTAGCTTTTAAACGTTGGGCGATTTCAATTAGCAGCAAGTCGCCGATAGAGTGGCCGTATGTATCGTTGAGCGTCTTGAAATTATCCAAGTCCAGGAACAGAAGAGCGCCATAATGTTTGTTACGACTGCTGGCAGCCAGTGCCTGTCTTAGACGATCAAACAGCATGCGGCGGTTCGGTAAATGGGTGAGTGAGTCATAATAGGCTAACCGGTGGATTTCGGCCAATGACTCTGGATTGTTAGTGATATCAGAAAAGGTTCCGACGTAATGAGTGATCTCTCCATTGGGAGCAGTAACGGCAGTAATGGTTAACCAGTCGGCATATATTTTGCCGTTTTTGCGTTTGTTCCACATCTCGCCCTGCCAATGTTTCTGCTCATTTAGGGTTGCTCGCATGTATTGGTAAAAATTTTTGTCATGCCTTCCAGAACTTAGTAAATTTGGTGTCCTTCCCACCACTTCTTCTGCGCTGTAACCAGTGAGGCGAGTAAAGGCATTGTTTACCCGCTGGATGACACTGTTAGCGTCAGTTACCATGATCCCCTCCTGTGACTCGAAGGCGATGGCGGCAATGCGCAGTGCTTCTTCGGCTTGCTTTTGTTCGCTGATATCGTTAAATGCGATGCGCACTAAGTGCTCACCGTTGACAGTCTTTATGTGGAGGCAGTCCAGATGGGCATGAAAGACTGAGTTATGTCCTCGTTGGAGTACTAATTCACAACTTTGTCGTTCATTATCTTGTAATACGCTTATGAAAAAACGGTTCCAGCATTCGCTGCCTTCTGTGGCGACCCAATTTGCGAAACGGTGGTGTATGAGCTGGTTACGTTCCATCCCGAGTAGCGTGGCACCGGTAAGATTAACTTCAATGATCAGGGCTTCGTGGGTGAGGGTAAGGTAACCGACGGGAGCGAAGTCATAAAGATCTACGTAGCGATCACGGGATTCTTTCAGCTCGACTTGCGCTTGTCGTAATGCCTTATTCTGTATCTCCAGCTCAATTTGATACATTTGCAGCTCGTGCAGCAGTTTGTCGTTAGGGCGCAACGGCATCCCATCCGTCTCGGATGTGCGGGCACGTTGTATTTCGGATTTTGTGCGTAGCGAGCCTAGCCCTTTTGGCTTGGTGTTCATGTGTTTTCCTGAAAGCCCGGTTAATTCCGCTTTATGTTAGGGACGAATCAATTTGTCTAGTGTACGATACATTTTATGTGAGACTCACAGAAAGTGATGTTTAATAGGATTTGATTTTTAAGTGAAGTACGCAAATTTAACAGAGTTTGAGTCCGAATAGGGAGTGTGATTGATTATTATGTGAGGGATGTGGATTAATATATACGACGCACAACCGCCTTTTTTGCCAATTTGCAATTCTTTATTAATTGGAGCCGTATTTAAAGAAGCAAAACGAAGTTTCATGGGCATTGGTTGGCATGATCCTTAATCATCCCTCCCGTAAATGTTTTTTCGCCGCTGTCAGATGCCTTGGTTGACCGAGTAGTACCAGCACGTCACCGGCTTGCATTACCATGTTGCCTGCAGGCTTATTGCCGCGCATGTTGTGGCGACGTACTGCATTTACTTCCACATTTAATGCGGCCAAATTAATTTCATCAAGCGTCTTACCTACAGCGGAATCGCGTTCTCCCAGCAACACGCTATGGAAACGTGGCTGTAAGTTTTCTGTGGATTCACCTACTATATTCGCAGCAGTACGAAAGTAGCTGCTGAACATACTATAGCGGCGCGCCCGGTTTTCCTGAAGGCGGCGAACGACGCGGTTGAGCGGTACGCCCGACATTAGTAGCGCTTGCGACGCCAGCATCACGCTGCCTTCTAGTACATCTGCCACAACTTCGGCTGCTCCAGCCTGTTTGAGTGTCTCGATATGGGTTTCGTCGGCACTTCGAACTACTACCGGTAAGTCAGGGCGTAGTTCATTAACCAGGTTTAAAATTTTGAGCGCGGAGTGAGTGTCGATGTAGGTGATAACTAAAGTTTTAGCGCGCATTAACCCGGCCGCCAAAAGCACTTCACGCTTGGCGGCATCGCCATACACCACGTTTTCACCTGCTGCTGCAGCTTCATGTACACGGCGTGAATCGAGATCAAGCACAATGAATTGAACATTTTCTTGCTTCATAAAGCGCGCCAGCGACTGCCCACTTCGCCCGTAGCCGCAAATAATGATGTTGGTATCGGTGGATATGCTTTGTACTGCAATCTGATGGATCTGCATGGCGCGGCTCATCCATTCGGAGGGCGCAATGTATCGCACAATTGCTTCGGTATGTTGGATTAGAAAAGGTGCGGCCAGCATGGAGAGCAGCATGGTGTCCAGGATAATTTGTACTGCTGCGGGAGATAGTAGCTTTACTCCACCTGCCAGGGTTAATAGCACGAAGCCAAATTCACCCGCTTGCGCCAACCCCAAACTACTACGAATTGCTACTCCCCAATCACCGGCAAACCTGCGCACCAATAATGCCACTACCGTAAATTTTATCAGCAGCAAGCACAGCAGCATCAGAAGCACCCAGCCAATATTGACAAACATTTCGTTGAGATCCAGCATCATGCCAACAGTAACGAAAAATAGACCCATAAGTACATCGCGGAATGGCTTGATGTCATCTTCAACCTGATAGCGGTATTCAGTCTCAGCGATTAAGACGCCGGCCACAAATGCTCCCAGTGCCATCGATAATCCAACTAATTCAGTGAAATAGGCAAGGCCCAGCGTGATAAAAAGCACATTGAGCATGAACAGCTCGGAAGATTTTTGCCGTGCCACGACATGAAACCAAGATCGCATTACGCGTTGACCGAATACCAGCAGTATAGTTAGAACTAATGTGGCTTTAAGCAGCGCAAGAAAGAGAGTGAAAGGCAGGTCGCCTGCTGGACTTGCCAAAGCCGGTATGATGATAAGTAGCGGTACTACAGCTAAATCCTGAAATAGTAATACACCGATTATTTGCTGACCGTGCGGCGCGCTCATCGCGGCGCGCTCGACTAGCATCTTGCTGACAATTGCGGTGGATGACATCGCCAACACACAGCCCATAGCTAAACTTGCACGCCAATCAAAACCTGCGAGCCACCCAGTTGTCATAATTAACAAAAGAGTTGCAACCACCTGCGCACCACCCAGGCCGAATACCGTGCGTTTCATTTTGTGGAGACGCGCCAGGCTGAATTCAAGGCCAATGCTGAACATCAGGAATACCAGGCCAAATTCTGCCAAATGATGAGTGCCGGGTGTATCAGGTATCCAGCCCAGTGTATGCGGGCCGATCAGAATGCCCACGGTCAGGTAGCCTAGTATTACTGGTAAATGCAATAAACGGCATGCCACTACCACACCTACGGCAACGGTAAGTAAAATTAGAACAAGTTGCAGTGAATTGGTCATGTGTGTATCACATAAATGAGCGGGTTCATCGTTGGTGCTACCAAATCCGAAGTTAGGCAATAAATAGGAGCTTGCCAAGTACATTTGAGGCTAGTTATAACTAATAGCGGAAAAAAGCTGCTCTGGCTATGTGCCCTCTACTATTTTTGCGCAGTAATAATCGATGAAATATCTTTTTGTTTCCGTAGGTTTTGGTATTGCTACAATTTCAATGAATCATCGGGGGATGGCTTGTGGAAGATCAGTTAGGGGTAATTTTTCCAGTTGTATGAAGTGGAACAGACTCATTGGTCGAAATATCTATTTCTCGTGCCGATATATTGCTACTTTATATTATTTTAGTGATGCAATTTTATCAGACCGGTAATTTAATGATGGGGGGTTGCAGTAACTTGCTAAGTACTTTTGACAAAGGGGGCGGAAATATGGATAATCATGGGTTCGGTTTGGAGGGATTCCCGAGCGGTTAAAGGGATCAGACTGTAAATCTGACGGCTCTGCCTTCGAAGGTTCGAATCCTTCTCCCTCCACCAACTTTTTGTTTGTAAATATTATTTTAAGGTTTGGCAGTTAAATTTAGCTAGGCTAGATGGTGCGATTATTGCTTGGTTGCATGTCATTTTGGCGGCAAAGTGTGCGGGTGTAGCTCAATGGTAGAGCAGAAGTTTTCCAAACTTACGACGAGGGTTCGATTCCCTTCACCCGCTCCAGTTTAAGTTAGCCCATGTGGCTCAGTGGCAGAGCACTCCCTTGGTAAGGGAGAGGTCGCGGGTCCGATTCCCGCCATGGGCACCAATAGTTTTGTTGAGATTCTTTTGTTAATTCGGTGTTGATGAGGAAAAATCATGGCAAAGAGTAAATTTGAGCGCACCAAGCCGCACATCAATGTAGGCACAATTGGTCACGTTGATCATGGCAAAACCACCCTGACAGCAGCGATTACCACCGTGCTGTCCAAGAAATTTGGCGGCGAGGCTAAGGCTTATGACCAGATTGACGCGGCGCCGGAAGAAAAGGCGCGCGGCATCACCATTAACACCGCTCACGTTGAATACGAAACGTCTGGCCGTCATTATGCTCACGTAGACTGTCCGGGTCACGCGGATTACATTAAAAACATGATCACCGGTGCTGCGCAGATGGATGGCGCTATTTTGGTCGTGTCTGCCGCCGATGGTCCGATGCCGCAAACGCGGGAACATATTCTGCTGGCGCGTCAAGTAGGTGTGCCCTACATTATCGTCTACATGAATAAGGCCGACATGGTCGATGACCCTGAGCTGCTGGAGCTGGTCGAAATGGAAGTGCGTGAACTTCTTACTAAATACGACTTTCCTGGAGATGATACCCCGATTATTATCGGTAGCGCACTCAAGGCCTTGCAAGGTGATCAGTCCGAAATTGGTGAACCCTCCATCTATCGTTTAGCCG
>QFXG01000017.1 GCA_003402285.1 Candidatus Nitrotoga sp. SPKER | reverse complement strand
CGCATCCAGATACTCACCGCGTTGATTACTTACCTGTTGCTGGCGATCTATCGCAAAACTCAAAGCTACGGCGGTAGCCTGTGGATATTGCTCGCCGAGATTCGTGCCACACTGTTTCAACGCCCATCCGCCGAGGCTGAACGTTACCGGCGGCGCAGAGAGAGCATGACGGAATTCGCTGCACGGCAGGGAGGATTGTTCGCATGAAATTTATTCCGGACAGCAGTGCGCCTGCGTGGGAATGACTAGACTACATAGACAATCTCGGTTAAATGTTTAATCTCATTTATTTTATTTGATTGACTTCTTTAAACTGAACAGTATTGAAAACAGACACATCTTTATGGGTCATCTAGCTTCTTTGCAGAAAGATTTCGCCATGTAATATTGGCATCCTGCGGCGAACAAATAACATTTGATAAAACCATGATGATTGATAAGCAGGGTACCAATACAGGAAGACAGAGCTTTTATGCCTTAAATAAGAAGTAGCATTGAAGATAATCCACGCGAAAAATTTGAGCATACTGCAAGCAATCAAGTTAATAACATTGGCGAATGAGTAATGAGCAATAAGCACATTCAACAATTTTCATATAACGCTGATCAGGAAGGCACGATCAAGCATCATAGTCCTGCCTCAGACATGGATCGGCTCGTTGTCTTTACACTCAATGATCAACGCTACGCGCTCCCGTTGACCACAGTAGACCGGGTAGTACGCATGGTGTGTATCACTCCCCTGCCTAAGGCGCCAGACATTATTCTTGGTATTGTCAACGTGCAGGGTCGCGTTATTCCAGTTATCAACATGCGCAGGCGCTTTTATCTGCCTGAACGCGAGATTATTCTAACCGATCAGCTTGTGATTGCGCATACAGCACTGCGACCAGTTGCGCTGGTGGTTGACGCGGTACTTGATGTCTTCATCCCTTCAGCGGAGGTAATCATTGAAGCGCAAAACGTCCTTTTTGATGCCGAGTACATTAAAGGTGTAGTGAAACTTAGTGATGGGTTAATCCTGATTCAAGATCTGGACAAATTCCTTTCCCAGGAAGAAGAAATCTCTTTGAGCCTGGCGATGGCGACAGTCTAATGAGTGCTATGCGACAAATTCTTTCGGATCAGTTGCTGTCCCGACTGAGTGATTTTTTGGCGGCGCAGATAGGCTTGCATTTTCCAAAGAAACGATGGAGCGACCTCGAACGGGGCATTGTCTCCGCGGCTCACGATTTCGGGATTCCGGAAATGCAAGATTGCGCTCACTGGCTACTGTCCGCTCCTCTGACGCATCGCCAGATAGAGATTTTGGCCAGGCATCTGACAATAGGCGAAACTTATTTTTTTCGCGATCGAAAAAGTTTCGAAGCACTTGAGCAACACATTTTACCGGAATTAATTCGTTCCCGACGTGATTCTACGCGGTGCATCCGCATTTGGAGTGCGGCTTGCTGCACTGGCGAAGAAGCCTATTCCATCGCCATGCTGCTTGATAGATTACTACCCGATTATGAACAGTGGCACATCACAATTTTGGCGACAGACATCAATCCGCAGTTCCTACGAAAAGCCGAGGCAGGCATCTACGGAGAATGGTCGTTCCGCGATACGCCAAGCTGGACTAAAGAGCGCTACTTCAAGAAAAATAGCCAGGGTTGCTTTGAAATTCATCAACGCATTAAAGAAAGAGTGAACTTCTCCTATCTTAATTTTGCCGATAACGTTTATCCGTCGCTTTCTAATAATACTAATGCAATGGATGTAATTTTCTGTCGTAATGCGCTAATGTATTTTACTTCGGAGCTGGCAATGAAAATTGTCAGTAATTTGCACCGTGCAATTGTCGATGATGGCTGGTTGGCCGTCAGCGCCACTGAAGCTTCTAATACAATGTTTGCCGGGTTTTCACCAACTAATTTTTCCGGTGCCATGTTCTACCGCAAGCATGCGTTGAACGACTGCCACCCTGTAGATCTAAAATATCCAAACTTAGGGTTTTTAGGGGCGTCTGAATCTTTATGTCCACCCTCACTCAGTGAAATATCTCTACCACTGCCTTCACTCAAAATATCTCGGTCAATCGCAGTACAACCAGCATCAGGCGAGAAATTCGTGGTATCCATCGAGGCATCGCTACAAAACCAGAATGAATCAGATACACCATGCTTTAAGGCTCGGTTATTTGCCAATCAAGGCAAGCTTGATGAGGCTATCGAGTGGTGCGAAAAAGCCATTGTTTTAGATAAGCTGAATTCGAAAAATCATTATCTTCTGGCCACCATCCGACAAGAACTAAACCAGTCTAGTGCTGCAGAACAATCGCTGAAACGCGTGCTTTACCTCGACCCCCATTTCGCACTCGCTCATTTTGCCTTGGGAAACTTGCGCCTATCTCAAGGTCGGCATGGGGAAGCCGAGCGGTATTTCAAAAATACGCTGGAGCTGCTACGCACACATCCGCAGAGCGAAATACTGCCGGAGTCGAACGGATTAACTATCGAACGGCTCGACAAAATCATCACCTCTGTGTTGACGAGTTTGCCGCGCGCCTCAAAAATAATAGCTTGATGGGTTAAACCACGTGAAAAGCAACGAAAAAATACCGCGCAAGCTGAAAAAAACAGCCATTGATTGGCGTGAAATGCATAGCCGACTGAAGACGGTCGATAACGCTATCCAGCATATTTTAAAACCCGGACTGGAGGAAACAAAACGGATACTAAAGGCTCGATCCGAAGCGCTGGCACAAGAGTCAACGAATGCCAAAATTGCTGAGTATCTTGAGGTCGTAGAGTTTCTGCTAGCCAAGGAGACTTATGCTATCGAGTCGCGTTACGTCCGTGAGGTTTCCCCCCTTGAAAACCTCACGCCGCTGCCCTGCACTCCAGCCTTTGTGCTCGGTATCGTTAATGTGCGTGGTGAAATATTTTCGGTCATTGATATCAAAAAGTTTTTTGACCTTCCAGAAAAAGGAATAACTGACCTGAATAAGCTTATCGTGCTCAACTCCGAAAACATGCGTTTTGGGATTCTGGCGGATGCCATCGTCGGTGTACGCCATATTCAGGTAGCAGAAATTCAATCTTCCCTGCCAACGCTGACGGGTATCCGGGAAAAATACCTGAAAGGCGTGACCGCAGGACGTACCATCATTCTGGATACGGAAAAATTAATTGCGTGCGAAAAAATTATCGTTCAGGAGCAGGTCGATGGGTAGAAAGACATCAAACTTGCATAGCATATGCAAGCAACACTTTATGCAGGGAGTAATAACATGGTCAAGTAATCTTGATGAGCAGTCTAGCGAATCAAATTCAGACATTCACTTCACCCGGCAATTGGATTTTCTACCGTGATCATAAGATTTGCATATGTCACATAACACTTATGTATTACCGTCTCTTAAATTAGCTGATGATTGAAAGTAATCAGGAACTATTATGACTATAAACAAGAAAATAATCGGGGGGTATGTGATCATCCTGGCTCTACTAGTGATCGCAACCAGTGTCGCCTTCTATACGATCAATGAGACCCAGTCGACATACGACCGCTTTCTTAACATGGATGAGCGACTGCTGGAAAGCGCCAACGAACTTCGGGCCGTTACCTATGCGCAACAAACCTACGTCCGAGGGATATTGCTCTTTCCGGAACTCTTGAACCAGAATCAATCTCTCCTGCAAGCCAATGATCGCCAATTTAAGCAAATCTTCGAGAAAATGCGTCGCCTCATAGAGGTTGGAGAGGGGCTCGAGCTGGTAAACGATCTGATGGCGCTACAACAGCAACTCGAGCAAACACAACAAAGCACCGTCCAGTTGGCGCTAGAGAAAAAAAATAAAGAAGCGCTGACCCTGGCAATTAAGGAGTTCCGTCCACGTAGCTTGGCGCTCATCGAGAAAGCCGGGCGCTTCTATGAGCGACAATCAAAGTTATTAGCCAAGGGACGAGCCGACCTTACGGCGCGGATGAATTTTTTAATGCGAACATTGGTAATTTTTTCTTTGTTTACCCTGTTCGTCGGACTAACGATTGGCTTCTATATAAGTCGCGTTATCACTCGCCAGTTTCGGGAAAGTGTTATTCAGTTGTCATCATCTGCAGCCGAAATCCTCGCTACCACTACTCAGATTGCTTCCGGAGCAGCCGAAACTGCAGCTGCTGTGAGCGAAACCACTGCTACCGTGGAAGAAGTTAAGCAAACCGCGCAACTCGCGAGCCAAAAGGCAAAACATGTCTCTGATAGTGCACAGAAAGTTGTACAAATTTCTCAGTCCGGACGTAAATCAGTAGAGGAGTCTATTTATGGGATGGAGCGCATTCAAGAACAGATGGAATCCATCGCTGAAAGCATCGTCCGTCTCTCTGAACAAGGTCTGGCGATTGGCGAAATTATTGCAAGTGTTAACAATTTGGCCGAGCAATCAAACTTGCTCGCGGTTAACGCTGCCATTGAAGCGGCTAAAGCTGGTGAACAGGGTAAGGGTTTTGCCGTTGTAGCGCAGGAAGTGAAGAGTCTGGCGGAGCAATCCAAGCAAGCGACAGGACAGGTACGGACTATCTTGAGCGACATCCAAAAAGCCACTAATGCCGCGGTATTGGCTACAGAGCAGGGCAATAAAGCAGTGGAGGCAGGTGTCAAACAATCAGTCGCGGCTGGCGAGTCTATCAGCCAGCTAGCTGACAGCCTCAGCGAAGCGGCACAGGCTGCAATGCAAATCGCCGCTTCGAGTCAGCAACAGATGATAGGCATGGATCAAATGTCGCTGGCGATGGAAAACATTAAGCAGGCGAGCTTGCAAAATGTAACAGGCACCAGACAGGCAGAGACTGCTGCGCAGCAACTGCACGAGCTAGGACGGCGGTTGAACGCGATGATCGGAAGTAAGGCAGTCTAATATAGTCCACGCTCATCAATCGTAAAATATCGTGCCCAACAAAAATGCCTACTTCCTGAAAAAACTTCTTGCAACGTTCAAGGTTGAAGCGGACGAGCATCTCAAGGCGATATCTACAGCACTTCTCGAGCTGAAGAAGATGCCAGCAAGCGAACGACAAACAGCAATTATTGAACAGGTATTCCGCGAGGCACATAGTCTGAAGGGTGCCGCTCGATCGGTGAACATGACGGAGATCGAGTCAGTATGTCAGGTACTGGAAAGCGTATTTGCGGCGCTGAAAAAAGGACAACTCACCACTTCCCAGCCGCTGTTTGACTTATTGCAAGAAGCGCTAGATAACTTGGGCGGACTCCTCTCTTCGGAAGGAACTGCTATAGATGATACTCAAAAGTCGGTGATAGCAACACTGATTCGACGATTCAACTATGCATTAAAAGGCATGGTGAATACTATTGAAGAGCCAGTATCTCAAGCACTCGAAGCGGATAGCAAGACTGCTCCTTCACCATCCGATTCCACGGTTGAACCCAATATCATTCTGCCGCCACAGCCTGGCAATTTATCCGAGACAGTCAGGGTTTCTACTCTGAAATTGGGTACCTTGATGCGCCAAACCGAGGAGATGCTCTCAATAAAATCGGCAACCTGGCAGCGCACCGTGGATGTGCGTGAGATCGGTACCATGCTCACTGCTCAAAAAAAACGATTGGCCAATATCCAGCCTCTCGTACGTTCCGTTGAGCGCTCGTTTAATTCCATCTCAAATTTAAACAAACCAGAAATTCCAATTTCATCCAGTCATCGCTTCGCTCTTTCTGCAAGTGCACGAGAACGGGACAGTATCAAAGAAGATAGCAGTACGGGAAAAAAAATCGCTGCCGGGCAGCAGGAATTGATCAGGCTACTTGAATATGTCGAAGCTCAGAACCTTTTCATGAAGACTCTCGAAAGCCGTATCATGGCAATGAGAAAAGCCGTCGAGCAAGATAGTCGCATATTGGTTGGAACAGTAGACAACCTGTTACAAAGTGTACGCGAAATGCTGATGTTGCCATTCACTCAACTGCTTGAAGTCTTTCCGCGCTTCGTCCGTGAGCTTGCACGCGATCAAGGAAAAGAAATCGAGCTGGTGATCGAGGGAGGCGAAATCGAAATTGACCGGCGCATTCTCGAAGAAATAAAAGACCCGCTTATCCATCTGCTCCGCAACTGTATTGATCATGGCATCGAAAAGCCAACAATACGTCGTGAAAAACAAAAATCGCCGGGTGGCATTATTACTGTGGCGATAGCGCCGAAAGACGGCGGCAAGGTCGAGATCGTGGTCGCCGACAATGGCGCGGGTATAGACATCGAAAAAGTGCATGCATCTGCGCGCAGACTCGGCTTTACTTCCCCCAAAAACATCGACAAGCTAAGCGAAAAAGAGATGTTGGCGCTTGCCTTCCAGTCAGGCGTTTCAACCAGCCCCATCATCACAGATATTTCTGGCCGCGGTCTGGGGCTGGCCATCGTGCAGGAAAAAATTGAACAGCTGGGTGGCACAATCGAAATTGAAACACTTCCCGATGCCGGAACAACGTTCCGCATGATCATGCCGCTGACACTCGCATCTTTCAGAGGGTTATTAGTACATGCAGGTGATCAACTTTTTGTTCTTCCCCTGCACAATGTTGAGTGTGCGATGCGGGTAGCAATAAAGGACATCCTGACGGTGGAAAATCGGGAAACAATTCCACTCAACGGCCAAGCAGTTTCACTGGTACAGCTCGGTGACATACTGGAGCTACATAACAAAAATACGGCAAATGATGCAAGCGACAGTATCCATGTTGTAATTCTCGGTCTTGGTCTGGCACGTATTGCATTTCAGGTGAACACGGTACTCAGCGAGCAAGAGGTACTGGTCAAAATGCTTGGTCGGCAACTGACGCGCGTGCGAAATGTGGCAGGAGCATGTGTACTTGGTTCGGGTCAGGTCGTGCCAGTTTTAAATGTCGCTGACCTGATGAAATCGGCCGTGCGGCAGACCACGAAAGTTCGTGTGGCCGTTGGTGATACATCTGCGGAAACACAACAACGCTCAATTCTTGTTGTGGAAGACTCTATTACCTCACGCGCGCTGTTGAAAAACATACTGGAATCAGCAGGCTATCGCGTGACCACCGCTGTGGACGGAATAGATGCCTACACCGTTCTTAAGACTGCGACGTTCGACCTGGTGGTGTCGGATGTAGAAATGCCGCGAATGAATGGCTTGGATCTTACGGCCAAAATACGCTCCGACAAGCATTTATCGGAATTACCGATCATATTGATAACAGCGCTGGATTCGCGCGAACACCGCGAGCGAGGCATTGATGTCGGCGCCAATGCCTATATTGTTAAAGGTAGTTTTGATCAGAGCAATTTGCTTGAAGTAATTGGTCAACTCGTGTGATTGTTGTGCAAGATATTGACCCATTGTAACTGGATGAAAGCCGAATAGTTCAATGCCAACGGTATTCATGGCAGCTATATGCCCTATTTATCTAAATAACAAATGAGGCACCGTCTGTGATCAAAGTTCTGGTAGTGGAAGACTCACCTGCGGTACGCGAATTTCTGGTCCATATACTTGGCTCGGCACCCGGAATCTGCGTGGTCGGTACGGCGAATAATGGTGAAGAAGCCATTGAGGCAGTTGAGCGTCTACAACCGGACGTTATTACCATGGATATCCATATGCCCATAATGGACGGGCTGGAAGCGACGCGCCAGATCATGGAAACGCATCCTACGCCTATTGTAGCCGTAAGCGGTAACACTGATCTTAATGATGTGGCAATGATGTTTCGTATCACAGATGCGGGAGCGTTGGCTGTGCTGCGTCGACCGGCTGGCATGGGTCATCCGGACTTCGAAAGTTCAGTGAAGGAGCTGATTCAGACGGTCAAATTGATGTCTGAAGTTAAAGTCGTGCGACGCTGGTCTCGCGTACAACGCGAGGCAACAATTTTTAGTCGTCTCGTGGAGCGAGACCTCGAACACATGTCAATTAAGGTTGAGGTAGTTGCTCTCGGCGCTTCGACCGGCGGTCCGTCTGTGCTGCAGACAATTTTAACGGCGCTGCCCAAAAGCTTTCCGACACCAGTGCTAATTGTTCAGCATATGACAAGCGGCTTCACCCAGGGCTTCGTCGAATGGTTGTCACTGTCATCAGTGCTGCCCATCCACGTTGCCAGACATGGAGAAATTATTATTTCCGGCCACGCTTACGTGGCGCCGGACGAATACCATATGAAAGTGGAACGTGGCGGTAAAATCGTGCTCACTCAAGAAGCGCTCGAAAACGGGTTGCGGCCTTCAGTTTCTAAGTTATTTCGCTCGGTGGCCGATACTTATGGCAGCAATGCACTCGTCGGTCTGCTTACTGGCATGGGACGTGACGGTGCCGAAGAATTAAAATTATTGAAAGACAAAGGCGCAGTCACTTTCGCACAGGACAAGGACAGCTCTATTGTGCATGGCATGCCCGGTGAAGCAATCAAATTGAATGCGGCAACGCTGGTTTTACCATCCGAAAAAATTGCCTCACTGTTAACGAGCTTGACGAACAGAAAAAAGTAACATGCTTAAAAAATAATTTTCAATCTGATTTATTACAGGTCAGATGATGAGTGGTACTACTGTCTATCTAAGTGCTGAAGTGAAGTACAGGGGTTTCAACTGCTAGAAATTAGATGCCCTCACTCCACGTAAGGAAGAGAAATAAAAAGGAGGCAACCATAAAATGTTAACGAACCAGCATGTTGAAGAGGAAATCCTTATTGCCGAGGATAGCCCGACTCAGTTAATACAGTTGCAGTACATACTTGAGGAGAGCGGTTACAAGGTAGTAGCTGCGGTAAATGGCAAAGAAGCCTTAGCTGCAGCTTACCGACGTAAACCCATGCTGATTATCAGTGATATCGTCATGCCAGAGCTTGATGGCTATGGCCTGTGCAAAGCTATCAAACTTGATGAGAAGTTGAAGGATATTCCAGTCATCCTGGTCACTACGCTCTCAGATTCAAAAGATGTTGTCCGTGGACTGGAATGTGGGGCAGATACTTTTATCCGCAAACCTTACGACGAGCACTATTTATTGTCTCGTATCGAATATCTGCTGATAAACCGCAAGTTCCGCAAAAACCAAAAAATGCAGATGGGGGTGGAAATTGATCTGGGTGGTCAGAAGCACTTCATCACCGCTGAACGGCAACAAATCCTGGATTTGCTCATCTCAACTTATGAACAGGCAATTCAGATTAATGAAGAAATTAAAGGGCGGGAAAAAAAATTAGCGCACTCTAATCAAGTGCTCAATGGTTTGTATCGTATTGCAGAAGGCCTAAATCAAGGGGGTACTGAGCGTGAAGTGGCAGAATTGGCACTGGAACGAGCCCTCGAACTGCCCGGGGTACAGGGTGGCTGGATTTGGTTGTTGGAGGAAAAAACCAATTATCGAATCGTCGCCGCACGCAATCTGCCACTTTCACTTGATACACCCGAGGCACTGGAAAGCGAATGCTTATTTCAGCATCAACTCCTCTCTGGCGAACTCAATCATTTAACCAATATTCAGAAATATGAACGCTTCAACAAGGTAAAAAACGATAAGCATGAATTGCGCTACCACGTCAGCGTACCGCTTTGGCAAGGCAACCGGACGCTGGGTGTTATGAATCTGACAGAGTCAGAAGAAGGGCTGTTCGACGAAGAAACGTTAAAGGTGCTATATGGCGTAGGCAATCAAGTGGCTGTAGCACTTGAACGAGCATGGTTGTATGAGCACTTGGAAAAACTGGTGAAACAACGAACTGCTGCGCTTACCGAAGAGATTGCCGAGCGCAAGCAGGCGGAAGAACGGGTTCTGCGTCTCAATCGTGTGTACGCGGTACTGAGCGGCATCAATACGACTATTATCCGCGTCCATGACAGGCAGGAATTATTTGATGAAGCCTGTCATATTGCGGTGGAACACGGCCAGTTTCGCATGGTTTGGATTGGCATATTAGATTCCAAAGGAAGTGATTTGATACCCGTGGCTACGGCCGGTTTCGAGGATGGCTATCTGGATCACCTCAAGTTGACCGCCGATACGGATATATCAAATGCTTGTATTTTGGCAGGATCGGCGCTGCGGGAAAAAATACCTGTCGTCAGTAATAATATTAGCACTGATACGCGGATGGCGCGCTGGCGTGAAGAAGCATTAAGACGCAACTATCGTTCGATGATGGTTTTCCCATTGGTACTCAATGGTGAGACAATCGGTGTACTTTCCCTATACTCATCAGAGGAGGATTTTTTCGATACCGAAGAGATCAGGTTACTGACTGAGATCGCCGGAGATATTTCGTTCGCGCTTGATCACCTAAAACAAGAAGAGCAGCTCAATTACTTGGCTTATTTCGATGCATTAACTGGACTTCCTAACCGCATCCTGTTTTATGACCGATTAAGCCAACAATTGCTAGTAGCCAACGAAGGCAATCTACGGGTGGTACTACTGGTCATTGATTTGCCTCGACTTCAGATTATTAATGAAACTTTCGGAAGGCATGTTGGGGATACTCTGCTTAAACAAGTAACGAAACGCCTGCTTGATGCCGGACTGGATGTAAATCATCTGGCACATACCGGCGCTGGCTGTTTTGCTTTTGTATTACATAATTTGCAAAAAGAAACGGATATCCTGCATATTGTAGAGAAGCAGATTATCGACACTATAAGTCGGCCATTCCTGGTGAAAGGTGAGGAGCTGCGAATATCGGTTAAAGCGGGTATCGCCCTTTTTCCATCTGACGGTACTGATGCCGAAATTTTATTCCGCAACGCCGAAATGGCTCTGAAAAAAGCCAATCTTTCCGATGATAAATACCTTTTTTACACCCCCAATCTCAACGTCCGGATTGCCGAAAGACTTAAGCTCGAAAACAAATTGTATCGGGCGCTGGAACAAGAGCAGTTTGTGCTCCATTATCAGCCGAAGGTCAATCTAAAAAATGGTCATATTGAAGGAGTGGAGGCATTAATCCGATGGAACAATCCTGACCTCGGTTTAGTGCTACCGGGAAATTTTATCCCATTACTTGAGGAAACGGGAATGATCCTCGATATTGGACGCTGGGCATTAAAGAAAGCAATGGAGGATGTAGTCCTGTGGCAGGAGAGAGGTTTGAAGCCATTACGAGTGGCCGTCAATATCTCACCGATTCAACTTCGGCAGGAAGACTTCGTAAGCTCAGTAGAAAACGCGTTAAACGGTGACGCACATAAAGCACAGTATCTTGAACTAGAGATTACTGAAAGCCTGATCATGCATGACATCGAATCGAATATCCAAAAACTAATGATCATTCAGGAGATGGGCGTAACTGTGGCAATTGACGATTTCGGAACAGGCTATTCTTCATTCAGTTATCTGACCAAATTACCTGTCAATACATTAAAAATTGATCGGTCGTTTATTATCAATATGACGAATAGCCCGGACGACCTTAGCATCATTGCCACAATAATTTCTTTGGCACATTCACTAACTTTAAAAGTGGTTGCGGAGGGGGTCGAGACTAAGGAACAGGCAAACCTGCTGAAATTGCTCAAGTGCGACGAGATTCAAGGTTATCTCTGCAGCCCGGCGGTTTCTATGGAGCAGATTCAGCAATTCCTTCAAAAAAATAAATCGCTGTCCTGGTAATTGTGTTCTCCTTTACCTATGTAAACTATGGCTGATAATTGTTTTGGTTTTTCACTGGCGATTTTTTTGCGCAATGACAATTAAATATGATTCAATTTAGTGTGCAAGCAGGTACGCAATCTAATTTCAATGGGCAATTCGTCAAGCTAACCTCCAACCTGCTGACGCTTGTATTCCTTGCGTTTCATATCTAAATATTCGCTCTGCTCCAGCTCATGTAGCTGAAGTGGGTAACGTTCAGTAGATGCAAACCAGTCTCGCAGGCGTTTTTCCAGTTGTTGCTGAGGTGGCATGGACAAGGCGCCGAGATAAGCACTTATTGCCAAGTAATAGCGCATGGTGTTACGTTCCAGTGCTCCACGTATACCACTGACATAGAGGGGCTTGCCGTCAGACAGTTTTTTAAGGACAGTGAATCCTACCTTGTCGCTTCCCAACGTCTTCAGGTAGGCCTGCATTGCAAGCTTTGCGGTAAAGCCATAGGCATACGAATAGGATAAGTGAATAAATGTTCCTCCCTCTTTTAAAGGGATTGCTTCCAGCATGAAGCGATAGTTTTTAGTGCCGAATGGACCTTTATCTGCATCCAGAAAAGTCTGGAAATAATCAGATGATATGGAATCAACTCGATATTTAAACTCCATTTGGGGAGCAATATTTAGGGCCTGCTCATTTTTCCGACCGATATGTACCGTGAGGTTACTGCCTGGTTTATCAACAGACTCACGACAATATTTGACATTCAGGTGGAGGATCAGGACATCACACCAATGAGTTGCTTCTTTGAGTGCTGTACTTACCGTTGCAAACGGATAATCCATCAACGCATAGATGTCGCCCTCTAAGTCGGTTGAGGTCTGACTAGAATCCAGTTTAAGCGGTAATTGGAATTGAGTATGGCTGAATGTATCCCGCAATCCTAAATACTTTGCGTGTAGGGATGCTGCTGAATTCATACCAGGAATATCGGCATGGGCAATTCCTGCATCTGCACTTATAAAGCAAGCGAGAAGAAGATGAGTCACCCGCCACAGTGCCGTTCTAAACCGCTCTTTCATATTACGTATTCTCCGGCATATAGCGTTTAAGAAATTTGTCGTAACAATTCTTCACGTAGCGCCGTAATTGTCTGCGGTTGAATTAGCGCTGCACTGGCTATATGAAAGATGTCCTCGGCGCGCGCGCCAAGCGTATTGATCTTGGCGCTACGTATGGCTATGCCATGCCGCGCCAGTACATGCGCGATACGCGCCAACAAACCGGGGCGGTCGCCAGCAATAATGGAAAGCAGATAATTGCCTTTATTATCTGACGTTATATTGACTTCGGATGCGATGGGAAAATGTTTAAGCTGACGGGATATCCTGGCAGATTTTGATACGGAGGGCTCATCGGCGGTGGCTATCTCCCGTGACAGTTCATATTCTATATAATTCATTACATCACGATAGGTTGGCTTGCTATTACCTGCATCCATTGCCAAAAAGCTGTCCAGCGCATAACCGTGATGAGTGGTGTGGATCTTTGCTTCCACGATGTTGTAGTTCAGTCGTTCAAAAAAACCGCAGATACGCGCAAAAATATAAGGCTGGTCGGGGCTATAGACCATCACCTGAATACCTTCTCCTATCGGGCTTAGGCGTGTCTTGACGATGGCTGTATCGCTATTGACTTGATGTGCCAGCAGACGCGTGTGCCAGGCAATTTCCTGCGGTTCGTGGCGCAAAAAATACTCTGGATCGAGTTGTGCCCACAGTGTTTCCTGTACCTCAGGATCAATTGCATACAAGCTCAGTATTTCCAGTGTACGTGCACGAATTTCGCCGATCTGATCGGCAATTTTGCCGTCAACCATATAGCGGCGCGTTGCCCAAAACAGATCTTCAAGCAACTTGCCCTTCCACGCATTCCACACTTTTGGGCTGGTGCCACGAATATCAGCCACAGTGAGCAGATACAACGCAACTAGATAGCGATCATTTTTTACTTTTGCAGCGAAGGCCGCGATCACGTCCTGGTCGGACAAATCTTGTTTTTGTGCATTGGTGGACATTGTTAAATGATGCTCGACCAGCCATACCACCAGTTTGGTATCTTCTTGCGTCAGTCCATGTTGTTTGCAAAAACGCGCAGCGTCCGCACATCCCAGTATTGAATGGTCGCCGCCGCGTCCCTTCGCGATGTCGTGGAACAATCCTGCGATATACAGCACCTCGACACGCGCAAAATCCTTGATCAGCTTGTTACACAGAGGGTATTCATGGGCGTGCTCTGCCAAGGTTAAACGGCGCAGATTACGCACCACCATCAGGATGTGTTCGTCTACCGTATAAACATGAAATAGATCGTGCTGCATTTGCCCGACGATGCGACCAAACGCAGGTAAGTAGCGGCCTAGGATGTCATTCTGATTCATGCGTCGCAGCGCATGGGTAAGGCCGTGTGGCTGACGCAGGATAGCCATGAACAGTGCACGGTTATGTGAATCGCGTCGGAATGCAGCGTCTATCTTATGACGTGCCCGCCACAGAGCGCGTAACGTGGGTGCAGAAAATCCGCTCAGACGTGGATGCTGCTCCAGCAACAGAAAGCTTTCCATAATGGCAGATGGTTCACGTTCGAACAGGGCTTCATCACGCGCTTCGAGCAAATCATCGCGAGTAATGAAGCGGGCATTGAGCGGATGTGTTGCGCTCGCTTCGGGGAACAAATGTGTATGCAAATTTTGCAATAGCACGTCATTAAGTTGTAGTACTGCTTGTTTAGTACGGTAATAGCGCTGCATCATGTGTTCACTGGCACGGCGTACAGCTGTAGCATTGATATGCATTTGTTTCGCCAGCTCGGTCTGGTAATCGAATAACAAACGATCTTCACGTCGCCCAGCCAAATAATGCAGACGGATGCGCAGGTTTTGCAGCAACGCTTCATGACGCGCGATAGCACGTGCCTCAGGCTCGGTAATCATGCCTGCTTTAGCCAACTCACGCCAGGTGTAGCCCAAATTACAAGCGCGGCTAATCCACAACACGGTCTGTAAATCCCGCAGGCCACCGGGACTTTCTTTCAAATGAGGTTCTAAATTGTAGTCCGCGTCGATAAAGCGAGCGTGGCGCCGCTGCTGTTCATTTTGCTTGGCAAGGTAGAAAGCGCGATGATTAAGATGTGATGCCAGCGTGCTAACCATTTCCTCAAACAGTTGTGGTGCGCCGATAATTAAACGTGCTTCTAATAGATTAGTCTGTACCGTAATATCGACCGATTCCTCTACGCATTGTGCAACGGTACGAATGCTATGGCCAACTTCCAGGCCAATGTCCCACAGCAGACCAACCAGTTCCTGCAAATGTTGTTGCAATACGGGATCCGGTTCCTCCGGCAACAGGATTAACAGATCAATATCAGACTTGGGATATAGCTCGCTACGTCCATAGCCACCTACGCCTACGAGTGTTAGGTTTGGCGGCATGACAAGGAGTTGCCATGCCGCACGTAAATGTTCATCTACCAGCTTGGCATGGGCACGCAGCAGACGGGCTGGTTGCGCATGACGTTCATAATCCTGTTGCAGGAATAATCGTGCAGCACGCAAACTCTGACGGATTTCAGTGGCGCTTTGCACTTAAGGTGGCGGGGATGGAGATCCAGCAGAAACAGTTAGCACTTCAAAGCCGGACTCGGTTACCAGAACGGTGTGTTCCCATTGAGCCGACAAACTGTGATCTTTTGTCACGATGGTCCAGCCATCGCTGAGCTGAGTGATGCCCGCCTTACCAGCGTTAACCATCGGTTCAATGGTAAAAATCATGCCCGCTTCGAGTTTCAACCCACTTTTAGGCTTACCATAGTGCAACACCTGGGGCTCTTCATGAAATACCCTACCAATGCCATGGCCGCAGAATTCGCGTACCACGCTGTAACCCAAGGCTTCGACGAAGCTCTGGATGGCATGGCCGATATCGCCCAAATATGCACCGGGCTTGACTACACGAATTCCTCGCCACATTGCTTGATAAGTGATTTCGCACAACCGTTTTGCCTGGATAGATGTTTCGCCAACATGAAACATGCGGCTAGTATCACCGTGATAGGCTTGTTTGATAGTGGTAACGTCAACGTTCAGAATATCGCCATTCTTGAGTTTTTTTTCACCCGGCACACCATGGCACACCTGATGATTGATTGAAGTACAAATGGATTTGGGATAAGGCGTGTGTCCTGATGGCGCGTAATTGAGCGGCGCAGGAATACATTGTTGAATATTTACCATGTAATCGTGGCAGAGGCGATCAATTTCGCCAGTAGTAATGCCCGCTTGTACAAAAGGGGTGATGTAGTCCAATACTTCGCTAGCCAAACGGCCTGCAACACGCATTTTTTCTATTTCTTGAGGGTTCTTGATACTGACGGGCATAATTACTTAAGTTTTAAAAATAAACGGTGGCAAGCATAGTAGATAGTGGCAGTCAACACAACAGTATGATTACCCGCAGAAACAAAAAAGGCACGCCTAGGCATGCCTTTTTACTTTTAGCAAAATGTCGTCTAATGCTTAACGGTTGCCGTTGTTGTAGCCACGTCCAGAGAAACTGTTTGCCGGACGACGTTCCTGCCCAGCAGAATTCGTATTACCGGTGTTCCCATTACGCCGAGGTGCATTGTCACCAAACCGATTATGAGATTGACCTTCCCGTCGAACACCATCAGGATGACCATGACGACTGTCAGAAGAAGTATGACGTCCAAATCCACCAGGCTTACCCCGCGAGCTAGAAGGCTGTGAACGTGGTTTGAATTTAGGTTCCAAACCAGCAACGATATGAGCGGCTATGCTCTGCCCGGTGTAGCGCTCGATCTTTTGCAGATTTCCGGCATCGCGGTTGGACGCAAACGATACTGCAATACCGGAAGAGCCAGCACGACCGGTACGTCCGATACGGTGTACATAATCTTCGGCAGCCTTGGGCAGGTCAAAATTGATTACATGAGAAATACCCGGAACGTCAATGCCACGTGCGGCCACGTCAGTCGCCACCAAAATACGTACTTGACCACGGCGCAAGTTAATCAAGGTGCGGTTGCGTTCGCGCTGGTTCATATCGCCATGGAGCGCGGCGGCGGAGTGTCCTTGGGATAGCAACTTGTCAGCCAAAGCATCAGCATCACGCTTGGTAGCGGTGAAGACTAATGCTTGGTTTAAGTCCGTATCACGCAATAAGTGATCTAACAAACGCCCCTTGTGTGCCATGTCATCCACATACATAAGGCGTTGTTCGATGTTTTCGTGACGTGCCTGCGTAGCTGCAACGCTTATGCGCTTCGGATTCTTGAGCAGCCGTTTTGCCAGGTTACCAATTACACCATCCAGTGTGGCGGAGAACAGCAACGTTTGGCGCGTCGCCGGCGTGGCTGCGGCAATGCGCTCCACGTCATCAATGAAACCCATATCCAGCATACGGTCGGCTTCATCCAACACCAACATTTCTAGGCGCGAGAAGTCGATACGACCACGCTCAATGTGATCAATCAAGCGACCCGGCGTAGCCACCAAAATATCGACTGGGCTGGATAGCAATTTGTTTTGTAGCGGATAGGGCATGCCACCGAGAATGCTCACTACTTTCAGGCGCATGTTTTTGCCGTATTTAGTGGCAGCATCTGAAACCTGCTGTGCCAATTCGCGCGTCGGGGCTAGCACCAACACACGCGGACCCTTACTCCGCACTGCAGCAGGTTCAGCGATGCAATGTAACGCTGGTAATATAAAAGCAGCAGTTTTGCCGGTACCCGTCTGGGCAGACGCCATCAGATCGTGGCCCGCCATCACTTCGGGTATGGCTTCGGCCTGAATCGGCGAAGGCACGGTATAGCCGGATTCTTCTACAGCATTGAGGATTAAGGGATTCAATCCCAGAGAGGCAAAGGTAATAACTTTAATAGGTGCAGCTGTGTTTTCAATAGGCACGATTGTTCCTTAATTAATAATTAAATCAAAGCGCATGCGTGGCTAAAGCCACACAATAAAATTTAGTAGGGAGATATAGACTCTACCAGCGCAAAACATCGTCGCTAACCGGTAAAGCAAGACGCGTCAGAGACGCCAGAGGTCAGGAAACGATGAGCTAACGCTGCACAAAATATCGCAGCGAGGCGCGCATTATACACAACTGAATAACAATAGCCAGAAAATAAATCTGGACATGCCTCTGTACCTGAGAAATTACCTGCAATAATTTTTATTCAAAATAAGTAGTTTGGAATGAATTGTCATGTTTAGAGGTCTCCTTATGCTAGAATGCGCGCCCTTTATCTAGCTTAGGTCGTAAACATGTCGCGCGCACTCCGTAATATCGCCATCATTGCCCACGTTGATCATGGCAAAACCACCATGGTGGACAAGCTACTCTCCCAGACGGCTACTTTCGCCGCACACCAGCATATCGCCGAACGCGTGATGGACAGTAACGATCTTGAGAAGGAACGAGGCATCACCATTCTGGCAAAAAACTGCGCAGTGGAATATGAAGGCGTACATATCAACATCGTGGACACACCAGGACACGCCGACTTTGGTGGTGAGGTGGAACGCGTTCTGTCGATGGTGGACGGTGTGTTGTTGCTGGTAGATGCGGTGGAAGGCCCAATGCCACAAACCCGTTTTGTTACGCGCAAAGCGCTAGCACTGGGTCTGCGTCCTATCGTAGTCATTAACAAGGTTGATCGTCCCGGTGCGCGACCAGAATGGGTCGTGGATCATACTTTCGACCTATTCGATAAGCTTGGCGCAACCGACGTACAAATGGATTTTCCGATAGTCTACGCCTCGGCCTTAAATGGTTACGCAACTTTGGATTTGGCGAATCCAAGCACGGACATGCGCCCGTTGTTCGATACCGTATTAAAACATGTACCAGCGCCAGTTGGCGATATGGACGGACCATTGCAATTCCAAATTTCTGCGCTGGATTATTCCAGCTTTGTCGGACGCATTGGTGTTGGACGCGTTTCGCGGGGACGAATTAAGCCTGGTCAAGAAGTCATGGTACTGAATGGCGACAAACCGCCGAAAAAAGCACGGGTCAATCAGGTGCTGGGCTTCCGTGGTATCGAGCGGGTACAAATGGAAGAGGCGGGGGTTGGTGACATTATTCTGGTCAACGGTATCGAAGATATCGGTATTGGCGTGACCTTGGCCGATATTAATCAGCCAGAAGCTTTGCCCATGCCTAAGGTAGATGAGCCAACCTTGACTATGACCTTTCAGGTGAACAGCTCCCCTTTGGCAGGACAAGAAGGAAAGTTCGTCACCAGCCGCCAGATTAAAGATCGTTTGACTAAAGAGTTGTTGGTCAATGTGGCATTGCGCGTGGAAGAAACGGGTGAAACAGATTCTTTCCTGGTGTCAGGACGTGGTGAATTGCATTTGACCATTCTGCTGGAAAACATGCGTCGAGAAGGTTTTGAATTAGCGGTATCTAAACCGCGTGTGGTGTTCCGTGAAATCAACGGTGAAAAATGTGAGCCGTATGAAATGCTCTCTGTAGACGTTGAAGAGACAAACCAGGGTGCGGTAATGGAAGAATTAGGTCGCCGACGCGGCGATTTACAGGATATGCAGTCGGATGGACGAGGCCGCGTACGTTTGGAGTATCGTATTCCGGCACGCAGCTTGATCGGTTTTCAAGGTGATTTTATGACCATGACCCGTGGCACCGGCCTTATCTCGCACGTATTCGACGACTACGGCCCGGTCAAGCCGGATATGCCAGGTCGCCATAATGGCGTACTGATTTCTCAAGACAATGGCGAGGCCGTAGCCTATGCCTTATGGAAACTGGAAGATCGTGGTCGCATGTTCGTCAGCCCCGGCGATAAATTGTATGAAGGCATGGTTATTGGCATACACAGTCGCGATAACGACCTTGTGGTTAACCCGATCAAGGGCAAACAATTGACCAATGTGCGTTCCTCCGGCACGGATGAAGCCGTGCGCTTGACCACGCCAATCCAGCTGACGCTGGAGTCTGCTGTTGAGTTTATTGATGACGACGAGCTGGTGGAAATCACTCCGCTGTCCATACGTGTGCGTAAACGTCATCTTACTGAGCAGGATCGTAAGCGGGCTTCCCGCTAGGTAAATATTTGCTGTAAATGTTAAAAAAGGGGCGTAAATGCCCCTTTTTTACACCGAAGAAGAATTTCACGGGTATCGTTTAGAATACACAGCCATATGTAAAAGTTGAGAGCAGCTCCCAAACCCGGTTTCATTTTGTACTCACCAAAAATGATCAGTGCCCGTCGCTAAGTCAAATATACATTCAAACCATTAGGATAAATAATTGTCAATTCAAGGGCCGTTACTCACAGTCCAACAAGGTAAAGACGGCACTTTCATTTGTTGGCTAGAAGAACTGGGACTTAAAGAGTTTTTACAGAAGCATCCATTCCCGAAGTTAGTCGAGTGGGGCTGGCTTGTTCCTCAATACCGTTATTCCTTTCCTCCTGAGGAATTCGAAAGCAATCAGGAATCTCCGGTAGCATATTGGCCACCTTTGCCAAGAAACGACCCGCTAGAGCTGTTATGGGAGTCAAATTGGTACATCAAGACTATTGATGAGCCGCTCTGGTTCCTTCACCCGTTCTTCCGACCCACAGACGCTGCGGGCAAAATGCTCCGTAATTATGGGCAGCCTTGGGATGCAATCTCTATACCGCCCACAATCAATCAAGTTAATGGCGAAACTATTTGTCCTTATGTGGACTATTTTTTTCATTGGCAGGGCTACGCGTTGATAGATTTAATTCGGGCATCAGACTGCATTCCGCCCATCCTGCATACACCCGATGTTAAAGAGCGTATACAAAACATTGTCCGCACTGTAGAGCGATTAGGTGATTGGAGTCCAAATAGCCTTTTAACCGCTCCCCAGCGATGGGGTGGCTTCGCACAATCTATGACATGGATTTCCCATTACCGCGCATTTCGCAATGCACTAGCAACGTGGAATCTCGCACATACGCGAGACCCTGAAGTTCACAAACGCGGTTGCATCGAATTGGCTGCCCATCTTGGTGTAACTGCGGAAACTCTGTCGACTGTTATTAAAAATGACTTCTTGCGACTAGCAGATCAATGGATAAGAACAAAAGATCGAAAGAACGTATGGATCGACCCCGCATGGACAGGCCTTCAACAAGACATTTATTTTGCAGTGGAATGGCTATGCTCTCTCACCAACAATAAACTAGATGACTATTTAGAAAAATGGAGTAGACCTAGTCACCAGCAATACGATGGGACTGCGGAGTTAATAGCCGTACTGCCATTGAAATTTTTCAGCGATCGATACTTCTTTCTAGATATGGCGTCACATTATTTAAAGCCATTTAATGAGTTTCTTGCAGAGAAAGAAAGACTTGTCGACAGTCGGCTTAAGGGTATTGTAGACAACTTACGTTCAGTGAATTATCCCTTCGACGGATTTCTAAGTTCATTTAGCCAGCTTCATGATGAGCTAACATTTAAGTCTAAGGATTTTGGGAAACTTGATTTTCGCAACCGAAGACCATTGGACTTCTATTCATTGCTTGCGGTTCGCGCAGAAGGTTGTTTAATGTTCGCGCTTCGTAAGTCAGGGGAATTGACGGCGATCTCTCCAGAAAAACGGCAGTTACATCGGTATATATGGTATTTGGCAGAAAAACGAGGGCTTTCTAAGCAGGCTATTCAGTGCTTCAGAAGTCGCGAAGCGGAAGATCTCGTTAAGCTTTACATCGAGCCAAAGACGCCGATTCATGCCGTAATGAGCTTATCCTTCGCGATTACCCCGCGCGAACAACGGTTAGTGCAAGCTTTCCTTTGCTGTGTATTGGCTCGTAATTACTTCGCCCATCATCACTACCTTGACGAAGAGCTGCTACGAAGCGAAGAATCCGCATTCATGCTCGGTGGAATTATTCTAACCTTACTATTCTTGCTTGAATAAACAAGTATTAAAGTGATAATGAAGGTGCATATCTACATTACTTGGCAAAAGGCACAATAAAAACGTTGGAATACGTGTTCGCTATTTGCAGATCGAGCTTGCGTAAGGTTTGATAAATCTCCAGCACTTTGTCCTGCTGACCGGAACGGGAATAAGCCTCACCCAAGTTATACCAGACACTTGCTTTTTCCGGTTCGATGCGAACCGCCTCCCGAAAAGCGGAAATCGCCTGCTCATATTGTTTAAAATTGCCGTAAGCAATACCCAGATTATTCCAGGCTGATGCATATTCTGGATCAATGCGTAGCGCTTCCCGATAAGCCTGAATTGCCTGTTCATATTGTTTGATGTTGTTATGGATATTACCCAAATTATTCCAGGCGTCTGCATATTCAGGCTGAATGCGCAGCGCGCTACGGTAAGCTTTAATTGCCTGCTCATGTTGTTTGAGATTTTTGTGGGCAATGCCCAAGCTAAACCAGGCGTCGGCACTCACCGGCTCGGCTTTAACCCACTGCTGCGAGAGCTTCAACATTCCTTGCCAGTCTTTTTTGTGCTCCAGCGCAACAACACGGTTAAGCCAGGCCAGCCCGCTCTTTTTCGCTACCACCGGAGTGCCCTGAGCGCGTTTCGGCAGCTCTCCTATCCAATCTACGGGCAAGGCAAAATTAAGATTTTGCCCCTCCGCGTGATAAAACGTGGTGATACCAATTAATTGCCCTTGGTCATCAAATAGTCCACCCCCACTGGAGCCAAGAGAAATCGCGGCGGAAGTCTGGATATAGTCCGAGCCTTCATGCGGACGCAAACTAGAGATCAATCCTTCGCTCAAGGTCAGCTCCAGGTCTTCCGGTGCACCGATAGCATAGACGCGCTGACCTACCTTAAGCTTTTTAGCAGTGCCCAGAACAACGGACGGAGCGCGCAAATCTGGCACATTTAACTGGCAAAGATCGCGGCTAGGGTCTGAATATTGCATCGTGGCAGAAAAAGTTTTGCCGGATTGCCGTACTTGTCGGCTTTTGCCTCTTTTCGCAACATGACAATTGGTAATGACCTGGCCTGCGCCGATCACCACACCACTGCCCTGCCCTATGAATTCATCCTTCGAATCAAAGATATCCACCACCACCACGGAAGGTGACACTTGTTCAAAAATCTGTTCCGGTGTTTTAGCAACAGCAAGCGAAGAAAACAAAGCAAGTACGAAACCGGCAGCCAGCACTGGGTAAAAATATTGGAATCTCATGGTTTCCTCATTTTAATTTCTAGACAATGCCATACATAGAGATTGGAGTCAGTTAACACCCTTAACGAGGTTCAATTTTCCATAAATGCTGGGCAACGGACAACCAGGCACCTAACCAGCCAAGATAGGCCGAAAAAAACAACAGTGTAAAGCTCTCCCCTATCGAAGGTAAATGTAGCGTAAAACTACTGACATATAAATGCGTCAACTCAGAGAGGCTATTATTGAGCAAATATAAGGTGAGGGTAATAATAAGCCACGCTGCGCCCGCGCCTAACAGCCCCTGTAGAAGACCGAAGTACAGAAAGGGGCGGCGAATAAAAGCATTGGTGGCGCCGATCAATTTGGACACTTCGATTTCCTCACGCTGGGTGAGGATTTGTAAACGGATGGTGTTAAATGTAACGGCTACTAGCGCAAAACTGAGCAGCACGGCGAGAATAAGTACGGCCAACAGGCCAAATTTGAGCATTGCGTCTAGCTTGTGTGCCCACGCTGAATCCAGTTGCACATGTTCAAGTTTAGGCCATTTTTGCAACTCATCGCGTAACGCTTCCAACGCTTGCGCATCGGATATTTTTGGATAAATAACGTAAGCATCCGGCAGCGGGTTTTGTGCCAGTCCGCCAATTACGTCGGTCAATCCAGTGGTTTGTTTTAGTTGCTCCAGCGCTTGATCACGTGGCACAAACTTTACCTGATTAATACCAGCGTGTTGTTTCAATTGTTTACCGATATTGACGACTTCGTCATTGCTGGCATCCATGCTCAAGAATATAGTAATTTGCGGTGTACCCACTGCTTGTTCAGCCAGACTCTGCACACTTTTAAGTATTAAATACATGCCTGCCGGCAAACTAAGGGCGATTCCGATGACTAGAATATTTAGCACACTGGACAGCGGTGTCGTGAAGAAACGACGCAAGGTGAACAGCAACACATGGGCATGTGATATCAGCCAGTTTCTCATGGGCATAACTCCCCATTTTTTAGTGCCAGCACACGTCCCTTAAACTGGCGCAAAATGCTTTCATCATGTGAAGAAATCAGCAACGTAACACCGACCTGATGGAATGATTTGAAAATACCCATGATGTCACTGGCGTAGTCTGCATCAAGGTTGCCGGTCGGTTCGTCTGCCAGCAGAATGGAAGGGCGGTTGACTATGGCGCGCGCGATGCACAAACGCTGTTGTTCACCACCGGACAGCCCGATCGGGTTGTTTTTTTCACGCTTGAGCAAGCCTACTTTGTCTAGCGCTGCTCGCACCCGCTTGGCACTTTCACGATGGTCGAAGCCGCAAATTCGCAGTGGCAACATTACATTGTCAAACACGCTGCGATCGTACAGTATTTTGTGATCCTGGAAAATCAAGCCAAGATTGCGGCGCAAATAGGGCAATGCTCCGCTTTGGATCGAACTGACATTCTGTCCTTTGACGACAATACTGCCAGAACTGGGGCGTTCAATAGCAGCGATAAGCTTGAGCAACGTACTTTTGCCTGCACCAGAATGGCCAGTGAGAAATATCATTTCGCCTTCGGCGACCTCGAAACTAACATTTTTCAGTGCTTCATAACCTCCAGGGTAACGCTTGCATATCTGACGGAATTCGATCATTCCTCCAACCCCAAAAGTGCCGTGACAAAATCTTCCGCTACAAATGGTCGCAGGTCATCCAATCCTTCTCCCACACCAATAAAACGCAGAGGAATAGGATGCGCCTTGGCAATGGCAGCAATAACGCCGCCTTTGGCAGTACCATCCAGCTTGGTCAGTACCAATCCCGTTACAGCCAGCGCGTCGTCAAATGCCTTGACTTGGCTTAGCGCGTTCTGCCCGGTGTTTGCGTCCAGTACCAGCAGCACTTCATGTGGTGCGCCAGGTAACGCCTTGGCAATAACGCGTTTGACCTTTTTAATTTCCTCCATCAAATGGATCTGAGTAGACAAACGTCCGGCAGTATCGGCCAGCACGATGTCGATTTTTCGTGCCTGGGCTGCTTGCACCGCATCGAAAATCACCGCTGCGGCATCACCGCTTTGCTGGGCGATAACAGTAACGTTATTGCGCGCACCCCATTCCATCAACTGTTCGCGCGCAGCTGCACGAAAGGTATCTCCTGCGGCCAGTAGTACCGACTTGCCCTGCCCTTGAAAATACTTTGCCAGCTTACCAATGGAGGTTGTTTTGCCCGCACCATTTACGCCGGCCAGCATAATGACGCAAGGTTTATGTAAATCGGTTTCCAAAGGTTGAGCCAGTGGCTTGAGCAGTTTGATCAGGTCGTGCGCCAACGCCTCTTTTAGCTGAGCTGCTTCAGTAAGCCGCTGCACTTTAACTTGTCGACGCAACTCAGCCAGTAAAAAACGGGTTGCGTCCATGCCGACATCGGCGGTGATCAAGATAGTTTCCAGCTCCTCATACAGTTCATCGTCGATTTTACCGCCCCGACCAAATAAATCGGACATTTGATCGGCAGTGCGTGCCAGCCCGCTCTTAAGTCGGCTAATCCAGCCGCTTTTTTTAGGCGTTTCTTCGACCGGGTTGGACTTGCTTTCAATTGGAGTTTTTTTTAGGAAGCCAAACATTTTAAGGAGTTTTGGGAGGTGGCAGAAAAGTAACTAAATAGCGCATAATACACATCACTGGCGGCGGTTTTTGCCGTCGTCGTTATTCTATTCTGATTGAGTTGTTTTGGGCTAAAAAAATGCGTATACACATATTAAAATTTTTACTGGCTATTGCTGTTTTATGGCCTGCGATGCTTTTACTCGCTTTTAAGGCACAGGCAGAGGTGTTTGAGAAGACTCTAGGCAATGGCCTTAAGGTCATCGTCAAGGAAGACCACCGTGCCCCCGTTATCGTTCAACAAATATGGTATCGCGCCGGTAGTATGGACGAAAATATAGGCGTCACTGGTATTGCACATGTGCTGGAACACATGATGTTCAAGGGTACCAAAAGCGTGCCAGTTGGGCAATTTTCCAAGCGTATATCTGCTGCGGGCGGACGCGAAAATGCCTTCACCAGTAACGATTACACTGCCTATTTCCAGCAGTTACACAAATCCAAATTACCTCTTGCCATGCAACTTGAATCCGATCGTATGCGTAATTTACATCTGACAGAAACTGAGTTCAGCAAAGAAATTAAAGTCGTTATGGAAGAGCGACGCATGCGCACGGATGATGAACCGCGCGCCCTGATGAATGAAAAACTGATGGCCGCGGCCTTTCAGGAACATCCTTACCGGACTCCGGTAATTGGCTGGATGAACGATTTGCAGACACTTTCCGTCCATGATGCCAAGACGTGGTATAGAAATTGGTACGTGCCCAATAATGCAACCTTAGTCATAGCGGGCGATGTCAAGGCGAGCGAAGTGTTTGCGCTGGCGCAACGTTTCTATGGCGGGATTCCAGCGCGTAGTTTGCCTGCACGCAAGCATTTTAACGAGCCATCACAGTTAGGCGTGAAGCGCATTGTAGTAAAAGCGCCGGCGCAGCTGCCGCAGCTGGTGATGGCTTATCACGCCCCCTCGTTACGCGACCCGGAGAAAGATTGGCAGCCCTATGCCTTGCAGATACTGGCTGGCATTCTCGATGGCAATGCTTCAGCGCGTTTGAACAAAATATTAGTGCGGGAAAAGCAACTGGCCAGCAATGTGGGCGCTGAATATGACGCCACCTCGCGCGGACCAAGCCTGTTCATGTTAGAAGGCACACCCAGTGAAGGCAAGAACATGATGGAATTAGAAGAAAGTTTGCGCGAACAAATAGCAATTCTGAAACGTGACGGCGTAAATGAAGATGAACTTAAACGCGTAAAGGCACAAGTGACTGCCAGTGAAGTATACAAACTCGATTCACTATTTTATCAAGCAATGCAGATTGGACAGATGGAAAGTATCGGACTGTCATACAAAACTATTCCGTTGATTCTGAAGAAATTGCAGGCGGTAACAGCACAGCAGGTACAGGATGTGGCACGGGAATTTCTGCAGGACGACCAACTAACCATGGCCGTACTTGAGCCACAACCACTTTCCGGCAACCCGAAACAAATGAATAAAGGGACATTACATGCACACTAAATTACTTGCCGCTGTGCTGCTGTTTCTAGCCGGCATTACCTCTGCACTCGCCACGCCTCACATCCAGCATTGGATATCTCCCAGCGGCGCACGGGTATATTTTGTGGAAAACCATGATCTGCCCATGCTGGATTTAACAGTGACTTTTGCCGCAGGAAGCAGCTTTGATGTGGCCGAAAAATCTGGATTGGCGGGGCTGACCCATAGAATGCTGGATCTAGGTGCAGAAGGTTTAAGTGAGGACGACATCGCGAGAAATCTGGCCGATATTGGTGCGCAATTTGGAAAGAATTTCGATGTGGATCGTGCGGGTATAAGTTTGCGCACATTAAGCAGCACTGCTGAACGCGTTCAGGCGCTGGATATTTTGGCGCGCGTGCTACAACATCCGCTGTTTCAAGAAAATGTGTTGACGCGAGAAAAAACTCGCTTGATTGCTGGTTTAAAAGAAGACGAAACAAAGCCGGAAAGAATTGCCGAAAAAGCTTTCGGCAAAGCTGTATTTGGTACTCATCCTTATGGTTTACCCTCAGCGGGTGAAGTCGCCACCGTGGAAAATATTCAGCGCACCGATATTGAGGCATTTTATCGGTCACATTATTTTGCCAAAACTGCCGTAGTTGCCATTATGGGCGATGTGACGCGCGCCGAAGCTGAAGCTATCGCGCAAAAGCTTACCGAACAATTGCCACAAGGTGTTGAAGCGGCGCAGATTGCACCGGTGACCATGCAAATTAAAGCGAATGAACAACACATCAATCATCCGGCTACGCAGAGTCATATTTTGATGGGTGCACCCGGTTTGGCACGCAAAGACCCCGATTATTTTGCCCTTTATGTGGGCAACCACATTCTCGGCGGCGGAGGATTTGTATCCCGTCTGATGCACGAAATCCGCGAGAAACGCGGCCTTGCTTATAGTGTCTATAGTTATTTCATACCGATGAAGCTGCCGGGCGCGTATCAGATCGGATTGCAAACCAAAAAAAATCAAGCTGATGAAGCACTGCAACTAGTGCGTACTACGCTACGCAAATTTATTGATCAAGGCGTGACGCAAAAAGAATTACACGCATCCAAGCAAAATATCATTGGCGGTTTTCCGCTACGTATCGATAGTAATAAAAAAATAGTTGACTACCTAAGTGTCATTGGATTTTATGAGTTACCTTTGACCTATTTAGATGATTTTGTCGGAAATGTTGATAAAGTCACCATCGCACAAATTCGCGCAGCCTTTGAACGGCGAGTAAACCCGGATGCAATGGCCACCGTAATAGTGGGTGCTCCAGAGACCCCAAGGCCAGGTAACCAGGGAGCCGTGCAATAAACCGGGTACGCATCATCGGTGGCACTCATCGTAGTCGTTGGGTGGAGTTTCCAGACGCGGAAGGCTTACGCCCCACACCGGATCGCGTGCGCGAGACTTTGTTCAACTGGCTGGGACAAAATCTTAACGGCAAGCGCTGTCTTGACTTGTTCGCTGGCAGTGGGATATTAGGATTAGAAGCAACATCACGCGGTGCGACAGAAGTAATAATGATTGAACGCAATCGTACGGTCTTTCGCACCTTGCAAGAGACCATCATTAAATTAACCTGCTCTAATGTATTACTGCGTTGTGAAGATGGGTTAGAATTCGCGCGCCAAAAAAATGGGCTATTCGATGTCATTTTTCTTGACCCCCCGTTTCAGCGTGACTATCTGCCAACATTGCTTCCCCTGCTTGCTGACAAGCTAACGCAAGATGGGTTGGTATATGTTGAAAGCGGTGCGGTATTTGAACCGGACAAGACCTGGCAGGTAGTGCGACGCGCTAAAGCGGGTGCAGTACACTATCAATTATTGAGCCGCGAAAATACGTTAACACTATGATTAAAGTTATTTATCCGGGTACTTTTGACCCAATCACACGTGGGCATGAAGATGTCGTTCGCCGAGCCGCAGGGCTATTCGGCGAAGTTGTGGTGGCTGTGGCAGAAAGTCGCAGCGTCACTTTGTTTACCCTGGATGAGCGTGTGGCGATGGCGAGTGAAATTTTCGCTGACTTTACCAATGTACGAGTGGAAGGTTTTTCCGGTTTGCTGATGAATTATGTGCGCACGCAAAATGCACGGGTAGTATTGCGTGGCTTGCGCGCAGTATCAGATTTTGAATATGAATTTCAGATGGCAGGAATGAACCGCAGCCTGCATCCTGATGTTGAAACATTATTCTTGACGCCCGCAGAACATTACACCTTCATCTCCGCTAGTATAGTACGTGAAATCGCGCGCTTTGGCGGCGACGTCAGTAAGTTTGTTTCTCCTTTGGTGGCGATCAAATTGACTGAGAAAAAATTAACCTGATTGATAAAGGAACAGTGTGGCCCTGATTATTACCGACGAATGTATCAACTGCGACGTGTGCGAGCCAGAATGCCCGAACGACGCTATTTCGCAAGGCGATACCATTTATTACATTAACCCTGGCAAATGCACCGAGTGTGTGGGACATTATGAAACGCCACAATGCGTAGAAGTTTGCCCGGTAGATTGCATTCCGCTCGACCCCGTTCATACGGAAAGCAGAGGGCAACTTCAAGCTAAATATGAAAAACTAATGGCGGCAAAAAACAAATAACAAGCGGTGATTATTTAGCTGGAATGCTAATAAATCTGGATAAAATGACCAATCACCGCAATATGTTTTTCTGCATCTTTTTCCCTCTCTCTATTATGTGGTAAAAAATTACCCGGCACTGATGATGTTCATCAGTGTCGGATAATTAGTACCGTACTATCATGACTTGGTGCTAGCCCATTGTTCGCCTAACGCGGACAACACCGAACGGCTTATCAAATACTGAAGGGCTGCTGCTTCAGAAAGCGCGCCGCCGCACCCAGTGTAAATAGATTAGGCGTCTGCTCGGCAGGCAAAAGCGTCTTAATAGCGGCATGGAATTTAGCATAATTGCCACGGAAAGAGCCGTTGTTCCAAACCTTTAACAGCTGCTCGGTAAATGCGCCGTTGTGATCACCATCCATCGATGTCTGATTGTCCTGACAGCCAGAGATTAGAATGACTGCCGGTTTAAATTTTTTCGCTATCGCAGTTAGCCGCGGACTCACGACCAGCTGAGCAAGCACACTGTCTGGATCCGGTAGCGAAGCTTTACCGGCGGCTTTAGCCACGTCTTGTTGCAGCTTATCGTAAAACGCTTGGTGTTCGCGATAAGTACGCATGCCCACGGCAAATGGCATCATTTTTGAGCGCCCAGTCATCGGCCAGACCATGCCGGGCTGCGGCGGTGCAGCACGTGTCACGGTACCGCTATGGCAACTATCGGAAAACACCAGCACGCGTACCCCTGCTGCGAATTGGCTTAATTCAAAATACAACTCGTCGTCGATGAGCTGTCCGTCATACAGACACCAGGTCTCGTCTTGTTTATCCTCTTCTTCCCCAGTGACATCGGGAATTTGGCCGCCATGACCGGAGTAGGTAAGAAAGAACAAGTCACCGGCTATCAATTGCTTGGCAGCCTTACGCATGGCAGCCAGCATATTGGCGCGCGTACCCTTCCTAGTCAGTAATAAGGTGGATTTCATGCCGCACGATTTGGCAATCGCCGCCATGTCCTTGGCATCAAACTCACAGGCATTGAGCTCACCGCTCCATCCACCATATGCAGTAGCGCTCACAGCATTCAGACCAATGTGTAACGACATTGCCTTGGCTTTAGTTGTGGGTAATTTGGCTTTTTTTTCCATTTTAATCTCCTTGGTTAATTGCCACATAACGTGCAGCAGAATTTTGATGCCTCAGATACAGTGGCTGAAGTCTAAATGCAATACAATATCAGCGGCTTAACAAACCTCGTACATACACTTTTATCAAGCTCCGCCTGCATTTATATCCGATTTTTACTGTACACGCTTAGCAAGCATACGGCTATCTCATAGATGGCTACGTAATCCCTATTAAATAATTGTTGTATGATGTGCTGTAAACAATCGTAGTCATTCTTCCTCTGCATTTAACTTCGAATAAATTTGCTAGTGCAATGATCCGGGCAGTACAAGTGTTTAGAAATGTAACGTGAAATATTACTTCAAGGATTAAAAAATGAGCTCGTTGGATTTAACCTCGCTTAATGAAAAATTCGCCATTCCTGGGCAGCTTAAGTTCACTGAGGACGTGAACGGTTTGATCATTGCGTGCATTGCCAACAAACAAGCGCAATCTACCATTGCATTACAAGGCGCGCATGTCATGACCTTTGAGCCTGTAGGTGAAAAACCAATCATTTGGCTGAGTCCCGCAGCCAAATTAATACGCGGCAAATCTATTCGTGGCGGCGTGCCAATTTGTTGGCCATGGTTCGGTGCCCATGCAACCGACAGCTCCTTTCCGGGTCATGGATTTGCCCGTACTGTTCCCTGGCAAATTGTGGCCAGCGAAGCATTATCCGATGGCAGCACGCGCATCACCTTTGAATTGCCGCAGAGTTCAATTCCTGTTACGCAATGGCCACATGCTTGCCAAGTACGAAACATCATCACTATAGGCAAGCAGATGATAGTAGAACTTGTTACCGAAAATACAGGCCAAACGATGTTCGAAATTGGCGAAGCGTTACATACTTACTTCGCTATCAGCGATGTGGATAAAATTCGCATCACCGGTTTGGAAGGCTGCACTTATCTTGACAAGGTGGGTGATTGGCAGCGCAGAACACAAGCAGGCGCAATCACCATAAACACAGAAGTAGACCGCCTTTATGTAAATACCGATTCAGATTGCCTGATTGTTGATAGCGGTCATAACCGCTGTATTCGTGTCGCCAAGCGCGGTAGTCTTTCCACAGTAGTGTGGAATCCATGGGTAGAAAAAGCCACGAAAATGGGCGATTTTGGTAGCGATACAGGTTATCGCGGCATGGTCTGTGTAGAAAGTGCGAATGCGGCGGAAAACGTAGTTAAAATCGCAGCAGGTGCACGGCACTCATTACATGTAACCTACAGCATTGAGAAAATTTGACTGTACATATACTTGAATTATGCCAAGCCACCAGGCACTTCCAAACTGGCTATTACCTCAAGCACAGGAGAATATATGATAAAACCGTATGATCAAGAGAAACGTCATTTTTCACGCATCCCTTTTCATGCAGATGTGAAACTTTATTTTGCTTTGCCGGATATTGTGCAAGCTGCAACTTTGCTGAATATTTCATTTAAAGGCGCCTTGATTGAAACCTTGCAACCTATTAACCTTGATGAGAACAAAATTTGCCGCTCGACTCTTTCATTAAATGAAAATGGCGAAAATATTATTATGGAAGGTACAATAATTTATCAAAAAGGAAGTTTTATCGGCCTCAAATGTCAACATATTGACATGGATAGCATGATCAATCTCCGTCGATTAGTGGAATTACACCTAGGTGATCCCAGTTTGCTGGACAAAGAACTAGCTGGGGTATTAAATTCACAACCCTTGAATTCGATTACTCTTTGATAAACTTGCCAAGATAAATCAACCGAGTAACGCAATTGATTTCTGTTACAATTTAGCTTGTGGTATTAGTTCCTAGTCTTCTTGCCACTCTCCGAACTGGTTTTAAAATCCATCTATCTGCCTAAGACTGGCGCCACCAACGGCGACAGGCCGATTTTTTCTAGGAATAATTAATGACTTTCTCAGCCCTCGGCTTGTCCGATGAAATCGTCCGTGCTGTTACCGAGCGTGGTTACACTGAACCAACGCCCATTCAAGCGCAAGCCATCCCGGTTGTGCTATCCGGCGGTGACCTGCTGGCTGGTGCACAGACTGGCACGGGCAAGACTGCTGGCTTCACTCTGCCTATCCTGCAACGTCTTACTGCTTCTGCCAAACCTGCAACCAGTAAGGCACCAATTCGCGCATTAGTTCTTATCCCTACGCGCGAGCTTGCCGCACAGGTAGAAGAGAGCGTGCGCGATTATGGCAAATACCTGAAACTTACCTCGATGACCATGATTGGTGGCGTTAACATTAATCCACAAATACAACGCTTAAAAAGCCGTGTAGATATTCTAGTTGCCACACCTGGCCGATTGCTCGATCATTTGCAGCAGAAAACACTCGATCTGTCGCATATAGAAATACTGGTGCTGGATGAAGCTGACCGCATGCTGGATATGGGCTTCATTCGCGACATCAAAAAAATCCTGGCTATCTTGCCCAAACAGCGGCAAAACTTACTGTTTTCTGCCACTTTCTCTGAAGAGATCAAAATGCTGGCCGATGGGCTGCTCCATAAACCGGCGATGATAGAGGTGGCACGCCGTAATGCTACTGCAGAACTGATCACGCAGAAAATTTATCCAGTAGATCGCGAAAGAAAGCGTGAGTTACTCACCCATCTTATCAAGGAATATAACTGGCATCAGGTACTGGTGTTTACACGCACCAAACATGGCGCCAACAAGTTAGCTGAACAACTCAACAAGGACAAAATTCCCGCGCTGGCCATCCATGGCAATAAGAGCCAGGCGGCACGTACTCGCGCATTGGCGGAATTTAAAACCGGCAAACTGCAGGTGCTAGTGGCAACTGACATTGCTGCGCGTGGCATTGACATCATTGAATTGCCGCATGTGGTCAACTTTGAAATGCCCAATGTATCGGAAGATTATGTCCACCGCATCGGACGCACTGGTCGCGCAGGCAGCGAAGGCGAGGCAAGCTCCCTGGTCTGTATTGATGAGCATAAACTGCTGTGGGACGTTGAAAGACTAACCAAGCGCGAAATTCCGGTTGTGCAAATACCCGGCTTTGAGCCAGATCCTCGCATCAAAGCAGAGCCTATTTCGAACGGTCAAAATCGCGGCCAAGGTGGTGAACGTAAACAAGGGCAAAACAAGAGTCGTACTCGTACAGCACCACGTGCGAATACGGGGCAAGGTCGCACCAGTAATGCCACTGGTAAACCTGTTGCCCGCAAACCGGTATTACACCGTTCCGGTGGCTACAATCGCTAAACGATGTCTTTGCCAAGGCACAGGGCTAGGTAATTAACTGGACTGGTCCCGACAAAATTAATAAATGTGCTTTTTACTAAAATGAATATCAAAACAGACGAACAAATCATCGCTGCGACCAAACTGTGGTTGGAGCGAGCTGTCATTGGTCTTAATCTGTGCCCGTTCGCTAAAGCTGTTCACGTAAAAAATCAGATACGTTATGTGGTAAGCAGTGCGACCACGCATGAGGATTTACTAAGAGATCTCATGCAAGAGCTGGAAGTGTTAGCCGAAACGCCCGCAACAAATATCGACACAACCTTGCTTATTCATCCCTATGTACTCACGGATTTTATCGACTACAACGACTTTCTCGATGTAGTCGATGCGGCGCTGGAAGATATGGATTTGGAAGGCGAACTGCAAGTGGCCAGCTTTCACCCGCAATATCAGTTTGCTGGCACACAATCTGATGATATTGAAAACTACACCAACCGGTCTCCGTATCCCATGCTGCATCTGCTGCGCGAAGTGAGTGTAATACAGGCGGTGTCAGCCTTCCCTGAGGCCGAGAAAATATTCGACAAGAACATTGCAACACTGCGCCGTCTGGGTCACGCAGGCTGGGATGATTTGGGACTGGTTGAAATCAGTCCTCCCTTGGAAAATTAATAACTGCACAAAGACCTTTAATGGTGACATCACCCACTTTCTCTTCACTTACCCCCGATTGCGTCATGAACGCGCTGGACAGCTTAAACTGCCGCAGCGATGGTCGTCTGTTGGCGCTGAACAGCTATGAGAATCGTGTTTATCAGGTAGGCATGGAAGCAGGCCCGCCGCTGGTCGCAAAATTCTATCGACCAGAACGCTGGACAAATGCGGCCATACTCGAAGAACACGCTTTCGTGCAGGCGTTGGTCGAACGCGAAATTCCGGTGGTACCTGCTTTAGTGCTGGATGGCAAAACTCTGCACACCTTCGAAGGATTTCGCTTCGCCGTTTTTTCCAAGCATGGCGGGCGTGCGCCTGAACTTGAAGATCGAAACACGCTGGAATGGATGGGTCGCTTCCTTGGTCGCATCCACGCCATTGGCGCGCTCAAACCCTTTCAGCATCGCCCCACACTGGATATAGCGAGCTTCGGTTTAGAACCGCTTGATTTTTTACTGACCAATAATTTTATCCCGGCTGATCTTGATGCGGCCTATCGCAGCGTAGCAGAGCAGGCATTGGCTGGTGTGCGTCATTGCTTTGAGCGTGCCGGCAGCAATATAAGAGCGCTACGTCTGCATGGAGATTGTCATGCGGGTAATGTGCTGTGGACGGATGATGGTCCGCATTTTGTTGATTTTGACGATAGCCGCATGGGGCCTGCTGTACAGGACTTGTGGATGTTGTTATCGGGCGAGCGTGCCGACATGGCACGGCAGCTAAATGACGTGCTGGCGGGGTATGAAGACTTTTACGATTTTGATTCATGTGAGTTGCATCTAGTCGAAGCGCTGCGCACCTTGCGCCTGATTCATTATTCCGCCTGGCTGGCACAGCGCTGGGATGATCCAGCCTTCAAGCAAGCCTTCCCGTGGTTTAATACTCAACACTACTGGCAAGATCGTATTCTGGAATTGCGCGAGCAGATCGCGCTAATGGATGAGCCGCCACTATGGCCGGTTTGATGGATGGGCCCTGATATGCAAACTCGTTGCGCTTGCGGCAGTAACAAAAATTTCACCGACTGTTGCGGCTGTTATATCGGAAGCAACACACCCGCCCCCAGCGCTGAAGCCTTGATGCGTTCCCGCTATGTCGCTTACACATTGGAATGCGAGGATTACATACTGGCAACTTGGCATCCATCTACTCGCCCCGCCCCGCAGGATGCGGCTGATAAAGTTAAGACAAAGTGGCTGGGGTTGGAAGTGAAGCGCCATGAGTACAATCTTCAGGAACCAGACCGCGCCGTAGTAGAGTTTGTGGCGCGTTACAAAGTGGGTGGCCGTACATATCGACTGCACGAAGTGAGTCGCTTCGTGCGCGAGGGGGAACAATGGTTTTATGTGGATGGAGACATTCACTAAGTTAGACTTGGCGCCTTATAGCTTTTAGACTTCCTTATTTTTTGCAATACCTATTTCCGCGAGAACATTCATCATGGCAACAGATTCCGTAACACAGCCCGTATCACAAGCAATTGACGCACCCGCACCTGTCTCGCGTGATTTAATCACGCGCGAAGTGGCGCGCCGTCGTACCTTCGGCATCATCTCCCATCCGGATGCGGGCAAAACCACACTGACCGAAAAATTACTGCTGTTTTCCGGCGCGATTCAATTGGCGGGTACGGTGAAGGCTCGCAAGAGTGGCCGTCACGCAACGTCCGACTGGATGGATATCGAGAAGCAACGCGGTATCTCTGTAGCCAGCTCGGTGATGCAGTTCGAATATCGTAACCATGTAGTGAATTTACTCGATACCCCGGGTCACCAGGATTTTTCCGAAGATACTTACCGCGTGCTCACCGCTGTAGATTCTGCGCTTATGGTTATCGACGCGGCCAAGGGCGTGGAAACGCAAACGATCAAATTGCTCAACGTGTGCCGTATGCGCAACACCCCCATCATAACTTTCATTAACAAGATGGATCGTGAAACACGCGACCCGGTGGAATTGCTGGATGAGGTTGAGTCGGTACTTAATATCCAGTGCGCACCGGTGACTTGGCCGCTGGGAATGGGCAAAACTTTTCGTGGTGTCTATCACTTATTACGTGATGAGATTCTGCTGTTCGCGGCGGGCGAAGAACGCGCCGATCAGGATTTTGAAATAGTTAAGGGCATCGATAACCCACGCCTTGTTGAAATGTTTCCACTGGAAATAGGACAGCTTAAAGCAGAAGTTGAATTACTCCATGGCGCTTCTCATCCTTTTGATCTTGACGCTTTTTTGGCCGGCACACAAACCCCCGTATTCTTCGGCTCCGCTATCAACAACTTTGGTGTGCGCGAAATTCTCAATGCCCTGTTAGATTGGGCACCGGCGCCGCGCGCACGCGATGCCACTGTACGTGTTGTTGCACCTAACGAGGCGCCTTTTACTGGTTTCGTGTTCAAAATACAAGCCAATATGGACGCAAATCATCGTGACCGTATCGCCTTCTTGCGTGTTTGCTCCGGGCACTTCGAACGAGGCATGAAGATCAAACACCTGCGCATTAACCGCGAAATTCGTGTGTCCAACGTTGTCACATTTATGGCCTCCAGTCGTGAACAAGTAGAAGAAGCCTATGCCGGTGACATCATCGGCCTACCCAACCATGGCAACATGCAGATCGGCGACAGCTTTTCTGAAGGCGAGCTATTGCAGTTCACCGGCATTCCTTATTTCGCGCCAGACTTCTTCCGCTCCGTACGCATCCGAAACCCGATCAAGGTCAAGCAACTGCATAAAGGTTTGCAGCAACTGGGTGAAGAGGGTGCCGTGCAAGTCTTCAAGCCAGTGAGTGGCGGAGATTTAATTCTAGGCGCGGTCGGCGTACTGCAGTTCGATGTCGTCGCCAGTCGCTTGATGGGCGAATACGGCGTAGATGCAGTATTCGACGGCACCAATACCACAAGCGCACGCTGGGTAACGTGTGACGACAAAAAAATGCTCGCCGATTTTGAGAAGGCGCTATCACACAACGTCGCCTACGATGCCGCCAACAACATGGCCTATCTCGCACCGAACAGCGTCAACCTCAAGCTCACCCAGGAACGCTGGCCAAAAGTAATTTTCCATACCACGCGCGAACACGCGGTAAAGCTGTAATTAATTTTATTCCATAAAGATTTCCATGCAGCAACTTGAATTCAAGCTTAATGGCGAATTTATCGAGCTAAACCAACTCCTTAAAATGGTTGGCGTATGCGATAGCGGCGGAGCGGGCAAGGCACTGGTCGCGGAAGGTGTGGTGTCGGTGGACGGGCACTTTGAATTGCGTAAAACCTGCAAAATACGTGCAGGCTCGGTGGTAACCCTGGGTGACGTGCGCATTACCGTGCTTGCATAATTTTCATGCTGTATATCTCCCACAACGTTACCATTGCTGATCATGAAATCGAGTTAACCGCCGTGCGTGCGCAGGGAGCGGGCGGACAGAACGTTAACAAGGTTTCCAGCGCTGTACATCTGCGTTTCGACATCAATGCCTCATCCTTGCCCGAAACTTTTAAAACGCGGCTCCTTGAACTGCACGATCACCGTATCACCAAAGACGGCGTGGTAATCATCAAGGCGCAAGTATTTCGCAGTCAGGAAATGAATCGAGGTGAAGCATTGCGACGCTTGAAAGAGTTGGTGCAAAGTATCGCGGTGTTACCTACCATCCGTCGTGCAACAAAACCTACGCGCAGTTCACAGAAAAAACGTATGGACAGCAAAGCCAGACACGGTGCAACTAAAAGTATGCGTGGCCGGGTGGTGGAATAATTTGACAAAAATCGACTTCTGCATGAGACGGATCCAGGAGCTATATGGCTATTAAAGCAACCATCTTCAAAGCCAATCTGCAAATCGCGGACATGGAGCGTCACTATTACCAGGATCACGCACTTACTCTTGCACGACATCCTTCTGAAACAGACGAGCGCATGATGGTGCGGTTGTTAGCCTTTGCGTTACATGCCCATGAATATCTGGAGTTCGGCCAAGGAATGACCGCTGATGACGAGGCAGATTTGTGGCGGAAAGATTTAACCGGTGCGATTGAATTGTGGATAGATGTCGGGCTACCCGACGAAAAACTAATCCGTAAAGCCTGTGGCCGCTCTAATCAGGTAATTGTTTACACCTATGGCGGTCGCGTCGCTGATATGTGGTTCGCACAAAACAGCAGTCAATTCGAACGGCTCAAGAATCTGAGCGTGATTAACCTACCAATAGAAAATACGCGCGCTATCGCTAGGCTAGCTCAACGCAATATGCAGTTGCAATGTACCATTCAGGATGGACAGATATGGTTGAGCGATGGAAATGACAGTACGCAGGTGGAACGGGTGTTGCTAAAAGTACCGTCCACTCATGAGTATTGAATACAGCTGATCGGTGTTTATGTTTTTGCCTCGCATACGCGGGGCAAAAACAATGGCAATCTTTAAGGTTTAAAACACGTTTTGAAAGCTAAAAAGATAACCGCGTAATTTCTTTTGTACCCTCCTTGCCTTCAACTGTGTATGCAAATGTAGCGCTTGAATAGCTATGGAAGCTAAATGTTCCAGTCCCAACCGGCGTTACTACAAGCTGACCAAGGTCGTATGTTACACCCAGGTAAGTACCTGTCGTCTTGTAAATTGGGCCAGAATAAACAGTAGGGCTTAACCATTGTCCCGGCTGGAGCGTATACCATATAGGCTGGCCCGCTTGGTCATACACAAACCACGCGGCAAATATTCGGTCACTGGGATGCTGCATGATGCTGAAACCCATGCCGGATTCCTGTGGATTCCACCAGTGGTCGGTATAGTCAACCAGAGGAAACGGCCCGGTTTTGGTGGCATTATTGTCAGTAACGGTAAATTGTGCCGAACCCAACTGCACTGCCTGAAGGGCGATACCCGTATTTGGTATGTATGTACGAAAAACATCGACACTAAATGCACCTGGTGGGAATTGTCCCAGTTTAATGTCAAGATCTTGCGTTGGGGGCGGCACACCGAGCTCTGCACAATCAGAAGTTGCGGTAATATCAACCCTAATAACAGTGCCTACCTGTTTTAGCTGTATGGGAACGCGAAAGTTATAAAAACATGAGTCTGTCACCTCTATTCTAGTGATAACTGACTCAAGGTTTTTTGGATTAGCTGGGAGTATTGTCACAATTTCTGCTTTAGCAGTTGTCATTAAACCAAAGGCCACTCCGATCAAGAGTACTCTCTTAGCAAATGAAAAACCGCTTAACCGGAGATCATCTATGACGTTTTCAATGTATACAGGCAAACGTTTTGCATCCTCTTTTAAAAAACAAAATGCCGTATCCATGATTTTTCCATGTCTGATTTTCATCATAAGCCCCTTTTCTATTCTCAGGATTAATATGTTGTTGGACGGCTACCATTATTCAGATAGACATAGCCCAGCGTCACCAAATTTTGGGTATATCCTTGGTTAGCCATGATGGCCTGTTGCTGTTGCGGGAAAAGGGCGTAGTCGTCCCGAGTTGAATTGTAGGCGCGCATCAACGGAGTTGCATTGGCAGGCTTGCTCAAACTGGTCGGGTATATGTAACCCTCAATACCATCAAGCTTGTAATAGGCCGACCCAATATAGCTTTGCGCCTCTGCCAAGCTCGCTGTATAAAAATGGCTTACGTGCTTAGGATTGGTTCCGCACACAGAAACACCCGGGTCGCCACATTTCCAGCTTAACCTATACAGCGGTTTCAGTTCTACGGTGGTGCTAAATGGATTGGCATGGGTCGTAAATACCCACACTTCCGCAAGCGGGCTGGTCCAGCTGACGAGCTGGGGGGCCGCAAATAGAGGATACTCTGCCACCGTTGTTCCATATGGAACGTACTGTGTTGCGGCCTGAGGAGAGGGGACCGGGGGCAACCAAGCAGTGAGGGCAGCACGCGCCATTTGCGGTACTACGGTATAGAAATGATCTGCTGCTACGCTGCTGTAATGACTAAAAAGCGGCGTTAATCGGTTTGTCGTTGCCAGCACATTATTGACCGCCGTTGCCGCATTCGGCACGCCATAGCCGCGTGTCATATTCGGAGAAACGGCATTGTCGCCTGAACTCAATAATGCACTGGTGATCTGGCTCGCACTTAACAGTGGGTTGACGGTACGCAATAGCCCGACAATACCCGTGATATGGGGGGTCGCCATGGAGGTACCGGTGCATGTGCCATAGTTTGGCCCTCTTAAATGTCCATTCGAAGCGCTGGTTCCACAACGAGCGACTGGACTCCAATTTTTCCCTTAATACATCGATGATAGTACATCCCGGCCGGGAGCAAGAATGCCGTGGGTTTCCATTCCTGGGCCGGTACTTGATCCTTGAAACTCTTGCTTTGGTACCTCTTCAGTCCAAAGATTTCCCCGTGTTCCAGAATGTGCCTGGGTCGCACCCACGGCAATTGTGTACGGAGATATTGCAGGAAAATCAAGGGTCGTTCCAAGTCCGAATCCACTTCCACCCACGCGCTTATCACTGTTACCAGCGGCAGCAACAACGATCACCTCTCTGGTTGAAGCATGTATAAGTGCAAGACAAAAAGGATGATTAGGGTTTAGCGCACAATTGGGGTCCCCACCCCCTAAGCTTAGATTGATCGCCTGAGCACCTGACTTAACAGCCCAATTGATAGCATTAGGGAGATCAATTGTGCTATCCAGACCAGCTCCAATCCGGCTTATCTTTGCCACCATCAGGGTGCAGTACCAGCAAACACCCGCCCCTCCTGTTGGCGACGGATTAGGATAACCTGAAGCCACACCAGATCGAGTGGTTGCAGCGGCTATAGTCCCGGCTGTGTGCGTACCATGCCCGGCACCACCTCCGGTGAGATCTGGGTGTTCATCAACATCGGCACCTCCCGCCACATTGAACGTAAATTGTGAGCGCCATGATTGCGCCAAATCCTCATGTACTGGAATGCCCGCTACCCTACCGCTCTGAATGCCGTTATCCAAATGGGCAATATACGCGGTACCACGGACAGTGTTCCAGGCAGCCTGCAGGTTTAACGGATTGTTGATACCCCATTGGTAATTTGGCGCCGTTGTGGCTACTGGATAGAGTGGATCGGAAGGGGCAACTGAAAATTCACTGAAAGTACTTTCTTGGACAAAAAGCACGCCAAGGTCATTTTTCAAAAGCGCTTTAGCCGCCATGGTGCTAGCGGTATCTGGATATTCAAGAACGACGTAGCGATGGAGTAATTCTTCCGGGTCGTCATCCGGCAGGGTGGCGCGGTACTCATCGGGCAAGCGGTGGGTAAGCAGCAAGCTTACCCGGGACGGACGGGAAAATCGCTGGCTGTGGTCCGCTGAGGCAGATTGTGGATTTTTAAATTCCTGCTCCAGATCTTCAGCTTTAAGGGATAGGATATCGCCTTTGTTGTAATTCAACAAAACGGCAAGTTTGCGTACTTCAGGTGTAGTGGCTTCTTTGTTCGCCAGGGCGTTGTTACTGAAGAGCGTGAAGCCAGTAAGGATTAGTAAGACCGTAAGACCGTTGCATGCTCATCGTGTCGCCTCCTGTAGGTTTAGAAGTTCGCCAGTGTGATGACCGCACCACAAACTACGAACAGGCTCGACCATACGCCGGTTATGCATATCAAGCAATAGAGTTGGTTAGATTGAATTGGCCGGATTGCGTGGGATGCATCATTCCAATTTTTTGCCACCACGGTATCGTATAGCTCATAACGACGGAAGGCGGAGACGGCTTAGATCACCTGCTCGGTGTTGGACTCGGTTTCTCAGTACGAAGGTTACACTTTTACTACCCTAAGTGGAAGAAAGACTAATCAACCCACTTGCGTGCATTCTGGAATATTTCCAACTACGTACTAATTCCTTTCCAGCCTGCTGGATGCCAGGAATGCTGCAACGCACGGAATAAACGTTTTGGATGCGGCATCATGAAAAATAAAGGCTGCGTTCACAGATGAGCAGACAAAATCCAGCGAGTCTTTACCCGATATTACGGATACCCGGCTAACCGTAAATACCACCGTTTACCATAAACAGCCTGACTTTCCCCATTTTTAAAAAACAAAATGCCATAAGCAGGGCCAATGGCATTGTCCAGCAAAGATTGCGGTAACGTGCATTTGTACTTGGGGCAATCAGTATAGGACGTCTCTAAAAATTCCAGTTTTTAAATAAGACAAGGCGCGAGTAAAAAATTTGAGCGCGGCTTCTAGTTGATATGTAATCGGTAATTTTTTCGAGTAACGCCTTATTGATGATGAAAGAGGGTAAGCAGGCAAGCCACAAGGCGGCTACCCGTAAAATTGGATTTTTAGAGGTGCCCTATAGGTATTAGGTACTATTCCTACGCTTTACCGGCAAGCCAGCCACAGACTTGCCGAAGTTGCGTTGTTCTGATTTAGGTGGACGGGTTTCCATCATTAGCGTGATCGGGCTGGTCTGAGGAAGACGGGGCTTTATCTTCTAATTTACGCTGCTTTTTTTCTTCTTTCTTTTTTTTCTTGGCTAATTCTTTTTGACGCTTTTCGAATTGAAAATTAGGTTGTACCAATTTGTCGCCTTTATTATTAGGATTTATTTAAATGCCCGATTTGCAGTCGCTATTTTCACACATTTACGACTAACCATGGGGGATGCTTTTGGAAGGCCGATGCAAACCACTAAAAGTTGACTCCAAGGTGGCAAAAATATGTTTTATGGATGACTTGCCCGGTCACCGCGTCAAAAACAATCCCTCAATATCCCAAGCTGGCAGCACTGCGTTTGATCAGCAATGCACTGTCATGCAGTGCTTTCCTTTCATCCTGATTCATCGGGGGTCGTAGCGTAGCTTGAATTCCCGTTTGTCCGATTATCAGCGGCAGGGAGAGCGCAACGTCGGTCACGCCTTCGACCTCCGGCACCACCGAGCAAGCGGTCAACACCGTGCGTTCGTCATAGAGAATACAGCGGCTCAAGCGTGCAAGCGCGGCACCGATCCCATAATAGGTAGCGCCTTTACCCTCGATGATACGGTAAGCGGCACGGCGTACGCTTTGGTCAACTTGTTTTTTAAAGTCTGCCGTCAACGGGCAGCCACACGAAGCGGCAAACTGTTCCAGCGGAATGCCCGCTATCTCGGCGCCTGACCACAGCAGCACTTCTGAATCGCCATGCTCACCCAGCACATAAGCATGCACCGAACTTGGTGAAACCTTGCATAATTCACCCAATAGCGCACGAAAGCGTGCGGTGTCGAGGATGGTTCCGCTCCCCAGTACCCGGCCCGCCGGTAAACCGGCCAGCCTGTGCGTAATTTGCGTCATCACGTCGAGCGGATTGGTCGCCACCAGCAAAATGGCATCCGCCGCATGTCGTACGATCAGCGGCACAATATCCGCAAATATGACGGCATTCCTTTGTAGCAACTGCATGCGTGTTTCACCCGGCAGCTGGCCGACGCCCGCTGCTATGATCACTAATCCACATCCGGCCAGATCGGAAAAATCACCACTGCGAAGGTGAACTGGATGGGAAAAAGGGGTGGCGTGCAGGATATCCATTACATGCGCTTCGGCCAGTGCGCGATTTTGATCGACCAGTACCAATTCACTGCCCACCCCCTGTAACACTAACGAGTAGGCGGTGGTACTACCGACGTGCCCGGTACCGACGATGCCAATTTTCAATGCAGTATTCAATATAGCCTCCCAAGCCGATGACATAGACAACAATTTTCAGACTCTCTTTACGTTGAGTTACTCTCATCAAAAAAACTTGAAACCTGCTCCGCTACTCAACGCAAATGCTTGCGTCCTTCCTTCGGATGTTCCTGCACCTGACAGGCGCGGCGATAGGCCAGTAAGGTTTTCTGGGCGTGGCCCAGCACGCTGTCATAAGGATAATGACCCATTCCGTTCACGATGCCGACCGGGAAACCGGTAAGCAGTTCTATGCCTTCGTTGGTATGCTCTGCAGTGTAGATATGAAATAAACCTTCAGCGACGGCCTCGATGACCTTGTGTTCCAACATCAGATGTCGGCGATTACGGTGTGGAATCAACACACCTTGGCTGCCATCCAATCCGGCCGTTTCGCAAACACGAAAATAACCTTCTATTTTTTCGTTAACTCCACCCACCGGCAGCACTTCTCCGTGCTGATTGACAGCGCCGGTAACCGCGATACCTTGCTTAAGAGGTAAGCCCGACAAGGATGAGAGCAAAACATAAAGTTCAGCACAGGAAGCAGAATCACCCTCTACCCCGTAATAATCCTGTTCAAACACAATGGAAGCATTCAGCGCGAGCGGTGCAATATGAGCAAATAAGGCGGACAAGTAGTTCTGCAAAATGAACACGCCCTTATCGTGGATCGGCCCGGACATTTCCACCTCACGTCCAATATTGAGCAGACCGTCTTCACCGGCAAAGGTACGCGCCGTGATTCGTAGCGGAAAACCAAAACGGTAATCTCCCAGATCTATTTGGGAAAGACCGTTGAGCTGACCCACTTTCTCACCATGCACTGTAATCAGGACATCACCTTCGGCAATGGATTCTTGCAAGCGCTGAGCGGGATAATCGTGGCGCATGATGTGCGCCTGAAGTGCAGCCTCGACATCTACTGCATCAACCAAAAGACCGGCACGAGCGCGGCAGAGCGCGGCGCTTTCCATTACCAGCGCCTCCGTGCGGGCGAAGATCGCGCTTTGGCGAGATTGGTCGTCCGCTTCTCGATGAGAATCCTCTAGCAGACGCGCTACAGCAGCGGCGGAAAAATGCGGCAACCCCATCTCCTGACAAGCATGGGCGATAAAAATGGACGAGGCACGGCGGGTTTCAGCACTAGATAAAAAGCTTTCGGCAAAATCTACCTTGACCCGAAAGCGGCGTGCGAACTCCGGATCCTCCTCCTGCAACTCATAATACTGTTCGCGCGAACCAATCAGAATGATCTTAACTTCAACCTTCACCGCCTCGGGTTCAAGGGAAACGGTCGCAATCGGTGAGAGCGCTGTACCCGGCTCTTCGATTTGCAACTTACCACTACGCAACAAACGCCGCAGCTTCCCCCACACCATTTCATCGGCTAGCAAATCGCGTAGATGCAGCATGAGGAAGCCTCCGTGCGCTTTGTGCAGGCTCCCAGCGCGGATACGGGTAAAATCAGTTACCAGCACATCGCTTCCGGTCTGATATTCAATACTGCCGAACAGTGAACGGAATGATGGATTATCTTCGACAATTACCGGCGCACCGCTCAGGCTATCATTATCCACTACCAGGTTCACCCGGTAACGGGACAATACTTTGCTTAACGCCTCCTGCCGACTTTCCTCATCCGTATCAGAAACCTTGAACTGCTCCAGATTATCAAGTACATCCTGCATGACTTGCTCCAGATAAGCACTAAGCTTGGTGTAATCTTTAACCTCCTGTTTCAATCCGTCCCTAATTCCCTGTAATTCATGATTCAGCAACGGCTTCACCACTTGGCGCCGCAACGCCGCTAAGGCATCGTTCATAACGCGTTCCAGCGGCCGGGTTTTTTCAAAATAGCTGGTAATCTTCGCGCGCAATTCCTGCTCAGCCTGTTCTATCTCAGTCCGGTGTTCTTTCGGCAAGACAAGCACTTCGTCCTCGGTAAGTACGCGTCCCTCTTTACCCAACAACGTAAAAACCATGTGCCCTGCCTCACGCTGAATAGCGAACTTGCGAGCTTCGGCAAAGGTCTCGAGTTCGGTGAAATTCTTGATTTCTTCTGCCTTATAGATTTTTTCAATATGCTCGCTTTCCGCTTTGAAATCCTGCCCCTCCAGGCATTGCGGAATTTCCGTCTGTAGGGATTTAGTCATTCGCGCCAGCAATTGGCACAGCAGGTACCCCTGCCCGGCAGGCAAATACAAAGCCTGCGGTCTTTCCGGTGCATAAAAATTGTGCAGATAACATAAGTCAGGCGGCACCGCCTTATTTGCAGCGGCCACCTGCATCGCTTGCCTGAGTAGCGAAGTGCGGCCACTACCGACTTCACCCAATACGAACAGGTTGTAGTTGGGTTGATCCATACCAAGACCAAAGTGGGTGGCTTTTTCCGCGCGCTCCTGCCCGATCCAGGGTAGTGGATACTGCAGCAATTTTGAAGTATCAGAGAACCCAAGCGAATCGGGATCGATAGTGAAGCGAAGGTCGGCGGGAGTCAGGTTTGAGATCAGCATTTTTTAACTACAGAGTTGCACAGGATTTTCGAATTGTAACCATTAATCTGAATACATTACGCTATCCTTTCTTGCTTCATTATTCGCGCGAAAGCAGGTGAAGCCAAAATTCATCAGCGCCGGAATCAAAGCGTTAAATGCGGAATGGATAATCGCACCAGGAGGATGTACGTATTTCGCAACCATTTATTGACTCGGTCAGGAAGCTTTTCTCCTCGAACTGTCGCATCCTCCCTTTCTATTGCGCTGGCAAGACCACCTGAACACCATTTCAGGCGGCTTGCAATCCAATCACCAGCCGCTTGCCAAGCGATTGGATGGCTTGGGCGATGCGCGGCAGCTTGGAGTCATTGCACCATTCGCATTCGACCCATGCAAACGGTTGACTTTCCACATCGCAACCTTACAATCCCCATAGGTACCGCTCTTCGGGTTCAGTTCAATGAGGTTTATCCGCCGCCAATAGGTTGCGGGTGTAAAAAACTTGGGTAGGGCGGCGGATAAACGCTATTCGTTAGGGCGCATCTATGCATCTCCAATTTCGCTTGATCTCATTCGTCCTCGCGGTTCTCTGCGCGTCAACCGTTGCCTATTCGCAGCAAGCCACCTTTGCTCGTGTCCGCGTCACAAATGGTCCCACGTTGGAATACCCGGCCCACTGGAAGATCGCCGATGAGGCGACGGTACAGAACCGAGTTCATGCGGGACAAGCGACGGCGGATGCAGCAGGAGTCAATCTTTCCGGCTTCCAGAAACAAAACCGAGTTGTTGTTGAATCGACACCATTTCCAAATACTGCGCAGATTCGAGCCAGTATTGTTAAGCCGCAGGAGTACTCGCAGGAAGATCTCCGCTTGGCCACGTTTCAGGACCTTCAGGCTCTAAGGGCCTTGTTTGAATCCACGTTTCGGAAGCTCTCAGCATCAGGAACGGTCAAGGTTGACAAGGTTGGGGAGCCACGAGTCGAGCGCATTGCCGGCAAGCTTGCCCTAGTGATCCCCTACACTCGCTACACGGAGTCAGACCGCGTGCTATGGCAAGTCGAACAGATCAAGATACCGTTTGAAGATCGGTTGCTGTCGATGACTTTGTCATACAGAACCTCCGACACCACCGCCATGAAACCCATTCTTGAACGTGTCAAGCGAACACTTCAGTTCTGAATTCGCCCTAACGAATAAGGTTAGATTGTGAGAGCGAAGCGAACCACAATCTGAACCGGTTGTTGGACAAGCCCGGCGAGAAACTGAAAACTTATTATTAGAAATAGTTTTGAAAAGTGGCTTTCGTTCCAGTGGACATCCAAAAGCTGCGCTTTTGGCGACCGCTGAACTCCAACGTTAGATTTTACGAAACCCAGCGGAGACGATTTACCCATGGACGAAAAACTACTGGCAGTGCTGCTTGGTATCATCGCCGGCGCGATGGGTTACTGGATCACAACGTTCTGGATGAAACCAATACTCCAGTACCGTGACCTTCGCATGAAGGTGTTTGCCGACTTCATTTTCTATGCTCAAGTGGTGAACGCAGATGGACTAAATGACCGGATGAAGGAACTGTACGAAGAACGCATCACATCAAATCGACGACATTCGGCAGACCTTGCCTCTTGTCTCACTGAACTGCCTTCTTGGTACAGGTGGTGGCTTCATAGGAAGGGTCAAGCTCCCGAAAAGGCGGCAAGCCACCTGATTGGCTACTCGAACACTACTGAATATGAGACGGCGGCAAAGGTAATGAGTACAATTAAGAAGGCTCTCGGGTTCAAGGGTGACAACGAATGAACGCCGTGATGTCTAACCCGTTTGTTGGACAAGCCCAGTTTCTAATCTCGAGTCGGGATTCATAGAAAATATCTTTTTGGGAGCTGGCCCGGTTTGAAGTTCTGCCGTGATGACGGGAGCTCGATCGCCCGTTTGGATAAAGGGGACGCTACCATTTATTCGTTGCGCGATTGTACGTATACAACCGAAGTAGCGGAAACTCTTTTACACATTAAGCTAAAAACATGGCGCCTGCCAGCGCTGGCCACTTCGTACGGCTGTGCGAAAATTCACCTGTACGCGCATATCTGAAACGCCGCCATCCACATTGACTATAACCCCTTAAAACAAAATGGACACTACCCTTTTTTTCCACTTTCTGCCTTTTTCGGCCGGCCTTGTCGGTCATTGCCTTGATTCGGGGATCAAGATTCGTGCATTGCCACTGGAGTCATTGGGAGTGGGGAGTACCCTTGTTTACAGCGAGCAAAAATTTTGATGAAGGAGGGCAGCCCTAGGGCGGTTCTCTGCTCTACCCCGCTGCCTCAAGCCGCCCCATGATTTATCTACTTCCGCCAAAGCCACAACAACAGAGTCAGCAGTAACGACACCAGCAGGCCTGTCATCACCGGAAAGTGGAAGCTGAAGTTCTCGCGCGTGATGGAGATGTCGCCGGGTAGCCGCCCGAAGGGGAACTTGGAAAGCCATGGCCAGAGGAGGCCGATGACCAGCAGCACGATGCCCAGAACGATAAAGATGCGCTGCATCGCCTACCCCAAAAAGATACACGCCGTATATTTCTCGACGTATTGACGGGTGAATTCAGGAAGTGCCATGGGATGAATGCTCCGGTTAGTTAGCCCTTGAGGTCACGATAGAGGCTCTCGTGCGGGCCGACGGCCTCGAGATAAATCAGCCGCAATCCGTTATCACGGATGTAGCCCAGAAGATACAACTGGTTTTGACTGCGAAACTTGTAGACATAGAATTCCGACAGGTCGCCCTTCTTGCGATCGCCCCGACCGAGATCGGTAGCGATGACTTCGACCGCACGATCCACGTCAGCTAGCAGGCTGTCGTGCAGCTTTTTGTAGGCGCGCACGAAGCGGCGGGTCTGCCGCACTTCCCAGCTCATTTACGGGAACGCGGCACGAAAGGGGTGACGTCCTCGCGCGGCTCGGCCATCGCCATCAGGCTCTCGGCGATGAAACTCGCGGGCAGATCTGGATTGTCCAGCGCGGCGCGGCCGACCTTGGCCCAAAACTCGAGTTGACCCTGTACAGTGCGAAATTCGGCTTTGGCCGCAGACCTCGCCTGCTCGACGAGGGATTCGTCCATGCGCACAGATACGCTCATTTCAATCTCCTTTAATGATTTACCACAATTGTAGTTACACTGGAAGAATATAGCAATTATGCAACCACCCCATATTGCAGCGCGCTTTTACAGAACGCACTTCCTCGGCAATTGGGTCGGGGGCTTTCCGCAATTGCGCGCAGTAGCTTTTGCAAACCCAATAATATCTCGCATCAACTGGCGAGCTCTGAACAGTGGCCAGCTAGGACAGGAATAGGATCACGCAAGACGGTAAAACGACCAAGTAAAGGAAAATCCCGGGTCATTTCAGGATACACCACATGACAGAATGTCGCACAGTGCGGAAGCTTAAAGGAGGCCAAAATAAAATATAATGTTAGCCAATCCTGTTTTTTCCTGGCTGTAACTGATGCATCAAGGAGGATGGGTAATAAATTATTAGATCTGCATTAATCATAGAGAAAAACCCTTCGATAAGTGCAAAAAGCTGTCTGAAGTTAGACAATTATAAAAACACAGTTAAAACCCGGCTGCTTGTGGCGGGTGCTTTATTTTTTCTCATTTAATCTTTGGAGTGACTTTGTTTAAACTAATTGGCGCCTTATTAGGTTTTTATTTTTGGGGTTTTTTCGGGGCTTTAATTGGTTACCTATTAGGAAGCTTTATTGATCGTTATAAAGCTTATGGTATGGGCGGGGTTAACCCGCTTAGCCAAGCCCAGCGCCAATCAGTGTTTCTTGAAACTGTTTTTATTTCAATGGGTAAACTTGCTAAAGCGGATGGTCATATATCACAGAATGAAATTGATCATGTTGAACAGTTCATTCAAAAACTGGGGATGTCCACTGAGCATAGACAACGGGCAGTTGCCCTTTTTAAGCAAGGAGCCGATGCAAATTTTGATATCAAGCCGAACTTAAATAAATTTATTGCCATTTGTGGCAATACAAATGATTTAAAGCAAATGTTGCTGGTCTATCTCATTGTTATGGCTTTATCTGATGGGCATATTCATACAGATGAAGAAATAATGCTAAAAGACATTGCCCGTCATTTTGGTTATGACCAGACTGCATTTAAGCGAATACTGGATATGGTTTTAAACCAGTCGCACTTTGCTGGGGGACAAACATCTTCCGCCACCAGTTTGGAAGATGCCTATAAAGCGCTGGGAGTAAGCACGGAAAGTAGCGACCAAGAAATCAAACGCGCTTACCGCAAGTTAATGAGCCAATATCACCCTGATAAGTTAATGGGCCAGGGTGTTCCTGAAGACATGATCGCTGTAGCAACTGAACAAGCAAAGGAAATACAGGTTGCTTATAATTTAATTACCACGAGTCGAAAGAAAACGGAGGGGTAAATAGGTTTGTGCAAGCGGTCGTATGGCACTTAGTAAATCATAATTAAACACGCCATTCGCCATTACAAACGAATTCATTCGTTGTTTAAAATATCATTCTTTCTCCGGTATTGTTTATTCTCTCCTGCCATAAGTGACAAAATGATATTCCAATGCTTGGGGAGTTTCTTGGCCGCATTGCTCGCGCGCCAATTCCTGCCATAGTTTTTTATCAAATTCCGGAAAATGTGCATCGCCTGCTACATCTTCACTAATTTCAGTAAGATAGATCGTATCCACTAACGGCATGGCCAATGCGTAGAGTTCAGCGCCACCGACAATAAAAATTTCATCATCTCCCACACAAGCACTAATCGCATCTTTCAACGAGTAGGCCATGATGCAGCCTTCAATTTTTAATGCGTGATTACGTGTCACCACCACGGTAGTGCGACCAGGCAGGAGCTTACCGATAGAATCGAAAGTCTTACGCCCCATAATCAGATGATGTCCCATGGTGAGCGATTTAAAGCGTTTAAGATCCGCCGGGATATGCCAAGGCAGCCTGTTATTAAGGCCAATGGTGCGATTACGGGCCATCGCAACAATGATTGACACTCTGCCCTTCCCCGTTTCTTCCTTTTGCTCGTTCATCATACTGCCACGGTCGCTTTAATCGCCGGATATGGGTCGTACCCTTCCAGGCTAAAATCTTCAAATCTAAAGTCAAATATATTTTTCACATCAGGGTTAATGTGCATGACCGGAAGTAGTCGCGGCTCGCGCGACAGTTGCAGCTCGGCCTGTTCCAGATGGTTAAGGTACAGATGTGCATCACCAAACGTATGCACCAAATCACCTGGTTTTAAACCACATACTTGCGCCATCATCATGGTGAGCAACGCGTAGGAGGCGATATTAAACGGCACGCCCAAAAAAATATCTGCGCTACGCTGATACAACTGGCAGGAAAGCTTGCCATCCGACACATAGAACTGGAACATGACATGACATGGCGCCAACGCCATTTGATCCAGCTCCCCTACATTCCAGGCGGAAACGATCAAGCGACGTGAATCGGGATTACATTTAATCTGTTCTATAACACCTGAAATCTGGTCAATGGTGAGACCATCTCTTGCGGTCCACGAACGCCACTGTTTGCCGTACACCGGACCAAGATTGCCATCCTCGTCCGCCCATTCATCCCAGATTCTGACCCCATTTTCCTTCAGATAACGGATATTGGTATCGCCTTGCAAAAACCATAGCAATTCATGGATGATGGATTTCAAGTGACATTTTTTGGTGGTCACCAGCGGAAAGCCATGTTCCAGATTAAAGCGTATCTGATAACCAAAGATACTGATCGTACCGGTGCCGGTGCGGTCACTCTTCTTTGTGCCGTGATTCAGCACATGTTTCAATAAATATAAATACTGGCGCATAAAAATTCAGGGAATAAATAGTGACTATTTGTAAAATGCCAAACAATACATAACATTTATTAAAAATAATCCCAGCGGTACATCTATAAAATAAAAAGCCCGGCATGAAAATGCCGGGCTTTTTAAGCTAATCAAGAACCGATTAAGGCGCTTGAATATTAGATGCTTGCTTACCTTTAGGACCTTGTGTAACTTCAAAGGTAACTTTTTGACCTTCTTGAAGAGACTTGAAGCCGCTCATGTTAATTGCTGAAAAATGTGCAAACAAATCTTCGCTTCCATCATCGGGAGTAACAAATCCAAAACCTTTTGCGTCATTAAACCATTTTACTGTACCAGTTGCCATGTGTATTACTTCCTTAACTAAAAACGGGGAAATCCCCCGCGAAACTATTTGAATCGAAGATTGCACATGGAAAAAACCAGTATCGCAAAAACTTTGAATCAAACGCCAAGCGACCTTATACACTTGTTATTAGATTTGGTCAAGACCGTTCCAAAAACCGCTAAATTCAAACCTGAACAAGCTAACGGTAATAACTGCCGTAAAATAAATTTTGTCTAGTCGAAATAAAATTCATAAGTTTTTACCTTCACATTCGGCAACATAGCTACAGAATCTCAGCAAACATTAGTGATGATGTCCGCCTTCGCCATGCGTATGGCCATGTTCCAGCTCTTCGGCAGTAGCAGCGCGTACATTGGTAACAATACCTACAAAATTTAGTGTTTTGCCAGCAAGCGGATGGTTACCATCTACAGTCACTTCAGTATCGGTTACATCCACAACCGTATAGAGCGAGTAATCGTCATCGTCGCCATCTTCCACTCCTCCCTCAAACTGCATACCAATGGTAATTTCATCCGGGAACAAATTGCGTGGCTCAACGTGCACCAGGTCATGCTCATACTCTCCAAAAGCATCGTCCGGTTCCATCGTAATTTTAAGTTCAGCACCTACGTCCTTGCCTTGTAACGCTTCTTCCACAGTCGGAAATATTCCGTCATACCCCCCATGCAAATAACTGATGGGATCTTCTGTTTTTTCCAGCAAACTGCCGTTTGCATCAAATAATTCATAGCGCAACGATACAACTGTGTTTTTTGCAATTTTCATTTCAACTCCTTGATATCAGATTGAGAATTTCATCAGCCTAGCCGTATGCTTAAGCACTATACTTAAAGCATGAAATAACTTGCCTTGCTTGTCGACCACAAATAGTAGGACGTTTCATTGAGATTTTTTATGTCCATCTACTTCTTTGTCTCCATCTTTCTTGCATAGAACACATCGTATTTTATTCAAACTTTAGATTCTACGTCTAAAAATTTAGTACAGCTGAATCATAATATATCGCGAAATCGACCTGGCTCAGGCATGTATCACAACTAATTCACATTGCCGTCAACTAATAAATCACCCTCATTCGCGTGCCGATTAGCAAATACAATTGTTGTATTTGCTAATGAAATGAACGTGAACAATCCAGCGCTACAGATTACACTTTAAGAATGCGAATTGAATCTAGTTTCATGCGGACGAAAATATTTTCGTGTGCGTTAGTGTGGTTATAATATTAATTATGAAAATAAATTCCACCATGCTTGGTGGGTTAACGACAAAGACGTTTTTACGCGATTACTGGCAAAAAAAACCCTTACTCATTCGCCAAGCATTTTCGCAATTCAATGGATTACTTGATCAATCCCAGTTATTCACCTTAGCTTGCACTGAGGATGTGGAGTCACGCCTCGTGACCCAACGCCACGGTCAGTGGCAAGTGCAGCATGGCCCATTTAAAGCATCAAGATTCAATAGCTTAGGAAAAAATCCGTGGACTGTATTGGTGCAAGGCGTGAATCAGCATCTGCCAGAAGCCGCCGCGCTGTTAAAGAATTTCAGCTTCATACCGCATGCGCGTTTGGATGATCTAATGGTAAGCTATGCCCCCAAAGGAGGGGGCGTAGGCGCGCATTTCGATTCTTATGATGTATTCCTTTTGCAGGGTTCGGGCCATCGTCGCTGGCAAATTTCCGCCCAACAGGATCATACACTGGTAGACGATGCTCCATTGAGAATCCTGAAACGCTTCCAGATGGAACAGGAATGGGTGCTAGCACCGGGTGATATGCTCTACCTGCCGCCGCATTATGCTCATAACGGCATTGCCGAAAACGATTGTATGACCTATTCCATTGGTTTCCGTACTCCGACTTATCAAGAACTAGCGGAACAATTTCTGGTGTACTTGCAAGATCGGGTTTGCTTGGACGGCATGTATGCTGATCCAGATCTTACAATCCAACGCCATCCCTCAGAAATTGGTACGGATATGCTAAATCAGGTAACACAAATCATCCGGCGAATAAAATGGACTAAGCGCGACATTGCTAATTTTCTCGGTAGTTATCTTAGCGACCCTAAATCACATATATTTTTTGATCCGCCTACGAAAGCACTGAGTCGTGATCGCTTCGAACGGGCGATAAAAAAGTACGGCGTAGCAATGGCTCTAAAAACGCAAATGCTATGCCATAGCGGTGTAGTATTCATTAATGGCATGGCACACGCTGTCAACAAATACGATTATCGAGAATTACGTTCTTTCGCCAATGCGCGCCAGCTCAATTCCACGGTGGGTCTGTCGCGAGAAGCCTTTGAATTGCTTTATCAATGGTATACAGATGGTTATATTGTACCTATTGTTAAGCAAGCAAATAGATAAATAGCTTATTTATCAACATTGATCTCGAAATAAATTAGCATCAAGTTTAATATTTAAGACAACACCTTACATCACCTCTGCCAACCGTATGAAAATTATACTTCATACCTCTCAAGCCCCATTCAGTAAAATGCAAATGATGGTTCCTATCCAGAGTTCCACCACTGCCTTTGGATTTTAAAAAATCATGGTAACTATTATTATTTGCTAGAATTATTGTATATACTAGTATAGAATGCCGCGTCTTCGCTGTAACTTAGCGTTGTAGTAGACTGAAATTCCCCGGTTTTGTCTGTAAATTTAATTATTGTGAAGGAAAAGTAAATGAAACGTTTTGCTCTAGTTGCTGCCCTGTTGGCATTGTCTTTGACTGCTTGTGGCGAAAAACCTAAGGCCCCCGCTGCGGAAGCTCCTGTTGTTGTAGCACCCGTTGTCGTAGCACCTGCGCCTGCTGTTGATGCTGCTGCTACTGCCGCTGGTAGTGCTGCTGAAGCCGCTGGTAGTGCTGCTGAAGCCGCTGGTGCTGCTGCTACTGCTGCTGGAACGGCTGCTGACGCCGCTCACGGTGCTGCTGACGCTGCTAAAGATGCAATGAAGAAGTAATTTCACTTCGTGCACAATAAAAAGCCGATGTAAAGTCGGCTTTTTATGTTTGTAGCTTAGTGTTTATACAATTTCTCGCCAAGCCAGTCCTTCATCTTGCCCGGCAACTGCAATCCATTCTGGGCTGCAATTAAGTGCTTTACTCAAGGCATATGCCGCCAGTTCAGGCGTATTATTTTTACGGCTGAGATGTGCAGCCACAATATGTTGCAAACTACTATAGTCCAACCGCGCCAACAATGCTGCCGCATCCACATTATTCAGATGACCAAATCGTCCGCCAATACGTTGCTTAAGACTTATAGGGTAATCACTGTTAACCAACAGGGCAGTATCATGGTTGCACTCCAGCACCAAAGCATCACAGCCACTTAGCGTCGCCTCGATATGAGGGGTGGAACAACCAGTATCGGTCAAAACTCCCAACAGTTTTGCACCCTCACTGAACGTATACTGTACTGGCTCAGCCGCATCATGTGGCACAGGAAAAGGCTGCACCAACAACCCATCGATAGTGAAGGAACCGTGCGAGTCAATTTTTGTCAGCTTGGGCACACTGCTGAACAATTTGAATTGCGCACGAAATGTGCCGTACGTTAGCCATATTGGAATCGAATATTTACGTGCTAACCGCGCCACTCCGGCAATATGGTCACCATGTTCATGTGTCACTACAATACCATTAAGGCAATTGGGGTCTAGACCAAGACGCGCCAAACGCATACAGGTATCAGCCAGGGTAAAACCACAGTCCACTAATACAGTGGTTTTGCCAGCTTGCACTATCAATCCATTACCTTCGCTGCCGCTACCAAGTGAAGCGAAACGCATCGATTAAGATCAAACGCTACTTGGTGGTCAACTGTTTGTACAGTAGGTCAGTCATACGCTGCGTCACTTTGTCTTTAGCAGCACCTTGGTTCAAAACACTAACTTCACACCCCGTGTTATTCTCACGCACGGTCACCTGATAACGTGCAGCTCCTTCGATCGAATCTTTATTAGTAGGCTTTTGGTCGCTATCATTACGCCAGAACATTAAATTATTGACCCAGCTTTTTTTCTTCGCTATATCCTTACTCGGATTCACAAAGTATATGCCGCTAATCCTATCCTTATCCTTCACCTCGATGCCTGCCTGATCTAAGGCTAACCCTACCTTGCGCCAGCTTTTGTCAAATGGCTCATTCAATATAATAATTTTGTTACCATTAATCTCTTGTAGCTTCGGCGCAGTGGCTACTTCTTGCGACTTAGATATTTGCCCTGCCTGAACCTGATTTTCCGTACCACCGCCCAACTTGATCATCAACAGTTGCAACATACTAGCTTCCAGCTCAGGATCATTCGGACGCGGCCTCCATTTATAACCGTTCTTATCCACATCCAGCGCTTCTTCCATGCCGCTATGACTAATATAAATTTCCGAGCTGCTCCCATCCTTGCTACGCTCCAAACGGGTTCGATACATATCTTGCAGGCCAGATGAATGAAGTTTATCGAATACGTTGCCAAGTATTTTACTTAATCCACTTTGCTGAATTTTAGCGCGCCTCTCCGTCCAGTCTGTTTCAATGAGACCAGCCGCAGGATTGTCAGTTTTGATAACAAAACCTTGTTCCTGCCAAAATTCTTTAACCACCGGCCACACACTCTCTACTTTCCCCCCCACGACTAGCCAGCGCTGCGTTCCATTACGTTCCAGATGCACATTCTTCACTTCCGGCAATACGGTGGTGGCAACACCAACTTGCGCCATTTGGCCACCCTTAACAAAATCAGAAAAATTTGTAACGACCTCGCCATCACTACCCGGTATCGTATGTTGATTTCTAATGACAGGAGTGGTCAGGTCAGGTGGAACTTCTAGCGCCGGAATCTTGGTTGCGGCAGACTTATAATCAACACGCTTGTTTTCAATGCCAATGGCACTGCATCCAGCTAAAATCAATAATGAAAAAAATAATATGATTAAATATAGTGTTCTCATGCCATCCCTGAAATTTTTTATTACCGTAAATTCAATTGCTTGAATACTACGTAATTAATAAATGCGCTGACATTTCGAATACGCAGTAACAAACGGAATCCGCGTTCCGTCATTTCTCCCACCATAGCGAGGAAATTGTACTGGTAATGATCTGAATTAAACTAACTGATCGCTCCTGCCTGGCGCATTGCCTTTTCAACTAGATCTTGGGAGGCCAAAGACAGTGGCGTAAGCGGCAGGCGCAGTACATTCTTCATTTTTCCCATAGACGACACAGCCCATTTTACCGGTATAGGATTGGCCTCAACAAACAAGTAGCGGTGCAACCCAAGTAAGCGGAAATTAATCTCGCGCGCTTTGACCACTTCACCGTTCAAGGCCGCTAAACACATCTCATGCATTAACCTAGGCGCCACATTGGCGGTAACAGAAATCGTGCCATGTGCCCCCAACAATATTAATGCTAACGCACTCGCATCATCACCGCTATATATCGCGAAATCTTTAGGCGCCCGCTGTAATAAATCACTGCCACGCTCAATATCACCGGTCGCATCTTTTATGCCAACAACATTGGGAATTTGTGCCAAGCGCAACACAATATCGTTATGTATGCCCACACAGGTCCGTCCAGGCACGTTATAGAGGATATGCGGCATATCCACAGCCTCGGCGATAGTTTTGAAGTGCAGGTATAAACCTTCTTGTGTTGGCTTGTTGTAATACGGCACCACTGTCAACGAAGCATCTGCGCCTGCTTTTTTTGAGAAAGCTGCTAATTCGATAGCTTCTTTGGTTGAATTCGCGCCTGTACCTGCAATCACTGGAATGCGCCCGGCTGCGTGTTCCACTGCCACCTGAATCAACGACTCATGTTCAGCTACATCCACCGTAGGGGATTCACCTGTAGTACCAACTACTACTATGCCATCCGTGCCCTGCATAATATGAAAATCAATAAGTGCGCGAAATGCAACTAAATCCAGACTACCGTCCTCGTGCATTGGGGTCACTATTGCAACAATACTGCCCTTAATCATAGTTTTTGGCAATACTGAAGAATGGATCATTTAGGCTATTCATGTCTTAGTGGACACCGAACAATTCAACATCAAAAATCAATGCTGCGTTTGGCGGAATAGCACTTCCTGCGCCTCGTGCACCATAACCCAAGTCAGCGGGAATTATGAGTGTACGTTGACCGCCAACTTTCATACCAGCGACTCCTTGATCCCAACCTTTTATTACACGCCCTTCACCTAATGGGAAAGAAAAATGTGCACCACGATCGCGAGAACTATCAAATTTTGCACCTTTGTTATTCGGCATAGTCGCATTGTAAAGCCAGCCTGTGTAGTGCACGTCGACCGTTTTACCGGCTACGGCTTCTTTGCCATCGCCAACTTTCTGATCTATTTTAATAAGTTTCGTAACTATAGTCGTCACATTATCAGCGGCAGAAAATGCATTCTGAATAGGCAACATCATAGGCATCAGAAGCATGCCAGAAAATAATAGTTTTTTAACTTTATGCATAATCAAACCTCCGTAAAATTTTAAGTATCTATAGTATCATTTTGGAAAACATCTAGCAGCCTGTCAAACCGACGTCCATTTAAAATAATAAAACCATCATACCATCACAAAATAAAATTAAATTATTAATAAACAATATATTAAATATTTTCATGGATATCAAGTGAGTATACATCCATAACGCCAACACAATACATTCTGCTGCCACAAATCCACACTCCACCAGCGCACCTAGTAACTATATAAGCTCAACTGGCAAATTAAGCTGTTCTTCAAATAGATCAAGCAACATTTATATATCAAATAATTCTACGGCAATTCAAGGTTTGTTTGATGTTTAACCAGTTGACAAATCAGATAGCATCTCAAAAAACCAAAAATACTTAAGCCTAGCCGGATCCATTGTCACTCGTAGCAGTGCCTAAAGTAATTCAGCAACCTGTCGTAAAGTAAAATATCAACATGTATTAGATTAAAAAGGTAAATTTTTAAATTACAAAGTATTTTTCATTATTTAAAGTCTTGATATCTTGATTTATTAACATTTTTTGAAATGTGCAATGCAATTTTTAAACCGCAATAAAAATTATTTACACCTGTAATAATTCGTTATTTTTTATTATTTAAACCAATTAATACATAAAGTTATAATCATCAATTATGCTCAAAGGCAAATTAAATATTCCACTAGATTTTTTGTATACCAAAAGACCGCCTTTAATCGGAGTCGATATTTGCTCGTCTTCGATCAAAGTTGTAGAGCTAAACGAATTAACAAAAAAAAATGGCTATGTAATTGAGCATTACGCAATAGAACCATTACCCCCAAATGCGGTCAGCGATGGCAACATCAATGATCTGGAAGCGGTTTCGGAATGCCTGCGGCAGACTTGGAGACGAATGGGAACACGCATTAAAAACATTAGCCTTGCGCTTCCTGCTGCAGCCGTAATTAGCAAAAAAATTTTTCTGCCTAGCGGATTAAATGAAGCAGATATGGAGTATCAAGTGGCGGCAGAAGCAAATCAGTACATACCATTTGCTATTGACGAAGTTAACCTGGATTTTCAAGTCATCGGCCCGGCACCTGGCAATACTGAAGAAATCGAAATACTGTTAGCTGCCTCACGTAATACGAATGTTGAAGACCGTGTTGCTGTCGCACAAGTAGCCGGACTAAAAGTAGTGGTGATGGATGTAGAGCATTACGCCGCTGAAATGGCGTTTGATCAGGTTCGCTTACAATTGCCAGAAGGTGCCGCTGACCAATGCGTAGCGTTGGTAGATATTGGTGCAAACGTAATGAATGTAAGCATAATGCGCAACGGGCAATCGGTATATATGCGCGACCAGCAAATGGGAGGAAATCAATTAACCCAACAGATCCAAAATGCGTTCGGCTTATCCGCTGAGGAATCAGAAGCAGGCAAACTTCATGGCGGATTACCGGAAAGTTACGAAAGCGACGTACTGGCACCGTTCCGCGAAAATGTAGCGGGCGAAGTGTTTCGTGCCATTCAGCTTTTTTATACTTCAACCCAGTTCAACGAAGTAAGCTACATTGTTTTAGCTGGCGGTTGTGCAGCACTGCCTAATTTGGATGATGCTGTAGCAACACGTACACAAGTAAAAACATTGGTGGCGAATCCATTTGCTCAAATGACCTTGTCCGGGCGCATTAATCAGCGCCAATTACAAATTGATGCACCCGCGCTAATGATTGCCTGTGGTCTTGCGATGAGGAGGTTTGATCCTTCATGATACGTATTAATTTATTACCACATCGTGCTGAGAAGCGTAAAGCGCGTCAGATCCAATTCTACACGTTCATTGCCATCACAGTGGTGTTAGCAGCAATACTTGTCGGTTTTGTCCATGCTGTTATTAACACACAGATTGAATATCAGGAACGCCGCAACAAATATCTGACAGATCAAATTGTCCTGCTAGATAAACAGATCTCTGAAATAAAGCATCTAAAGATGGAGATCGCAGCATTGATGGAGCGGAAAACAGTCGTTGAAAAACTACAAAGTACTCGCTCAGATGTGGTACACCTACTGGATCAAATGTTAAATATTTTGCCAGAAAGCGTCTATTTAAAATCAATTAAACAGACTGGCAACAAGGTTGATTTGGTTGGCTTTACTCAGTCGAATGCGCGGGTATCCACTCTGATGCGCTCTATTGATAGCTCTCAATGGCTAGAATCGCCGACACTGGTTCAAATTTCTGCGACAACCGCAAATGCGAATGGACCACGCTTGAATGAGTTTACTCTAAATTTCAATTTGACCACTCAGGCATCAACGCCCCCTGCCTCTCCGGTTAAACCAGCTAGCACGAAAGGTTAAGTACTATCATGAAACTGCTAGAAGATCTAAAGAATATTAACCCCAAAGACCCTGGCGGCTGGCCTTTATTGGTGAAATTCAGCACATTGGTAGCAATATTCGTGACTATTTTACTTTTAGGTGCTGTATTTGACTGGAAGGATCGTTGGGAAGCGCTGAGCACTGCCAAGCAGATTGAAACTACATTAAAAACAGATTTCAAGACCAAAAAAGCAATAGCCATCAATCTGGATGTTCTCAATAAAAAACTTACAGAAGCTAGGCAATCGTTTGATGCACTGCTGAAACAGTTACCGAGCAAATCAGAAATGGACGCATTGCTAACTGATATTAATCAAGCTGGTTTAGGTCGCGGGCTACAATTTGAATTATTTAAACCCGGTGCCGAGATTATTACCGGCGTATTTGCTGAGCAAGCGATTGCACTTAAAGTGACGGGTAATTATGATGATATTGGTAAATTTGCTAGTGATATTGCCCAATTGCCGCGCATCGTATCGTTAAGTGAAATTAACATCAGTCCAACGGGAGGGCATCTGACTATGGATGCGATAGCTAAGACATATCGCTATTTAGATGAGGAAGAATTAACTGTTCAAAAGCAATCGACTAAAATAGCTGGAGCACACAAATGAGACCCGCTTATTTGCTGCTGTTCACATCTTTATTGCTGTCTGCCTGTGCAGAAGAAGAATTTCAGGACTTACGCAATTTCGTCAAAGATACTGGCAGTGAAATGCGTGGCAAAGTGGATCCGCCACCTGAAATTAAGCCATATGAGCCATATGCTTACAATAACTCTACCGGATTACCTGATCCATTCAAACCACGCAAGTCCGAAGCAAAAAATGGCGATTTACCCGGCCCTAATCAACCGGATATGAAACGACGTCGCGAAGCTCTAGAAGAATCCCCATTAGAAAGTTTAAAGATGGTCGGTTTCCTGTATAAGACTAAAGTTGGTCATGCTATCGTACGCTCGTCGGATGGCAAGCTGCACCAAGTTAAAATAGGCAATCACCTGGGGTCAAATTTTGGTCAAATTATTTCAATCACAGAAACTGAAGTAAAAATCAAGGAAATCGTACAAGATAGTGCGGGAGACTGGGCGGAACGTATAAATAGTTTGTCATTGTTGGAATGAATGATTAGGAATGAAACATGAGATATTATAAAAATGCAATTAAAAACCTTGTTTTACTTGTTATCGCAGCATTTTCAGTTTGTGCGTTAACTACCCATGCACAAAACAATGTCAATACACAAAATGCGAGTGCAGCAAATAGCATACAGTCGCTCAGTGTCAACGCTGCACCAGACGGCAAGCTAGTACTTAAATTGGGTTTGAAGAACCCACTTGCCAATCCACCCTTGAATTTTAGTATCAGCAATCCAGCGCGCATAATATTTGATTTCCCAAATACAACAAATGGGCTGGGTAAATCGACGCAGAAATTTAGCGTAGGTGAATTGCGTAGCGCCAATATCGTGCAATCGGACAATCGTACCCGCTTGGTGGTTAACCTCAATCAAATATTAGTTTATGACGCTCATACAAACGGTAATGACCTGCTAATTACCCTACAGGGTAAAGCTCCTGCGGCATCAGCGACGGCAGCCTCCACACGATTTGCTGAAGCGAAGTCAGATACCCAGAAATATAGTCTGCGTGATATTGTTTTTCGCCGTGGCGGAAATGGTGAAGGACGCATCCAAATAGACCTGTCAGATCCTGGTGTAGGTATAGGCGTTAAGCAGCAAGGTAAAAGCCTGATCGTAGACTTCACGAATACCAGTTTACCACGCAACTTACAGCGTAAACTTGATGTAGTCGATTTCGGCACGCCAGTACAGGGGCTCGATACATTCATGCAGGGCGACCATGTGCGCATGGTCATTGAACCCAAAGGTTTATGGGAACACGTTGCCTATCAGACGGATAACAAATTTATTGTGGAAATAAAAGCAGTGGCAGACGACCCAAATAAACTATTGAAGAATAGACAGGTAGGTTATGCAGGCGAAAAACTGACATTAAACTTCCAGAATATTGCAGTGCGCGAAGCACTGAACGTTATTGCCGATTTCACTAATCTAAACATGGTGATCAGCGATTCCGTAAGTGGCAATCTAACCTTACGCCTTAAGGATGTGCCGTGGGATCAAGCACTACAAATTATCCTTGATTCACGCGGTTTAGATATGCGCAAGAATGGTAACGTAATTCAGGTTGCCCCGCGCGAGGAATTGGCAGCCAAAGAAAAGCTTAATTTAGCCGCGAATCAAGAAATCTCCGACCTTGAAATTCTACACACCGAAAGTTTCCAAATTGCTTATTCAAAAGGAGCAGAAATTATTACTTTGCTGCAAAGTCCTACGCAGCGCATGCTATCTAAACGTGGGAGTGCAGTGGTAGATGCACGCACCAATACTGTGTTTGTTCAAGATACACCGTCGCGTTTAGAGGAAGTACGCAAACTAATCAAGCAAGTCGATGTATCCGTACGTCAAGTAATGATTGAAGCACGTTTTGTTGAGGCAACTGATAATTTTACTCGAACCTTGGGTGGAAGATTAAGCTATAAAGGGGCACCTCCACCTGAGGGTGGATTTTCTGTAGGTGGAGGTGGTCGGGGTTCTATAGGCGGTAGCGCTGGTGGTGGGGCAATTAACCTGCCAGGAACTCCCGGGCAAATTGGCACGGGTGTGGTGACAGCGATGCTTTTCAACTCATCGCTTACCAAAATATTAGGACTGGAATTGCAGGCTTCTCAACTGAATGGAATAACTAACAACATTGCTAGTCCTCGTGTTGTAACAGCCAATGGAACTGAGGCGATAATTGAGCAAGGTGTGCAAATACCTTATCAGACAGTTAGCCTCCAAGGAACAAATGTGTTGTTTAAAAAGGCAATTTTGAGCCTCATCGTGACTCCTCAGATCACACCTGATGATAATATTAATATGAAAGTAGAAGTAACTCAGGATTCTGTAGGCGAGGTAATCAACACGACAACTGGGGGGGTACCCAGCATCAATACAAAAAAAATCAGTACCCAAGTATTGATTGACAATGGAGGGACTGTCGTTATTGGCGGGGTCTATACCCAAGAAAAGTCACTATCGACTCCTAAGGTGCCACTGTTGGGTGATATACCTTTCCTTGGATGGTTATTTAAAAATCAAACTAATACTAATAACAAAAGAGAATTGTTAGTTTTTATTTCCCCAAAAATTCTGAGTGATAGCTTAAATCTGCGTTAGAACTATCGATGCATGAAATTAAAAAGCCCGGCTATGCCGGGTTTTTTAATTCGTAGAACAAAATTAATACGGTGATTTTCAGCTACAATTCGACCATGCATCCTATTCATACAGTACAGTCCAAACGTCTTTCCGGCAACATCTTCCTTGTAGGAATGATGGGGGCAGGAAAAACTACCGTAGGGAAATTGCTCGCCCAGCAGTTAGGCAAAAATTTTGTAGACAGTGATGAAGAAATTCAGCAGCGTACTGGTGTAACTATTCCACATATCTTTGATGTTGAAGGTGAGGCGGGTTTTCGTCAGCGTGAAGCAAGCGTAATACAAGACTTGGTACTACTGGACAACATCGTTTTAGCGACGGGGGGTGGCACGGTATTAAATGAAAATAGCCGCGTTGCATTGTGTTGCAATGGCATAGTGGTGTACTTGAAAAGCACAATTCATGACCTCTGGCAGCGAACCCGCCATGATCGCAATCGCCCGTTATTACAAACAGCCGACCCACATACCAAACTAAAAAACATGTATGAGCAGCGAGATCCGCTATATACACAAGTAGCCAATTTAGTTATGCCTACCGGTAAACAAAGTGCACAAAATCTAGTTTTACATTTACAACAGGAGCTAAACCGATTTTCGAAAGTAAATCATAATAGCCATTGAAATTATTTTAAATCATAACCCCAGCGCGTTTGCGGACACTCGACTAACAAATCTAACCATTTATAAATATAAAAAAACAATTTTGATCATATATTCAAAAGTGATTTTCGCTTAAGCCTATTAAGTTTTAACCTGCGCTGGGGTCTTGAAATTCTAAGAATAACGAAGCAATTCGTTCAGACTGCGTCAACACTCCTTCACAAGGTTACAGCATTACCCGCCATTCATTATGCAATCTTTTACTAGAAGTTCTCAAAACTTATGCAAACATTAATCGTTGGGCTGGCAGAGCGTAGCTATCCTATTCATATCGGCAGTGATTTACTCGAATGTGCAGAATTACTATTACCGCACTTACCCCACAAGAAAGCGGCTGTGGTGACCAACACTACCGTGGCACCCTTGTACTTGAACTCCCTGCGCACCGCGCTGCAAACTCATGGCGTAAACGTCATTCCCATCATCTTACCGGATGGTGAACAACATAAGAATGCAGAAACGTTAGGGCTAATTTACGACGCATTGCTTTCCCATCGATGCGAACGCAACACACCGTTAATCGCATTGGGCGGTGGTGTTATAGGTGACATGACAGGCTATGCTGCAGCAACCTATTTACGCGGTGTTCCTTTCATTCAAATTCCTACCACCCTGTTATCACAGGTGGATTCATCGGTCGGTGGCAAGACAGGTATCAATCACCCATTGGGTAAGAATATGATAGGCGCGTTTTACCAGCCGCAAGTGGTGCTTGCCGATATCACCTCATTGAATACATTATCGGATCAGGAATTACGTGCGGGTATTGCAGAAGTCATCAAATATGGCTTGATCCGCGATCTATCTTTCTTCGAGTGGCTGGAACAAAACATGGAAAAATTATTGGCGCGCGATGCAGATGCACTGCAATACGCTATCACACGCAGTTGCCAAAATAAGGCTGAGGTAGTTGCTGCAGACGAGCGGGAAAATGGAGAACGCGCCCTGCTTAACCTGGGCCATACTTTCGGTCACGCTATCGAGACAGGCATGGGGTATGGCACATGGCTACATGGCGAAGCAGTCGCTGCAGGTACTATTATGGCCGCTGATTTGTCGTGTCGCCTGAGTTGGCTAAGCAAAAAGGATGTAAATCGCATCCGTAGTTTGTTTGAACGCGCTGGCCTACCCGTTGTCGCGCCTGCTTTGGGAATAGAGAAATACCTACAATTAATGGAACTGGACAAGAAGGTAGTTGGTGGCAAAATCCGTTTCGTGCTGCTTAAAAGCATTGGCTGTGCAGTAATAAGTGACGGCGTGAAGCAGGAATTATTGCGGCAAACTTTATTAGCGAACAGCACGCATGACTGAACTTGCACCTTATGCGGTAACAACGGCCAACACACGCGGCAGGATTGAGCGCGAGGAAGCACCTTTTGGACGCAGCGAATTTCAACGTGATCGTGATCGCATCATCCATTCCACCGCCTTCCGTCGCCTGGAATATAAGACTCAGGTATTTGTTAACCATGAAGGCGACCTATTTCGCACCCGGTTGACTCACAGCATGGAAGTAGCGCAAATCGCCCGTTCCATCGCGCGCTACCTGAAATTAAATGAAGATCTGGTGGAGGCTATATCGCTCGCTCACGATCTCGGCCATACACCATTCGGCCACGCCGGGCAGGATGCGCTCAATGCATGTATGAAGGATTATGGTGGCTTCGAGCACAACCTGCAATCGCTACGCGTGGTAGACGTACTCGAAGATCATTATGCCGCCTTCGATGGACTCAATCTGTGCTTCGAAACGCGCGAGGGTATCCTCAAACATTGCTCATCGGTAAATGCCGCCAAGCTGGGTGCAGTGGGCGAGCGTTTCCTTAAACAGCAGCGCCCTTCGCTGGAAGCGCAGATTGCCAATCTAGCCGATGAAATCGCCTACAACAACCATGATGTAGATGACGGACTTCGCTCCGGATTAATTACACTGGAACAATTTACCTCGGTGCGCTTGTTTGCCAGTCATCTCGATGCTGTACGACTAGCCTACCCCGGCCTAGCCGAACGCCGACTGATTCACGAAACGATACGGCGTATGATCAATACACTTGCAACAGATTTAATCCATGAAACGGAAAAAAATATTCGCACCTATGCAGTGCATGACATCGCCGATGTCCGCGCCGCGCCACCGCTAGCAGCGTTCAGCGCCGAAATCCATGACCAGCAGCGCGAACTCAAAGCCTTCCTGCGTACGCATTTATATCGTCATTACCGCGTCATGCGCATGAGTGCCAAGGCGCGTCGCATCATCAGCGACCTATTTCAAGTATTCATGGAGGATAACCGCCTGCTGCCCCCACAATTTCAGCAGCAGGCGCAAGCCGATCGTGCCCGCACTGTATCCGATTACATCGCTGGCATGACAGATCGCTACGCCATTAAAGAGCACCGAAGGTTATTTGCGGTTGGAGAAGAATGATACCCGCTCTACTTTAACAATGAGGTCTGCTTCATGCCACGAACTTCCAATGTGTTGAATATAAATCGGATTTACGAAGTTTCTTATACCAATAAAGATTCAAGGTACTGTCCCCGCAAAAATCATGAGAATTTTTCAATCCATGCAAATTACAAAACTTCCCTTATATAATGCCGCACCCTGAAACTTAGTTGCACCTTATTTTCCCATGCTGTTTTCTTCCTCACACCCCCGTCCACGTTATACCCATCTATATGGCTCATCTGATGCTTTGGCTCTGGCGCAATATGCCGAACTACATGTGCCGTTGGTAGTAATTGCCGCCAGCGCGCTGGAAGCACAACGGCTGGTAGAAGAAATTCCTTTTTTTTCCCCGGAACTGCGTGTGCATCTACTACCGGATTGGGAAACGCTGCCTTACGATCATTTCTCGCCGCATCAGGACCTTATCTCCGAACGACTTGCGACGCTGCATCACATTCGCAGCCAGTCATGTGATGTGATCGTCGTCCCAATAACCACTGCGCTCTATCCGTTGTCACCCGTGGAATATCTGGCTGCGTACACCTTCTTTCTTAAGTGCGGCGAGAAACTGGACATTGCCCAGTTGCGTGAACAAATGACATTGGCCGGTTATACCCCTGTTCAGCAGGTGCTGACGCCGGGCGAGTATTGCGTGCGTGGTGGCTTGATTGACCTGTTTCCGATGGGCAGTAGTGTGCCTTACCGCATCGACTTGTTCGATGACGAAATTGATACTATCGCGACCTTCGATGTGGATACCCAGCGCACCATTTATCCAGTGCGGGATATTCGCCTGTTGCCGGCGCGCGAATTTCCACTTGATGAGGCTGGACAGGCGCGTTTTCGTCAAAATTTCCGCGAACGTTTCGAAGGCGATCCATCCAAAGCAAGTATTTACAAAGGCGTGAGCCGTGGCATCGCGCCCGCAGGCATTGAATATTATCTTCCCTTATTTTTCGAACGTACTGCTACATTATTTGATTATTTACCTGCGCATGCCACGCTGTGCATGCATCACAACGTAGATGCTGCCATTGCCACATTTGCGAAGGATGCGCAGTCGCGCTATAACCTGCTTCGCGGTGACCCGCAACGCCCTTTATTGGAACCGCACGAACTGTTTCTAAACACAGAAAACTTCTTCATTGCTGCGAAAAATTTTAAACGTATCGATCTCATCGCAAATACCCCCTCTTCCTTCCAAACTGATAATACCGAGCAGCCAGAATGCGTAGAAAACACTCCCCCTACCCTCATTCAAGAAGAAAGGACTCATAAAACTCTTACTTCTTGCGCTACTAAAAAGCTACCCGGTATCGCGGTAAATCGGCGCGCTGACATTCCAACACATGCACTCCAGAGCTTTCTGCAAGATTACGCTGGCCGAGTATTACTGCTCGCCGACAGTTTGGGGCGGCGCGAAATAATGGCCGAGTATTTACGCGAATACACCCTGACACCTACATTGTGTGAGAACTATGCGCAATTTCTCGCCGGTAACGATCACTTCATGCTTACCGTAGGAGCGCTGCAGAATGGTTTCATATTGCAAGATGAACAATTAGCAATTATTACAGAAGGTGAACTATATGCTGCACAGCCCCGTAGCCGAATTGCGCGCACCACGAAAAAAAGCAACGTGGAAGGGATGCTGCGCGACCTGTCCGAGCTCAAACCGGGCGACCCTGTAGTACATGAACAACATGGCATCGCACGTTATCATGGCCTGATAAACCTTGATCTCGGCGAAGGCGAAAACGAATTTTTGTTGCTGGAATATGCCGGTGGAGACAAGCTGTATGTTCCCGTGGCACAGCTACATGTAATCAGCCGTTACAGTGGTGGAGCCCCAGAAACGGCACCATTGCACAAACTAGGTAGCGGTGCTTGGGACAAGGCCAAACGTCGCGCCATGGAGCAAGTGCGCGATACCGCTGCCGAATTACTCAATCTGTATGCCCAACGCGCCACGCGTAAAGGCCATCAATTCAAACTGTCGCAACATGATTACGAAGCATTCGCCGCTGGTTTTGGTTTTGAAGAAACGCCGGACCAGGCCACCGCCATTAAAGCAGTGGTCAGTGATTTGCAGAGCGGCAAACCCATGGATCGGCTAATTTGCGGCGATGTCGGTTTTGGCAAAACAGAAGTAGCGCTGCGCGCAGCATTTATTGCAGCGATGGATGGTAAACAAGTAGCCGTGCTGGTACCGACCACACTGCTCACGGAACAGCATTTTCAGAACTTCTGCAATCGTTTTGCCGACTGGCCCATCAAAATTGGCGAACTGTCGCGCTTCCGTTCTGCCAAGGAACAAGCTCAAACTCTGAAAGACATGGGAGATGGCAAGCTTGACATCATCATCGGCACACACAAATTAATCCAGAAGGATATTAAATTCCATAACCTGGGGTTAATCATCATCGATGAAGAACACCGTTTTGGTGTACAGCAAAAGGAGCGCCTCAAGGCGCTCCGCGCCGAAGTTGACGTACTCACCCTGACCGCCACGCCGATTCCACGCACGCTGGCAATGTCTTTGGAAGGGCTGCGCGATTTCTCGGTGATTGCCACTGCGCCCCAGCGCCGTCTGTCGATCAAGACCTTCGTCAGCAACTACAGCGCGGGCGTCATCCGTGAAGCGGTGTTGCGCGAACTGAAGCGCGGCGGACAAGTCTATTTCCTGCACAACGAGGTTGATACCATCGCCAATATAGCGGAACAGCTGGAAACCTTACTGCCTGAAGCACGTATTCGCATAGCACACGGCCAGATGGGAGAACGCGATCTGGAAGCAGTCATGCGTGATTTTTATCAACAGCGCTTTAATCTGCTGCTATGCACCACTATCATAGAAACCGGCATCGACGTACCCAGTGCCAATACCATCATCATGAACCGGGCGGACCGTTTTGGATTGGCGCAGCTCCATCAATTGCGCGGCCGGGTGGGGCGCTCGCACCATCAAGCGTATGCCTATTTATTGGTGGACAACATGGAGGGGCTCACCGCACAGGCAAAAAAAAGATTGGAAGCGATTCAGGCCATGGAGCAACTGGGCAGCGGTTTCTATCTTGCCATGCATGATCTGGAAATTCGCGGGGCAGGCGAAGTGCTGGGTGAATCACAAAGTGGTGAGATGCATGAGATTGGTTTTTCACTCTACACGGACATGCTCAACACAGCTATTACCTCGCTCAAACTGGGCCATGAGCCGGACATGGCTCACCCACTTGGGGTCGCCACCGAAATTAACTTGCATACCCCCGCCTTGCTGCCCAACGATTATTGCGGTGACATTCACCAACGACTGGTGCTGTACAAACGTATGGCTAACTGCACCACATCAGAAGAACTGGATGACATGCATCAGGAGCTGATAGACCGCTTCGGTCTGTTGCCGTCGCCTGCGCATACATTGCTTGATTGCCACCGTCTGCGCATCGCTGCCAAGCAGCTCGGCATTATCAAGGTGGATGCTTCCAGCGAGGCGATTCAAATTCAGTTCATGCTCAATCCGCCCATCGATCCAATGCGCATCATCACGCTTATCCAGAGCAAGCGCCAGTACAAATTGAATGGTCCGGACAAACTGAGAATTGAATTAAAATACGGCGATGTCGATCAGCGTGTGCTGGCGATCAAGAACTTTTTTAAAGAACTATCGTGAATCGTTTAGCTTCGTTACCACCTTTGCCATATCGCTCTTTAAGGGAATGACAAACCGCCTTCCCTCATCGCCGCCCAATAAACTCTATAGCGCACATGAACTTCATTATTCAAGGCATTCAAGACATCGCCCCTGCTCATTTGAACCATCTTGCCGGGCTGACCACCGCATCCCGTATTGAACAGACCTCGGCGCACGCCTACCGGCTTTATGATGCCAAGCCACATGATGCCGTTGCTGCCTATTGTTACGAACATCAACTCGATTATGGCTTTGTCCGCCCCAGCCAGCATTTATCAGACTTTGGTCTGGTCGTGATGGATATGGATTCCACCCTCATTACCATAGAAGGTATCGACGAAGTAGCCGATATGATCGACATTAAACCGCAAGTAGCGGCCATCACTGCAGCCGCGATGCGTGGCGAGATGGATTTCAGTGAAAGCCTGCGTCGCCGTGTGGCATTGCTGGCTGGGCTGGAAGAAATTGCATTGCAACGCGTGTATGACGAGCGGCTACAGCTTAATCCCGGTGCCGAAATCATGTTAGCAAAACTAAAAGAACACGGAATCAAGACCATGCTGGTATCAGGTGGCTTTGCCTTCTTTGCCGACCGCTTAAAACAACGCCTGGGTCTCGACTACGCACATGCCAACACACTGGAAATCATCAACGGCAAACTGACTGGTAAAGTACTCGGGCATATCCTCGACGCACAAAGTAAAGCGGATTGGCTAGTGCAAATTCGCGGTGAACTGAAACTTAAAGCGGAACAGGTTATTGCTATAGGAGATGGCGCAAACGATCTCAAGATGATGGCGCAAGCGGGCGTCAGTATCGCCTATCACGCCAAACCAGTAGTATTGGCACAGGCCAGTTATGCATTTAATTTTGTAGGACTGGATGGGTTGGTGAATTTATTTGACAATTAAGTTCAATATCTTTAATTAAGCATCTGGCATAAAAAACATAATTTACCATTAGCCAGAAGAGAAACCGGACACCATGGATTTTAAAGAGTTTATCCTGTCTTTTAAGACACATACTGCACCCATTCCATTCACCGAGAAATTACGTAACGGCTTGATCGGGGGAATAGCCATCCTGCTCTTGGGATTGGTACTTAAATATCTACCACAGACTGATTATCCCTTTGTCATGCTGGGTTCAATAGCGGCCTCTGCGGTGCTACTCTTTGCTGCACCCCATAGCCCAATGGCACAACCGTGGCCTGTATTCGGTGGCCATTTAATTTCGGCACTAGCAGGTTGGTTATGCAGCCATCTCATTGGCGACCCCATATTAGCCGCAGGCTGTGCAGTGGGATTAGCAATTTTTCTGATGCATTACCTGAATTGCCTGCATCCGCCGGGCGCATCCACGGCACTCACCTTAGTGCTATTCAGTACACAATTTCATCCTATGGGTTGGCCCTGGGTAGTGTGCATCGTACTGGCGAATATCGGGGTTTCCTTGGCGCTGGCATTATTGATCAACAACATTTTGCCAGGCCGACACTACCCCATGCGGCATACTCCCCCACCCATCGCCCCAACAAATACTCGACCCAAGCATACCCAACTGGAACAGGCTGATATCGAATGGGCACTGACTCAAATGGATGGCGTGATCGATGTCAGCGAAGAAGATCTGATCGAGATCTATGAACTGGCCGTTAAACATGCACGAAATCCTGACGGTAAAATTAAGTCTTAATTCGCTGATAGTCTGTAATGTACAGGGGCAGAGATGAGTGACTTATTGAGTAGTGCATCCGCTCCTGGTTTTGATAATCCGCTGGAAATGCTATTAGCGTGTCACGACAAGATACAGACACAGTGCGCCACGCTGCGCAAATTACTACAACACCTCCCCTCTCATGGCTGCGATGCGCAGGCACAACAAGCAGCACAAGCCATCCTGCGCTATTTCGATACCGCCGGGCAGAATCACCATAACGACGAAGAGCAGGATTTATTCCCGTGCCTGCTCGCCACCCCAAATACTGAGGTACATAAATTAATAGCGTGCTTGCTGGATGAGCACAAGGTGCTAAATACGGCGTGGCAGCAATTACGCCCTTTGTTACTTGATATTGCAGAAGGTCGCACGGCAGAGTTGGATATTAAATCGGTGGAGCATTTCATCACCGTACATGATCACCACATCTCTCTGGAGAATGTGCAGCTATTACCACAAGCGGCAAAGCTGCTGGATCATATACAACTGGAGGCACTAGGTAGAAGCATGGCGGCACGACGCGGGGTTGTGTTTTCCAATACATGTTAAGGCCCCACACAGTGCCAGCTCCCGCTACTCGTGACTACTTTGCTGAGCTCTATGTCGCAGCGCTCTTTGGAGACGCCGGATGGTCCGTATACTTTCCAAAGAGGGATGTGGGGTTCGATTTCATCGCGACGAAGCCAGTTGTAGGGCAAGTTCTGATCCGACCAGTACAGATAAAGGGTCTCTATCCGACAGTAGGTAAGAAGGACAAGGCAACCTACGGATTCAAGGGAGAGTTAACCGCGCTTCACGACTCCATGGTGCTCGTACTCCCCTACTTTCACAGTGCCAATGCTCACGCACCCGAGCACATTGCTTTCATGCCACGCGATCAATGCAAACTAACCGTTTCAGGTGGTGTACGCTGTGTTCCGGCAGTATTTTCAAGTGGTCATGCAGTCCCGCGTAGGGATTCAGCAAGGTATTTTGGTTTGTCAGGACTAGCGCTTATCGAGGCGGCAAACTGGGGCAGTGGGGCCTAACCCTTCGTTCAACCGGACACCCACGGCAGGCCAGCTTTCAAAGTATTGGCACGCCTGCAGCGACATGTGTCACGTCACCTGGGTTCTCGGAAGCGCACTTTCTCAAGTCCAAGTGGACGCAGATCGCACGCTTTCAATGGCTACTTTATCAGGAACAATAGCACTGACAACATGTGCGCCAAAAAAATTAACAGCAGGTTTTCTGGAATATGGTTTTCACGTAATGCGGGATCTTACCCTTAACCAGATCAGACCCGACAAAGCGGCCGTATGATGGTCATCCACTATGCTAGCGTACCAATCTGCAAGACCTCTGTTCAATGAATGGCACTTCAAGGTGTACAGGGAACTATAAAATTGACGATTAATACGCTACCCCGGCATCGAATTTTATTCCTGGCTCAAGAGTTTGTGGCCGGTGGTGCGGCGTTTTTAGCGTTGCGGCATATGCAGCGACTTGTGCCCGACTATGACATAGACCTGCTGGTGACGGGATCGTGTGCGGATGAAATGTTGTGCCAATTGCCACAGCAAGTGTCAGTCTTCACGCTGGATGCGCAGTCATGGCGAGCCGACGTCAATGCGTTGTGGTGCCTTGATCTGGTATTGGCTGCGCGTGCATTGCCGCCATTTCAGCGTGCCTATCACGCGCTGCTGGCGACATCGATTTTCCCCTGTCGGCGCGCCTGTCTAGTCATGAGTCTGGTGCAGGCGCGACGTAAATTGCTGTTTTTAGTCGATGAACGCTTGGCCCGCTATCCGCAGCGATTATTGCCGGAGCGGAGCGCCATCGAATGCGCCTTGTTGTCGGCCGATGTGGTGTTGCCGGTTTCTGCGCGCTTGTGGCAGCACATGGCGCAGAAGTGCCCGATGCTGGCGCGGCGGCCGTGGCAAGTGTTGCACCCGCCGGTGGAGTTGGCACGCATTGAGACACACACTAACGTGGAGATGGATATAAACGGCCCGCCGTGGCTTGGATCCAAGCGTCCAGTAGTACTGACGGTTGCTCGCCTTTCTACCGAGAAACAGATTTTGCAATGCCTCCGAATCCACCATAGTCTGCGCCAGGACGGCATCGACTTCGACTGGTATGTATTGGGCGAAGGGCCGGAGCAGGCACGCCTGCAAGCCGAGATCGTGGCGCTACGCATGAGTGACGTCTTCTTTTTGTCCGGCGTGCGAAGCAACGTGGTGCCGTGGATGCAGCAGTGCACTGTGTTTGCCTTATTTTCGGCTTCCGAAGGCTGTCCGACAGTGGTGATTGAGGCGCTGACTCTGGGTTGCCCGGTGATCGTAACTGATGTGAATGGTGTTGATGAGCTAATCGATAATGGCCGTACCGGTGTCATAGTGCCCAATGAGATGTCGGCCATGGCGGCGGGGTTGTCGCGTTTGCTGCTTGATGGCGAATTGCGGGCGCAGTTTCGTTGTGCGCTTGCAAGCAATCCGCCAGTCTCTGATCCGACACAGGAGCGCGCCCGCCTGATCGCTCAGATTGAGATGGCTACGCCCACTGCGCCGACCGTATCAATCCTGATCCCGACCTATAACCAGGCACAATATATCGAGCAAGCGATTCGCAGTGCGCTAATGCAGAATTTCGCGTCACTTGAAGTGCTGGTGCTTGATGATGCCTCTACCGATCAGACTGCTATTTTGGCGCGCCAGTGGGACAGTGATCCGCGTTTTCGCTATATCTGCAATGAGCGTAATCTGGGGCGGGTCGCCAATTACCGCCGCGCACTGGTCGAACACGCACGAGGTGAATGGGTGTTAATGCTCGATGGTGACGATTATCTGACCGATGCCGGTTTCATTAGCCTCGCATGGCAGGCACTGCAACGTCATACCGGACGCTCAGTGTTGTTTGCCCAAGCCGGGCACCGCGCAACTTACCTTAATGGAACCCGTCCCGACGTCAATATTTTGCCGCCCATCATTGGCACGGAGCAATTGATGAGTGGCGCGCAGTATCTAAAATTTGTCTATGAAACGGGATTTTTCACCCATCTTGGTACGCTCTATCATCGCCGCACTGCCATCACCCATGGCTGTTATAGCGCCGACATTAGCTCATCCGATATGGATTCATTTCTAAGACTTGCGCTGGAAGGGGAGGTGCTGGTGTTGAACACCATTGCAGGTTGCTGGGTGCAGCACAGCACTAACGCCAGTAGACATCTACCGGCCAATAAGATTGCGGCCAACGTACGCATTTTTCGCCAGATTGCACTGATGGCAGTGCAGCGCGGTTTGACCTCGATGGCGCATATCGAAGGCCCGCTCAGCCGTTACGAAGCGCACACCTTTGCTTATCTGTTTGGTCAGACCTTGGGGCGCGCCGCACATGGGCCGCTGGCACCGTTTAAAATGCTGGCAGTGGTGCTGTCGGTCGACCCGCGTCTATTGCTCAATCGCCATCTACTGTCAGTTTGCCGACGCCACCTGCCGAGCGTGTCCCGCTTATTAATGCATCGATGGATACCAGCAAGCTTTAAAAAAAACAGCAAAAACCATGAAGGGCGTGACAATGTCGCCTGATGTCTACCGTGTACTTGAAACGATCTGTACAGCCGCCGCCATCAAGGGCGAGGTACTGGAGGTAGGGGCGGTTGCCGGGCCAGACAGCTTGCTGCGCATGCCTTGCCTACGCCTCGCCTCGCGCCGCATCGGCATTAATCTTGCGCAGGCAGCGGACGATGCGCAGTGCCAGATCATCCAAGGCAACGCCAATCACATGCCCAATTTTGTCGACGGACAATTCGAGGCTGTGCTCTGCAACGCTACATTGGAGCACGATCCTTATTTCTGGAAAACGCTGGCCGAAATCCATCGGGTCACAGCAACGGGCGGCCTGATTGTGATTGGCGTGCCAAGCTATGGGGGAATGGGCGCACAATCTTTCCTGCGCAATAAACCGTTAGCGGGATGGCTGCTAAAAGTCTTTGCGCGCCTCATCAACAGTGAGGTATTACGTGCTGGCACGGTTACTTTGGGTGAGCATCTTTTTCCAGGTGACTATTACCGTTTTTCGGAACAAGCAATGCGCGAAATTTTTCTCGCTGACTTGGTTGATATCAAGGTATGCACGGTGATGCAGCCGCCACGCCTAATCGGATCGGGACGTAAACTGTGACTATAGCAAGAGTGAAAATAATTTTTCACATTGGTCAGCACAAAACCGGATCAAAAGCGTTGCAGTCATTTTTACACCTGCACAGCACTGCTCTGGCGCAACGCGGCATTTTATATCCTGTCGATCAAACCATGCGTCAAAAAGTGCGCGCATACCAGATCAGCCACTACCGCCTGTTTGCCTTGCTGCGCCATGAAGCCTTGCAAGCTTGCGGACAAGCTGACGCGGCGCGGCATTTTTGGCGTAAGCAACGTGCTATTTGTCGTCCTTACGATTGCTCGCGCGCCATGTTTGATGCGATTGAGGATGAGCGTCGCCGCATCGGTGCCGATACAATCGTCTTATCAGCCGAGGATTTATTCGACATGCAAACCGCGCACCAGATTGATCTGAATATGGATTGTTTGGCGGCCGGGGTAAAAATTCTGTCCGGGCTGGCTCAGGCGTTTCAATATCAGCCTGTCGTAATCGCATATATCCGTCGTCAGGACCACCTGCTGGGCGCTCATTACGTGCAGTATGTCAAAGGCAGCAGCGATCCGACCATCGAGTTTAAAACCTTCACACGTGCTTTTGCTCCCAGGTTAGATACACACCGTCTTCTGGCTTGCTGGACGGCAGAATTCGGCTTAGACGCGATGGTGGTGCGTCCGTATGAGTGCGCCGCCATACCAACTGGCATCGTGGCCGACTTCTTTGAGTGCACTTTGCAGCAAACGATTCCATCTGATTGGATGGCGCCAGCGCCGGAGCGGGAATCGGTCAACGCCACACCGGGACGCGATCAAGTAGAGCTGATCCGGCATCTGCATCGGCGCCGCTGGTTAGGCTGGCCGCTGCTACGCCGCGCACAGATACTCGATGCGACGACCGCGCTCAGCTCGGGCGTAGCGGCAAAATATGGCAGCACAATCGCGGCCTGGCTATCGCCAGCACAACGCCGTCAGCTATTGCTTAGCCATGCAAAAGGCAACGCCGAAATCGCACGGCAATATTTGCACAGGGCCGAGACGCCACTCTTTTCGGAAGCGCTGCCGCGCGATGACGCGAACTGGCAGCCCTACTCCGGTTTATCAGCACAAGACGCCACTGCCATCATCCGCCAGGTGAGCGGGCAGTTGTTTTGTGGCGGCAATATCAAATGGATAGCAGCGGGCGCTTTAGTTTTCCTAAGCATGGCCATTCTGGTGGGAATTTTGATGTGATCGGATGAAATCATGGGACTCTGACTGCACGCCAAAGGCTAAAAAACACTGAGCTATCGATAAGAAATTCAGCCACACAAGTCGAAGTTAAATGCCCCCCGGCAAAGCGGGGGCTTATTAAATGAGCCCATCAAAGGGGCCGATAAAACCGTGAGCCACCCATGGCGAACCTGTCAGAATTTTTGTGTGAAAGAAGTCATACGATGCTAATAAGTTTCAATAGAAAGGACTCGTATGACGACACTAGACCCATCCATCCTGGACAAGCTACTTGAAGGAATAAATCCATCTGATCCGCAATCCCTGTTCAGCGATGCAGGATTGTTCGGGCAACTCAAGAAGGCACTAGCATAGCGCATGCTCCAAGCCGAGTTGAATCACCATCTTGAACAACAGCATGGTGCAACAACACCCTCGCGTAATCACAAGAACGGCAGCAGCAAGAAGACCGTGCCGACAACGGAAACCCGGCTGGCCCTGAATATTCCACGTGACCGTGACGGTAGTTTCGAGCCGCAACTGATCACCAAGCATCAGCGCCACCTGCCGGGATTCGACGACAAGGTGATCTCACTTTATGCCAGAGGATTACCGGTCAGGGAAATCCAAGGGCACCTGACCGAACTCTATGGGCTAGAGTTATCGCCCGACCTTATTTCCACCATCACTGGCGAGATTATGGACGAGGTGCTGGACTGGCAGAGTCGGCAGCTGGAGCCGATGTACCCGTTAGTGTTCTTCGATGCCCTGTGGGTCAAGATACGCGATGAAGGCAGCGTTAAAAACAAGGCTGTTTATCTGGCTCGGGGCGTGCAACCGGATGGCACCTCTGCTTGAAGATATTTTTAGTGGTGTAATGCCGTGCCGTCTGTTCGCTCCTCGGGTAAGGTAGAATCAAACGTTAGGATTATGCTGATCATTACTGCACTTCCATAGCAATAAATATCGCCAGAGGGAAAGCAAAGGCTACTGCCAAGACCAATCAAAATAAATCCCCTCGGGCCAAAAAAATCGCATGAACACCAAAGAATTCATCGACTGCATCTTCAAAGAGCTTGGCGTCAAGTTTGAGTTGACCGAGTTTGAGAATCGTGGCAACCCGATCCACGACATCATCTTGATTTACCCGATGCCACAAAATGTGGCTTATGTGGAATAAATAATGGCTGAACAGGAAACATATAAAGTAATTGACGTTTTCGCAGGCCCAGGTGGACTGGGTGAGGGCTTTGCTGCTTTTAGTCATGGCGCAGAAAATCCTTCATTCAGGCTCGCGCTTTCGATTGAAAAAGACCCGACCGCGCACAGCACATTGCTGCTGCGTAGTTTTTATCGTCAGTTTGATCCCAAAATAATTCCGCCGGAATACTGGTCTTATGCCAGGGGGGAGATTACCAAGGCAGAATTATTTGATTTTTATCCTCAGGAGGCTAAGGCTGCGGCTGAAGAGGCGCAGTGTATCAAGCTCGGCAAGACCCCAGCGCATGAGGTGAAAAACCTCATCAGTCAAAGACTAAATGGCAGTAAAAAATGGGTGCTGGCCGGCGGCCCCCCTGCCAGGCATATTCGCTTGTCGGGCGCGCGCATGCGGACTACCAACCCTGATTTTGAAGACGACGTGCGCCATTTTCTTTACAAGGAATATCTGCGGATCATCGCGGATCACCGGCCACCAGTGTTCGTGATGGAGAATGTGAAGGGAATACTTTCCGCACAGCATTCCGGTAAAAAAATCATTGAAAGTATATTGAGCGATCTGCGAAAGCCGGACGTGGCAGTCAATAGCCAGAGTTCTGTTCTTGGCTACCACTGTTTTCGTTGGTGGATAACAAACCCCCTGAAAAATGTGAGCCAGAAGATTTTCTGGTAAAAGCCGAAAAATATGGCATCCCGCAGGCGCGGCACCGCATGCTTATTCTAGGCATTCGGGAGGATATTCATATCACACCAGAAACGCTCCAGGAATCAGAAGCGACCACTGTTGCCCAGGTAATCGGTGATCTTCCAAAGATACGCAGCACTGTATCCAAAGAGCCTGACACACTTGAACTCTGGCGTGAGATTCTTGGCTCAATGGCCTCGGAGGCTTGGTATCGCAAAGGGCAAAGTAACGGCCTGTCGCAAACAGTCGAAAAAATTAACGAGGCCTTGGTGACCATACAGAAACGCAGGTTGATGGCAGGGACAGAATCCATGAGCTATACTGGCCGCCCCAAAATATTTCCAGACTGGTATCGACATGGTTGTGTTGATGTATTGACCAACCATGCAGGCAGAGGCCTGACACTGCCGTGCAATTGCACGGTCGCAAGTGTGGCGTACGATGTAGCCAAAAGCGCAGTTCAATTCACTATTAGATTACTGGAAAGCCAATTGCATTTAGATAGCTGAATGTTCCATCATAGAACTGGGAGTTACGCGTATGGTCATCCTTATTACCTTCCGGAACAACCAGGACCATTCCTTGACGAGCTCTAGTCAATAAAACTCGATAAGCATTTTTCAAGTATTGCTTTCGTTCTTCCTTGTTTATTTTGTTCCAGCGGTTTCCACAAAACGAATGATGGCTCCATCCGCCTGGACAATGTCGAAAATCTGCATCCCATGTTACGCACGCCCAATCCAGCTCCAAACCCTGGACGTGAAATTCAGTGGCAACATCCTCCAGATAGTACGAAGAGCGCACATCATCCTTTCCGTCTAGAAACCAGTGAATAGGATCCATAGGCGATTTCACATCTATCGCATGAGGCTTAAGCCTCTCAGCTTGCGATGAAACGACAATTCCATACCGTTCTGATCCGCGCGCTTGTCCTCTCAGCCACTTCTTTGCTTTGCTTAAATCACGCGTGATTACAATCGGATATTTGTCTCTCACCTTCTCATAAGTTTGCCGAGCAGAATTGACCTCAAGGTCAAGCAAGTGTTTTACAAGAAGCGAAACATCTTCTGCTCGGAATGAGCGCATCGACACCGCCAGATGCAGCCCGTCATGGTAGGTCACCTGTTGGCGCAGCTTCATCTCTTCCAGTATTTTTTCTGCGTTGTACTCGGCATCTGTTAGGCGCGATGAAATGTGAATATGCCAATCTGGAAATGACCGATTTACCGAATCAATCCACTCCCCGATGCCAGCTTCTCCTGTATTGATCTCTTGCCCGCCACCAACAAGACAAACAATAACAGTCCAATCCGTATGACGATCCATGCAGGAGATCAAAAATTCAGGCTCTGATTGGTTAAAATCGGGGGTATTTTTCTTACGCAACATGAAAGATGAAGTTTGCTCCATATTCCAAGCGCGCTGAGCTTCGTCGAATATTGCAACGTGCTCAATGGGTGGCCTCGACGTATCAAGTAGGCATTCATCACGGAAGTGGTGAACATTCTGGATAAACGTTTTGACATCGCTACGAGCCGTACCAATTTTAATCTTCCCTCCTGTTTCACTGCCACGCATGACCCTATCGCGCGCAAGCGCTTCACAAAGTATTTTCACAAGCGGGCCGTTACCAGACAGATACACGCTATACAAGTCATCGTCTGGATTAATGTGTTTGGTGGCAACATCAAGCCCCACCAATGTCTTGCCAGACCCAGGAACACCTGTCACCAAACAAATTGATTTGCGCGAATTTTCTCTCGAAAATCTGATGATTTCAGAAATTGAGGCAGAGGTCTGGCTTAGATTGATAGCACTTGCATCACTTCGCGTGATTTCAGATACAGAATGGTTGTTGTAAAGAGCCATCGCTGCTTCAATGATCGTTGGAGTTGGGCAATAACGACCGCTCTCCCATTGATTCACATCTATGTCGTCACCTTCGACAAAACGCAACACATCTTCGATTACGCAACCGAGCTGCGCAATACCTGACTTTATTGGAAAAAGTAGCCTGTCGTTTTGAGGAGTTACGGCAACTATTGGCACAGCATCTCTTGCATTAGTAGCAATCAGAACTGGAGCAATGTATTGCCCGTGGCTGGATTCGTGAAAGTTCTTCAAATCCAATGCGTAGTCATATACCTGATCAATGGCGGAAGAGGTAAATTCACTTTCACCTACTTTAAACTCGAGTACAAAGATTACAGGGCCAATCAATAGCACAACATCAATTCGTCGCCCCATGCGGGGGATGGAGTATTCGAAATAAATCGAACCTTCGTATGGTTTAAGGATTTCGTGAAGCATTTCTATTTGTGTAACCCATGAGCCGCGTTGAGTTTGGATCAGTGCAAAATCATTATTTAGTGCAAGTATGCCAAGTATCTCCTTGGTTGAAGAACGAAGGAAGTTACAAATAGAACCAGAGTAGTACTCTCGCTTCATACGCTTAGTATCTATCTATCACTTGGCAACGGCTCCGCCTTTTTCGGCACATGCCGAGTTGCAATGTGAATAAGGGCTGCTTCGGTTTGTTGAAAAAATCACTCAAAATCTGCCTACCTAATAAATCTGTTTAATGGGTGACAGCATAACCTTTTGACCACGGATAAGAAATACTGTCGTAGTCTGGCGGGCGCCTTCCACTGTGGCAAGATCGGACGTTTACAGCCTGCTTCTTTGCTATGTGTAGGTTATATTGCGGCTTGCTTTCAGGAAGACCATGCTTACTATTTTGCTGCTTAAAGTCGCGATACTCGGCATCGTCGAAGACCGTACCAAATTTCTGCCCATCTCCAGCACCGGATTAAGACTTCCCGTGGTGCCAAGGGGGAGGTGGTTATTGATTTTGAGTCCATGTTCGGACAGGGCATTCCATGCCTGCCCGCACACATAAAATCTGCTGACTACGAATCCTACTTGATGGTCATGCCTGCAACGATCCTGGGCGATCTATATGGCAAATATGACGACAGGCTGCTGGAGCAGAATGTTCGCTGTTTTCTGCAGGCTCGGGGCAAGGTTAATAAGGGAATGCGCTCTACTATTCTCACTGATCCGGAAATGTTCTTTGCCTATAATAATGGGATTACAGCGACAGCCCGCGAGGTGATTACCGAACCCAAGGCGGATGGTATCTATATCAGGGAGATAAAAGACCTTCAGATTGTAAACGGTGGGCAGACCACGGCGTCGCTGTTTCATACCAGCAGGAAGGACAAAGCCTCCCTCGAAAAAATATTTGTGCAGATGAAACTCTCTGTGGTGGATAGTGAAAAAGGTGAAGAGGTTATTCCAAGAATCTCTGAATATGCCAATACACAAAACAAAGTTAATGCGGCGGATTTCTTCTCCAACCATCCGTTCCACATAAGGATGGAGGAATTTTCTCGACGCCTCTGGGCGCCACCTCAGCAAGGCGTATTGCGCGAAAGTAAATGGTTTTACGAGCGCGCCAGTGGGCAGTATTCCGATGCTCAGGCGAAAATTACAAAGGCTGAGAAAAAGAAGTTTCTGGCAGAATTTCCATCATCCCAGATGTTTGCTAAGACTGACTTGGCGAAATTTGAGAATGTATGGGAAGACAAGCCGATCTATGTAAATCTTGGGGCGCAGAAAAACTTTGCACAATACGCAAAAAGGATTGGACAGGAGTGGGCGAAGAATCCCGATAATTTCAATGAGCTCTATTACAAGCGAGCTATTGCGAGAGCGATCCTGTTCAGGAAAACGGAAAGAATTGTGTCCGTGCAGACATGGTACAGCGGTGGTTACAGAGCAAACATTGTGGCTTATACCTTGGCTCTGCTTTCAAGACTGTGCGCTGATATGGGCAAGTCATTCGATTTCATGGAGGTGTGGGAATCGCAGGACATCACTGACGTGATGAGAGACGCAATTGAAATAACCGCCAAGGTCGTTTTTGACAGCATCATGACCCCAATGGCTGGAGTTTCAAATATTTCGGAGTGGTGCAAAAAAGAAGCCTGCTGGGATCGCCTTCAATTAAAGTCCAGCGAATTAAAGTCTTTACTACCCAAGCCGTTTTTAAGCGGCCTCGTTGATAAAGAAAACATTGTCGAAGAAGTAAAGTTAGCTGCCAAAGTTCAGAAGATTGACAACGGAATTGAGGCGCAAAAAAAAAATGAGTATTCCCGCTGCAAAATGGCGACAGATTCTGGCCGATGGTAATAAGAAAAATCTTTTCTCGCCAATGGAAACGAGCATTCTTCAGATTGCATCGCAGATACCTGTCAAAATCCCATCTGAAAAACAATCGGTCATATTGATTGACGTGCTGGCAAAAGCTTCCCTTGAAGGGATCAATTGAGCGTATCGCTATGCTAACTGATGGCTAGGCATGTTGCTGAATGCCACCTTCTTTAATCCAGCGGTCAATCGAATTCTGAGCTTCGTTCAGGTAATCTATCAGGGCGGCAGGCATACCTTCATTTTCCCTCCGGTCCTACTAGTTCACCGGGTGGCTAATCTCACGATAGCAGCGCATGGAAACTCGCAAGAGGATTGAAGTGATAATGGAGGAGTTGATCCCAAATGCCCGGGCCCCAATGCACGTTAGTCATGAAGATTGGAAAGTAGAAATTAATAACGAGTATCAAGTTCTCAATTCCCAGTCGTTCCTCTCGCACTTTACGCTTCGCTAATCTCAACCTTGGTCATCACGTCGCCTTGATTAATAGCATTGACCGCATCCATACCTTCGGTAACTTTGCCAAAAACCGTATGCTTGCCATCCAAATGAGGCTGGGGGCTGTGGGTAATAAAAAATTGGCTGCCATTGCTATTAGGACCAGAGTTGGCCATAGAGAGATATCCGGTGCCATGTTTGAGCGGATTACCACTGGTTTCATCTTCAAACTTATAGCCTGGCCCACCTCGTCCACTACCCGTGGGGTCGCCGCCCTGAATCATGAAATCCCGGATCACGCGGTGAAAAATGAGGCCATCATAAAATCCCTCTCGCGCCAGGAAAACAAAGTTGTTCACAGTCTTGGGGGCATGTTGCGGATAAAGCTCGATCACAATATTCCCGCGCTCGGTTACCACGGTAGCTGTGTATTTTTTATTAGAGTCAATCAGCATTTCAGGCGGGGTTGTCCATTGTTTTGACATTTTTTAGTTCCTTTGGTTTATTTTGATAAAAATTAAAAAACACTAGCAAATACTTAACATCGGCATTATTGGCAGAAGGCGTTAGATCGGCTTTCTAAGTGCAATCATCACCGCCCACACACCCAAGACCACATACAAACACAAAGACCATTCCGGGATGCCCAAGCCAAGAAACGTCCAGCCTTTAGCGGCACATTCACCAGAGCCGTGCATGAGTTCCTGCCACACTTCTGCCATAGGGAAATTTCCCAACATGTACTCCAAGCCTGGACCACAGGCAGGTACTTGGTCTTTGGGCAAATGCTGAAGCCATATATGGCGACTGGCAGTAACCACGCCACTCAACGCCAGTAGTGCTATCAATGCTCCGTACACTTTCGTACCGCTGCGTTTAGGATTATGCAGCGTAGCAATAGCAAACAAAACTAACATAGCAATGAAGATGACACGCTGGATCATGCATAAAGGGCAAGGCTCCTGGTGCAGAACATATTGCAGATAAAGCGCTGTGCCAAACACCACGGCAATGACCAACGTACCGGGCAGATATAGCCAGCGGTTTGAAAGGGTGCGCCACAGATTATAAATTTTCATTGTGCAACCTCTTTATTCACGCCACCTACATCAATTCAAGCGCAAGATTTCCCGCTTAGAATTCTGAATTTATTGGGGCACCAAGACGGATAGCTGTTGTTCGTTACGCAACTTGCTAATTTTATTTCTCAACAATTCTATCGTAAAGTTCACTTCTTCCTCGGTGGTGAAGCGTCCCACAGTGAACCGGATTGAGCTGCGTGCCAATGCATCACTGCGTCCCAAACCCCGTAGCACATAAGACGGCTCCAGGCTTGCCGAAGTGCAGGCCGACCCGCTGGATACCGCAATATCAGCAATCGCCTTGGTCAGCGAATCACCATCCACATCGTTGAAACTGACATTCAGATTATGCGATACACGCTGCTCAAAATCGCCATTAAGGTACATCTCTCCTATGCTGGACAGACCGCGCCACAGGCTGTCACGCAGCGTGCGGATGCGTTCGTTTTCTGTTGTCATTTCCGCTTGCGCGATGCGAAATGCTTCACCCATGCCAACAATCTGGTGTGTGGCCAGAGTGCCTGAACGCATACCGCGTTCATGCCCGCCACCATGCATCTGTGCTTCCAGACGCACTCGTGGCTTACGCCGAACATACAGTGCACCGATGCCTTTCGGGCCATAAGTTTTGTGTGCGGAAAACGACATGAGGTCAACTTTCAAGCGCAGCAGGTCAATCACTATTTTTCCGGTGGCCTGCGCTGCATCAACATGAAACAAAATGCCATGCGCACGACATATTTCACCGATCGCGGCGATGTCCTGAATCACTCCAATTTCGTTGTTGACATACATTACTGAAACGATGATGGTATCTGGACGCAATGCCGCCTTGAATTTATCAAGATCAAGTAAGCCATTCGGTTCGGAATCAAGGTACGTTGCAGAAAATCCCTGCCGCTCTAATTCGTATACAGTATCGAGCACCGCCTTATGCTCGATTTTCATCGTGACAATGTGCTTGCCCTTATTCTGGTAGAAATGTGCCGCACCCTTAAGCGCCAGATTGTTGGATTCGGTCGCACCCGAAGTCCAGATAATTTCTTTGGGGTCGGCGTTCACCAATGCTGCTACCTGTTCACGCGCGCGTTCCACTGCCTCTTCCGCCACCTGCCCATAGATATGAGGGCTTGCCGGATTACCGAACTTTTCTGTTAAATAGGGGATCATTGCTTCGGCAACACGCGGATCAATGGGCGTAGTCGCTGAATAGTCCAGATAAATTGGAAAGTGCAAACTCATTTTGATTGTGGATTCAAATTACGCCTCGCGCGCTAAGGCAAGAAATTCCGTACGCAATGCCAGATTGGGTTGAAGTTCACCGAGCATGGCTGACGTGACCGTTTCTTCTCCCTCGGTGCTAATGCCGCGGCTTTCCATACACATATGCCGACAGCGAATCACTACACCTGCTGCTTTCGGTTCCAGGTGCGTCATCAAGGCATTGGCAATTTGAATGGTGAGGCGCTCTTGTACTTGTAATCGCCTGGAAAAACAATTGACCAAGCGCGTTAGCTTAGATAAACCTACTATTTTTCCGTTAGGAACATAGCCAATCGTGGCTTTGCCAAAAAAAGGCGCCAGATGATGCTCACAATGACTATAAACAGGAATACCCCGTATCACGATGAGCTCATTGTATTCCTCAGCTCCATCTTCAAATACCTTGAGCAATTCTGCCGGATCTTGGGTATATCCAGAAGTCCAATGCTTCCAGGCAGTAACAAGGCGGGACGGTGTTTCAACCAAACCAGCTCTATCGGGATCCTCTCCTAAACTCACCAGCAGCCGACGCCAGTCCTGCTCGGTAAATGGTTGTTCTGACATCTGTGCTTTTCCTGTCAATGTTGGCCTCTATAGGACTTAAATCAATCCCAGCGATTATCGCGTACTTGAATCTCGTCGTTTTCAATACGTACGGGAAAAGTAGCAGTCGGTTCATAAGCAGGTGCAGTCAATGCCTCACCAGTGCGAATACAGAAACGTGCGCCGTGGCGCGGGCAAATGATCTGATCACCTTCGACCGTGCCACCGGTGAGCCGACCAGAATCATGCGTGCAGATGTCCTCAATAGCATAATATTGACTTTCGAGATTGAATACCACGGCCTGCGCGCCATCCACATCCACCACTCGCCACTCGCCTGGCGCAAGTTCGCCAACTCGCGCAACCGTCACCCAGTCACTCATTTCAATTCCATTTTTAATTGTTCCTATGCGCTAATCTCGCGCTTGATAAATTAATGTAGCAAGTCTTGAATGGAAGATGAAGTTGCCAAAATTTATTCTCCAAAATAGCCAATACTTGATTTAATAGGTTGGCATTGTGCCATCGACTTGCTGAGCCCAAGCATGAACGCCACCTATCAAGTTGCTAACCTGAGTAAAACCATTTTGTTCCAAAAAAACTGCAATCTGCATGCTACGCATACCATGATGGCAAATACAGACAATAGCCTGCTTCGCATCTAGCTCCGACAGCTTGTCTGGAATGGTATTCATCGGCATCATTAACGCCCCATCAATATGACAGGTTTGAAATTCCCACGGTTCACGCACGTCTAGTAATACTGGTTTTTCTCGCGTTGTATCCGAGAGCCATGCAGCTAAATCCGGTGCAGTTAATGTTTGCATATTAGTGGCGACCATTCATTCGCAAAATGAGAACAGCAAGTACAACCTAAACAGAAAGAACTTCTATGTCCGGTTCAATCGTCCGAAGTAGACTCGTAATACTGATGAGCGTGGCTGATGTCGAACTCGGGCATGAACCGCACGCGCCTTGAAGATGCACACTGAGAAAATTGCCGGAGAAACCGATGACATGCAGATCTCCACCATCACTTCTTAGATAGGGACGGATCTTTTCGTCAAGCATGGCATTGATCTTATCGAAGCGCACCTGATCTTCTGGGCTAAGCCCCGCGATTGCAACAGCCGCCGCTGCAACCAAGGCTTCAGAAGATTCATCCGCTGCAGGCGCCTCACGGAGTGGCACGGCAATCAAGCGCGCCAACTGAGGCCAATGGGCTTCACCGTCCTGCGTGACCGTTAGGCAGCTATCAACATAAAACACATTGGTCACATGCTCGATCGCGAACAATGCGGAAGCGAGGGTATCAGACTTGGCTTCCTCGGCATTATCGTATGCATGTGATACCCCCCATGTTAGTGGCTCTTTGAGCATAAATTTCACTGCGTTTGGGTTGGGCGTGTCTTCTATTTCAGCAATTTTTGGCATTTCTATTCCTAAAAACAAGGCCTCATTTTTAACGCTTTTGACAATCCCATAAGCAATATGGTTGCTATAAATAACCGCTTATCCAAGCCTCTCTCTTTGACTATGCCGCTTGCAGCAGTTTTGCATATGGCTATGTTTGTATATCTTCGCCGAATAAGGATTATTTTCAGGCATCACCGATCGGGGCGTGCATTGGGTCTGCTTCCGCCTCGGTTGACGTGGTTGCTACTGCATTAAACGCGCCACTCAGAGTATGCCATGGAAGAATTGCGCATTTGACACGTGTGGGCAAGTCACTCACGCCAGCAAAAACCGCAAGTCTGCCAATGTTAGGACAGTCGTCATGAGAAAGCTTACCCGTCGCCATAGCAAGAAACTCCTGGATCAGTGTTTCCGCCTCCGCACGCGTCTTGCCTTTAATAGCAGTCGTCATCATCGACGCAGAGGCCTTGCAGATCGCGCAAGACTCACCCTGAAAGGCAATGTTGTCGATACGCTCACCGAGTACGACATCCACAGTAATGTGGTCACCACACAGCGGATTGTGCCCTACCGCATGATGGCTGGGATGTTCAATCGTGCCGTAATTACGCGGTTTCTTGTTATGGTCGAGGATCACCTCTTGATAGAGAGATTTATAGTTAGTCATTATGTAAATATCTTTTGTACGGTACGGATGCCAGCGATCAATGCATCGACTTCATCCATGCTGTTGTAAAATGCAAACGATGCGCGCGAAGTGGCTGGCACATGAAAACGTTGCATAACGGGCTGTGCGCAATGATGTCCGGTACGCACAGCAATGCCTTCCTGATTGAGCAAGGTACCTATGTCATGCGGATGCACCCCGTCCACAGCAAAAGACAAAACTGCGGCCTTATGCTTGGCGGTACCAATAATCCGCACGCCTGGCATAGCATTTATTTGCTCGGTTGCATACGCTAGCAACGCGAGTTCATGCGCAGCTATTGCATCCATGCCGATCGCCGAAAGATAATCAACTGCAGCACCAAGCCCAATTGCCGCCGCAATGGGTGGAGTGCCAGCCTCAAATTTATGTGGAATGGTGTTGTAGATGGTTTTTTCGAACGTCACCGACAAAATCATGTCGCCGCCGCCCTTGAATGGCTGCATCTTTTCTAGCAGCGCAGCACGCCCGTAAAGAATGCCGATACCGGTTGGCCCGCACAGCTTGTGGCCCGACAATGCGTAGAAATCGCAGTCAAGATCCTGTACATCAACCTTCATGTGCGGAGCTGCCTGCGCGCCATCAACCAGCACCGGTACTCCGCGCGCATGTGCAAACGCAATCATTTCCTTTATCGGGTTGATCGTGCCCAGCGCATTCGAGACGTGCATCACGCCAACAAATTTGGTGCGTTCGTTAAAGAGTTTCTCGTATTCGTCTATGAGCAACTCACCGGCATCATTAATCGGCACCACACGAATCTTCGCACCCTTTTCTTCAGCCAGCATCTGCCACGGCACAATGTTTGAATGATGCTCAAGCGTAGTCAGGATAATTTCGTCACCAGCCCCAATAAACTTACGGCCATAACCATGCATCACCAGATTAATCGCATCGGTGGTACCGCTGGTGAAAATTACTTCGCGCTCTTCATTTGCATTAATGAAATGCTGTAGCTTGCGACGCGCCTCCTCAAATTCAGAAGTTGCAACCTCTGACAAGTGATGCACCGCGCGATTGATATTGGCGTGCTGTGTCGTCTGGTAGCGTACCAGGCGGTCGATCACTTGTTGAGGCATCTGACTCGATGCAGCGTTGTCGAAATATACCAGCGGCTTGTCATTGACCGTCAGTTTAAGGATAGGGAAATCGGCACGAATACGCTCAACATCGAATGCGGACGACGATCGAGATTTTAGTGTAGCTTGAATTGCGCTCATGATTGAGTTGTGGTCTGTTCGAGTACGGTTTGCTCAAGCTGACATTTGAGTGATGAAATAGGAATGCGTTCGATAATTTCAGCTCCGAATGCATAAGTAAGCATGTTACGCGCTGCTGTTTCGGACAGCCCACGACTCTGCAAATAAAACACTTCCTCGTTGTCGAGCTGACCAATGGTCGCGCCATGTGTACACTTCACGTCGTCGGCAAAAATTTCAAGTTGTGGCTTGGTATCGACATGGGCTTTACTGGTTAATAGCAGATTACGACTCGACTGCCTGGAATCAGTACGTTGCGCATCTTGACGCACCTTGATTTTGCCGTTAAATACCGCATGCGCACTACCGCCAACGATGCATTTGTGCATCTGATGACTTACAGCGTGCGGCTTCGCATGGTCGATACAGGTATGTGTATCAGCCAACTGACGCCCTGAAATTAACGCCAGCCCATCAACCGCACATTCAGCTTCCTCAGCTAACTGTACATTCAGGTTATAACGTGAAATGCGTGCGCCAAACGCGACACTTACCGACTGATAATTACTAGCCCGTGCAAGTGATACCGCGCAGTTTGCAATATGGAACGCCTTTGCACCTTCACGTTGCACCCGGATATGGTTAACACGCGCATTATCGACCAACGCGATCTCGGTCACTGCATTGGTAAAATAGGCATCTTCCTGCAATGAAACATAATCCTCAATCACGGTCACTGCGCTACCGGACTCGGCCAGCAGCAGGCAACGCGGGTAACTTACGACATCCTTTTGCGTCGCAATGAATAACAGATGTACCGGTACCGCGACTGAAATATCCCGTGGCACAACGATCAATGCCGCATCATGCAAAAATGCAGTATTAAGGGCAGCGAATACATTGTCGCGAAACTCTGTGAGACGTCCCAGATAAGGCTCGATTACCGCTGCATGCGCGCCAAATCCAGCTTCCAGGTTGATAACCGCTACACCGCTGTCCGTAATCCCACTCGACAGCTGAGGCGCATAGACACCATCGACAAACACCAATCGGGTCGCTGCTTCTTCAATATAAAAGCGCCCTATGTCTGCGGCTTGAAGGCTGATGGTTGTACGCACCGGGTGGAATGGCATCTTGGTGAGCAGCGAAATATCGGTAAAACGCCATTCCTCATCACGCAAGGTGGGTACCGTCAGTGCTCCGACCCGTTCAACCGCCTCCGCACGTAGCGCGTTGAGCCACGCCAATGGACTGACAGGCAGGTGTGGTTGTCCCGCCAGCAGACTTTCTAGATACCCCGCATTGATTGTGCCGGGTGCGCTCATACTGCCGCCCTCGTTGCCGCCTTATGCTCAACTCCGACCCAGTCATAGCCGCGCGTTTCGAGTTCGAACGCAAGTTCCTTGCCGCCCGTTTTGATGATACGGCCCGCTTCCATCACATGTACGTAATCAGGTACGATATAGTTCAACAGGCGCTGATAGTGAGTTACCATCACGATCGCATTATCTTTATTGGCAAGCTGGTTGACGCCGTTGGCAACGATCCTGAGTGCGTCGATGTCGAGACCAGAATCGGTCTCATCCAGAATCGCCAGTCGTGGATCCAACATCGCCATTTGCAATATTTCGTTGCGCTTTTTTTCGCCACCGGAGAAGCCTTCATTAACGCTGCGCTCAAGAAAATCAGGGCTCATCTCGAGCAATTTCATCTTCTCGCGCACAAAATCATCAAACTCAAGCGGATCCAGCTCTTCTTTACCACGATGCGTCTGAACAGTATTATAAGTAAGGCGCAAGAATTGGCTATTGCCGACACCGGGTATCTCAATCGGATATTGGAAAGCAAGGAATACACCGGCACGCGCACGCTCTTCGGGAGCAAGATCAAACAAGTTCTGGCCTTCGAACATCACTGTGCCGCCTGTGACTTCATAAGCTGAATGACCTGCGAGTATTTTGGAGAACGTGCTCTTGCCCGAACCGTTTGGCCCCATAATGGCGTGCACTTCGCCACTTCTCACCGTCAAATCCAAGCCTTTTAAAATTTCGGTGCCATTTACGGTTGCACATAGTCCGCGCACTTCAAGCAAAAGCCTGCTGTCTTGGTAAATCATCCGACACTCCCTTCTAGTTTGAAACTGAGCAGTGCGGTTGCTTCGACCGCAAACTCCATTGGTAATTGTTGAAATACATCTTTACAGAATCCATTAATAATCATTGATACTGCTGCCTCTGCGTCGATGCCGCGCTGTGCGAAGTAGAACAACTGGTCTTCACCAATCTTTGAAGTTGATGCCTCGTGTTCGACTTGGGAATTATTGTTAGCTACTTGGATATAGGGAAAAGTGTGGGCACCGGACTGGTGGCCAACCAACATCGAATCGCATTGCGAATAATTACGTGCACCCGTGGCGCTCGGCGCAATCTTGACCAATCCGCGGTAACTGTTGTTGGAATGACCAGCCGAGATCCCTTTGCTCACTATGGTGCTGCGCGTATTTTTACCGATATGTATCATTTTGGTGCCTGTATCGGCCTGCTGGTAATGGTTGGTAACCGCAACGGAATAGAATTCACCGACCGAATTATCGCCAAGCAGCACACAGGAAGGATATTTCCAGGTGATAGCTGAGCCGGTTTCAACCTGGGTCCACGAAATACGCGAATTAACGCCTTTGGCCAAGCCGCGTTTGGTCACGAAGTTGTAAATGCCACCAATGCCATTTTCGTCCCCTGCATACCAATTTTGCACGGTTGAATATTTAATGTCCGCATTATCAAGCGCTACCAGCTCCACTACCGCCGCGTGCAACTGATTACTGCTAAACGCAGGCGCGGTGCAGCCTTCCAGGTAAGAGACTGAAGCTCCTTCCTCAGCAACAATTAACGTGCGCTCAAATTGACCTGATTCCTCAGTATTAATACGGAAATAGGTCGATAAATCCATCGGGCATTTAACGCCCTTGGGAATGTAACAGAACGAACCGTCGGTAAATACCGCCGAGTTGAGCGCAGCATAAAAATTATCACTGGGTGGAATTACGGTGCCAAGATACTTTTGCACCAGCTCGGGATGATCAAGCACCGCTTCTGACATGGAACAGAAAATAATGCCAACCTCGGCAAGTTTATCCTTATAAGTAGTCGCCACGGATACGCTGTCAAAAATAACATCTACCGCAACGCCAGCAAGCGCCATACGCTCATGCAACGGCACACCCAACTTTTCAAACGTACGCAGCAATTCAGGATCGACCTCATCCATGCTTTTCAGTTTCGGCTTTTGCTTGGGCGCAGAGTAGTAGCTGATAGCCTGAAAATCGATCTTCGGATAATGAACATTAGGCCACGCAGGCTCTTCCATCTTGAGCCAGGCTTCATAGGATTTGAGCCGGAATTCAAGCAACCACTCGGGTTCTTTTTTCTTGGACGAAATCATCCGAATGGTATCTGCATTCAATCCCTTCGGCGCAACATCAGATTCGATGCTAGTGACGAAACCATGTTTATAAGGCTGATTGACGAGGTTTTGCAGCGTTGCACTCATTGTGTTGCCTCCGAGAGATCATCGAGATCGAAGAAAAAAACTTGCCGTGTTACATGAGGCAATTAAACAGTTACACCTTAGCCTACTATGAATTTTTAACGATGGATTTTGCCGCCTCACCTGTCAGGTTGAAGCTCTCACCACAGCCGCACATACTGCCGACATTGGGATTATCAAATTTAAACATCTGCTTGAGTCCTTCGGTCACAAAATCTAAACGCGAGCCGTTAATATAGGACAGGGTACTGTCATTAAAGACCACCTTGGCGTTATGCGCTTCGAACATATGATCTTCCGCAAGCACTTCATCGGCATAATCATAAGTATAAGCATAGCCGGAGCAGCCCACTTTTTTAACACCGACGCGCAGAGCAAGACCTTTTCCACGCTTTGCAAGTTGAGTTTTGATCTGTTTTGCTGCACTTTCAGTTAATGTAATCGCCATTATTTAACTCCTAATAGTAGCCGAATAGAAAATCGAGATAAGGCCAAGGAAAATCGCTAAGCCAATCTCCATGATAATTTTAGATCTAGATCAGATCGGAACAAGCGCTGGCTTAGCCAAGCCTTTGCTAATACTGACCGTCTTAACTTCGGACTTAAGTTTAGTTGCACCATCAACCAGGTTCTGCAAACTTACTCCGGCCATATAGCCATATAAAGCTTCGTTAAGCCCCATCCATAAATCATGTGTAATGCACTGCTTCTCACCATGGCAATTAGCCTTGCCACCACAGCGGGTAGCATCCACTGACTCATCTACTGCTACAACGATGTCTGCGACTGAAATTTGTGCGCTTGGTCGTGCTAAATAATACCCGCCACCGGGGCCGCGCACTGCAACTACAATATTGCGCTTACGCAATTTACCGAACAACTGCTCAAGGTACGACTGTGAAATTTTTTGACGCTCACTAATACTGGACAGTGTGACCGGGCCGCATCCGCCATACAACGCCAGATCAGCCATTGCCATCACGGCAAAACGTCCTTTAGTGGTAAGCCGCATGTTTTCTCCCTGAGTTTACATCGCACAAGATCAGCATTTTTATCTGTTATTCATGCCGACGTGAACTAGCTATAATTTTACAAATAGCCGCATGGTTACCACGCAAAATCTATGAAAGCCCTTAAATCGGGATAATAAAATACCCAACCAATTTAGTCAACTAATACTCTTAGTCAACAATTTTATTCAGGTAATTGGGATCAAACTTGTCGGCGGTGGCGCGTTCCTCTTCGATGTTCACACCCATTTTCTCGAGTTGCGCCAGTATAAGATTGATGCGTTTATCTACCACCATGCCGTGTCCTAGCAAACCGTGAATAGCTTGAGCCAGGGGATCATTCTGGTCATTACTGATGCCATAAGCATTGAAACCTGGCCTCTTTGAAGCCTCGTCAAGGATACGCGCCGGTATTCCGGCAGCCGTCGCTCCTGCTGGTACATTCTTCACCACCACGGCATTTGAACCAATCTTGGCGCTATCACCTATAGTAATAGGACCCAAGATTTTGGCACCGGCCCCGACCACCACCCCATTACCTAACGTAGGATGGCGTTTTCCCTCTTTCCATGAAGTTCCGCCCAGCGTTACACCATGATACAAAGTACAATCATCACCAATCTCGGCTGTTTCACCGATCACCACACCCATGCCGTGATCAATGAAAAACCGCCGCCCGATGGTTGCCCCCGGATGAATCTCGATGCCGGTCAAAAAACGCCCTACGTGAGATAAAAAGCGAGCCAGCCATTTAAATTTTGCATACCAGAGCCAATGTGCCATGCGGTGTACCAAGCGCGCATGAAATCCTGGATAGCAGGTTATTACCTCAAATACACTGCGTGCTGCTGGATCGCGCGCAAATACGCTGTCTATGTCTTCTTTAATCGATTGGAACATCAAGGCACCTAAAATTTACTCACTCAATTTATTTTTATTTTGATCGTCGAGTTTTTGTTGCGTATTGTACTCAGTCGTAACTGTCAAAATACCACGTAGAATATTTACTTCCTCAGGCTCCAGCCGTGCACGTGCATATAAACGGCGCAATTTTTGCATCAGCTTGGTCGATTGCTTATCCCGTAAAAAACCAATTTCGGTCAGCGTGTCTTGCAAATGCCGGAAATATCTTTCCAGCTGTTCTGCCGATGCTGGATTCAGCTCAGGTGGAGCATATTCTCCCTGCCCGGCAGCCAGACGCAGCTCATAACTTATCAGTTGCACCGCAGCCGCCAGATTAAGCGACGTATAAGACGGATTGGCAGGAATGCGCACAATGAAATGACAGCGCGCCAACTCATCATTAGTCAAACCGGACATTTCAGTACCAAACAGAAGCGCCACTGGTTGCTGCGTTGCCTGCTGCACCATTAATGGCATCGCAGCACGCGGGGTAAGCACTTCTTGCGAAATATAGCGCGCACGAGCCGACATTCCAGCCACCAAAACCACGCCTTGCAACGCCTCATCCAGCGAGCCACACACAACTGCGCTTTGCAGCACATCTGCCGCGTTGGCAGCCATCGCATCCGCTTGCTGGTCAGGAAAACGTTGTGGATTAATCAAATATAGACTCTCTAGCCCCATGGTCTTCATTGCGCGTGCAGCCGCGCCAATATTGCCTGGGTGAGTGGTATGGCTCAGTACCACACGTACATTATTTAAAATCTCTGGTTTATCCAAAGTACAATTCACACTAAAATACGCCATCGGAACAATCCGACTGCTCATTAAAAAGGTTCGTTATGCATCCCATGCTCACCATCGCGGTGAAAGCCGCTCGTCGCGCCGGCAATTTAATCCACCGTGCTGCCGATAATCTTGATCACTTAACGGTCACCAAAAAATCTCACTCCGATTATGTCAGTGAGGTCGATCGCGCAGCCGAGCAAGCCATCATCAATACCTTGCTGGATGCCTATCCAAATCACGCAATTCTAGCAGAAGAGAGTGGTGCCCGCGGCGACTCGGAATATGTCTGGATCATTGATCCACTTGATGGCACCACTAATTTCCTGCACGGTTTTCAGCAATACGCGGTGTCCATTGCATTGCAGCACAATGGCGTATTGACCCAGGCAGTCATCTATGACCCAACCAAAAATGACCTGTTCACCGCCACACGTGGCAGCGGCGCTTATATCAATGACCGTCGTCTGCGTGTAAGCAAGCGCATCGAACTGGCCGACTGCCTGATAGGCACCGGATTTCCTTACACCAAGTTTGAGCATCTCGACGCCTATATGAATATCTTGCGCGATATGATGCAAAAGACCTCTGGCTTGCGCCGACCCGGCTCTGCCGCACTTGATCTCGCTTACACAGCAGCCGGACGTTATGATGGTTTCTTTGAACTAGGTCTTAAACCCTGGGACATCGCCGCGGGATGCTTGTTAATTACAGAAGCAGGCGGTTTAGTGGGTGACATGCAAGGTAACGATACCTTCCTCAAAAGCGGCAATCTTTGTGCAGGTAACTCCAAGGTATTCGCACAGCTGCTGCAAGTCATTGCACCTCACCTGACGGAGGGGCTGAAATCCCATAACGCATAATTTTAATGATCTTCTTGCGTGATGTTATTTTTTAACTTGCGGTATTTTGAAAACTAAACCAGTTTCTTCAATTGATACAATTTTTCTAGCGCCTCTCTCGGGCTAAGTTCATCCGGTGTGATGTCACGCAACGAAATCAACGCCGGGTGCTCTGGCAGATCGGGCAAATCCGGCACGACACTGAACAAATCCCCCTGCGGATTTTGTGCCGCGCTATTTTGTTCCAGTGCTTGTAATTGCTTCCGTGCGATTTTAATGACGTTCCTCGGCACCCCTGCAAGCGCGGCCACCTGTAACCCATAGCTCTGGCTTGCCGCACCTTCGCTCACGCTATGCAAAAATACAATGCTGTGCTTGTGCTCAATGGCGGCAAGATGAACATTGGCAAGCTGAGCATACTCATCGGCAAGCCGGGTCAATTCGAAGTAATGGGTAGCGAACAGGGTGTGGCTACCATTCTCTTCCAGCAAATGACGTGCGATGGCATAGGCCAGCGCCAAACCATCAAAGGTAGACGTGCCGCGTCCGATTTCATCTACCAGAACCAAACTATTCTTGGTCGCGTTGTGCAGTATATTGGCCGCTTCCGTCATCTCTACCATAAAGGTGGAACGGCCGCTGGCGAGGTCATCCGACGCACCAATGCGCGTAAAAATCTGGTCAATCTCACCCAGCACGACCTCATCTGCCGGAACAAAACTACCACAATGCGCGAGCAATGTAATCAGCGCGACTTGGCGCATATACGTGGATTTACCGCCCATATTGGGGCCGGTAATAAGCAGCATCTTACGGGCGCTGTGCAGTTGGGTATCATTGGCGATGAATTGCTCCACCTGTGCTTCCACCACCGGATGACGCCCGCCACGGATGTGCAATATGGATTCTGTGCTGAATGTTGGCGCGCTGAAATTCAACGTTGCAGCGCGTTCAGCGAAGGTAGCAAGCACATCCAGCTCGGCAATAGCGGCGGCAATGCATTGTAGTGGCGCAATGTAAGGCGCAAGTTGATCCAGCAATTGTTCGTAGAGCAGTTTCTCGCGTGCCAGCGCACGGTCATTGGCAGACAGTGCTTTGTCCTCGAAGGCTTTGAGTTCCGGTGTGATATAGCGCTCGGCATTTTTCAAGGTCTGGCGACGGCGGTAATCGTCCGGCACTTTGGTTGACTGCGCGAGCGACACCTCGATATAAAAACCATGCACACGGTTGTATTCGACTTTCAGGGTAGCAATGCCGCTGCGCGCGCGTTCGCGTGCTTCCAGTTGCAACAGGAATTCGCCGCAATTAGTCTGGATGCCACGCAGCTCATCGAGATCCGCATCATAGCCATCAGCGATAACGCCGCCTTCACGCAGCATGCTCGATGGCTCCGCACGCAGCGTACGTTGCAACAGCGTGATTAATTCGGTATCCGGTTGCAAGACAGCGGCCAGATCGCCTATCAGCTTAGAAGCATCGGTGCTTGTTAATACTTCATGCAGTTGCGGCAGTTGCGTAAGCGTGTCACGCAAGCCCGATAAATCGCGCGGACGTGCGCTACGCAGAGCAATGCGTGCAGTAATGCGTTCCACGTCTACACAGGGCTTGAGCTGTTCGTGAACAGTTTGATAAATCGCCTGCCTGCTGCTGAAGCTTCGCTCCCCCTGTTCCGCTTGCGGAAAAGCAGTTGTCTGCAATTTGTCCACTGCATCCAGCCGTGCACGCAGAATGATGCGATCGCGCAGCGGATGATGAAGCCAGTGATTAAGCAAACGGCTGCCCATATTACTGGCGCAGGTATCCAGCAAGGAAAGCAGGGTGGGAGCAGGCTCGCCGCGCAAGGTCTGGGTGATTTCCAGATTGCGCCGCGTGGCGGCATCCATACGCACAAAATCCTCGGCAGCATAAACTTTAATGGCGTGCACATGGCTGATACCCTGCCCCTGTGTCAGCTTGGCATAACCGAGCAGCGCGCCCGCCGCTTCCAGGCCAAGCGTGAAATTGTCACATCCGAAACCACTCAGGTCGTGCGTGGCAAACTGTTGGCACAGCGTGCGCCGAGCGGTTTCCAGATCAAAATTCCAAACGGGCAGTGTCTTGATAGCTGCTTTACAAAGTGTGGGCTGAATGGCATTTTCGGCAAGCAGGATTTCTGAAATTTGCAAGCGTTCCAGTTCGGCTGGCAAATTGTTTGCATCGGTTTCGCTTACAAAAAACTTGCCTGAAGCCAGATTCATCCAAGCCAGCCCCACTTTGCCGGAGCGCTCATGCAGCGCCAGCAACAGGCTGTCCTTCTTTTCATCCAACAGAGCGGAATCGGTGAGTGTGCCGGGGGTAACAATACGCATCACCTTGCGCTCCACCGGCCCTTTGCTGGTGGCGGGATCGCCGATCTGCTCGCATATGGCGATCGACTCCCCCAGCTTTACCAGACGCGCCAAATATTGTTCAGCGGCATGGTAAGGCACGCCCGCCATTTTAATCGGCTGGCCATTGGACGCGCCGCGCTGAGTGAGCGTAATGTCCAGCAGCTTGGCAGCGCGAGCCGCATCCTCATGGAATAGCTCGTAAAAATCTCCCATACGATAGAAAAGCAGCATGTCGGGATATGCTGCCTTGATGCGCAGGTATTGGCGCATCATTGGGGTATGGTTTTCCAACCCTTGACTATCACTGGTTATTTTTTCTATTTTCATTATTAATTCAATATCTTACATTTAATTAATTTGTCTTTATCTCACTTTTCCACCGTATTCCTCACTATCCCTTACGTTATATGTAGCGCCTTCGTACCATGTGGGTTCATTTAGGTAATCTGTTTGTAGCATGCGTCAATCGTGCGTGCTACACTCAAAGTGAGATCGCATAAAAACATTATAAATCATCGAATTGTACAAAATAAGCATACCACAAAGAAAGGGATGCTAATGAATGCTGCAAATCGTGTGGTCTTGAATCAGGACATCGTGAAGCGCCTAACTTGAGAGAATAAACCAAGGGAAGTCGACGATAAAGAAAATCGTCTTCGAGCCAAATGGGAACAGCGATACTACACCGTTTTGGACGCTTCACAGGAAGCATCAAAAGTCTTCAGCGTTCGGGTAAGTCAATCCGAGAAGATCTACTTTATCCAGCGTCGAAACAACGGTAATTCCGAGCACGAGCAGGACTTAAAGGTCCCGCATTGTCGTTCTAATCAGAGTGTATGACGAACAATTCAGGTTAACATAGGCTTTCTAACTGGCAGCATCATTGAATAAAAGGAGTGGGAAATGGCAAGAGGAAAACCCGTGGTTCTCGACTCGATAAGCTTCGACAATCAAAGCCAAGCCCATGCCTTTTTCCAGGAAATACTTCAGCGCTATGTTCCGGGGGAAATAGTTTCACCCGAGGACTCAATCCATCTCACTGGACTGTTCAAAAGGCATCCAAGCTATCCAGAAAAAGTGGGGCCCGGCGTCAATTATTTCGAGGTAAAGCCAGCCGAATTCGGCTCTCAATGCTTTTGCGCCGTTCTGATGGATGGAAGCAAAGAGGGTTTTTCATACAAAAAATGCGTGACGCAGAGACTTGATTGAACCGTTGAACGGATGAATTCGATGAATTTCGAAATACTTGTTGATGACCATTACTTGAAGATTTTCGAGAACACGGTACTTACTCCTGTCGACAAAAAGTGCGTCCTGAGTCTGGTGAATGATTTTGAAGATCAGGTATGGCGACATGAAAGGTTCGAGAATTTCATCTGGGACAACATCGCTTTGACTGCGTTGTCGGCTCAAGAGCGAGAAAAGCTCACGGGGAAAAGTCGATCTACTCTGCGGGAGTCGGCAAAGAATCTTCGGCTAACCGATAAAGAAGGCGATATAGGGCAGGGTAGCGAACTTGCCGAAATCGTTCTTTATGGAATCATGCATCACCATTATGGGGCGCTATCGGTTGTTCCGAAGATTTTCTACAAGCAGAACGCGCAGGACAACGCCAAAGGGGCAGACAGCGTCCATATCGTCCTCGAAGGGGATGACGATTTTTCGCTTTGGTTTGGAGAGGCTAAGTTCTACAACAGCATAGAGGACGCAAGACTGTCACCAGTCGTTGAGTCCGTCGGGAACTCTCTGAAAACCGAAAAGCTGAAAAAAGAGAACAGCATTATCACCAACACCTCGGACATCGACCGTCTGGTTGCCAATAAGGAACTGGCTGCCAAGATTAAGCTTGCTCTGTCCCCCGATAATTCGATGGATAACATCAAGCCGAAGCTTCATATACCCATCCTGTTATTGCATGAGTGCTCCATCACCGCTGCAACCAAGGAGATGAATGACGAATACAGGGAAAAAATTCGTGACTACCACCTTGACAGAGCCACCGCCTATTTCAATAAACAAATCAACAAGCTATCCGGAACGGTCACCAACTATTCAGCAGTCAAGTTTCACATCATTCTTTTCCCTGTTCCTGACAGGAAGAAATTGGTTGAGCGTTTCTCGAGTGCGGTTGCGTTTCACAAGGGATAGAGGTCAATGGAAATCTTCGAGGAATGTGCAGCTATCAACGAACTGCTTCAAGCTGAAGATGGAACCGAGGCAAGAAACCGCCTGATTCGTCTACTCGACAAACTCGACAGGGAGAATCAGCTTTACGATCCGCTGGTAAATCACCTGATCAGAGAGTCAGGGCTTTTTCCATATCTCGATCCCGAGACGTCGAGTTGGCAAGACCGGTTCGTTTTCGAATCATTCAAAGTGGACATCGGGCAGGAAACACCTGTAACACTTCACAGCGAACAGTCGTTAGTCCTAAAACACCTTCTGGATGGAACGAGTCTCGCAGTTAGCGCCCCGACTAGCTTCGGCAAGAGCTTGATCATTGATGCCTATATCGCAATTCGGAAGCCGACGAATGTCCTGATTCTGGTTCCTACCATCGCATTGACTGATGAAACCAGACGGCGATTGAGCAAGAAATTTGCTGCTGAATACAAGATTGTGACAACCTCTGAAGTCAAACTCGACGAAAAAAATATTCTCATCTTCCCGCAAGAAAGGGCAATTCATTATTGCGAAAAGCTGGAGAAACTGGATTTGCTTGTGGTCGATGAGTTCCATAAGGCAAGCCAGGAGTTTGACAAAGAGCGATCATCAGCACTTCTGAAAGCCATGATGAAGCTAGGGGAAAAAGCTTCGCAGAAATACTATTTGGCTCCGAACATCTCAGACTTGAACGACAATCCATTCACGAAGGACATGCTGTTCCTGCGACTGGATTTCAACACGGTGTTCCTTGAGAAGCATGAGCTATACAAGGAGATCAACAAGGACGCGCGGAAGAAAAACGATGCGCTATTGCAGATACTTGGGAAGCAAAAAACCAAGTCCTTGATTTACGCAGGCACCTACTCCAACGTCGATAGCGTGGCGACTCTGCTCATCGAAAACACTAAAAAGGAACACAGCGAGTTGCAGTCAGATTTTTCGGCTTGGCTTGCAACGAACTACCATCCGAATTGGAAATTGACCGCACTGGTGAAGAGAGGCGTTGGTATTCACACGGGTCAGCTTCATCGTTCTCTGAGTCAGATACAGGTTCGCCTTTTTGAGGAGGAGAAAGGTGGGCTGCAAACGCTCGTGTCGACCTCATCCATCATTGAAGGGGTGAATACATCTGCGGAAAACGTCATCGTTTGGAGCAACAAGAACGGAAAGCTAAAACTTAACGACTTCACCTATCGAAACATCATCGGGCGAGGTGGTCGGATGTTTAGGCATTTCGTTGGCAATATCTACATCCTAGAAGAGCCACCATCTCCTGCGGAAACTCAATTGGAATTGACCTTTCCCGACGAGTTGCTTGCGGATGTCGGCGCTGAGCAATACAAGCAGGAACTCACCAAAGAGCAGTTGGCGAAAATCTTGCAATTCAAGGAGGACATGACTCAGCTATTTGGACAGGAAACATTTGAACGCCTGAAGAGCGAAGGATTGCTTATTTCCGGTGACCCGGAACTGATTGCAGCAATCGCTCTGGCGATCAGCAGCGACAAAAAGACATGGCGAGGACTTGCCAGCCTTAATGCATCCTCGAACGAATATTGGCCTTGGATACTCTGTAAAGTCCTCAAATTGGTTCCTGCTGGTTGGGATGCTACGTACACGAAATTTGCTGAGTTCGTCAGGGTTTTGTCGTTGAATTGGAAACATTCAATACCAGAACTCCTGGATCACCTTTCTGTACAAGATGTGACCATCGAAGAGTTTTTCAAGATGGAACGCAATGCCACCTTCAAACTGACTGCGTTGTTGAACGATATCAACGTCATCCAAAAGGAAATTGTTCCAGAACACAAGATAGACGTCTCGCCTTTCATAGCAAGACTGTCAAAGGCATTTTTGCCATCATGCATCATGGAGCTTGAAGAGTATGGGTTACCTCGAATGTTGGCGAAAAAAATCCACACGTCGGGACTCGTCAATTTTGAAGACGAGAATCTCGATCTTCATTCAGCAATCGAATTGTTGCGCAAAATAAAGCCCAAGATTCAGGCAAAGGTCGAGGGGTTGGATGCGTTTGACAGGTACGTCCTCGATTATTTCTTTGAGGGCATTGCCATACAGCAACCAAGGGTATGAAATAAATTAGTAGAATAAATTAGGGTCTCATTCAATTTAATTAATTTAATTTCATTTGCTTACAAAATATTAGCAACCAGTAATCGCATGATGACTTGCCTTACCCGCTTATATTTATCCCACCCAAAAGACTATAAAGTCGGCCACTAAATAGTAAGATCGCTCTACACGCGAAGGCCGGAATCCGGGTGTTCCAATCAATCTATTTGATGACCAGCTCTACAAAATCACTTTGATAATCAAACCAACGGACACCAGTGCTGCCGTTACAGCAAAGTTTTGCTGTAGTCTTGAGCCTGAAAAACGTTTGGCGATAAAACGTCCAAATAACATGCCCGCGATTGCGCCACCAGCAAATGGAAGGGCAATAGGCCAGTTCATAGTGCCCATTAGTGTGGCAGAGATAACACCAACGCCAGAAGTAAGTGTGATTACCGTCAGAGATGTCGCAAGAATGGATTGTATTTTAAAATTAGTCACTTTCTTAAGTGCGGGCACAATCACGAAACCACCGCCGACGCCTAATAAACCCGATAAAGTGCCAGCCAGGAAACCTGATAATGCCAACACCCTGATACAAGTCCAGGTCCAAACCAGGCGTCCACCCGGCGAATCAAGCATACAGGGGCCTGAAAAGGTACGTGATGCTGAAGCCTCTGTGTTCTCATCGTTGCGTTTACTTTGGCGAAACATGTCATAGGCAACGTAAGCGAGAACCATGGCAAATAATAGCGTCAATGGTGCAGTCGGTATTTTTTTTGACAGCCATATTCCAGTCGGTACAGCTAGTGCACCCGCTATTGCAATGGAGCCTGCTGCCCGGTATCTTACTTTGCCCTGTATGTGCGCACCGATAGCACCGATAGATGCCGCCAGGCAGACAGCAAGTAAAGCAATTGGCGTGGCCTCAGTAATATCAAAATGCAAACCAAAAATAAGTAGCGGTACAGCAAGTATGGCGCCGCCTGCACCTGACAACGCAAGTACGATTCCCGTCAATGCACCCAAAAGAATTTCGATTATTTGAATATCCATCATGATTAGTTTGGCGGATTCGAATTTGATTTGCTCGATCTGGCCTGCCATTCACGCCCTTTCAGCATGCCATTCCAATATAACCAGGGAAAGAATTTTGCCTTTAGCAGCCATGCAATTCGACTGGGGTTGGTGGCTTTGAGGGGTAACGAAGGTAATAACTTGCCACCAAAACCAAACTCCGCCATGACAACTTTGCCATTTTCCACGGTCAAGGGACAGGCACCGTAACCATCGTAAATCGTCGTTAGATCTCGGCCTTCCTTCTCTGCCAACATATTCTCAGCAACCACGACAATTTGTTTTCTGATGGCAGCTGCGGTTTTGGCATTGGGTGATGAACAGGCGTCACCCAATGAGAAAATATTTGAATAACGTGGATGGCGGAGTGTTTTCTGATCAACCTCACAAAAACCATTGGCATCTGCCAAGGGACTGTTACGTAAAAAATCGGGTGCCATTTGTGGTGGGGTGACGTGCAGCATATCAAATGATTTTTCAACTCGCTGCACATTTCCATTACCATCTTTTATCTCAAAACAGGCCGTCTTTTTGGCACCATTTACGCTAACCAGATTGGAATTAAATGCGAGTTTTGCATGGTAACGTTTTACATATTCCATCAATGGCGGCACAAAATCAGCCACTCCAAAAAGTACCGCACCCGCTGTATTAAACTCAACGTCTATATTGTCAAGATTCTGGTTACGTTGCCAATGGTCGCATGACAGATACATGGCTTTCTGAGGAGCGCCCGCACATTTAATTGGCATCGGTGGTTGTGTGAATAATGCTTTTCCTTTTTTAAGGTTTTGAACTAACGACCAAGTATAGGGCGCCAATTTATACGCATAGTTTGAGGTTACTCCATTTTTGCCTAACGTTTCTTCCAATCCCTCAATCTTCTCCCATGCCAGACGAATACCTGGGCAAACAATTAATTGCCGGTAACCAATGGCACGTCCATCGGCTAAATTCACCCGGTTCTTGTCGGGATCAAAACTGGCTGCAGCCACTTGAATCCATTCCGCTGATGGAGGAATAACTTCTGACATATTGCGAACCGTTGCGGCAATATCATAGGCGCCGCCACCGACAAGTGTCCAGGCAGGCTGGTAATAATGTTTGTCACTGGGTTCAATGATGGCGATGCGCAAAGATGAGCGTCGCTTCAACAAGCTGGCAGCAACACCAATGCCAGCCGAGCCACCGCCTATGATCACCACATCAAAGGCATTTCCCCAGTTGCAGGCATCCGATACCGGTTGTTGATAATTCGATGCACTCTGTGTTGCCAAACGATGTAAGGCTGTAGCACGTTTACCTGACGCGCAGAACGCAAGAATGGGTGCTGGTAATGCATTAATGAGTTCCTTGAATTTTTCGCCATGCTCAACAGTAACGGCACCTATCTCAACGGGTAAATACACAAAAACAATTCCCAGAGATTTAGCCAACTCTCCTAATTGTTCGCTAGTTGGCTGGTCAGCTCCCCCTTCGAAATCAGGTCGATTACAAATAATCGCCTTGTAACCCGATTCTGCAATCTCATGCACATCACTCAAACTTATTTGACCCGTCACCGATAATTTGTCATCTAATTTAGTCAGGTTAATACTCATTGCTGCCTCCTAATGGTTTTTGCAATAAAGTTGAAATAACGTTCCCATGATTTCGGTGACTTCCTTACTTGCCAAACTATAAACAATGTATTTCCCTTTGCGCTCGGTCGTTACCAGCCGCTCTTCACGTAAAACCGTTAGCTGTTGCGAAAGTGTAGGTTGCTGCATTCCCAGCAATTCTTTTAACTCCCCTACATTTTTGTTTCCCTGGCTAAGCTGGCACAAAATGAGTAGTCGATCTTCATTGGCCAGCACTTTCAACATCCTGCACACCATTGCAGCGGATTCACGGATGGTTGAAATATCTGGAAGTTTTGATTGTGTTTGCATAATTAACATTTATTCTATAAATATAATATTGACTAATAATATATTATTATATATATTGTTGTCAACATCGTGAAGATCAAAAACAGAATCTAATGCCAAAGGAAACTAAGATGAAACCAAACATAGAAACATTTTTCGAGCCTGCAACAAGCACCGTTAGTTATGTCGTTTTTGATGAAGCAGGTGGAAGCTGTGCCGTCATAGATCCCGTTCTTGACTACGATGCAAAATCAGGTCGAACAAGTACACAGTTTGCCGATAAACAAATTCAATTTATAAAAAACCAACAATTGACAGTTGAATGGATTCTTGAAACTCATGCACACGCCGACCATCTTTCATCTGCACAGTATCTCCAAAACAAATTAGGAGGAAAAATCGCCATTGGGAATGGAATTCCAGCGGTACAAAAGACCTTCAAGAAACTATTTAATATCGAGGATGAGTTTGTACCAAACGGTAGCCATTTTGACCATTTACTGGCTGATGGCGAGGTATTTCAAGTCGGTAAATTAAGTGCGAAAGCTATTTTAGTACCGGGCCATACGCCAGCAGACTTGGCTTACCAATTTGGTGATGCAATATTTATTGGCGATACGTTGTTCATGCCTGATGTGGGTACTGCACGCGCAGATTTTCCGGGTGGCGATGCTCGAAAATTATTCCAATCCATCCATAAATTGCTTGAATACCCACCTGAAACCAGATTATTGATGTGCCACGATTACCCACCCACTGATCGAGCGGTTCAATGGGAAAGCACGGTAGCAGAACAACGGAAGCACAATATTCATGTGCATGACGGGATCAGTGAAGATGAATTTGTTACGATGCGTACTGCACGTGATAAGACATTAGAAGTCCCTACTCTGTTAATGCCTTCGATTCAAACCAATATTCGGGCGGGGAAAATGCCATCTGCTGAAGAAAATGGTACTGCTTATTTTAAAATACCCATTAATGTCATTTAGACAATGGATAACCCGTGAGCAGCATTGAAATGCAGATGACGACCGTCGATGAGAAGCACAACATCATTCACTGACTTTGTGTTTTTTTCGCCTCGCTGTTGGTTCAGTATGTTGTAAATTTAAGGTTGTCCGTATCTAATTTTTTTGAACTGTTCATTCGAATTAATTTGAGCTTTCAAGTCTCTTAAAATGCCATCTTCAATATTATAGATTACGCCATACACTGCCACTGAGGTACCATTTTTCCAAGCACTTTGTATCGTTTGGGTGGCGCAAACGTTGAGTACCTGCACCTTGACATTCAGCTCACAAAGACGATCTACTCTTTGTTCTTCAGGTAGCTGGCTCAGCTCTGGCTCGTTCAATCGAGCTATATCCTTAACATGTCCAAGCCAATTATCAATAAGACCGTGATCTTCTTCTTTCAGCGAAGCTCTGATACCGCCGCAACCGTAATGGCCGCAGACGATAATATGTTCAATCTTTAACACTTCCACGGCATATTGGATTACCGATAAACAGTTGAGATCAGAGTGAACAACTAAATTGGCGATATTACGATGAACAAACATTTCACCCGGTAGCAGATTGACAATTTGGTTCGCCGCTACACGGCTATCGGAGCAACCTATCCACAAATATTCGGGGTTTTGTTGCTTAGATAAATTGCTAAAAAAATCCGGGTCTTTTTCTTTAATAGAAGCGGCCCAGGCTTTGTTGTTCTGGAATAGATGGTCTAAATTTTTCAAGGCTAGAAGAACTCCATTTGCTGATTGCATTTGCAGAGGTGAATCTTAACCTCTTCGAAAAATGTTGTGCAGCTTTCCAGGTCAAATTATCAGCGCTAAATTGACTGGCTACTTAATTTGCTTTACACACGTTCCGCTTTCCTGATATTTTCAAGAGCACCCACAATGGTATGACGAGGTGCGGCGATATTCATGCGCATAAAGCCACTTCCGCCCTCGCCAAACAGAATGCCGGGACTCAAGCCCACGCCGGCTTCATGCACGAAGAAATGCTTGAGCTGCGCGTCGCTCATCCCTAGAGCTCGGCAATCAAGCCATAGCAGGTAGGTGCCTTCTGGCTTGATAAGCCGGATTTTCGGGAGATGGGTGGCCAGATAATTCCCGACGTAATCTCGCGTATCCCGCATATAGATCAGTAACTCATCCAACCATGTCTCGCCTTCCCGATAAGCGGCTTCGAAAGCGACGATACTGAAGGGATTGGAGGCACTGATGTGCATTCTGTCAAATATCTGGGTGATAGCCGTGCGATGCTTTGGATCCGGCACGATGAGTGAGGAAAGATTTAGCCCTGGGATATTAAATGTTTTGCTGGGGGCGACGGCAGTCAAGACATAGGCCGGGTTCTCTGCCAGCGTTGCAAGCGTGGTGTGTTTATTTTCGGGGTAGATCAAATCTGCGTGTATTTCGTCTGACAATATAAACAGATCGTATTTTTTTGCAATTTGTAGAAGGTGCTGCAATTCCGGCTTGCTCCAAACCCTGCCAACCGGGTTGTGCGGCGAGCATAGCAGCAGCAAACGCGCCTGTGCTGCACACTGTTCCAAGTGGTCGAAATCGATGACATAGTGGCCATTTTCCAGGCGCAACGGATTTTGCAGTAGCTTTCTACCGGTATTTGTGACAGCCGAAAAAAATGGAAAATACACTGGCGGCTGTACGATTACCGATTCACCCGGCTCGGCCAAAGCCATGATAGCCGCGTGGAGCGAGGGCACGACGCCGGGACACATCATTATCCACTCACGCTGCACCTCCCAACCGTGGCGTCGCCTAAGCCAATCGACCAAGGATTCATACAAGTTATCCGGATACTGGGTGTAGCCATACACGGGATGGGTGGCTCGCTCGACGAGGGCCCGCGTCACAGCGGGCGGAGCAGCAAAATCCATATCGGCAATCCACAGCGGGATAACCTCGTCTGTGCCAAACATATTTTTCCGCCCGTCATACTTAACACTGGTGGTATCGGTACGATTAATGTCGCTGTCAAAACTGCTACTCAAGTGATTTCTCCTGGATCGTTGCTTCTGACAGCGTATAAAAGTAAATTCTATTGTATCGAACGGTACAATATTCCACACTGCTTATTCTATAAAATAAGAAAGCCATGGATAACACTAACGATACACGCCGGATCGCGCTGTCCATGGCAGAACTGATCCTGCTGTTTGTCACATCATTTCTTACTGGTTGCGCCACAGTGGAAACCCGTTCGACAGCACCCACAGCCGATGTTTTGACTACCTGCCGGATGCTATACCAGGAAGTTGATGCAGCAATCGATGATTCGGGAGTACGCGACTACGGTACATCACCGGTTCAAAATTTTCCTTACTTGCGTACAACCCGCCTGCTCGCTTCGTTTCGCGGCGAATTGACCACACAAGAAAATTGGACAGAATGGACTAAACACATGGCAGATCTGGATGCTGAATCACGTGCGCTGGAATTACGTAATCTGCCCACGTCGGTGAACGATCGTCGCAATAACGCCTTAGTGGAAGAACTCAACCGCTGTCGTGAACGCCTGCTTGCCGCCGATCTCGCGCAACCGGAGCGTCGCGCTATGCTACGCGATGCCGCACGCGTTCCAGACGATTATGTCACCTGGTGGCAGGTGCTTGGCCTCTATCCAATCGCTGCGCCGTTCGTTTCCACCAGAATTTCGGCTTGGCATACCGAGACTCGCAACAGCTTCGCCACCCCGTTAGCAGAACTGCCAGTTGCGGGTGAACTGGTGCACTGGGCATCATCGTCCAGTGCGCCGCTCGCTGTTACACAGGTAGGTGAAATTCTGCATCGCTCACTAAATCCGCTTGGTATCCCCCTGCCAACGAAAATCGACCTCGATCGACTCTTCAACACCTTTGCCCCAGTATGGGAGGTGGATGTAATGGATAACAATGATCGTATCGGAATGGTGCACTTAAATAACGGGCCGGTGGTGGACATGGCCCGCCCGACATTGTATCGCAAGGTCTCGCACACTCGTTTCGGCAATCAAGTGTTGTTGCAACTCAATTATATTGTCTGGTTTCCAGCACGCCCCGGCAACGACATTTATGCTGGCCAGCTAGATGGCCTTAACTGGCGAGTAACTTTAGGTCCGAACGGCGAGCCATGGTTGTATGACGTTATCCATAACTGCGGTTGCTACCACGAATTCTTTCCGAGCCATCACCTGCGTCTGCGCGACGATCTTCCCACATCCTATTTTGAACCCCCACTGTTGCCGCAGCCTGCACCGAAACAACAACCTCTGGTGCTGCGCATCGCTCCTGGCACTCATTTTATTCAGCGCATCTACCACGACGCATCACCTCCAAAATTACTGTCAACAGTACAACCAATGGCCTGGGAGGAATACGATACATTGCGTTCCTTGCCCACTGCTGACGGTTATCGCAGCCTGTTTGGCAGATATGGTTTAATTGTCGGCACAGAGCGTACTGAGCGTTTTCTTTTGTGGCCAATGGGCATTCGCTCACCGGGCGCGATGCGTCAGTGGGGGCGCCATGCTACCGCTTTTGTCGGTCGCCGCCACTTTGACGATGCCTTTCTCATCGAATCATTATTTATAAAAATGCCATGAAAAAACGAATTGATATCGTCCGTTTTTCACAAGGATAATCTAAATGAGTGACCACCCGAATTGATTCCCGATAAACACATCTGCATAAAATTTGTTGCAAGCGGTTCAAACGTTAAGAACGATAATGTAAGTACATGGTCCAATCTTGCAAACTTCCACAAGGAATTGCCATGAAACGACGAACCCTGCTGCAAAGTTTTGTCATGCTGGCCGCGCTCCCGGTAGTTTCCGCTTGTTCGCGCAATAGGGCGGCTGAAAATACGACCAGTGTCATCACCGTTACACCTCTGAATAAACCACATGAAGAATGGCGACCCTTGGTTTCCGCTCATGCTTACCAGGTACTGTTTGAAGAAGATACCGAGCGGCAGAATAGTAGCGAACTTAATCTTGAGCATCGTGATGGCATCTACATTTGCGCGGCTTGTTACTTGCCTTTATTCGAAAGTGCGCACAAATTTGAAAGCGGCACAGGCTGGCCCAGTTTTACCCAACCCATTGCGGGACAGGTGGGAACAAAACGTGATTTCAAAATGATTTTGCCCCGCACGGAATACCACTGCGCGCGCTGCGACGGCCACCAGGGCCATTTATTTAACGATGGCCCACCGCCCCGTAATGAGCGCTGGTGCAATAATGGTGTAGCGTTGCGATTTGTGCCGAAGGTCGAATCCTTACCAGCGCTCAGAAGCTGATTATGACCCTATCAAACCTATCCATTGTGGATAAAAAATCCCACAGTGCGCTTAGTATTATCTGCTGATATTTGCCATACTGGCTGCCTGTCGGCAATCAAGGGCACAAAATACGTCCGTAGCGTCATTTTTTATCGCAATGCGGATCAACGACAACAAGCTGAAGCATCTAAGGCCGCACTAGGTTCTTCTGGACGTTCTACCCAACCCATTGTGACCGAGTTGTTGCCCGCTACAGTACTTTATCCGGCAGAGGAATATCATCAGAATTTTTACACCACAAACCCGATTCGCTACAAATATTAGCGTTGCTTGTTTGAATTTTTCACGTAGACAATGTAACTATTTAACAATTAAATTGGAATACATTGGCAAGCTTAGACAATCAGTATTGATTTCAATAGTTAACTGAACCATTTCAAAAGGAAAATATCATGAAATTCCTGTCAATTCGCAACCTCCCGGTAAGCCTTCTTGCTGGAACCATCGCAGCTATCATAACGATGCAAACGACATCTATTGCCGCACCACAATCGACAACAGACACCGTAATAGAACGATCCAAGATTCTTACCCAACCGGGGGTTTTTGGCGTATTTACGATGTTTAAGCTGCGACCAGAATGGAACAAGATACCTGAAACTGAGCGAATGGATAGCGCTGCTGAAGTAGCAAAATTGATCGAAAAGCATAAGGATAATGTACTAGTGGATCTTTATCTGACTCGCGGCCTGGAAACCAATTCCGATTTTTTCTTCCGTATAAATGCTTATGACCTCGCTAAGGCGCAGACATTCATGCGTGAATTCCGCTCAACAACCATCGGTAAAAACGCTGATATTTTCGATACCCTGGTAGGCGTGACAAAGCCTTTGAACTACATCACAAAAGCCAAGTCACCCGAACTGAATGCTAGCCTCGGTTCAGCAACCTACGCCGGCGATGCGCCTCGCTACGTTATCGTTATTCCAGTGAAGAAAAATGCCGAGTGGTGGAATTTATCATTTGAGCAACGGTTAAAGGAGATGGAAAGCCATACCGTGCCAACACTCCCCTATCTGGTCAACGTCAAACGCAAGCTCTATCACGCTACCGGGTTGGACGATATCGATTTCATCACCTACTTTGAGACCAACGATTTAATTGCCTTCAACAACTTGGTAATCTCTCTCGCCTCAGTACCAGAGAACAAATACCACGTACGCTGGGGCAATCCGACCACACTTGGTACTATTCTCAGCCCGGAAAATGTTATCAAGGCGCTTGCTGAATAAGTTTCTCCAATGCTTATACAGTAGGCGGCCGCACATACATTGTTATAACGAAACCAGATAATATGCATTGAACAGTGTAATCAATGGATGAAATTTATGAGTCGAGAGATGGCGCCATGAAGGTGCTTGTGATCTTAGGACATCCACGTAGCCCCAGCCTATGTTCCGCCCTTGCAAATGCCTATGAAAATGGCGCGCTAGCAGCTGGCATGGAGATTGAAAAGATAGATCTTGGGGCAATCGACTTCGACCTTGACGTACACCCAGTCTCGCCTCGGGATCAACCTCTGGAAGCTGATCTGGAACACGCCTTGCAGCTCATCACGTGGGCAGATCATATAACTTTTATCTATCCTGCCTGGTGGGGAGTAGGACCCGCTCGCCTTAAAGGATTTCTCGACCGAATACTATTGCCGGGATTTGCTTTCAGGGAACGTGACGACGGCCACTTCGAGGGCTTGCTGAACGGCAAGACGGCTCATCTCATCACCACGTTAGATATGCCGTCTTGGGTATACCGATTCATCTACCGCGCTCCCGGTCACAATGCCATGAAGCGATCCGCGTTAGGCTTCTGTGGCATTACTACTACGCGCATTCTTGCGCTGGGTCCCGTAAAAGACTCCGAGCCGATTCAACGGGCCCAGTGGTTAGAGCAAGCCCGAGGACTCGGTTTTTCCTTAAGAAATGGAGCCTCAAGCTATATTGACCGTGTGACTACTAAGCTGAAAGCCTGGCTCAAGGCATTACGACTCCAGTTTTATCCGATGACCTGGATGGCCTATACGGTAGGCGCATTGGGCGCAGCCGCGGCAAGTGGACACTGGAACTCATGGATCTACTGGCTGGGTTATACCTGCCTGTTTTTCCTGGAAGCAGCCACGGTATTTACCAATGATTGGTTCGATTATGAAAGCGACCGGTGCAACCGCCACTACGGCCCCTTTACCGGCGGCTCTCGGGTACTTGTGGATAAAAATCTAAGCTTCAGTGAACTACGCGTAGGCATCGTAATGTCATTGATGGCCGCTGCGGCCTGTACAGGCTTACTCGTGGATTCTCTCGCGGGAAACAATGCCGTACCTATCGTTATACTCATCATGACAGTGTTAGGGCTGGGTTATACAGCGCCTCCCCTGAAGCTCGTCTGGCGTGGATTGGGGGAACTCAATGTGGCTGTCACCCACAGCTTCGGTGTAATAATGTGCGGCTATATATTCCAAGGTGGAGAATGGAACAGCCCCTTTCCGTGGCTTATTAGCCTGCCGCTTCTTCTGGCGGTAATGCCGGCCATCATCCTCTCAGGTATTCCCGACTTCGAGGCCGATAAACAAGCTGGCAAGCGCACCTTGGTAGTACGCCTAGGATTAGGCTGGACAACGCTGTTAACCCTGGTACTGGCCGTAGCGGCGCCATTGGTCGTGATACTTATCAAAGATCAACCCGCTTTGCGCGGAAGCTTTCAAGGATTGCTACCGTGGGTGCTTCCTCATGTTTGCCTGCTCGGATTTCTGATTTACCGCGCCTGGAGACAACAACGGCTATGCGGCCGCATTGATGGGCTGATGGTGGCCTCGCTGACCTATATCATTTGGTTTGGATTGATTCCATTATTGCATTTAAAATGAGCTAGAAGTACCATCAAATATGCATTAATTGCGCAGCACTATAAAATAATAAAACTCAGCACTGCGTTGAACGCCATAAAAAACTGGCCGTTCACAACCCATCCGCCATTTACCCCTTTCCAAAGCACCCTCATAAAGGACGTTTCTGGTTTCGAATCTCATTGGTTATTGATTAAGGAAAAATGATGTCGAGCTTACTGAAGGTATTTGGGACAGTGACAGCTAAAAAAATATTCACGATACTTTTTACGCTTATCGCGTTGCATGCCACAATATTTGAAACACTCGCCGCGCCGGTGCTCGACACTTCATTCGGAAACAACGGCGTCGTGCATCTCGGCGGGGAGCCCTATAACTATTACCAGCTTGACACAATACTGGTTGAAACTTCGGGCAAAGTTGTGCTGGCAGGTATTTCAAATTATGTAGACGTAGGCAATTTTTACTCCCCCTTTGATTATTCGCTTGACCGCCTGACAGTAAATGGCTCCCCCGACATTTCATTCGGGACGAATGGGCGCGTGTCATTCGACCCGAGGCGCAAGGTGCCGGGGCAACACCTAAGTTTCTGGGGCAAGGTGCGTGCAGCTGAACAAGCAAACGGCGCGATAACGGTCGTGACGGCGGGATCCGAATTCAATCCTTTATTGGGCCCGGTCGTCGCAACCCCATCCAAAGCGTTTCGATTTGACTCTGTCGGGTCGCTCTACACCGGATTTTCCCCAGCTCTAACACCATCGTCGACCGACAATTCGAATTTTTCGTTGGGTGTTCGTCCAGATGGGCGCTTGCTTTACGGAACAACAACGAACGACAGAGTTGCAGTTTTGCAGCAGACAATGCCGGATGGCACACCTGACCTGAATTTTGGTACGAACGGTAAAATCGAATTCGCGTTTTCTGCTAGGGACTATCCAAGGCAGATGGATCTGGTTTTGCTCGGCGACGGTGCAGTGGTCTTTTCCGTACTGACGAATCAGAACCTGCGTCTCTATAAGATAGATTCGCATGGATTGCCGGTAACTTCGTTTGGGGCGGCTGGTCAGTTTACTTATGATTTTGCCGATCCTTTCGCCATTGGAGAACTATTCTCATTGCTCTCACTGAGCGATGGCTCCTTGCTGGCTGGCATTCGCGATGGGTCATCCAATAGTTCACTACTCGTGATTCGGGTTTCCAACAATGGCATGCTGCTCGGAGCGAACAATTTGTTGGCAGATCGGCGTCAACTCGATTGGAGTCTTACTGCACTGCCCGACGCCAGTGTGGTGATAGCGCGTAGCCGTAGCTTTGGCCCCACGAACGCGGCAGCACTATATCGCCTGCTTCCGAATAACAGTTTTGATGCAAGTTTTGGCCCCGACGGGGCGTATCCGCTACCCGGCATGTGGAGCATCAGCGCGCTGGCGCTCGATGCCAATTCTCGTTTACTCGTTGCGGGACAGGATGCAACGAGTGCTGTTCTAGCTCGCTTTGACCTGAGCGGAGCGCTGGTCAGCGTGCCTATCGTTGAGTTCTATAACATCAACCTGGATCACTATTTTATTACCGCCGACGCCAGTGAGGCTGCTGGCATCGATAGCGGGAGCGCGGGGGCTGGTTGGATTCGCACTGGCAATAGTTTCAAGTCGGGCGGCAGTACGCCCGTTTGCCGTTTCTACGGCAGCCAGGTTCCTGGCCCCAATTCACATTTCTACACATTAGCAATCCCTGAGTGTGACGGCCTTAAACAGCTTCAGGCCATCACGCCAGCCACGCAGAAGCGCTGGAATTTTGAAAGCCTGGATTTTGTCTCGACTCCACCAATTGATGGTACATGCCCGACCGGTACAACACCGGTCTACCGGGCCTATAACAATGGGTTTGCCCGTGGGATTGACAGCAATCACCGCCTTTCCATTGCAGCAACAGCTATCCAGGAAGTCGTTACGCGCGACTGGATCAATGAGGGGGTGGTCATGTGTGCTCCCATTTGACTTGCCTTAAATTTTTTTCACAATCTCTCAAGGTCAGTCACTCACGCACCACAGCGTTAAACGTAGTTTGTGAGATGCCAAACAACGAAGACAAACGACAAAAATTCAAAACCCCGTGTAACAGGGGGTTTTGAATTGTTTTGTTGTCTCATGCCATGTCACGAAACATAAAAATGGTTTAGCCGTTGAAGCGGAAGTGCAGCCTGTGGGCCTAGTAATTACTATGCATTTATCTGCCGTTTGCTATTACATGCCCCCTAAAATGCCACCAAACGATCTTGCTGTCTCTTTTAACTGACATTGATTGACGAAAAAATGCTCCCAGTCGGACGGAATAAAAATAGGATTTATTGAAGTTCTTCTATAATCTTCACCAATTACAGAGATATCATTCTTTCACATCCCTATTTTCTGACGCACAAGTTGTTTAAATTCCTCAAGGCCAATGTGTTCAAGCCCCGCCGGTGCTGGCGAAATTATAGATTGCTCTGAAGCAGGTGGCGAAAAGTCGCTTAATACGGCTGCATCTTGAATGATGCTAAACACTCCTCGTCCAAGAGCCACTGGGCTGGAGAAGCCACTTTCCGAAACTCCATAAAGGAAGTAAATTTTGCTCTTTCCATCCACTAATTTAGACACACCCGAATGTTGAGTTTGGTCACAAAGTGGCATTGATTCCTTCATCGTATAGGTGGCTTCAACTGTACCCTTTAAAACCTCCTGCACTTTAAATGTCGTATAACAAATAATAAAGCCTGTTTGTGGCTCACTTTCGGTTTTATATTCAATGATACTTCCTTGAAATGCAATAGCTGAGCTGCTGATGATGTCATCCAGGGTAAGGGGAGTCGGCACTACAACGGCTCGTGCAGGTTGTGCAATTATAAAACTGAAGAGACAGGCAAAAATAAATTGTCTTAGCATGGTATGCCTCCAATATGTAATTATTAATATTACTCAGTAGCTGGATTTAATGTTTTTGCCGAGTTTAGAACTGCACTATCATACTTTATCAAAGCAGTTCTTCCTCTTGCTGATTGTCATCAATCTGGTTTAGCCAAGTTACAAAGCCAGGACATTTAGTCTAAGCGATATCGGAAGCGGGCGATCGTTTGTGAACTACTCTATTAGTTTACACGTTGAAGCGGAAGTGCATAACATCGCCATCCTGCACCAAATAATCCTTACCCTCTAACCGCATCTTTCCCTTTTCTTTTGCGCCCGCCTCGCCCTTGCAAGCAACAAAATCCTCATAACTGATCACCTCAGCGCGAATAAAGCCGTGCTCGAAATCATTATGGATGACACCCGCAGCCTGGGGTGCGGTGTCGCCTATGTGTATCGTCCAGGCGCGCACTTCTTTCACTCCGGCGGTAAAGTAGGTTTGCAAACCCAACAATTTGTACGCCACGCGAATCAGTCGGTTTAGACCGGGTTCTTCCAAGCCGATGTCGGCCAAAAATTCTTTTTTATCTTCATCTGAAAGCTCTGAAATTTCTGACTCCAGCGCTGCGCAAATGGCCACAACCGGCGCACCTTCACGTGCGGCGAACTCTTCCAGACGCGTCAATAATGGATTATTTTTAAAGCCATCTTCAGCCACGTTGGCCACGTACATGGCAGGCTTAATTGTGAGCAGGCACAGCGGCTTCAGCGAGGCGAGCTGCGCTGCATCCAGCTTCATCATACGCGCAGGTTTGCCTTGGTTTAAATGTGCGGCAACCTGATCCAGCAGTTCACCGAACTTAGCGGCTTCTTTGTCGCCGGAGCGTGCAGCCTTGGAGTTACGCAACTGGGCTTTTTCCACCGTTGTCATATCCGCCAGCGCCAGTTCCGTTACGATTGTTTCAATATCTGCAATCGGATCGACCTTGCCCGCCACGTGAATTACATTGTCATCTTCGAAACAACGCACCACGTTCAAAATGCCATCGGTCTCCCGAATGTTGGCAAGAAACTGGTTACCCAAACCTTCACCCTTGGATGCCCCAGCCACCAGCCCAGCAATATCCACAAACTCGGTGATGGCATATTGCATTTTTTGCGGCTTGACGATATCGGCCAACGCTTGCATCCGCGCATCCGGAACTTCCACAATGCCAACATTAGGCTCAATCGTACAGAACGGATAGTTCTCCGCCGCTATACCTGCCTTGGTGAGTGCATTGAACAGGGTGGACTTACCCACATTGGGCAGGCCGACGATTCCGCATTTCAGACTCATGAATATTCCTTAAAATTAATTACTGTGCAACTTCAGCATTGCCGCTTCCAGCTTGCCCTCAACTATCATGGGTGCCACATCCAGCGCACGCTGCATAGCGTGTTCGATTAACTCCATTTCTTCACGACGCGGGGCATTCAAGACATAATCAACCACATCCGCACGTTCACCTGGATGACCAATTCCTATGCGCAATCGCCAAAAATCGCGTGTACCCAAATGCGCAAAGATGTCCTTCAAGCCGTTGTGTCCGCCGTGACCACCACCCAGTTTAAGCTTGGCACTGCCCGGCGGCAAATCGAGTTCATCATGCACGACCAAAATGTGTCGAGGTTCGATTTTGTAGAATTGTGCCAGCGCCCCTACTGCACGGCCACTGATATTCATAAAGGTTTGCGGCTTGAGTAAGAATAACTCAGGACCATACAGCTGACCGCGCGCGACCAAGCCGTAGAATTTGCTTTCAGACTTGAAAGTAAAGGGGTGCATACGCGCAAACGTGTCTACCCACCAGAACCCAGCGTTATGCCGGGTGAAATCATATTCACGACCGGGATTACCCAACCCGACAATTAATTTGATTTCACTCATTTTTAGCTTACACCTGTGAAAATTGTTCACGACATGTTAAAAACCCGCCATACACTTAAAAGTGCATGGCGGGTTTTTAATTGTAATACTGATGCTATTTAGATTTTGCCGCAGGTTTTGCCGCAGCTTTTCCATCCCCGGCAGAAGCAGCGGCTGCTTCAGCCGCGGCCAGTGCTTCCGCTTCAATCGCGCCACGCGGTACCTGAACCGTGGCCACTACCGCATCTCCAATATGAATACCTGCCGCTTCTACGCCTTTAGGTAATTTAAGGTCGGAAACATGAACAGAATGATTTAGCGCCAACGTGGATAGATCGACCTCGATAAATTCGGGCAAGTCAGCTGGCAAACAAGCAACATTCAGATCATTCATCACGTGAGAAATGATACCTCCGTTCAGCTTTACCCCAGGGGAGATATCGGCATTTATAAAGTGCAATGGCACTTTCATATGGATCTTTTTATTTGCTTCCACGCGCTGAAAATCGATATGTTGGACTTGCTGGCGAAATGGATGCATCTGAAAGTCGCGCAACAGTACTGGTTCTTTTTTGCCATCTATATCAAGGGTCAGAATGGAAGCATGAAACGCTTCCTTACGCAGGCTGTGATACAGATTGTTGTGATCAAGATCAATCAATGTAGGTTCAACACCACCATACACGATGCCAGGCACGCGGCCAGACTTGCGCAGACGGCGGCTCGCACCCGTTCCTTGCGCCTTGCGGAATATTGCGCTTAGTTCGATTTTCATTTTATTTCTCCACTTCAAATTCGGAATCACCCGCGACCAGGCAATTCCAGGTTACGCGACCCTCAACATGACGGCCACAAAAACTATTCCGTAAATAATGAACTGACGGACTCTTCCGCATGGATGCGTCGAATGGTTTCGGCCAGCAATTCAGCCACACTCAACTGGCGAATACGCTTGCAAGCCATCGCTTCATTGCTCAGCGGGATCGTATCAGTCACAACCAGTTCATCTATTGCAGAATTCTCTATGCGTTCAATCGCCGAACCAGACAGCACCGGGTGTGTGCAATACGCCACCACCTTTTCCGCACCCTTGGCTTTCAGTGCATCAGCAGCCTCGCATAAGGTGTTGCCAGTATCAACCAGATCATCCATGATCAAACAGGTTCGGTCTACCACTTCACCAATGATGTTCATCACCTTGGCTACGTTAGGTTTGGGGCGACGCTTGTCAATGATAGTGAGATCAGCTTCCAAACGCTTGGCTAATGCCCGCGCACGGACCACGCCACCCACATCCGGCGAGACCACCACCAGATTTTTGTAATTATGCTTCCATACATCGGCCAATAAAATCGGGCTAGCGTAAATGTTGTCCACAGGAATATCGAAAAACCCCTGAATCTGATCCGAATGCAAATCCATGGTTAGAACACGATCCACACCAACACCGCTCAGCATGTTCGCCACCACCTTGGCCGTAATCGCCACGCGCGCGGAACGCGGACGTCGATCCTGCCGGGCATAGCCAAAATAGGGTAGCGCGGCAATGATACGACCAGCGGAAGCGCGCTTAAGCGCATCCACCATGACCAGCACTTCCATCAGATTATCGTTGGTTGGGGCGCATGTTGATTGCAGAACGAACACGTCTTTGCCGCGCACGTTGTCTAGAATCTCTATCATCACCTCGCCGTCTGAAAAACGGCCAACGGTGGCTCGCCCAAGTTGAATATTAAGGTGCTGTGCTACATATTGTGCAAGCTTAGGATTGGCATTGCCGGTGAACACCATCAAGCCGTCGTTGGACACCATGCTCCCCTTAAAATAAAAACGGGCGCAAGCGCCCCAAACAAACAACATCCTACAAACTGGCTGGGGAGGTAGGGATCGAACCTACGAATGCCGGAATCAAAATCCGGTGCCTTACCACTTGGCGACTCCCCAATAATCTTGCATTTCACATTACGGTAAAATCCCGTAGTGGATGCTGCGGCAAACCGCGTACTACAATACCGCGCATATCTGGCGGCAAATGTTCTATCACTGCTTGCGCCTGTACCTCAGTAACAAACTCAGCAAACACGCAAGCACCAGAGCCACTCATTCGAGCTTGCACAAATTGCTCAAGCCAAACAATATGCCGCGCCACTTCCGGATATAAGCTACATACCACCGACTGTAAATCGTTGTGCGGTAGCCGTAGCGGAAGGCCGCGAATTCTGAGGGAAATCGCATCCCGTGTCAATTCCAAGTTCGCAAAATCCAAGTGTGCAAATACCTTTGCCGTTACGACATGCACTGGCGGAAACAACACTACATACCAAGCATCCGGTACATCGTAGGCCTGTAACTGCTCACCTATGCCTTCTGCATAGGCATTTTCACCAAACACAAATACCGGTACGTCCGCCCCCAGAGACAAGCCTATCTCCATTAACCGTTCGCGCGACAACTCCAGGTTCCATAGACTATTCAGCGCAAGGAGTGTCGTGGCTGCATCTGAACTACCCCCACCCAAACCTCCGCCCATAGGAATACGTTTTTCCAGCGTTATATCCACACCCAAGCTGCAACCGCATTCCTTTTGTAGCAGACGTGCGGCGCGCACGCACAAGTCCTGCTCCTGTGGCACGCCATCGAGCGCACTAATACGGCGCACCACACCATTCTTGCGGAGTGAGAAATGCAATAGGTCACTAAAATCAATGAAACGAAACAGCGTTTGCAACAGATGATAGCCATCTATCCTGCGCCCGACCACATGCAAAAAAAGGTTGAGTTTGGCGGGTGCCGGAAGGGTTAAAGTTTTTGTTATATTTCCCATTCATCGATCAGTAATTGGATTTCCAGGCCATCGCGCTGCAAGGCAATACGTAACGGCAAACTGTCAGGTGTTTGCGCTGCATAGCGCGTATAGCGTATCGCCCAACCATCCTGATTTAACAGTATCACTTGCCCGTTAGCATCATGCTCAATGCCAAATACACTCTTCGGCGCTGGCAACCCTAACACCCAATAACGCAAGCCCGACAGCGGCAAACGCCAGCCCAGTACTTGCTGAGTTAATTCGTCAGCGTCTTGTGCCGCGTAGTGCTTAAACGGCATATCCAGCACTGCCCCCCTCATATCACTACGAATACGAGCCACAGTCTGCCCAAATGGTGCAAGCAACAGGAGTTCATCTGCCCCAGCATAATGCATCCAGCGTACCCCGGATGAAGATCGATTTCCGTCATACTTTACGGCAACCCGTCCAGACAATACAAAATGTACACGTTCCGACTGCATAGGCCGCGTAACAGACTTAGATACCGGTGGCACACTTGCGCATCCCCCCAGCAGCAAGAGGCACAGCAAAAAGAATCGATGTATCAAGGCGTAAATTTCTTGATGACCACCTGTAGCGCATTATTACCAGGATGAGCTTTTAGTGCATCGCTCCACATTTTTTTTGCTTGCTCCTTTTCGCCCTGAGCCCACAGTACTTCGCCAAGATGTGCAGCAATTTCCGGATCTGGATTGGCGGCATAGGCCCGGCGCAGGAACTCCAAACTTTTGGACAAATCACCCAAGCGGTAATACCCAAAACCCATACTATCAATGATGCCGATGTCATCCGGAGCAAGCTGGTATGCCTTCTCCACCAGTTTCATCGCCTCGGGTATGCGTTCGTTGCGCTCCAGTAAACCATAGCCCAGCGCGTTATAAGCTTGTGCGTAACCAGGCTCAATTTCAATTAACTTTAGCATCATCTGCTCAAATGCATCAGGTTTTCCAGCCTTCTCCGCCAGCATCGCTGCCTCATACATCAGGTCGGGTTGGTTGGGTAATTTTTCCAACCCTAACATGAGTACCTGATAGGCAGCCTCAAATTGCTGTGCATCGCGTAGAATCTGTACTTCAACCATAACCAGTTGTATCCGCTGCTGATTATTTTTCGCAACAGTCTTGTGCAAGAGCTGCCGCGCCTCATCCAGTTTACCCAATTTATTGGTCAGGAAAGCCATGCGTATACGCGAGGAAAAATTATAATCCCCATCTTTTACTTTGCTGTAATTCTGCATTGCCTCTTCATCATGCTTCTTCGCTTCACTTAACTGACCCAGGTAGTAATACACTACATCTTCATCTTTCTTTCGATTAGTAAGGGCCTGCTGCAACTCTTTCTCACCACGATCCAGCTCACCTATGTCTAATGACAACAATCCCACAGCAAACGCCAGATCGGCGTTGTCTGGATACGCATTAAGCAAGCGCTGAAATTCTGCGCGCGCCTCTCGATTCTGCTTTTGTTCCATCAGCACGCGTGCATAAAACAGGCGCACCTCTTTGGTGTCGGGATAAGACTCCAGATATTTTTTCAGTAAAGCCAATGCCTGCTTTGGCGCCGCACCCTGTAGCAATTGGGCATTGAGTAGCACGGCACTATCCCATTCTGGGCGCAAGGCATATGCCTGTTGGGCTTCTTCCAAGGCTAATTCGTGTTTACCTGCGGCTTCTGCTACCTGTGCCAGCGCCCAACGTGCCTCCGCCACCCGCGGATAAGGTAATGTCAGCTCGCGAAGTAGATCAAATGCAGCATTTTTATCGGGATAACTCGCGATCATTGGCGAAATTCGCATAAAAATATTTCCGACATCCGTCGCTGCTGCTAAAAGACTCACGAGATGCGGGCGTGCCTCATCCAGCTTACCGCCACTAATCAGCAGGGTGACCAGAGCCTGTTTCGCCAACGGTGAATTGGGTTCTATTTCCAGCCACAGGTTGAATGCGGACATCGCTTTGTCCATTTGGCGCGTCTCAAAAGCCAAATGTGCAGCATAGCGCGCCAGGCGCGGATCACGTGTCGAATTGGCCAGATTTAAATACAGCTGCGCAGCTAAGTCAGGCTGATCACGCTGCAAGGCCATTTCACCCAGCAAATACTCATAGAGTACCTGCTGGGTCAATTCCTGCTTGGGCAATTCCACTTGCTTTTCCACTTCAAATCCGGGCTTCTCCGTGTCCTGCTGCGACGCGTGCGCACAAGAAACCAGCAACAATGCAAAAATAGCTGTGCAACGTTTTAAATTCGACATATTTAATAGATAAGTATTTAAAAAAATAAAAAATTTATGGGGTCGTACTATGCTCTCTGACGAGCTTTCAGCACTATGAATTGCGTCAAAGCTAAGGGTAGCTCAGATTCGAAGAACGTCCAAATGCATCGCTCCGAGTTTTTCCGCGTTTGACATCTTTATTTTATATAAACGAACTATGCGTTTCATAAAAACATCCCTAATTTTGCGGTCAGACATCATTGAAAGATTTCATTTTGATGTATAACGACATATTAGGTTATATTTACCTTTCCATACAATCTGCATCCGCACTAATGTCAGTCACTGCACCAATCACCCTATCCGCACGTAACCTGATTCGCCGCTTTGGTCAACGCGAGGTCATCCATGGCATATCCTTAGAGCTTCGGCATGGCGAGGTGCTTGGCTTGCTTGGGCACAATGGGGCCGGCAAAAGTACAACGTTACAAATGCTAACCGGCGCACTTTTGCCGCATGCGGGAGAAATTGAAATATGCGGCTTCGATCTAATACGTCAGCCCGAGAAAGCCAAGGCGCAAATCGGATTCTTGCCAGAAACGCCTCCTTTATACCGCGAAATGAGCGTCAACGATTTCCTTATATTCACCGCCAAGCTGCATCGTATACCGCGTGCGCAGATTCCGGATGCTTTAACCGAAACCAAACACCGTTGCGGTTTACAGGACAGTGGGAAAAAAATCATCGGCACACTTTCCAAAGGCTATCAACAACGGGTCGGCATTGCACAAGCTATTATCCATCAACCAGCAGTAATTATTCTCGACGAACCTACTGTTGGCCTTGATCCAGCTCAAATCCGCGACATCCGCACCTTGATCCGCGAATTGGGGAATATGCACAGCGTTATCCTTTCTACCCATCTGCTAAGCGAAGTGGAACATATTTGTGATCGCGTCGAAATTATGCATCACGGTCGCCTGATTTACGGTAGCAGCAGCACAAAAATGCAGCAATACGGCAATCAATCAGGCTTCATCGTTACCCTGTTCGCGCCACCTGCACTTTCCGAATTGCAAGCCATCGCCGGCGTACAGCAAGTAGACCCGCTTTCCACCACACAGTTCCGCATTTTGCATGCCACTCACACAAACCCAAGCGCTGCGCTGCTCGCGCTCGCCGCGCAACATGGCTGGCAAGCAGAGCAACTGGTTCCGCTACAAACGCGACTGGAAGATGTGTTTATGCAAATCACTCAAGACGAAAAATTATGACTCTAACCATTGCGCTCAAGGAATTTCGCAGCCTGTTCGCCATTCCTTCGACCTGGCTGATCGTGGGCGCCCTGCAATTTATCTTTGCCTGGTTTTTCCTGGCACGGCTGGATGCTTTTTTACAAGTACAGTCACAACTGGCGCAGCTTGCCAACGCGCCCGGTGCCACATTAGCCGTAGCGGCTCCCGTACTCGGTACCGTCGCGCTGATTTTAATGATGCTGATACCTATCTTTACCATGCGCTCAATCGCCGAGGAACGACGCAACCAAACCCTAACGCTATTAATGAGCGCGCCAGTTTCTAATATTCACATTGTGATAGGAAAATTCATCGGTCTAATGTTATTTTTATTACTCATCATCATCAGCTGCCTGGTGATGGTGTTAACTCTGGCCGCAGGCACGCAACTAGACACAGGACTTCTTATCACCAATGCGTTGGGGCTAATACTCCTTGCTGCCAGCTACACCGCGTTGGGACTGTATATTTCCTCGCTCACCGCACAACCAGTAGTGGCGGCTATCGGTGCACTGGCCATATTTTTTGGTCTGTGGCTGGTGGAAATCAGTGCGGTGGATAATGACAAGCCTTGGCGCGCGCTTGCTCCCACCAGCCATTTTCAAAGCTTCAATATTGGCCTGTTAAATAGTACAGACCTAATATTCTTCCTGCTGTTTTGTATCACCTTTCTGTTGCTAACGATACGCCGATTGCATAACAACCGCATTTATAGCTGAGCCTTCCAGCATGAAATTCCCACAACTCAATCTGCTCATTAAAAACCTTGCCTTCACCGTACTGTTGCTCGCCGCTATCGTCACACTGTATCAACTTGCGGCACGTCACCCCGCACAATGGGATATGACACAAAATGCCAGCAACAGTTTGGCAGATAGTAGTATCAATGTACTAAAACAGCTACCCGGTGAAATAAAACTCACGATGTATGTAACAGGGCAAGATGCAACTTTAGGCGATATGCACAGGCTGACCCGTGATTTTGTCGCTCTCTATCAACGCTATAAGCCCGATATTTCGCTCGCCTTTATTGATCCGGTGAAGCAACCGGAGGAAGCGCGCAAAGTCAATATTCGTGTCAATGGCGAAATGCTGGTGGAATATGGCGGCAAACGCGAACACCTCACCATGTTGAACGAACAAGCGCTTACCAGCGTATTATTACGCATGGCTCACACACAAAATCAACCAGTTATGTATCTTGATGGACATGGAGAACGTAATCTGGAAGGTATCGCAAATCACGATCTTGGCGAGTTTGGCAAACGGCTACAACAAAATGGCTTTCGCCTTAACAGCCTAAATTTAACGGTAGCGCAGGACGTACCCAATAATGCCAGCATGTTGATCATTACTCAGCCGCAAATCGACCTATTACAGGGCGAGATAGATAAGCTGCTACGCTATATCGCCAACGGCGGTAACCTGCTGTGGCTAATAGATGCCGAGCCCTTGCGTGGATTAGAGCGTCTGACTGAAAAACTGGATATCATTCTCACGCCTGGAATCGTGGTTGATCCAGCAGCAGCAGAAATGAATATTCCTCCAACCTGGGCGCTGGGCGCGGGCTACCCGCCGCACGCCATCACGCAAAACTTTAACTTGATCACGGTCTTCCCCTTTGCCCGCGCCATTAACTGGGAAGAAAATGCTGCATGGCAGCACACCACGCTGGTAGAAGCCGCGCCACGTGGCTGGGTTAGCCACGACATACCGCAAGGTAAACCACAATTCAACAAAACCCGTGATATCCCCGGCCCCGTAACCATCGCACTTGCCCTGCAACGCAACATAAACGATCGTGAACAACGCATTGTTATCGTCGGCGGCGGCTCGTTTCTTGCCAATGCCTATTCCGGCAACGGCGGCAATCTTGATCTTGGCGTCAACATGACGAACTGGCTAGGCAACGAAGAAAAACTCATCACGACTCAACCCCGTGCAGTGAAAGATGGGGCGATTACCTTGAGCAAAATCAATCTGACCATAATCAGTGGTAGCTTCTTGATTGCCCTGCCTGTGATGTTAATGCTGGCGGGTGCCATACTTTGGTGGCGCAGAAGAAATTAACTTCCCATGCGTGCCTACCTTCTATACACCTTAATTTGCATTTTCTGTAACGGCTGTGCGGTGGTTACTGTCGCTGATGCTGCGGTTACCGTGGTTGCAACAACCGTTAAGGTCGGCGCCGCGGTGGTTGGTACAACTGTCGATGTTACAACGGCAGGCGTGAAAGCAGTTGCTGGGGGTTCTGACAAAAAATAAGACGACCACCCCAATAGGCCAACTTATTTACAATTCACAGAGAAAAATCTTATGCCTGAGTTACCCGAGGTCGAAACTACACTGCGCGGACTGGAACCGCATTTGGTCGGCCAGCGAATCGCGGACGTAGCCATTCGCACCTCTCATCTGCGTTGGGCTATCCCCAAGCAGTTAGCCACCATTTTGCATGATCAGATCATTCATGCGCTGCATCGTCGTGCCAAATATTTGTTAATCAAATGCGACAGCGGCACGCTCATCCTCCATCTCGGCATGTCCGGCAGCTTGCGTATTTTATCTGCGGGCATAGCAGCAGAAAAGCACGATCATTTCGATTTAAAACTGGCCAACGGAATGCTGATGCGGTTACGTGATCCACGCCGTTTCGGCGCAGTGCTATGGCATGAAGGCGACCCTGCACAGCATCCACTATTATTAAAGCTTGGGGTAGAGCCGCTAGAAAATAAATTTAATGCCGAGTATCTTTATGGTGCGATACGAAAACGCAATGCCGCAATCAAACTGGTCATCATGGATCATCATCTCGTCGTCGGCGTCGGTAACATCTACGCCAATGAAGCACTATTCCGCGCGGGTATCCGTCCGCAACTACCCGCTGCAAAACTTAGTCGACCACGCTGCGCCCGATTGGTAATAACGATACAAGAAACCCTGACGGAAGCCATTGCACTCGGTGGCAGCAGCCTGCGCGACTTCGTAGACAGCAACGGCAACCCTGGCTATTTCCAGCAACACTACTGGGTGTATGGCCGTGCAACCGAAACTTGTCGTGCATGTAACACGGTCATCAAGCAGATTCGACAAGGACAGCGATCCAGTTTTTATTGTCCGCAATGCCAAAAATAATCCATACCTTCGCCTATTACTTTGGTCCTGCTAAATTCCGAAGTGAGATTTGTAAATTTAGGAAAATCATTCACACCAGAATATTTTATTCAGACAGTGCTCTCTGCTGGTGATATGGTTGATAATATCGACATATACGACACAGGAGGAAACATCTTGGCTATAGGTTGGATTAACGCACTACGGGTCATACCATGGAAAGATGTGCTGGACGCCGCGCCGGGCGTGGTTAAAGGCGCAAAGCGCCTTTTTACCACGACAAAAGATGAAACAAATAGCCAACCTATGGCTGACAATTCGTCAACAATGGTCTCTTTCGATGCTGAAGGACTTACAAATTTAGACAATCGCGTTCGCCATCTTCAGGCAAAGATCATTGAACTGAATTCTGACCATAACTCTTCAGCCAAATTAATCAAGTCACTTGCCGAACAAAATGCACACGTCGTTAATGTAATCGAAGTTTTACAAGTCCGAATCAAGCTATTGATCTATGCCTGTGTTGTACTGACCATTACATTATCAACTTTAATATTTGTAGTGGTACTGAAGTAAAAAACAAAAATAAGTCAATCAACAAAGACTCGTTTGCTCTAGCAAAAGTTACATATGCTCACTGGCTAGTATTTCTCACTCCAACACTCGGGGAATTAATCCTCAATTTCCTTTGTTCTACTCGTATCGGCTAGGCTGCTTTTCCGACACGCAATGGCCTCGTCAATCACAAACATAAACTCTTTGAGTTCGAAGGGCTTACAGATATAGCGAAAAAAACCTGCTTCCAACCCCTTCAAAATATGATCGGGCATAGCATCCGCACTCAGTGCAACAATAGGGATAGACGATGTCAGCGGATCTTGACGAAGAACCTCCATAGCTTCGATTCCATTCATATCAGGCAAGGTGATATCCATCAAAATTACATCTGGAAGATGAATACGTGCCAGCTCGATACCCCGATTGCCGTTACCCGCAATCAACAACTGTATATCTGGACGATCCTCTTCAATAAGCTCTTTGATTAATGACGAATTAATCAGATTATCTTCAAAATAGAGCATGGTGTACTGCTGACTACCAACATAAGTTGGTGCAGTCAATTCCTGGGATTCGCATCCTTCCAAGGCAAGTTGAGGCTCTGTAGCCAAAATTAGTTCAAACCAGAATACACTGCCCACTCCGACGGTACTGTCTACACCGATTGCACCACCCATCAATTCGACTAATTCCTTGGTCACTGCCAGGCCAATGCCCGTCCCTTCGACGGCTCCATTTTCTTGACCAAGACGATTGAATGGCTGGAAAAGTTGCGTCAATTTTTCTGGGGACAATCCCTCTCCCGTATCCTGAACGCTGATGCGAACGTAATCCGAAGTACCTGTAACGCATGTCACCTCAACCGTTCCCTGCTCACGATTGTATTTAATCGCATTGGATAGCAGGTTGATCAAAGCCTGCTTTAACCGAGTCCGATCTGCCTTAACAGTCAAAGGACTATCGAACTTGGGAAAAATCAACTGAATGCCATGTTGCTGTGCCTGAGGTTCAATCATAGCCTGGCATTCGGATATGACCTCAGCCAGAGATACCGAATCTAGATTCAGCGCAAGATTGCCGGATTCAATTGTCGCAAGATCCAGAATTTCGTTGATCAGCTCCAGCAAATACCATCCTCCCTGGAGAATCTCTTTAAGCCTGGTCATTTGGGTAGGCGTTGGCGCAGGAGTACCAATTTCTAACAATTGCGCAAAGCCAAGAATGGCATTAAGTGGTGTGCGCAATTCATGGCTCATGCTAGAAAGAAAATTCGATTTCGTCAGATTGGCTTTTTCTGCGGCTGCCTTGGCGTTAATCAGCTCTGCTTGAACAAGCTTGCGTTCCACAATATCCTGACGCAGATGTTTATTCGCTTCCGCAAGTTCATCAGTACGCTTTGCCACTAGCTCCTCAAGACGCCAGCGGTGCTGCCGCAGTTCAGCTTCTATCTGTTTACTTTCAGTAATATCAACCAGAATTCCTTGAAGAAATAGCGAGCGTCCCGACTCATCCCTCACTACGCTTGCTTCATCACGAAACCAAAAAACTGTTCCATCGCAGGAAATCAGACGATATTCGCAACGCAACGGCGTGCCCTTGGCACGGCTTTTTGTTAGTTCAGTTAACACGCGTGCCCGGTCTTCCTGATGAATGTGGGCGAGATGAATTCCTGGAGTTTCCAGCCATTGTGTCGGAGAAAAACCCAACACTTTGATTTGTGGACTAATATAAAGAACTTTATTGTCTTCATCCAGCGCTGCAATATAGGTAATTGCCGGGATTTGCTCTACCAGGTTGCGGTATTTAGCCTCGGCTTGGAGCAGCTTGTCTTCTGTCAGTTTTTTTTCCGTCCGCATCTCCCGCTCGCGCAGCACGCGCTGGATAACGGTGGGTAATAATTTGAGATACTCGCGCTCTACATCCTTGACCATGTAATCCCATGCACCACGCTTCATGGCCTCAACCGCGACTGAAGCACTATCAGCGCCGGTCAACATCATCACGGGAATCGGAATCTCTCCTACTTCGTCAATCAGCTCAGTCAAAAACTCTAAACCATTCATATCCGGCATATGGTAGTCCAGCAAAATACAGTCCGGTTTTTGCGCCTCGGCAAACTGTAACCCCTCCCGTCCTGTCTCGGCTTCTGTCAGTACATAACTGTAATCCGAACATTCTTCAAGAGCACGGCGACAGGCTAAACGGTCCACCATGTCATCATCAACTACCAGTATCCGAATATGAGATTTTTTCATTCTAAAATCAGTACCTTGTTAATATAAAAACCCACTCCGTGATCTGAGCATATCAGGGCATTTCACTGATAGTCCAATAGGTATCAATTGAACGCATCACTTCAACAAATTGCAGGTAATCTACAGGTTTAGTCATATAGCCAGCCACGCCCAAATTAAAACTTTTCACCTTATCTTGTTGTTCTTCAGACGTGGTCAGCACAATCACCGGAATAACTTTTAATTGGTCATCATTCTTCATTACCTGCAAAAACTCGATACCGTTCATGATAGGCATATTTAAATCAAGCAAGATAATGCAGGGTCTGTCATTATTAGAATCGCGTAAATAATTCAGCGCTTCTTCGCCGTTTTCCTGCCGTACCAACGGATTCGTTACGCGAATATCTTTTAAAGCGCGAATAACGGTCATAGTGTCCACGTGGTCATCTTCTACCAGAAGAATAGGTTTATTGGTAATCCTCATACTTTTCTTTATTCCTTAATTTGAGCTTATTATTACAGTTTTAGGTAACGTGAAAAAAAACTTGCTTCCTTCCCCCACTTTGGATTCCAGCCATATTTTACCACCGTACATTTCCACAATTTTTTTCACCAAAGAAAGGCCTACACCCGTACCTTCCATCCGATCTCGCGGCACCAAGGTCTGGAATAACTGAAAGATCCGTTCAAAATGTCGCAACTCAATACCTGGCCCATTGTCGGCGATAAGAAATTTCCAATGCTGATCTTCTGAACTACAGGCGATACGAATTTCGCCCTGGGGTTTGTCCATGAATTTGATAGCATTGAAGAGCAAATTTTGAAATACCTGCTCGATGCGGGTCGGCTCTACCAAAACGGTAGGTAAAGTATTTTCAATGCTGATCACAATATTGGCCGGTGGTGAAAGCAGGTCAATCACTTCTCGCACTAACTGGTCAAGGTTTACCGCAACGCTCTGCTCCTTCACTCGGCCTACTCGCGAATATTGCAAAATACCATTAATCAGATTATCCATGCGGTATACCCGTTTAATAAGCAGATCTATATATTCTTTACCCTTTTCATCAAACTTGTCCGAGTAATCATGGACAAGCCAGCCAGCCAATGCGCTGATAGCTCGCAACGGTGCCTTCAGATCATGGGACACCACATAAGCAAAGCTTTTTAGTTCCTCCTGGGTACTTTCAAGTTCGTAGATTAGGCGTGCCTTCTGTTCTTCCGCCTGCTTACGCGCACTAATATCACGGAAAGAGCCAGTGAATATATGGCTTTCGCCCTGGCGCGTTTCAATCACTGCCAGCTCCATGGGGAAGATGGTTCCATCTTTACGCAGCCCCACTACCTCGCGGCTAATACCAATGATGTTTTTCTGGCGCGTCTGTAGATAGCGGGCTAGATAACTGTCGTGCGCATCGCGGTAGGGAACGGGCATGAGCATGGAAACATTTTTGTTGAGTACCTCGGCCTCGGTGTAACCGAATATACGCTCGGCAGTAGCATTGAAAGTTCCAATCACACCATATTCGTTAATTGTAATGATGCCCTCAATCAGGTTATTCAGCATGGCGCGAACATGCGTTTCGCTGTCGCGCAACTGGCCAACAGTCGTCACCAGACTATCATTCATTTCTTTCAATGCTTGCAACAATTGGCCAATTTCATCTGTCGACCGAACGTCGATTTGCTGCGTAAAGTCCCCTGTGGTAACGCTATTAGCAATCTTCACTGCTTGTTCTAACGGCCTGAAGATAACCCGAGTGACCGCAACACTGATCAATACAACCATCACCAGAGCAATAATTATCAAAGCGATGAAAATATTACGCGTAATCACATACCGGTCTTGTTGGCGTTTATATTCCTGTTTAGTAATATCTATTTGAATATCAATAAGTAATCCAATGTCTTTCTTGACTAATTCATAGAGGGGACGTATTTTCTCCACAACAATTTTATTCGCCTCAATGATTTCGTGCGTCCGCAAAGCGGCTATTGCTGGCCTTAGACCCTCAGTGACGAATTTTTTTTGGTCCTCAGCAAATGTACTAGCCAGCTTTTCCTCCTCTGGAGTCAGATAAGTCTTCATGTATCCTTCCCAGGCTTTGGTGATCTCTTCGATATCTTTTTCGAGTATGGCTGTGTTGTTGTCGATGATCTCGGAAGTGGGTGTCACCAATGCAGCTGCGATGAGGAGACGATTTTGTTGCAAGAGCGATTCAATATGATCCAATTGTCCAAGCGGAATGACGTTATCCTCATAAACAGTTTTCAAACCGTCGTTTGCCTTACTCATTCCCCATAATCCAAGCGTTTCGATCCCTAGCAGAAAAGCTACCAAGAAAGAAAGGGTGAACGTCAAACGGGTTTTAATGGTCAAATTTTTAAACATGTGAACCTGATCAATAATGACGGCACTCAATCATGGTGCTTTATTGTAATAAAACGATGCCAAAAAAAATTTCTGACACTACTGTTTTAACGCCGGTAAGATCAATTATCCCGCGCACATGATAGAACTCCTCCAACGCTTCTTGCTACCCTTTCTTTCCGCTCTACCCATCTTTATTGTTGCTCAAGGTGCCGCATTTTGTAGTACAGCTCCACTTCGGGGAGGAAAGAAAAATTCACGTGGATTACTTACAAAGCGAGCCCCCAGCATCCGAAACAATTCGCCAATACGATTGAAACGTACTTGGCGCGCCTTCATCGCGACATAAAGTGCCAAGCCAAAACTCACCGCAAGATTGACTATCCCGATCAGCGCAATGCCTAACAGGGACACCGCTACTAACTGTTCACTCACCCTAAAATCAAGTGCAACTAACGCAAAAGCAAAGTTAGCTGACGAAAACGTGACGTGACGGATATCAATGAAAGGAAAACCTAACATAAAACCTATCAGTCCCATGCTACCGAGCATGATGCCAAACGTAAAATTCCCCATTAACGCACCCAGATTGTCTCCCATATAAACCGCAAAGCGATCAAGACGATGCTCCCCTAACAATTTCCGCAACCAGTGCAATTGTTTTAAACGAGCAGGAATTCGAGTGTAAGCACACTTATTGTCGTAATAACCCGAGATCAATCCGGCAAAAAAAAGACATATTCCCGCAATTGCGGCGTGAACCAAAGTCCAGCTATAGAAAGGATTGATATCCTCCAATGTATGCCAGGCTTTTTCCTCCGACATCACCGGCGTACCGGCCATTTGGCTTAGCAACGCAATGAGCATGCCGGTTGGAATCGCAAGTATCACATTGCCCAGAATTGAAACAATCTGGGTGCGCCACACAATAGCGATGAGTTGCACGACTCCATCAAGCGGTGCCTTACCTTTACTGTTCAATGCAGCATTCTGGTCAACTGTAGCGGCAATCGTTGCCGCAGTCATGGCGGGTTGTTTGGTGGCAACGGTAAAATGCATCACGTGTATCAGTAAAAAGCCGAAGGCATAGTTCATACTGAAGAAAAAAGTTTGGGTTAAAGGCGCGAACATCATCTTGCTAATCCCGATCTTGATCAGCGCCATAAATCCGATTATAAAACCCGCCCCCATGGATGAACGCAGCATATTAAAATACTCGCCCCGCGTCACAGCAGCATAATGTTCACCCGTTTTACCTGCATTCTCTGTGACCTGTAACGCTACCAGATCGGTCACACGCGTAAATACATCACGCACGCTGTATTTACGATTCTCCTCACGCACTAATTCACGCAGCAAAGCCAAACTACGCATCGTAGTTTCGTTTGGGTCGAGCAACACCAACAAAGTTTGCAGTCGCTTGATCATCTGATGCACGCGCTGCAAATGATACGTAAGGCTAATGCTCGCACCATTTTGTGACGCTTGCTTGCGCACCTTCACCAACACCTCTTCGCATTGCTGCAACAATACCGGGATATGCCTGTCGTCAGGCAGCGCAGGATCTCCCCTGAGATGGGCATGATAGGCTTGGTAATAATCGCAGACCTCGACGTTCTGAGCTAAAAACGGAGATTCGAAGCGTTCAATATCCGGATAATTACGCACCAGCTCATGTTCAAGACCCGTGGATGCAATACGATAAGACAGCATCTGAACTGCATCCAGCATTTCCTTCTGAATTTTTGCCCATCCGGGATGAGAGGGCTCAGCATCAAAATCAATACACTTCAATAATTCAATCCATACTTCATCAGGTATTTGATCAACCCATAGATAATCGGTATGCCTATGGAACACGAGCCCGAACATATCTTTCAGGTAATCGTCGCGTGTTTCCGGCGGTAATAAACGAAAGACGAAACGATTCCAGACTGTAGTAAAAAAACCTTCGTTAGATAATATGCCGATATCGGCATAAAGATGGCTGTGGCGACGCTTTTCAAATAGTGCTAATACATAGCTTCGAAGTGCGGCACCATATTCAGGGTGCATCCTCAACAACTGGATCAAAGCGCGTAAATTTATTGTAGCCACCCCACTCACATTGGGAGTCTTCGGTCGAATTTTATCCACAAGTTCAATCAACAGGGCTGGATCAGTCTCTTCAGAAGTTGCATATATTTTTTTGAGTACAAATTCCATTTATTTCAATCCAGGTAAAAGTAAAATTAGTGAGCATAGTTTGTTTTGGGCTAAACATCTCATACTATTTACCCTTGGTGATATCTCCAACGTGAAGACAACCCAAATGCATTGAAGACAAAAATACGGTTATCTTGATTAAATGCAGATTCATCAAATAATTTTCTTTTTAAATCTTAATTGAATCGATTGCATAATTGTGACTGACAGACAGTAAATATGTACCAGTCTAACTATTGGCTGAACTCGTGCGGAACAATCTATAAGACCCATCAAAGCGCAGATCCGCGCTTTGCTCCAACTGCCGTCTTATGCGACGCAGGTTCCTGCGTTTTCTGAATCAGCCGTCCGCAATCACTATCCAAACCCGGTCCAGTTTCAATCAGGGGGATCAGAGCGAGTAGCGGATTGATTATGCCGAGTAATACCGCACCCAGGCCGCGCTCAACAAGTTTGACCTTATCTAACTGCACGTCAGGGTTGGCTAATGTTCCGCGTATATGAATAGGGCCGCGCAATGCAATCGGGCTTTTATCTTTTGGTTGCGGATTTAACGTCAAATCCAGCATTTCCTTGCCAAAATCGATCGTCCCCATGCCACCAATATTGGTATCCACCGTATCAAGAATCAGCGCATTGGCCTCCATCACGCCATTCTTAACGCCAAAATCAGCGACGCCGCAACGGATTTGCGTAGGCTGATCACCCTTCATCTTGAATCTAAGCCATTCCCACAAATCCAGACCAATTATTTCAATCATCTCATTACTGATTTCACCCCCTGCGATGACAAGGCCAAGCTTACCGTTTGAGGTTGCCAACATATGCGCCACCGAATTACCCTTACCGCTTATATCGAATGCGCCATTAATCTCACCGATGCTTGCCTTAGACAAATCGACCGTCGGAAATAACTTACTCAGTAAAAGTTTTTTTGCTTGCACTTTAGCATGTGCCCGGATCGGATCCTGTTGTCCATCGAGCGAAACCAGGGCGACAAGATCACCCCCCGCCAAGCCAAAATTAAGCGGACTAAGCGTCAGTACTGAATCCTGTAGTTTCAGATGAACTACCAGATCTTCGATGGGCAACGCCTTGGCGCGACGAATGGATTTTGCACGCAGCTTTACATCCGCATCCATGGTACTCCAGCGGTCAGTATTAAACGGCTCGTCGGGCAATACGCGAGCCTTGGCTGAGATTACTGTGGTCTGATCAGACGAGGGGGCGGGTTGCTTGGCGGCCTCTACCAGGCTACCCGGTCTAGCACCGATCAGTGGGCCTAAATCAGCCAGATCAAGTACCTTGGAAACCAGCTCGCCTTGCATAAAAGGACGTTTACCGCCGGTAACAACCTGTAGCGTGCCAGCAATGTCACTTTTACCTGTTGCGCCTGCAAAATTTTCATAACGCCACTTATGCTCACTATGCATCAGACGACCCTTGGTCGAATAGGCGGGAGTGTCTGGAAGTACGATACCAATCAACGGAAAAAGATCTGCCAGACTATCGCCACGCAAGACAAGATTCAGATCGACCGCAGAAATTTTGGTCAAGCCGGTAATCGTCCCATCGGCCTGCGCAGCAGTCTGTCCTATTTTGGCATCGATCTTCAACGGATAGGGCACTGCTTCATTGTGCAGGGCTAACACCGCTCCGCCCGTACCATGCACCGCGAGCGGAAGGCCTTGATACTGCCCCCTGGCGCTGAACACAATACCCGCTTTAGCGGGGCCAGCTTGTTGCTCACCATCTTGCGTTGAAATTTCTGACTGAATACTGATCATTTTAACGGGATCATCATAAGAGAGTCGCCCGTGATCAAGTAGTATATGGCCGATATGGACGCGTGAATCCTCGTCCTTCTGATCATGGTCTAACAACCAATTCTTCCGACCGTCTGCGCTCTGCTCCAGAAAAACGACTGGATGCTCAAGGCGCACTTCGGGCAAAACCACGTTTTTCCTTAGCAACGCTGACAAATCAATGGTGAATTCGATGCCACCAACTGCAACCATTTGTTTTTCTTTGGCCCATGGCGGATTGGCAAACGTAATGTGTTCAGCGCGAAACAAGGGGCGGGGCCAAGCAAGATGCGCTGACAGATCGCCATTGATTACCAATTGACGACCTGTCTTTTCCGTGGCCATACGCTCTATCGGGCCACGCAACCAATTCCAGTTGAAGAATGTAATAATCAAAACGATCAACAGTATTATCACGAGTAAAAACCCGCCGACCCATTTCAGTAAACGGCGCAACGCCATGAAAGACTGTCTATTTGATTTCATTAAGATACCTCTATAAAAATATTACATTTTTAAAAACTCCAAAAAATATTTGACCAGATACCTTATGGTATGGATGAAGCCTAACGCTCACCTTACTCAAAACCAGAAACATTTTTTATGCAGGAACATTCCCTAGCCGTACCTCAACAGTGTGTGGCTGACCATCGTTAACCAGAGCAATGACCATATCGTGCTGTACAACGCCATCGATGGTTACACCGGGCTTTTTGTCGGCATCACTGATCTGAATGATGGTGATGTGATAGCCCGTCTCTCGGTAGCGATAGTTCACTGTGAACGTCTTCCAGTCCGCTGGAAGGCACGGTACGAAACGCAGTTTATCCCCCTCCAGCGTTAAGCCCAGCAGCGTTTCCAGGATCAATCGATACAGCCAGCCAGCAGATCCTGTATACCAGGACCACCCACCCCGGCCAGTGTGTGGCGGGACGGCATATACATCGGCTGCGACAACATACGGTTCCGTCTTGTATACCGCCACTGCCTCGGGCGTTTGCGCATGATTCACCGGATTAATCATCGCCAATAATTCCCACGCGCGCTGGCGATCTCCTAATGTAGCGAACGCCATCGTCGCCCAGATGGCCGCATGAGTATACTGTCCACCGTTCTCACGAACACCGGGGACATAGCCTTTAATGTAGCCGGGATTTAATGGCGATTTGTCGAAAGGCGGATCGAGCAATTGAATAATCCCGGAATCCCTTCGTACCAAATGCTCGCTCAATGCTTCCATAGCTTGCCGTTGACGCGTGTCGGCACCTGCACCGGACAGCACGGACCAACTTTGTGCAATCGAATCAATCCGGCATTCAGAATTAGAGGAAGAACCCAGCGGACTGCCATCATCAAAGAAAGCACGGAGATACCATTGGCCATCCCAGCCGTGCAGCTCAATATTTTGGCGCAGACGAACAGCTTCTGTTTCGCAGCGCTCGACAAAAGCCGTATCGCCAAACTTGGCAGCGACGTCCACAAATTTAATGAGCACGTCATACAAAAAGAAGGCTAGCCAGGTACTTTCGCCTTTACCGTGGATACCGACCAGATTCATTCCGTCGTTCCAGTCTCCGGCCCCCATCAACGGGAGACCATGTTCGCCGAATCGCAAGCCATGAACGATAGCGCGCACGCAATGTTCGTACAAACTCGCAGCCTGCTCGGAATGAACAGGCAAGTCATAATATGAATCTTCGTCGGAGTGAACCAAACGCCCCTCAAGGAATGACACGGATTCCTCCAGCACACTCATATCGCCGGTAGCTGTTATGTAACGACACGTTACCAAAGGTAGCCAGAGGTAGTCATCTGAACAGCGCGTGCGCACACCACGGCCCATTGGGGGATGCCACCAATGCTGAACGTCACCTTCAATGAATTGACGCGCTGCACAACGAAGCAAATGCTCGCGCACCAGAACGGGTTCTGCATGGACGAGCGCCATCGCATCCTGCAACTGATCACGGAAGCCAAAAGCCCCACCCGACTGATAATAACCGCTGCGACCCCACACACGGCAGACCAAAATCTGGTATACGAGCCAACCGTTCGTCAATAGATTTATGGACGGATCGGGTGTTTGCACCTGAACGGTGCCCAGTGTCCGCTGCCAGTATTGCTGTACTTTCTCTAATGCATCATGCGCCGCGATCGAACCACGGAAACGTTGCACCAGTGTCTGGGCATCGTCAGCATCACGACCAAGACCGAGGCGGAAAACAGTCTCATGCGTCTGGCCCGCATCCAGCTCAAAGGATACCCGGAGGGCACCGCAGGGGTCCAGCGCCGGACCAACTCGACCGGAAAGTTCCGCCCACGCCATGGCCGCCGGATTTTTAAGTCCACCATTACGACCAATGAACTCGGTTCGATCACCCGTCACGCTACGCGTGGTATCGTCGGTGTCAAAGAAAGCAACCCGGCCTACAAAATCGTTGTTATAGGGATTACGCGCGAGCAACACTCCGCTTTTGGGATCGATCGCGGTAATCACGTGCATACCGGTTTTCTCGCGTAAATCGCCCAACACCCATTCAGTGTATCCGGTCACGGAAAGTTGGCGTGACCGTCCGGAGTCATTACGAACTTTCAATATCGTGAATTTAACTGATGCATCCAAGGCAACGAATATCCATAGCTCCGAATAGATACCGCCCTCGCTATGCTCGAAAACACTATAACCAAACCCGTGCCGTGTAATGTATGGCGTTACACCACATTTTGGTAAGGGTGTTGGCGACCAGAAATAGCCACTCTCTTCGTCGCGAAGATAAAAAACTTCGCCCCCTCCATCGCTCACCGGATCATTGCGCCAAGGTGTCAGGCGGAATTCGTGCGCATTCTCACCCCAAGTATAGGCTTGACCACTTTCAGAAATCACCGTTCCAAAATGCGGGTTAGCCAGCACATTCGACCATGGTGCCGGGGTCATTTGGTCAAGTCCGGTAGTGATCACATATTCGCGGCCATCCTCGGAAAATCCACCGAGACCATTATCAAAAAGAAGCCGATGGCGGGGCAATTCAACCATTCGCCTGGAATCAGAACGCCGGATCGGTGCCGATCCCGTAAGTGCAACGGGCAATTCCGCAGGAATACGACGGGTGACCTGATCTGCCAGACTACCCTTACTATCAACAATGATCGCGCGTGCGACTGTTTGCAACAATATCCGATCTTCTGGCGCAATCTGCTCGCCGCGATGAATGAAGATACCTCCCGGACAATCGAGCATGTGCGCCTCAACACTGCTGGAGACCAGTCCCATGACCTGTTCTTGCAATAGTTGCCGGTAACCGGAGTGATCTTCATTCCAGATTATCAAATCGACCGCCAGACCTTTAAGACGCCAATATGCATGGGCTGCCACCACTTTCCGCACTAAATCAATATTGGCCGGATCACTAATCTGTACCAGCACAATGGGGAGATCGCCGGAAATAGCGTACCCCCACAGACCCGATTGACCGCGCTGATTGTTGCGCAGCACACTGGTATCGGCACGCAATGAAGCATTGGCAAAAATCACCGAACCAGCCAGACGGCAAAATAATTGTGCATCGGCCTCGCTCGCATTGAGTTGCCGCAACATCACAAGGCTGTGGGTTCGCGCCACATCGAAAACGCGATCTGCCAAGCGATGATCCTGATATTTATCGATCAGATTCAATACAGCCTGATGAGAATCACCGACCCCGGTGACGATGTCGATCGTAGCGCATTCACCGGGACCGATGGACAAGCGTTGCCGAATCGCGACGATTGGATCTAAAACCGAACCGGCACTACTCGAAAGAGAAGCCGCATCAGTCATCGCATACGGAGCGGCAACCGTGTTTCCACGTCCAACAAAACGCATGCGATCCGTCTCGTAAGAGACAGCATCAACGGTAGCTCCGTGTACGTTCATCAAATGGAACATCCACGGCGTATGATCACTCTGCGAACGCGGCCGCCGATGACAAACGATCGCACGCCGTTCAGGCAGTATTTCAGTTTGCACAAAAAGATTCCCGAAGGCTGGCGCCTGTGAATCGGCCGCTGGCGTTGCCAGCACGACTTCAGCATATGTAGTGATCTCGATAGTTTGCCGTGTCCATGCACGGTTGGTGATGCGGACACGACGCAGCTCTATATCATCTTCCGGGGAAACCGTAATTTCGGTATGCGTATCAAAATCATGGTCACGGCGACGGAACTCCACTCGCCCTTCCGAAAAAATTACTTCATATCGCTTTGATGGTTTTTGTGCAGGCTGATAGGTAGTTGACCAAAATTCACCGCTCGACACATCGCGCAAATAACAAAAACTACCCCAATTGTCACATGTCTTGTCTTCGCGCCAACGAGTGACGGCAAGATCTTTCCAGCGGCTGCTACCTCCCCCCGCATTCGTAACCATAACGTGATAACGACCATTCGACAGCAATTGAACCTCTGGAATCGGCGTATTGGGGTTTTTAAGTATGCGTATTGGCATCTCCGCAACTTTCTCAGCCACCTGTATTTCAGGAAGATCGGCAGAGCGCAACGGGAAGATTTTAGCCTGAGGAATCCGTTCTTGAAGCAATAATAGTGTCGCCTGAAATAGAGGATCTGCTTCGAATCTCCGCTGCATAGGACGATCCAGCAACAAATAGGACAGGGAAAGTATGCTCATCCCTAAATGATGAGCCATAAATGAGCGCACCACGGCTCGAGTCTCACCTCGTCGTACTCGCGATGGGGTGTAATCGACTGCTTCGTAAAACCCGAACTTTCCGACCATACCTTGAGCGGCGAGTTTTTGAAGGTTCAGACACGCTTTTTCAGGCGCAACCATCAAGGCCATTACCGAGGCATAGGGAGCAATGACCAGATCATCGCCTAGGCCTCGTTTCAACCCTAGTCCGGGTACGCCAAATGCTCGGTACTGATAATTCAAATGAATGTCGACGGCGTTGTACCCGGATTCCGATATACCCCAAGGCACGCCGCATTGGTTGCCATACTCGATTTGCCGATTCACCGCTGCCTTGTATGTCTGATCAAGCAGAGTATTGTCGTAAGTAGGCATCACCAGCAGCGGCATCAGATACTCGAACATCGAGCCACTCCAAGATAATAAAAGCGGCTTCCCTCCAGCAGCCGTCAACACCCGACCCAGAGCAAACCAGCTCTCCTGTGGCAATTCGCCTTGAGCAATCGCGACGAAGTTGCACAACCTGGCCTCTGAGGCAAGTAGATCATAGTAACTGGCGTCTAATCGACGTTCCCCCACGTTATATCCGATTGAGAGTAAACGTCTGGCGTGGTTATAAAGAAATCCATATTCCATTTGCGCAAACTCGCATGATTTTCGCGCAAGATATTCGAGTGTTCCTATCTGCTCTCGTGCACGCTCATGACCGTCACTGGCGAGTTGACGCAATGATGGAATTTTTGCGGTAAGCACCGAATTGTGCATCTCGGACGAGGTGTTCGACCGCAATGCAGGTATATGGAAAGCCAGATCAGCAAGAGCCCCTTCGCATTGCCTGACCAGCGCCTGTGCCCATTCGACACTTTCATAGAGAGAAAGATTGACTGTATTTTTAGTGAGTTGATTGACCACTTCACGCGCGTAAGTAAGCAAGCCATCCAGATACACTCGAACACTCCCCAATGTAAGCGGATGAGCTATAGTGGCTGCTTTGAGAGTTTTTTCGAATTGCGCCAATGGCGTTGCTGCGGCGCCCCCGGCGGTCGCAACGATAAGCCGCCACGTGTCACCCAGCGCCGAAAACAATCGCCTTTCAATAATCGGAGCATCGGGGATTTCCACCAATGCCACGCGCAAAGTCAGCAAATGCGCTGCCAGATTCCCGCTGTCCACGGTAGAAACATACCGCGACAATGGCTTGAGCGACAGGGTGTCATACCAGTTGTAAAAATGTCCTCGGTGACGTTCGAGAGCATCCATGGTTTTCAATGTATTGGCCGTACGCTCTATGAGTTGGCTCGTTCCAATGTAGCCAAAATCGTACGCAGTGATATTAGTCAGCAGCGCCAAACCGATGTTAGTCGGTGAAGTACGATGTGCAATTGTCGCAACAGGATGTTCCTGAAAATTATCAGGGGGTAGCCAATTGTCTTCCGCACCAACAAAAGTCTCAAAAAAAGCCCACGTACGACGCGTAATTTGACGCAGAAAGAGAATTTGATCGATTTTCAACTCTGCATTTCGACGTTCCAGCGGTCGACTTATCCACCAGGTGATGGCCGGAGAGGCCGCCCATAACAACAATAATGGAAACGCAACGATCAGCGCATCTGATCTGTCGATCGCCAAAATAATCATCATCATGACGGCGATAGTGGGTGCGATCCACATCAACCGATAGGATGCCCCAAGGCCCATGTAACGGGAGGATGAAATTACTTGTTTGGGTTCACGTTCGACTTCGCGCGACGGATTCCATTCGAGAAGCTGCTGATGAGTGACCGTTAACCGCACAATTGTGCGCAAGATCGCATCTAAACTAAAATAAACCTCATAAGGCAAACACGCCAGTGTAAATAAAACCTGGCCGAATTGCCGACCTGCCGCCCTCATCACAGCAATCAAATGCTGACGTAATGACACTTCACGCGGTTTTCGTACCAGATCAAAGAGAGTGGCAATTACAATGGGTGTAAAGAGGATACTGATTACCGCCAATGTCCAGAACCATGCATGCGGCAGCGCCACCCACCCCAATATCAACAATAGCGCCAGTGCCGTCGGAACCAGACTTCGCCGGAGATTATCAAACAGTTTCCACTGCGCCAGTGCCGATAGCGGATTGCGATGATGACTCCCGTCCGGGCCAGGTATACGTGACAGTAACCAGCTCGCAATTTGCCAGTCTCCACGTATCCAACGATGACGGCGGCTTACGTCCGCGCTGTAGCGGACAGGAAATTCCTCATACAACTGTACATCGCTGAGTAAGCCTGCGCGGGCATAAGATCCTTCCAAAAGATCATGACTGAGAATTCGGTTGTTTGGAAAACGCCCTGCGAGTGCTCGCTCGAAAGCATCGACGTCGTAAATTCCTTTGCCGATGAATGAACCCTCACCAAACAGATCCTGGTAAACATCAGAAACCGTCCGTGTATACGGATCAATACCAATCTCGCCGCTAAATAATTGCGCGTATCGCGAGCGATTTGATCCAGGCAAACTTACATCAACACGCGGCTGCAAAATTCCATAACCATCTGTAACAATTGTATTTTTATTATTCTCTTGGCCAGTTTCGCCGAACCGAGGGATATTCAGCGGATGTGCCATCGCACCGACAAATTGCCGGGCTGAATCACGCGGCAATTGCGTGTCGGTATCGAGCGTAATCACGTATTTTATTTCTGACAATAATGCGGTATTACCCACAATGAGCGAGAACGCATTACCCGCTCGCCCACGCAAAAGCGCATTCAAGTCCGCAAGTTTTCCACGCTTGCGTTCAAAACCCATCCACACTCTCTCCTGCGGATTCCAGCGACGCGGACGATGAAACAGAAAAAATCGACTCCCATTTTGAACACCATTCCCGATTGCGGCCATCGATTCATCTACATCGTTACGAGGAGCATCGTCATACTTTTTATTTAGCTCCTCGATACTAGCTCTTGCGATTTGCAAAAGCCCTTCATCCTCCGGAAGATTTTCCTGATTTGCATCCCGAAAATCGGTCAACAGGCCGAAATCCAGATTACTGTCACGGTTGGCAAGAAAGCGCACTTCAAGCGCTTCGACCAAATTCAAAACATCGGTAGCATTCGTGAGCATGGTTGGAACCACTACCAGTGTCCGGGACGCTGGAGGAATTCCGGTGGAGAAATCCATCCGGGGCATAGGATGGGGTGTCACTAACAACTGGGTCACCCAATTCACCAACGCAACAGCCAATTGGCTTGTCATAAGCAACGCCAGCACATACACCGCGCCCAGTAACCAATCGCGCACACCGTCCCCATAGGCTTTAATCACGAAACTGCTGGTCAGGAACAACGTGATTAGCGTAATTGCACCCAGATAAAAGTAAAGCGCATACCGGCGGTTTATCCGACTTAACCTCTCAAGAATAGAGAGGCGTGCCTGCACCGCTCGCTCAAGCTCCGGCAATCCATTACCGATCAAATGAAATCCGACATGGGCGGCAGTCTCATCGCCCCTCCCCATTGCCGCAGCTTCCCGAGCCAGCCGAAGCGCCGTTTGAGCCACCTCCACTTCTGACGAAGCACCACCCTTTGCCAGTCGTTCCACGCCATGGCGGTACCGATCACGCGTGATAAAATCCATGCGGTCATATACACCAGCTGGATCCTGCCGCAAGATCGTTTCGATTACACTAGCGGCTTCAGTGAAATCGCGCCAATCGACAGCTTCAAGCATGCGCAGGCTACCGATACTGTTAGAAATCGAAACCTGATCAGCCGCCTGTTGCTGATTGCCGGACTGCACCAACTCTTCAATCGTGCGATTCGATTCGGCAAGGCTTTGTTCGATCCATTTCAACGGCAACGCCAAAGCAGGACTGTGCCCTTGTAGCCGACGCACAAATTCTGAAATAAAGGGAGCCGTCATTGGCGGATCGGATCGAGCCATATCCGCAATGACCAAAATCAAGCCTTTGGGATCCGTCTCCACAACCTTGGTCATTTCATCGGCCCATTTGACGGCAAGATTTCTCTCCAACCTGCCAATTTCGATGTATACCGCCACGCGACGCAGATTCTCGATTAATGCCAAACGCAACATGATCGGAATCGCCCATAATTCACCCAAGTGGAGCGTGGTAACGGACTGGTAAGCTGCTACAAATCGACTCAGCGTTTCCGTGTCAACTCGACCATCACCATGGGAAATGGTCTGTAGCGCGATGTCATATACCCGCGGCAGACCAGCTGATGGCCCACGAACCAGGCACGGCAACTCACGGCTATAATTTTTGGGAAGGTGATGCTTGGCAGTACGGATTTGCTCTTCAAGCAGGTGAAAATTGTCAAACAGCCATTCTCCGGCTGGCGTTAACCGGTGGTTCGCCTTAACTGATGCTGTCAAAACATTACAAACACTAATCAGTGTGCTTTCGTTTGCGGCTAGTCGTGCCAGAAGTTGGTCTGGACTGCGTTTCGGTGACACAGTATGTGACGCCGCAAGCGTTCTGCCATATAACTCCATTTGATCGGCGCTAAATAGTTCCGATCGTAGCGGTAGTTCTTCGAGTAACTGCGTTCGTGACCATCCAATTTTACTAAACCACGTAATCAGGGATCGCAAAAAATCAGGAATTCTTGTGTCTCCAGCCTTCAAGTTAAACATCCTCCAATTTAAAATACTTTGTCTACAAGCATGGGCGCAATACAAAACATTGGTAGTGACTTGGCATTTCAAAGTATTAAAACTTAAAGTCAAAAACGACCACGACATTTAACTATTTGACTTAGGTACCTCTACTTTCATCTTGAACAAATTGCACTAATTTCATAAACATGAAGTTAGGTAACAACAATGCATCTACGAAATTGCATTTCAATGAAGCCATACAGGAATGTATATTTATTGAGCTTTACAATGCCGCTGGCACTGCAATTAAAGTTTGGTAATCTCTCGCCCACCGGGTTGTAGCGAAATACATTTCTCGCTATAACTGTGAGTTAAAGGGCATTTTTAAAGGTAGAGGCAAACGTATTGAATTTCCCCGCTACCTTGCCTCAGAGAACAAAATTCTAGAAATCAACGCAGGTATATAAACTATGAGCCATACAAGTTAACAATAACGCCATTCATATGGGAGATTACGCTGGCAATCTCCCATGTCAGAACTTTTACTTAACTCGCATGTCATTCTTGACAGATTTCACGCCCTTAACACCACGGGCAACTTCTTCGGCCCTATCAATACTGGACTGAGAACTCACAAAACCACTTAATTGAACAACACCTTTATAAGTCTCGACATTTATTTCCGTAGCTTTCAGCGTAGGCTCATTGAAAACCGCCGCTTTAACCTTAGTTGTAATTACGCTATCATCTAAATATTCACCTGCCCCTTCTGACTTCGTAGTGGATGCACAACCTACAATTGACATGAATACGATGGCAGTAAAAATAGTAACCAAATATTTTAATTGTTTCATAATGAATTCTCCTGATTTTAAAGAAGTCGCCTAATTGGCTCCCTCCTTGGGTTATGAATGCTCCCACCTGCTCACTTGGGCTTTACAACGCCAACTTAAGAAAGCTAATGGAGTTTTACTGCGACATGTTAGAAGCTTGTATTTAGCCTCTGGAACGCAGATTACTATCCAGGGCATCTACAGTCTGTGCGCTATCGTACACACAACTTATGTGAATTGTTTTAGTATAGACTTCAATGAAATTAGTTAGCTAGCGGATGTGCCTATAAAATTTCAAGTACGTTAATAAACTGCTTATGTCCATTACCGCTTCACAGGTAACCAACCACAACCATCTCCTCGCAGCTGTGCAAGCGGATGAGTTCGAACGCTTGAAGCCGCATTTGGAGTTTATTCAAATGCCGCTCGGCAGCGTCCTCTATGAATCCGGTAGTCGGTTGCAACATTCCTGGTTCCCCACAACTGCCATCGTATCTCTGCAATACATCATGGAGGATGGTGCTTCGACAGAAATCGCGGGAGTCGGCAATGAAGGTATACTAGGTGTTTCCCTACTCATGGGTGGCGCAGCGACACCGAGCCGGGCAATTGTACAAACGGGCGGCTGCGGCTACCGCATAAAAGCCGGATCAATGCTGCAAGAATTCAATCGCACAGAATCGCTACAGCGCCTATCACTGCTTTATATTCAAGCGCTCATCACACAAATGTCTCTGACTGCGGCGTGCAACAGACACCATTCCATCGAACAGCAGCTTTGCCGCTGGCTTTTATTAACCATTGATCGGCTAACCTCAAATGAGTTAATCATGACGCAGGAATTAATTGCCAGCATGCTGGGCGTGCGCCGCGAAGGCATCACGGAAGCCGCCGGAAATTTAAAAAATGCGGGGTTTATTAATTACCGCCGTGGACACATTACCGTACTCGATCGCAGTGGACTAGAAACTCTCTCTTGCGAATGTTATAAGGTGGTTAAAAAAGAATTTGATGGCTTACTTTCGACGTACACAACCACCCAACATTCGCATTCTCAAACATATAGAAAAAAATAGAATTCACCTGCGTTATTTAATTCACTAGAACTCAAGCCCATGAGCCTTCAGAATAGGCACGGTACGATTCGACAGATTGCCATAAATCTATCATCCTTTTTCCATTCTAAAACGCGCCAATCAACCAGTCACAACGTAAGCCGTTGACACCTAACAATAAATTTTTTACGTACAATCATCAACCAATTTAAGAACACGGTAATGCATAGGCCCCGTGCTTATTGCTGCATACGCAATCTAGCGATCAGGATGTTCAAGATCGCATCCTTATTGAATTAATAAAGTCCTATGTGTGTAAACGCACAGAGGACAGGTATCGCAAATGATATCTTAACGTCAAAGAGTATTTCCCCTTTTAGCGATAGGGGAAAATATGGGTTGGCATTGAAAATACATACAAAACTAAGCGAGTTTCGATATGCATGTATTTATGAGTGATTACGCATAATGGACATAGAGAACACTCCATAAATCTCGCTTAGTCATGTTAAAATATTCCGTTAACGATTCCAATTAATTGTTACTTAACGAATATAGAAACCCTTTTAAAATTTTTAGTTAGCAACCGTTACAAACCATACACGTTCGATTTGGCATTGACGTAACAAGGTACACTCAAAATGAAATTGAAAACTGGGTGAAATTTGTATCTATATTTGTTGCTCAGTTTTTAAGGTGCTTTAAATTATGCTTAGCCAATTTGATATTCTAAATGCCAGCCTCCTGATCGTTGACGATCAAGAGGCGAATATACGTCTACTCGAGGAGATGCTACGTGGCGCTGACTATACACGTATAGCATCGACACAAAATCCTTATGAAGTCAGCGAGCTGTATCGAAAAAACCACTATGACCTAATTTTACTCGACTTACAAATGCCTGGCATGGATGGCTTTCAGGTGCTAGAAAACTTAAAGAAAGTCGAAACAGACGGTTATCTTCCGGTACTCGTAATTACCGCCCAACCGGATCACAAGTTACGCGCGTTACAAGCGGGTGCGAAAGATTTCATTAGCAAGCCTTTTGATCTGACCGAAGTACGGACCCGTATCCATAACATGCTGGAAGTACGACTTCTATACAAAAAAATTGAGCATTACAACAAACTATTGGAACAGACTGTACAAGCCCGAACAGCAGAACTGCGAGAAAGCGAAGCACGTTTTCGCCGCTTGACCGAGCTGTCATCTGACTGGTATTGGGAACAAGACGAGACTGGACATTTCACCAAAGTTTACGGCCCGGTTCTTGAAATGCTCGGAATTGAGGTTGACGACTTACTCAGCGAACCGAGTGAAGCTCAAGCAGCACATTGGAATAAAGATGAACGGGCGATACTAGAAGAATATATAGCAGCCAGACGACCGTTCCTGGATTTCGTTTACAGACGACATAATTCAGATGGTTCGCAGCAATACTTTATGATTAGCGGGGAACCGATGTTCGATTCATCCGGCCGCTTTACCGGTTTCCGTGGCGTGGGTAAAGACGTCACTGGCAGCATGCGCTCCGCCTCCTAACAGGGTGTTCATATTTAATAAGGTGATTCGCACGCCCCCAGTCTTCGTAGATGGCTAATTTGTTGAAAATTCCAAAAATTGGAATTGATTTTGTAAATAGCTCCATGACTCTAAAAACGCTCGCAAACTTTCATCTTTGACCCCGCCAACTATTCTTCTCCCGCCAATTTTTCTAAGCTATATCAACAGGGAGAAATCTTTTAATTTCTCGCCTTGATGACGATGGTAAAATCCCAGCTGTAACCGTCATTTCGCCACCATGCTCCAACCCTCTTTCATTCACCTGCGCTTGCACAGCGAATACTCCATTGCCGATGGCATTGTGCGTATTCCTGAGGCGATTGCCGTCGCCAAGCAGGATGCCATGCCCGCGCTGGCGCTTACCGACCTCAATAATGTATTCGGCCTGATCAAGTTCTATCAGGCAGCGCGTGCAGCCGGCATCAAGCCCATCATCGGCTGTGATGTATTCATCAGCAATCCAGCCGAACGCGACAAGCCTTTCCGGCTGTTATTGTTATGCCAGTCCAATGTTGGCTACCTGCGACTGTGTGATTTGGTAACACGCGCCTATCTGGAAAGACAAAACAGCGGTCGCATCGAGATACACAAACAATGGTTGCGCGACGGTACCGATGGATTGATCGCATTGTCCGGTGCACATCTCGGTGAGGTCGGCACTGCGCTGCTGAATGGCAATCAGGCAACAGCACGTCAGCTGGCGTCTGAGTGGGCGGAGATGTTCCCCAGTCGGTATTATCTGGAAGTTCAGCGAACCGGCATGGCGCGCGAAGAGCTACACGTGAGTGGAACGGTCAAACTAGCCGCAGAGCTGGCGTTACCGGTGGTAGCCACACATCCGGTTCAGTTTCTAAGCCAGGAGGCTTACAAAGCGCACGAGGCGCGCGTGTGCATTGCCGAAGGGTATGTGCTGAATGACAAGCGGCGCGTGCGCCAATTTACCCCGCAACAGTATTTCAAAACTCAGGCCGAGATGGTAACGCTGTTCGCGGATTTTCCTGAAGCATTGCAAAACAGTGTGGAGATCGCCAAGCGTTGTAATCTGACTTTGCAACTGGGTAAGCCATATTTGCCGGATTTTCCCACCCCAAACGGCGAAAGTTTGGATGATTTTCTGCGTACGGAATCCGAACTCGGTTTGCAACAGCGCATGCTACAGCTGTATCCAGATGAAACTGTACGCACCACGAAGATAAAGGAATATGCCTCACGCTTGGCATTTGAAATTGAGACCATTATAAAAATGGGGTTCTCCGGTTACTTTTTGATTGTGGCCGACTTCATCCGTTGGGCGAAACGTAATGACGTGCCAGTCGGCCCCGGCCGTGGCTCAGGCGCAGGTTCACTAGTGGCTTACAGCCTCGGTATCACCGACCTTGACCCGCTACGCTATGCCCTGCTATTTGAGCGCTTCCTGAATCCAGAGCGCATATCTATGCCCGATTTTGATATAGATTTCTGCCAGGATGGACGCGAGCGCGTTATCGACTATGTAAAGCAAAAATACGGCGCGGCGAGCGTATCGCAGATTGCCACTTTTGGCACGATGGCGTCCAAAGCGGTAATCCGCGATGTCGGGCGCGTACTGGATTTTCCTTACGGCCTGTGCGATCGCCTGTCTAAGCTCGTTCCGCTGGAAGGCGTTAAACCGGTATCACTGAAAAAAGCGCGTGAGCTGGAACCGGAATTCAGCGCTATCATCAGTAGCGAAGAAGGCGTGGAAGAGCTGCTTGAGCTGGGTGCACGGCTGGAAGATTTAACGCGCAATGTCGGCATGCACGCGGGCGGGGTACTGATCGCGCCGGGCAAATTGACCGACTTTTGTCCGCTCTATTACGCCGAAGGCAGTGATAAGGGCATCAGTCAATTCGACAAAGACGATGTAGAGAAAATCGGCTTGGTGAAATTCGATTTTTTGGGGTTGCGCACGCTCACCATCATTGATTGGGCGGTGAAATATGTAAACAAAATGCCAACGGGCATGAGCTTCTCCATCGAAAACCTTCCACTGGAAGACAAGCCAACATACGCCCTGCTCAAGGCTGCCAACACCACGGCGATATTTCAGCTTGAATCTCCTGGCATGAAAAAGCTGATTATCAAGCTGCAACCGGACACCTTTGAAGACATCGTGGCACTGGTTGCGTTATATCGCCCAGGCCCGCTCGAATCAGGCATGGTAGAGGATTTCATCAACCGCAAGCATGGCCGTTCCAAGGCTGATTATTTTCATCCCGAACTGGAAATTTCGCTCAAGCCGACTTACGGTGTGATCGTATACCAAGAGCAAGTGATGCAGATCGCGCAGATTATCGGCGGTTATTCGCTGGGAGCGGCGGACTTGTTGCGTCGCGCGATGGGGAAAAAAAATGCTGAGGAGATGGCGTTGCAACGCAGCATCTTCGTGGACGGCGCTGTAGCGCGTGCTGTCAACAAGCAATTGGCAGAGCAGCTGTTCGATCTGATGGAAAAATTTGCTGGATACGGCTTTAACAAATCGCATTCTGCTGCCTATGCGTTGGTGTCTTATCAGACTGCCTACTTGAAAGCGCATTACCCGGCGGCATTCATGGCCGCGACACTGTCATCGGACATGGATAACACCGACAAAGTGCATATTTTCTATCTTGATACCTTGGCGCAGGGAATACGCATTTTGCCGCCAGATATTAACTCGTCTGTAAGTCGTTTCATGCCGGTGGACGAAAAAACAATTGCATATGGCTTGGAAGCCATTAAGGGTACTGGTAAAGCTGCGATAGATAGCATTGAAGATGCCCGTAAACTCGGCGGCCCATTCCGCGACCTGTTCGATTTTTGTCATCGCGTAGATAAGCGCGTAGTGAACCGTCGTGCTACTGAAGCACTGATCCGCAGCGGCGCATTCGATAAGATTTCGGATCATCGCCATCAGTTGCTGGTGTCGCTCGAGGTCGCGCTGTGCAGCGCGGAGCAAAAAGCACAATCCATCAATCAAAATAGCCTATTCGAAGACGATGCAAGTGTGACGATGTCGGTGCAAGTAAAGAACGTGCCGCGCTGGACGTTGCGCGAGCAATTGCAACACGAAAAATCCAGCTTGGGCTTTTATCTCAGCGGCCACCCCTATCAAGAATATGCCAACGAACTGGAAAATTTCGTCAAGACACGCCTGGCCGATATCACACCGCAGGCACTGCCGCAAAATGGCAACAACAAACGCGGCGGAATGCCGGTGGTATTGGCTGGCATCGTGTCTGGCGTGCGAATACAGCAAACACGGCGTGGACGCATGGCGATTGTCACACTGGACGATGGCAGCGCACAGTTGGAAATGATGGTATTCAACGAAGTATTCGAGGCCAATCGCCCGTGGATACGCGAAGATGAATTATTAGTAGTGCGCGGCAAAGCCAGTCTCGACGAGTATTCCGGCAATATGCGCGTCAATGGTGAAGAGCTATTCGATTTCGCCTCGGCGCGTTCAACTTTCGCGAAACGTTTGGAACTTACTGTTTCGTCTGACGCACGTATTAGTGTGACACAGCTAAAAGAACTACTCGAGCCCTACCGCGAGGGAAAATGCATGGTGCTAGTGTGCTACCGCAATACAAGCGGGAGCGCAAACTTAAGGCTGGGCGAGGCTTGGAACGTCACGCTGCACAATGATCTAATGAGCAGCTTAAAGAAGCTGCTAGGCGAACAGAATGTTCATGTCGCTTATACTTGAGCAAGTTTTTTCTCTTCCAATAATTTGGTAGCACGGCGTAATGCGCTGTCCAGATCAGCCGTTACATTGTCGCTTCCCATCTCGTCAAAAAATCCTGCTTGATGCATCATGAAATAGGGTTGTGTGTGTGCGCCGCACAGGATGAAATATTTGCCGTTCTTGCGCAGTTTGCGCTGCATGGATGCCAGTGTGTGCAGCGCGCTGGCGTCCATGGAGATGACTTCATCCATTTTCAAAATTAGCACGTCTGGCTCGTTTTGTTGTTGCCGCAGTATGGTTTCCAGCTTGTCGGCCGCACCAAAGAACAATGCGCCGAATACGCGGTAGATCATCACGCCTTTTGGTACGACTTTGCGTGCCAGAATCGTCTCGCTATCGTCATGGTGTGGCGATTCTTGCGCCACGCTGACATGAGTCAAGTCGGTGATGCGACGGATGAAGAACAATACCGCGAACACCATACCAATTTCCACCGCTACGGTAATGTCAAATACCACCGTAAGCACAAATGAGATGAGCATGACAGCGCTATCGCTGGCCGGATATTTTTTCAACGTCGTAAATGCTTCCCACTCGCCCATGTTGATGGCAACCACCATCAGAATGGCGGCTAGCGTGGCAAGTGGAATGTGCTTGGCTAACGGGGCTGCGATGAGAATGATGAGCAGCAGAGTAATGGCATGCACCATTCCAGCGACTGGGCTGTTCGCTCCCGCGCGCACACTGGTAGCGGTGCGCGCAATTGCGCCAGTGGCGGGAATGCCGCCGAAGAACGGGCAGACAATATTGGCGAAACCTTGGGCAACAAGCTCCTGATTCGGATCGTGTTTGTCATCTATCATGCCATCTGCCACCGTAGCGGAAAGCAAGGACTCAATCGCTCCGAGCAAGGCGATGGTGAGAGCAGGGGAAAATAGATAGCGCACGGTGGCGAAGGTAAACTCGGGCATCTCAAATGCGGGCAGGCCCTGTGGAATCCCGCCGAAACGCGAGCTTATGGTTTCCACCGGCAGATCGATTAATGCTACTATGGCGGTGCCCAACACCAGTGCCACGATGAGCGACGGCACGTGCCGTGCCCAGTTCTTGGGATAAAACAGGATCAGTAGCATGGACAACGTTGCCAGGACAATGCTTGTCAAGTCTAAGCTGGGCAGTGCCTGATAAAGCGCATTTAACTTGTGCGAGAATTCTGCGGGCACGCTGTCCATTTTCAGGCCGAGAAAATCCTTCACCTCGCTTAGCATAATCAACACCGCAATGCCGTTGGTAAAACCGATAACCAGGGGATGCGGAATGAGCTTGATCAGGCTGCCCAGTTTAAACAGTCCCATCAACAGCAACATGATGCCCGACATGATGGTGCAAATGAGCAGGTTGGCCAGCCCGTACTGCATCACGATGCCATACACAATCACGATGAATGCGCCGGTGGGGCCGCCAATTTGCACACGCGAACCGCCTAATGCAGAAATGATAAAGCCAGCAATAATGGCGGTAAAAATGCCCGCCTCAGGTTTAACGCCGGAGGCAATAGCAAAGGCGATGGCTAAAGGCAGCGCTACGATGCCGACAGTAATTCCGGCGGTCAGGTCAGAGACAAAAAGCTGGCGATTGTAACCCCGTAGTGTGTCAAGCAATTTGGGACGGAAAAACTCGGCCAGCTTCATATAGCGGACTACTTAATCCTCATACCAGGTTGTGCGCCATCGTCCGGACTGAGGATAAATAAACCGGGCGCATCGCCGGAAGCCGCCAGCACCATACCTTCCGACAAACCAAATTTCATCTTGCGTGGCGCAAGATTAGCAACCATCACCGTCATGCGACCCTTTAATTTTTCCGGATCGTAAGCCGATTTAATGCCCGCGAACACGGTGCGCGGTTGTGTTTCGCCGATGTCCAACGTCAGTTTTAGCAGCTTCTCCGCACCTTCTACTTGCTCGGCGTTGACAATGCGTGCCACGCGCAGATCGACCTTGCTGAACTCGTCGATGGAAATGGTTTCGGCAATCGGCGCGATGGCGTGTTGTTGGGCTTCGGCGTGGCGAACCGGTGAATGAGTATCTGCGACAGGTGCGAGAGTTTCTTTATTGGCTTCGACCATGGCATTTATCTGTTTTGAGTCAACTCGGGTCATTAGGTGTTTGTATTCGTTGATGGCGTGAGCATCAGGCAAGAATATTTGAGCATCACCCCATTTCAGTGGAGCTATATTGAGGAAAGCTTCTACATCCTCCGCCAATTTTGGCAGCACTGGCTTAAGGTAAACCGTCAGGCTTTTGAACGCATTCAAAATGACAGTGCAAACCTCGTGCAATTCTACGTCTCGCCCGTCCTGTTTGGCCAGCTCCCATGGTTTGTTGCTATCCACGAACTTGTTCACGATATCCGTCAAATACATAATTTCCCGGAGGGCACCGCCATAATTACGTTGCTCGTAGAATTGGGCAATATAAGTAGTACGCCCCCCTTCAATGCCACCCGGTATTTCAGGTGACTGCCCTCGGATACAATTATCTACATCCCCGGAAATATTAACTGTCTTAATGAAAAGATTTTCAAGAAAGCGCGTCCTTTCTGAAGAAAGGGATACCGCAAGTTTTCCGTCAAACCTTTTACTGATAAAACCTGCCGCCCTTGAAGCCAAGTTGATGTACTTTCCGACCAGATCGCTATTCACTTTCGCGACAAAATCCTCAAGGCTGAGGTCAAGATCTTCCATCGTACCGTTAAGTTTCGCGGCATAGTAGTAACGCAAATATTCCGGGTTGAGTCCCTGCTTGATATAGCTATCTGCGGTGATGAAGGTGCCGCGCGACTTGCTCATCTTCTCGCCATTCACAGTAAGGAATCCATGCGCGAACAGTTTAGTCGGCGTGCGAAAACCGGCATGTTGCAGCATCGCGGGCCAAAACAGCGCATGGAAGTAAAGGATGTCCTTGCCGATAAAATGGTAGAGCTCGGTATCCGAGCTCTGCTTCCAGTAGTCATCAAAGCTTATGCCCTTGGCATCGCATAGTTTCTTAAAGCTGCCCATGTAACCAACCGGTGCATCCAGCCACACGTAAAAATATTTACCCGGTGCGTCGGGTATCTCGAAGCCGAAATAGGGAGCATCGCGCGAAATGTCCCAGTCGGTGAGTTTATTCTCGCCCGCGGCGCCCAGCCATTCCTGCATCTTGTTGGCGGCTTCGGGTTGCAGCGTTCCGCTACGCGTCCACTCACACAGAAACTGCTGGCAGGTATCAGCGGAGAGTTTGAAAAAATAATGGTCAGAATTACGCCGCTCGGGTTGTGCACCGGACACGGCTGAGTAAGGGTTGATCAGTTCGGTAGGTGCATAAGTGGTGCCGCATACTTCGCAGTTGTCGCCGTATTGATCCTTGGCATGGCACTTCGGGCATTCGCCCTTGATGAAACGATCCGGCAGGAACATGTTTTTGATAGGGTCATAGAACTGCTCGACTGAACGCACTTCAATCAAGCCAGCAGCTTTAAGTTTGCGATAAATCGCTTGCGAGAATTCCTTGGTCTCGGCGCTGTTGGTGCTGCCGTAGTGGTCGAACTCGACATGAAAGCCTTCAAAATCTGCCTTGTGTTCATGCCACACGCGATCTATCAATTGTTCGGGGGTAATACCTTCCTTTTCGGCGCGAAGCATGACTGGCGTGCCGTGAGTATCATCAGCACAGACGTAATAACAGGTGTTGCCCAGCATTTTTTGAAAGCGCACCCAAATGTCGGTCTGAATGTATTCAACCAAATGACCGAGGTGAATGCTGCCGTTGGCGTAAGGCAGTGCGGAGGTAACCAGAATCTTGCGTGTCATTGTGGTAAGGCCTGTTGAAAAGTGTCGCAATTGTAGCAAAATTGGGCTATAGGCGTGACAGGGAATCTTGGGTAGAATGCTTGCCCCCTATCGTTTTATTTGCAGGAGCAACACATGAGTTTTACCGATACAGACGTACAGGCCGCACTGGCAGAGTTAATTGACCCCAATACAAAAAAAGATTTTGGAACGGGCAAATCGGTAAAAAATATAAAGATCAGCGGTAACAATTTATCTCTCGATATTCAGCTTGGCTACCCTGCGAAAAGCGTGTGGGACGAAATACGGGTAATGGTAGAAAGTCACTTACGAAGCGCTTTACCAAGTATCAACACGCTTTCCGTAAATGTGAGCAGCAAGGTCGTACCCCATGCTGTGCAACGCGGTGTAAAACTGGTTGATGGGGTAAAGAATATTATTGCCGTGGCCAGCGGCAAAGGCGGTGTGGGGAAATCCACTACGGCGGTAAATCTGGCGCTGGCACTGGCGGCGGAAGGTGCACGTGTCGGAATTCTGGATGCAGATATCTATGGCCCTTCCCTACCCACCATGATGGGCATCAAAGGCGAGCCCGTATCGCGTGATGGTAAATCGGTGGAACCCATGCAGGGACATGGACTGCAGGTCATGTCCATCGGCTTCATGATTCAAGGCGAGGATGTACCGATGGTCTGGCGCGGCCCGATGGTTACTCAAGCACTGGATCAATTATTGAATCAGACGCGCTGGAATGAACTGGACTACCTAGTGGTAGACATGCCGCCCGGTACGGGCGATATCCAGTTAACTCTGTCGCAAAAAGTACCGGTGACCGGAGCGATCATCGTAACCACTCCACAGGACATCGCACTAATGGATGCACGTAAAGGACTCAAGATGTTCGAGAAGGTGAGCATAAAAATACTGGGTATCGTGGAAAACATGAGCACCCACATCTGCTCAAAATGCGGGCATGAGGAACACATCTTCGGGAGTGGTGGAGCCGAAAAGATGTGTAACGACTTCAAAGTTGAGTTTCTCGGTTCATTGCCTTTAGACATCCGTATCCGCGAACAGGCTGACTCCGGCAAGCCCACCGTAGTGGCCGATCCCGATGGCGTAATTGCCAAAGAATATAAGCAGATTGCGCGACGTCTGGCGGTGAAAGTTGCTGAAATGGCGCAAGATTATAGTGCGGCATTTCCTAAAATTGTGATGCAGAAAACATGAGCATTAAATCGGACAAGTGGATACGTCACATGGCCAAACAGCACGGCATGATCGAGCCGTTCGAACCCGGGCAGATTAAAGAAAAGAATGGCCAGCGTATCGTGTCATATGGCACGTCGAGTTACGGCTATGACGTCCGTTGCTCAGACGAATTCAAGCTGTTCACCAACATCAATAGCACCATCGTCGACCCCAAGAATTTCGATGCCAACTCTTTCGTCGAACTCAAGAGTGACTATTGCATCATCCCACCCAACTCTTTCGCGCTGGCACGTACCGTGGAACACTTCCGCATCCCCCGCAACGTACTAACCATTTGCCTGGGGAAATCTACCTACGCGCGGTGCGGCATCATCGTCAATGTCACACCATTAGAGCCGGAATGGGAGGGTTATGTCACACTGGAATTTTCCAATACCACGCCGCTACCGGCAAAAATTTACGCCAATGAGGGCGTAGCCCAGATGATCTTCTTCGAATCCGACGAGATATGTGAGGTCTCATACCGGGATAGGGGCGGCAAATATCAAGGGCAGGTTGGGGTTACGCTACCCAAAATATAAAATTCAGATGCATGGTTAAATTTCACCCATTCATTAAGTTCTACCGAATCATATAGAGGCATAAATTTAATGGCATCCTGTCCGCAAACCATTTGGCGCAGCCCCACAGGCGAGGTGGTCGCCTGCGTGGAAAAAAATAAGGTACTTAGCGAGAACATGGAGGAAATCCGCCAAATTTGCCAAGACGCGCTGGAAGATGCAGTACTAATGGGTTGTGATGAACAACAATTTCGCGCAGTGCTGACCGAGCTAGTTCTAGCCCTTAAAAACCCCTACCCCCCGCGCGACTAGCTGCACCAGAATAGACCCTGTTTATATTTAAGCCTATTTGTTTGCTCACCACAGGCATCAATAAGATGTTTGACAATATCCGCAATTAAAGATACGTTATAAATGTATTTTTAATTGCGGATATATATATAAAGTAAACATTTAGATGTTCAGAAAAATGACCATTGCCCCCAAGTAGTCCAACCCAATTCCATCACTGGAGCCTACCGTTATGACCTATCGCTGCCCCCCTCCCAGCAAACTGAGAGCAACGCTAAATCCTGTTTATCCCTGTTCTGGCTCACGCGGCTGAAACATTTACAAGTTCGGACGGACTGCCCGAACCGCGTGTTGCCACGCCCCATTTAAACCTGCCCGAGCAAAGCATGTCGGTCAAAGTTCAGGCAGCGATCAAAAACGAACGGAGCCAGCCGCTACACGATGATAAAGGAAGAATCCGCTACACCGTTGACCTCACAGACAACGTCACCAAAGATTATTCAGACAACACACCGACTGATGCGCGCTTTGGCGATTGGAACAAGCCAGCCATGCACGGTGTGATAAGTGCTTTCGAAGCAAAGTACCAATTCCAGGCAACCGGCATCTTCAGTTGGGTGGGCAATGGCTTCATCGCTTATCTGACACCCGAGCAAGCCAAAGCAATACAACGCGATCCGCAAGTGGTACGGATAAGCGAAGATCATGCAATGGAATTTAGCGCGGTTTGGGTGGATCAGCCCCTGGCAGGCACCGAAATCATGCCATGGAATATGTCCGCCGTGGCTGGCAATCAGTTGAGTGGCGGCTCGGTGCGTGCTTATGTACTGGACAGCGGGGTCGGTTACCACACCGACTTGCCCAATGTCATTTCGCGTATATCCGCTGACCCTCTGATACCTGCGGTTGGTTGCTATCCCCATTCCACTCATGTGGCGGGTATTATCTCCGCAGCGCGCAATAACATAGGTGTAGTGGGGGTCGATTCATCTGTGCCGGTGGTATCGGTCTCGGCAACGGCGGGCACGCCAAATGCAACATTTAATTGTGGCAGTGGCAGTCCCTCCATTCAAAACATATCCCTGGGCCTGGACCAGATCAAATCATTAATATCCGCCAGTGGTCGGGTTGGCGTGATTAATATTTCGATAAATCCGCAAGATAATACGTCAAACTATTTTGCAAATACAGAACCGCTCGGATTAAAAATACTGTCCATGGCGACACCCACACCCGGATATCCAGGCGCTTTTATAGCACAGTCGGCAGGAAATTACGGAAAGCTTGCACGTGACTATGCATACAATAATCTCTCCATTAATGACGGCATCATGGTTGTCGGCGCGGTTGATATCAACGGTCAGCCGGTGGTCAGACTGAACAGCATCGATGGGTTTAGAAGTATGCCCATAGCGGCTAATCAAGCAGGTTCAAATTTCGGCTCCTCCGTCGCTATCTGGGCGCCCGGCAATAATATTTATTCGACTTGGGCTACTTGGAATGCAACGCTTGCAGCTTCGAGTCCGACTGCCCAGAAAGCACGCCAATCGGGAAATACCACTTACAATATATACGGGCAACTGTCCGGCACATCCATGGCCGCTCCCCATGTGGCAGGGGTAGCTGCGTGGCTGGCCGAAACCGGCAACTTGACAACGCCCGCGCAAATCGAAACAGCGGTTCGAAGCTATGCCCGCACCAGCGGCGCACAGGATCCAAATACTAATCTGCCCCTACTGATGGCAAACGCGAGCGGCATCAACTATACCGCCCAGCCGACGGTGGAATTTGCTATCGGCGGTGTAGTCAACGACAACCTCATCACAGACAGTGCAACACCGTTTTCGCTCCGCTACCAATCTATAGGGGCACTGAGCTGCGATTTGACTGGCTATCTCAATAACGCAGTGTGGTACCAGAATCTTGGCTTCAACAAGGAATTCGATTGGGGAACAGTTCAACTTTCCCCCGGCAATTACCGTTGGGTGGTCAATTGCCGTTCGGCGGCTTCTACCATGAACAGCGCCCAAGCCACCGCGACGGTGACGACGCCACCCCCCGCACCTGCAGCAGCTTTTTCCTTTAACAATGTACAGCAACCCAATGTCACTATGGTTGGAGCTAGCCATCCTTGGCCATCTTCTGCTGCTTCCATTAAAGAAATTGCATATGGCACGCAGCAGCCTTTTAATTTCAGCTACAACAGTACCAACACATCGTCTTGCCAGTTGAATGCATTTTATGACGCCATAGGTACATCTTGGACCCCTTGGTACACCACAGCCATGCCGACATACTACGTTTGGCCGCCGGTTACCCTGGATCGTAACTATTATTGGTGGCAGCTCACTTGCACTGGCACAGGCGGCACGGTAACGACGAACTTTGTTGCCCATGTGTATTAGCTAATTGCGTCGCGTGGTTTTTCTTCACTTTCCCCCAATTGATATTCGGAGGCGATATGTCCCTCATTAAATCCAGTATGGCCCTGGTCGGGCTTGTGGTATGGTTTTTTAATTTCCTGCCTACGGCAACAGCGGCATCGTTTGATAAGTATCTGGTTGTACCGCTTGGAACAATTTCCGCGCCTGGGGCGTTCACCCCTTTCTTGGTGAAGGCGTTTGATTCCAGTAATACAGAGTATTTGAACCTTCATTACGGAAATGATCTTGATGATCTACCCCGCGTGGAATTATCGTCTGACGCACGCACTTCAGGAGAAGTGGTGGGGCAGTTTTTTACGCTTTCTGCCCGAAACTCCGTTAATAAAGTAATAAGATGGGAGCCATTTGTTGTGCCAAATGATACAACGCGTGATCCCCGTGTGGACGTCTACTTAACCCGTGCGAAAAGTGTAAATGGGGCCGGTGATGTAACCTTAATGACGGACGAAGAACAGGGTATAGATGGGGCTGGTAATGTAATCTTGGAGACGGCTATCGTTCCCTACTGCGATATGTCATCGCTCTGTTTTCCAACGCAAAAAGTTTTTACCGCCTCACGGAGTCAACCGCAAAGGATGACTACTTTAAATGGCAATCAAATTGAGGTGGTGCCGGTTAAGATTCGGCTGGATGGCACGCCATGGGCAACCTATTATTTTGGTTATGGCGTGGGTATGGTTGCCGCCGAGGTGTTCAGCACACAACTTTACGCACCGTCGTTTTCCCCGGTCACGCTCCCCCCACCCAAGGCCGATGGAACGGTGGTGGAATACGTCAATACGCTGGATTTTCCGAACGCGCCGGGCGGGCATTATTTCTACGCGTCTGACCCCGCCGAGCAGGCCACGGTTGACGCTGGTAGCGTCGGGAAATTTGTGCGCACCGGACGTAGCTTCGCTTCGGGCGGTTTCGTGCCGGTGTGCCGCTTTTACGGCAGCATGTCACCTGGGCCGAATTCACACTTCTTTACAGCATCAGAAAGTGAGTGCGCAGGGCTCAAGTCATTACAGATAACACCAACACCCAGCGCCGCGCAGCAGTGGAATTTTGAAGGCAATGGTTTTTACAGCGTCATGCCTGTTGCAGATGCACAAGGATCGATGCAGTGCATGGCCGGAACCAAACCGGTCTATCGCGCTTACAACAACGCTTATCCAGTAAACGGCGGCAAGAATCCGTGGGATTCCAACCATCGCTATTCCACGGTGAGCGCCGACATCGATGAAATGATTTCCAAGGGTTGGACTTCTGAAGGCATTGTTCTTTGTGCGCCGGTATAGCCCGGTGGATTAGGCTGGCGGCTGGCACGAATATGTTCGTTTTTTGCCAGCGCCGAATGTGCGTCTTTTACTGTTTTCATCGTCGCACGTAAGTTATCGACATGCCGCACCAATATATCGGTACGTCGTTCAATCAGATTAACAGTGACAAAGATTGTACCTCCTACTGCATCGACACACCTGTAACGCCTGCACTCACCCCTCTATAATACTGTTCGAATAGGGTTTAGCTCGCTGTTTTTAAACCCAAACAATCCATTAGCCTCGTCATTCCCGCGCAGGCGGGAATTCAGCAATAAAACATTCCGCGCAGCGGACAATGCAGCCATGTTGTCCCGCTTCACGAGGTAATTTTTAATCAACTGAATTCTCGCCTGTGCGGGAATGACGGAGTTTTTTGCTAATGAACAATCTGGGTTAAATGCTTAATCTCATTTATTTTATTTAATTGATTTTTTAAAACGAGTAATATTGGGTCAAGTCCAAAAGGCTGCTAGCGACAAATAACCCGAATAATAATATTATTTAACGCTACCTACGTTATCTAAATCTGCGACAATCCGCGCCAATTAGCTGCCCGGCAGCACTTCCCCACCAAGGAGCACTGAATGAAATTCGATTTTCCCATCATCATCATCGACGAGGATTTCCGCTCAGAAAATTCCAGTGGACTGAGCGTGCGCGCTTTGGCCGAGGCCATCCAGAAAGAAGGCATGGCGGTGCTGGGTATAACCAGCTACGGGGATTTGACTTCATTTGCGCAGCAGCAAAGCCGGGCTTCGGCCTTTTTGCTATCGATTGATGATGAGGAATTCGGCGGCGGAAGTAAAGAAGAGACGGCCATTGCGCTGAAAAACATCCGCGCTTTCGTGGAAGAGATCCGCTTTAAAAATGCCGATATCCCCATCTATCTATACGGCGAAACGCGCACCTCACGCCATATACCGAATGACATCCTGCGCGAATTGCATGGATTCATTCATATGCATGAAGACACACCGGAATTTGTGGCACGGCACATCATCCGTGAAGCCCGATTATATTTAGATTCACTCGCCCCGCCATTTTTCCGCGCACTGGTTAATTACGCGCAAGATGGTTCCTATTCCTGGCATTGTCCCGGCCATTCGGGTGGGGTGGCTTTCTTAAAATCACCGGTAGGTCGGATGTTTCACCAGTTTTTTGGCGAGAATATGTTACGTGCAGACGTGTGCAACTCCGTTGATGAGCTGGGTCAACTGCTTGACCATACCGGACCGGTAGCGGCCAGCGAGCGAAATGCCGCGCGTATTTTCAGTTGCGATCACCTCTTCTTTGTGACTAACGGCACTTCTACGTCCAATAAAATTGTCTGGCATTCCACCGTCGCACCCGATGACATCGTAGTGGTGGATCGCAACTGTCATAAATCCATCCTGCATTCCATCATCATGACAGGTGCAATACCCGTATTTTTGATGCCGACACGTAATCATTTCGGCATCATCGGACCGATTTCACTAGACGAGTTTAAAATTGAAACGATCCAACGCAAGATCGATGCAAATCCGTTCATCAAGAATAAGAAGCAAAAGCCGCGCATCCTGACTATCACTCAAAGTACCTATGACGGCGTACTGTACAACGTTGAAACCCTCAAACAAATGCTCGATGGGCAAATTGACACCCTGCTTTTCGACGAGGCATGGTTACCGCATGCCGCCTTTCATGATTTCTACAAGGATATGCACGCCATAGGCCAAGGCCGTAAGCCATGCAAGGAATCCTTGGTGTTTTCCACCCAATCAACCCATAAAATGTTGGCCGGATTGAGTCAAGCCTCACAGATTTTGATACAGGACAGCGAAATGCGCAAACTGGACCGCGACTGCTTCAACGAAGCTTATATGATGCATACGTCTACCAGCCCACAATACGCCATTATCGCGTCATGCGATGTGGCTGCCGCCATGATGGAGCCGCCCGGCGGCACCGCTCTGGTAGAAGAATCCATTGCTGAAGCGCTCGATTTTCGTCGTGCCATGCGCAAGGTGGATGAAGAGTGGGGGGTGGATTGGTGGTTCAAGGTTTGGGGACCGGACTTTCTCGCTGAAGAAGGCATGGCTTCGCGCGCAGACTGGATGCTGGGCGCAGATGATCGCTGGCATGGCTTCGGCAATTTGGCACCCGGCTTCAACATGCTCGACCCGATCAAGGCGACCATCATCACCCCGGGGCTCGATGTTGAGGGTGATTTCGCCGACTCCGGCATTCCAGCTGCCATCGTCACCAAATACTTGGCGGAAAATGGTGTTGTGGTAGAAAAAACCGGGCTTTACTCTTTTTTCATCATGTTCACCATTGGCATCACCAAGGGGCGCTGGAATACCATGGTAACCGAGTTACAGCAATTCAAGGATGACTATGACAAAAATCAGCCACTATGGCGCGTGCTGCCCGAGTTTGTCGCCAAATATGCACGCTATGAGAAGGTCGGCCTCCGTGATCTTTGCGACAATATCCACGGCATATACAAGATCAATGACGTAGCGCGGTTAACCACTGAAATGTATCTTTCCAACATGGAACCCGCCATGAAGCCCTCCGACGCTTTCGCTAAAATGGCGCACGGCGAAATTGACCGCGTTTCGATTGACGAACTGGAAGGACGCATCACCAGTGTGCTATTGACGCCTTATCCACCGGGTATTCCGCTACTCATCCCGGGGGAACGTTTCAACAAAACCATCGTAGATTACCTCAAATTTGCACGAGACTTTAATCAGAAATTTCCAGGATTTGAAAGTGATATTCATGGCTTGGTGGCAAATGCGGGTAATGACGGACCACGCTACTATGTGGATTGCGTAAGACAAGAATAGAAGTGATTCGAACTTGAATCCGACCTGAAATATCGCCACTCAAGGTAATGCTTTTTGACTGACCCATTGCGCACTAAGTATGCGGTTGCACCTATTCTCGGGCAAATGCTGCATGAACGAACAATCCTGACGATGAATCGTCACTCCTCGATCGCGCGTAACATATCCAACAATCAAATCCGGCGGCACCGGCTTGCAACATTTCGCTATTCGGGTCAGTAAATTATCCACGCCTTCAACCAGGATGTCCGTGGGGGATGAATGTGCAGCAGTCAACCTAGAGACAATTGGTTTTATTTCTCCTATCCTCGCTGGCATCTCGTCCTGGATGGCGGCAACAAGATTCCGTTGTGTGACATCGCCCCGCCCGAGTGCGGCCAGCAAATTTTCCAGTTTATTAAAATGCAACTTTTGCGCGATTTTTTCCTGATTTAAAGAGGTAACACCGAGCCGATGCAGTTCGCGATCCAGCTGCGTCCTACCCTGAGCAACATGTTCTTCCAGGCTCTGATACTTGAACCAGTGCCGCACCTTGGCCCGGGCTCGCTGACTTTGCAAATAACCATGAGCAGGATTAAGCCAGTCACGACTCGGTGAACCCTGTTTAGCCGCCAGGATTTCTACCCGTTGCCCGTGTTGCAACTTGTAATTGAGAGGCACGATGCTGCCATCGACCTTGGCACCGCGCGTACAGTGTCCCAAATCAGTATGCACCGCATAGGAAAAATCCACCGGCGTCGCGCCCTTGGGCAGATTGATCACCTTTCCCTGCGGCGTAAGTACATAAACCTGATCATGGAATAATTCATTCCGGAATTGCGCCAGCATGTCGCCACTATCAGTTACATCTTCTTTCCATTCCAAAATCTGGCGCAGCAATACAATCTGTTCATCGAACCTGACATCCGATTTTGCGCCCTCTTTATATCGCCAGTGAGCAGCAACACCTAATTCCGAATGCTGATGCATCTCAAAAGTTCGTATCTGCACTTCAAGTGCCAAGTTACGCGGACCGACCACAGCCGTATGCAATGAGCGGTAGTGATTGCTCTTGGGGTGCGCGATGTAGTCATCAAATTCGCTTGATATAGGCTGCCACAAGTTATGTACCAGCCCAAGTACCGCATAACAATCCTTGACATCATCCACCAGAATCCGCACTGCACGCACATCATAGAGCTCGCTGAAATCTATTCGCTTACGCTTCATTTTGTTGATTATGCTGAAGATGTGCTTGGGCCGCCCTGTCACCTCCGCCTTGATACCTGCCTGAGTCAGTTCTTGCCTCAACTGAGTCAACACATCCGCGATATATTGTTCGCGATCTATCCGGCGTTCATCCAGCAGCGTAGCCACTTTCTTGTACATATCCGGCTCCAGATATCGCAAAGAAAGATCTTCCAGTTCCCATTTTATTTGCCATACGCCGAGACGATTTGCCAGTGGTGCAAAAATACCCTGTGTTTCAAGCGCAATCAGTTTTTGCTGATCTTCACTTGCACCTGACAAACAGCGCATAGTTTGAGTTCGCTCCGCAAGCTTGATCAACACAACACGGATATCTTCCACCATGGACAAAACCATTTTCCGCAAGCTTTCTATCTGCTGACTGCTATCACCTTTTTTCTTTTCTATTTTATGCAGGCTTGTTATCTCGCTAAATTCCCGAATTTGCTCAATACGCGAAATACCTTCAACCAAATGGCTTATATTAGGGCTGAAACGTGTTTCCAAAACTTCTGTCCAGCTGTCCAGATATTCTGGTACTGCATGCAGTATGGCAGCGGCTATGGTTTCAAAATCCATATTCAAACCAATCAGGATAGATGCCGCACCAAGCGCGTGCTGAAACAAAGGTGCACCCGTCAGTTCAACTTGCCCTGCATAAAGTGATTCAGCCAATTCGCAGGCATGGCGAATCACTCCGACTTCTGTAGCAACATAAGTATTGGATAAGGAATCAAACCAGGAATCGAGATTTCCGAATGAGGACGAAAGTTTTTGTTGAACGGAAACCATAGAACATTATTACATCAATGTAGTCATTCAAGATTTTTAGTCATTACATTTTGAATCAATCCTCTAACGTGCTTTGCACTATCACTTTGAAATCATTCCGTGACGGCAATTCACATTGAGCATCAACGTTTATGCTAAAGCAGACATGCCTATCCCATTAATACCTCAGTGGCGATTAGTAGTAAGTTTTAGAGATGCCTCTAGAAAGCATAACTACTATAGAAACAGCAGGGAGGAAGCACTTCTTCATCGTTTTATCAAAAAATTTGATGATATACCGAGCTATACCCAATATGCAGTCTGTGTCATAACCTTTGCACTAGCTTGCATCGCCAACTTTATCGGTAGTGGCAATTCCACACCGCCCAGTTGCACTGCGATATCTCCGTGCCGAGTTTCATCTATGAGCATTTGCCTAACAATCGTGCGACTTTTTATATCCTGTTCTGGCAATTTCTCCAAATGACTTTGCAAATGCACACCTACCTGACGTTCAGTTTCCGCCATAAATCCAAGATTCCATTTATCACCAAGCAATCCAGCGAGCGCGCCTATGACCAGCGAATTACCATACCAAAGTGGATTGAGTAAACTCAGATGAGCACCTAATTCATGCACACGTCGCGCCGTCCATGCTAGATGCTCGGTTTCCTCGTTCGCTGTCTGCTGCAATTCCTTCTGTATCACAGGATCGCGCGCCGTCAGTGCCTGTCCTTGATATAAGGCCTGAGCGCAAATCTCACCGCTATGATTGACCCGCATCAATGCTGCTGCGCGCTTTTTCTCATTCTCATCTAATACAGCATCCGGCAAACCAGCATCCGGGAAAGGACGAATACTGTGCGCCTCGCTAAATAGAGTGCGCAAGCTTTTGTCGAATTTTATAATTAAGCTATCTAAACTCAACACAGAACTCTCCTTTGCATTTTTATATCCATCCCGATTGCCTTGATCGTTACGGATACCTCTAAAAATTAAAACTTTATACCAACTACGCCATTTCGCAGCAAAAATTCTTAGCTACATATCTTAGTGTATTCGATTGAGTGAAGTCTTCCTATGCAACTTGACTGTAAGTAAGCTCATATATCTTTAATTGAATCAATAGCATCATTAAATAATATTAACACCCTAATTATCTTCAATATTCTGCTTACAGAACCTGCCCCTGTAATTTAATTAGAGATTTTTTGTTTACACATTTTAATGTTGCGATAATACAACACGCACCTTGCTTATCTCTTACAATCTCTGTCAAAATACCCCCTGACTTCTCATAAGTGGTTTAAATTTGAGAGGTTTTCCCGGAAAACCAATTTAGTAAATCAAGGAGAACATTTTATGAACATGAATAAAAGTTTGATTGCTCTAGCTGTCGCGAGTGTGTTTGCGAGCTCAGCAGCGATCGCTGATGTCAGTATTTACGGTCAAGCTAACGTATCTTATGACGTCATACAAAATGATAATTCCAGAGACTCTCAAGGTGTAGCGAGTAATGGATCTCGGATAGGCTTTAAAGGCTCGGAAGATTTGGGTGGTGGCTTGTCTGCAATTTGGCAAATCGAAAACCAAATTGCGATTGGTTCAGGTTTAGGCGGCACAGAAAATCCAGGTTCTCAAACACAAATGGCTTTCCGTGATACCTTCGCCGGCCTGAAAAGCGACACTGTGGGTACCTTAAGATTAGGGCGTTTCGATACACCTTACAAACTAGCGACCCGCGGCATGGACATGTTCCATAATACCCTCGCTGATAACCGTTCCTTGATGGGGATCGGCCATGATGTTCGCGCGAGTAACTCTATTGGTTTCAACAGCTTAAATTACGGCGGCTTCAGTGTAGCAGCTTCTTATTTTGGCGATCAAGGCGGAACAGCACCAGGCTTTAACACACCAGTAAATGGTACTCTTAACTCTTTGATCAATACGAATGAAGGTTACTCTATTGCTGGTGTATACAACGCGGGGCCATTTTATGGCACTGCAGCTTACCAAAGTGTTAGCAATGGCTTGTCTTATACCAATCTAAGCACAGATGCCTGGAAAATTGGTGGAGGCTACTCAATGGATGCCTTTGCACTAAACGCTGTCTATGAAAGAATCAGCAACAGAAATGGATCTGGTAACTCTGGTGCTTGGTATCTGTCTGGTAAATACAACATGACTTCAAATGATGCCCTTAAACTGGCATATACAGATGTTAACCACAGTGTTAGTGGAGCTTCGAATTCAGGAGCTAAGCAATATTCTGTTGGTTACGACCACAAAATGACCAATCGTACTACGCTGTATGCTTTGTACACCAAGTTGGATAATGACAACAATGGTACTTACCTGCTCGGCTGGAACAGCGCTAGCACTTCCGTTAGTAATCCAGGAATTGGACAATCACCTTCTGCTTTCTCAGTGGGTATGAAACATTCGTTCTAAGCTATTTTCTTCGCAAGAAAACTAATAGTTTGATCATAAACGGACACTTTCGAGTGTCCGTTTTTTATATTGATGTAATGCGGATAACATACATCAATCTCAGCGCCTGAAAATTACCAACATTAACCCTTTCCCAAGCAAGCTCTTACTTCCACCCCGTCTATATAACCATAGTTACTAGCTTGTCAGCTCCAATAAGCTATCTCACCAATAGCTGAAAATAATGTGCAATATAGAAAATAATTCACCACAGTTACGCGCATGTAGTTCACAACCCAAACAGTCGTGCTAAAGCAACACCTGGTTCGGGAGCCCGCATAAATACCTCGCCTACCAAAAAGGCATTTACGTGATTATTGCGCATCAGTTGTACATCTTCTGCTTGGAGGATGCCACTCTCGGTTATCACAATACGTTCTTGTGGAATGTACGGTAATAAATCCAACGTAGTTTGTAACGTCACCTCAAAAGTACGCAAATTGCGGTTATTAATACCGATAAGCGGCGTAGTAAGTTGTAATGCCTCGTCCAATTCTGCCTTGTTATGCACTTCTATCAGCACGCTTAGTCCCAGGCTATGTGCCAAAGCTTCGAATTCCTGCATCTGCGCCAAACTTAATGCTGCTGCAATTAGCAGGATGCAGTCCGCTCCTAACGCACGTGCCTGATAAATTTGATAGGTATCTATCATGAAATCCTTACGCAGCACCGGGATTGAGCAAGCGGTTCGTGCTGCTTGCAGATATTCGACACTGCCCTGAAAGAATTGCGCATCGGTTAATACTGACAGGCAGGCCGCACCATGATTTGCATAGCTCGCAGCAATTTCCGCTGGGTGAAAATCCGCGCGCAATACACCTTTGCTTGGGCTGGCTTTTTTAATTTCGGCTATCACTGCAGGCTGACCTGCTGTAATTTTTCCGCGAATTGCTCCAACAAAACCACGAGTGGGTAAAGCTTGTTCCGCCTTGGCGCGCATGGCAACATATGAGCATTCGGCTTTTGCGGCAGCAATTTCTTGCGCCTTAACAGTAAGAATTTTTTGCAGAATGTCAGACATAACAGATCCTAGTAGACAAGGTGCGTATTTTAACTTAAGTGCAATGGTAAAATGGACACTTAATAGATGGACAAAATGCAGCGATATCCGTTATCAATGAAATAACTGTATTAACACAGTGATGGAATCGCTGCACTCTGCTTATCTACTGACTCCGCTTGAATTATGAGGTAGCAAAAAATGAATGACATAAAAACATATATGCAGCAGGTCGGGCAAGATGCCCGCGCCGCTTCGCGCATTATGGCGCAAGCTGGCACAGCGAAAAAAAATCGTGCCTTGGAAAATATTGCTGCTGCTATTCTGAGCAATACCACACAACTCATTACGGCGAACGCCAAGGATACCGTTGCTGCCCGTATTAACGGGTTGGATGCTGCCTCCATCGATCGTCTCACCCTAACTGAAAAATCCGTGCGCAGCATGGCAGAAGGGCTTTTGCAGATAGCGGCTTTGCCGGATCTAATTGGAGAGATTAGCGACCTGAAATATCGCCCTTCCGGCATCCAGGTCGGTAAGATGCGTGTACCCCTTGGCGTTATCGGCATCATTTATGAATCCCGTCCAAATGTAACGGCTGATGCAGCAGGACTGTGCCTGAAATCCGGCAATGCTGCCATTTTACGTGGTGGCTCCGAGGCGATTCATTCTAACCAGGCTATTGCGGCATGCGTCCACCAGGGACTGCGCGAAGCTGGCTTGCCGGAGACTGCGGTGCAGGTGATCAACACTACTGATCGTGCCGCAGTAGGCGAACTTATTACCATGCAAGAATACGTGGATGTGATCGTTCCTCGGGGCGGGAAAAGCCTAATCGCACGTATCTCGGAAGAAGCCCGTGTGCCGGTCATAAAGCACCTGGACGGTATCTGCCATGTTTATATCGACGATGAAGCTGATTTGGAGAAAGCCATTCGCATCGCCGACAACGCCAAAACTCAGCGTTATGGTGTGTGTAATACCATGGAAACCTTGTTGGTGGCTACCCGTGTGGCGCCACATGTACTGCCTCAATTATGTAAAATATATCTGGATAAAGGCGTGGAGCTGCGTGGTGACAAAGCCGCATGTAAACTCATTACACAAATGGCCATTGCGACAGAAGAAGATTGGCGCACCGAATATCTTGCACCGATTTTGAGCGTGCGACTGCTGGCTGGGTTGGACGATGCTATTGCACACATCAACACCTACGGATCACAGCACACTGACAGCATCGTGACCGAGAATTACACCAAAGCGATGCGCTTTTTACGCGAAGTGGATTCCAGCTCGGTCATGGTGAATGCCTCAACACGCTTTGCCGATGGCTTTGAATACGGATTAGGTGCGGAAATCGGTATATCTACGGACAAAATTCACGCGCGTGGCCCTGTAGGATTGGAAGGGTTAACCTCGCAGAAATTTATTGTACTGGGCAACGGGCAGATAAGAAATTAGCAGCAAAATTTCTCACCAAGGTTTATGTGTAAATGTACTTCTAAAATGATCACGAAAGAAAATTATGAAACAAACTGTCGCCGTTAACGTACCGGATATTGGTGATTTTAAAGATGTAACAACTATCGAAGTGTTAGTCCAAATAGGCGAAACTGTCGTAGCAGAACAATCACTGATCACATTGGAAACCGACAAAGCGACTGTGGACGTACCTTCCCCCGCTACGGGGGTGGTAAAAGAATTAAAGATCAAAATTGGGGACAAGGTCAGTCAAGGCACTTTAATCCTGATACTAGAAACAGAAACGACAACGGAAGGGCCGATCTCCTCGTCTGCACAACCCACTGCAGTCGCTTCCATCTCCCCTGTTTCAGAGGAAAAGCCAACGCTCTCACCTGATGCAGAAAAAACAGAAGCAGAAAAAATTTCATCTACGCCACAAGTCACTTCTACCCCCTCCTCGATACCTGAATTTACTCCCCCAACCTCACCTTCTTTTGAAAAAGGTGACCTTCACGCCGAAATAGTCGTCCTGGGTGCTGGGCCCGGTGGCTATACCGCAGCTTTCCGTGCTGCTGACCTGGGCAAACAGGTAATACTGATTGAACGTCACTCCAAACTGGGTGGGGTATGTCTTAATGTAGGCTGCATCCCGTCAAAGGCGCTGTTGCATGTCGCCAAGACTATCACCGAAGCAGATGAAATTTCACATCATGGCGTAACTTTTAGCAAACCGACAATCGATATCGATAAAATTCGCAGCTGGAAGGAAAGCATTATCGCCAAACTAACCGGCGGCTTAACCGTATTATCCAAACAACGCAAAGTGCAAGTAGTTTACGGTGTGGCGAAATTCAATTCGCCTAACAGCATCACGGTGGAAACCAGCGACGGTAGTAAGACTATTACGTTTGATAATGCCATCATTGCAGCGGGCTCCAGCGTGGCACGTATTCCCGGTTTTCCGTACGATGATCCACGCTTGATTGATTCCACCGGCGCATTGCAGTTGCAGGATATCCCTGAGCGTATGTTGATTATTGGCGGGGGCATCATCGGCTTGGAAATGGGCACGGTATATGATGCGCTGGGTTCCAAAGTTTCTGTGGTCGAATTAGCCGATGGCCTGATTCCCGGCGCTGATCGCGACCTTGTACGTCCGTTGCACAAACGCATCGAAAAACGTTACGAAGCCATTTACTTAAAAACAAAAGTTACCAAAATTGAGGCACAAAAGGAAGGGTTAAATATAACTTTTGAAGGTGATAATGCACCCCAACCACAACTATACGACCGTGTGCTGCTCGCCGTAGGACGGCGTCCAAACGGACACGCAATTAACGCAGCAGCAGCAGCAGGTGTAATAGTCAATGAACGTGGTTTCATTCCAGTGGATAAACAACAGCGCAGCAACGTACCTCACATCTATGCGATTGGCGACATTGTGGGCGACCCTATGCTGGCGCACAAGGCAACGCATGAAGGCAAAGTAGCGGCAGAGGTGATTGCCGGGCATAAAGCCAGCTTTGATGCACTTACAATCCCGTCTGTGGCTTATACCGATCCGGAAATTTCCTGGATGGGTCTAACCGAAACGCAAGCTAAAGCACAAGGTATCGCCTATGAAAAGGCAGCTTTTCCATGGGCAGCGAGCGGCCGTGCATTGTCAATGGGACGGGAAGAAGGACTGACCAAACTACTATATGACCCACAAACAAAAAATATTCTGGGTGCAGGCATCGTGGGCAGCAACGCAGGTGAATTGATCGCTGAAACGGTGCTTGCTCTGGAAATGGGAGCGAACATGGAGGACATCGCTCTGACTATTCATCCGCACCCTACACTATCAGAAACTGTCGGCTTCGGAGCGGAAATTGCCGAAGGCAGTATTACGGACCTATACATGCCGCGCAAAAAATCTGGGCGCATCTAAATTTAAATACGCCGATGCCTTTAAACGCAATTATGACGTCTGCTTTACTTCGTCGTAAAAATGACCGAAATTACTCAGCGATGATGCACTTACCGCCTACCACCCAAGAGCGAACCCAGTACCCCACGAATAATTTGCCGCCCGACTGTTGAACCAATGGCACGGGCGGCACTCTTGGCAAACGCTTCACCTACCCCTTCGCGGCTTCTCGAGGTACCCCCTCCAAATATACTTCCCAAAATCCCGCCAAATCCAGCATTACTACCCGTCTCTTCTTGAGTTGGTTCAGCAGCCTGTGCTTTTGTGTCTTCCGTAGATTGATTGCTGGCGCGCTTCTTGATAATTTCGTAAGCCGATTCGCGATCCACAGCTTTTTCATAGTGACCGACCAACAACGAATCTTGAATAATAGCTTTGCGTTCAGCTTCATTAATCGGGCCAATCTGAGCCTGGGGCGGCACAATCAATGCGCGTTCAACAATACCTGGTCGGCCTTTTTCGTCCAAGCATGAAACAAGTGCTTCACCTACGCCCAGCGTAGTAATAACGGCTTCTTCATCCAGATCGGGATTGTCATGCATGGTTTCAGCTGCTGCCTTTACAGCCTTCTGGTCGCGCGGACTAAAAGCACGTAACGCATGCTGCACGCGATTGCCAAGCTGACCCAATACCTTGTCCGGCACATCTGCGGGGTTTTGAGTGACAAAATATATCCCTACGCCTTTAGAACGAATCAGACGTACCACTTGTTCAATTTTATCGAGCAGTGCTTCAGGGGCATCGTTAAACAGTAAATGAGCTTCGTCGAAGAAAAATACCAGCCTAGGCTTGGCGAGATCACCCGCTTCGGACAGATGCTCGAATAATTCGGAAAGCAACCACAGCAGCATGGTGGAATATACTTTAGGCGAAGACATCAATTTATCGGCAGCCAGGATGTTAATCATGCCGTAGCCGTTAGCGTCGGTCTGCATCAGGTCGGTAATATTGAGCATCGGCTCACCAAAAAAACTTTCCCCGCCTTGCGTTTCAATTTGCAGTAAACCACGCTGAATCGCACCGATGCTGGCTGTGGAGATATTGCCGTATTCAGTCGTGAAATCTGCGGCATTGTCACCCACGTTCTGCAACATCGCGCGCAGATCCTTCAAATCGAGTAATAACAGTCCATTGTCATCGGCGACTTTAAATACGAGCGCCAGCACACCCTGTTGTACTTCATTTAAATTTAACATACGCCCAATGAGCATCGGTCCCATGTCAGAGATAGTGGCACGCAATGGATGACCCAAAGTTCCGAATACATCCCAGAACGTTACTGGGTAAGCGCGCGGTACAAAATTTTCCAGATTGAGTTGCGCAACTCTTTCGGTAACTTTTTGATTGTTGCCACCGATCTTGCTCAAACCGGACAAATCTCCCTTGATATCAGAAAGAAATACTGGCACACCAATGCGGCTGAAGGATTCAGCCAATGTTTGCAGAGTGACAGTCTTGCCAGTGCCTGTCGCACCGGTTATCAACCCATGGCGGTTGGCCATTTGCGGCAGTAGAAAAAGTTCTTGCTTGTTATTTTTAGCGATCAGTAGCGGTTTGCTCATGTTGGCTCCGAGTTGATTGGGTGGCTTTGCACAAAATTTAGCAGGCTACGATAATTGCATAAATAAACTTATACCGATTAATCAGGTGGAAAATGATAACGTGGATTCACTTTCACAATGCAGGAAAATATACATCCACACCAGCACACTTTTTACCACATTGTAATAATATGTTCGATACCATATCTGTATGCTTCCCAAAAAATTTTACAATAGCTACATATAAATTTTAAACTCACTCTTACAGGAGAAATACTTTTATGCCTCGACATATAATCCAAAGCATTCTATTTGCCTCTATCACGCTTGCTGCTAGCCATACTCACGCTATTGATTTTGGTAATTTAATCAACAAAGAGCTTGGCAGTTTAGGAAAATCTACCTCACAGAACTCAGAATCTGCTGCCTCTAGCAACACACCAGCGACAACAGAAACTCCAAAATCTGCGGCAAATTTAGCCAATTTTAGCAACAATGATCAGATTGGTAGCTTGAAGCAAGCCCTCATTCAGGGGGCAGAAACTGCCGTTGCCAATCTTGCCAAAGAGAATGGTTACCTTGGTAACGACAAAGTACGTATCCCATTGCCGGAAAGTCTGCAAAAAGCAGATGGCTTATTACGTAAATTTGGCATGGGAAAGTATGCTGACGACTTGACTACCTCTATCAATCGAGCCGCCGAAACAGCGGTGCCTGAAGCAAAAGATCTATTAGTCGGTGCAGTCAATAAAATGTCCGTGGACGATGCCAAAAGCATACTCACAGGCGGTAGTGATGCTGCCACGCAATATTTCCGTAAAAACACTGAAACTGCGCTGGCTGGAAAATTTAAACCTGTCGTGGCTACTTCAATACAAAAAGTGAAACTTGCGGAGACCTATGATCAATTCGCTGAAAAGGGAGCGCAGTTTGGTTTGATAGATAAACGTGATACCAAGATGGATGACTACATTACCCGAAAAGCAATGGACGGCTTGTTTCTGATGATGGCCGAACAGGAAAAAGCAATTCGCGCAAACCCACTGGAAGCAACGGGTAATCTGGCGAAAAAGATTTTTTCGGCAATCAAATTTTAATCAATCTGTCATTCATTTTTAAACGTGAGGGTGGTTTTAGCAGAAGCCTCCCTCTTTAAATAGACATGACTGAATCTGCCAGTCTATTATCGCTTTTCATTAGCAGCTTCCTTGCCGCCACCTTGCTTCCTGGTGGTTCTGAAATTGTACTAATCAGCATACTGAAAATATACCCGGAATTATTCTGGCCTGCGCTTTTACTCAGTGCTCTTGGCAATACACTGGGTGGCATGGTGTCTTTCGGCATGGGCCGACTATTACCACCAACCCATAAACTCAAACATGTAGAAAAAATACAGCACTACGGTACACCCGCGTTACTGCTAGCCTGGGTGCCATTATTGGGTGATGCGCTATGTCTTGCTGCAGGATGGCTAAGGCTCAATCCTTGGCACGCTGTATTATTCATGGCGATAGGAAAATTTGCGCGCTACTGGATCATTGCAATCGCAACCCAAATTTGAATTAATGAAATCAAGCGAAAAACTCACAATTCCATTACGTCGATGCCGCTTCCTCATAGAGGAAGTAACCTAGAAATAAGCGTAGAAGGTTAAGGCTAGCAAACAGGTTAAGTTTAATTTTCAAACCTTTGATCGAACAAACTCCTCGAACTGATCAGCAGGCAGTGGCTTGCAATAATAATAGCCCTGCATTTCATCACAACCCTGTTCCCGCAGGAATTCTAGCTGTCCCGTCGTCTCCACTCCTTCAGCGATGGTTTGCAGACCAAGACTCTTCGCCATGTTGATGACGGCGCTAACGATAGCCCTGTCTTCCGGATCGGTGCTGATATCGCGTACAAAGGACTGATCGATCTTAAGTTTATACACCTTGAATTTCTTAAGATGGCTCAATGAAGAATAGCCGGTACCAAAATCATCGATCGACATACGCACGCCGCGTTCGTACAGTTTATTCATCACGGCAATAGCATTTTGTGGGTCATGCATCGCTACGCCCTCGGTCAGTTCTAGTTCCAGATACTCTGGCGGCAGCCCCTCTTCATCAAGAATACGCGTGATTAAATTGGGCAAATCGGGATGACGGAACTGAACTGCGGAAAGATTCACCGCCATGACCAGCGGAACAAAGCCACTCTGCATCCATAATTTTGCCTGTCGCACCGCGTGCCTCAGCACCCACTCTCCAATCGGCATAATCAGTCCACTTTCTTCTGCTGAGGGAATGAACTCGGATGGCGAGACTGAACCCAACGCAGGATGTATCCAATGCAGCAGAGCTTCCGCCCCGATGATTCGTCCATCCTGCATAGAAACCTGCGGCTGGTAGTATACTTCTAGCTGATTCCGCTCCAACGCCTGACGCAGCGCATTAACCAGCTTCAGGTGACGCGCCGCACGAACCTGCATTTCAGCAGTAAAGAAACGATAGCCATGACGACCTTCGTGCTTGGCGCGATACATAGCGGAATCGGCGCTTTTAGCAAGTGCCTCCAGATCCGTGCCGTCGCCTGGATAAAGGGCAATGCCAATCGAGCCCGTTACGTTCAGGTCATACTGTTCTATCTGGCACGGTACGGCGATGACATCCAGCAGCTTCTGCGCTACCAGAGGTGCCTCGTGTGCATCGACGCCATACAATAAGAAGATGAATTCATCCCCTCCAAGACGCGACACCATATCTTCCTCGCGTAACACCAAGCGCAACCGTTTAGCCAGTTCAACCAGCAAAGCATCACCAACGCTGTGGCCGAGCGTATCGTTAATATCCTTGAAGTGATCGAGATCGAGGAACATCAACGTCACTGGCACTTGACTCCGCTGCGCCAAACTGATGACATATTTGGCGTGACTGTTCAACTGAACACGGTTCGGTAACCCGGTAAGCGAGTCGAAATGCGCCAGATATTGAATACACTTTTCGGCTTCCTTGCGCGCGGTGATATCTCTGGTAATACCAAGCAACATCGTAATTTTACCGTCCGCATTACTCAATGGCGCGGCATGAGTTTCCAGCCAGCGCTGAGCGCCTTTGATGCCTTTTATTTCGAACTCAAAAAAACAACTTTCGCCACTCATTACGCGCTTATGCATGGCGAGAAAGGCATCGTGATAATCGGAAAGAATAAAATCTACGAGTTTATGCTGTTGCACCTCCTCTATGGAGTCTGCTTCAAGCATGGCGAGACCCATAGCATTCATTTCCAGAATTCGACCGTCGTTATCCAAGACCTTTATACATTCCGGCTCCGTCTCGATGATGGTGCGCAAGCGCTGTTCGCTCTCCCGCAACGCTTCTTCTGCCCGCTTACGCTGCGCCTCGTGCTCAAAACTTTTCAGCGCATAGTCTATGTCCATCGCCATACCCACCAGCAAATTACGCACATTTTCGTCAAAGGCGTTGTCCACATCGGTATAGAGGGTTAAAACCCCGATAACTTCACCATTACAATGCAGCGGCAACGCGGCAGATGACGCCCACCCAAATCGTGCACCGTGCTTATGCCACTGCGTAGTAATAGGGTCATGCTGAAAATTTTGACACCAAAATGGCAAGTTTTCGCGGAACGCCGAGCTGGTCGGTCCACGTCCGTATGGTTCATCGACTGACACTGGAATCTGCAGCCCTTTCAGATATTCCACACCACTACCAAAGGATGCGACCGGCTTTATATATTCACTCTGTTCTTCAAGTACACCTACCCATGCCATATCAATGCCACCAAAATTCACTACAACGCGGCACACTTGCGTGAACAACTCCCTCTCGCTGGTACAGCGCACGATGGCCTGGTTACACTTGCTCAAAGCGGCGTAAAGCTTGGTCAGGCGTTGATTTTTTGCTTCGGCTTCCTTACGCTGAGCGTCAATCCTGGCCAGACTGATCTGTGTTTCTGATAACCAGTCCAGCACGCTGTTTTCCATGCCTTTAGCGACCGTAATAACGGATGAAAAATTTCCACTACCAAGATGAGCGATGCGCGTATGTAGTTCGTTCACTGAGCCGCCCAGCGTCGCACGCAAGTTCCGTTGCAGTTTCCATAACAGGAATGCCAGCAACATGCCCAACAGAATAAAGATCGAACGTATCAAGGTAGCGCGGATTTCGGCGGTATGCACGGCCTCCAAGGTACGTTTATCAGCCATTCTTTGAAACTGGCTGATCGGCCGCATGACGCTGATCTTGGCTTGGTGGTAAGCCTCGTCATGCAACATAGCAATTGCCCCAGCGCGGTTCGCCTCGATTGGCGGGCTGGTTGATTCGATCAGTTTCATTGCAGCAAATTCAGTGCGTGTGAGCGTATCTAAATTAGCTTTTGCCTCCGCCAGCTTGGCGAATTCTTCTTTAGTAAAACCAGCCCCTCGCATCAACTCCAGCAAGGGAACTGCCAGTCCCGGCGGACGCGGACGCTGGTCATCGCGCAGCACGATATCCCAGTAGATGTTGTGATAGTCGATTGGGCGAGGCTTCCTGCCCTCCTGAATGTCGAGAATTTCTTGATAGTGTTGCTTATAGATTGGATCTCCGATCACCACATAGGTGCGAACCATTCGTGTAAGGTCATCAGACGACTGGCGCAATTCGTCAGCCAGCAAAAAAGACCGCTGCCGCAACTCATTAGCACGTCCGATTTCCTTTTCTGCGCAAGCATAAACGACAAAGGTTATAGCGAAGACAACGAGCATACCCAGTGTCACCCAGAGGTGATTCGAAAATCGGGGCAAGTTGTTCTTGAAAATTGTCATTGTGTCCATTTTTTCTGAGCGCATTGCACATCTTGAAAAAGAGTTAACCAGCGCGTAGATTTGGACGCGGATTCGATTTCTGGATACAACAAAAGCATTCGGCATTTATGCCAAATTTTGCGCTAAGGTAAGGCTGATTTAGCAAATGCAATGCTGTTATAAAATATTTGAACATAATAGATGACAAACACAGTGAGCCGCAATAAAACAGCAACTCCTGAATGAAAAGCGATACCGAACCAGTAAGTACATGCACGTCTTGAATGCCATTATAATAATCAAAAATAAGCAATTTTGGTTTGGTGAACGCCAGGTAATAAAGGCGGACTTCTCGTGCTCGGTACAAAATAATCTCTGGGGAAATTTAATGAAAAAATGGGCTTTTTATTTAACTGTAATATTGGCAATAAGCAGTGGCCTGGCCGAAGCACATCCTGATGAGGGCAAGGCAGAAGGGAAATATGCGCACGTTAAAGAAGCATTACGCTTGGCTGCCGAGCAAGGTGATGCAACTGCGCAAAACAATCTTGGTGAACTATTTCTCTATGGGGATGGCGTTACACAAGACAGTCCGGAAGCGGTAAAGTGGTTTCGCCTGGCGGCTCAACAAGGACTTGCAAATGCACAATTTAACCTGGGATTAAGTTACGGCAACGGCCAAGGGGTTACTCAGGACTACCAGGAAGCAGTAAAGTGGTTTCGCTCGGCGGCTGAACAAAAGCATGCAAAAGCGCAGTTTAATCTTGCCCTCAGCTATGCCAACGGGCAGGGTGTAGTACAGAGTTTTGAGGAAGCTATCAAGTGGTTTCGTTTAGCTGCCGAACAGGGCGATGCAGTCGCACAATACATCCTTGGTGGAATCTATCTTGATGGAAAAATTGTAGCGCAAAATTACCAGGAAGCTGTGAAGTGGTTTCATCTGGCTGCCAAACAAGGACATACAAAAGCACAATTTAATCTTGGCGTAAGCTACGGCAACGGCCAGGGCGTTAAACAAAACGATCAGGAAGCGATAAAGTGGTTTCGCTTGGCCGCCGAACAAGGACATGCCAAGGCACAATATTATCTTGGCTTAAGTTATGCCAACCAGCAGGGCATTAGTCAGGACTATCAGGAAGCAGTAAAGTGGTTTCGTTTGGCGGCCAAGCAAGGCCATGCAACCGCACAAAATAGTCTTGGCTTAAGTTATGACCTCGGTCAAGGTGTTACACAAGATTATGTTCGCGCACAAATGTGGTTTAATCTCGCAGCAATCAATGGTTACAGTGCCGCACAGGAAAATCTTAATAAAGTGGCTCAACACATGACACCGGCCCAAATCGCTGAAGCGCAAAAATTGGCACGCGATTGCAAGAAAAGCAATTACACAAACTGTGACTAGAACAACCTAATTGTAATTCTGCAAAAAACAAACAAATTCCCTGCCTAATCTATATTTCGAAACCGAGCTCTAGCTTTGGCAGGCTAACAACCTCAAGCCACATCGGGTGGAAATAAACGAAGCACTACGCTAGCGAATTGCGCCAGAAAACAATACTCTTTGCCGTGATTGTTCAGTGTTACCGAAATAAATATTCCGCCAGGTATCGTCCACCTTCAAAAACTGCGGCATCACGTTGGGATTGCCCTGGTTTTTTGCCAACCATTCGCGAAATGCATAGTGATTCCAGAGACGGAAAAACTCCGTCAGATAGATGTCTGCCACCGTCGTATTGCCTTGAATCACCAACATGTTCTCGTCGTTGGCATTGGTCGAGGCATCCGAGAAATTCGCCGATCCTGAGATCACAATTGGATTCGATCCCAACGGATCGATCAGCATGAATTTCGTATGAATATACGGCACATGCGAATTCAAGCCACTCAACCTTTCCTTTAGCCACTTATCAAAACTATTTACACGAATCATGCTGCCGATCGCGAAACGATTAAAGGGTAATTTTCGCAGCCGTAATACTTCCGCTTCTGGTTCGGGCCGATTGCCTTCATTATCAAGCAACGCATAACGCAAGCCGCCAAAGGGCTTATCAAATACAGGGACAAAGGCCTTGTTGATACCGAAAGCAAAGGTCATACAAAGCATCGATTGCGCGGCGGCAGCCTGTTCGGCATACCATGAGAGCAGTTTTACGCCAGAGCGGGGGCTAAAAAGCACGCTGCTTACTGGCCTTGGTGAGCTGCCAAGATCCGGCGTCGGCGTCAACGCTTCCACACCGGGGCGTAATAAGGGAAACTTAGGGTCAGCGGCAAGCAAGTTCCAGTAATCATGATAGCTACTTGCAATACTCATATCGTTCACCACGTGCCCGACATTCGAATGCCCGAAGATGCCGCCATCTGTAATATTCGTCGAGCCCGTCCAAACCGCCTGCGGCTGATTATCCTTTAATAACACGATAAATTTATTGTGTGCAATGGCGCTTGGATTTGCGATACGCTGCCTGCATAGACTGTCGATACCGGCGTTGAGCACCGCTGCCTTATTAAGTACAGATACTTTTTCGTCACGGCCGTCGTAAATGATGCTCACATCAACGCCACGATCCTTGGCCAATTTCAACGCTTTTAAAACAGTTTCGTTGGTGAACTGATAAGCGGCCACGCGCAACGCCCATTGACAGTTCTTCGCACGCAGCAAAAACTCGAGTAGCGCTTCCATTAAACCGCGCGAAAGCCAATCAAAAGCGGGTTGACCCACTATTTCTGGACTCTTGTTCTGGAAGCGGCGTGCGTACTCCTGGCTGGCGGCAGCGCCGCGATTGAACCACACTTCGTGCAGGCCGTTATCTTCCCTTTCGGTTTGCACGCGCACCTCGATCTCATCCTCTTCGATCAAGCTCCTGGGTGAACCCTTCAATACCACTATACGATAGGTATAATCGTACCCCGGCTTGGCCGTGAAATCAGACCATGTAAAACCCTGCACCGGATGGGAACGCAACGAGGCCTTGTCCGTACCTGGATCGGTTTCAGCAAATACCTTTATCCCCTCCAGCCAATAGGCCTCGCCTTCGATATGATCCGTGCGATGAACGGCAAATCCCAGCACGCGACGCGAATCAGCTTTCGTCATACTCCAGCCAAGCAGCACTACATGCGTACCCGCAACTGCCTGAACCGTCAATTTGCCAAGTTTTTTGGTAATACGCATGACAAACTCCTAAAGACAATTGTCCAACCGGGTTGACTGGCTTGCTCTCTGGTATAGGAAACGTTGTGCACTTTCAAATCATTTTGATTCAACAGGGTAATAATAACCCTTTATAGACAGACTCGGGGTAAGTACACCTCGACACGGAATATGACACCCGCTTCAAGAACATCGCTCAAGGGCATTTTCGCTTTCTGCTTATCAGACATATGTCAACCAGAGAGATCGGCTAAGTAACTAGGATTAAAATAATGAAACCAAGTACAAAACCTCGTGAAAAAATCCTTGAATGATTGTCTGGTGATTAGCTTAAATTGTCAGCACCTCTATCGATCAATCAAGTTTCGCAAGATTGATCGTAAATTATTTTTTATTTATTTTTATTTGTTAGGATAATCAGGCGCCGTTATCTCAATGTGCAGACGGCGCAAAAAAGGCCAGAATGAGAACGAGCGGCACACGACTCGCCTGCTAACACGCTCGAAAGTCCACCATGTTCACTGTCTTACACCAGAACAGTTTAATGCGATGCAAGCCAGGCATGTACCTGAGCGACCACTGCGGCGCCTTCACCCACAGCGGCGGCGACACGTTTGGTTGAGCTGGCACGCACATCACCAATTGCAAATACTCCTGGCACCGATGTTTCGAGCGGGAGAGGAGGAGGATCGCTTTTCAGCTGCGTCGACTGCACGTAGTCGACTGGCGGCAGATCAATCCCCGTGCAGACGAAACCCTTATCATTGACATTCACACCGCAACTGTCCAGCCAGTCAGTATTTGGGTCGGCACCCACGAACAAAAAAATGCGCCGAATGGATTTAGTCTGTTTGCTACCGTCTTTGCGACTCTGCCACTGAACGCTGCACACACCTTCATCACAACCTTCGATTGCCACGATCTCTGATTCCGTATACAACGTAACATTGGCCAGCATCCCGATACGGTCGATGAGATATTTCGACATATTTTTTGCAAGATCGGAACCGCGAATCAAATGATGAACGTGCGCCGCGTGACTGGCCAGGAATACGATTGCCTGCCCGGCCGAATTGCCGCCACCCACAAGCACAACTTCCTCTTGTCCGCATAATGCAGCCTCAATCGGCGAAGCCCAATAATAAAGACCCCGACCTTCGTATTTCTCGAGTTCGGGTATGCCTGGACGCCGATATTTTGCGCCTGTCGCGATAATTACGGTTTTTGCCAAAACCTGCCCACCACAATCAAGTTGAAGCACGCGAGGAAAACGTGTGCAATCGAGCGACATCACTTCAACGGGCACCACCATTTCAGCACCGAATTTCAGCGCCTGAACATAAGCGCGTCCCGCGAGCGCCTGGCCGGAAATACCGGTCGGAAAACCAAAATAATTTTCAATTCTCGCGCTTGCACCCGCCTGGCCGCCAAACGCATGGGTATCAAGTACAAGCACCGAAAGTCCTTCCGATGCGGCATATACCGCGCAGGCAAGGCCAGCGGGGCCGGCGCCCACGATCACAACATCGTAGACATGATCAAGATTCAGATCAACATACAAACCAAGGCAACGCGCAAGCTCCCTTACAGTGGGACATTTAAGAACCGTTCCATCGGGACAAACAACCAGCGGTAACTCATTGGAGCGTGGTTGATGAAGCTTCACCACATCTTCCGCAACGCTATCCAGTGCCGGATCCAGCGCAAGATGAGGATGACCGTTCCTTGAAAGAAATCCCTGCAACCTCACCATATCTGCACTACCGGGGGCACCAATCAATAACGGACCGCCTCCACCGGTTTCGATCAATCCCACACGCCGCAGAATCAGGGCTCTCATAATACGTTCCCCAAGCTCGGCTTCAGCCACGATCACTGCGCGCAAGGAAGGCGAATCTATCACCAGGGCTTCAACTACCTCTAGGGCACGGCCCCAGGCAAGCGGTGGGCGCCCCGCAAGCTGACCGACTTCGCCTGCGAAGTTGCCCGGCCCACTTTCAACGATGGGAATCTCGATACCCAGGCCATCTTTACGCGTCGTCAGGGTGCGGCCACTCAGCAAAACGATCATACCCATTCCGAGCGTACTGGGATCGAACAATATTTCACCGGGCTGCCAAGTACGCACCGTGCCAAAACGCCGTAGCCGGTTAATTTCTGCAGGGGAAAACTTGGGAAACCTCTGTTCGTGACGCGATACCAAGCTTGAAGGCAAAGGCACATCTTCCCCATTGGCTGAAACATCATCCCCTTGACCAGACGCGGATGAGAGCAAACCGTCAGTGACTTCGTTCACCATCACTTGCGATCCTTGAAAAAAACCGATGAAAGATGAAGATGTGCAGTCTGATTTTCGCTGAAATCAAGCATCTCCTGATCGATGTAGCACCAGCCCCACGGATCCGGTGGATCGTAGGATTCCATGATCGGATGGCCGGTTGCATGGTAATGCTTGGTCGCATGTTTATTCTTCGAACTATCACAACACCCGACATGTCCACACTGACGGCAGAGGCGAAGGTGCACCCATGAATCACCGGCCTTCAGACAATCCTCACAGCCCTCCGCAGAGGGTGTGACTTTGCGAATGCTATCGAAATGCGTACAAGCCATACAATCTCCCACTATATTTCACGCAATCATATCTTGAAGAAGCCTTGCTTCCGTCGCGATACTATAGATTTCCTGTACGCCTTTGGATATGAGTGCAACCGACTTCCATTCCTCTGCAAAAGTTAAATTGACGGCCAGGTAACATGCGAGCAACAAACTCCCTATATGTCCTGTAATTTAAACCACTCTTGATCTATGGTGCTCATTTCTCCTCCTCCTTGGAATTATAGGTACTAAAAATCAAGGATAGAGGATAGAAAATGCAACCGCGCAAGTCAACACACTTCGCCCAAACAACTATTGCCCGCTTTAAATTATTGAAACTCCATTTGTCAGGTCAATCAGGCCAAAAGGAGTACACACCGAACTTCCTACTTACTGATTTACCAGTTGATTAACTGTTACAGCAAAATTGCTGACTTCTTGTTCTATTTCCCGCATTTTTTCTCGCATTCCGACGGACACTTCTGCGATTTTCTGCTGGCCTGTTAACGATATTTGACTTACCTGATCCATCTGCCCACGAATAGTGAACGTCAATTCAGAGTTAGAGTTAACAACGGTTCCAATCTCAACAGTAGCTTCATTCGTTCTTGCGGCCAGCTTCCTAACCTCATCCGCTACTACAGCAAATCCACGACCCTGTTCTCCTGCACGGGCTGCTTCGATTGCCGCATTCAGCGCGAGCAGATTGGTTTGATCAGCAATGGCTCGAATCGTACCCACTATATCGATAATACTCTTGGCGTGGCTGTTCAACTGATCGATAAGTTGAGCCGCATGGCTTACTTGCTCCGAAATATTGCTAGAAGTCGTTACCGCGTCATTTAAAACAAATATCGCATTGCTAGTTATTTGACTAGTCTGTTTCGAAGCTAAAACAGCGGCCTCAGCAGCAGCATGGGTAGTGGTTATCCGGTGAGTGATATCACTGGCAAACTTAATGATTTTATACACCTTGCCGTTACTATCAAAAATGGGGTTATACGTGGCTTCCAGCCAGACCGTGGCACCTGAGGCATTTTTGCGTTCAAACTGCCCTGATTCAAAATTTCCACTAGCGAGCCGCGCCCAAAAGTGGGGGTTCGATTGATAAAAGCTGTCATAACAAAATATTCGGTGATGCTTACCGACTACCTGGTCAAGTCTATAACCTACGGTGTCAAGAAAATTTTGGTTGGCTGTTAAAATATTTCCCGATGGATCAAACTCGATTACAGCCAGTGACTTATCCAGCGCAGTGAACAATGCATTTCTGTCTAAAAGCGCATTTTTTTCTAGCGTAATATCTGACGCAATTTTAATAATCTTCGTTACCACATTTCCAGTTTTCACAGGAAAATAACTTGCTTCCAGCCAAATTCTTCGATTGTTTTTACCAAATCGCTGGAATGTGCCATTTTGTGGCTTACCGGCACGTAAATTTTCCCAAAATGTTACATATTCTTTGGACCCACTATAGGAAGCCTCACAAAAAATTCGATGGTGTTTATTTTTAATTTCCGAGCTTTCATACTCAACGACTGACAGGAATAAATCATTGGCATATAGGATTTCTCCCGTCGGCGTAAATTCTATATAACCCATGTTTTTTTTAATGGCATCTAGATCATTTTCTAAGAGATGGCATCTAGCATCCATGTCTGCGAGTTGGCTTTCTAATTTTTTTTTCGCACCAAACATTGGTGACCTCCAGTGGTTCAATTTATTCCTCTAAAGCAAGCAAGAATGGTTAAATTACGAATTTTTTGCCAGATAAACTTAGTCGATCAAATGCCTTACATGAAGCTAAAATTAAAGTACTCATAGGTATGTGTCGGCTCAAGTTAGCTATTCTTGAAACGAAAACAAAAAATTTAAACGACATTTCACCGAAAATTAAGCATTGATCATGCTGATCTACTATGAAATAAATAAAATCCACACGAACAGCAAATTGCTACCCATTGGCTGTTAAGAAATTCGTATTGCATGAGACATGATAAAATCGGCTCTCATTTTTAGGTCTGACACCATGAACCGTACACCCCATCTTATTGAACGTTTGCTGGAACAACGCATCCTGATTCTGGACGGTGCGATGGGAACGATGATTCAGCAATACAAACTGACCGAGGAACACTATCGCGGCATCGTCGCGCATGACGGCGATATCGAGCCGCGTCAAAGTTTTGCCGACCACCCGCTCGACCTCAAGGGCAACAATGATCTGCTGTTGCTGACCCAGCCGCACATCATTCGGGGCATCCATGCAGAATATCTGGAAGCGGGGGCGGATATCCTTGAGACCAATACTTTTAATGCTAACGCCGTATCGATGGCGGATTACCAGATGGAGCATCTGGTATATGAATTGAACGTGGCTGGGGCAAAACTGGCGCGTGAGGTGTGCGACGAATACGAAAACCAGGTACCAAACAAGCCGCGCTTTGTAGCAGGCGTGCTGGGGCCTACTACGCGTACCGCATCCATCTCACCAGACGTGAACGATCCCGGTTTCCGCAACATCAATTTCGATCAACTGGTAGAAGGTTATACCGAAGCCATCCGCGGCCTGCTGGATGGCGGAGCGGATCTGCTGATGGTGGAAACCATTTTCGATACGTTGAACGCCAAGGCAGCGCTATTTGCCATCGAGCAGTATTTCGATCTCCATAACGTACGCGTTCCGATCATGATTTCCGGCACCATCACCGATGCTTCCGGGCGCACCTTGTCGGGCCAAACAACCGAAGCATTCTGGAATTCACTGTCGCATTCCAAACCGTTATCCATCGGTCTGAATTGTGCGCTGGGAGCGGAATTGATGCGCCCTTACGTCGAGGAATTATCGCGCGTCGCCACCACTTATTTAAGTGCCCATCCCAATGCCGGTTTGCCCAATCCGCTGTCGGAAACCGGCTACGACGAATCGCCACAATATACCGCCAAACTGGTTAAGGAATTTGCCACCAGCGGCTTTCTCAACATCGCGGGCGGCTGCTGCGGTACCACGCCAGCCCACATCAAGGCAATTGCCGAGGCATTAAAAGGCATCCCTCCGCGCCGCATTCCAGAGCTTGAAAAGAAGTGTCGGCTATCTGGTCTGGAGCCATTCAACATCGGCGATGATTCCTTGTTCGTGAATGTCGGGGAGCGCACCAACGTTACCGGCTCCAAGATGTTCGCACGCCTCATCCTCGCCGGCGATTTCCCGACCGCCATCAACATAGCGCGGCAACAAGTAGAAAACGGCGCGCAGGTTATCGACATCAACATGGACGAAGCGATGCTGGATTCACAGCTTGCCATGACAAAGTACCTCAACCTGATTGCCTCGGAGCCGGATATTTCGCGTGTACCGGTGATGATAGATTCATCCAAATGGTCGGTGATCGAAGCTGGGCTGAAATGCATACAGGGCAAGGCCATCGTCAACTCGATCAGCATGAAAGAGGGCGAAGCCGAGTTCATCAAATATGCCAGGCTGGTACGCCGCTATGGTGCAGCGGCAGTCGTAATGGCATTTGACGAACAGGGACAAGCCGATACGCAACAACGCAAAATCGAAATTTGCCAGCGCAGCTATGACATTCTGGTAAATCAGGTCGGCTTTCCACCGGAAGATATTATTTTCGATCCGAACATTTTCGCCATTGCCACCGGCATAGAGGAGCACAACAACTACGCGGTGGACTTCATCGAAGCCACGCGCTGGATCAGAAAAAATCTGTCTTACGCAAAAATTAGCGGCGGCGTGTCCAATGTATCGTTCTCATTCCGCGGCAACGACGCGATGCGCGAAGCGATCCACACGGTATTTCTCTATCACGCAGTGCAAGCGGGCATGAACATGGGAATCGTCAATGCCGGTCAGCTCGGCGTATACGATGAAATCCCGGCAGATTTGCGCGAAGCGGTAGAAGACGTTGTACTGAATCGCCGTCCCGATGCGGGTGAGCGACTGGTAGCAATGGCAGAAAATGTGACCGGCAGCGCCAAGGTCCAAGTGGAAGATCTGGCATGGCGACAAGGTACAGTGCAGGAGCGTCTGACCCACGCGCTGGTGCGTGGCATTAACACCTATGTCGTGGAAGACACCGAGGAAGCCCGGTTACAGGCGACTTATCCGGTCGAGGTAATCGAAGGCGCACTGATGGCTGGTATGAACGTGGTCGGGGACCTGTTCGGCGCAGGCAAAATGTTTTTGCCACAAGTGGTGAAATCCGCGCGCGTAATGAAACAGGCAGTGGCGCATTTGGTACCGTTCATAGAAGCGGAGAAGGCGCGCTCAGGCGACAACAAGCCCAAGGGCAAGATCGTCATCGCCACGGTTAAGGGTGACGTGCATGACATCGGCAAAAACATTGTCACGGTGGTGTTGCAATGCAACAATTTTGAAGTAATCAATATGGGCGTAATGGTGCCATGCCAGAAAATTTTGGACACAGCGCGCGAGCACAATGCCGATATGATCGGCCTGTCCGGATTGATCACGCCCTCACTGGAAGAAATGGCGTATGTGGCCAAAGAAATGCAGCGCCAAGGATTCACCATCCCGTTGCTGATCGGCGGCGCGACCACTTCACGTATGCATACGGCGGTGAAAATCGAGCCCAACTATACCAGCGGCGTCACCGTTTATGTGACGGACGCGTCGCGTGCGGTGGGGGTGTGCAACAACCTGCTGAGCAGCACGCTACGCGACAGTTATGTAGCAGACATAAAAGCCGACTACGCCAAGACGCGCGAGCTGCATGCCAGCAAAAAACCTCAAAGTGCGCGTTACACACTGGCGGACGCGCGCGCGCATGGCCTGAAAACCGATTGGGCCAACTATACGCCGCCCAAACCCAGCTTTATCGGAGTGCGAGTGCTCAGCGACTACTCGCTGGCAGAGATCAGCCCCTACATCGATTGGACGCCCTTCTTCCAGACTTGGGAACTGTCTGGGCGTTATCCAAAAATTCTCAACGATGAAGTGATCGGCGAAGCAGCACGCAATTTATTCCACGATGCGCAAGCCATGCTCAAGCGCATCATCGATGAGAAATGGTTGAGCGCAAACGCTGTGTTTGGCCTGTTTCCGGCCAACAGTGTCAATAGCGACGACATAGAAATTTACACTGATGAATCGCGCAGCCAGGTGGCAATGACCTGGCACAACCTGCGCCAGCAAATGGTAAAGCCGGAAGACAAGCCCAACCTCAGTCTCGGCGATTTCATCGCACCCAAGGAAAGCGGTGTGGCCGATTATATCGGCGCGTTTGCGGTCACGACCGGCATCGGCATTGATGAGCGCGTGGCGGAATTCGAGAGCAGGCATGACGACTACAACAGCATTATGCTTAAAGCTTTGGCCGACCGTCTGGCCGAGGCCTTCGCCGAACTGCTGCATGCCCGTGTCCGGCGCGAGTTCTGGGGCTATGCCGCCGACGAACAGGCCAACACTGACGATTTAATCGATGAAAAATATCGCGGCATCCGCCCTGCCCCAGGCTACCCGGCTTGCCCTGATCACACCGAAAAACGTGCGCTGTTTGAACTGCTGGATGCGCCCAACAAGGCCGGCATTACGTTGACTGAAAGTTTTGCCATGTTGCCGACTGCGGCAGTGAGCGGTTTTTATTTTTCGCATCCGCAATCGCAGTATTTTGCTACGGCAAAAGCAGATAAAGATCAGATTGAGGACTACGCGCAGCGTAAGGGATTAAGCCTTGAAGAAACCGAACGCTGGTTAGCGCCCGTGTTAAATTATGATGCATAAAAAAACGACTTCAATATCTTGGGGAACGCTGATTAATTCGTCATCCCCGCGAAAGCGGGGATCCAGCTTATTGATTTAACTGGGTTCCCACTTTCGCGGGAACGACGATTGTGGATTAATCAGTTTCCCTTGATCGCAACCCTGCTATCTAATTATTAAAACGACCAGTACCTCGCCATGCCACACCCACTGTTGCTTACCACGCTCCTGCTGATTGCTTCAAACGTGTTCATGACTTTTGCCTGGTACGGGCACCTCAAGAATTTTACCCAGTCACCATGGTACGTTGCCGTATTGGTAAGCTGGGGCATCGCGCTATTCGAATATATGCTGCAGGTGCCCGCCAACCGTATCGGCTATACCGAACTCAACCTGGGGCAACTGAAAATTTTGCAGGAAGTCATCACCCTCTCGGTATTCGTTCCTTTCGCCGTGCTGTACATGAACCAGCCGCTGAAGCTGGATTACCTTTATGCGGCGCTGTGCCTGATGGGCGCGGTATTTTTTATTTTCAGGGCATAACATGCACATTCATATATTGGGTATCTGCGGCACCTTCATGGGCGGCATTGCGGTGCTGGCCAAGCAAGCAGGGCATCGCGTCACCGGCTGCGATGCCAACGTTTATCCGCCGATGAGCACGCAACTTGAAGCACAAGGCATAGAGCTGATTGAAGGCTTCGGCCCGGAACAGATCAGTCTACAGCCCGACATTTTCGTTATTGGCAATGTGGTCTCGCGCGGAAATCCGCTGATGGAAGAAATCCTCAACCGTAATCTGCCCTACATCTCCGGCCCGCAGTGGCTGGCGCAAAACCTGTTGCAAGATAAATGGGTGCTGGCGGTCGCCGGTACTCATGGCAAGACTACCACCACCTCAATGCTGGCGTGGATACTGGAATATGCGAGCTTGAACCCGGGTTTCCTGATCGGCGGTGTGCCGCAGAATTTTGGACTGTCTGCGCGTTTAACCGATACGCCTTTCTTCGTCATTGAAGCGGATGAATATGACACCGCCTTCTTCGACAAGCGCTCCAAGTTCATTCATTACCATCCGCGTACCGTCATCCTCAACAATCTGGAGTTCGATCACGCTGACATCTTTGCCGACCTCGCCGCCATCGAAACGCAATTCCATCATCTGGTGCGCACTGTGCCCGGCAACGGGCTAATAATCAGCAACGGCCGTGCCGATTCATTGAAGCGCGTAATCAGTCATGGCTGCTGGACGCCTGTGGAATTGTTTGCCTGTGATGATGGCTGGAACATCGACGCAGATAATCGCGTGGCTTTTAATGGCGAAGCGCAGGGTGAATTGAAATGGGAATTGATGGGCGAACACAACCGCTTAAACGCACTCGCCGCACTCGCCGCCGCGCGTCATGCCGGTGTGCCCGTGAAACACGGCCTCGCGGCATTGAGCGAATTTAAAAACGTCAAACGGCGCATGGAAGTGCGCGGCGTGGTAAACGGTATCACCGTGTATGACGACTTCGCACATCACCCCACTGCAATTGCCACCACCGTATCAGGGCTGCGCGCCAAAGCAGGCAGCGCGCGCATCCTGGCGGTGCTGGAGCCGCGTTCCAATACCATGAAACTCGGTGTGATGAAAAACGCTCTGCCCGATAGTCTCAAGGATGCCGACCTGGTTTTTTGCTACGACTTCAATCTTGGCTGGGATGCTCGCGCGGCACTCGCTTCGCTGGGAGATAGGGCTGTCATAAAAGATAATCTGGATGAATTGATAACAACTATTGTTGCCGCAGCTCGCTCCGACGATAACATCCTAGTCATGAGCAACGGCGGATTTGGCGGGATACATGAGAAGTTGTTGCAGGGGTTAGCGGGTTTTTAATACATACACATCAAGTTGGGTAGTATCAACTTGCAAAGACCAAAGGTTAAAAGATTTAGAGCTCAGACCTCAGTACTGTTTAGTTAAAATAATTTAATAAAATCGGTTTGTTAAACATTTTAAATATCAGAACTTCACTTCTAAATGAACAGTGACCTCATTGTTCGTTTATGACCCCATTATTCGTTTTAAAGACTAATGCGATCTCCTTCATGCAAAAAAGAACGCTCGATTTTAGGATTGGTGTCTTGGTATGTAATTATATTTCCATAACCAGAATCGTTTTCTTTGCATGTTATATCCACTTCCTCATGAGCATTGATATATCCATTAAATATCTCAGCGTTATCAGCGTTACTGTCTGTAACTCGAATGTTATTGCCAAAAGTATCGTCATTTACTAATTTTATTTGCATAGCCTTTCCTCGTTAATAGAAATCGACTTGTTGGCGGGATGTCGTCCCGTGCGTGACGGCGGTATTCAATCTTAACCTAACAAATCCTAGTTTTTCGCAGACACACCTATAACTTAAAAAGTTTATTAAAGGAAAATAGTTAAAAATAAGAAAATCCAAGCAATTGGTGGGCAAATAATTGCCCACCAAACTGCGTTAATAAATAGCAAAATAATATAAATTTCAGCCTATCGATTGTTTAATTAAGAATATCTGTTCGATAATCCTTTAGCGCCTTATCCATATCTACAAATGCCGCACCCAAGGTATTCTGTAGAGTGGCACGGTCGGCAGTTCCACTGGAGGCATTAAGCAAACGAATTGCTTCCGCGATGGCGCCTGTTTGTTTAAAAATCACACTACTTTGAGTTCTATTCAATGCAGCCAATGCAATCTCCTTACCGGCTTGAAATTGAGATGGAGCGGTATATGTTCCTAGTACCAAATTAACATAACCCTTCCAAAACTCTATTATCGTTACATAACCATCACTGACTAATAAATTTATATTTCTATTTCCCTGAGCTATCGTTTTTCGCAGATTATCATTTAAAGTGGCAATTTCGTTATTTAGCCTCTTAATAGTTTCATCTTTTTCAAGCAATATATTTTGTTGATTTCCCTTTTTCTTCAGTATAGCTTTAGAGGGTAAATCTATCCAAATCTGATCCCCTTCACTTGTAATTAAAGACATCTTGATGTTTTTTTCTCCATCTTTATTACATGAAAAGTTAGTTGGAGTTCTGGTTATAGCGAGATTCATAGATGTCCCTGCAACTGCTGCATCCATTCCGATTTGACATTTTAATATTGTGCTAGGGTCTGAATTTGCAATTCCAGTTATGGTTCCAAAACCGCCTCCTTCTGCCGGCACACCACGGTAGAGTCCGCCTGTAATTCCTGATCCGTCAGAATTAAGACTATATTGTACGAACATCCTGTTGGTCGTTCTAATACAAGCCCCCCATTCTTCTAAGGCCTTATCTGTAATTTGCTTTTTCTCGTGAACTGTAGTGTATGAGTTGATTTCCTGTGCTGAAGCTTTGCAAAATTTAGAATCAGCTATGGACCATGTGCTATTAGCTGACTGCCTAGCGTCCGTAATACCTAAGGTATAGCCCCCGCCACTAAAATTAAGCCCGCTGTTGTTTCCAGAAGCTATTGCACTTCCCTGACTGGTATATTCAAATTTACACAAATCGTCACGTTTTTTAGAGAGAATTGCTGAGGCTTGCTCAATGTCGCTTGTGTTAAAAGCACGTGACGCAAGTGCAATATCACACACGGATTCAGCAATCGCTATTCCGTGACCCGTAGTTATTCCAAGTACAGCTATAGTTACGAGTGGCTTAAGAATGTGATTCATTATTGATCCTCCCAGTTGTTATAAATTAAATGTATATCATTGTTAATAGTTAAAACCCATTAATCTCTATTTCTCAAATGGGTTATTCATCTTAAGGTGAGTTTAATAAAATAAAAATAAGGAAATTCTTTAATTTCACAGTCTACACAGACACACATGGGGTCATACTCTGGCATTCCGGTCAAATCATCGGGAAAATATTTTTCTGAGCGATAATGATCGCAGTGATTGACTGGCAATGTTGTGGTCTCGCACGGGGTCAGATCTAACATTCCAACAAACGCTACTCCAAATTCTCTTAAAGAAAGTTTTATGAAAACATACAAAAAATCCGATGCTGCCATCGCCAACCTGACACCGGAACAACGCCACGTAACCCAGCACGGCGGCACGGAACATCCAGGAACGGGGGCGTATCTTCACAATAACGAACCGGGCATCTATGTGGATATTGTATCGGGGGAGCCGCTGTTTACGTCGTCGGACAAGTTCGAGTCGGGCTGCGGCTGGCCCAGTTTCACCAAACCTATCGAACCCGCGTACATTAACGAATTGCGCGATACCAGCCACAACATGATCCGTACCGAAGTCCGCTCGGTTCACGGCGACAGCCATCTGGGGCATGTGTTCCCGGACGGCCCGCAGGATCGCGGTGGTTTGCGCTACTGCATCAATTCGGCCTCGCTGCGCTTTATCCACGGGAATGACATGGCGGCGGAAGGCTACGGCGAATATCTTAACCAGGTGGAGGATAAGTAATGGCACAGGAACGCGCAGTACTGGCAGGCGGTTGCTTTTGGGGCATGCAGGATTTGATTCGTAAGCTGCCGGGCGTGGAGAAAACGCGGGTGGGCTATACCGGCGGCGACGTGCGCAACGCCACCTACCGCAATCACGGCACACATGCCGAGGGTATCGAAATTTTCTTTAACCCAGCGGAAATTTCTTACCGCCGCATTCTGGAATTCTTCTTCCAGATACATGATCCGACGACGGACAATCGGCAGGGCAATGACCAAGGTTCGTCCTATCGCTCGGCGATTTATTACGTTAACGTCACGCAGAAGCAGACCGCGCTCGATACGATTGCCGACGTGAACGCCTCAGGCTTGTGGCCCGGTAAAGTGGTTACTGAGCTGGCACCTGCCGGTGATTTTTGGGAAGCCGAACCCGAGCATCAGGATTATCTGGAGCGTTTTCCCACCGGCTATACCTGCCATTACCCGCGCCCGAACTGGATATTGCCACTCTAAAAGCGCCCAGACAGATGTGTTTGTCATCTGGGCTGCTTTTTACGCAACTATTTTTTCTGCTCAATTCACCGAGACTTATTTAAAATTTCAATAACCTGTGATACCCATCTTTGTAAAGCATCCCATTTAGCGTTATCTTCTAGTGAAGCGGATTTATTAACATTCGTTAGTAATGATGGATTAGATGATACTGATTCAGAAGGTAGAGAATGTTGAGTTAAAGAAGGACCTGTTCCATCGTTTAATCCAGTTTGTTCGCCGGTTTTTAAAGCAATGCGTGTCCCATAAGCGCTTTGGTCAGCAGAGTAAGAGTCAGAGCCAACCTGAGTGAATGATATTCCGTTTGCTTTGTCTCCAGAAAATTTAAACAAGTATGTTCTTGCGCCGGAAACTTGTGGGTAATTAAAGCAAACAACAGATCCAGATAAACTTCCCGAAGTTTGAAATTCACAGGCAAAACTTCTCAGGGCATTGGAAACAATACCATTGCCATTTGCTGATGAAGTCCCAACATCTACGTTTAGATTACGGAGTTCTGTAGTAGGGAGCTGTCCATTTATTGAGGTTAAAAGCCAAGTGCCCAACAAACCGTCAGGACCATCAGCATACCCAAAAGGACGTGTTGAAATTGCTCGTTGCGGCTCACCAGGGAACTCAATAAATCCGTGTTTACCGCTGGTAAAGTTAATGGTTACATTGCCTGGCGAGCCAGCTACCACGGCGTTTTTATGATCTCCGCCCATCGGAGTACCACCTTGCACATCGAGTAATTGAGCCGTGAACGTATTATTAACCAAGGGTCCAGAAGCATAATAAAACATACTACTACCGTCTGCCCGGTAACCAAAATATGTAAAAACAATGATCCCATTCTCAGCTTCAATCTGAAAACCTCGGCCTGGCAATCCATTATTTTCACTATCAACGCCCCACATGCCCGCGGCGGGCATAAATGCAAAAGCAGAAGTGCTCAAAAACAATATTGTGACGGCGATTAGATTTTTTATGTTTAGCATTTGTCGCACCTTATAGATAATAAATTTAAATTCGGCTCACTTTGAAATTTTTGAAATTTCATGTAACAAAAACCTTAAAGGAGGGGTTTGCACACTTTAATCACAAAGTATCAGTCGCTTAATAATATGCATTTTGAATTTGAAGATCTGTGCGGTGTCGGACACAAGTTCCTGACAAGGTAATGCCAAAGCCGAAGAAGTGATAATTAAATCTTAAGGACGGTGCGGAAGTTTGAAGAAGACCAAACAAATGTTGCAATTTTAGAACTTATCCCGCGCTTTCCGCTTTGCCAAAGCTTTCCCAATGACCTGACCCCAAAATATCACGCGGCAGCTTATTGTGTATTTGTACATACAAAAAACATTGACGCGTCACCTATTTGTACATACACTCATTGCTTATGAAAGTGGACTTTGACCCGATCAAGAATGAGCGAAACATCAAAGAGCGCCAACTCTCGTTCGAACGAGCGGCAGAAGTCGATTTCAATACTGCGCTGGTGTTTCCAGATACCCGAAAAGCATATGGCGAAACTCGTTACATCGCGTTGTGCTACTTGGATCGCCGGCTGCATGTTCTGTGTTTTAGTGAGACCGAGACAGGCATTCGGGTAATCAGTTTCCGTAAGGCAAATACGAGAGAGGCAAATAGACATGGCAAGCCGCAAACCCTTGATTGAAGCAGAGGGCGAAGTCCGCGAACTAACCGCCGAAGACATGGCGAAATTTAGACCGGCCGCTGAAGTATTACCATTGTCCCTTAGAAAGAAACTAGGTGTACGTGGCCCTCAGAAAGCACCGATTAAAGAACGCATCACGATTCGATTGTCGCGAGAAGTGGTAGAGCAATTTCGCGAAAGTGGCTCGGGCTGGCAAACCCGAGTAGACGCAGCCTTGCGTGAGTGGCTCAAAAGTCATTCTCCAACGTAAGTCATTGCTTCGTTCACGTTAAGCTACAAAATTCGCCTTACCCCTTTACTACCATTCTCGGAGAACCTATGACCCTAACCGTCTCGCCAGATTGCGATCTTGTTCTGTATACCCATCCTTGGTCACGCGGTCAGATAGCGCGATGGATGCTCGAAGAGACTGGTGCGAATTACAGGCAGGTAATACTAGACTACGGAACATCCATGAAGTCAGATGAATACCTTTCCATCAATCCAATAGGGAAGGTACCGGCGATTACCCATCGTGGAAGCGTCGTCACGGAATGCGCCGCCATCTGTGCCTACCTGGCGGACGCTTATCCTTCCGCCAACCTGGCGCCATCAAACGCCAATCGGGCCAGCTATTACCGATGGCTTTTCTTTGCAGCAGGTCCACTTGAAGCTGCAATTACAGATCACAGCCTGAACGTCGCAGTTAGTGAAAAGCAGGAGCGAATGATTGGTTACGGCAACTATGAACGTACTGTTGATGTTCTGGCCAAGGCGGTCAATTCGGCGCCCTACCTTGCCGGAAACGCATTTTCGGCGGCCGATGTCTATGTGGGATCTCACATTCTCTGGGGTACGCAGTTCGGTACGCTTCCCAAGAGGCCGGAATTCGAGGAATACATCCAAAAATTGGTAGAGCGTCCAGCATACAAAGCAGCAAAGGCAATTGATCTTGAGCTCGGTGCTGCACTTTCCAAGCAGCAGTCGTGACGCGTGCGCTGTAGCTCACCCAGCCCCACAATCAAACAGGCAAGGGAATAGAGTTCAAAAATAAGGAGAAACTATGGGCGTGTGGCAAGAAATATGGAATACCGTGCTATCAGAATTCTCTGATATCCCCGATGCGGCTCAGGTCACCCTCATCACTTTACGCCTCTTGATTGCTGCAACTCTTGGTGGTCTGCTGGGGTATGAGCGGGAGCAGAAGGGCAAGGCGGCAGGGTTGCGGACGCACATGCTGGTTGCCCTGGGAGCAGCGCTTTTTGTCCTTATTCCTCAACAAGCCGGGACATCGGCCACAGATTTAACTCGTGTGTTGCAGGGCTTGGTGGCTGGGGTGGGGTTCCTTGGAGCCGGGGCCATAATTATGGGAAACCAAGAAACGGAAGTCAAAGGGTTGACCACGGCGGCGAGCATATGGCTAACGGCGGCAATCGGTGTGGCCGCCGGCATGGGGCGGGAAGCGACGGCTGTGTTGAGTACCGTGCTAGCCTTGATAATCCTGTACTTGATTCCCAAGGTCGGAGGACTATTCGAAAACCACGAAGGACCAAAGGGATCAGAGTGAAATTAAACGCCCACTAACTTTTAATTTAACCCGGCCTGGCACAATGAAACAGCACCAGCTGGCTAATTCTGACGTGAGCCGGCATATGCGTCCACACAAAGTTGACGGTAAATCAGAGATAAGACCATGCCTAACTCCGTTCGTTAGAACTTCTCGCATCCTTTTGCTATGATTCCAGTAAGGAGATAAAGCTATGAACTCAACCTACACTGCGGTAATTAAACAAGATGCCAATTGGTAGATCGGCTGGATTGAAAAAGTACCGGGGGTAAATTGCCAAGAATCTTCACGTGAGAAATTATTAGAATCACTCCGGGAAACCTTAACAGAAGCAATCGAGTTAAACCGTGCTGATGCGCTGGAGGGCGTCTGCCGCGACCTTGAAATTCCAGAGCCAACGAAGGTCTAACCTGCGTTCAAATGAGACACGCTTATGGCGCGCCTCCTAGTTTTACATTAGCCAAAATCAACCAATAGGAGATATTCATGAGTGACAAAAAGAAACTCACCACCAACGCCGGTTGCCCGGTCGCCCACAACCAGAACGTAATGACGGCAGGCCCGCGCGGCCCGCAGTTGTTGCAGGATGTTTGGTTTCTTGAAAAGCTGGCACACTTTGATCGCGAGGTCATTCCAGAGCGACGTATGCATGCCAAGGGTTCGGGGGCGTATGGCACGTTTACGGTTACGCACGATATTACCAAATATACCCGTGCAAAAATATTCTCTACGGTTGGTAAAAAAACTGAGTTGTTCGCCCGTTTCACCACGGTAGCAGGTGAGCGTGGCGCGGCTGATGCCGAACGCGATATTCGCGGCTTTGCTGTGAAGTTCTACACGGAAGAAGGAAACTGGGACTTGGTCGGCAACAACACGCCTGTGTTTTTCTTACGGGATCCGCTGAAATTCCCAGATCTGAACCATGCTGTAAAGCGCGACCCGCGCTCTAATCTGCGCAGCGCAAAAAATAACTGGGACTTCTGGACTTCATTACCGGAAGCACTACACCAAATTACCATTGTCATGAGTGATCGAGGAATCCCCGCTACCTATCGCCATATGCACGGCTTTGGTAGCCACACCTTCAGCTTTATCAATGCACAGAACGAGCGTCATTGGGTGAAGTTTCATCTGAAATGCCAGCAGGGAATCAAAAATTTGAACGACGCCGAAGCTGAGGCGCTCGTTGGCAAAGATCGGGAAAGCCATCAACGTGACCTCTATGAAAGCCTTGAGAAAAACGATTTTCCAAAGTGGACCATGTACGTTCAGATCATGCCGGAAAAGGATGCAGCCACCGTTCCCTATCACCCATTTGATCTCACCAAAATATGGCCGCACAAAGACTACCCGCTAATTGAAGTTGGCATAATGGAACTGAACCGTAATCCAGAAAATTTCTTTGCTGAAGTCGAACAATCGGCGTTTAATCCAGCCAACATCGTGCCTGGTATTGGATTCTCACCAGACAAGATGTTACAAGGCCGTCTGTTTTCCTACGGTGATGCGCAGCGTTATCGTCTGGGCGTCAATCACCATCTTATTCCGGTTAATGCGCCGCGTTGCCCCGTACACAGTTACCACCGTGACGGAGCCATGCGCGTTGATGGCAATCACGGCAGCACGTTGGGCTATGAGCCGAATAGTTCTGGCGAATGGCAGGAGCAGCCAGACTTTAGTGAGCCACCACTTGCCCTGAATGGTGCCGCAGATCACTGGAACCATCGTGAAGATACGGATTACTACTCGCAGCCCGGTGCGCTGTTTAGATTGATGACACCACCACAGCAACAGGTGTTGTTTGAAAACACCGCGCGTTCCATTGGGGGTGCACCGCGCGATATCCAAATTCGCCATATCGGTAACTGCCTCAAGGCCGACCCTGCCTATGGTGCGGGTATAGCCCAAGCATTGGGCATTTCATTAAGTGACGTGCCTAGGTAAAGCGTGTTGGTGTGCTAGCGGACGTGCTGCCGAAGCGACCACGTCCGCTCAATTCGCTTACCTTACTTTTTCTGCACACCTAGCTTAAGTTTGTTTTCCTTTAGTTTATTGGGTTGCCTAATCCGATTTTTACCAGCGACACGAAGAAGTCGAAGAAATTTTGGACATTCAAAATGACTGGGCGCCTTGCAAACCGCTGCGTGACGGAGTCCATCACGCATAGAGGTTAGCTCTTCAATTGTTCTGTCCAACTCATCTGCCTTGGCTAAAAGCAATGCTCTATTAATATCAAGTCCTTCAGCAGTAAACATTTCACCAATCTCATCCAGCGAGAAACCAGCGCTACGCCCCAAAGATATTAAAGCCAGCCGTTCTATCACATTGGCGCGGAATAAACGACGTAAACCATTTCGACCGGTAGACTGGATCAGTCCTTTTTCTTCATAAAATCGTAACGTCGAAGCAGGTAATCCAGATGCCTTTGCGACCTCAGCTATATCCATTATTCCACCTGACGAAATCAATGCTTGACTTAAAGTCAACTTGAGCTTGTATTCTAGCTCACTACCCAACTCGACACAACAATTCAGCCGTTAACACGAATCAAAGCAACATTATGGTGCGACTTATTATTGAAGTCTGTTGACATCAAAAATATCGCGGGTGAATTGAAAGGCACAGTTACGTCAGTGGAAATCGCTTGGTTACTTCAAAAAATTAATAAATAGGGAGATATGCATGCCGAATATTGAATGGATAACGTTGTACATTGTGTTGGGTGCCTTTGTGGGTTTTATGGCAGGTTTTCTAGGGCTGGGTGGGGGTGGAATACTGGTTCCTTTGCTGGCATCCATTTTTATTTACCAGGGCATGAGCGAAGATAGCGTTGTTCATCTGGCATTAGGAACGTCATTGGCCTGTATGATTATTTCTTCATCAGCAAGCATCCGCGCACATGCTGCTCGAAGCACCGTAATGTGGCCCGTCGTACGCGGAATGGCACCTGGAATTATGGTGGGTGCCTTTCTAACTGCACAGGTCGCTTCCACCATTAACCCATCTTACATTGCTTTATTTTTTACGCTATTCATGGCACTGATCGCAGGGCAAATGTATTTGAATTGGCAACCAAAACCGAGCCAAAAACCGACAAGCTTTCGCGGATTAATTGTTGCCGGAATTGGAATCGGGTCGGTATCAGCACTTGCAGCAGTGGGTGGCGGCTTTCTCACTGTTGCCTACTTGGGCTATAAGAATATAGACATGAAAAAAGCCATCGGCACGTCAGCAGCCATTGGATTTCCCATCGCTGTAACGGGTACGATAGGCTACATGATGAGCGGCTGGACTAAAACACTGAACGACCCCTATACGCTTGGATACATTTATGTGCCAGCATTTTTGGTAATATCGATTGCCAGCTTTATTACAGCGCCCTACGGCGCTCGCTACTCCCATAGTTTGCCTGAAGCTTATTTGAAAAAGATATTCGCTGCTATCTCGCTGATTTTAAGTATCAAAATGCTAGTCTCGTTTGCTCAATTTTGACTTAAGGATTGGGCATACTTTGGGCATATTTGATAATATCTACATCAAAGGTAGGCTCGGCTGAATGAACAAATGCTTCGTATGGCCCGACTATCGAAAAACTCGGAAAACTGCGTCAGGAATTCGTATAGCTATTCAAATCATTAGAAAAATCGCTAGCATCGCGCTCAACTTCGGTCATTAAGCGCTACGCGATGAAACCGCGCCGGTCACCTCTACATTAATCGAAAAATATCAGGTCAACTTTATGTTTAATGAAGTATTAAAATTTTGGTTCGAAGAAATTGATCCAACAATGTGGTGGGTTGCAAACGCAAGCTTTGATCATGTAATTAAAGATAGATTTACCAATCTTGTTAACCAAGCGGCTCAAGGCGAACTATACGCTTGGAGAAAAGAGCCAAAAGGGCGGCTTGCAGAGATCATTTTATTAGATCAGTTTTCAAGAAATATTTTTCGAAATACACCAAGCGCTTTTTCCAATGATCCAGTGGCATTGGTTTTAGCTCAAGAGGCTGTTGAAGCGAACGTACCAAATGTATTAAGCCAAACAGAATGTGGATTTCTATTACTCCCCTATATGCACAGTGAGTCGAAGGTCATTCACGAAGTTGCCGAAATCTTATATCGTGAATTTGCAGCTCTACATAACTACGAATATGAGCTTAAGCATAAAGTAATCATTGATCGTTTCGGCAGATATCCCCATAGAAATGCTATTTTAGGCCGTGAATCCAGCCCTGAAGAAATTGAATTTTTAAAACTCCCAGGTTCAAGTTTTTAGCAGTGTCACAACTAATTACACAACGATCGACTAAGTGGTTCATGGCATATTCGAAAGTGCCGGGTAAAAATTGCGTTTGCAGGTCAACGACAAAAAACTGGATGCTGGTGTCAATGTATTTGTAGCGCCCAACCCGTCTCCGAAATTTCACAGTTTGTTTGATCTTGATATTTGTTGCGGTTCACGGCACGATGCGATCGTGAAGATCTTTTTTCTACATTGTCCTCGACCTAATCAAAGTACATAAAATGATCGTACGTATTTTTCGCGCGCAGGTTCATGCAGGCCATGAAACCGAGTTTGAGAAAAAATTCCATGAGGTCTCCTTACCCCTGGTTAAATCTCAACAGGGACTTATATCTGTATCCATTGGTCGTCCTGTTATTTCCAGTCCACTCGAATTCATCATGATCTCCACCTGGCAAGACGAGGCGGCACTCCGTAAATTTGTCGGCGACAACTATACTCGTGCTGTCATTCCACCTGTCATGGAACAGCATATGGCTGCATGCTGGGTACATCACTATGAGATCATGTAACCATGTCCAACAACCCATTCAACACCGACCACCCAAAGACATACCCCTTTGATTTCACGCTGTGTTGGACAATAACGCCCCCTTACTGTACAACCTGATTTACGTGAGTTCGATCATCCTAATTATCTCGATCATAGCCTTACCCATCTTCTACGTTCTTTATTCGTGCACCAGTGAGCCCAAAACTCCGCTTTCTATACCTGAGTATGTGCTGAACGCGGTAGTGCCCGGCTTGATCGCATTCGTAATTGGAACCATGCTCGAGATTGCGGCCGCGTGCCTGCCAGCCGATGCTGGCAATCTGTGGGGCGTTGTGGGTATTTTCGGATCAGGCCCACTAATGGCAGGATTAGCTTTACTCACATTCGGATATTTACGAACCCACGCTCACGTACGCGTACTGAAAATTCATTGATAAAATAAAGCCTAATCACAAACTCTAACCTATGATAATAAGTGGAGCACCTAACGGTGCGCTCCTTTAATTTAAACTTTAAACGCCAACAAGGATCTTATGGGAAAAATCTACAACGAAATCACCTCCGAACTTACATCGTGGGTTCAGAAACAGCACGTGTTCTTTGTTGCAACGGCACCCTCAGCTGCTGGTCACATAAACTGTTCCCCAAAAGGTCTGGACTCTCTCAGAATTCTCACTCCTCAAACGGTCGCCTATGCCGATCTAACAGGAAGCGGAGCCGAGACCATCGCTCATATCAGAGATAACGGGCGAATCGTGCTGATGTTCTGCGCATTTGAAGGGCCACCAAAGATCGTCCGCTTCCACGGCACGGGGGAGACTGTCTTGCCAGGTACGACGCTGTGGAAGGAGCTTGCTCCTAAGATGCACTTAAAGCCGAGTACTCGAGCAATTATCCTGATTCACGTCAGTCGTATCAGCGATTCTTGTGGGTATGGCGTGCCGATCATGCCGTTTGTCGAAGATCGCGATGTTATCGACCGTTGGGTCGAGACAAAAGGCATCGAGAATCTCTCTGCCTATCGGCGCGAGAAGAACGCTCGCAGCATCGACGGTTTGCCCACAGCCGAGTTCGAGTAAAGATGGACGTAAGCTAAACTTTGAAGACTCAATTTATTTTCAGACTCATCAGGGCAGCAAATACAAAAGGAGATGACATGTTACAGAAAGATATTCAACACTTTCCTCTTGCACAACATGCAACGCACAGAACTGTATCTACGCAGTTAATTGCGGCCTTACTGAGATCTGTCTCACCGAGAAAGGCATCTCCAATAACTTCTTACAAGCGTTCCATGGTGATTTGCTTTGGGTTGGCGGCAGGGTTTTGGTGTACTGCCAATACTTTTGCGCAGACACACCCGACATCGCCGCAGCCCGAAGACACGGATCACCCAATCGTCGTCACAGAGGCATCGAGCAGTATAAACTGGGACACGATTAGATGGGTCGAACGGCGCTACAAGATCGAGGCAATACGCTTCAAAGCACGGGACGAAACCGGCATCGACTGGTTGGGTAGCGACGAAGTGGTGGTCGAGACTACCGATACCAAAGGTTGGACTGTCTCCAGGGAGGTCGGTAACATCGATTCGGGCGACACCCACAACTTTGATCCCGCCAAGAGTTGCATCGTCGCGGTCCGCCCCGGTATCGTTGTGCTCGATGAGTCATCCGTGTGCGAAAAGGCCGGCGAGCCAGCACCATTGAGTTTTCAGGTCGAACTATGGGAGCAAGACTCCATCGGATTCCCGGCTGGATTTTGCGTCGGCGGACAAGAAACGCCAGAACCAGGCCGTCATGCCGGCCCCTACTCCGCGAGCTGCCCGGATGGGAGTGGATTTAACGACTTTATTGGCCGCGCCCAGATTAACTATTCCACGCAGGAACTCGAAGCCGCGCTGCCTAACGTCGGTGATGAACAGATCGAATCCATTACACTGGATCCCTGCCCCGGCCAGATCTGCGCCGGTTTTGCCGATTACACCTTTACCTGGCGCGTCACGCGTCTGCCCAACGCTCTAGTCAATCTCGGCTCAGTACTCAACGAGGCGATGCAACGAAGCGGGGCACGCTCTGAACTCGAGGCGATCACAACCGGTTTGCGATACTTACGTGCTCCGGATTCACACAAAATCAAGCCGGAGATAGACAAACTACCGCTTAAGCGCTGAGAGAAAAATGGATAGCACCCACAGCATAGTCACTATTCAATATTAAATGACTTTCCTTAGTCTTTGGTGCTACCGGCATTTATTAAAAATCTGTATTAAAATACTTGCCCAATAAATTTATTGATTTTGCACGTTATCAAACATCAGATACGCGCAAAATCCAGGTGCAATCATTTCTTCAGAAAGTATTGCACAGGATTACTGTCATCCGCAGAGCTATTGATACCAGTCGCTTTAAACTTTATACAACGTCATATTGCGTTTATCACTTAAGATTTTAAACGCCCCTGAAAATTATTATTAAGGAGAGATTGAATGGTAAGTTTACAACCGCCAGTTTGCGATTTTGGCTGGAAGGCTCAGGAATTTAACTTGCGGGGTATAGATGGGAAACGTTATACCTCCAAAAACACATGTGGCAAGAATGGATTATTGGTAATGTTCATTTGCAACCATTGTCCCTATGTGAAATCCATCCGTGATCGCATTGTGCGGGATACACGCGAACTGCTGCAATATGGCATTAACAGCATCGCTGTCATGTCGAATGACTCTGCAGAATATGCCGAAGACTCATTTGAGAATATGCAAAAAATAGCCCAGCAATACGCTTATCCATTCCCTTATGTATGGGATGAGACACAGCAAACTGCCAAGGATTACAGAGCGGTTTGCACGCCAGATTTCTTCGGATTTAATGCTCAATTGGAACTGCAATACCGTGGTCGACTGGATGCATCACGCAAAGAGGCCATGCCGGATGTACCACGTGATTTGTTTAACGCCATGGTGCAAGTGGCGCAAACTGGCAAGGGACCGCTAGAGCAGATCGCCAGCATGGGTTGTTCCATTAAATGGAAAAACGAAACATAAACCTGAATCCATTCAGCTGAATTACCCTTCATTTCTTGAACTGACGCTCATCAATTTTTCTTAAGTTTGCAGCTAAATTATTTGTACAAAAACAAATAGGAAATGCATCCCACCCTTCTGTATTGAAAGGGATTAGCATTGCAGATGCTGATAATTTTTGTGTCGATTTTTCCATTTGCCCGGAACAAATACTTACCGATCACATTAATTCTATTCGAGAAGCACTCGAATTAGAGAAAATCTATGATTGATTGTTTCGCTAACTTAATCACTCAATAGCTAGGACTAATTAATGATATTGCAGAAACCTGTTATTTTGCTATTTGGCAAGAATGGCCAAGTTGGCTTCGAATTGCAAAGAGCATTGTCACCGTTTGGCTTGCTACATGCCTTCAGCCGACAAGATTGCGATTTAACTGAGTTATCGCAAGTAAGAGAAATCGTACATCAGTTGCGACCCGATATTATTGTGAATGCTTCGGCTTACACCGCAGTAGATAAAGCCGAAAGCGAACCACAGATTGCTTACCTGATTAATGCCACCCTACCCAGTGTGCTTGCAGAAGAGGCGGCTTCTATAGGCGCACTGCTCGTGCATTATTCGACCGACTATGTGTTCGATGGTACGCAACCCGGGTGGTATGGTGAAGACGACATCCCAAATCCTCAATCGGTTTATGGTACCAGCAAACTTGCGGGCGAGAATGGAATTGCCGCAACGAGTTGCCGCAATTTGATTTTCCGTACCAGTTGGGTATTCGGCGCACACGGTGGAAATTTCGCCAAGACGATTCTTCGGCTTGCGAAAGAGCGTGAATCACTAAATGTAATAGCTGATCAGCATGGTGCGCCAACGTCAGCGCATTTAATTGCGGATGTTACCGCCCAGGTTATTGCTCAGTACTGGAACGAAGTAAATCGAGAAAGTTTTCCCTATGGCATCTATCATTTGGTTGCTGCCGGTGAAACAACTTGGTACGAGTATGCCAAATACGTCATTGTTTATGCTGAAAAAGCAGGAATCGAGTTACGGTTAAAATCGAGTGCAATTGAAGCAATTCCGAGCATCAATTATCCATTGCCTGCACCACGTCCGTCCAATTCCAGGCTTGATAGTGGAAAACTGCGAAAAACGTTTAATTTAACTCTCCCAGATTGGCACCAAGACATGGTGCATGTATTAGAGAAAATTATTACGGTTTAAACATCATGATCAAATAGAATTTAACGAAACCAATTCCAAGGTCACAAACATTGCTGGTATGCAGCTTTGAAAACGAAGTGCAGCACATGGGTATTCGGTGGTAGTGTTGACTGACCTTGAATGCCCAAATCGCCAAGTGCTAAATTATTCACCGGAGCGCACTAAACGCACCCGATAACCCGCACTGTTATGCTCCGAGCCGTAATCCACGTAACCATAATCGAAATTAACTCCCCAAGCATAAGAAGGCTCACCAGCCACGGGCGGAGCCGACCAGAAAGGAGATCCTGGTGTTCCCGGAAATGCATCTGTATCAATCGCGGGGTTACAGCGGCTGGAATCGACAATGCTCGATAGCTCCTTTAAATTGGGGAGGCGCCAGGGTTTGCCACTGGTTAAGGCTTCGTTTTTAGCCCAGCTCTGAGCCTGATCCGAGCTATAAGCAGTTGCGTTCCCATGACAGCCATTGGCTGTCATCTTCATGCCTTCTGCACAGCGCCGCCAGATCAGACCAGTAACGCTATCAGTGACTTCATTACCGTCCGTCGAGATTACATATCGGGTCTGGGCTTGCGCCCCCGGGTCGTTTAACTCAGCCACTACATCTGCTAGCGGCAGGGGGGTAACGGGTTCCATAATCATGCTCCTCAAATAAATTCATGCATCCAACTCTGGCTATCTAAAAATTAAAAACAACATTTCATTATATTTAATTTTAATTGATAGTGTCCGGTTAAATGAAGGAATGAATCACTGAAAGCCACGACTGCCATAGAATTTAGCACGACAATTAGTGTCCCCGATTTAAACAGCGGTTCTGGCAATTTTCTAAAATATCTTTAAGCAATATCTACAATGAGTTTATCTTTCACTCAACAGGCACTCCCACAATGGATAAACGATATCAAGCATCCTGTAGGTAGTATCCTTGTAGTGCTAATGGACAGACATGTAATAAATTATGCACAAAATAATACGCAAGCACTTCACATCTTGCCTTTTTTTAGTTACGATACATTCTTAAGTCCTGTAGCGCACCTTCACTCAGCTTCACATTAAATAAATTTCACCCCTAACTTAATAATTATAAAGCGATATCGATCATGAGTGAGCACATCCATTATGTTACTGATCCAACCTTTGCTGCCGATGTGTTGCAAGCGCCGTTACCAGTGCTGGTAGACTATTGGGCAGAATGGTGCGGGCCATGCCGCAGTATCGCTCCAATTCTGGAAGAGATTGCGAAGGAATATGCCGGACGCATCACCATTGCCAAAATGAATGTAGATGAGAACCAGCAAACTCCGCAGAAATACGGCGTCCGCGGCATTCCCACACTCATGCTGTTTAAAAACGGAAATATTGAAGCGACCAAAGTCGGCGCGCTATCTAAATCGCAGCTCACCGCATTTATTGACAGCCATATCTAAATGATTTAGACTTATTTCGTAATTTCGTTAGATCCTTCTGCACCATACTCAAAAATCCTGACACTCAAAATAGTTCATGTACGCGGCATCCCCGCGCAAACCGTAACACCTCCCTAAGCAGGCTCCCTAAACTTCGTAATATCACCCCCATCCTATATGCATTTATCTGACCTAAAAACCAAACACATCACCGAACTGGTGGGCATGGCAACAACAAACCAAATTGACAATGCCAACCGCATGCGCAAGCAAGACCTGATTTTCGCTTTACTTAAAAATCAAGCAAAAAAGGGCGAGAGCATTTTCGGCGAAGGTACGCTAGAGGTATTACCCGACGGATTTGGCTTTCTCCGCTCGCCGGACATTTCTTATTTGGCGGGACCTGATGATATTTACGTTAGTCCAAGTCAGATACGTCGTTTTAATCTGCATACCGGAGATTCGATTGAGGGAGAGATCCGCACCCCCAAAGAAGGGGAACGTTACGTTGCTTTAGTAAAGGTAGACAGGGTTAATTCCGAGGCTCCGGAAAATACAAAAAATAAGATACTGTTTGAAAACTTGACACCCCTATTCCCAACTAAGCAAATGACATTGGAGCGAGATATCCGCGCCGAGGAAAACGTTACGGGTCGCATTATTGATATCGTCGCTCCCATTGGTAAAGGTCAACGTGGATTACTGGTAGCCTCGCCAAAATCTGGCAAGACCGTGATGTTGCAACATATCGCCCATTCCATCGCAGCAAACAACCCTGACGCACATCTGATTGTTCTGCTGATCGACGAACGTCCCGAAGAAGTCACCGAAATGAGTCGCAGCGTGCGCGGTGAAGTGGTCGCCTCTACTTTTGACGAGCCTGCTACACGCCACGTTCAGGTCGCCGAAATGGTGCTGGAAAAAGCCAAGCGCCTGGTTGAGCATAAGAAAGATGTGGTCATTCTTCTGGATTCCATCACTCGGCTAGCGCGTGCATACAACACAGTTGTGCCATCTTCCGGAAAAGTGCTTACTGGTGGGGTTGATGCGAATGCACTACAGCGTCCCAAACGTTTTTTCGGCGCGGCTCGCAACGTTGAAGAAGGCGGCTCTCTTACTATTATCGCCACGGCGCTAGTAGATACCGGTTCTCGCATGGACGATGTGATTTACGAAGAATTCAAGGGCACCGGCAATATGGAAATTCATCTTGACCGACGCATGGCAGAGAAACGTATCTATCCGGCCATCAACATCAATCGTTCCGGTACACGCAGGGAAGAATTGCTGATTAAATCGGATCTTTTGCCCAAAATTTGGGTACTGCGTAAATTACTCTATCCAATGGATGAATTGGAATCAATGGAATTTCTACTGGATAAAATTAAAGCGACTAAGAACAACGCTGATTTTTTTGATTCAATGCGCCGCTAAAATTTCAAGAACTTAATCCAAAAATTAATATTGCTCTCTTGCGACCCCGCATAATCGAGAAGCCCAAACAAGGTTCTCGATTAACTAATTTTGCGAAAAGGCTTTACTTCTTCATAACCACCACTAAACTGGCTTGAAATCCAATTAACGTTCTTCAGGTCTACTGAAAACTCTCTCCTTGGGTCGAGGGAAATTTGCTTTTACCTCTACGCTATCAGACAAATTACAGCCTTTGCGCAGATTATCTTCTTCCTTCTCTAAGGCAAGAGTAGTCATCATTTTTGATGAATGGGTAGCTAAAATAATTGTCAATCCAGGAAACTGTTCCTGTGCCATTTTTTTCAGCCGTGACAGAAGTCGTTGCTGCCAATCTTCGTGTAAATGCGCTTCAGGTTCGTCAATCAACAGAATTGTGTTGCGTGTCATATATGCGCCAAGGCGTACAAACAATTGCACCAGACTTTTTTCCCCGTTACTGAGTGTGTCGAGTCGATGCAACTTTTCATTGCTCACAACTTCAACCTCATGCGGATCTTTGCGAACATCCTTAATTGCGGTACACGTATCAGTAAAAACTCGCTCATTCACTAATTTTACCGCGCGATCAAACCGTCCGTCATCAAGCCATTTCAGCCAAACCAGCAAGTTGTCGAGCGAGTCACGCCAATCACCGCTTTCTGCACCAAAGGAGTAAGACGGGGCGTAATTCCAGTCCAAAGGGGGAACAATAGCGCGATGTTGATCTGGATTAACTCGCACAATATTACGATAGGCTGAAAAATAAATGACTGTAGGCCAGTCCAGTATGCTTTCTTCAAAGCCACCAATTTTTTCACCCGTGGCTTCATCTATACCTGAAATAAAGTTTGCAATCCATTTGTCATGCAAACCGCTTGTCGACCAAATGTCTGTTTCATCGCGACAAAAACCAAAACGGTGCCACTGTTGTGCACCCATTTTGCTCAGCGCTTCTTCATCCCACTGACGCAAGCTATTTGTCACCTCCAACTGGCCAGCAAACAGTGATAGCACTGCAACTCGTTCATGTCCATCTTCACTGTAGTGAATACGAAAATCTAATTGCGCCCGCCCTGAGCCACGGTTCAGACTTTCCAGATTAAACGGTGAGTCGCTACGGCGACTATGAGCTGTGGCTAAATCCTGAGGCTTGGTAAAGCCTATCATTTCCATTAAAGCTTGGATCAATTCTAAAATCGTCGTTTTACCTCGACCATTTTTGGAATGGAGCATAAAGAAATTGCAAGACTCGCCATTATTATCGGTGAAGTTTATTTCTTCCGGTTGGGTCTGAAATGGACCAATGCGGTCTATTGTCAGCCACAACGGCGTAAATTCATATATCTGGAAGTTATCCATTGATTGTTTCTCCTTGTGGCCATGGCCTGCACAATATTGTAGTTATTCAGCAAGGAGTCATGCACACGAGCTGTTGATTGACCCAAGAGCCGACAGCATTCGCCCGTTCACGGCAAGCTTTCCGTACCGGACTCATGGAAAAACGAAAAATATTCTAGACTAAAGAGGATTGCTCAGTCAAGACGAAGTCGGCTCAAGTACCAAGACGGATGCAATAATTGGGACAGGTATGCTTTGCATCATATAGTCTCCTCAATTAAGAAAAATTTAAGGTCAAGCCTCGGCCTCAATTACATTTGCCAGTTCAAAAAATCTGTAGATCGACCAGAGTATGCAGTTGTTCGTCGTCATATTGATTGCTATGCCTCGCATGATAATCAATCACGTTCATCAGTTCATATTCAAACTCTGTTAATTCATTAGCCCCTTAAAATCAAACTTCATTAGACAACGCTATAGCTAGGCATTGCACAGAATTCTGATTAAAATGTTACACTGAATCAATTAATGTACTGCTTAAATATAATCACAAATGCAATTTACCCACTTTACCGATTATTCATTACGCACTTTAATTTACTTGGGCGCGCAGAAAAACATGCTGGCTACGATCAGCGAGGTTGCTGCAAAATATGGTATTTCGCGAAGCCATTTAACGAAAGTCGTACATCAACTAGCCAACCGCGGTTATATTCAAACCACGCGGGGCAAAGGTGGTGGTATGCGCTTGGCGCGCTTGCCGCAGTTGATCAACCTTGGGGATGTAGTGCGCGATATGGAAGAAAACATCAATCTGGTTGAGTGTTTCAATGCAAAAAACCAAAGCTGTCCCTTGTTGCCCGCATGCACTCTCAAGTCAGTGCTTCTAGAAGCGCGTAAAAATTTCTTTGATACTTTAGATCGCTACACTCTGGCAGATTTGTTGACTAATCAATCATTCATGATAAAAAACCTGAACTCATAAAAAGCACACATTAAAACTAAAATTATTTGTTGGCGCTTTAATCGCTCTATGTTTCAAGCTAGCCTATCGCTTTATATAAATTCACATACTAAAGTTAGATAGTAGGCAAATCCGGCAACGCAATCTTGTTGTCGGTGCTGAACAAATAATCCTTGAACACATGCTCGGCCATTAGTATCTGATAAGTCCCATCCGGTAGGCGGCGCGTAGTGTCCTTGAGGCGGTAAGTGTTGTGTCCGCAAGTCCAGCAATCAAAATTTCGCATAGCGGTGCACAAACAAGTTTTGTCCATAACGGAGATTTTCTTAGCATTTGGGTGAGCCGCCACCTCGGCATTGTAAGCCGTGATGTAAGCACAATTACCATTGCCATCCAGCAAATAGCCGTAAGCTTCGCAGTTAGGGCGTATACCAGCGCCGATGGCCGGGCTCTTCTTCAACATGCGCATGGGATAGCCGGTTGGCGAGATCATGTTGACCTCAATATCTTCCTCACTGGCCTTAAAGTATTCTTGCACAATCTTTTCCGGCAAACCGCACTCACGCGTTGCCGTAAAGCGCGTTGCCACTTGCACCGCCGCCGCACCCGTCTCAAGATACGACACTGCATCGCTGCCGGTAAAAATTCCACCGGCCGGTATGATAGGAATATCCAATTTTTCGGCCTGCAGGTACTGATAAATTTCTTTGCAGATCTCTCGCAGATCGTATTTCATCCAGTCCAAACCGAAGCCCAAGTGGCCACCGGCCAGCGGTCCTTCTATCACAATATAATCCGGTAGGCGGTTAAGTTTGGCGTTTTTGCGCAAGAAAATTTGCAGTGCACGTAGCGAGGAGACAATGATACCGAGCTTGGCATCGCGAAAGCGTGGATGATCTTCCATCAAAGCGAATGAACCCAGATGCAACCCGGCACTCAAGGTAATTCCATCTATCCCGGCAGAGAGCGCTCCATGCAACCGTACTCGCAACGTTTCGCGCGGGGCATTCATAGTAAGTTTTTCCATGCAATTGACGAAAATCATGCCGGAACCGCGCTTGGCTTCCATCGCTCGGCTCAGGTGCAAGCGCGTCGACTCTGCAATCTGTCCAAGATCAAATTGCACCGTGGACTTATCAGTATTGGCAACGTTATATTTATACTGCTGGAGCTTTGATTTAACGAAATTCGTATTTAAAAGCCGATCTGTTACAGTCGGCAGCATGGCATCAGAAAGATGCCCAATACCGCCAAGACGCGCAGCTTCCAGTGCCAGTTCGGCCGTGGAAATATCAACTCCCATCCCGCCAATCATAATAGGCACTAGCTCTTGTTTGCCAAATTTCAAACGAAAATCATTAACACACTTCATTGCCATCCTTCAATTTAAGCGGCTACATTAGCTTGGTAATAGTAGACAGCCTCCCGCATTATGCGCAATTTTTTGTCATAAACCATTCGAAATATTTCTACTAAAAAATATCCCGAAAACGTGCAAACTATAGATTAACCGGGATAAAAACATTCGATGAAAACTGTTACCCTTCCTCGATAAATCGCTTCTCCACAGCCTCAGATATGAATATTGACAAGTGCTTCCAGCTTATTTTTCGCCGCACCGCTGGCGATAACTTCTTTGGCCTTTTTTACACCTTCTTGTAGCGTGGCAGTTAACCCCGCCACATAAATGGCCGCACCAGCGTTAAGCTGTACTATGTCACGTGCAGGAACGGACTGATTATCCAGCACCGACAATAACATTGTGCGCGCCTCGTCGGCATTGGCAACACGTATGCTATCCAGCGGTGCTGCGTGTAAACCAAAATCTTGCGGCTGCACCAGATATTCGAATACCGTACCCTCCTTCAGTTCCGCAATATAAGTTGATCCACTGATAGAAATTTCATCCATACCATCTGCACCATGCACCACCAAAACGTGCCGACTACCGAGCTGCTGCAGTACACGCGCTAATTTCGCCGTCAAATCTTGCTGGAATACGCCCATTACCTGGTTCTTTGCATCCGCCGGATTAGTAAGCGGGCCAAGTAGGTTAAACAGCGTGCGCACGCCAAGCTCACGCCGCACTGGAGCGGCGTATTTCATCGCACTGTGATGATTAGGCGCAAACATGAAACCTACACCAAGTTCCTGCACACAATACGCCACTTGCTGCGGCGTAAGATTGACATTAACGCCAAGCTTTTCCAGGATATCGGCACTGCCACAGGTGCTGGAAACTGAACGTCCACCATGTTTGGCTACGCGCGCTCCCGCTGCCGCCGCTACTAACGCGCTGGCAGTAGAAATGTTAAAGGTCTGCGCACCATCACCGCCAGTACCACAGGTATCAACTAAATGTCTATCATCCTGCACCGTCACTTTGGTCGATAGATCGCGCATTACCTGCGCTGCCGCCGCAATCTCACTGACAGTTTCTCGCTTCATGCGTAACGCGACCAAAACCGCTGCCATTTGAGCGGAAGTCAGCTGCCCGCTCATAATGTTCCGCATCAACTCATACATGTCGTCATGCGGCAGGTCTTCACGATTAAACAGGCGGTTAAGGAGGTTGACGTAATTCATTAGCGTTCACCACGCAAAAAATTAGCAAGTAGCTCGTGACCATATTCAGTAAGAATGGATTCGGGATGAAATTGCACCCCCTCCACTGCCATCGATTTGTGACGCACTCCCATGATTTCACCGTCTTCAGTCCATGCGGTAATTTCCAGACAGTCGGGCAGCGTGGCGCGCTCAATCACCAAAGAATGGTAACGTGTAGCAGTAAACGGGTTAGGCAGGCCGCGGAAAACACTACTGTTGTTGTGAAAAATGGCAGAAGTTTTACCATGCATTAGCTGTTTAGCGTGAATAATCTTTCCGCCGAATGATTGGCCAATGCTTTGATGGCCTAGGCATACACCAAGCAGGGGGATACGTCCGGCAAAGCGCTGAATAGTAGCGACCGAAATTCCAGCTTCATTGGGGGTGCACGGCCCCGGTGAAATTACGATACATTGCGGTTGCAGTATCTCAATCTGCTCCAGTGAAATTTCGTCATTGCGATGCACAACCACATCTGCGCCTAACTCGGCAAAATATTGCACCAAGTTATAGGTAAAGGAATCGTAGTTGTCTATTATTAGCAACATATATATACCTAATTATATGATTTTACGTTATTATTAGAATTGAAATTTGTTAACACTGACAAGCGTTAACACTATAGAGCCTAATCATTAAAGCAAGCTCTTTAATCTAATCGTTCTGTCTGAGAAGTGGCTTCGCTAATGCCTAAAACCTGAATGGGTTCTGACAAACGGCTTGCAAGTACCTTATCAATCCGTTTACCATCCAGATCAACAACTTCCAGCCGCCATTGTTCCCACATCACGACATCAGCCACCTGAGGTAGCCGGCCAAGCAACCACATCACCATTCCGCTAAGTGTATGATACCGACCCTTATCTTCTTCAGGGACAGACTTCAGCTCTAATTGATCCTTCAATTCGGGTACTGGAATCATTCCGTCCAGTAACCACGAACCATCTTCCCGCTGTACCGCCCAGCGATCTTCAATATCCGGCGGTCTAAACTCGCCGGTAACCGCCTCCAGTACATCCTGAAGGGTGACTAAACCCTGAACCTCGCCATACTCATCTATGACGAAAACCATGTGCGTGTCTGATCCTTGAAATTGCGCCAAGAGTTCCAGTCCAGTCAACGATTCGGTCACAAAAACGCATTGATGCAATTGTGTAGTCAAATCAGGGCGTCCACCATTAAAGGTCTGATTGAACAATTGCTTAATGGTAGCCACTCCAAGTAGGTCACCCAAGCCACCCCGGCAAACTGGGAAGCGCGAATGATCTGATTCTGCCATGCGTAAGAGATTAGTCTCTAATGGCTGACTAATATCCAGATATACAATATCTGCTCGGGGGATCATAAGAGAACCCACTTGTCGTTCATCCAAGCGGAAGACATTGCGAACCATATCATGTTCGTGCTGCTCAATGATCCCGGCTTCGGACCCTTCCTCCAGCATTGCATGAATTTCTTCTTCAGTTACGCTAGGCTCCGCTGGTTGGCTCTTCCCCATCATTCTCAGGAGAGCATCTGTAGATATCGACAGCAATCGTACGAACGGATGCGTAATTAATGCCAAGATGTGTATGGGTCTTGCCACTAGGCGTGCAATTCCTTCCGGGTTAAATTGAGCAATGCGTTTGGGTACAAGTTCACCGATAACAATAGATAGATAGGTAATCACCACAACTACCAAGGCGGTTGCGCCTAACTCGCTTGGGCGTTGATCAACACCGAGCGTTTGTAGCCATGCTGCAAAGGGAGCCGCAAATACCGCCTCGCCAACGATACCGTTCAGAATACCGATTGACGTGATTCCAATCTGGATGGCAGACAGAAAACGTGTTGGATTCTCGCCCAAACTCATCGCCACTTCTGCCGAGATGTCACCGTCTGCCGCTAGGCGCGCTAGGCGGACATGTCGTGCAGTCACAAGGGCTATCTCCGACATGGCGAAGATGCCATTTAGCAAAATCAGCGTTATCAGCAACAGTATATCCATGAGATTATTCGACAGCATGGTAGTGGCAAATAACGAGACAGCTGCCTTCGCTGGGCCACTGCCAAGTGTAAGATAGACGAAGAAACAAGGCCCAAGTTATTAAACTTGTCACTGTCTTAAGGAGAACCAAAGATAGTAAAAAAAAATCTCCGCTATATTCTTTTCCACGCAGCCAAAAAGCCATGGTGATTCGTACGAAGAAACGATAGCAGAGCAGATAACAAAATAAGTTGTCTGATGAGGACTTTTCCCCATTTATTATTCGTTTTCTGATTTCAGTGGAAAATATATATGCAAGTGAACAATCACTACTACTATTCATAGGACGGAGTGAAACCCCGCTCCCCCTGTCTGTTATTTTAATAGTAGCCATCATAGCAGACACTATAAAAATTTGTTATCAATTTGATTTATATATTAATTAATTTCATTGATAGCTCTTTTTTTTCAAAAAAAGACATCTGTAAATTCTTTAGAAAGAACCGGTGAGCCCTAGTAAAATTAGCCACTGCAAATTAAGCCGTTGTAGATGACTCGACAAATTTTAAAACTCTCGCTTAAGCTCTCCAGGGCCGCAATTTTAAGCAATATTCATAACATGACTGTCACAGCTTTGCCATCGATATAGAGACACATGGTACTTGGAACAATTCACGATCTTCGAGACGAATGGCGGAGAGCGTGCCCCCCCACAAACATCCGGTGTCAAGTGCAATAATTTGACGGGTAACTTTCAACCCCAAGGCCGACCAATGTCCAAAAACGACTGTGGCATTGGCGCTGGCACGCCCGGGCATATCAAACCATGGCATATATCCTTCAGGCACATTATGCACCTCACCCTTAAATTTAAATTCCATTTCACCTCTTAGGGTACAAACACGCATACGTGTGCAAGCATTAGTGATGACGCGCAGGCGCTTGTAACCGCTCAGGTTATCTTCCCAATGATCAGGATGATTGCCGTACATCTGTACGAGAAAATCGTGGTAGTGTTTACCCGCTAATACAGCTTCTACTTCATGCGCCAGCTGCTGGGCCTGAGCCACCGTCCAACTCGGCAGCAACCCGGCATGTACCAGCACGAAATTGTCCTCCACATATAGTAGACGCTGCGCGCGTAGCCAGCTCAGCAGTTCGTTTCGATCGGGTGCATCAAGAATGTCATGCAACGTGTCACAACGGTGTAATTTAGCAGCGCCCTCAGCCACCGCAAGCAAGTGTAAATCATGGTTGCCCAGCACGGTGATAGCAGCATCGCCTAATGATTTTATCAAACGCAGTACGTTCACCGAATTCGGCCCACGATTAACCAAGTCACCCACCAGCCATAACTTATCTATTGCGGGGTCGAAACATATTTGCTCCAGCAGCCGCAAAAGTTCGGTGTAACATCCCTGTATGTCGCCTATCGCATAGGTTGCCATTATTCGCAATCAGTCAGTTTTAAATGTTCTGTGCATTAAGAATATTAGCCAGAAAGTTAAGATGCATTTAGTGTCATTTTAACTTTGCAACGCCATTAGAATCTGGACAGTATTCCGGTATCCATTGTGTCAAGGCACGTTTAACTTCTGCGTCGCCCTGCGTAGCATGCGTACTAAACCAAATTAATAAATTTCCCAGCCATGCAGCGTCCACTTCACGCGCTTGTGCGATGCGCAGTTTTACATGAGGAGTGGGCAAAGTGTGCTCGTTGTCAGCTAACAGTTCTTCATACAGTTTTTCACCTAAGCGCAGGCCTGTGAATTCAATCCGAATATCATCTTTACTTAAGCCGGAAAGACGAATAAGGTCATTCGCTAAATCAACAATTTTTACTGGATCACCCATATCCAATACAAATATTTCTCCACCTTTGCCCATTAAACTGGCCTGCAATACTAATTGCGCAGCTTCGGGAATTGACATGAAATAGCGTGTAATGTCTGGATGTGTAACGGTAAGTGGCCCACCCTTCGCAATCTGTTCACGGAATTTTGGAATGACGCTACCGGTGCTGCCCAAAACATTGCCGAAACGCACCATAATAAAACGCGTTCCGCCAGACTGCTGTAATCCCTGACATACCATTTCTGCCAGACGTTTACTCGCTCCCATCACATTGGTTGGATTAACCGCTTTATCGGTAGAGATCAATACAAATTTGGCTACATCATGGCGCTGCGCAGCGGTGGCGACCGACCATGTTCCCAACACATTATTGCGTATCGCCTGCCAGGCGTTATGTTGTTCCATTAGCGGGACATGCTTGTATGCGGCAGCATGAAAAACTACCGCAGGCTTATACTCAGAAAAAACTTGATCAAGACGGGCAGCATCACGCACATCTCCGATCAGGCAAACTACATCGAGGCCATCGAATTTCGCAGCCAGCTCCTGTTCCATGTTATACAGTGCAAATTCACTCAACTCGAACATGACTACAGTACGCGGTTTGAAGTGTATGATCTGGCGACATAACTCAGAGCCGATGGATCCACCGGCACCAGTTACCAGCACAGTTTTGTTAGTGAATAATTCATGCAGCCCGGCCGCATCCAATTGCACTGGATCACGTCCCAGCAGATCATCCAGCTCCACGGCTCGCAATTGCGAAATGGCAACACGCCCACTTAACAGATCATCAAAGGATGGTACCGTCAGCACTTTGACTTTAGCCTGATTACAAATCTCAATCGCACGCTTGCGCACCGGGTGTGGAGCCGATGGCATGGCAATAATGGCTTGTTTTACATCCATGCGTTCTGTCCATTGCGCCAGGCTATCCAGCGCGCCCAGCACCTTGATCCCATTGAGAATACGCCCATGTTTATCCACATTATCATCCAGAAACCCCACCAGCCGCCAATCGCGGCTGCGTGCCAGTTCCTTCGACAAACCTACGGCTGCATCGCTCGCTCCTAACACCAGCACGGGCTCTACATTTAATTTTAGATTGTGATACAAGCCATGTTCTTTCCAGAGACGATAGATGAAACGACTCCCACCCATCATAAGTAACAATAGCGCAGGGTTAATCACCAGTACCGAACGAGGTATTACGGCATCGATACGAAACATCCACAACACCAAAGGAATGAACGCGGCAGCCGTCAGTACCGCCAAAAAAATTCGGCGTAAGTCAGTTACACTGGCATAACGCCATAGTCCCCGATATAAACCAAAACGCCAGAAAATAATACTTTGCAAGGGTACTACCCAGATCAGGGTATGTAGCATTTCATCAATGAAATGGGGTGGTGGCTCGAAATTGAAGCGCAACAGATAAGCCAAACTCCAGGCAAATACTGCTGCCGTAAAGTCATGCAGCATCGCCAACAGGGTACGCACATCTAATCTAGCCACGCTGGCTTCGCTGAAATTCTTTCCAGCGATTATCCAAAATTAACATAAGCCCGGCATACCCCCCCCCCATACTAGGAACAGAAGCCATGGCCATTCGGTGGACTGACGCAAATACCAAATGGCAGAGGCACCAACCCCAAACATCAAAATATATTCAAATAATGCGACATTTCGATGTCCCCAACCAATCTGCACTAAACGTTGGTAATAATGTTCGCGATGTGCTTGAGAGATTTTTTCACGACGCAGCATACGTTTCAGCAAGGTGACACTCGCATCTACAATAAAAGGAGAGAATACCAGCAACGGAAACCATCCCGGCCATAGTCCCTGTTGCCAGCCCCACAACCCCATCGCAGCAGATAAAAAACCAAGCGGAATGGATCCTGCATCACCCATAAATACTTGAGCCGGATAAAAATTGTAATACAGCAATCCCAATCCCGCGGCACCAATTGAAAAATTTAGCATAGCCTGAGTATCTGCGCCATGCATCAGTGCTGCTACCCCGTACATGGTGAAGCCAAAAAATGTCATACCTCCAGCCAAGCCATCTGATCCATCCATAAAATTAAATAGATTGGTCATCCAAACTACGCACAGCAATACGAGTAAAGCCTGCGCTATACCATGAGCCAGTAAGCCAGAGCCGAGCACCAGAATTACCGCAGCCGCGAAGTGCGCCAACAAACGTTGTCGTACTGGCAAACCGCGCACGTCATCTAACAAAGAAACACCGAACAATAAAATCATGGGTAATACCACCCACCAAGCTAATGACATCACCATCAATGCCCAGGCAGACAGGAGACCCGCCATCAACCCCACCCCGCCAACACGCGGAATCGGTTCTTCATGCAATGAACGTTCATTGGGGATATCTTGAATTTTTTTACCAGCTTTACTGTATACGATGATAGTAATCACCAGCATGGTGATTAGAGCGGCAATCAGGGGGGCATAATGCGACATGGGATTTTTACTCTATAACAACATTGATAATTTCCGCGCAATACATTTCTTAATGCAGGGCATTTACTGAATGGAAAATTGCTTAATAAATCTTTGACTAATTTTGTATATTTTATTAAAAGTAATTTTGTATATTTTATTAAAAGCAATGAATCGCAGAAAAATAGCATACTTACTAACTAACTCTTCTTACCTAAGTTCCAAGCGCCTGTACGATTCTGCAGTCGCTTGCAGCCCCAGTTGCAAAGTATAAGGAGGTACCCAATTTAAATCACGGCGAATTTTACCACTATCGATCTGCAACGAGCTGAGTAACCGTTCGACTTGATCAGATTTGCCGGATAATTTTCCCAATATACGTAACCAGCTAAGCGGAAACGGCAATAAGTGTGCTGGGTATCTCATCGCATCTCCTAATTGGCGCAACAAATGCGGAGTGGAGACACCCTCACCATCACATACCAGATAAGTATGGCCTGCGGCGACAGGATGGGTCGCACAGACTATCAAAGCATCCACCAGATTTCCCACGTAAATCAGACTGCGAAGGTTATATACAGAAGCCAATGGTAAAGGAAAGCGCTTGGTGATTATCGCTAGCATTTGTGCAAAATTGCCTTTGACACCCGGGCCATAAACCAATGGCGGACGCACAACAACAATTTCCAAACCGGTTTCTTGAGCAATACGCCACAATGCTTGTTCGGCTTGCCATTTCGAGATGCTGTAAAAATCCTGTGGATTGGGTTTATCCAGCTCTGTAAATGACTGCGTTACGCTAGTTTGCTCGCCATTCACCTTGATCGAACTAACGTAAACGAGCCGCTTCACCCCAGAACAAGCAGCCTGCCGAGCGAGATTTGAAGTGCCGTGCAGGTTGACTTTTAAAAACTCGGCCAATGGATCCGTAGCGTGCTCGCGCATTACATGCACTCGTGCGGCAAGATGGATGACTACATCCACATCGCGTAGCGCATCAGCCCAATTCGTCTCACTATCAATTGCGCCAACACTTATGGCTTTCGTATTTTCAATCAATAAATTTTCTGAACGCACCGCCGCCCTTACAGACTGCCCTCGCCGAATCAATTCAGTACAAAGTGCTTTACCAACAAAGCCGCTAGCCCCGGAAATCATAAATTTCATGATAGTGACCCACGATTAAACATGATTAAGTTGGTAATCTTTTATTATTTTTCGTACATTTGCTCATGGGATTTTTTTGTTAATTGCAACCAGAGTATTTTTAAAAACAGGAAGGAACAAAAAAATCGCATCATGCTTATAAGATGCCATTTCAAATATTGTAAATTTTGATGACTACTCCTGCGCGCAAGATGAATCACCTTGGCATCAGGGCATATGGCTACTTCATAGCCCTTTAATCTCAGTCTGGCGCATAAATCTACATCTTCATAATAAAGAAAATATCGCTGATCAAATCCACCCAGCTTTTTAAATACCTCGCGCGGAAATAACATGAACATCCCGCCTACCCAATCAGGAAAGATGGGATTATCTTCTACAAGATAATCACTACCTTTACATCTGCCAAATGCTTTACAAAAAATCTTGAGCGGCGTCGGAAAACGACGGGCACTATCCTCTATCTCGCCGCTCGTACTTAATACGAGCGGGGCAGCCACGCCAACTACAGAATTTCGCAGGCACGCAAGCAAAGCCTGAAATGGATTATCGTGTAGCCGAACGTCTGGATTCATTACACAAAAAAATTGTCCCATCGCGTATTTAAATGCTTGATTGTGATTGGTAGCGAATCCCCTAGGAATAGGGTTGCGAATAATCTTTATTGGAAATAAAAAACTATCTACCGTAAACGGTAGCACCTCATCCAGATTAAGTGTGAGAATCAATTCGATCAATAAAGCCCGGCAATGCTGATTGATATCATGTAGCAAATTTTCGATCAAATGAATTTGGGCATGGCTGACAACAGAAATGGAAATTTCAGGCGATTGTTCTACGACTATTGTGCCCATCAAAAATAATGAACCTGAGATACATGACTAACTTGCCGCGCAATCAGATTTTTATCCATAAACTCTATTCCGCCGGTTGATAGTGATAATCACAAATACCCTTTGGAAAAAATAAAAATTATCACATTTTGGCGGATTAGAATGCCCATGCTCACTTGGTTCAGATTCGATTAATAAATATAATCAAGCGTAAGACCACATTATCAAACCTTTTTTGCCGCCATATTTCTTTGGATAACACTAACTGAACACGACACCATAATGATGATTTTGCTGCGATGAATTTATTGAGAACGAGTCTTTGAGATAACGGAATGCCCTTTTCGAACATATCTAAAAAAATGGAAGCTTGCAACCAGGCTTGCAACCAAAGCAATCCTCTTCCGCTGTAAATAAATCGATACATTTTTCTTTTTAATTCATCAAACATATTCACGGTTGCGCCAATGGTATTATTTCCATGCTGCCGATATTTAATATTGGCATTACCATCAAAAACAATTTCGCCAAAACAAGACAGAACTAAGTAACACCACCAATCATGCATCAACACTTTACTTGGAAGATGTTTACAAATAAGTTCCACTGCTTTTCGATTAAGTACCATCGTACAGCCGGTAGCAATATTTTCAACAAGCGCATTACCAAAGCCAATTTTTTTGGGTGTGTTTGTAAATCCAATATGGTTTAACTGCTCATCAACAATTTCTAATCTAGAGCAAAATAATGCTGGACGGTTACCCACGACTGCTAGCAAGGCTGAAACTGCATGTTCAATTTTATGCGGATGCCAAACATCATCTTGATCACAAAAAGCAATATATTCTGTTTCAGTTAATGCAGCATTATGCAGTAACTGAAAAAAACTTAGAGCAGGGCCTAGGTTTTCATACCCTCTTAAGATATCTATCCGCCCACTTAATTGCTCATTTTCTAAAATGCTTCTTGTTGAGTCTGATGATCCATCGTCTCTTACCAAAATCCTAATATTTGGATAGCTTTGCTCATACAACGAATTTAGCTGTTGCTGAAGAAACTTGCTTCCATTGTATGTGGACAGCAGTACTGTGACTTTATTTGGCTTGGATACCACTAGCGTCTCCACCCTTAACAAATCTATCTGCTTCATTCATGACTCTTCCATATAGATGTGCAACGATATCTACTACATCTTTTATTTTCTGTATGGAATCTCTGAAATCCATCATATTTAACTTAAGCCAGCATCCAATTATTTATTTTGCCTACGGTATGAATGACGAAATTAAAGATTATTTGAGTTCAATTGAATTATTAAATTCGACCTAAAAATGTCACAGATATACCTATCGTTTAACAACTTCAATGTTTGGTAGCGGAAACACCAAATTTACCCCTCTATATTTATCATTTTCTTCGAAGAATTTTCTAAAATGCCATGGCAATACAATCAAATAATCCAATTTTTGTGACAGTAACTCTGCCTCAGGAATGATGGGGATCCATGTGCCTGGGGTGTAACATCCATATTTTTCTAAGTTAATCTCGCCAACAAACGAAATATCTTTTTCTGTCACTCCGCAATATTGCAACAGTACATTCCCCTTCGTAGATGCGCCAAGTGCAGCAATAGTTTTATTTTCTGTATGAGCTGTTTTGATAAAAGCCAATAAATCATATTTCGTTTTAGCTACACGTTCCGCAAATTTTTGATAAGGGGCAAGCGTATCTAGCCCATTTGCCTGTTCGTAATCGAGTATCTTCTGCACCAAAGGTGCGGGGGTTAAATCACCACGCGATTTTGATACCGTGATTGAGAAACTCCCCCCATTAACTTCATTAAACTCCACATCAACAATCTTGAAGCCCACTCTGTCAGCCATCCATTTAATCTGGCGCAGGGCATAAAACTCAACATGCTCATGACAAACTGTGTCATATGCATTCATCTCGAGCATAGTCGGCATATAGCTTTGTTCAAATACCCAAACTCCGTCATCTGCAAGTATGTCGTACACCTGTTGCATAAAATCTGTAGGATCTTCTAGATCGTAGAACATTGAGAATGAAGTGACTACTTTGGCTTTTCGCTTTGGGAAATGTTCTTTAACTAAAGCTGAAGAAAAGAAATTGGGGATTAGTTGAATGTGCGATGGGTAATAGCTGTGGAATTTAATACCCGTCGGATCAATGCCTACCAGATCCGGCCCGGAAGATGGATATGCCTGCAAGGTAGTGCTGTCATTACTACCAATATCAATAACAAGGTCGCCTTTATGCAACTCAACCTGTTCAAGAATTTTTTTCACCTTGTTGTTGAGATGAGCCACCATGCTGGCATTTAGGCCGGAACGATACCCATAGTTCTCGCCATACATTTCATCAGAACTGTAAGAATGTTCAAGCTGCAATAATCCGCAGACATCATTTCCCCCCATGCATTTCACCAGACGCAGTGGACCTTTCGTGATTGTTGAGCTTCTCTCGCGCGGAAATATCCCGGTCAGCATCTGCACGCCCAAGTCGAGCACACATTCCAGATGCTTATTGCCACAAATTCTGCACTTTTCAATTTTTTTGAACATTATTCCATTCCTATCCTTTTGCGCTATTCTGTTCAATGAGCTTACGCAAATCGATATCCACCATCATACGTATCATCTCGTAAAATCCTATCCCAGGTATCCAACCAAGTTGGTTTCTCACCTTCTTGGAGTTTCCCACTAACTGCACTGATTCAATAGGACGATATGAAGCGGAATCCTCACGGACATAATCACGATAATCCAAATTGAAATGTCCAAAGGCAATTTCACACAGCTCTCGTACCGAGTGCGTTTCACCCGTGGCAACAACATAATCATCTGCATGCGGGTGTTGTAACATCAGCCACATTGCGCACACATAATCTCCCGCAAAGCCCCAATCACGGCGCGCATCAAGATTTCCTAAATAAAGCTCATGCACCAATCCCAATTTAATCTTCGCCACTGCATGTGTTATTTTTCTGGTTACAAAACCTAATCCACGACGGGGGCTCTCATGATTGAAAAGGATTGCTGAGCATCCATACAATCCATAATACTGGCGATAAATCTGGATCATTGAATGTGCATAAAGTTTTGCCGCACCATATGGGGTACGAGGTCGAAACGGTGTTACTTCTGACTGAGGACTTTCGAGTGCATTGCCAAACATTTCACTGCTCGATGCCTGGCAGAAACGGATATTGGTATCCACTGCACGAATGGCATCCAGAATACGAGCAACCGCAAGTCCATTCACCTCTCCAATATCAACAGCATCATTGAACATTCCTGCTCCCGATGAGTAGGCAGCAAGGTTATAAATCTCAGCTGGGCGATATTCAGCCAATACTTCTGTCATTCGACATTGATCCAACATGTTCCATGTGACTAACTTAACACTTTGCATCAATACCGTGGTGAGTGACTCTTTGGCATTTTGTATATTTCTAACTGCACCAACAACACGATACCCTTTGGTAAGCAACAATTCCGCCAAATATGAACCGTCTTGGCCTGTTATACCAATTATTAAAGCTGTTTTCGCTGTTTTCATAGTATATGTCAGAGAAATCGAGCCAGGAAGCGATTGACCCATGTAGCATGCTGGCTACGTGAAAGATCATAAAATCCTGAGCGAGCACTTCTATTCATACAAACACAATAAAGACTGGCAAAGATATTTGCAATGGTGGCAGGAAACATTGCAATTGCCATATACACCCCACGAGACCAGCCTTTTGTTTTACCTGCAATAAAATAACTGTATTCCAACAGGGAATATGCCCCCATAGCTCTATATAAAATAAGTTTTTTAATTCGCCTCCAGGGTTCTTTACAACATGCAACAGACTTCGATTGATCTGAGAAATCGGGAAACGACCAAATCAACTGTGGCCATTTGAACATCCAAATTTCAAAACGACGGGATGTCCACATGGCGTTACCATAACGTATGATTATTAATGGATCAGCAATAACCTTGACTCTGTTTATCGGCGGATGCTGAAAAATGACGCCAACATGAATGAACAATGTTCCGTAATACGACGAGCGGTCTCTCTCCATCCATAAATTACGTTTAATGATCACGCCCCCGATAAACGAAAGATAATTCGCTACGTCGGAAAAAAAAGTTTCTCCATCATTCGTTGCATATTCCCGGTCATTCGTAAACTCAAGAAAATGAGTTTTAAGCACCATTGAAAAATCGATATTTCTTATTTCCGAATTTACAACAACGAGATCAAATGCACCATTAATAGACTCAATAACACGAGAAATAGCCTTGGGACACAATAGATCATCATCGGTCATCAGCCAACAATATTCCCCTCTTGCATAGCCAACAGCCTTATCATAATCACCGTCTACACCCGAATTTTCTTGTTCACGGAAATAACGAATTTCAGGATAGCGCAACAAATACTGTGCCATCACTTCAGTCGTATTATCTGGTGATGCACCATCCACAATGACAAGCTCAACACCAGACACTAGCTGATCGAGGATGGAATCCAGAGTCTCACCAATAAATTGCCCTCTTTTATAGGTTGCAATGCAAATGGATAATTTCGGAAACTCCATGTTGTCATTAAAATGGTTAAGGTTACCGTTCATTATTCTTTTAGCTATTCAGACAAACGGCTTCCCCATAACACGGGGTGTTTGTCCACCATTTGTCATTGTTTATCTCAGTTAATTCAGCATGATATGCTCGCCGCACTCTCGCACGAGTAGTTACTACAAAAATTCTCCACGACATAGTCACTTCAGCAATCCAGAATAGAGCACATGAATATTGCTGCACAATTGTTAATGAAGAAATATCTCTCAAAAGCAATAAGTCATCTCCAACCCTCAAAAGATTACCCATGCATACTGAGAGAACCATGCTCCTTTTTCAATTTCCATGCAAATGATTGGAATTCAGACCTTCATTTTCCGCCACAAATTTTTAAAATCAAAATACATCTTGATAGTAAAAGGAAGTGCAGCTTTATATAGTGCATACTTCATCCAATTACTTAAACTTGGATCGGCATAATGCATTATCACGAGACGATTCAGTACCTTGATATCTTCTTTATCCTGATTCTCAGCAGCCCTCAACTTTGCCAATATCAGGTAGCGAACAGGGATATCTAGTTGTAGTACTCGCCTAATGTGAAACGCTTCTTCGGAAAACTTCCCAAACACACTATTACCTACATGATGAAATGCCTCGATAGCTATCCGATAGCGATTAACCATGCCACGGTCAGCAAATGAATCATTTTCACCTCGTTTATGAAGCAATGTCTCACCCAAATAATTTACGGTAAGCCCTTTGGAAACCATGCTCAACAGATGCCCGGCAACTATCCAGCATGTGTTACGAAATGATTCCGGTATGTTTGCACGATCCCAAATTGTTTTCTTAAAAATCGGGCCTGACAAAAAGCTAAAAAATGCCTCACTGCTTCTGGCCAAACGGAAATATTCTTTTCTCTGTGAAGCATCTCCAAGATTGAATAGCCTGGAACCCGATATTTTGTTGAATGGTGGATGTTTTCTAATAGGATCCATCTGTAAATTGCACAAAACATGCTCGCAGATATAAACATCATCATTTGATTTAATAGCTTCAAGTATCTTATTTACTGCACCCGGTAACATGATGTCATCTGCTGAAAACAACCAGCAATATTGCCCTTTTGCCAAACTAACTACTTTCTCAATATCTCTATCAATTCCGCCACGAAAACTCTGGTAATGATAGGTCAACATTGGATTTTCACGTTGCCTGATTGATACTATTTCAGCAGTATTATCTATTGAGCCACCATCAAGAACGATCACCTCAACATTTTCGGAAACTTGCGGCAGGAGGCTATCCAATGTTTGTCCAATAAATTTTCCAAAATTGTAAGTTGGAATACAAATTGACAACTGTATCATGCCGTAATCAGCTGTTTATAAATGCTTAGATGTTGGTCTGCAATATTTCGCCATTCCGATATCGGTGGCTTGGATGGAATACGGCATCCAGCGTATGTTTGAATTGAAAGAATCATTTCTTCCACATTGCCGGGTTTTGCAAAATAGACATTTCTTTCTTTGCTATATCCGCTAGCCATTAAGGACGTGGTCAAAACAAAAGTTCCTTGTGCAATCGCTCCATCAATGCTTGTATTCCATGGCCCTGCTCCATCTCTGAAAGGAAATACAACCGCATCCGAGGCAGCCAATATAGAGGCCAACTGAACTTCTGGCAAAAATCCCATTATGGTTATATACGACTCAATGCCCATTGTTTTAATTTTATCCAGTAATGATTTGTGATAATCATCGTCTGGCTGAAAATCGCATGCCATTAATAGATGCGCTTTTGTTTTCGCAACAATTTCAAATAACATTTCAATTCCTTTGAGAGGTGCCACAAATCCGTAGTACGACAGCAATACCTCGTTATCAGGAATATAGTGATGCCGGATTTTTGATCGCTCCTCATTGGATAATATAACTGTTGGCAACATCGACGCAGCGGGGATCCATGCTAACCTTGTACCTCTGAGCGCTCTTTGAATAAACTTAGGTATACTGGTGATTATCTCTTCTCTGACTGTAATCAGCACTTTCAATCCAACTGTTAATAACAAACTTGCCCTACCATTGAAAACGGGTTCATGCCACGTTTGCACACAATGTTTACATAAAAGGCACATTAACAACGGTATAAGTATTGGCATTCTGCCTGAGTACCCTTGGGCTGGATATTGAATGTGAACAATGTCTGGATTAGATTGCATAACATACTTTGCAATGTAAATTAATTCAGTCACTCGCCAACCCCGTATCACAGATAAAACTTCAACTCCATTTCGTTCCATGGCTTCGCTAGCACGTTCATCTGTTAACACAGTTACTTTAACATTTCTAGATTCCGCTAAAGTCATTGCCAATTTTTGCGTATATGTCCCAACTCCGCATTTCATTGGCGGGTATGATCCCGTTATTATTAAAATCCGCATATTTAGACAAGTTTTTTCAGTACTATCCAGCCAAAGGTATATTGCTTGTCTGCACAATCGATTGGTTTATCATAGCCGACATAATTCATCTCGCCGTTTGGAAACAAACCATAATTTGCAGCCTTGTTTACAAAATCAATCACTTCATTCCTTGAAAAAATCTTCCAATCCATTCCAAAAAACTTGACGCCTGCTGTATCAATTTTCTCTGACCAGTAATCGAACGATGCTATGAAGTAGCCTCCGGGTCTCAAAAGACGGGCCATCTCTTGCAACAACGATGGCCCATCAAAACCATGTTCAATTACCGAAATCGATGTAATCGCCCGGAATGAGCCATCTTCAAATTTTGTGTGCATAAAATCGGTAATCTCATAATGGATATCATTTTTATACGGCATTTTCTGCAAATTGGGATTTAGATCGGCACCTGTTAAATTTGAATAACCTAATTTGTGTAGTGCAACAATGACCTCTGATGCATAACACCCAATATCAAGTATCGGCTCATTTTTTTTTACATTACTCTCAAGAAAATTTAGAGTGTTGAGTACATCCCAACTCTTCACCCAATCTCCCATCGCCACCCCGCGCACCAGCCCAAGCTTTCTCATTAAAGATCGCAAGGGTGATTCAACAAGAGATACCCCTTTGCTTACTAATACTTGACGCGCTTTGCTTATTTGCAATTTATTTTGCAAAACTTCCATAATCATCACAATCTCCCTCTAAGTGCTTTATTAACTTTTAGCTGGGTCATGCGGAAACTCATCAGAAAAAAAGTTGTTTTGCACAGCGAACCTTAAACGCGGTGAAAATAAAATAACTAACAAAAAAGCAAACAATACCAATCCACTCCCGATAAATAATTCCACGTAATTAGAATACCCCCACTCGCGAACTTTGCCTCCCGCAATTCCTACCACCAACAGTGACAAACAAAGTGGCATTCCCACGTCCCATAACAACCACTTCAACCCAAGCCCTTGTAATAATGTCCTGTGCGTAAGCCATGTACCGATTAATAGGTATATACCTCTTGATAGTGCCCACGCTGTCGCGCCACCAAGAACCCCGAACTGCATAGCGAGCAAAATGGTCATTGGTATCATAATGATGACCAATATGACATTGATCATCAATGGCAAGCGTGTCATGCCAAAAGCTAATTGCAAAGCATAAGGAAAATGCATAACCCCATTTAACGCGGTACCAATCAAAAGTAGAGCGACTATTGGAGCCATATTCGACGCAACCGACAAGTTTCCCGTCCACAAAGAAAGTATTTCTTCAGCAAAAATAGCGATAGCCGTTGCTATTGGGAAAAGGACTGCTGAAAGCAAACGAGTTCCTGACCGATACAATTCAATCAACTTGTCAGTATCTCCAGTAGCAACAAGTGCGGATAAACGCGGATAAATCACATTAAAAGTAGGCGTAAGTAATACATATAAACCGTTTACAACAACCCCAGCTAATGCATAACGTCCAAAATCTTCCAAACTAAGTATTCTACTTAACAGCACCTTATCCAATTGCATCAGGATAACTCCCGAAACTGCAACCCCGCTCATGCCCGCGGAAAAACGCCATATCTGTTTCAGCTTATCAACATCGAATCGTATATCCTTTAATCGCCCTATTACCCGCCATGCTGCCCACCGCATGATTGCCGCATGAACAAGTCCAACCCCAGCCTGCCAAATAAAGAAAGTCTCAATTGTCGGCGCTATAAAGGCAAGCACCATCACGGCGCCCAAACTTCCTAGCGTCACCATCACAATATTGATCCCACTCGATATCATCAAGCGCTGCGCGCCTATCAAGGCGCCTTGATATAATCCAATTGGCCAGCGGCAAGCAACCACCAGCCCCATCAAAATTACAGCATGCTCAATGGTTTGATGTGAAAGATATTTGGATTGTAGCCAGTGTTCCGTAATCAATGGGGCCAACAACACCATCAACAAAGAAATTACTCCAGCCATTCCCCAATAAACGATGGCGAGAGTATGGAGTAACTTCCCTGCTTCCTTTAAATTTCCCGATGCCGAATATCGTGCGACCTCGCGGTTAATCGTTGGCGCTAATCCCATATCAAGAAGGGAAAGCAATGTCTGCGTCGTCACAAAGAAACCGATCAAACCATACGCTTCTATTCCGAGATATTTAAGATAGAAGGGAACAACTGCCAAGCCGATCAGTGCCGACCAGATCGAATTTGCTAATCCTGCAAATAGATTTCCACTCAGCCTCATGCTAGGAAACTCACGCGAGTCGTGTCGTTGGAATGCACATTGAATCGTACTATCGACCCAGCCGCGACAAACCACAATGCAAATCTTGGATTCAAGAGGCAAGGGGCAAAAAATTCAGGATTCAAGACTAGAGGCACGTGGCGAGATTTACGAGCACAGTTTTTATATTTATTTTCTATATATAGAATTTCATATTTAAAACCAATTCCCGTTAACGGCCAATAGAAAAATATTCCAGTCCGTATGCATTTACTGCAGCCGACTCGTACAAGCTACGGCCATCGAAGATTAATGGGTTTTTAAGCTTGGTTTTAACTATTGCGAAGTCCGGATTGCGGAACTCTTTCCACTCAGTGACGATCACCAATGCATCCGCATCTTGACAAGCTATGAACGGATTGTCTGCATAAGAAATCCTGGGGTCATTGCCAAAAACTCGTTGTGCTTCCGGCATAGCAACCGGGTCATACGCAGTAACAGTGGCGCCTGCCTCTAATAAATCCGAAATCAACTTACGACTCGGCGCATCGCGCATATCATCGGTATTGGGCTTGAAAGCAAGCCCCCAAATGGCAAAGTTTTTTCCAATGAGAGTACTACCGAATCGGGCTTTTATTTTTTTCGTAAGAACTTCTTTTTGTGCATCATTAGCTGCTTCCACGGCATTAAGTACTTTGAGGGTAATTCCGGCGGCGTCACTGGCAGTTTTGATGAGTGCTTTTACATCTTTAGGAAAACAGGATCCGCCGTAGCCACAGCCCGAATAAAGAAAATGGTAGCCGATACGGGTGTCGGAACCAATGCCTAGTCTTACCATTTCAATGTCGGCACCAAGTTTTTCTGCAACATTGGCCAATTCATTCATGAAGCTGATACGAGTGGCCAGCATGGCATTGGCGGCGTACTTAGTCAGTTCGGCACTTTTGACATCCATGACAATAATACGGTCGTGGTTACGATTGAATGGGGCATATAACTCACGCATTTGTTGGATAGCGTGTGCATCATCGCCACCGATGATGATGCGATCCGGACGCATGAAGTCTTCAACTGCCACGCCCTCTTTAAGGAATTCGGGGTTGGAAACGACGCTATGCTTGAGTTTGATGTCGCGTTTTTGCAACTCTGCTGCGATAACTGCGCTGACTTGATTGGCAGTACCCACAGGAACGGTGCTTTTATTAACAATAATTTTATCTTCAGCCATACGACTGCCGATATTTCGGACTGCTGCCAGAACATATTGCAAGTCAGCGGAGCCATCTTCATCAGGGGGTGTACCGACGGCGATGAACTGAATACGGGCATGAGCTACGGCACGGTCTATATCTGTGGTAAAGCCGAGACGGCCAGCAGCGACATTGCGGCGCACAATGTCGATCAAGCCAGATTCGTGAATGGGGATATCCCCGTTTTCTAAAATACGTATTTTTGCTGGGTCGAGATCGAGGCAAAGAACATGATTACCAACCTCTGCAAGGCATGCACCACTAACTAGACCTACATAACCGGTCCCTACCATTGTGACTTTCAAGCGTTCTCTCCAATAAAATTGGTCCATCTGAAACAAATGGTTTCACTGGCAATGCGGTTATATAACCTGTGCATTAATCCCAGTATTTGATCAGTGCGCACATGTTCATCATCTTCGGAAATTTAAGAGACGTTGCACTTGATGCCATGTAAAAAACGCCCCTTGTTCAACAGACAAACAGGCACATTTGCCCAATGATGCCAGCAATCAGAGTTGCTTCGTTCATTAAGCAACTTCCAAAAAGATTGCAGTGCACAAGACTTCCACGCCTAAATATTGGATTGCGGATTATAATTCAAGCCATGCATCTCAAGAAATGTTTATCATCAACCTTTTGAAAGTGGCTATGCTCTATCCTGTTATTTTGTCTGGCGGTTCTGGCACTCGTTTGTGGCCCTTATCTCGCGTAGCATTACCCAAACAGTTTTTGCCGCTAATTTCCGAACACACATTATTTCAGGAAACATTGCTGCGCCTTAAAGGCTATCCCGACATAGCCGCCCCATTAGTGATCTGTAACAACGAACATCGCTTCCTCGTCGCCGAACAGTTACGTGCTGTTAACATTGATCCTCTATTGCAAGTACTCGAGCCCTTAGGTCGCAATACTGCACCTGCAGTGGCTATTGCCGCATTCGCCGCACAAGCTAGAGATGCTCAGGCAGTCTTGTTGGTATTACCTGCAGATCATCTAATTCAGGATATTTCAGGCTTTCATAAGGCGATTCAAGCAGCATTCGCGTTGGCACAACAAGATAAGTTAGTGACGTTCGGTATTACACCTCATGAACCTGCTACAGGATTTGGTTACATTGAACGCGGCGCAACATTAGGATCCAACGAACACAGCTTTGAGGTGGCACGTTTTGTAGAAAAACCAGATTTAGATACGGCTAAACAGTTCGTGGCTTCAGGAAGATTTTTTTGGAACAGTGGCATGTTCGTATTCAAGGCATCTGCCTACCTGGATGAGTTGCAACGCTACCGCCCGGAAATTTATCAAGCGGCACAACTAGCATGGCAAAATAGCACACATGATCTGGATTTTTGTCGTCTGGATGAAAAGGCTTTTGCCGCTTGCCCATCGGATTCAATCGATTATGCAGTGATGGAACACACTCAGGCGGCGGCTATGGTGACAGTGGATATTGGCTGGAATGACATCGGTTCATGGTCATCACTCTATGACGTCAGCCCACAAGATGAGCAAGGAAATGCTTTGCGTGGCGATGTTTATACCGCAGAAACCACACAAACTTATGTTCGTGCTGAAAGTCGTATGGTGGCAACTATCGGGGTGCAAGATTTAGTCATTGTGGAAACGGCTGATGCAGTGTTGGTGATGCATAAGGACTTTGCCCAGAATGTAAAGCATACCGTGGAATATCTTAAGCAGGCCGAACGCACCGAACATCTGATTCACCGTCGTGTCTATCGCCCCTGGGGCTATTATGAAGGCATTGATATTGGCGAACGATTCCAGGCCAAGCGCATTATGGTGAAACCTAGTGCAAAATTATCTTTGCAAAAGCACCATCATCGCGCCGAACATTGGATTGTAGTTTCCGGTTATGCCAAAGTAACTCGGGGCGAGGATATTCTGCTGCTCCAAGAAAACCAATCAACTTATATTCCTATTGGCATGAAACACCGTCTGGAAAATATCGGTACAGGATCGCTTTATCTAATTGAAGTCCAGTCTGGCTCGTATCTCGGCGAAGATGATATCGTACGGTATGACGATGATTATAAACGTAGCTAATCCCTTCCGGTTTTATTGACCAATTCAACGTAACCAATGAAATTGTTCATCAGAATATTTCATTTTTGATATGCGTTCTCGCTTATATTGCATAGCAAAAAATTTGCGCGTGATCATCGCGCAACATAATGAAAAGTTCAGCATGTAAATTAATGAATGTCATTTACACTCACTCCTTAATCTGGATGATTCACCCGCACTTCTTGCAGGCTTGCCAAATCAACTCTGGTGGTAGACATTCGCTTATCTATGTTTAACCCTCGTCAGATTTATACTCTTTTGCTATGGCTTTTGTTGCCATATGTATTTTTCCATCTGCTCTGGCGCGCGCGCAAACAACATGAGTACCTGAAGCATATTGACGAACGTTTCGGACGCTACTCTGCTCAAAGTGATAAACCGATAATCTGGCTGCATACCGTATCAGTTGGAGAAACACGCGCAGCGGTCAGCTTGGTACAACGTTTGCGGGAAAATTACCCGCATCATCAACTGCTGCTTACACACACCACCCCAACTGGCCGCGCAGCTAGTGAACAGCTTTACGGCGACGATATCCTGCGGGTTTATTTACCTTACGACTACCCATTTGCTGTCAAACGTTTCTTACAACACTTTCGCCCACGCATCGGCGTCTTGATGGAAACTGAAATCTGGTTTAATCTGATTCATAGCTGCCACACGATGCAAATTCCCTTACTGCTGCTCAATGCACGATTATCTGAGAAATCTGCTGCACGTTATGCACACTACCCGAATTTGACGCGACTGGGCTTGAACGAACTAAGCGCTATTTCTGCGCAAAGCGAAATCGATGCTACACGCATAACTGGATTAGGTGTAAACAATGTATCTGTCATGGGCAATCTGAAATTTGACATTCAACCCCCATCGGCGATGCTAGAACTAGGCGCACAATTACGCACCCAGTTTGGCAAAGACAGGAAAATTTTTCTGCTAGCCAGCACCCGCGCCGGGGAAGAAATCTTACTGTTATCTATGCTTAAGCAAGTAGACATTCCCCATCTACTCACCATCATTGTGCCACGCCACCCACAACGCTTCGGTGACGTCGCTGACATGCTCATTCAGCAAAACATTCGCTTTCAGCGTAGAAGTGAAAACGTTCCGATTACACCAGATACCCAAGTGGTATTGGGTGATAGTATGGGAGAAATGTTTGCCTATTATGCTGCCTGCGACCTTGCCTTTATTGGCGGCAGTTTATTGCCATTTGGCGGACAAAACCTCATTGAGGCTTGCGCCGTAGGCAAGCCTGTTTTTATAGGCCCACATACATACAATTTCGCACAAGCCAGCCAGCTTGCTGTCGAATGCGGAGCAGCCGTGCGAATACAGAATTCAGCTGACTTAGCGCATCATTTACAAAACGTACTTACCCATCCCGATCGGTTAATAAAAATGAGCCAAGCCGGACTGCATTTTGTCCGTACCCATCGTGGCGCATCAGAGCAAGCACTACGTCATATGACCTATTTTCTGGATGAGCACTTTTCAGTAAAAACGTAACATAAAATACTATATCAACCCTCCAAACCATGAATAAAATCCTTATTACCGGCGGTGCCGGATTTATTGGCTCCGCAGTTATTCGCCAACTGATCACGGAAACTGACGCGACCGTCATCAACGTCGATAAACTGACCTATGCTGGCAATTTACAGTCCTTAATATCGGTTGCAGACCATCCCCGCTACCGCTTCGAACACGTGGATATTTGTGATGCGGCTACAGTCGCAAAACTATTCCATCAACATCAGCCGGATGCAGTGATGCATTTAGCTGCGGAATCCCATGTTGATCGATCTATCACCGGCCCGGCAGCTTTTATTGAAACCAATATTATTGGCACGTACACGCTCCTGAACGCAGCACGGGAATACTGGAGCGGGCTTTCTGCAGAACGCAAAAATACTTTTCGCTTTCACCATATATCCACAGATGAGGTATATGGCAGCCTCGGCGAAACCGGTTTTTTTACCGAAAATACCGCTTACCAGCCAAACTCACCATACTCGGCAAGCAAAGCGTCTTCAGACCATCTGGTGCGTGCTTGGTATCATACTTACGGCTTACCCGTGGTCACCACCAACTGCTCCAATAACTACGGCCCTTATCATTTCCCGGAAAAACTCATTCCGTTGATCATCCTGAATGCGTGCAATGGTAAACCGCTCCCCATTTATGGCAAGGGCGACAATATCCGCGACTGGTTATATGTGGACGACCATGCGCGTGCATTGCGCGTGGTACTTGAACGAGGTCGGGTAGGAGAAACTTACAATATCGGTGGCTGGAATGAAAAAACCAATCTGGAAGTAGTATATGAAATTTGCGCTATTCTTGATGAACTCCGCCCTCAAGTTGCGCCACATGCATCCCTTATCACCTATGTACAGGACAGGCCTGGACATGACCATCGCTACGCGATTAATGCCGGAAAGATCGCCCAGGAACTGGGCTGGAAACCGCTGGAAACGTTTGAAACCGGATTGCGAAAAACAGTGAAATGGTATCTGACAAACCCAGATTGGGTTAATGCTGTCATTAGTGGAGAATACCAGAATTGGATTCAACAAAATTACGGCGATAGGGAAACATCATGAAAGGCATCATACTCGCAGGTGGCTCCGGCACTCGACTTTATCCGGCTACCCGATCCATCTCCAAGCAATTATTGCCTGTTTATGATAAACCAATGATTTACTATCCGCTGACCACACTTATGCTGGCCGGCATTCAGGATATTCTGATCATTTCCACTCCGCAGGATATACCGCGTTTCGAACAGTTACTAGGAGATGGCTCACAGTGGGGAATGAATTTTTCCTTTGCCATACAGCCTTCGCCAGATGGACTCGCGCAAGCATTTATCATTGGCGAGTCTTTTATCGGTCATGACTCCTGTTCATTGGTGCTGGGAGATAACATTTTTTACGGTCACGACTTTGAAAAAAATCTTTCAGCCGCCAGAACCAAACTAGAGGGCGGCACTGTATTTGCTTACCACGTCAATGACCCAGAACGGTACGGAGTAGTAGAATTCGATGCTACTGGACGTGCAATCAGTCTGGAAGAAAAACCTGTAAAGCCCAAGTCAAATTATGCCGTGACGGGTCTCTATTTTTACGACACCAACGTTGTTGAGATTGCCAAATCCGTTAAGCCTTCTGCACGTGGTGAATTAGAAATTACCACTGTCAATCAAATTTATCTTGATAACGGCAAACTGGATGTGCAGGTAATGGGGCGCGGCTATGCATGGCTGGATACGGGTACGCATGATTCGTTACTGGAAGCTTCACTGTTTATTCAAACACTCGAAAAGCGTCAAGGTTTGAAGATTGCCTGCCCGGAAGAAGTTGCGTATCGCCGAGGTTACATCACGATAGAACAAATGGAACAGCTGGCCGAGCCACTGCGTAAGAATGGCTATGGCCAATATCTGCTTGGCATTCTAAAAGAGAAAGTTTACTAACTATGCAAATTGTCCAAACAGCGATAACCGATCTTTTAATTATCGAACCCAAAGTATTTGGTGATGAACGCGGATTTTTTTTCGAAAGCTTCAATCAAAAAACCTTTGCAAATATCACAGGACAATCCGTCAACTTCGTCCAGGATAACCACTCCCGCTCGGCTAAGCATGTACTACGCGGGCTACATTATCAAATCAAACAACCACAAGGCAAGTTAGTTCGTGTAGTGGCAGGGGAAGTATTCGATGTAGCAGTGGATATTCGTAAATCATCACCTACCTTTGGCTTATGGGTAGGAGTTGTGCTTTCTGCCGAAAATAAACGGATGTTTTGGGTGCCGGAAGGATTTGCTCATGGCTTCGTCGTACTTAGCGAATATGCAGAGTTTCTGTATAAAACAACCAATTATTGGGCACCTGAATATGAGCGTTCTATCTTATGGAACGATCCCGCCTTAGCCATTGATTGGCATCTTAACCAGAACACTCCCATTTTGTCCAAGAAAGACCAAGAGGGCTCGCTTTTTGTCACAGCAGAATTGTTCCCCTAAAGTTTTTTGCAATAGGCACAAGTAGCCTCAGTGACAATGAATTGACCGCTATCCAGACAAGCGAAAGCTTTTTTAAATCCAGCCAATAACATCCAAAAATACAATGAATTGAGCTAGGCAGTCAGGTTTTTTGATTTGCTTTAAATTTTCATGTTTTTAAGTTAATCAAGTATAATAGTCGATTGTTATAGTAAACAATCCAAAAAAGGAAGGCAAATAATGTCTATAAATCGTGTTACTTTCTTCCCGGTCGGCAATGGCGATACCACCTTAATTGAAGCCAATGATAAAACGATACTCACTGATATCAATTACCGTTGCGAACGACATACGGATCGCTTTAGATCATCCATTGATGTCAACGGTAATATAGGAAACGCTGCCACTCTTGGGCTAGAAGAGGCATCAAAACCATTCGAGTGGATCTACTACGACTTTGCGCTTGATCTTCAATATGCTTGTTATCAATCCAGTTATCGGAGTAATCGAGAGTATCGATTATCGCTTTTAGTTTTGACTCACCCAAATCAAAATAACCTGACCGGTTTTGACAAGCTTTTTTATCGCGGTGATCCTGCTGAATTTGAGGATCGACCAAGAGAAGATGATAAATTGATTCTTATCGAGGAGATGTGGATCAACCCTTGTTTTACGGACCCACAATATGAAACTGACGAATCTAAACCAGTATTTCAGGAAATTAAACGCAGACTCGATCTTCAAGGTAGCAAAGAATCAGAATTGAATGGTAATAGAGTTACCATATTGGGAGCAACATCATCATCCGGATTAATTAAAACTTTTTCGCGAAATATTGAAGCGCATATTATTTCTCCTATCCAAAAAGAAGGTGGAATAGCCAAAGTTATAGAAAGTAACGATCAAACTAGCATTAACAACAGTAGCTTAGTCATACGCTGGACAGTTAAAGTTTTCGGTGGCGCGAATCGGATTATGTTAGGTGGAGATGCGACAGTCGAAGTTTGGGATCATATTTGGCAGAATTACCAAAATAATACCGATAAACTTAATTGGCATATCTTGCTTGCACCACATCACTGCTCTATTGATGTTATGGCACGAAAAAATCAAGAAGGCAAATATGAGTATTCTACAAATGCACTTAACGCGCTAGGTCAAGTGGTAGGTGATGGTTTCGTTGTATCAAGCAGCAAGGAGGTCAAACACAATGCTGACGTGCTGCCTAGTTGGGAAGCTAAGCAAAAATATCTTGCAATCTTAAAAGATGTGGATGAGAGTCGGTTTTTGAACCCTGATACTCGCGCAAATGCTCCTTTACTCTACTCACCACTCCAGGATGATAAACCTGAGCCAGTCGTATTCACTTTGACCAAGGAAGGACCTTCTCTTGATGAGCCTGCACCTGCTTCACCGCACACACCTCACAAAATAGTGCCGGTTGAGACAGGCAATGACGAATTCGGCTATAAATGGAATATGAAAGTATAAGGTGCCCTTTCCTCAGTCCAGACGACAATTAAGTTGAATGGACTGAGGATGGCCGATCGGCAAGTAGTGAAATAATGTTTAGCTTTCTAAGCTAAGTAAAAATCTTTTACTGCTGCTGAATAATGATACCCAAATTCTCTATGCCAGCCATTATCTCCAATAGAGCAACGTTTATTTTGAATGATGTTTTTCGCATACCGATAAACTCAACTCATCCCAATTGCCACACTACTGGTTATTACTGGTTCATCACACCCATTTTTGTTCCTACTCTGCGAGCAATGCGTACGGGATATATATTGATCAATAGCGGAAAAATGCCATGGGAAAAATTACAGAAATTTTGAACGCCGCACAAAAACGCGCCCAAGAAATGAATTTACCCTATGAGGGCGCCCTACTGCCGATTGAAGCTTACGAAATCCAACAAACCGCCCCCGGCACCAAGCTGGTCGACGTACGCACACGAGCTGAGTTGGACTGGGTGGGACATATCCCAGATGCAATGGAAATTGAATGGGCTACCTATCCCGGCATGAAACTCAATCCACATTTTATAGCAGAACTTGAGCAGCAAGTGAACAAAGAAACATTGGTATTATTTATATGTCGCAGCGGTGGCCGATCTCATAATGCTGCTATAGCTGCAACCGAAGCTGGTTATGTCAAATCTTATAACGTGCTGGAAGGCTTTGAAGGCGATAAAGATGCCAACAATCACCGTAATGTGCTGAGTGGCTGGCGCGCACGTAAATTACCGTGGGGACAGAGCTAACTAGCAGACTCCCGATAGCTAATAACTTACAAAATCTACCATTTTATAACACCGCTATAGGCAGTAACCAAGACTAGCAGACCAAATGCAATACGGTACCAGGCAAACCCCACAAAAGTATGATTGGAAATAAATTTAAGTAAAGCCGCTACTGCCAGATAGGCGCTAACGAACGCGGCAATGAAGCCTACTACGAATACTGGTAGATCTGTAGCTGATAGCAGATGCCAGTTCTTGTAAAGGTCGAGAACGGTTGCCCCAAACATGGTAGGAATCGCAAGAAAAAATGAAAACTCGGTTGCAACTCGACGATCCAGTCCAAAAATCATCCCACCCATAATAGTTGCGCCGGAGCGGGAAACGCCAGGAAACATGGCCACCGACTGAGCAAATCCCACTTTGATTGCATCCGGCCAGCGCATATCTTCAATACTTTTAATGCGCGGGTGAAACACTCGTTTTTCCACCCACAGAATCACCAATCCTCCCCCGATTAGCGCTATCGCTACCGTATAAGAATTAAACAGATAGGTTTTAATCCAGTGGTGGAATATTAGCCCAAGCACGACTGCTGGCAGAAATGCCACCAACAAGTTACTAGCAAAACGCCAGGCAACCAGTTCGCGCACCACTAAACCTCGCGTCACTGCCAATAGCTTGGCTCGGAATTCCCATACCACTGCCAAAATCGCACCCAGCTGAATTACGATCATGAATACTTTGCCCCTCTCATCATTAAAGTTGAGCAAGTCACCCGCAATAATCAGGTGACCAGTACTAGAAATGGGCAGGAATTCAGTCAAGCCTTCAATAATACCGAGAATGCAGGCTAGAATAAGCGGCGTGATATCCATAATAATTAAATCACGTAGGTGCGGGCCACTCTGGCATAGTTTCCAATTCAGGATGAGTTAGTTTTAACACCGCCATAGAGCCTCCGGGCATACTGGAGCCAACCGGCACCGAAGCACAAAATTCGACATTCAATATCCACGCCCCCCCGTCTTTGGCTATTACTTGCGCCTTCAGCAGACGCTCATCTGGTACACCTTCAAGAGCCTGTCTTAGTTCACCGATAGTTTTCATAATTCTCTTCTTTAATTGTAATAATTCAATTTAACGGTGAAAAACTTACCACTAAACACCCTTGCTTATATGGACATTATGCGTCAAATTTTTTGCTCGTAAACAGATTCACTTTTTCACCAAACTGCTGGGCAAAATTACGCATTGACTTTGCTACTTCCGTTTCTCCGGTAGCACGTTCGAAAGTATCAGCCATGGATAAAAAAGTCTGGTGATAAAACTGACACATTTCATCAACCATCATATCTTTGGTCCAAAAGTCAATCCGCATTGTATTGTCTTCCTTAGTATCCCAAACTGAAATCATTACCCCTTTGCTCGTGTTGTGCTCCTGTGCACCAGAAGCAGTCCAGTCTATTTTTTCTGCCACCATGTTGTCGTCGAGAGTGACTGTAAATTTAATTTCAGATTTCGTCATTTTTAATTAATCCCTTAAAGAAATGTTGATTGAAAAGTTTTAGACCATTTGGCTACCCGGTAACACAATTGCATGGGACAATCTTGTGCGGCATTTCCCATTCCATTGAAATAATTATGCGTAATTATCGATGTGTCAGAGCGCGATGCTAACCTTGATTGGTTTAATCACTTTTTAAAGCAGTAAATTTATTTTTCATTACCAGATTCATTTTTTCCCCCAGCATCTGGGCAAAATTTTGCATCGCTTGCGAAGTTTCCGCATCCCCGGTGGCACGTTCAAAATTATCTGCCATGAATAAAAGACTTTGATGATAAAATTTTTTCATATCCTCTTTCATCATACTTTTGGTCCATAAATCAATGCGTAGCGTATTTTTCTCCTTAGCATCCCATAGGGCAATCATTATTGCATTGGCAGCTGTAGTTTGTTCTTGGATAGCAGATGCATCCCACTCTATTTTTTCGGGTATTTTTTTGTCGTCAAGAGTAATGATGAATTGAATTTCAGATTTTTTCATTTAGCATTGACTTAAAAATATCATCGAATATCAGTCGCCTACCATCTATTCGATCTCTGCATAGATGAGATTATACATGTGCTGAGTTGTCCCGTCCCGTATAGATCCGGATCCGTAGCCCCACGCCAAGCTGTATGACGCCTCAAAATTTAACTTTGAAACGTAACGGCAACTGTTTATGAAAGAAATCGATACATGACCACCAATGAGGAGATCGTCATGGTGAATGGAAGGACCCTTAGACAGGTATGCTCTTAATTCTGGTAATGCGTATTACCTCGGATACTCCGCGCAGACCACGCATTACATTGGCCAAGTGTATGCGGTTGCCCACCTGCAAGGTAAAATACAATGTCGTGTAATTCCCTTCGTTAGTGAAATGAACGTTTTCAATGTTAGATTCGGCATCGGCAATCGCTGCTGCTACCTTTGCCAGCACCCCGCGTTGATTGGCTACGATTAATTTAATGCTCACCTCAAAAGGTCTGTTGATATGTTTGTCCCACACCACATCCAGCCATTTGTCCATGCCACCGCGCCCCTTACATAACACTGGGCAGTCGTGTGTATGAACAACCAACCCTTGACCTTTTTTGATAATGCCTATAATAGAATCCCCTGGAATAGGACGACAGCATTTAGCAAATTGTACTGCCATACCTTCCGTGCCAAGGATAGTGATAACGCCGCTGGGTGCGGGATGCTCTTGTGTACCGGCCTCTCCGATACGTGCAAGTTGGCGTGCAATCACCATGTTGAGGCGGCGTCCTAGAGCAATATCAGCGAAAATTTCTTCGCGCGATTTTACCCCGGTATCCTTCAGCAGCTTTTCCCAATGGCTGTTTTCAATGTCCTGTTTTTTAAGACCCAGTGAGGATAAAGCCTGGTTTAGAAGACGCTCTCCCAGTGCAGAGGATTCATCAAAGTGCATCGTTTTAAGTGCATGCCGAATCTGGCTACGGGCCTTGCTGGTAACTACATAGCCGAGCCATGCGGGATTAGGGTGAGCATGCGTCGCGGTGATGATTTCCACACGGTCGCCATTTTTCATCTCGACACGTAATGGTGCTAGCTCAAAATTTACTTTAACAGCCACACAGCGATTGCCAATGTCGGTGTGCACACTATAAGCAAAATCTACAGCCGTTGCGCCACGTGGCAGGGCAAGAATTTTTCCTTTAGGAGTAAACACGTAAACTTCATCTGGGAATAGATCGACCTTCAGATGTTCAAGGAACTCCATCGAATCGCCGCTCTGGCTTAAACTTTCCAATAAACTTTGCAACCACTGGTGGGTCTTCTTGTGCAGATCATTGAATGATGTCTGCGCGGTCTTATATAACCAATGCGAGGCGACACCCGCCTCAGCGATTTTGTGCATTTCTTGAGTGCGAATCTGCACTTCGATAGGAGTCCCGTATGGCCCAAACAGGGTGGTATGCAACGACTGATAAGCGTTCGCCTTGGGGATAGCGATGTAATCTTTAAACTTGCCGGGAATCGGTTTATAGAGTGCATGTAGCAATCCCAGCGCTAAATAGCAAGAGGGGACATCATCCACCATTACGCGGAAACCATAAATGTCCTGCACCTGGGCGAAGGCTAACGATTTTGCCTGCATTTTCTGGTAGATGCCATATAGATGTTTTTCACGCCCTTGTATTTGGGCAGTGAGATGATGCTCTTCCAAACGCTGGCGAATGGCCTCTTGGATTTTACCTACCACCTCACGACGATTACCGCGTGCAACTTTAAGAGCCTTAGACAGAACTTCATAGCGCTTGGGGTACAGGTGCTTGAAACCTAAGTCTTCCAATTCCTGATAGATGGCATTGAGACCCAGGCGATTGGCAATGGGTGCATAAATTTCCATGGTCTCACGCGCAATGCGTTCGCACTTTTCACGCGACATCGATTTTAACGTGCGCATGTTGTGCAGGCGATCAGCCAGTTTAATCAGGATTACGCGTACATCACGTGCCATCGCCAGCAGCATTTTACGGAAATTTTCCGCCTGGGCATCCTCCTTGGTCTGAAATTCAATCTTATCCAGCTTACTCAAGCCATCAACCAATTCAGCCACCGATTTGCCGAATATATTGGCTAGTTCTTCATTGCTAATATGGGTGTCTTCCACCACGTCATGTAGCAATGCCGCCATGATGGCTTGTGCATCGAGGTGCAACGGTGTAAGAATTCGAGCAACAGCAATGGGATGCGAAATATAGGGTTCACCGGATTTACGTAATTGACCTTCGTGCGCTTGACCACTAAATTTAAGCGCCTGCCGGATATGTTCGACATCCTTGGACTTCAGGTAAGTGGAAACCTCCTGCAAGAGCATTTCGGCGTCGGACATATATGAACCTTTAGAATTTAAGTTTGTGAGCATCTGCTACAGTAGTCATTCCAACTATCTATTTCAAGATTAGTAACTAGAACTTTACATAAAAAATAACAAGACTGATTATAATTATTTAGGATAATGATTAATCAATATAATTTGATTTCTAATTTTAAGGATGGGTAGATGAACGAAGAACAAGCTGTGCTGAATTTTTTCGCCCAAAAAGAGAATTTGTCTTTAGCACTTAGTGTGGCAACTCAAGTGGATGGAACACGCCAGAAATTGAACAATGATTTTTGGCTGGCATTACGCGAACGTATCGTAGCCAATACATCGGAATGGCGTGTATCAACTACCGAAGATCGCAATGCAACTGAATGTTTAGTAGGACTGTATCTGCAACCTGAGACAGAACAAAAGCTCTACCTACGTCCGATGCTGGAACAACAATATCTGGGCGACACCTTACGTATTTACTATGGATTGATGTGGAGTGCGACGCCTACACTCGAACAAAAACAATTGAGCGCCATTAAAACGCTGCACAATACTTTTCAAGAGGCAGGCTTTAAAAGCAATGAAAGCTTTCTGGCTTGGCAATGGACGCCTTACTACCCGCGCAGCATGGATTTCCTTCTGCGTTTTTCCACCTCTGCGGATTCACTACTAAATGAAGTTTTGGATCTAATACAAAACCTGTTGGTGACGCATCACGATGCTTTGCACTTCGCCAACACCGCTTTATTTGAATCTTCAAGAAGCGCTGCAATTTCAGTGGTATCACTCGATAGATTGCGTGTAAACCTTGAGCGTTAAAATTTGTCCTTAAATCGGATTTTCTAGCTCGAAAAAGTGGTGTTCTATACCAAAATGCTCGGCGAGATGTGCTCCCAGAGCCTGGACACCATAACGCTCAGTGGCGTGGTGGCCAGCCGCAATAAAGATCACTCCCGTTTCTTGCGCTACATGCACATTTTGCTCGGAAATTTCACCGGTAAGAAAGGCGTCCACACCCAACGCGATCGCCGCTTCGAAATAGCCCTGCGCCGCACCGGTACACCAAGCGATCCGGCGGATAATAGGGTCACCTTCACCGATCACTAGCGGCGTGCGCTGTAAACTGTGCGCAATTTTCCAGGTCAGCTGTGTCAATGTTTGTTCTTGCACCAACTCCCCATAACAAGCAATGTCTTGCTCACCGAAACGCCCATGCTCCATAAAACCCAAACGTTGACCGAGTTGCGCATTGTTGCCAAATTCAGCATGCGCATCCAGCGGCAAATGATAAGCCAGCAAACTCACATCATGCTGAAGCAAATGTGTAATACGCTGTTTCTTAATTCCAGTTATAGCAGCATCTTCATGACGCCAGAAATAACCATGATGAACCAGGATGACGTCTGCATTCCATGCAGTGGCTGCTTTCAGTAAACGTTGGGAGGCCGTTACACCACTGGCGATGCGGCGTACTTCTGCTCTACCTTCCACTTGCACACCATTTGGGCAATAGTCACGAAAACGGTCGGGCTCCAGCAGGCTTGCGATATAATCGCGCAACTCATTTAGTAACATAATGTTATTTTTAAATTAATTATTTCAATTCTACTTTAAATCAGTCACACTAATTTATGAAACATTCGAATTAGATAATAGATCTATGAACAACATAAAACAGTCATATCATGCGTAAATTTTGGCTTCTATTCGCACAAGCGACTACTGTTGGGCTAGCTATACTATTTATTATTAATACTCTAAAACCCGGTCTACTATCCTCTGCTACACATAACGGCATCGTCACACTGCATGAAAACGTAAGCACCAGCACCAGCCAAATTTCTACAGCAGGCTTTAGCGCTGCGGCACACAAAGTGATGCCCACCGTAGTTAATATTTTTACCAGCACCGAAATCAAGAAGCCTAGGCATCCGCTCATGGATGATCCACGCTTCCATTTCTTTTTTGGCGAAGAGTTCGATAACTCCCCACAACGCGGTTCTAACTTAGGCTCTGGCGTTATAATCAGCCATGATGGTTACATCCTCACAAATCATCATGTGGTTGAAGCTGCCGACCAGATCGAAGTGGCCCTGGCCGATGGACGTAAAGCCAAAGGACGCATTATTGGTTCCGATCCAGAATCCGATCTTGCCGTCATCAAAATCGACCTGCCTGGCACCATCCCGGCCATTACCTTCAGCCGCCCAGACCAAGCGCAAGTAGGTGATATCGTGTTAGCTGTAGGCAACCCGTTCGGCGTAGGTCAAACAGTGACAATGGGCATCGTCAGCGCGGTGAAACGCAATCACCTTGGACTAAACACTTTCGAAAACTTCATTCAGACCGACGCAGCAATCAATCCAGGCAATTCCGGTGGCGCGCTGGTAGATGTAAACGGCAACCTGATTGGTATCAACAGCGCGATTTACTCACCCAATGGTGGCTCACTCGGTATCGGTTTCGCTATCCCGGTCAGCACGGCAAAAAAGATTATGGAACAGATTATCCAAAGTGGCTCGGTGACACGCGGCTGGGTCGGCGTAGCTGTACAAGAACTCACACCAGAGCTAATAGAGTCGTTTAACCTCGACAATGTACAAGGCGTGCTAATTTCAGAAGTGGTGCGTGGCAGCCCAGCGGATCAGGCCGGGGTGCGTGCTGGCGACATTCTTACCATGATAGATAATAAACAACTATTAACAGATTCAAGCTCTATGCTGGAAACCATCTCGAGCTTACCTCCAGAAAAAGTTGTCGTATTCAAGCTGTTGCGCAATCAGCATGAAATAGTAATGAACGTTAAGGTTGGTAAGCGGCCTAGGCCGAAAAAACTAGAATAAAGCTTCAGATTAAAAGGGCTGGTTATCCGCTTTTTGTTTCAATCTCTGTCGAATCTTTTGTCATCCACCCCGCGACCACGATGCCCACTTCGTACAATAGCCACAGTGGTATGGCGAGCATAAACTGCGACACCACGTCCGGGGGGGTAAGAAGCGCACCAAGAATAAATGCTCCGACAATGACATACGGCCGGATTTCCTTAAGCTTAGCGATATTTACCACATCCATTTTAACCAACACCACCACTGCCACCGGCACTTCAAAGGTAGTTCCAAAAGCAAGGAACATGCCCATTACAAAACTCAAGTATTTGTCAATGTCGGTCATCACTGCGACGCCCTGTGGTGCTGCGCCACTAAAAAAACCAAATACCACGGGAAACACGATAAAATATGCAAATGCCATGCCGAAAAAAAACAACACCACACTGGCCGTAACGAGTGGCAACATCAAACGCTTTTCATGTGCATGCATTCCAGGCGCGACGAAAAGCCAAGCTTGAAACAATATATAAGGTAATGCGATGAGGAATGCAGCCATCATCGCCACTTTCAGCGGCACAAAAAATGGAGTAATAACATCAATAGCGATCATCTGCCCGCCTTTTGGTAGCTTAGCGAGCATCGGTTCCGCGAGTAACGCATACAGCTCACTTGCCCACGGAACAAGGCATATAAATACCAACAACAGCCCTCCAAAGGCATATAGAAGGCGAGTGCGTAATTCAAGCAGATGGGAAATGAAGCTTTCGCTAGTACTCATTAATCAATAGGAAATCTTTTTTGCTCAGGAATAATCTGTAACGTGGGCTGTGCCTGCTGCACGTTGGCTTGTTTTGATTGAGATACGGCGCTATGAGGTTGCTGCGATACCGTCTGATCGTTAATACTAGTAGCTTGCAGATCTGCCTTCTGCTTCAACTGGCGTAATTTCTCCTCCTGAATATGCAAATTACGTGCCGCTTCTTGTTGAGCATATAAATTACGTGTCGCCTCTTGATACGCTGATGAAAGCTTTTTAAATTCAAGCTCCTCTGCCGAGCTTTCACCGCTTGCACGCACCGAACCTTCGATATTGCTGTCACCCTGTTTACTCAATAGGGGGGCGTTCTTACTTCTTTCGTTAGCTTGAATACTCTGTTGCACGGTCGATGATTGCGCCTCAGAATTCAATTGCGATTGTTGATTAATGCCCTCCCTAGCCTGCTCCACTTGCTGATTGAGTGACTGCGTGACTTCTTGCGCATGCAGGTTAAGAGTTTGAGTAACCTGATTCACTGCTTCTTCGGCACTCTTGTATTCCTTTTGCACCTTTTCTTGCAATTGACGCAATTCCTCAATTCCTATATCCCGCGCAATGTCAGCCTTAACACCGCTGATGTAGCGTTGCCCACGACCCAACAAATGACCAAGGGTACGCGCTACCTTAGGCAGACGTTCAGGACCAATGACAATAAAAGCGACTACCGCAATCACCATCATTTCCGAGAAATTGACGTCAAACATGGCTGCTAAATCAATCTATGCGTTGGTATGGCTTTTGTCTTTAACTTCGCCTTCGATAGTCTGACCACCCTGTTCCACTTGCTTGTGAATATCCTCTTTAGACACTTCTGGCTCTGATCGCATACCTTCCTTAAAGCCCTTCATCGCGCCCCCTAAATCGCTACCCATATTACGCAATTTCTTGGTGCCAAATATAAGGATGACCACTAACAATACAATTAACCAGTGCCAGATACTGAATGAACCCATTTTTATTTCTCCTAAAGATTTAAGTGGCGCTAATCGCGCCGCACCATTGGTGGAATATTACCGCCAATAATATGAATATGCAGGTGAAATACTTCCTGTCCTCCACCCTTCCCAGTGTTTATGACCGTACGAAAGCCGTTGTTCAATCCCTGCTCTTTTGCCAATTTAGATGTTAACAATAACATTTTTCCCAGTAGCGCTACATGACTGTCATCAACTTCCATCAATGATACCAAGTGCAACTTGGGAATCAGTATGATATGCACCTGTGCAACCGGGTTGATGTCGTGAAAGGCAAGTAAATCGTCGTCATCATACACCTTTCGGCAAGGGATATCACCGCGAACTATTTTACAAAAAATACAGTTATCCATTCTTGCCTCCTAGACTTCGCCTCAACATCCTAATAACCGAATGTAGAAAACCAACAGACCCTTGCCATACCAGTAAATTCCTCCCTGGCAATAAGTAAAGTAAAATTTAGGAGACGTCGTTACCCTTACGACTGGCCTTCTCATCAAGCCCGGAAATACCTGCTCGTTGCGCCAGCTCCTTCAGTACATCGCTTGCGCTCAAGCCATGTTGCGCCAGCAATACCATACAATGAAACCACAGATCAGCGGTTTCGTATACCAAATGTTGCTTATCGCCGCTTTTAGCGGCCAGCAGTACTTCCATGGTTTCTTCGCCGACTTTTTTCAGAATGGCATCTTCGCCTTTGCTAAACAATTGGGCTACATATGAACTTTCAACTGCTGCACCTTTGCGAGCCTCTATTGTTTCCATCAATTGTTGCAGAATGTCGTTATTCATTACTTATAGTTTTTTCCGATAAATTTCGTCGGGCGCTTTAAGTACCGGATCGATTTCCACCCATCTGTCTTTTTCAAGACGGCTAAAGAAACAGCTAGCTCGCCCCGTATGACAAGCAATTCCGCCAGCCTGTTCCACTTTCAATAAAACCACATCGCCATCGCAGTCAAGGCGGATTTCCTGCACCCGCTGAATATTGCCGGACTCTTCACCCTTGTGCCACAGCTTTTTACGCGAGCGCGACCAATATGTCGCCTCGCCCGACTGGACGGTACACTTAAAAGCCTCGCGGTTCATCCATGCCATCATCAGTACAGAACCTGTAATTGAATCCTGTGCAATAACTGGCACTAACCCATCTACCGCCCAGCTTATTTTATCCAACCAGGCGTCATTCATAACCGCACCTCAATACCTTGTTGTGCCATATATTGCTTAGCCTGTTGTATCGTGTATTCACCAAAGTGAAAAATACTGGCCGCCAACACCGCATCCGCACCACCCAGCTTCACACCGTCCACCAAATGCTGAAGAGTGCCCGCACCGCCGCTGGCAATAAGGGGGATTTCCAACGCATCTGTCACCGAGCGAACAAGTTGTAAATCATAACCAATTTTACTGCCATCACGATCCATACTGGTAAGCAGAATTTCTCCCGCGCCCAGCACCTGCATCTTCTTAGCCCATTCCACCACACCAAGGCCGGTAGCCCGCCGCCCACCATGAGTGAATACCTCCCAACGACCAGGCTGTATCTGTTTGGCATCTATTGCCACCACGATACATTGTGAGCCATAGCGCCCTGCCGCATCTGCCACCAATTGCGGGTTGAGCACGGCAGACGTATTCATACTTACCTTATCGGCACCGGCATTGAGCAGGTTACGCACATCTTCCACTTGGCGTACACCACCACCCACAGTAAGTGGAATAAAAACCTGTTCAGCCACCTGCTCAATAATACGAAACAGAATACCACGGTCATCAGAACTGGCGGTGATGTCGAGAAAAGTTAATTCATCTGCACCTTGCTCTTCGTATCGGCGCGCGATTTCTATCGGATCGCCTGCATCACGCAACTCAACAAAGTGGACGCCCTTGACCACGCGACCAGCGGTTACGTCTAGACAAGGAATGATACGTTTGGCCAGCATATTATTTAAGTGAATGGATAAAAATAGAAACCACTAAACTTAGTTCTTCACGTTTTTATTAGTAGTTAATGTATCCGCCAGTTTTTGTGCTGCGGCAAAGTTCAAAGTTTCTTCATAGATAGCCCGGCCAGTTATCGCCCCAGCAATACCATTGTCCTGTACAGCGCACAGCGCATACACATCGTCGAGGTTAGTAATACCCCCGCTGGCAATAACCGGGACAGTAAGTTCACGCGCCAGTTCCACAGTCGCGGGAATATTTACGCCAGATAACATGCCATCACGTCCGATGTCAGTGTAAATAATCGCTTCAATGCCATAACCTTCAAAGCGCTTAGCCAGATCCAGCACATCATGCCCAGTCACCTTAGACCAGCCGTCCACCGCCACTTTGCCAGCATTGGCATCGAGTCCTACGATGATGTGGCCTGGGAAAGCGTCACAGGCTTCATGCAAAAAGCCCGGAGTCTTCACCGCTGCAGTACCTATAATCACATAAGTAACTCCAATATCAAGGTAGCGTTCTATGGTTTCCAGATCGCGAATCCCTCCTCCCAACTGAATTGGTACATCCAATCCAACCGTTTCCACGATGCTACGGACAGCCGCCTCGTTCTTAGGTTTGCCGGCAAAAGCGCCGTTCAGATCAACCAGATGCAGGCGGCGCGCGCCTTGGTTTAACCAATGTAGCGCCATGGCGGCAGGATCTTCGGAAAACACCGTGGCGTCTTCCATCACCCCTTGACGCAGGCGTACGCAATGTCCATCTTTTAAATCAATCGCAGGAATAATTAACATGGCAGCACTATTAACAAGATAAACAAAAATAAAAAATTAAACCGGCACCCAATTCACAAAGTTTTTCAGCAACATCAGTCCGGCACCTTGGCTCTTCTCTGGATGAAACTGCACGGCAAATAAATTATCGCGCGCCACGGCACAAACAAACGGTTGGGGATAGCAGCTAGTGGCCTGTACAAACTGTGCATCCTGGGGACATACATAATAACTGTGTACAAAATAAAAGCGCGCGTTCTGATCTATGCCTTCCCATAGCGGGTGGTTGCCATGCTGCACTTGATTCCAACCCATATGCGGCACCTTCAATTTATTATTCTGCGCATCGCACAAATTACTGGTGAAGCGCACTACCCTGCCCGGCAGAATGGATAATCCAGAAATATCACCTTCCTCACTGTGTTCAAACAGCATTTGCAGGCCGATACAGATACCGATAAAAGGCTTAGTCCGCGCCGCATACAGCACTGCCGTTCGCAATCCGCGCGTCTCCAATTCACGGATACAGTCCGGCATTGCACCTTGGCCAGGAAAAACCACACGCGCCGCCTGCATGATTTCTTGCGGGTCATCGGTCACCACGATGGAGGCAGTTGGCGCAATGGTTCGGAATGCTTGATGCACAGAGCGTAGATTGCCCATGCCATAATCAATTATTGCAATATCTGCCATATGCTATACGTGATTCTTAATAAATCTAAATCCACAACGTGCAACGCTCAATTTTATTGAGCACATTATCTCATTTATTACTTTGTTTATTGCAGCGTCTTGAGAATTTTTACAATGTACCTTTTGTGGAAGGCATCATGCCTACCATACGCGAATCGACCTCCAGCGCCATGCGCAAAGCACGGCCGAATGCCTTGAACACAGTTTCCGCTTGATGGTGAGCATTTTTACCAACCAGATTGTCGATGTGCAAGGTCACCAGCGCATGATTGACAAAGCCTTGGAAAAACTCATGAACCAAGTCCACATCAAACTCACCTATGTTGGAACGCACAAAATTCACATTGAACACCAAACCGGGGCGACCGGAAATATCCAGCACTACGCGCGACAGCGCTTCATCTAGTGGGACATAAGCATGTCCGTAACGACGCAATCCCTTTTTGTCTTCTACGGCTTGGCTGAAGGCTTGACCAAGAGTAATGCCGATATCCTCGACAGTATGATGCGCATCAATATGAAGATCACCCTTGGCAACGATGTCCAAATCAACCATGCCATGACGTGCAACTTGATCAAGCATGTGCTCAAGAAAAGGCAAACCGGTATCGAATTTAACCTTACCGCTACCATCTAAATCCAGCTTGACAGTGATCTGAGTTTCCAGGGTGTTACGAGTAACTTGCGCACTACGCATAATTTTCCCTAATGAACAACCTAAACAAATTGATGAATACTTTCCTGCAATGCTCGTATAAACTGTTCGTTTTCCTCCGGGGTGCCCACCGTAACACGTAAACAATCAACCAATAACGGGTGGGATTTACTCAAATTTTTGATTAACACCCCCCGTTTTTTCAGCTCCTGAAAAACCTTATCCGCATGCATCACTCGAAATAAAATGAAATTAGCATCACTCGCATAAGGTCGTACATCCGCTACCCCCACCAGCCGCTCATATAACCAAGCACGATCCTGTTTGATCTGGTCAGCCTGCCGTAACAGCACATCATGATGCTGCAACAATTTTTCCGCCACCTGCTGCGTTAGCACATTTATATTATACGGCAAACGGAGCTTTTCTAACTGCGCTAGCCACACCTTGCTACCCACCATAAAACCCAAACGCAAACCAGCCATGCCAAGCTTGGAGAATGTTCGCATCACCAGCAGATTTGGATAATGCATCAACATGGGCATAAAACTCGTATTGGCAAAAGCATAATAGGCTTCATCCACCACCACCAAACCAGGGGCAGCTTCAATAAGCTGAACGATAGCCTCCGCATCAAACAGGTTTCCAGTGGGATTATTTGGATAAGGCAAAAACACTAGCGCGGGCTGATATTGTTGCATGGCAGTCAGCATGGCGGGCAAATCCAGCGCAAAATCTTCTGTCAACGGCACGCCTACATATTGCATTCCAGTGAAAGCCGCAATCATTTTATACATCACAAATGATGGCTCGACGCTCAGTAATATAGCATTCGGCTTAGCAACCACAAGCGCTAATAGCTGGATAATCTCATCCGACCCATTTCCAAGCAATATATCCAAACTCTGCGGCAAACCAATCACAGCGCGGATGCTGGCCTTTAGTCGCCGAGCATTGGCATCAGGATATCGGTTGATGGCAGCATCCGCCACCAAACGGGCAATTTCGTCACGCAATGACTGTGGCAATGAATAAGGGTTTTCCATCGCATCCAGCTTGACCATGCCAGTGCTGTCGGGCACAGGATAAGCTTTCAGATCAAGTACTTCTTGACGGAACAAGCTTTCAGGTGCTACACCAAAATTGGAAGAAGACATAGATTTATCGACGCTTTAGACAACGATATTTTATCCTAAATCACGCTGGATTCTGGTCAATTTTACCTGCCGTTAGTAGCTCCATCACTTGCGTCCGTATTGCTTCTTTCTGGCTCATCATCATGCCCATTTAAGTGGCCCCCTCTTGTTTTTTTACAGACACCTAGGTTACTCACTTAAGAGACATTTCCAGTTGGGAGAAAGTAAACATTACTAATTAGTGCCGACACAACAAAAACAAACAATTGCCAAAATTGACAAGTCTTCGTATAATTCCCCTTTTTATTGCAAGAGAAATTCTCAAGGAATCGCCATGGCAAACACTGCACAAGCTAGGAAACGCGCGCGACAAGCAAACAAACAACGTGAACATAATGCAAGCCTGCGCTCTGAACTGCGTACTGCAATAAAAAAAGTAGCGAAAGCTATTGAAGTTGGTGACAAAGCTGTGGCACGAGCCGTTTTCATCGAATCCACCAGTATTGTCGATTCGATCGCCGACAAAAAAATTATTCATAAAAACAAGGCTGCGCGTCACAAGAGCCGTCTATCTGCTGCCATTAAGGCAATGGCGTAAGCATAATTACACACTCCCAAATAAAGCCGACAGTATGTACTGTCGGCTTTATTTTTTGGTTCGCCCAAATTATGAACCACATAATCATCCTTTGCTTTTTGGTACATAATAGTTTCAAAGTAACTCGAAGCATGAGACACCTTCGACAATAAGCCCTGAAATGATATTATTTAATATGCTTGGTATGTATTAATGCAATTAAATACTAATGCCCTTAAACTAATCTAACGTACACTATAAATTTTCCTCTTGCACAATCGAGGCAATTTAGCTCAATATAGACCTTTTCCTGAACTTAAATACGGCGGCCATGCCGCCGTCTGTCATTCTATCTATGTCACACTTGATGAACACCTACGCTCGCCTGCCCGTATCCTTCACACATGGAGAAGGCGTTTGGCTGTGGGACAGTCATGGCAAACGCTACCTTGATGCGCTATCCGGTATCGCTGTTAACACGCTGGGACATGCCCATCCACGCCTAACTGCGGCGCTTACTGAGCAGATCAGCAAACTGATGCACGTTTCCAACTTGTATCAAATAAACGAGCAAGAAGCTGTAGCCGACAAGTTATGTACACTAGCCAACATGCACGAGGTGTTCTTGTGCAATTCTGGCTGCGAGGCCAATGAAGCTGCGATCAAATTAGCACGTCTGTATGGCCATCAACAAGGTATTGATAATCCGGCAATTATCGTCATGGAAAAAGCGTTTCATGGGCGTACATTAGCCACACTATCCGCCACCGGGAACCGCAAAGTACAGGCAGGATTCGAGCCACTCGTAAAAGGTTTTGTACGCGTTCCGTATGATGATCTGGATGCCATACATCAGGTCGCCGAACACAACCACAATGTTGTAGCGGTACTGATCGAACCCATTCAAGGTGAAGGCGGAATCCGCACCTTGGATATCCATTATCTTGAACAACTACGCAAAATCTGTGACCAACACAACTGGCTGTTGATGCTAGATGAAGTCCAATGCGGTATTGGCCGTACGGGCAAATGGTTCGCCCACCAACATACGAGCATTCTGCCGGACGTCATGACACTAGCCAAAGGTGTTGGTTCCGGCATTCCTGTCGGCGCCTGCCTAGCGACTGGCAAGGCTGTGGGTACTTTTAAGCCAGGTAATCATGGCTCTACTTTCGGCGGCAACCCCTTGGCATGTGTAGCTGTGTTAACCACAATGGCGATAATGGAAGAAGAACAGCTGGTAGCAAGTGCCGCCACGGTAGGCGAATTTCTACAGCAAAACTTACGCACACGCTTGGCCACAGTGGCTGGCGTGGTCGAAATTCGGGGGCAGGGGCTGATTATCGGCATTGAATTAAACAGACCCTGCGGGGAACTGGTGAAACAAGCCTTAGCGCAAGGATTGTTAATCAACGTCACCGCTGACAACGTTATCCGGTTGCTACCCGCAATGGTTTTCACTTCCGCAGAAGCGCTGCAATTGCTGGACAAGCTATGCCCGCTAATTACTGATTTCTTGGCTCAAGGCACATAACGTGAGCATTAAACATTTTTTACAATTCAAAGATCTTACCCGTGCAGAGTTAGAACACGTGTTCACCCGCGCGCGCATCATCAAGCAGCGTTTCAAAACCTACCAACTCTATCATCCGCTAGTGGATCGCACTTTAGTGATGATTTTTGAGAAAAGTTCCACGCGTACGCGCCTATCGTTTGAGGCAGGAATGCAACAACTTGGTGGCAACGCCATTTACCTCAATACGCGCGACTCGCAACTGGGGCGTGGCGAACCGGTAGAAGACGCCGCACAAGTTATCTCTCGCATGAGTGACCTGGTGATGATCCGCACTTTCGAACAGGAAATTATCGAACGCTTTGCTGCAAACTCGAGAGTGCCGGTGATTAACGGCCTGACCAATGAATACCATCCCTGTCAGATATTGGCCGACATCTACACCTATATCGAACAGCGCGGCTCCATTCAAGGCAAAACCGTTGCGTGGATCGGTGATTCCAATAATGTATGCAATACCTGGTTACAAGCAGCAGAAGTGTTTGACTTCAACGTTCATGTTTCTACCCCACCTGGCTATGAAGTTGAGCCAGAACGTGCCGGATTATTCGGCGAAGACCACTATGAAGAATTTGCTGACCCAATGGATGCGGCACGCAATGCCGACCTGGTTACCACCGATGTCTGGACCAGCATGGGCTTTGAGCGTGAAAACGACGCGCGCCGCAAAGCGTTCGCCGACTGGATTGTGGATACAGAAATGATGTCCGTCGCCAAATCGGATGCGCTGTTCATGCATTGCCTGCCGGCACATCGCGGAGAGGAAGTGGACGCCGCTGTAATTGATGGCCCGCAAAGCGCAGTATGGGACGAAGCAGAGAATAGATTACATGTACAAAAAGCACTGATGGAATATCTGCTATTAGGTAATGTGAATAACTAAAGTAAAAATGCAGGGGGTGCTTGCGCACCCTATTTTCATTAGCGGTTTATTAATCAGAGAAAAACAAAATGAGTGAAATCAAAAAAGTTGTCCTCGCCTACTCTGGTGGCCTGGATACCTCAGTAATCCTGAAATGGTTACAAGATACCTATCAATGCGAGGTCGTAACTTTCACTGCCGATATTGGTCAAGGTGAAGAACTCGAACCCGCGCGCAAAAAAGCATTGCAGTTTGGCATCAGACCGGAAAATATTTTCATTGACGATCTGCGTGACGAATTCGTACGCGACTTTGTATTCCCGATGTTCCGCGCCAACACCGTGTATGAGGGAGAATATCTGCTTGGCACCTCAATCGCACGCCCGCTAATCGCCAAACGCCAAATTGAGATCGCCAGACAAACTGGCGCGGAAGCAGTATCACATGGCGCCACTGGTAAGGGAAACGATCAGGTACGTTTCGAGCTAGGCTATTACGCACTTAACCCTGGCATCAAGGTAATTGCGCCCTGGCGCGAGTGGGACTTACTCTCGCGTGAAAAATTAATGGCATACGCTGAAAAGCACAATATTCCCATAGATATGAAGCACAAGCAGGGCGGATCGCCTTATTCAATGGATGCAAACCTGTTGCACATCAGCTTTGAAGGTCGCCATCTGGAAAACCCCGCTGCTGAAGCTGAAGAAAGCATGTGGCGTTGGACAGTATCACCGGAGCAAGCGCCAGACGCAGCTGAATATCTTGATATTGAATTCGAGCGTGGCGACATTATCAGCCTCAACGGATCGCACATGAGCCCAGCTCAGATACTAACCATGCTTAATAAGTTAGGTGGCAAACACGGTATCGGCCGTCTTGATCTGGTAGAAAACCGTTACGTCGGTATGAAATCACGCGGCTGTTATGAAACCCCCGGCGGAACCATCATGCTCAAGGCACATCGCGCAATAGAATCCATTACGCTAGACCGCGAAGTTGCGCATCTGAAAGATGATTTAATGCCGCGCTATGCCAGCATGATTTACAACGGCTATTGGTGGAGTCCAGAACGTCACGCACTGCAAACACTGATAGATCAAACGCAGCAAAATGTTAACGGCTGGGTACGCATCAAGCTGTACAAAGGCAATGTCATCGTGGTGGGACGCGATTCTAAAACCAATTCACTATTTGACCCGAACATCGCTACTTTCGAAGATGACAAAGGTGCCTATAACCAAAAGGACGCAGCCGGGTTTATCAAGCTGAACGCTCTCAGAATGCGCATTGCAGCCAAACTAGGGCAGTAGTTAAAATCTGCTCTAAACACTATGTTTATTTAACAATATGAATAACTTAAATAATTAAAATCAGGAGCATTCATGTCCCAATTCGATAATGTTAGCGTCGTAAAAAAAGCCAATGTGTTTTTCGACGGTAAATGCGTATCACACTCTGTCTTGTTTCCAGATGGCACTCGCAAGACCGTTGGCGTGATCATGCCAGGCAGTCAACTCACTTTTAACATCGACGCCCCTGAACTAATGGAAATTACCAGTGGTACTTGTCAAGTTAAAATAGCTGGCGACGCCTCTGCCAAAACCTACACTGCCGGTATGCAGTTCAATGTAGCTGCTAATAGCAGCTTTGAAATACATGCACAGGACGCAGTCAATTACGTTTGCAGCTTTGGTTAATCGAATCCGCTCGTAGTGCCCTCATCAAGCATTTCTTCCGTCTGAAAAAGAAGGTTAAGAAAATAAAATTTAAGGAAAACTGCAATGCCATCATTCGACATCGTATCCGAAGTGGATAAGACGGAAGTTAAAAATGCAATCGAGCAGACCAATAAAGAAGTTAGTACCCGCTTTGATTTCAAGGGTTCGGACGCACGCGTGGAGCAAGCAGAATTAGTGTTGACCGTGCATGCTGATAATGAATTTCAGCTAAACCAGGTTCAGGATATTCTCAATGCTAAACTCACTAAGCGAGGCGTTGATATTAAATGCTTGGAGATTAGCGATCAAATTGAGAAGGTCAGCGGTAACAAGATTAAACGTTCCTGCACCGTCAAGGTGGGAGTGGAAATTGAACTGGCAAAAAAGATCGTCAAATTTGTCAAGGACAGTAAAATGAAAGTACAGGCCAGCATACAAGGCGACACAGTGCGCATAACTGGCAGTAAACGCGATGATCTGCAAGCTGCCATCCAGTTGATACGCACTTCCATTACTGACTTTCCGCTGCAATACCAAAACTTTCGCGACTAAAAAGATATTGTAAAATTGCCCCTGGCTTCATGTTCGTGTCAAGCACCTCCCTGACTCACAGCCATCACAAAAAACTTATTTATAGCATTACTTATCTTTAGCTTTAAATTTGAAACGGCAAATCTTACCGTCTGTAGCCATACATTCCTCGTGATTAACCGTACTATCTGTAAAGGTTGATAGAAGTGCCAGATCAAACTGGCAAATCTCCGGATTTTTCATGGCAAGATTGTGAAAAATGCAGTTATCCGCTTCAATTGTGAGCGCATCACTATTAACAGCGAAACTCCTCGTGCTATACCCAAGCTCTTCCATCACCTCAGAAAGTTTTTCCACCTTTTGTTCGCGCGTTTTAAGTACTGAATTTTGGCTAAGCAACTGTTGAGCAACGCCTTCCCCCATGGTACCCAATCTTTCCCTCAATCCCTTCACCCCAGACTCTTGGGCGATTGATTCGACCATTAGTTGAGCAAACCAGGAATAATTACGTGGGAAAAATTCTTTACCTTCTTCGGTAAGTACATAAAGCTGCTCTGGCCGTCCCCCAGAAGGGCGAGTCACCCCTTCTGTAACTATTCCGTTATTCTCCAATGCAGCTACGTGCTGACGAACGGCATTTCGGGAAATTTTAAGATAGTCTGAAAGTTCTTCTAAAGTTAACCCCCCCTTATTCCTTAACAGAAGCTTTAGAAGCTCTTGCTGACGACTCCCTAATAATTCAAGCATTCCATACTCCTTTGGTACATTCTCTCCCCACTAAGGGAGCAGTTTACATTTTACTTCAGACCGTATGTAGTGAACATTAGACGGCTATCATGTGAAATAGCCTGTGGGTCATCAATTCAACTTCTCGCAGAAGTAGTAAATCCGCTCATTCTTCTACACAATTAGAATGAGCAGATTTTTATTAACCGCTTCTTATTTTACGATCACTCGTCCACGCATACTGGGATGAAAATCACACGAATAATCCTGTACCCCCGCCGACTCAAATAGCACTTCATGTTGTTCGCCACCTTTTATGATTCCAGAAGGAACAAAGTGTGCATTTTTACCGGGTGTCACAGTATGTGGAACTTCATCCTTATTAATAAAAATCACGCTCTGCCCACGTTTTATCCGTATCTTATCGGGTTGAAATTGGAAGGCATCAATCGTAACCGTAATGGGTGCATTGGTAGCATGGCGTTCCTCACTTACATTATTGGAAGCGGCTGACACCGTCATTGAAGCGGCTGCCACTCCCCAATACGCCCATGTAAGCAATGTATGAGATAACTTCATGATACGCGTCCTGCTGATTAGACGGACAGTATCCACTGGCTGCGAGTTTCTTTGCTAAGTTGAGCAGCCGGTACGGCATGGATCGTCGAATCAAGCGTGCTAAACACCGCGCGAATTGCTGCGGCATGTGCTGATTCATCTGGCAAAATAGTCAGTCCGGCAGCAATCAATGCAGGGGTACGCAGTTTACTAACGGCACTGGCGTAAGCAAGCACTGCATCCACTTCTAGTGCCAATGCCAGCTTAGCGATATTGGCGTCATTATCAAGATTACCCTCTCCTGCCTTGATATAAGCAGAAAGATCGTACGCCCCCTTTGCATTGACCGGTGTGCCTCCCAGGCTTTTAATCGTGGATATGAAAATATCCCGATGCTTAATGTGATCAGCCTGATTACGTAATGCCAGGGACTTAATGACATTCCCTACCTTGCTGTCGCTCAGCTTTCCCGCTGCCACGCCATACGCCCAAATTGCTTGATTCTCAAGATCCAAAGCCGCGTTTAAAATAGCCATATCGTACTTCGTATCACTACTTGTATTCGCATTTGCGCTATTGAGAGTGGTTAAACTAAGCGCAGCGAGCGCACTTACAGCAAAGCCTGTTTTAAGGGCGGTACGACGAGAATTATCAGGTACGTTGTTAATATTTTCCATTGTTGTCTCCTAAGTTTAGTGGCCAATTCAGTTTGGATCGTTAATTAATAACGAACCAAATGCATCTTACGTGAACAATGAAATATATACAACATATATTTATGTTAAAACTTATTAAACATTTTTAATAATCAGTATTTACCTGCCTTGCGCTGGTAATCAAGGCTAATTCCCCCCAGTGATTTCTTGGGCTAAATGGTATGGATGAATCCTCGACTATTTTGCACTTCGTCTATAATTGCTGCCAATGTTTCAGCAATGGGCAATATGAAAAAATTTCTAAAATACAGTTTATGGTTAGCAGGTGTGGTAGCCGCCATCACGATAGTCGGTATCGTTTATATCGCTGCCACATTTAACCCCAATGATTACAAAACTCAGATCATCAAGCTGGTGAAAGATAAGCAACACCGTAATCTCAAGCTAGATGGCGATATCAAACTGATTTTCTTTCCCAGTATAGGTGCCAATATTGGCAAAGTATCATTGTCTGAATTTCAGAGCGACAAAGAGTTTATTTACATTGACAGCGCACGCGTCTCGCTGGCGTTATTGCCGCTACTATCCAAACAAGTGGTTGTGGACGAAATTTCGATCAGTGGTCTAAAGGCAGCTCTGGTGAAATTCAAGAACGGCAAGACCAACATTGACGACCTGTTAAGCAAAAAAGAGACTAACGAAGAAAAAACGCCGCTCGAGTTCGATATAACATCAGTACACGTAAAAGACTCTGAGCTGACCTATTTAGATGAAACCACCGGTGCGCAATATGTACTTAAAGACTTAAATCTTAATACCGGACGTATTGCCAACGATATCCCGGGTAAAATTGATTTTGCTGCAGTAATTCAATCCAGCAAACCGAAGCTGGACATCGCTACCCAAATGAAAGTCCAACTCACTTTCGACCTAAAAAAACAGCTCTTTCAAATGGAAGGGCTAGAGTTACAGGCCAAAGGCACAGCACTCGACATCAGTAATCTGGCAGTTTTGGCTAACGGCAATATCAGCGCGAATTTTGACACACACGAATTTTCTACAAAGCAGTTAGTAGTTACGGCTACTGGCTTGCAAGGCAAAAATAACTTCAATGCCAAACTGGATGCACCTGCGTTAAACCTGGTTCAGAATAATTTCACAAGCGACAAACTAACATTAAACACTAAACTGGATAGTACATTCGGCAACATCGTAGCCAGTCTTGCTCTGTCTGATTTAACCGGTAACCCTCAATCGTTCAAGAGCAGCGCACTTACATTAGAACTGGATATGAAACAACTCGAACAGGCATTCAAAATAAAGCTCAGCTCGCCTGTAACTGGCAACATCGAACAGCAACAACTCAATCTTTCCAACCTAACCCTCGCAGTCAATGCACGTGGCGACAAACTACCGAATAAATCAGTCAACAGCGAAATGAAGGGGAGTGTACAAATAGATGGTAGCCGCGAAAGTGTTCAAGCCAACCTCGCGGGTGGGCTGCTGCAAAGCCAAATTAAAGCCAAGGTAGCGGTGAATGATTTGCAAGATCCAGCCATACGGTTTGACATCGATATAGACCAATTTGATGCTGATTTATATCTGCCTCAAAAGACAGCAGACGTTGCTAATAAACCTGCTCAGGCAGAGCAGTCGTTTGATTTAGCTGGTCTGAAAAAACTTAATCTTGAAGGCGGATTACGCATTGGAGCGCTGAAGATCGCCAATATAAAACTTTCACAAGTACGTCTCGACATAAAAGCACAAAACGGCTTGATAACAATCAGTCCACTGTCCACCAATCTATATCAAGGCAGCATGAACGGCAGCATGAAAGTCAATGCGCAAACTACACCTCACATTGCTATCAACCAGAATTTAAGCGGCATCAACATTGCGCCATTGCTCAAGGATACTGTCAGTTTTGACACACTGGAAGGCAAGGGCAATGTCGCACTTAATCTAACTGCCCAAGGCAACACCATAAGTGCGCTTAAGAAAGCACTCAACGGCAACATGTCACTCAGCCTGACAGATGGTGCGATCAAAGGCATCAACATTGCTAAAACCCTGCGCGACGCGCAAGGTATGCTGAGTATGAAAGGAGCAACGGCACAAACCCAATCCGTTAACAAGGCCGAGAAAACGGATTTCAGCGAACTCAAAGCCAGCTTCAAAGTTAACAACGGTGTGGCACACAATGATGACCTCTTGTTGAAATCACCGCTGCTACGTCTGTCAGGCAATGGCGACATCAACCTTGGCAACGACACCATAAATTATCTGACTAATGCCACACTCTCGAAAACATTAACAGGCCAGGGCGGCAAAGACATCGTTGGTGGCGTCACTATACCGGTGCGTTTAAGCGGGCCATTTAACAACTTGAAATATACATTGGACTTTGGCGCGATGGCGTCAAATGTAGTCAAGCAAAAAATCGAAGTCAAAAAGGAAGAAATTAAAACCAAGTTGCACGATCAGCTTCAAGATAAGCTAAGAGGACTCTTCAAATAATTCCATGCTCATACCCTGTAAAACCTCCTCTCGCCCGCTCTTCCTTCCGCGATGGGAAAGAAGGTTTATGCCTTGATCAAGAGTCGAAATAAACCGCGCTTAGAATTATTTTCTCATCGCATCATAAACTGGCAGCAGCAACATGGTCGGCACGGCTTACCGTGGCAAGGCGCGGACGTTTATCGCGTATGGCTATCAGAAATAATGCTGCAACAAACCCAGGTCGTCACCGTTATCCCCTATTTCCTCCGTTTCGTGGCACGCTTTCCCACTATCGCAGATCTTGCCGCCGACAGCGAAGATTCAGTATTGGCGCACTGGAGCGGCTTGGGCTATTACTCGCGTGCGCGCAATCTGCACCGCACAGCGCAACTCATCATGCAACGGCATGACGGAAAGTTTCCTCAGCAGTTTGAAGACATCCTTGCTCTTCCCGGCATCGGCCGATCCACTGCCGCAGCCATCAGCGCATTGGCATTCCATGAACGATGCGCAATTCTCGATGGCAACGTTAAACGTGTACTGGCGCGCTACTATGCCATTGAAGGTTACACTGGCGAAAAAAAAATTGAAGCTCAACTCTGGCAACAAGCTGAAGCATTGCTACCAAAGGGTGATGTCGCGGTCTATACGCAAGGCCTGATGGATCTGGGCGCAATGATTTGTACACGCAGCAAACCTCAATGCCCCCTCTGTCCACTGCATGCAGATTGCGCGGCATATCAGAATGAACGGGTTGCACAACTGCCTACGCCACGCCCACGCAAGGTACTGCCGGAAAAACACAACACCTTCCTTCTGCTGCTTAATGGCTCCGATATCCTACTGGAAAAGCGCCCGGGAAATGGCATTTGGGGTGGTTTGTGGTGTCCGCCGCAGGTGGATCCCAAACTTCTAAAAACGGTTGAAGATGCGGATGCCTACTGCTTTAAGCACTTCGGCACGGAGACAATACACACAATTGCGCTATCCACGTTCACGCATACTTTCACCCATTTCAAGCTGCATATCACCCCTTTACTATTACAGGTAATCAACAAACCCAAGCAAATTCAGAAGCCAGGGAGTGTGTGGCTGAATGTGGATGATGCGTTGCAAGCTGCAATCCCTAAGCCGGTGCGTAAACTTTTGCAGGATGTACAAGCAAGGCTTACTTGACAGGATTGAGCGCGAATAGGATGTTGGGTTTTATTTCATTTAGCCCAAACTACCGAACTGAGAAACACCTTAAGCTTCCATCCACAGTATTTTAGATTGCAATACAATTAAAGCACAGCAAAATAAATGTCTAGGATAATAAAAAATAATGGAAAGTTGGTAATGTTTGACTGTGTTTGCCGATATAGGGAGCATTGCTGGCTTATGAAAATATTTTCTATATTACGTTAGAGCATTCATGATCACTATCGAGGGATACCTTCTTCAAGGAAAACTTGAATCTGCCCTGAAACAAATGGTCGGTGAAGAAAACTGGTGCGGTCGTGAACTACGTGTTCCCGATAGTAGGAGGCGTTGGGATATGGCTTATAAAATTCAAGGCCACACAACCGTCGTTGAATTCGATGGCGACCAGCACTATTGGGATAGCCTCAAGATCAAGGTTGATGCCGAAAAAGATGCAGTTGCCCACTCACTTGGTTATTCGGTAGTACGCATACCATATTGGGTGCAGCTAACCACCGAAACCGCACAACATTATTTCGGCATTCAGGCACAAATCTCACAAGATTTTCCTCATGGGTTCATTACAACAAAAATATTTCCGGCTTCGTTTTCTGAGATGGGCGTATCAAGATTTTCCCTTGAGTTTTCTGCATTGCCTGAAAACACAAAAAATGCGGTCATTTTATCGTTGCGCAATAGAGCACAAGAACATGGAGCTGAGTATGTTTTACCGCCATCTTTACGCCACATGCTCTAACCCATCCATCAAGCGGGACGCGCTAAAGCGTGCCCCTTATGTCAAACGTTGGGCACCACAATCCCATGACCGCTAAGCCTGCTTTGAAGTTGATGATCGGAGACAAAGAGCTTCGGGCGATTGGCCACGTTGCCGCTCAGTGGGCGTATCTTGAAACGCAAATTGACGGTGTAATTCTGGTGCTCATCAACCAGCCGTCTACCCAAGCGCTGAAACTCAAGCCGCCGCAGTCCTTTAAACGGCGAATGGAAATGCTTCGAAAATCGGCGCGTATCGTGCTGGAGCAGCACACCGCAGAACTAACTGCACTTCTTGCCATCGCAACTGATGCAAGTTCCCTACGCGACTTTCGAGATGACATTGTTCACGGGCATTGGAAGCTGCATAGAAAGAACGGTACAGGGCCGCTCACCACGGGAATCAAGGTGTTCAATCAGGGGCCGCCCTTCAAAGTAAAGGAAATACCCTTTACTGCCGAAAAAGCCGAAAACATCGCAGCGCAAATATCCAAAGTCAATTTGAGGTTGGTGCTCTGGTGCGAACAAAATATTCCGTGACCACCGTAGCAAATCGCCGCATGGTGCCCAACCCATCATTCCACCGGACGCTGCGCGATGAAGCCGCGCAGCGCCGATTAACTCTACATTAGGCCGCATGTCCGAAACCTCGACCCTCAGCCTGTCTGCACGAATATCCATCGCGGCACTTTTCGTCTTGGGTCTTCTCGGCGGCACGCTCATCGTCGCGTACTCAGGCTACGAAACCTCCCCTCGCCGTGGGGAAACACCGGTCTTCGTTCCGGCTCCAGAGGCCTATGCAATAGCGGTCGCCAGGAGACCTCAGGGTCAGACTCGATTTAATTTAAATCTATTGGGGGCTTCGGAATAGATTTTAATGCTTTATTGATTTCAATAATAGAATAAATCAACATCACAAACTAATAGACATCTCTCCGATATCGCCCACTAGCAGCTAATGTGGCCATTGCCTTATCTCCTACGATTTCAACCAACGCATGATGCACAGCGGGAGCCATTCTATTGGCGCTACCGCAAACCAGGATCGTAGCACCGTCATGCAGCCACATACGCAATTCATTCACTGCATTACGGATCATATCCTGGACGTAAATCGGCTTATCTTGATCGCGAGACCATGCAATATCCAACCGGGTTAACACGCCTTGTTGATACCACCCTTGCAACTCATTGCCGAAATAGTCATCGTGCGCTTTATTACGTTCGCCAAAAACTAACCAATGACGGTTCTGACCAGCGCCTATACTGGCTTTTAAGTGAGCACGCAAACCTGCGATACCAGTACCGCTACCAATGAGTATCAGCGGCGGCGCATTTGCAGGAGCATGAAATGCAATGTTCCGCCTCACCCTTAAGGCAACTTCCTGTCCGATCTTCGCATATTCTGTCAGCCACCCTGAGCCAGGCCCTAGCTGCCCATTCTCATGGCGAAATTGGCGAACTACGAGTTCAAGTCCTTCATGCGGCAGTGAGGCGATGGAGTACTCACGGTTTGAAAGCGGTTTCAATACTGCCACCAGCGCCTTAGGCGATAACCCCCGCAATGCATCTATCTCCGCAACATTGAATGGAAGTGACCGGTCAGCCAGACATTGACTTAACGTTGCCCCATTTTCATTGGCAATAGCTTCGGCCTGCAATCCCAACACGCTTAACAACCTCGTGATAACTTCAGGAGAATTACGTGGGCCAATTTCAGCAATATCGCCCGCTTGCCAGCTTTGGCTGGGCTCTAAGGCTTCCAGTTTAATATGATAGACAGCCTCTCCTGCACTGCCTGGATTCAGAAGCTGACGATCTTTGAGGCGCCAGGATTGATATATAGGCGTATTCCAATCAGTCGTTGCGGTCAATCCCGTTAACAGGCTGAGTTGTGACTGCCAATGACGTAATGCGCCTGGATCGCCATCATCCACCTCTACCATGTCAAATAGCGGCAATGCATGGGATTGTTGCAACCAGGTATCCAGCAAGTGGCCGAAACCACAAAAATTTTTATAGCGTCGGTCACCTAAGGCCAACAAGCCATATTCAAGAGCATCAAGCCTACGAATTCCATGCATCTCAGCACGCATGAAATCTACCGCGTTTTCGGGTGCATCGCCTTCACCAGTAGTGCTGACGATGAACAGTACACGACGAAAATTGGATAGCATATCCGTCGTCACTGCGGATAAAGGTTGGATCTGGACCGGCAACCCCGCAACAAGCAACATCTCGGAGGTAAGCACGGCCAGTTGTCCTGCATGCCCCGTTTGACTGGCAAAAGCCAGCAACACATCTGCTCGCTCTGTTCCCTGAGATATGGATCGTTTTTTGTGATGTCGGCGAATAACCCATGCGCTCAGAGCCAGGTAAATAATGATAATGAGCCCGGCAATGATCGTCCTGTTCATTAGACGTCCTCTACCATCTCCAGAAGTGCTGGAGAAACATACTGCACTGGCTTACCCGCCTCCATTTGGGTAAATAAGGCTGCGATATTGCGACGCATTGCATATTCAAGCCCCGCTTGCACACCCAGTACAGTCAGGGCCGTTGCCAGTGCATCGGCGTGCATACAGGAGCTATGCAATACACTGACCGCAAATGGTGCATCGGCTACCGGATAGCCTGTACGCGGGTCAATAGTATGCGAGTAACGAATATTTTGGTGATCGAAATAACGACGATAATCGCCAGATGTTGCAACCGCCAATCCATACAACGCGACAATCGATTGTTGATCTTGTCGCTGCAAATCCGTCGTTTCCAGTGCTACCCACCATGGCTGCCCGTCTGGCTTAATACCGCTACCGGAAAGCTCACCCCCTACTTCCACCAGAAAATTACGTATTCCCTGACCGCGCAAACTGTCCGCAATCAGATCAACACTGTATCCTTTGGCAATACCGGAAAAATCCAGATAAAGCCCACCCGGCTGGCAGATATAGCCATCTTTCACAACAATACGACGCCATCCGCACAATGTTTGTGCAGCAGCAATATCCATCTGCGTAGGCGGTTCTGTAATGGGGCGATCAGGACCAAATCCCCAAAGATTCACAAGAGGCCCGATGGTAGGATCGAACGCGCCGTCAGTATCCGCAGCAAGTTGCATCGCACACTCCAGCACATGAGCAAAGCAGGCTGGAAGAGCAAAATCGCTGTTAGCCGGAGCACTATTGAAGCGGCTAATAAAAGCATCTTCTTGCCAGGTGCTCATTTCATCAACAACCCGCGCAAGAGCATGCTCGACCTGGCTAGTCAGCGATTTAGGACTAACACCGCCTTCATCAACCCACTTGACGGTCCAGTATGTACCCATAGCCTTCCCGGACACATCAAGCACCTTTCCGGCTGGCAGGCGAGCCGGTAACTCAGCCAGTTGCGGCGGAATAATAACTCTGCGTTGCAACAAGATTATTGCACTTGCACTTCCAAAGTAACGCTATAAGAAAGGCTACGCTCCTTGGCTTGCTTTGCGCTTACTTTATTATCTTTGTGCACAGCATAAAGGAAGTACATGCCAGGCTGCGGCCAAGTAATTTTTACTTTGCCCTGTTTATCGGAGGTATATTTAGTTTCGCCTAGCGCATTGCGATAGTGACTTTGGCCACTCACCACTTCGACTTTAATATCAGGAGCAGGCTTGCCATCTACCATAAACTGGAATTCCGCTGGCTCTCCAACAATGAGATCATTTGGATGCGTAACGGGCACCAGTTCCAACCCATGGTTAGTTAGTTTAACTGCTGTAGGAGCGCCAACCGTTACGAAAGTGACGATATGCGACACAGATTCGCCCACTTCCAGATCCTGCGCGGCTACCGGAACCTCCTTGGCAAATGCTTCCGCATTTCCCATAAAGCGTTTAGGTTTGCCATCCACTTTCCAGCTAGCTCGCAGGCCGCTACGGGGTATATCTAATGTATAAGTGCCGTTTTTCTCTAACTTTACGTCAAACGCCGTGCGTAACTCACCTTTAACAACATTAGCGGGAACTAGGTTGTGACCGTCAGGCGCAGTGATGGTAAGGGTATCTATGGCTAGGGGACGATGAGTGAAGTAAAAAAAATCCTCGGAAACTGCTGCATCAAATGTGACAAATTGTGGGGACGATAGCACGGTGCTCGATGGCAACAGCCATGTGTTATGTGCCTGTGCAGGCAAAGAAGCCAGCCCGGAAAGGATGGCAAAGCCAGTTGACAGTAAGGCATATTTAAATGGTTTGTACATGAGAGTCTCCAGTCAGGAATAAAGTATTTAAGGCTTAATTTCAAGATTAACGGTGCCCAGCTCCACCTGCCCGCTCGCTTTTTGAATTTCTGATTTTTTAACGGGTAAACTAAAAGGGATACGCACTAATTCACGGCCACCTTTTTCGCGTGCCGTTTCGACCACCAGTCTATATTCGCCAGGTGCCAAGGGTGACTTACTATCGTTATAACTTAGACTCTGATCTCCAACCGGCCGTGTTGCGCCAGACAAGCCATCCATCGGCATCTGAACATCACGCCCCCCTTTACGCCACCATTGCCGAAGATCCTTTAACCACTTTGTTCCCGGTCCTTCTGCCCCAGATTTCTGGCTGTACCAAACAGCCAAGCTTCTCGCGATACTTTGATCGGGCTTTTCAATCCATATCGCCACATACGGACGGTGATATTCGGAAGAATTGATTTGTGGAATTGCTACCTTGATATTTAATTCAGCAGCGACGCCCTGATGAGCAAACAAGCCAGCTACCAGAGACGGTATTAATCGGGGAACCCAGTTACGCATATATCAACTCCCTGTAGAAATATTAATAATAAACAGCGAATGTAAACTATCCTCTGCTCGCTAATGAATAAACAAAATGGCCAGCACTAATGGTATTACCACTCCTATGCCCACTAACGGCCACGTAGATGGGCGATTGGCTGAATGCATATAAAGCAAACATAAACCTGTAAGACTGAACACCAGCGCCATGAATGAAAACACATCCAGAAACCAGCTCCAGGCCGTACCCGTATTGCGGCCTTTATGCAGATCATTCAGGTAAGAAATCCAACCGCGATTGGTAATTTCATAATCCATCTCACCGCTTTCACGGTTTATACTTAGCCAGGCATCGCCGCCAGGGCGTGGCAACGAAACATAAATCTCTTCTGCCGACCATTCTGCCGGTTTGTCAGCGGCATCAACATCCATACTATCCATCAGCCAATCCACCACGGCATGCGGTAACGACGCTTTATTGCTAACGGGCTGAGCTTGTAAAAACGTTAACAGCGATGAGGGCAAAACGATTGTTGACTTTTTGACTATCGGTTTCGCCTCAATATGACTGGCATTATTAAGCGTTAGTCCAGTTACCGCAAAAAGCAACATGCCAACCAAACACCCAGCAGAACTGATCCAATGAAATAAATAAAGTTGGCGAAGCCAGAAAGCGCGCTTTTGCTGCGCAGGTAATTTTTGCATTGAATCTTATTTTCAAAGAAGCCGTAATTTTTTGATGATAGTGAGAATTAATCGCATTATATCAAAGCCTGCCATAATAAACCAGTACCATATTTAGTATGCGGTACAACTGATATGAGCTGAAATGTAATAAGCGGATTTCCAAGTATGAACACTGAAAAATTGCTTAATTGTATAAAAAACCTGTTCCATTCATGTTGAATCGCCATCTTTGCGAAGCCAACTCATTTCACCAACTTTCTTCAATCCAACCTCGATTTAGTCGCTCCAGGCTTATTACTCGTTAGAAATACAACTCTCCTTCAGACACATGTACATTGGATAAGGTTAAACATAGCGTACCAACTTAATTTCAAGTATCATAAATCGGTTAAGCATTAATTCCTATTATTAATAAACTATGGCTTCAATCTAAATAGTGGGAAATGATTAGTTAAACTAATTTTACGGAGGTAGTCATGAGCGAAGTAACAGAAATGCAAGATCCACTGGTATTCACTGATAGTGCGGCCAATAAGGTTAAAGAAATGATTGAAGAAGAAGATAATGCTAACTTGAAGTTGCGAATTGCCGTAAGCGGTGGTGGCTGTTCTGGGTTTCAATATGGTTTTACTTTAGATGAAATAACCAATGAAGATGACACCATACTGAATAAAAATGGCGTACAGCTATTAATTGACCCGATGAGCTTCCAATATTTAGTGGGCGCAGAAATTGATTATCAGGATGGGTTAGAAGGTTCGCAATTCGTCATCAAGAATCCAGGCGCTACTTCTACCTGTGGCTGTGGATCATCTTTTTCAGTTTAGTTAAAATAATATAAATATGTTATGCAGTGTTGCACTTTCAGTAACCATTTGTTTTGTTTTTCTTGCGAATTATGCAATAAACGTTGAACGTATGGCCTTAAATTAACTCTGGACATTGTAGCCCTTGCCTTGCGTCATTAACGACGACGCAGCAAGGGAGGTTAGCATACTGCTGCTGACAGGGCCCAGGCAGATCTGCGTGAATTTAAGTCGAATAAATAGCACCGAGTATACAGGGGTGGCGTGCACCAGTAACTGCCGTCAAATTGACGGTGTTACCGTCTAAACATTGCTGTGCCAGCCAGGCAAAAGCGATAGCCTCCAGCCAATCAACTCCCATTCCTAGTGTATCAGTCGCTTGAATGCGGCACTCCGGCAAGGCAATGCGCAATTTTTGTACTAAGGCTTGATTATGTGCGCCACCACCACACAAATAAATCTCTTGCGCGCCATCGCAAAAACAATGAATTGCATCTGAAATAACACGGCTGCTAAATGCAAGCAGCGTAGCCTGTACATCGACAGGCGCTTCGTCACCGCTTAGCTTACTCTTCAGCCAAGCCAGGTTAAACAAATCACGTCCGCTGCTTTTCGGCGGTACAGCATACAAAAAAGATTCGTCCAGCAATTTCTGCAATAGCGCTGGAATGATCTGCCCGCTGGCAGCCCACGCACCATTTCGATCATAAAGCTCTCCGTGCTGTAGAGCAACCCATGCATCCATCAACAAGTTGCCCGGGCCACAATCAAAACCTGTAGTTTGACGTTTGGGCGGCAGATTAGTCAGGTTGCTGATGCCACCGATGTTAACAATAACGCGATGTATACTTGAGTGACGGAATACTCTGTCGTGAAAAGCAGGAACGAGCGGAGCCCCTTGCCCTCCTGCCGCGATGTCACGACTGCGGAAGTCGCTAACTACAGTAATACCGCTCAATTCGGCCAACAAGGCTGAATTACCCAGTTGCAGCGTATAACCTTCGTTAGGGCGATGGCGTATAGTTTGTCCATGGCAGCCAATAGCACGTACCTGATCAAGCGTTACATCAGCCGTGCGCAGTAAGATTGCTGTTGCTACCGCATATAAGCTCGCCAATTCATTACTAATTAAGTGCATCTGATGCAACTCATTATTGGCTGGGTGGTGCAAGGCTAGTAACATGTCCCTGAGCTTACCTCCATAAGCATGAAAGTAAGTAGCGAGCAATTTTGGATAACTAGTGGAGAAATCAACTAAAACAACATCAATTCCATCCAGGCTGGTGCCCGACATAATACCTATAAATAATTCAGAATGGCTCTGAATTATTTGAATTTGCTCGGCGTAATTTTGCTCAGTCAAGTTTAGCTAAGTTAGCATCACGCAATAAGCCTAAGCGTGCGGTCAGGCTGCGGGTAGCTTCTTGAAAGGCCAGCTTCTGCGCGTTATCTAGGGGAACAGCATCCGGCAATGCAGCACGCAAGGGGTCACGATGTTGGGCATTAACCATAAACTCATAATGTAAGTGCGGACCCGTAGCCAAGCCAGTCATACCGACAAAGCCAATGATATCCCCCTGCCCCACACGCTGCCCGCGACGCAAGCCACTAGCAAAACGAGATAAGTGGCCATATACCGTGGTATGGCGACCCTGATGTTCCACTATCACAACATTGCCATAACCGCCTTGTTTGCCGACAAAGGATACAGTCCCATCGGCAGTCACCTTAACCTTGGTGCCTAGCGCTGCGGCATAATCCACCCCTTTATGCGCACGCCATGTGTTCAGCACTGGATGAAAACGCGATAGACTAAAGCCGGAACTAATGCGTGAAAATTCAAGTGGTGAGCGCAAAAAGGCCTTTCGTATGCTCTTACCATCCGGCGTGTAGTAATCGCCATGACTGCTGCCGGCTTTGAAATACACCACACGGTAACTCTGACCTTGATTAATGAACTCGGCAGCTCGAATACGTCCGGCACGAACCGGTTCGCCGTTGCTATAATCCATTTCGTAAACCACGCTGAATTTGTCTCCTTTGCGCAGATCACGATGGAAGTCAATATCACTACCAAAAATTTCAGCCAATTGGTTAGCGGTCGATTCCGGCAGGCCAACTGCATCGGTTGCAGCAAATAAGGTGCTGCTAATCTCGCCAGTTCGCATAAGCAGACGTTGTTCAACCAGGGGGGGTTGTATGCTGGTTTTGAAGACACCAGCACCTTTCTTAATAACAACTTGGTTGCCCTTATTATCAAGGTAACGCAACGCCAGCAGACTACCATCCGCATTGGTTTCAGCTTGCACAAATTTACCTATCGCAAGTTGACGAAAAGAGGCTGCGGCTTGATCGCGACGCAGATATTCACTGGCAGAGGAATCTTCTATTTGCATACGGCGTAAAAGCTCAGTTACTGTATCTCCACGCTGCACGCGCTCATTGCGCCAGAATGTAGCGGCCTTCAAATTTGTGGCGCTAGTGACCGCTAGAGCCTCATGGGGCAGGACAATTTCTTCTGCAACCATTGTAAGGGATGTATGGGCATTGTCAGGCTGCGGTACAATTCCAAATGCAGTGACCACGCCAAGCAAAGGTAAGCTGGATAAAGCAACGAGCCAACGCAGCTTTAATTTTTTTTCTTGCGTCAGGGTATTTTGGCTTAGCATTTAAGTTTGCGTCTCCTGGCTATCGTGATTCTTTAAAATAAAGCTATGCGCACTATTTTTAAATAGTTCGTTACTTTACCAGAAAGCCGTCATCCTTCAAAATCCATCGGCCAGATACCGACCAATGGTTGAAATATAAGTATCAGCGGTTAAAATATTTTAGGGTGCTTTCAACAACTGACTGCCAACTACCCAATGAGATACTGCTTACACCCAACTTATTTAAAATAATATGCCCATTATCCCGCTACCCGATCTTCCCATACTCACACCTACACATCCTGTTTTTAATAATGTTAGGAGCACCTACTGCCAAACTTGGTACCAATGGTTGATTCAGAAATAAAACCCTATGCCCAGATCAACCATGAAATTTTCCAGCTTGATCTAGCACGAATACATAAGTAAGGAAAAATTGAATCCTCGATTCGCGACCGACTCTTTATTCATAGATTTTCTGGAACTGCCATTGGGAAAACTAGGTACGTCGATGACCTACCATTAACCATGGCATGAAAAACTTAAACTTGATAGGATTCGCCACGATTTTAAAAGATTTCTAACGTATTATTGAATTCAATTCATGTCATCACATAATTTATAAAACACTCAATTTACCCCCAACTCCACGGAGACCATTATCATGACAACTACCCCCCCCCTGCCACAAAGCGACATTCAGACCACACCAAATAATCCTGACGTGACAATCCCACCCCGATTCGAAATATCAACCGATGGCAGCGAAGTCACAGACAATAAGACTGGCCGAATCTGGCGGCATTGTCCTGAAGGCATGCTGGCGACTACCACTAGCTGCACTGGAGTCGCAACCGCTTATACTTGGGACCAAGCACTAGCCTTGGCTAAACACGAAGCAATGTCCACAGGTAAAGCTTGGCGTCTCCCCTTTGCAAATGAACTATCCAGCATTGTAGATACAAGCGTTAGAAATCCGTCGATTAATACAACTATCTTTCCAATGAAATGGCCAACACCTGCGGCACACTTCTGGTCGATTGAACCTGCAAAAGATAATTCATCTTTTGCTTGGGGCGTCAGTTTTTACGATGGCAAAGTAGATTTCTACCAACGCGGAGACGGTGGTAGAGTAAGGCTAGTACGTACGGGACAGTTTGCCGTTCCCATTGACGCTACAGGGGCAGTGGAGAATTCAGTTTATCCTTAGATTAAGTCCTAGCGCTGAAAGTAAATATAGAATAGCAGGCGGAAAAGACCAATTGACGATGGCGCGTAAAGCGCAAGGCCGCCGATAAGTTGCGTACATCGACAGGCGGTGGGCTTCCCCTTGTCGGATGCTGGGACGCCATGGTTGACGCAAACCGGCGCCCGACACCGAACATTCTCAAGGTTATGCGCAAGCGCGAAGGCTGAGAAAAACTCCCAAACACACTGGCAAAAACGGTAGCACTCTGGAAAAACGCGCGTCCCTTACGCCTTATGTTCACAGGATGAAGCGCGGTTTCGATCGCATCAGCAATACGCGCTATCGTTGGCGCTCTCACCCGTTGCGACCAATGATGCAGGCGATCGTTACACAGCAATTATGCCTATGAGACGGTCACGATGAACCCTTCGATCACATTGATGCTCTTGAAGAACACTTGGTTGACGCGCTAAAAGCATTGAAAAAGCTAAAAACATTGGAAAATGTACTGAGCGTATCGCCAGCATTAAACGGTGGCTATGAACAATAATTATGTTTCGCAATTTATAGTAACGCACTATTTTTGTTATTAATTTTTAAAGTTGCGAGTCATTTTAATATTGGAACCACTTAAACGACAAAGCAAGAAAGCTACACATAAAAATATAAGGAGCTCATCAGTAAGCGATATTAATTTTATGGGCTGTAACCAGTATGTCTGAATCAAATTTAGCTTCTTCAGAAGATTAGCGTGACAACCGACGATTTTATGAAAATTTAAGGTTGGAAAAAATCAATACTAATATTTAGCTAAGCGTATTGGCGAACAACGTTCTGATAGTTTAAATAACAAAGAGGCCAACTTAGTTCGGCCTCTTTGTTATTTAAATGTGTTTCATAAAAATTTGTTGTGCAACCGGTCTAAACCAGTATTTCTGAGAAAGTTGGTACCGTTCATTACAGAAGCAGTACCAACATTTTACAAAAAACACATGTAACTATACGGACGGCATAGTTTAAGTGTTGTACAAATTTCCTTTAAACGGTAACTGCAACGCAAGCTTGCGTTCCCATATCAACCACTTCATGGAACTCATCTACTATCTTAATACAGATGTCATGCTTTCCTGGTGCAAGCAGATCCAGGCCAATCGTGTAACCATAGCTACCATTTAACAAATGTATTCCGGAAAAATGCTTGCCATCTATAAACAAATGACCATGTTCGTCATTGTATATAATGGTTGGCGATTGATAACGGTATGTGCCTTCAGGAGCCAGCTTCGTGTAACCGGCATTTTGAGGTTGACGAGTCGTATCTACAAAGTTTCCACCAGGTGTAATTGCGTATTGCAGTCTGATCTTCGCCGGTTTTGTTCCTGCTCTGGTATCCGTATTTTCTACTACCGCATTCATCGTTACTGTCGTACCAGTTCCTCTTGGGGTGCCATCATTAACGCCATGAATTTTAGTATAAGTTTTGCTTGGATCGGTTTCTGCCGGATGATAGCCAAGACCTGTTTCTATCGGAGCGACACAATACGGGGCTGCACTGGCCACACAACCTCCAGTACCGTTTAATCTATCTCCCGCCCATGCTTCATTAAAGTCTGTATCGTAAAGAGGTTTGCCATCTACATATGGTATAGCGGTTTTAAAGTCTGGGGTCCATTTGGTGGGCTGTTTACCATGATAACTGGCTTGACCTCCGCCACCTTCTTCTTTTTGCCATTGTTCTAGATGATGTTTACCAATGTTATATTGGCCTTGAGTTTCATATTGGTAGTGAGGGGCTGCTTCACCGCCGCCAGGAGGATAGTTGCCTGGTATGCCAACTTGCCTTTCTGGATGCAGACTGCCAGCTTGAGGATCGGGTGCAAACGAGCCTGCCGGAGGAAGAAAATTATATTGAGCATGTGGGCCGTCATATGCCATGGCAGCCGGGGAACTAATAGCAAGCAGTAGTGCCAGTGAGTTAACTCTGCGCATCATTATTACTCCTCTAAGTAAATAAATTATAAGATAAACCCACTCGTACCGTCCGCGGGGGCTCTTAGAAACTTCTAACAGCTGAGGCAGGGTAACATAATATTGGTAAGTATTGCAAAAAAAATTGATCCTTTTATGCTGCGATTTAATGGCTTCCTATTCTATATTTTTTAGAGTTTAAAATTTGGTCATGATATGTTGTCATTTACCTTTAATTACACTTCAGTAATCGATCTCTGGCTATGCCGGAGATCATGTAGTTTTGTGGATGTAGTTTACTGCGAATGGCGTGTGATTTGATAGGATGAGGAATGAACCGGGTGAACGGTGATTGATAGAACTAATCTCCTATTGCCTGGTTATTTCCAACATTTGTTTCAGGTAAGTGCCAGTAACACTTTGCGGATTAGCGGCAATGTCATTTGGCGAGCCTTGTGCGATGATATCCCCCCCTCCCCCTCCGCCCTCAGGTCCCAGGTCTATAATCCAGTCGGCAGTCTTTATTACGTCGAGGTTATGTTCGATTACTACTACGGTGTTTCCTTGGTCACGCAGCTTCTGAATAACTTTTAAAAGCAGGGCGATATCGTGAAAATGCAATCCGGTTGTGGGCTCGTCTAGGATATACAGCGTTCGTCCTGTGTCACGTTTGGAAAGTTCCAGAGACAATTTAATACGTTGAGCTTCACCCCCGGATAGCGTAGTTGCGCTTTGCCCTAATGTGATATAGCCGAGTCCCACGTCGAGCATCGTTTGCAGCTTACGTGCGATGATTGGCACCGGTTTGAAAAATTCATGTGCATGTTCCACTGTCATTTGCAAAATCTGGTGGATGTTTCGCCCCTTATATTGTATCTCTAGTGTTTCTCGGTTATAGCGCATGCTATGGCATACGTCACATGGCACATAGAGGTCGGGCAGGAAATGCATCTCGACTTTGATTACACCATCGCCTTGGCAGGATTCGCAGCGGCCGCCTTTTACGTTGAAGGAGAATCGTCCTGGACCATAGCCGCGCTCGCGCGATTGCGGCACTCCAGCGAATAGTTCGCGGATAGGAGTGAACAGGCCGGTGTAGGTGGCGGGGTTAGATCTTGGGGTGCGTCCGATGGGCGACTGATCCACGTTAATAACCTTGTCGAAAAATTCCAGCCCTTCTATTTTGACAAATGGCGCGGGTTCGGTATTACTTCCATACAAGTGCTGTGCGACGGCGTGATACAGCGTATCGTTGATGAGGGTGGACTTGCCGGAGCCGGATACGCCCGTGATACACACCAGCAGACCAACAGGTAAATTAAGCGTGACGTGTTTCAGGTTGTTACCGCATGCGCCTTGAATTTGTAGCATACGTTCTGCATCGGGAGAGAGATATTTTTTTGGTACTTCGAGGTTGCGCCGACCAGAAAGATAATCACCCGTCAGTGAATGCTGGTTGGCACATACTTCTTGCGGTGTGCCTTGTGCGACAACCATGCCCCCATGTTCGCCCGCACCGGGACCCATGTCCACCACGTGGTCGGCAGCCTGGATTGCATCCGCGTCATGCTCTACCACGATTACACTGTTACCCATGTCACGCAAGCGTTTTAGCGTACTCAACAAACGATCATTATCACGCTGATGCAGGCCAATGGAAGGCTCGTCTAATACATACATTACACCGGTCAGACCGGAGCCAATTTGCGAGGCTAGCCGGATGCGTTGTGATTCACCACCAGATAAGGTCTCTGCCGAACGATCTAGCGACAGATATTCCAAGCCGACGTTGTTGAGAAAGATTAGACGACTGGCAATTTCGTGCACGATTCTTTCCGCAATGGCCTGCTTGTGACCTAACAACTTCACCTGTTGAAAGAAAGCAAGTGCTTGCTTCAAGGGTAATGCGCTTAGCTCGTAAATAGCATGATCTGCGATGCGCACATTGCGCGCTTCCAGGCGCAGGCGCGTACCCTTGCATTCAGGGCAGATGCAGGTGTTGAGATGTTTTGCCAGCTCTTCGCGCACAGTAGGTGATGTGGTTTCCTTGTAACGCCGCTCCAGATTATTAATGATGCCTTCGAATGCATGCTCACGTAGCGTGGGCTTACCGCGCTCGTTGAGATAACTGAAAGAGATTTCCTCCTTGCCGCTACCATACAAAATAATCTGCTGTGTTTTTTCCGGAAGGCTTTCGAATGGACGTTCCAGATCGAAATCGTAATGTTTGGCCAAGCTGTCTAACATTTGGTAATAAAACTGATTACGTCGATCCCATCCTTTAATTGCCCCAGAACTTAATGACAATTGTGGGAAAGCGACAATCCGTTTTGGATCAAAGAAACTGATGTTGCCTAATCCATCGCATTTTGGGCAAGCACCCATTGGGTTGTTGAACGAAAATAAACGTGGCTCCAGTTCTGGCAACGAATAATTGCATATTGAGCAGGCAAACTTGGCGGAAAATATATGTTCTTTGCCGCTGTCCATTTCCACTGCCAATGCGCGTCCCTCGGCGTGGCGCAATGCGGTCTCGAAGGATTCTGCCAGGCGTTGCTGATTGTCTGCGCTGGCTTTCAGCCGATCTACCACTATCTCAATAGTGTGTTTCTTGTTTTTTGCTAGCGTGGGCAGCTTATCTATTTCATGCACGGTACCGTTTACGCGCAGTCGCATGAAACCTTGTGCACGTAACTCATTAAATAAATCAATTTGTTCGCCTTTGCGCTCAATGACCAATGGAGAAAGAATCATAATGCGCGTGTCTTCTGGCAGTTGCAGTACATGATCCACCATTTGTCCAACGCTTTGGGCCTGTAACACCAGATCATGCTGCGGACAATAGGGATCACCTGCGCGCGCAAAAAGCAGGCGCAAGTAGTCGTGAATTTCCGTCACCGTACCAACGGTGGAACGCGGGTTATGCGAGGTGGCCTTTTGCTCAATAGCGATGGCAGGCGACAAGCCTTCGATCAAATCCACATCTGGCTTTGCCATGAGTTGCAAAAACTGGCGCGCGTAAGCGGAAAGTGATTCTACATAGCGTCGTTGCCCCTCTGCATACAACGTATCAAAAGCGAGGGAAGACTTGCCGGAACCGGACAATCCGGTGATGACTACAAGTTGATTGCGCGGTAAATCCAGGCTGATGTTTTTCAGGTTGTGCGTGCGTGCACCACGTATTTTGATACTGTCCATGCCGGTTACCGTAGGTTGCGCTAAACCTGCTAATATACGCGATTTTTTGCGCTTTCAACACTTCATATGGGATACACACCTGATTCAATGACACCACTTGAGCGCCGTGCCAGTATGGGCTTAGCCGGTATTTATGGTCTGCGGATGCTGGGGTTGTTCATCATTTTGCCGGTATTTGCGTTATATGCTGCCGAACGGTTGCCTGGCGGTGAAAGCCGTACTCTGATCGGTATTGCCCTAGGAGCTTATGGTCTGACCCAGGCAGTATTGCAAATTCCAGCTGGCTGGATGTCTGACCATTACGGGCGCAAACCGGTGATTTATGCTGGACTGCTTCTATTCGCCATCGGCAGCTTCATTGCAGCTTCGGCAGATAACATCTATTGGGTCATCGCTGGACGTGCGATACAGGGAGCGGGAGCAATTAATGCTGCAGTAATGGCGCTAACCGCCGACCTCACGCGCGAGGAAGTCCGCACCAAAGCGATGGGAATGATAGGTATCACTATTGGCATTACATTTGCGATATCACTGGTGCTGGCACCGGTGTTGTATCAAGCGATAGATGTGTCTGGAATTTTTGCACTGACTGGTGTATTGGCTCTTCTGGCCATGCTGTTTGTGGCCTTTGTAATTCCCAATCCGGCCATCACGCGCTTCCATTCTGGTTCCGGGGCGAACAGCAAACGATTTGGCGATGTGCTGCGTAACAAAGATTTGTTACGACTCGATTTTGGTATTTTTTCTTTGCATGCAATCCTAATGTCGGTATTCATGCAAGTGCCGTTCGTGCTGAAAAATAATGGGCTGGAGGTTGCGCAACATTGGCAAGTATATTTGCCAGTTATGTTGCTAGCCCTCATGTTGATGGTGCCGCCCATCATTGTCGCCGAGAAAAAAGCAAAAATGAAGCAGGTGTTCATGGGTGCGATTTCAATGGCAGCGCTAGGGCAATTATCATTGATGCTGATGCAGAACAGTGTGTGGGGGGTAATATTGTCGTTGTTGCTGTTCTTTACCGCATTTAACGTATTGGAGGCAACATTGCCTTCAATGATCAGTAAGATTGCCCCACTGGCGGCCAAAGGAACGGCGATGGGCGTATATAGCAGCGTGCAATTTTTCGGCGCATTCTTTGGAGCGATTGCGGGTGGCTTTCTGATGCAATATTTTGGCGGTAATGCCGTGTTTATGTTTGCGGTAGGTTTGTTATTGCTATGGTTGCTAGTTGCCAGCACCATGCAACCACCTGCAGCAGTTCGTACAAAAATGTACCCATTGCCTGAAATGGATGAACGCGCGGGCACCGTTTTGCAACAACGCTTGGCGCAATTAAATGGGGTGCGCGAAGTAATGGTAGTGCCAGCCGAATGTATGGCTTGCCTTAAAGTAGATATGAGTGGCTTTGACGAAGCCGCGGTAGAAAATTTAGTGAGAGGAGGAGAATGATATGTCGGTAAACAAAGTAATTTTAGTAGGACGGCTGGGTAAGGATCCGGAAACGCGTTACATGCCTAATGGCGAAGCAGTGACCAATGCCACATTGGCTACCTCAGAAAACTGGAAGGATAAAAGCGGGGAGAAACAGGAAAAAACCGAATGGCATAACCTCACCTTCTACCGTCGCCTGGCAGAAATTGCCGGAGAATTTTTGAAAAAAGGTTCGATGATTTATATTGAGGGCAAACTTGCCACGCGCAAATGGCAGGACAAGGAAGGCAAGGATCGCTATACCACTGATATCATTGTTAATGAGATGCAAATGCTGTCTAGTAAATCGGGCAGTGGTAATTTTGACACGGTGGATAAACCAGCTGCATCATCGTCAGTGGGTGCGTCTGCTACCAATACCAATAAGCCGGCACCAGTTAAGAGCGGTGGCTTTGATAATTTTGATGACGACATACCGTTTTGAAGCACCTGCGACGTTTGTAAGGCATCAAAAATAAATTCGCTTATATTTGAAACGTATAAAGTTAAAAAGCAAAGGACTTAAAATTAATAGCTCTAGAGCTGCTACGTCAAACAGCTTAAAAATTGCAGCTACACGTATTGATTGATAGACAACAAAGTGCAATAGACAGTTTGAAAGCGAAATTATAGAAGCGGTGGATTTAATTTTTTAAGCGCACCTTACTTCATATTCACGTAAATCAGTTTGATCGAGTGGTTACAGGGTTCAGCAAATCCATGATTTAAAAAACATGACTATAAATTTATGGCGTGTTGGTTAATACCGGATTTGAAGCAGGCATGCTTAATTTCTGAGCTTCTTGTTGACGAACCATTTGTTTGACCTGTTCGCGTTTTTCCAAAGGAATTTTACTAAATGCCTGAAATTTTTCGCGGGCACGGTTACGCTGTTCAGGCGTTAGTTTGCTCCATTTTTCCAGTCTGTTATGCAGACGTTGTTTCTGTACCGTATCTAGCTGTGGGTAGTGTTTTGCCAAATTAATGAGACGTTGTTGTTGCTGTGATTGCAGTGTATTCCATTCTTTAGAAAGCGGAGCCAGTGCTTCTTTTTGCACCGGGGTGAGATTATCCCAAGTTTGTGCCCCAGCTATTACTGGCAGAAACAAAAGCATGACGACACTGAATGTAAGCAGACGATGGCGGATTAGGTACATAATTTGTATCAGTCAACGTAAAAGTGTATGGGCAAATCACCTGTCAGAATAGCGATGTCTACGTCAGTTGTATCCGATTTTGTAATTTGATTCCAATAGGCCGTAGCACTGAACAGAATAATCGCAACCAGCAAAGTGGTAGCCCACAAACGTGACTTGTGTTGAGCACCGAAGGCATGCCATATGGCATGCCCAGCGCGAGCATATACCGGCTCAGCACCGCGGGCAGTATAACGTGCCATGGCTTGTTCCCGCACGTGGTGCAGGCGTGTCAGCGTAGGTCGTTCGAGTTGTGCGACGGACTGATTAAGCAATTGCTTGATATTTTCATGGTTCAGCTCTTCTTTTTTCATGGCAAGTGAACTCCTTTTTTCCTCAAAATGGCTGCGAGGCTATGGGTAGCGCGTGAACAGTGTGTTTTGACGCTGCCTTCCGAGCAACCCATGATCGCCGCCGTTTCTGTCGTATCCATATCCTCCCAGTAACGCAACAGAAAGGCCTCTCGTTGACGCGCTGGGAGAATGATTAATGCTTCCTCAATTAGAGCAATAAGTTGGGATTGTTCAAAAGATGCATCAGGCGCAAGTCCTTGACTGTTATTGTCTTCGTCTTGAAGGCTATCCAGCGGCTCATATTCAGCTTCCTCGTGCTCTGGAATTAGTGAGGACATCAGCGAAACCCACCTGGAGCGGACTTTCTGTCTTCTGCAATGGTCGCGAATAGTATTTTGCAAGATACGCTGAAATAACAGGGGTAGCTCATTCGCAGGTTTATTGCCATATTTTTCGGCAAGCTTGAGCATAGAGTCCTGTACGATATCTAGCGCCACATGTTCGTTACGTATCGCGAACAATGCTTGTTTATAGGCGCGGCGTTCGGTTTCAGCGAGAAATCTGGAAAGTTCGTCGTGGCTGGCCAGTTTGAAATGCTCCCCTGATGGGTGAAAGCTGCTGGGCAATACTGGAATCCAATAATTACCCCAATTTTAATATTCAAGGTGCCAAAAATTACACAGCGCTAAATGTCTCTAAAAATATGTAAGTAAGTAGATATTAAAGCAACATTGCAACTAGGAGAGGATTTTGATTTTTTATAGATACCTTTATAAATTAATGAGTGTCTAATGCTAACAAATTTCATCATAAATCAATAGATAATTGTTAATCTTGTCCTGGCGGGGGTTGACCAAAATGCATCTAACCTTTATCTTGCACGGTTCTTTAATTATTGTTTGCTAAGGTAGTTTGACATGGAACTGACGGGTGCGGAAATAACTATTAGATGTTTGCAGGAAGAGGGGGCTGAATATGTGTTTGGCTACCCTGGTGGTGCGGTCTTGCACATTTACGATGCGTTGTTCACCCAGGATCAGGTTAAACATATACTCGTTCGCCATGAACAGGCTGCAGTACATGCTGCCGACGGGTATGCCCGTTCCACTGATAAAGTTGGGGTCGCGTTAGTTACCTCTGGCCCCGGGGTAACAAATGCAGTCACAGGTATTGCCACTGCCTATATGGATTCTATTCCTATGGTAATCATCAGTGGCCAAGTGCCGACTTATGCCATCGGCGAAGATGCTTTTCAGGAGGTGGATACTGTTGGCATAACGCGACCTTGCGTAAAGCATAATTTCTTGGTCAAAGATGTTAAGGAAATCGCCAGTACCATTAAAAAGGCATTCTATCTCGCAAAAAGTGGGCGCCCTGGGCCAGTACTGGTGGATATTCCAAAAGATATATCCTGTCAAAAGACTGATTTCAGCTATCCAGCATCGGTGAGTATCCGCTCCTATCATCCGGCTCAGCATAGTGACTTGGAGCAGATCAAAAATGCTGTGCAGTTGCTACTGACAGCCAAACGGCCGATGATTTATGCGGGTGGTGGAGTGATCCTGGCTGATGCGTCTAAACAATTGACTGAGCTCGTACATTTGTTGGGCTTTCCCTGTACCAACACTTTGATGGGGTTGGGTGGCTATCCGGCGACAGATAAGCAATTTGTTGGAATGTTGGGCATGCATGGCACGTACGAGGCAAACATGGGGATGCAGTATTGTGATGTGTTGCTGGCCGTGGGAGCACGTTTTGATGATCGTGTGGTTGGTAATGTTAAGCATTTTAGTCAGGAAAAACGTAAAGTCATTCATATCGACATTGATCCTTCCTCAATTTCCAAGCGGGTGAAAGTGGATTTACCTATCGTCGGGGATGTAGCTCATGTATTAAACGATTTGTTGGCGGAATTGCGCGGTAGCCAGGAAAAGCCTGATCAACTGGCGATTGCGCCGTGGTGGGCGCAAATTAAGGAATGGCGCGGCAAAAATAGTTTGGTCTACAAAAGTTCGGATGAAATAATTAAGCCACAATTTGTAATTGAAAAACTATATGAAGTTACCCAGGGCGATGCTTTCATTACGTCTGACGTTGGACAGCATCAGATGTGGGCTGCGCAGTACTACAAATTTGATAAACCGCGTCGCTGGATTAACTCCGGCGGGCTAGGCACTATGGGGTTTGGTTTGCCCGCCGCAATGGGCGTGCAACTTGCGCATCCAGATGCGCATGTAGCATGCGTTACTGGTGAAGGCAGTATTCAAATGTGCATTCAGGAGCTCTCCACCTGTAAACAGTTTCAATTACCTCTCAAAATTATCATGTTGAATAACCGTTATCTGGGGATGGTGCGTCAGTGGCAACAATTCTTCCATGGTAACCGGTACGCCGAATCCTATATGGATGCACTGCCCGATTTTGTGAAACTGGCAGAAGCTTATGGTCATGTTGGCATGCGTATTGAAAAGCCATCGGATGTTGAGCCTGCATTAAAAGAAGCATTTGAACGTAAGCAGCAGCTGGTATTTATGGATTTCATAACAGACCAGACTGAAAACGTGTTTCCCATGGTGCAGGGTGGCAAAGGCTTATCTGAAGTGATTCTAGCGGAGGATTTGTAATGCGGCATATTATTTCTCTGTTGATGGAAAATGAGGCGGGCGCCTTGTCCCGTGTTTCCGGATTGTTTTCAGCGCGCGGCTACAACATCGAATCTCTCACTGTGGCGCCCACAGAAGATGCTACTTTGTCCCGAATGACTATAGTAACAAGTGGTTCTGACGAAGTGATCGAGCAGATTTACAAGCAGCTTAACAAGCTGATTGAGGTAGTCGCGGTAATGGATTTGAGCGAAGGCGGACATCTGGAGCGTGAGTTAATGTTAGTGAAAGTGCATGCGGAAGGTGCGATGCGTGAGGAGATGAAGCGCATGACCGATATTTTCCGTGGGTGCATTATCGATGTATCTGATAAAACTTACACTATTGAATTAACTGGCACCTGTCAAAAGTTGGAAAGCTTTTTGCAAGCCATAGACCGCAGCCTAATTCTGGAAACTGTGCGTACCGGCGCGTCTGGTATCGGGCGTGGCAATCGCATTTTAAAACTTTAATTTTTTAACTGTATGATTATTTTAACGAGGCCAACATGAAAGTTTATTACGACAAAGATGCAGACTTGTCTTTAATTAAGGGTAAGGAAATTGCCATTATTGGCTACGGCTCGCAAGGCCATGCTCATGCCTTGAACTTAAAGGAATCTGGTGTCAATGTGACTGTTGCCCTACGTAAGAGTGGTGCTTCCTGGAAGAAAGCTGAAGCGGCTGGACATAAGGTCATGGAAGTCGCGACAGCGGTGAAGAGTGCCGATGTGGTCATGATGCTGTTGCCTGATGAGAATATCCCTGATGTTTATAACACTGAAGTTGCACCCCATATGAAGACAAGTGCTACTTTAGCATTCGCCCATGGCTTTAACATTCATTATAATCAAGTCATTCCACGTGCCGATTTGGATGTAATTATGATAGCGCCAAAAGGCCCCGGTCACACAGTTCGCTCCGAATACTTGAAAGGCGGTGGTGTGCCATCTCTGATTGCGGTATATCAGGACAAGTCCGGCAAGGCCAAAAACATCGCGCTTTCTTACGCCGCAGCCATTGGAGGTACCAAGGGAGGAGTGATCGAGACTGATTTCCGTGAAGAAACAGAGACAGATTTATTTGGCGAGCAAGCCGTATTGTGTGGCGGTGCCGTGGAACTAGTAAAGGCTGGATTTGAAACTTTGGTAGAAGCGGGCTATGCGCCGGAAATGGCTTATTTCGAATGCCTACATGAATTAAAGTTAATCGTTGATTTGATGTATGAGGGTGGCATCGCCAACATGAACTATTCCATTTCAAATAATGCGGAATATGGCGAGTACGTCACCGGCCCTAACATTATTACCGATGACACCAAGGAGGCCATGCGTAAATGTTTGAAGGATATCCAAACGGGTAAGTATGCCAAACAGTTTATTCTGGAAGGCCGTACCAACTACCCTGAAATGACCGCACGTCGTCGCCTTAATGCCAAGCATCCTATCGAAACAGTGGGCGCTCAACTGCGTGCTATGATGCCTTGGATCAGCAAAAATAAGCTAGTTGACCAAAACAAGAACTAGGAATGAACAGAAAAGCTAGGATTGAGAGTTTGAATAGTGGGTGCTGGAGCGCTCTCAATCCTAAGCTTTACGATTCTTGTTCTGCAATTCCTGCATCTAAAAATTCACTCTTTGTTTTTCCCTTCTAATGTCTAATTACCCCCATCCAATCATTGCACGCGAGGGATGGCCGTTCTTGGCCATCGCTGTATTCATTGCTAGCTTGGTATCCTATTTTGGTGGCGGTGTGTGGTCGCTGCTGTTTTGGTTGGTGGCGCTGTTTGTGCTGCAATTTTTTCGCGACCCGCCGCGTGCAATCCCACAGGATACAGATGCGGTATTATCACCAGCTGATGGTCGCATTGTGGCGGTAGAGCGTACGCAGGATCCATATGTTCAGCGTGATGCCATCAAGATCAGCGTGTTTATGAATGTATTTAATGTGCATTCCAATCGCAGTCCGATAGATGGCCTGGTGAAGCGCGTTCAATATTTCCCTGGCAAGTTTGTGAATGCTGATCTGGCAAAGGCTTCGCTGGAAAACGAGCGAAATGCCATATGGATTAAAAGAACTGACGGGCAAGACGTAACCAGTGTGCAGGTGGCTGGACTGATAGCACGCCGTATCTTGTGTTATGTACAAGAAGGCGCTGTTTTGACACGTGGTCAACGGTATGGCTTCATCCGCTTCGGCTCGCGCGTGGACGTATACTTGCCACTGACGGCTGCCGTAAACGTATCTATTGGTGATAAAGTATACGCAACGACTACGATATTGGCGGTTTTAGCCAAGAATTAAAGCTCATTATGATGAGAAGCTTTCAAAATCATGATTGACCTGGATGACAGAAAACCGATGAATCTGCGCAGGCGTAGTATCTACCTGCTACCCAATTTGTTGACTACGGCGGCGTTGTTTGCCGGTTTTTATGCCATCGTGCAGGCAATGAATAGCAAATTTGAATTTGCTGCGGTAGCAATTTTTATTGCTATGGTACTAGATGGTCTGGATGGTCGTGTGGCGCGATTGACTCGCACTCAAAGTGAATTTGGGGCGGAATATGATAGTCTGTCCGACATGGTCTCGTTCGGGGTGGCGCCCTCTTTGCTGATGTATGAATGGGCATTCAAGGATTTAGGTAAGCTGGGTTGGTTCGCAGCCTTTATTTATTGCGCTGGTACGGCGCTACGACTGGCACGTTTCAACGCTAATATTGAAACGATAGACAAGCGATTCTTTCAAGGCCTGCCTAGCCCTGCCGCCGCCGCGGTGATTGCAGGCTTTGTTTGGGTGATGTTAGACAATCATTTTAGTGGTCAAGAGATGCGTTGGTATGCTGTCATTCTCACGGTGTTTGCCGGTTTGAGTATGGTAAGCAACGTGCGCTTCTACAGTTTTAAAGATTTTAATATGCGCAAGAGCGTGCCGTTTATCGTAATTATCCTGGTCGCGTTATTTTTTATACTGATTTCCAGCTATCCACCCGGAGTACTGTTTTTGCTCTTTTTGTGTTATGCCCTATCTGGCTATGTGTTATGGCTGCTGGGTTTTCGAAAAAAAACTTCTAGTCCAACTACATAGTGGATGACAAAAAACAGTGCGCTGGTGAAAGTAAGTATGGTTCACCCTTAATTTGGATTGATAAGGAACTTTTGAATTACATCCATCAATTATTTAATTTGAGACCCATTTCTCGATAGAAATACCAATACTCATCAAACACATTTTGTATTGGAATAGGCTGGCAGTTGGGAATTTGAGGTAAGTTTGGTAGAATGTCGAGGCTTTTTGAACTTTAACCAGAGTAGGGAGAGTTACATGTCTAATATCGAACAACGCGTTAAAAAAATCGTTGCTGAACAACTCGGTGTAAACGAGACTGAAGTGAAGAATGAGTCTTCGTTTGTTAATGATCTGGGTGCCGATTCATTGGATACGGTTGAGCTGGTGATGGCGTTGGAAGAAGAGTTCGAGTGTGAAATTCCAGACGAAGACGCTGAGAAAATAACAACGGTGCAACAGGCAATCGATTACGTTAACGATCATCCTAAGTAATTCATCCTTTCGCTTTTCCCCTAAAATTACGGAGTTCGGTTTGGCAAAACGCAGAGTCGTCATTACTGGCCTGGGTATTGTTTCGCCCGTTGGGACTGGAATTACCCAAGCATGGCAAAATATTGTTGATGGTAAATCAGGCATTACTCGCATTACCCGTTTTGATGCCAGCCTGTTTTCATCAAAGATTGCTGGAGAGGTGCAAGGGTTTGATGTAGACAAATTTCTCTCTGCCAAAGATGCTCGACGTATGGATGTATTTATTCATTATGGCTTGGCGGCTGGCATTGAGGCAATTAAAGATGCCGGAATCGAGGTAACTGAGCAAAACGCCGAACGCATTGGTGTCAATATTGGTTCTGGTATCGGCGGATTGCCGATGATTGAAAATAGTCATAACGACTACCTGGCAGCGGGTCCTCGCAAGATTTCCCCGTTCTTTATTCCAGGTACAATTATCAACATGATTTCTGGAAATTTGTCCATCATGTATGGCTTTAAAGGGCCTAATTTGTCCATGGTGACCGCCTGCTCCACAGCCACTCATTGCATAGGTGAATCTGCCCGATTGATCGAATATGGAGATGCCGACATTATGATCGCAGGTGGCTCAGAAGGATCAGTTTGTGCACTTGCGCTAGGAGGATTTGCATCTGCACGAGCGCTTTCCACCCGCAATGACGATCCTGCTACCGCTAGCCGCCCATGGGACAAAGAACGCGATGGCTTTGTAATGGGAGAAGGTGCGGGGGTTTTAGTGCTGGAAGAATATGAACATGCTAAATCACGCGGTGCGAAAATTTACGCCGAAGTGGCAGGTTATGGTATGAGTGCCGATGCATACCACATGACTGCACCGCGCGAGGATGGCGAGGGTGCCGCGCGTTGTATGAATAATGCCTTGCGTAATGCCGGCCTTAATGTGGATCAGGTGGATTACATTAATGCGCATGGCACATCCACTCCACTAGGCGACTTGGCGGAGACCATGGCAATGAAGCGCTGTCTAGGCGAACACGCGATGAAAGTCAAGGTTAGTTCTACCAAATCCATGACGGGACACTTACTGGGTGCTGCGGGTGGTGTAGAGGCTATATTTTCCGCGCTTGGTATTTATCATCAGATTGCCCCACCCACCATAAATATTTTCGAGCAGGATGAAGCATGTGATATGGATTATGTGCCCAATATCGCGCGTAACATGACAATTAATATTGCCATGTCCAACTCCTTCGGCTTTGGCGGTACCAATGCTACTTTGGTGTTCCGTAAGGTTTAAAGCACTTGCACGTCTCAAGGAATTACATGCTGATCAATGGCGTGCCGGGAGATCAAGTTAGTGTTCATGACCGTGGTTTGCTATATGGAGATGGTATATTTCGCACGCTGCGTGTGATCGATGGGTACATACAATATTGGCCGCGTCACTATCGCAAATTGCAACAGGATTGTTCTGCATTACACATCACTTGTCCAGAAGCGGCACTGCTGTTTAAGGAATTGCGGTATTTAATTGAACAACGGCTCGATGGTGTGGCAAAAATTATCATCACACGTGGCGAACAAGTCACTCGTGGCTATGCTGCAGTCGAAAATATGATTCCGACACGCATCTTGAGCTTCACTCCTGCACTTAATTACCCAGACAAAAATTATTCGCATGGTGTCAGACTCCGATTATGTGATTTACGTTTGGCTCATCAACTGAAACTGGCGGGCATTAAGCACCTTAACCGTTTGGAAAATGTTCTAGCTGCTGCGGAATGGAGCGACCCAGACATTGCAGAGGGTTTGTTGCTGGATATCTTCGGCAATGTGATTGAGGGGATACGCAGCAATCTGTTCATGGTACGGAACGGTGAATTGTTTACACCGAATTTATCGAACTGTGGTGTGGCCGGTATACAACGTGAGCGCGTAATAGAGTGGGCCGCTGAACATGGCGTACCGTGCTGGATCCAACAGTTTGGATTGGCAGAATTGCTGATTGCTGACGAAATATTCTTGGTGAATAGTGTGATTGGTTTATGGCCGGTGCGTGAGCTGGCAGGCAGCGAATGGAGCCATCATCCGATTTCCATGCAAGTGCAGGAATGGTTGAATCATGCGCACGATTAAGCGCTTGCTAGTTATTGTGTTGCTTCTGGTCGTACTGATGGCGAGTGCTATTGGCTATTATGTTATTCGTCCCCTGAGCTTTGCCACGCTTCCCTTAGAATTTTCCCTTGATCAGGGCAGCAGCTTGAAGGCTGCGGCGCGGCAGATGCAACAGGCTGGCGTGTTACCCAATGATTGGATGTTTGTCTGGTTGGCGCGGATGCTGGGCAAATCTACACAGATACAGGCTGGCAACTATGAGTTGGAAACTGCGGTTACGATGTTGGAATTATTAACCGTTGTGACAGATGGGCAGGCCGCCCAGAGTGAGTTCAGCATAATTGAAGGTTGGACATTCAATCAATTCCGCACAGCATTAAATACCAATCCGGCCATTCGGCATGACAGCGCAAGCCTGCCCGAAGCAGAAATTCTGCGACATATCGGCGCAGAAGAAGCCTATGCCGAGGGGCTATTTTTCCCCGATACCTATTATTTTGTCAAAGGCACAAGTGATCTCACTTTGCTTAAGCGCGCCTATAAGACAATGCAATTGCATCTGCAGGACAGCTGGCAAGAACGCATGCCTGACCTGCCTCTTAAATCGGCCTACGAGGCGTTGATTCTGGCCTCTATCGTGGAAAAAGAAACAGGGCAGGCAAGTGATCGTAGCATGATAGCGGCCGTATTTATCAACCGTCTGCGCAAGGGGATGCTGCTGCAAACTGATCCAACTGTAATTTATGGACTAGGAGAGAGTTTCGATGGCAATTTACGCAAGCGTGATTTACTAACTGATACGTCATACAACACTTATACCCGCACAGGCATGCCACCTACTCCGATTTCACTGCCGGGATTGGCTTCGATACAGGCGACTCTTCATCCGGCTTCCACCGATGCGTTGTACTTTGTAGCACGCGGGAATGGCAGTTCACAATTTTCAAATACGTTAAATGAACACAACAACGCAGTGAATCGTTATCAAAAATAACTGTGCAGCCAATATACTTTCTCTAATTTACTGTTTTTCAGTGAATACAACTCTGCTCGTTAGGTCTATTAATACAGACAGGATACATGTGAAGGGGAAGGGACGTGTCACTGTGCAGTTTCACTGACCGATCAATGAGTCATGTCATTTTTATAATGCCACTATATCGCGGTAGTAAACATCGCTACTTTTTGACTAACATGCACTGGTGCAATCGTATACAATTCCGCGCTATTTTATATTGAACGAAAATTGACCGTGTAATGCTGGAAATTAGCAATCTTACTTGTAGTCGCGGAGATCATCTCCTATTTTCTGATCTAAATTTTTCTTTATCAGTTGGCGAGTTGTTACAGGTACAGGGCGCTAACGGCAGCGGTAAAACTAGCCTGCTGCGTACTTTATGCGGTTTTATAATGCCTGTTGCGGGCGAGATTCGGTGGCGCGGACAGAACATTCGTGAACTGGGTGATGCATTTTATGCCGAGATGATTTATCTCGGTCATTTAAATGCCATCAAGGACGAATTGAATGCACTGGAGAACTTACATATTAGTGCAGGGTTGGCTGGTTGTAAGGTAGATGATAAACAGGTAATTGCGGCCTTACGTCGTATGGGCTTGCGTGGTCGGGAAACTTTGCCGGTCAAAGTGCTGTCTCAAGGGCAACGTCGGCGTGTGGCGTTGGCTCGCTTGTTACTCAGTAATGCATCTTTATGGGTACTGGATGAACCGCTCACTGCGTTGGATGTGGGTGCGGTTGAACTGATGCAAGAATTGATTGGTGAGCATCTGGCGAATAATGGCATGGTGATCTACACTACCCATCAGCCACTACAAGTAGTGGGAATTACAACGCGGTGGTTTGCGCTGTCATGAATAAGTTGTCGTTGATTGGTTTGTTGAGTTTGGTTATTCGTCGCGATTTTGTGCTGGCCATGCGTCGCCGTGCTGATGTGCTGACTACACTAATTTTTTTCGTCATTGTGGTCAGTCTGTTTCCTCTAGGAGTGGGCCCCGAAACGGATATGCTGCGCAAAATGGCCCCTGGCGTGGTTTGGGTAGCGGCTCTATTGGCTTCAATGCTATCACTGGGGCGCATGTTCTCAGCGGATTATCTGGACGGTACTCTGGAGCAAATGATGCTAGTACCACAGTCGCTGTCGGTACTCGTGCTAGCTAAGATTTTGGCCCACTGGATGGTCTCCGGTTTACCGTTGGTGATTATGGCTCCGGTGCTGGGCTTGCAGTTTGATATGTCGGCGCAGGCATTATGGGTATTGATCGCTGCACTGTTTCTTGGCACACCGATACTCAGCATGATAGGTGCAGTAGGTGCGGCGTTGACACTGGGGCTGCGCGGTGGCGGAGCATTGGTGTCGCTTTTGGTGTTACCACTGTGCATCCCGGTGCTGATTTTTGGAGCAGGTGCAGTCGAAGCTGTTGTAAGTGGCACAAGTGTAGGTTCACATTTATCGTTACTTGGCGCACTATTGGTAATGGCATTGGTATTCACGCCATGGTTGACGGCTCTTGCTTTGCGTATTTCGGTGGAATAAAGCACATTGCGTATTTTAATTGAGTAGATATTGGCTATAAATTGGTTTAAATATTCCTCGCCGAGCACCTTTTATCGGGTGGCAGGCAAAATGGTGCCCTGGTTTGCAGGGTCAGCCGCCGTCCTGTTTGTTGTGGGGCTTTATATTGGTTTTTTTGTGGCACCGACTGATATCCAGCAAAGTGAAGCTTATCGCATCATGTTCATACATGTGCCTGCTTCCATCCTATCCATGTTTATCTATTTGGTTATGGCGAGTTATGCAGCGCTAGGACTGATTTTTAATACGCGCCTGTCTTCCATGATGGCCTCTGCGCTGGCACCTACAGGTGCGCTGCTTGCCTTTCTTTCGCTATGGACGGGCGCGTTGTGGGGCAAGCCAATGTGGGGCGCTTGGTGGGTATGGGATGCGCGACTGACTTCCGAACTCATCTTACTATTTCTTTACCTCGGTTTTATTGCTTTGCATGCCTCGATTGATGATCCACGTCGTGCCGACCGCGCCAGTGCGCTGCTTGCCATAATAGGCTCGGTCAATGTTCCTATCATTTATTTTTCAGTGCAATGGTGGAATACACTGCACCAAGGAGCGACAGTCAAATTCACCGGTACCAGTATGCACGTGACTATGCAACAAGGTATGTACACCATGATGCTGGCGGTCTGGTTATATGCCATTGCGGTTTCTTTATTACGTGTGCGTTGTATTATTTTAGAGCGTGAATGTAAGGCCCAGTGGATATCTGAACTCGTGGAGATTAGGCGATGAACTGGGGTGAGTTTCTTGCCATGAACGGCTATGCTTGGTACATATGGGGTTCGTATGGAATGGCACTATTGATATTTATTATTGAAATTCTGATGGTGCGCCATAGAAGAAGGCTTATCTTGCAGCAATTACATTTGATGCGCAATGCAGAAGATGCCGTGACGTAATATTTAAGGATAGGTTTGTCAGCTATCCTGAGCATTTCACTAATTCTTGTGATGATCGCGAAAAATTATTCAAATGGAATCAAGTATGCTTATCTATGCGGACATAAGCGTGGGGTATTCACATATCTGTGGAACAAAACCTTACAAAATAAACTCAAAAGCCCGAGACTGTACTTATTTATGAAACATTCGGACTGAATAATATTGATATTGGAAAAAATAACATGAAACCGCGTCAGAAAAAATTTGTATATATCATTCTTGCACTTGTTGCTTTAGGTACTGCCATAGGTTTGGTGTTATATGCGCTAAACGATAATATTAGTCTGTACTTTACTCCGACCCAAGTTCTTAACAAAGAAGCGCCGCAGGGCCGCGGTTTCCGTATGGGTGGATTAGTAGTTATGGATAGTGTCAAGCGCCAGAGCGATGGTTTAACAGTGCATTTCAGCATAACTGATACTGCCAAGAGTATGCCGGTTGTGTACAAAGGTTTTTTGCCCGATCTCTTCAAGGAGGGGAAAGGAGTGGTGGTACATGGCAAGCTTGAGGCGGGGAACGTGTTCCGCGCAGATGAGGTGTTGGCTAAGCATGATGAAAACTACATAGCTCCGGAAGCCGCCTATGCTATGAAGCAGGCTGCTAAAGGACAGTCCGCAGTGAATGCAGCAGCATCCGTTAGCGCACCTGCTGCAAAATAGTTCACAAATTGTAGCTTGATTTTCAGGAAATCGCGGTTTTGCTTGAGAAGACTTTAGAAATTAAATTTCTGTCTTAATATCTTCCTGTGTCAGACTAGTTTTTGCCCTACAGTAAACTTTCCTGATTCAGTCAATCGTCTTTTTATTTTGTATAAGCATCTTCGGTTAGACTGAGAGTTTCTAATGTTGAAGTTAAGCAGGCGACGGCGCCAGGCCGGTTTGGGTTCGCTTGAGTGAAGAATTGAATGGAGCCGCTATCGCAGTGCTGCGCCTTTAATTCGTCAACAATACGACGACTACCATAGCAGTGTTGATTTGCCACGAAGGCGGCTCTAACCTGCACACTGGCGACACAAATGACCGGCTTCTCGGCGCGCCGCTTGGCGGTGTAATAACCCGAGCGGCTGACTTGTAATACTCGACATGCTTGGCTGATAGCCTTCTGTTGCCTTGCTTGATGATGTGGTAGGTCATCTCAGTTTGCGGGCAAAGAAGGCCGATGCCTTTTTAATAATTCATTGTCCGACCGCAGTAGGCGGTTCTCGGTTTCCAGTTGGCGTATGCGTTGCTACTCGGCAGTGATAGGCTTCCCGATACCGGTTTGACCCAGTTGCTCAGCCCGGTATTGTTCAATCCAGCGGCTTACCGCTGTGCGACCTATGTTCGTGTCTTTAACCACTTGCGTGATACTCAGTCCTTGATCAACTACCATGCGTGCAACTTCTAATTTAAATGCGGCTTCGTAATGCTTACGGTGCTTATTCATCGGTGATCCCTCTCTAGCTGAATAATAATCCTATCGAAGTGTACGTTTTTATTAGACCACTACACTTGTTTTCTTCTGATGAGCTCTATTGATGAGAATGCTGCCATGAGTAATTCGTTATTTTCATAAATTTCGGAAAGTACATCCGATGCAACGGTTAAAAACCCCCACATTTCTGAGGGGAAGTTCTTGAAATAACCAAGAACAAGCATCTCCATGAATTTCCAGAATTGACTGGAAAAGCGTTTAAGATGAGCATCTGGGAGTGAGATTGCTGAAACTGATGTTTCATCTCGATTGAAAGATGCCGGGAAAGCCACGAATCTTGCTGTTCGCAGGGAAGCACCAAGTCCAAGTTGGTGTCGCCGACAACATTGGTCGCGTGAACGGTATTTAGATCTCCTTCAGTTTCATCAAGAAGTTTACTTGGCGTGGGAACAAATGAGAACCCAACGATCTCGTCGTAGTTCTTTCTGTGCTGAGCGAATCTACGGACAACATCCACAGCTTAGCCCACGTAAAACTCTTTACCCGGAAATTCGAGAAGATATATTCCGCAGCGATTTTTGCTCGCCCCGAAAGATGCGCTATAGACCCTAATGATGCCACCGGCTCCATTTTTTGGAAACCCAGACCAGAACGGCAACAGGGGCGATTCAGCCACTCGATACCAGCCACACACAGCATAAATAAACGTCTCCACTACGACTGGATCGGGGGCAGTGCGACGCGTGCGGCGGCAAGATTGGTAGCCCTGTGGTCTTGCCGTCGCCAAGTAAGATTCTTGTGTGTGTTGCAAACCCATGCAAGATCATGGCATCGTTGTAATGTTTTCATCTTCGTAGGGACATCCCCTACTATGAAGGTCAGAGATTTCTATATCAATTGCAGCAATATGAATTGGCAGTACGAATCTAATAAAATCAATGGAGTTTCTAACGGTATCCATTAGAAATTTTCATTAAACCGCATGCAGTGACTAATGACTATACAAAAAATAGAATTGGCGAGAAAAGTAAAACCTTTGAAACTACTTTTAAATGACTAATAACGAGGAATTGTAGACAAAGAAAAAGGCTTACATCTCTCTGTAAGCCTTCTAAATACTGGTGGCCCGGGGCGGAATCGAACCACCGACACGAGGATCTTCAATCCACTGCTCTACCAACTGAGCTACCAGGCCTATGCGAAGGTGCGCATTATAACGATAAAACGCAATTTAAGAAACCTTAGAATTGAGATAACCCTCAAATGAGGTGCACTACGTAGTAATGCCAAACTTTACTGTTTGCAGATTCCAAAGACAAACCCCGCACGATGCAGGGTTTGTCAGATTCAACAGCAAATATTGCAACAATTACATCATGCCACCCATGCCACCCATGCCACCCATGCCACCCATGCCACCCATACCGCCACCACCGCCGCCTAAATCAACGGCAGGCTTGTCTTCGTATAATTCAGCCACCATGCATCCAGTGGTCAGCATCAAGCCAGCGATAGAAGCAGCATTTTGCAATGCAATACGAGTAACCTTGGTAGGGTCGACTACGCCCATTGCCAGCATATCGCCATACTGCCCACTCGCAGCGTTGTAGCCATAGTTACCTTTGCCTTCCAGCACCTTGTTCACCACTACTGAAGGCTCATCGCCGGCGTTATCTACGATGCAACGTAGTGGCGATTCCATGGCACGCAACACAATGGTAATGCCCGCGTCTTGATCATGGTTGTCACCCTTCAAGCTTGCTACTACTGCCTTGGCACGCAACAATGCGACGCCGCCGCCAGGAACAATGCCCTCTTCTACTGCCGCACGGGTCGCATGTAATGCATCTTCCACGCGTGCTTTTTTCTCTTTCATTTCAACTTCAGTTGCAGCACCAACTTTAATCACTGCCACACCGCCAGCTAATTTTGCTTTACGCTCTACCAGCTTTTCTTTGTCATAATCGCTGGTTGCTTCCTCGAATTGTTTAGAAATTTGAGAGATACGGCCTTGAATTGCTTCTTCATTACCTGCGCCATCGATAAGGATAGTATTTTCTTTATTCACTTCTATACGCTTGGCTTGACCCAAATCTACCAGAGTTGCCTTTTCAAGCGACAAGCCAACTTCTTCGGCAATCACTGTGCCGCCAGTCAGAATAGCAATGTCTTCCAGCATAGACTGACGCCTGCTGCCAAAGCCAGGAGCCTTAACTGCAACTGTCTTCAGAATCCCACGGATATTGTTTACCACTAGAGTAGCCAGTGCTTCGCCATCTACATCTTCAGCAATAATTAGCATTGGACGACCTGCTTTAGCAACTTGCTCTAGCAGTGGCAACAGATCACGAATGTTAGAGATTTTTTTGTCATGTAACAAAATGTAAGGGTTTTCCATCACTACATTTTGTTTTTCTTGATCATTAATAAAATATGGCGACAGATAGCCGCGATCAAACTGCATACCTTCGACCAATTCAAGTTCGTTATCGAGTGATTTACCATCTTCAACGGTGATGACACCTTCTTTACCGACCTTGTCCATTGCATCAGAAATGATCTTGCCTACATTGGTGTCAGAGTTGGCAGAAATTGAGCCAACTTGAGCAATTTCAGTAGAGGTAGTGCAAGGCTTGGACAGCTTCTTCAATTCCTCTGCGACAGCGGAGACTGCTTTATCAATACCGCGCTTCAGATCCATCGGATTCATACCGGCAGCAACAAATTTCATGCCTTCCTGTACGATGGATTGTGCCAACACGGTCGCAGTAGTCGTGCCATCACCCGCTACGTCAGAGGTTTTAGAAGCTACTTCTTTGACCATTTGTGCGCCCATGTTTTCGAACTTATCTTTCAGTTCAATTTCCTTGGCGACAGACACACCATCCTTGGTGATTGTGGGCGCGCCATAAGAGCGCTCCAATACTACATTACGACCTTTCGGGCCAAGAGTAACTTTGACCGCATTGGCTAAAATGTTAACACCTGCAACCATTTTACTGCGTGCGGTATCATGAAATTTCACATCTTTTGCTGCCATATTTCTTTCTCCTAAAGTTATTTGGTTTCTTCACTTCGGTCTTTACCGAAGGTCACCTCATCCCGCCGAAGAGCAGGAAAGACCGTCTATCTGGGATTAAATTTCGATTACGCCTATGATTTCTTCTTCGTGCATGGTTATGTATTCTTGGCCTTCTATTTTAAAAGTCTGACGGGCATGCTTACCGAACAAAACTTTATCGCCAACTTTTACAGACATCGGGAGTAATTTGCCGTCATCACCATATTTACCGTTACCGACAGCGACGATCACGCCTTGATCAGGCTTTTCGGTAGCAGCATCAGGAATCACAATTCCGGACGCAGTTTTACGTTCTTCTTCCATGCGCTTGATAACAACACGGTCATGCAAAGGACGGACCAACATGTTTTATTCTCCTTAAACAAACAATTAACAAAATAACGACATCTCTACTTAGCACTCGATGCCAGAGAGTGCTAATAATAAGGGCGGAACGCACATATTTCAAGAGCACAATGAAAATTTATTTACTGAAGGTTATGCGCGAAGGTCACGGGTAACCTGAAATACAACATAAAATGTTGGCTATGATGATAGATGCTGCACATCTAATATATAAAGCTAAAGGTTCGGAGGCACTTAATCCCGACGCCTGGGGTAAAAAACATGGCAGCGGACGTCGCTTGGCGGTTAGCCAAGAGCTTGGCGATTCAACAAACCATTTGCGACAAACGCCCTGAACAGCTCAAGATGGATTTTGCGCTATGGAACAGGCCCGCCGTGCACCAGCACATTAAGCTAATGCATAATATCAAACTATCTATTCGGGCAGTAGGCAACTACTTGGCACGTTGGGGTTTTACACCACAAAAATCCATTAAAAAAGCATACGAGCAGCGGCCTGAAGCCGTCCAGACTTGGCTTGGCTTGGCTTGGCTTGGCTTGGCTTGGCTTGGCTTGGCTTGATAAACAATATCCGACCATTGAAGCCCGAGCAAAAATAGAAGGTGCGGAAATTCACTGGGGCGACTAGACAGCACTAGTCAACGCAGATGTCGAGGCAAGCGCTATGCGGGTAAGGCAGCTGTGAAGTTCGCAGTAGAGGTGGCACGCACCAAGTATCGATGATTGCGACGGTAACCAATCACGGTAAAACGAATGTGCTACTCACTCAGCTGCTCGTTACAATATTAGGATTACCGAGGAAAATGTGCGACTTCTTCTTGGGTCAACGCCCTTATGACCTTGTTGAAACTATGTCCATCTTTACGATGCTAAGCACTGGGTGGTGTTCTGGTTTTCAAAGTGTCGACTGCGTGAACGGGAGCTGCGTCTCCCGCCATCAAGTGAGCAATCGCACTGTATACCATTCGTTGACTCTCAAGCATATTCTTACCGGCAAATGCAGGTGACGTCACATTAATGTTAAAGTGTCCACCACCGCCGCTTACTTCAGCTTGTGAACTAGGTATCTGCCGTTCAATTGCCTCTTGTAGCGCGTCTATAACAGAGCCTTTGAAATCAGTAGTGTGGCAAGACATGGCGTTATCCTTAAAATTTGTTGAAAGTTATGTGAAGGTAAGAAATTATTAAATGGTCAAGCGCTACCAGCAATAATATTAAAGGTTACAGACATCCTTGAACTATCCTTGATTTTAAGGACCGACAGATCGCCTAGGTTGTAAAAGTTATAGTAACAACAATTTAAGACAATATCATTAATGATGACTCTAACATTTACTTTACATTTCACGCAAGTGGTAGCTTTCATCAATGTGGCATAAGCAAACGAAAATTGTATTTCCAAGATCCTGTTCGCGATCTTACTGAAATCCGAGACAACATCTGAATGCGCACAAAAATACCCAAGTGACATCAGCCGCCAACAGTTCGAGCAAATCAAACGCTTGCTGGAAAGAACGCGCAAGTGTACCGTGCCCCGCACGGTGGATTTGTATGAGGTCTGGAGCGCGATACTGTACCTGCTCAAAAGCAGCTGCCAGTGGCAATTGCTACCGAGGGGTTTCCAAAATGACGTCCTGTGCACTCCTACTTTGCCAAGTGAAGCGAGCACGACGAGGAAGGAAGGGGCCTACTGGGGCGAACGATTTAAAAATCAGGTTGGCGTGACCCGTACGAGGCAGGGGCGCAACGCATAGCCGACGCTGTTGATTGTGAACCCGCAAAGCGTAGAAAACACGGACACAGCGGGTTAGAATGGTTACGATGTGAGCAAGAAGATCTCTGGAATCAAACGCCACGTTGTAGTGAATACCCAACAGTTGCGGTGACCACCGCTAAGGTTACTGATCGGAAAGATGCCTTACAGACGATGATACAGAGCAAATCAGGCCTTGCGCAGGTTCAAAATTTTCTGGCTGATGGGGAGCATCGGTGCAGATCGCCAAGCGCAACGAGTACACACCTTCTCCATCATCCCAAAGCGTTAGGTGCTTGAGCACAACTTCGGCTGGTTGGAAAATGTAGATGGCTATGGAAGAGTTGCCAATGTAAACTCAATAACCACCTGCAATTCATCCACCTTGCCTTCCAGGTGAGGTCAAAATGTACTGGATAGCGCACTCCAAGTCCATAGCTTCAGCGAAGACGATTAAGCAGTTACAACAAGCACAGGCGGTTGTTCTGCCACTCCGATATGGCATGAGCCTGGAGCAAGCAGCACAGCCTATCCGGATTGTCCAAAGGTTGGACATGTCGATTGCGTAATTAATTTATTGCGGGTGGCGTCGTAAGCGATAAAGGCAAGCATGTACGCGACGAACGGCACAGAAACGAATTGATCCGATTGATATTTCAGGACGAGGCGCGTTTTGGACGCATCAATGACATACGTCGATGCTGGGTTCCCAAACTCCATACGACCGCTATGCCAAACGATGTTGACCCACCGGGGTAACCGACCGTGTGCGGCAGTGGAGGCCAAAAATAGGGAGCTTGATTTAATCTTGCCGTACGTCAATACCGACTGTGTATAGCTGTTTCTTGATGAGGTGGTGCCATGCTATCCAAACGATAGAATCGTAGTAGTGCTAGATGATGTTGGTTGGTATTTTAGTGTGTTACCCAAACCACCACAGAACATAAAGCTGTTACTTATACTGCCCTATTCCCCTGAACTCAATGCAATCGAACATGTGTGAGACAAATTACGTGAGAAGTACTTCCATAACTCAGCTTTTTGCAAAACTGCCCGCCAAGCCAAGTACAAATGACACACTGACACAGCAAAGGTCATTTTTCATTGTTTTCGTCGACCCAATGAGTTTCGGATCCTCATTTATTCCTGTTTGACGGGAGTCTATTCGCCAGACTTGTTTCCGGTGCGTTTTTTCTGCTGTCGTTTCTTTTTTGCTGGCGTTGTTACATCAGCAAACGTAACAATTGATCTGTCATCAGCACCAGAATGCCGAGCATCAAGTGTGACATAACTCTCTCATGCCCTCTGACCTGGATGTATCAACCATCGTAGTCATCTTTCAGTCTCGCATTCGTCCGCTCCGCCTAGCTGCGTTCTTTATAGCGCTGTGCCTCGGCGGGTAAGAATTCGATTTCGCCCCACGTGGGTTGTGATATCAATCAGCGGCTCTTGTCCCAAGTTTTTACTGTGTTCCCATAGTGCATGCTGTAATAGGCTCGTGAGAAAATAGATTCATCCGGCAAGCGATTCCAAATCGAGAAGCCACAGTTGCGCTTCAATACCTGGTCGACAGCAAGCCGTTCGATCAGTCCTGTGGCGGTCAATCCCAGCACAGTCTTCACCCCAAACGTGCTTGCCAGCGCTACACGATCACGCAGCGGGCGGCCTATGCCGCACAAGGTCAATCTAATAAATTCGTCTATCCTGCCCCACTCCAAGGTGGGAATCACTTTCTCCAGTTTCAATGTCAGAGCACCCATAGTTCTGAAAAAGACTCCAATATTTATAAATAAAAAAAGCCGGACAAGTCCGGCTATATCTCTGTATATCTAGTCGTTTTATTTTATGTCAGCTTCATCCAACTGAGTCCCCGATGGCCGATCTAACAACTCTACCAGCGCCATTGGTGCATTGTCTCCTTTACGAAAACCAAATTTCAAAATACGTGAATACCCTCCATTTCGAGCTGCATAGCGCGGACCAAGTTCATCAAACAGCTTAGTGACCATTTCGCGATCACGCAACCGCGCAAATGCCAAGCGACGGTTAGCCAAACTAGGACTCTTCCCCAAAGTCAAAATCGGCTCAGCTACACGACGTAGTTCTTTTGCCTTAGGCAGTGTAGTTTTGATGACTTCATGACGAAGCAAAGAAGCTATCATATTGCGCAGCATTGCCAAACGATGACTGCTGGTACGATTAAGTTTTCTGAGTCCTAAACGGTGACGCATAATTATCCTTTCTTACTTCTCAATAGTCACTGGCCAATTTTCCAATTTCATTCCCAATGATAGACCATGCTCAGCTAAAACTTGCTTGATTTCATTCAAAGATTTACGACCTAAGTTAGGGGTACGTAGCAAATCATTTTCAGTGTTCTGAATTAAATCTCCAACATAATGAATACTTTGTGCCTTAAGACAATTGGATGAACGTGGAGTCAGCTCCAAATCGTCTACTGGGCGCAACAACATAGGATCAACCTTAGGAGTTTGAGGTTTTTCTACAGGTGCTGGTGTGCCCTCTAATGCAGCAAATACTGAAAACTGTTCAACTAATATACGAGCCGCGTAACGAATAGCTTCTTCAGGGTCAATAGCGCCATTAGTTTCAATTTCCATTATCAATTTATCTAAATCGGTGCGCTGTTCCACACGAGCACTTTCAACCGCATAGCTAACTCGGCTCACCGGACTGAAAGATGAATCCAGAGCAATATGTCCAACTGCACGATTTTCAAGTGGGGACTGGCGAGCAATAGCTGAGACATAACCTCGACCTTGCTCGACCTTAATTTCCATATCTAGTTTACCGCCCGCAGTTAGATGAGCAATAACGTGAGAAGGATTAATTACCTCAGTATCAGCATCGACGATAATATCACCTGCCGTCACCACACCTACGCCTTCTTTCTTCAAAGTCAGCATCACTGCATTAGCATTATGAAGCTTAAGCACGACTCCCTTTAAGTTGAGCAAGATTTCAACTACATCTTCCTGTACACCATCAATGGAAGAATATTCATGTAGCACGCTAGCAATTTTAACCTCAGTAGGGGCATAGCCAGGCATAGAAGACAGCAGTATGCGACGCAAGGCATTACCAAGTGTATGTCCGTAGCCACGTTCAAAAGGCTCCATCACAATTTTAGCCTGCATGCTGGAAGTTCTTTGCACTTCGATAATGCGGGGTTTCAGAAAATCATTGTTATGCATATCCGACTCCGCATGAATTACTTGGAATACAATTCGACAATAAGATGCTCGTTAATAGACGCAGGCAACTCAGAGCGTTGAGGCTTAGACTTATATGTACCCTTCATAGCCTTAGAATCAACCTCAACCCATTCCGGAAAACCGCGTTGCTCGGCCGCCTGCAACGCAGCCTTAACGCGCAGCTGCACCTTAGCGCTATCTGCTATCTCGATCACATCACCAGTACGAACCTGATAAGACGGTATATTGACACGTTTGCCATTTACCAAAATACCATTGTGACGAACTACTTGACGCGCCTCGGAACGAGATGCACCGAAACCCATGCGATAAGACACATTATCTAGGCGTGATTCCAGCAACTGCAATAAATTTTCACCCGTGATGCCGCGCTGTATTTCTGCAGAGCGATAGGTCAAACGAAATTGGTGCTCAAGCATGCCATAAATACGACGAACCTTTTGCTTCTCACGCAACTGACCACCGTAATCAGACAAGCGAGAGTTTTTCTTTTGCCCGTGCTGACCAGGAGGATAAGCGCGACGCTCAACCCCACATTTATCGGTGAAGCATTTTTCGCCCTTCAGAAACAGTTTTTCGCCTTCACGACGGCACTGACGGCACTTTGGATCCAGATTTCTAGCCAAGGCTATCTCCTAAATTTAGATACGACGCTTTTTTGGCGGACGGCAACCATTATGTGGAACTGGCGTAATGTCAGAAATGCTGGTGATTTTAAAACCTGCAGCATTCAACGCACGCACCGCCGATTCACGACCAGGGCCAGGGCCTTTTATGCGCACTTCAAGATTTTTTACGCCACATTCCTGAGCTGCTTTACTGGCGGTTTCACCAGCAATTTGCGCTGCAAATGGTGTGCTTTTACGCGAACCTTTAAAACCATTGCTGCCACTAGTAGACCAAGCCAAAGCATTACCTTGACGATCAGTAATTGTCACAATAGTATTGTTAAAGGAAGCGTGCACATGGGCAATACCCTCCGCTACGTTTTTTTTGATTTTTTTGCGCACTCGCGTGTTTGTTTTAGCCATGCTCAATCCTCTCGAAAATTACTTCTTGGCGCCGGCAACAGATTTACGCGGACCCTTGCGAGTGCGCGCGTTAGTGCGCGTCCGTTGCCCCCGCACCGGCAAACCACGACGATGACGCAAGCCACGATAGCAACCTAAGTCCATTAATCTCTTTATATTCATCGAAATTTCTCGACGCAAATCCCCCTCTACCGTAAATTTAGCGACTTCATCGCGCAACTTATCCATTTCCGTATCAGCGAGATCTTTTATTTTGGTGGAGATGTTGACTCCGACAGCGGCACATATTTTACGTGCCCGAGTTCTACCAACACCATAGATCGCGGTCAAAGCGATTACAGTGTGTTGATGATTTGGAATGTTTACCCCTGCAATACGAGCCATGCAACTACCCTATCGTTTAAAAAAGGCATTAAAATACCATTTAAGAAAGAAGCTTGCTTCAATCTCACTTAGCCCTGGCGTTGTTTGTGGCGTGCATCACTACTACAAATTACGCGCACCACTCCTTTACGCCGCACCACTTTACAATTACGACAAACTTTCTTTACCGATGCTTGCACCTTCATATTTTCTCCTTAGTACTATACGGAACTACTACTTGGCGCGGAAGGTAATGCGCCCTTTAGTCAAGTCATAAGGTGTTAGTTCAACCGTAACTTTATCACCTGGCAAAATACGAATATAGTGCATACGCATTTTACCGGAGATATGACCCAACACTATATGACCATTTTCTAGTTTCACACGAAAGGTTGCATTAGGAAGAGACTCTACAACCTCTCCCTGCATTTGCATCGCATCTTCCTTGGCCATCAGCGAATCAATCCACCTTTAAAATTTGCCTTCTTTAACAAGCTTTCATACTGATGCGTCATCAGATAAGATTGAACTTGCGACATAAAATCCATAGTCACTACAACCATAATTAATAACGACGTACCGCCAAAGTAAAATGGCACGTTCCACTTTACTACCAAAAACTCCGGCAACAGACACACCAATGTCACATATACAGCACCAACCAAAGTCAGACGCAACATGATGCTCTCGATGTACCGAGCAGTTAGATCACCCGGACGAATCCCAGGTAAAAAAGCGCCACTTTTCTTTAAGTTCTCTGCCGTTTCTTTCGGATTAAAAACAAGTGCTGTATAAAAAAAACAAAAGAAAATAATTGCCGCTGCATACAACATTACATATATAGGCTGACCTGGGGACAATTTGTCACTAATATCTTTCAACCAATTCAATCCTTGACCGCTCGCAGACCAACCAGCCAACGTTGCCGGAAACAAAATAATACTTGAGGCAAAAATTGGCGGAATCACGCCAGCCATATTTACCTTTAACGGTAAATGAGAGCTTTGACCACCATATACCTTATTTCCAACCTGACGCTTGGCATAATTGACAAGAATTTTTCGTTGACCGCGCTCAACAAATACTACCAACGCTGTGATGCCAATCGAGCCAAACAATAACAATAACACCAGCGGAATAGAGAACGCGCCGGTACGCGCTAACTCCAAGGTACTACCAATTGCATTCGGTAATCCCGCAGCAATCCCAGCAAAAATAATCAGCGAGATACCATTCCCTAGGCCACGCTCAGTAATTTGCTCCCCCAACCACATTAAAAACATTGTGCCAGATAACAAGGTAATTACCGTTGTTATTTGAAACATCATCCCTGGATGCAACACCAATCCTGCTTGTGATTGCAGTGCCACGGACATACCAAATGCTTGAAACAACGCAAGTGCCAAGGTACCATAACGTGTGTACTGAGTAATCTTACGACGACCCACCTCTCCGTCTTTTTTTAATTGCTCTAGATGTGGTACAGCGTGCGTGGCCAATTGCATTATAATGGAAGCAGATATGTAGGGCATAATACCAAGCGCTAAGATCGTAAAACGCGAAAGCGCCCCACCGGAAAACATGTTAAACATGCCTAAAATACCGCTCTTTTGCGAATTGAACAAATCGGCCAACACCATAGGGTCAATACCTGGCACCGGTATATGCGCACCAATACGGTATACAATCAACGCACCCAACAAAAACCATAATCGGCGACCAAGATCACCATACTTACCATTGCTCACATTTTTTTTAGTTACCGCATCCACAGAAGCCACCATTACTCCGCAATACTACCGCCAGCAGCTTGAATTGCAGCACGTGCACCTTTGGTAAGCAACAAACCCTGTAATTTCACGGAACGCTTGATCTCACCAGACATCACAACTTTAGCAATCCGTACGGCAGCAGGCACAATTCCAGCTTGTTTTAATGACAATAAGTCAATCACATCAACTGCCATTTTTTCCAAGTCAGATAAACGAACTTGAGCACTATCATAACGAGTCAATGAAATAAAACCGCGCTTAGGCAAACGACGCTGAAGCGGCATTTGGCCACCTTCAAAACCAACCTTATGAAAACCACCAGAACGCGATTTCTGACCTTTATGACCGCGACCACACGTTTTACCCAGGCCGCAACCGATACCACGTCCAACACGACGCCTAACATGAGTAGCACCTGCTGCAGGTTTAATTTTATTGAGTTGCATTTATGCCTCGCACTTGACCAAATAATAGACCTTGTGAATCATGCCTCGTACAGCTGGCGAATCTTCCACTGTAACGGTATGATTTAAACGGCGCAAACCTAATCCGCGCACACACGCACGATGCGATTTTTTAGTACCGATCACACTTTTAACCAATGTTACGCGAAGCATTCCCGTTGTTGCTGTTACATTTTGTTGAGCCTGTGCCATGTGAATTATCCCTGAATTTCTTCTATGCTCATACCACGCTTGGCAGCAATTTCAGATGGAGAATTAATAGCCTGCAGCCCATTCAAAGTTGCTCGCACTACGTTGTATGGATTACTCGAACCAATGCATTTAGCCAAGACATTATGCACGCCTACCGCCTCGAACACAGCACGCATCGCACCACCCGCAATAATTCCCGTACCTTCAGATGCTGGCTGCATATACACCTTGGCAGCACCATGACACCCAATCACCGTATGATGCAATGTGCCTTTATTCAAATTAACATTAATCATTTTTCGGCGTGCTTCTTCCATCGATTTCTGCACGGCAACCGGTACTTCCTTAGATTTCCCCTTGCCCATGCCTATGCGACCATCCCCATCTCCAACCACGGTTAATGCGGCGAATCCCATAATGCGACCGCCTTTCACTACCTTGGTTACACGATTGATCGAAATCATTTTCTCGATAAGACCATCACCACGATCTTCCGATTGCTGCATTCTTCCCTGCGCCTTAGCCATCATTCACCTCAAATTAGAACTTCAAGCCATGCTCACGTGCCGCAGCAGCAAGTGCCTTTACGCGACCATGATATTTATAACCGGAACGATCAAAAGCAACCTCAGCAATACCCGCGTCTTTAGCTTTTTCAGCGATACGCTTGCCCACCATTATGGCGGCAGCAATATTGCCCCCATTAGCAAACTCTTCCCGTATCTCAGCCTCTAACGTTGAAGCACTCACTAACACTTTACTACCACAAGCAGAAATTACCTGAGCATAGATGTGTAAATTGCTACGACGTATTGCCAAACGAATTGATTTTTGACTCGCAATTTTGGCACGCGTTTTGCGCGCCCTGCGCTGACGCGCACCATTCTTGATAAACATATCCGCCTCAATTATTTTTTCTTAGTTTCTTTCAACTTCACCACCTCTTCGGCATAACGAACTCCTTTACCTTTGTAAGGCTCAGGTTCACGGAACGCGCGAATTTCAGCGGCAACTTGACCAACCTGCTGCTTATTTGTGCTTTTTAATACAACTTCAGTCTGTGTCGGCGTTGAGACCGTGACACCTACCGGTACCTTATAAACCACAGGATGAGAAAAACCAAGAGCCAGATTAAGAGTGTCACCAGTAGCTTGAGCACGATAACCAACACCAACCAAGGTCAACTTACGCTCGAAACCCTTAGTTACACCTTGCACCATATTAGCAATTAGCGCACGAATAGTGCCCGACATGGCATCCGCCCTCGCAGACTCATTACCAGCTTTGCACATCAACTCTTCACCTTCGTGATGCACAACAACGTCGGCACTCAACACTTGCCTCATTGTCCCCAACGGACCCGTAACGGAAACTTCGTTGGCAACCAACATTATTTCAACATCAGCCGGCAAAACTATAGGATTTTTAGCAACTCTAGACATAATTACCTCGTTACGCGACTACGCACAACACTTCGCCACCAATTCCATTGGCGCGTGCCTTGCGATCAGTCATCAACCCTTTTGAGGTAGACACAATGGCAATACCCAAACCGTTCATCACATTAGGTATATCATCGCAACCCTTGTACATACGCAGACCGGGCCGGCTTACGCGCTGAATTTTCTCAATCACCGGCCGTCCTGCATAATATTTTAGGCCAATTTCTAATGTAGATTTACCGCCCACACCAGAAACATTATAACTTTCTACATAGCCTTCATCCCGCAGCACCTGGGCAATCGCCACTTTGAGCTTAGAAGAAGGCATTTTTACATTTGTTTTTTCCGCCATTTGCGCATTTCTAATGCGCGTCAGCATGTCGGAGATCGGATCACTCATACTCATAGATTCACCTCTACCAGCTTGCCTTAATTACACCAGGTACTTCACCGCGCATTACAAATTCACGTAACTTAGTTCGACCTAGACCAAACTTACTGAAGACACCACGCGGACGCCCAGTCAACGAGCAACGATTACGCAAACGTACCGGACTAGAATTTCTTGGGAGTGCCTGCAGCTTTTGACGGGCAATATAACGCTCTTCATCACTTAATTTAACGTTAACTATAGTTGCTAACAGCTCAGCACGCTTAATAGAGTATTTTTTTACTATGTCGCGACGTTTTTGTTCGCGATTAATGACAGCCGCTTTAGCCATTTTACCCTCAGTTCTTCAACGGAAATTTAAAAGCCAGCAAGAGCGCACGCGCCTCTTCATCAGTTTTTGCACTGGTAGTAATAGTAATATTCATACCACGCAATGCATCAATTTTGTCATATTCAATCTCTGGGAAGATGATCTGCTCTTTAACACCCATATTATAATTGCCACGACCATCAAATGCCTTACCGGAAATACCACGAAAATCACGGATACGCGGAATAGCCACCGTTACCAAACGATCTAAGAATTCATACATGCGAGCCTTACGCAAAGTAACTTTACATCCAACAGGATAATTTTCACGAATCTTAAAACCCGCTATAGATTTCTTAGATTTAGTCACCACCGGCTTCTGCCCAGCAATTTTTTGCATATCACCAACAGCATGCTCCATAACTTTTTTGTCTGCCACCGCCTCACCCACCCCCATATTTAGAGTGATTTTTTCAATGCGTGGCACTTCCATGACAGATTTATAGCCAAACTGTTTCATCAGCCCTGGAGCTACCGTACCTTTGTAAAATTCATACAGACGAGCCATGCCATTTCCCCTTTACGCGTCAATCATTTCGCCACTTGATCTAAAGACCCGCATTTTGCGACCATCTTCTAGCACCTTAACACCAACACGATCAGGCTTTTTTGATGCTGCGTTATAAATAGCAACATTAGATACATGGATTGATATTTCCATGGCCACAATACCACCAGTCAAACCTTTTACTGGATTTGGTTTTTGATGCTTTTTAACCATATTAACACCACTTACCAGCAAACGATCACCAAGCACTTGCAGCACGCTACCACGACTACCCTTGTCTTTTCCAGCAATGACAATTACGTCATCATTTTTTTTAATTTTGCGCATAACTCTTCCTTAGTTCGCTTGTATATCGTCGCTTATACAATTTTTATCGCCGTTTACAAAACTTCAGGAGCAAGCGATACGATTTTCATAAATCGCTCAGTACGCAGTTCTCGCGTAACCGGACCAAAAATTCGAGTACCAATCGGCTCAAGCTTTGCATTTAGCAAAACCGCAGCATTACCATCAAATTTTATCAAAGAACCATCAGGACGACGGACACCTTTAGCTGTACGCACCACCACAGCACTGTACACCTCACCTTTTTTTACGCGAGCACGTGGAGCAGCATCTTTGATGCTGACTTTAATTACATCCCCAATGGCCGCATACCGACACTTAGATCCACCCAACACTTTGATGCACATAACAGAACGTGCGCCAGTATTATCAGCCACACTTAGAACAGATTGCATTTGTATCATTATTTATACTCCAACTTTATTCGCATAAAAGCGACCAGTTTTGGAACCCGTTTGGGTTAGGTTGCCGCAAACTAAAGCAGCAATAAAACGAAGCTTTATAGTATAGCCGAAAGCTCTAAATAACACAAGCACCGAATAAAACTAACACCACCTTGACTATTAAATAGACAGTTAAACCGCTTGAGATTTTTCAACTAGTTTAGTCACGCGCCAATTCTTGCTCTTAGCCAGAGGACGGCATTCTTCTATGGATACTAAATCACCCTGATGAAATTCATTATTCTCATCATGAGCATGGTATTTTTTTGATACACGCAAAACTTTACCCAAAAGAGAATGCTTAACCTTGCGTTCAACTAATACGGTAACAGTTTTATCCATCTTGTCACTCACAACCATGCCAACCAGTGTTCGCTTTAAATTTGTTGCACTCATTATTGAGTACCCTTTTCTGTCAATATGGTTTTCACGCGAGCAATATCACGACGCACCTTGAGGAGCTGGCTATTATTACTTAATTGCTGTGTTGCTACCTGCATACGCAGACCAAATTGCGCTTTGGTCAGCGACAACAACTCCTTATCCAGATCTGTTACGGACTTCATTCTTAACTCATTTGCCTTCATAATTACGCCCCCACCTGTCTAATTACAAACGTAGTGGCAATAGGCAGCTTAGCTGAAGCCAAACGGAAAGCCTCACGCGCTATCAACTCTTCTACGCCATCCATTTCATATAACATTTTGCCAGGCTGAATTTCAGCAACATAATACTCCGGACTCCCCTTACCATTACCCATACGTACTTCGGCTGGCTTTTGTGAAATAGGCTTATCCGGGAAAATACGAATCCAAATACGACCACCACGTTTAATGTGACGAGTCATGGCGCGCCGCGCCGCTTCTATCTGACGTGCCGTTAAACGACCACGAGCTACAGCTTTGAGACCAAACTCACCAAAGCTAACCTTGTTGCCTCGTGTCGCGATACCAGTATTACGCCCTTTTTGCTCCTTGCGATATTTTCTTCTAGCTGGCTGTAGCATGTTTTGTCCCCGGCTTTCTTACTCTTTTTTCAGGTTCGGATGCTATCGGCGCAGACACTTCCTCTACACCATTATGATCGCCTTTATAAACCCATACCTTGACGCCAATAATACCGTAAGTGGTTTTAGCCTCAGCAGTACCGTAGTCGACATTGGCACGTAGCGTATGCAATGGCACACGTCCTTCACGATACCATTCAGTGCGCGCAATTTCGATCCCATTAAGACGACCCGCACTCATAATCTTGATGCCTTGAGCCCCCAGACGCATAGCGTTTTGCATAGCCCGTTTCATAGCGCGACGGAACATGATGCGCTTTTCCAACTGTGAGGTAATGCTTTCTGCAATTAACTGAGCATCAGTTTCCGGCTTCCGTACCTCCTCAATGTTTAATGCAACATCGGGTAACCCCATGCGCTTTCTTAATTCGGCCCTCAGCGCTTCTATATCTTCACCCTTTTTACCAATCACAACCCCAGGACGAGCAGTGTAAATTGTTATTTTAGCGTTTTTGGCTGGCCGTTCGATAACAATCTTAGACACACCCGCACCAAAAAGCTTTTTCTTAAGATAATCACGTACTTCAATATCCTTAAGTAACATTCCGGCAAAATTCTTGCTGTTAGCATACCACCTCGAAGTCCAGTTTTTCTGCACACTCAATCGAAAACCAATTGGATGAATTTTCTGTCCCATATTTGCTTAGCTCCCAACAATAATCGTAATGTGACAGGTCTGCTTCTCAATACTATTGCCTCGCCCCTTGGCTCGAGCCGATGTTCTTTTCAGCGAAGCTCCTTTATCTACATAGATAGTAGCAACCTTCAGATCATCAATGTCAGCGCCATCATTGTGTTCAGCATTAGCGATTGCAGATTCCAAACCTTTTTTAATAATTACAGCTGCTTTTTTGGGACTAAACGCTAGAGTATTTAATGCTTTACTAACCGACAAACCTCGAATCTGATCAGCCACTAAACGACCCTTCTGAGCCGATAAGCGAACACCTTTTACTACTGCAATTGTGTTCATCATGCCTCCTTATTTTTTCTTGACCACTGCTTTTTTATCAGCAGCGTGCCCTTTGAAAGTGCGCGTCAGCGAAAATTCACCAAGCTTGTGCCCCACCATATTCTCAGAGATGTACACGGGGATGTGCTGTTTACCATTATGCACCGCAATGGTCAGACCAACGAATTCAGGCAATACCGTAGATCGTCGTGACCAAGTTTTCACTGGTCGCTTATCATTACTTACACGCACAGTTTCAATTTTTTTTACCAAATAAGCATCGACGAATGGACCTTTTTTAATGGAACGTGCCATAATTTTTACCCCTTAAGCCTGAAAGCGACGGCGTACTATCATACCGTTAGTGCGCTTGTTACGACGTGTACGAAAACCCTTGGCTGGCACACCCCATGGGCTGACCGGATTACGACCAGCAGCAGTCTTTCCTTCCCCACCCCCATGCGGATGATCAACTGGATTCATCGCCACACCACGTACGGTTGGGCGCACCCCACGCCAACGCATCGCACCAGCTTTACCTATAGAACGCAAGCTGTGTTCTGCATTACCAACCTCACCTATAGTCGCCTTACAATCCACATGCACCTTACGAATTTCGCCTGAACGCAAACGTAATTGTGCGTACCCACCCTCACGCGCCAACAATTGTACTGACGTACCAGCTGAACGCGCCAATTGCGCGCCTTTACCTGGCATCATTTCGATACAGTGTATAGTCGAACCTACCGGAATATTTCGCAATGGCAAAGCATTGCCCGCTTTAATTGGTGCCTCTGAACCGCTCACTAGCTGAGTACCCACCGCTACGCCCTTAGGCGCAATAATGTAACGGCGTTCGCCATCAACATAACATAAGAGCGCCACATGCGCGCTACGGTTCGGATCATATTCTAAATGCTCAACAGTAGCTGCAACGCCATCTTTATCACGCTTAAAATCAACTATGCGATAATTTTTTTTATGTCCGCCACCCATATGACGGATGGTGATATGTCCATTATGATTACGACCAGCAGTTCTATTCTTTTTTTCCAACAACGGCGCATGAGGCTTCCCCTTATGCAAATCACTGTTGACCACACGCACAACAGCACGTCGTCCCGGCGAGCTTGGTTTAAGTTTGATCAGTGCCATAATTATCCTTGCTCACTCTCAGAAAAATTGATTTTCTGACCAGGCGCGAGACATACATATGCCTTCTTCCAGTCTTTACGCCGGCCTATGAACTTGCCAAAACGTTTTTGCTTACCCTTAACAAGAGCAACCTGAACGCTCTCGACATTCACCCTGAACATCAACTCGACAGCAGCCTTAATCTCCGGCTTCGTAGCACTAAAGTCCACCCGAAAAATTACTTGTGCGCATTTATCAGCCACATATGTTGCTTTTTCAGATATTTGCGGAGCTTGCAATACATTCATCAAGCGCTCTTGGCTGAATTTTTGGTTACTCATGCCAGCATCTCCTCAATTTTCCTCATAGCATCAAGCGTCACAAGTACTTTTGGGAAACGCACCAAACTCACCGGATCCGCAAGATGAGCCTCCAACACAAGCACGCTTTGCAAATTACGCGAAGATAAATATAAATTGTCGTCAATATCATTAACAATAATCAATACACGGCCTGAATCAAACCCCATGTCTACCATTTTCTGCGCCAACAGCTTTGTCTTTGGCGCCTCAAGTGTCAGACTATCAACTACTGTCAAGCGATTTTCACGCACTAGTTGCGAAAAAATAGAAGCCAATCCAGCACGGTACATTTTACGGTTAACCTTCTGAGTAAAATTCTCGTCCGGACTGTTTGGGAAAATTTTACCGCCACCGCGCCACAATGGGCTAGATGCCATACCAGCACGTGCGCGACCAGTCCCTTTTTGAGCCCAAGGCTTACGCGTGCTCTTCGCAATTTCACTACGACCCTTTTGCTTACTATTGCCAAAACGTGCATTGGCCTGATATGCAATCACAATCTGGTGGATCAGCGCCTCGTTATATTCGCGGCCAAATAACTCGTCGGAGGCCGACATACTAGCGCTCATCAAACCTTTACCGTCAATAACTTTAAGCTCCATTATGCACCCGCCTTTACGGCTGGGCGTACAACAACGTTCCCATCTTTTGAACCAGGAACTGCACCCATTATCAGCAATAGCTGACGATCAATGTCAATACGAACTATTTTGAGGTTTTGTACAGTACGTTGCACGTCGCCAAGATGCCCGGACATACGCTTACCCGGGAACACGCGACCAGGATCTTGTGCCATACCAATAGAACCAGGCACATTGTGGGATTTTGAATTACCGTGCGTGGCACGACCGGAACCAAAATGGTAACGCTTAATTACACCACTAAAACCCTTACCAAGAGTAACACCGGTGACGTCCACTTTCTGACCAACTTTAAATAAATCTACGCTTAGCGTACCACCCGCTTGCAGACCGCTTAATTCATCAGAGCCAGCAACAAATTCCTTTTGCACACTACCCGCGACCACACCCGCTTTAGCATAATGACCCGCCGCTGCTTTTGTAACGCGACTTGCGCGTCGCACCCCAAACGCAATTTGCACTGCATTATAACCATCAATACTCAAGGTTTTAATTTGGGTAATACGATTATTGGACACGTCCAACACTGTCACCGGCAAAGACACTCCATCATCGGTAAAAATGCGGGTCATGCCAATCTTTCGACCGACAAGTCCTAAACTCATTTTTATATCCTTCTTAAGGGGCTGACTACAATTGGCCAGCCGATTCACTTACCACAACCAATTATTGCAATTTAATTACGACATCCACGCCCGCAGGCAAATCCAATTTCATTAACGCATCTACAGTTTTCTCGGTCGGATCAACAATATCCAACATGCGCAGATGCGTACGGATCTCAAATTGATCGCGCGAGGTCTTATTAACATGCGGGGAACGCAAAACATCAAAACGCTCTATTTTGGTAGGCAACGGAACCGGGCCTTTTACCACCGCCCCGGTACGCTTTGCAGTCTCTACGATACGAGATGCGGACTGATCAATTAGACGGTAATCAAACGCTTTTAGACGTATACGAATATTTTGACTTTTCATAATTTTTATACTATTTTTGGTAGCTATTGTCGCAATAGCGGATCAACTTATTATTATATAATGAATTTACATTTTATTGCACGCACTATTACTCGATCACTTTAGCCACCACACCGGCACCGACAGTGCGACCGCCTTCACGTATCGCAAAACGCAGACCTTCTTCCATCGCGATCGGGGCTATCAAGCTCACCGTCACCGACACGTTATCTCCCGGCATCACCATTTCAGTACCAGCCGGCAATTCAACCGCCCCCGTTACGTCTGTAGTTCTAAAATAGAATTGCGGACGGTAACCTTGGAAAAACGGG